>NZ_PDHO01000039.1 GCF_002887815.1 Mycobacterium sp. ENV421 | reverse complement strand
CGACCTCAAAGGGCTTACCAGCCTCGAACAGCACAGCCGCTCGTGTCTTCATGTGATCCTCCTATTGCGCGTTACCCTGAGCCCACCGCCGGATGCGGTTCGACTGAACTCTAAAAGTGTTCTGTACCGATAGAAACATGCGATGAAACCTCGGGACAATGGGTCAGCATGAGGTATCCGCCGAGAACCGCTAGCGGGCGGTGTATCCCCCGTCCAGGACCAGCTCCGAGCCTGTCACGAACGACGACTCGTCCGATGCGAGAAACAGCGCGCCGTAGGCGATTTCGTCGGGTCTTCCCATCCGCCCCAGCGGTGTAGCGGCGACCAGCGCGGGCCGGAAGTCGGCCGGGACCTCTTCATCCACCATCCCGGTGTCGATCACGCCAGGATGAAGCGAGTTCACCCGGATGCCCTCGGATGCGTACTGAACCGCCGCGGTCTTGGTGAGCAGACGCACCGCGCCCTTGGTCGCCTGGTAGGCCGCGGCCGCACCGCTGCCGATCAGGCCGTAGATCGAAGAGACATTGACAATCGAGCCGCCCCCGGCCCTGCGCATCGAGGGGATGGCGTACTTCATGCCCAGCCAAACCCCCGTCTGGTTCACCGCCACAATCCGGTTCCACAGTTCGAGCGAGGTCTCCTCGACACCGGCCATGTCCAGGATCCCGGCGTTGTTGACCACCACGTTCAGGTCACCGAACACCTGGGTCGCGTGTTGGACCGCACGGTCCCAATCCGACTCGTCGGCAACGTCGAGCCGGGTGGCCGACACCGCCGCCCCCGAGTCCAAGAGCTCCTTTTCGAGCGAGACCAGCGCGTCGTCACGAACGTCGGTGATGACGACGGACGCGCCTTCGGCCGCGAACAGCCTGGCCTCGGCCGCCCCCTGTCCGCGCGCGGCTCCGGTGATCAGCGCGACTCTTCCGTCGAGGCGGTTTGTCATGTGGGGTCTCTTTCTCCGAATAGTGGTTGGCGGATTCACGAAGTGGTGAGCGCGATGTACTTGGTCTCCATGAATTCTTCGAGCGCGTGGTGACCGCCCTCGCGGCCGAGGCCGGAGGATTTGACTCCCCCGAACGGCGCAGCCGGGTCGGCCATCAGGCCACGGTTCACGCCGACCATGCCGACGTCCAGGCGCTCGCTGACGGACATCGCGCGGGAGATGTCTCGAGTGAACAGATAGCCGGCAAGTCCGTACTGCGTGTCGTTTGCGAAGGCGACGGCCTCGTCGACCGAGTCGACGACGAACAGGGGCGCCACCGGGGCGAAGAGTTCCCGGCAGGAAAACTCTGGAGCCTTGTCCCGCATCGTCAGGACTGTCGGCTCGAAGAAGTAGCCGTCGCCGCCCACCGGCTTACCGCCCACCAGCGCATCGGCCTGCGCGCCGACGACACCCTGGACTGTGCCGGTGATCGCTTGCCGCTGCGCTTCGGAGATCATCGGCCCAACATCGACGCCCGGCCGGTGCCCCGGTCCCACCACCAGCTTGCGCACCTCTTCGACGAACAACTCGGTGAACTCCTCGGCGACGCCCCGCTGCAGGATGATCCTGTTCGCGGCGACACAGGCCTGCCCCGCGTTGCGGAACTTCGCGGCAACGGCCGCTGCGACGGCATCCCCGACGTCGGCGTCGTCGAGGACGATGAACGGGCCGTTTCCCCCGAGTTCGAGTTGAACACTCAAGACATTGCGCGCTGCCTGCCGCATCATCAGCGAGCCGACGGCAACCGAGCCGGTGAAGCTGATCTTGCGAAGCCGCCGGTCAAGTAGGAGTTCGGTCGACAGCTCCCCCGGTCGAGAGGTGTGGACCAGATTCATCACACCCGCGGGTACGCCCGCGTCGATGATGGTCTGCATCAGCAGGGCCGAGGCCAGCGGCGTCTGCTCCGCGGGTTTCATGATCGCCGTGCACCCCGCGGCAAGCGCGGCGACGGCTTTGCGGCTCGGGACGAGGACCGGGAAATTCCACGGCGATATCAGCAGGCTCGGACCGACGGGTTGTTCCGTGGCGATGATGCGGAAGTCGCCGCGCGATGCCCGGGAGAAGGAGCCGTGCACGTGGGCCGCTTGCTCTGCCAGCCACTTGACGAAATCGAGGGTCAGCGCCATCTCGCCCGCGGCCTCGGATCGTGGCTTGCCCGCCTCGAGCACCATCACGTCGATGAAGGCGTCGGCGCGATCGGTGAGCAGTTGGTGGATGCCGTGCATGAGGTCGCCACGGACGCGCGGTGCCACGTCGGCCCACGAGACCTGCGCTCGGTGGGCGGCATCGAGAGCAGCGCGCGCGTGGGCGCCGGTGCCGTCGGAGACGGATGCGAACGGCTGACCCGTCGCGGGGTCGACCACGTCGAAGGTTTCGCCGAGGTCGACCCATTCACCGTCGATGTGCAACCCGGTGGGCACCGTGTGCCTGCGTGCTGAGCCGGGAAATTCGACGGTGATCGTTCGAGACACCGGAACCTCTCCTTTCGTGGGAGTCGACGATGATCGCTGCTTGCCAGACCGCTCCGCTGCGCGATTGCGGTCCGCTCAGCTGAACTGAAAACCCTTGTAGCCGGCGTCTTTACACTCCGAGAGCACGTTGCGGTAGGCACCCAGACCGGCGAGGTAGAAGTAGACCGTGTTCGGCTTGCCGGGAATGTTGGCGCCGAAGATCCACGACTGGGCCTTCGGGAACAGCGTCGCGGCAGCGATCTCGCGGCAGGTGGCGGTCCAGTCCAGCTCGGCCTGGGCGGTCGGCTCCACGGCGGAGAAACCGGTCTGCTCCATGTGCTCGATCAGGTCGGTGGACCACTCCACCTGTGTCTCGATCGACGGCGGCAGGTTGGTGAAGGGACCGTTGGGCCCGAGCACCATGAACATGTTCGGGAAGTTGGCGACAGCCATCCCCAGATAGCTCGACGGTCCGTTCTTCCATTGGTCGGCCATCGTGACACCGTTGCGGCCGCGCAGGTCGAAGCGCTTGTAGTTGCCGTCGACCGCATCGAACCCGGTGGCGAAGACCAACACGTCGAGCTCGTGCTCCACCCCGTCGACGGTCCTGACGCCGGCGGGCGTGACCTCGGCGATCGGATTCTCCTTGATGTCAACGAGTTCGACGTTGTCACGGTTGAAGGTTGCGTAGTACCCGCTGTCGCACAGCGGCCGCTTGGCGTAGAGATCCTTCGGCATGAGCTTGCGGGCCGTCTCCGGGTCCGTGACGATCTCAGCGATCTTGCCCTTGATGAAGTCCTGTGCGGCTTTGTTCGCGACCTCGTTGGTGGCGATGTCGGAGAAGGTCTGGAACATGAACCGGAAGCCGCCACCGTTGTCCCACGCTCGCTGGAAGATCGCCTGCCCCTCTTCCGGCGACACCGATTCGAAAGGTCTGGTGCTCTCCTCGAAGCCGAAGGCGACGACCGAGTTGCACACCTGCTCCCAAATGGCGTCGTAGTTTTCCTTGACGTCTGCGACATAGTCCTTGGAGACCGGTCCGTTGCCCACAGGGACCGTGTACTGGGCCGAGCGCTGGAACACGGTCAGATGGTCGACCTCGGGCGCGATCGCGGTGATGACCTGGACCCCGGTGGATCCGTTCCCGATCACACCCACCCGCTTGCCGGCCAGCTCGAGGTCGGCCGGCCACTCGCCGGTGTGCACGTAGACGCCGTTGAAGGTGTCGATGCCCTTGAGGTCGGGGAGGTTGGTGGCCGACAGCAGCCCCACCGCTGTGACCAGGTATTTCGCGGTGTGCATTTCGCCGGTGTCGATCCTGACGTGCCAGCGGTTGTCGCTTTCGTGGAAATGCGCCGCCACGACGGCGGTGTTGAGCTGCATGTCGGGCCGCAGGTTCCAGCGGTCGGCGACATGCTCGAGATAGCGCAGGATTTGCGGCTGGGTGACGTAGCGGCTGTCGAAGTCCCACTCCTGTAACAAGTCTTTGTCGCACGAGTAGCTGTACACGAACGTCTCGGTATCCGACAGCGCGCCGGGGTAGCGATTCCAGTACCAGGTGCCGCCCACACCGCTGGCCTTGTCGAAGAGCCGCACGTTCAAGCCGTGTTGGTCCCGCAGCTTCTTGAGGGCATACATCCCGCCGAAGCCCGCGCCGATCACGATCGCGTCGTGGTGAGTGGTCATATCGTTGGTTCCTTCTGTTTACTTCGAGCCCGAGTGTGTCCGTTCGAGTCGGTCCGCCGGGAGGGTCAGCGGCGGTACCAACTGCCGATCCGGACGACCTCGGCGTCTGCCTCCGGGGCGCGGCCGGCGAGGAAAGGAAACACGTGTTGCATGCCGTCGACCACCGACAGCGTCACCTCGACGCCCGCCGCCGTAGCGCGATCGGCCAGCCGGGTCGCGTCGTCTCGCAGCGTCTCCACCGAGCCGGCGCTGATGTAGAGCCGCGGGAACCCGGCGTAGTCGGCGTACAACGGGTTGACGTGCGGATCGTCCGGCTTGCCGGTCTCGCCGAGGAACATCGCCGACATCCCCTCGAGGACCTGCCGGCTGACCAGGCCGTCGGTGGCCGCGTTGGTGTCCAGGCTTTCACCGGCGAACTCCATGTCGAGCCAGGGCGAGAGGGCGATCACCGCGCCGGGCAGCGGCGTGCCGTCGTCGCGGAGCGCGAGCACCATGGCGATGGCCAGGTTGCCGCCGGCGGAGTCTCCGGCGGTGACGATGCTCTCGGGCGCGACGCCGCTGTCCAGCAGCGCGCGGTACACCGCCGTGGCGTCCTCGATCTGCGCCGGGAATGGATGCTCGGGCGCTCGCCGGTAGTCGATGACGAACGCTGCCGTCCCGAGCGCGGTGGCCAGGTGTCCGGCGAGCTTGCGGTGGCTGGCCGCAGATCCGGCTGCGAAGCCGCCGCCGTGGGTGTACAGGATCACCGTCGAAGTGTCCGCGCCGAGCGGCAATGCCCAGATACCCTCGACGCCGGCGACAATGTCCGACCGGTACGTGACGGCCTCGGGCTCCTTGGTCGCCCGGTGCCACTCGTCGAACATGCTGCGCAGCATCGCAATGGACATCTGTGGGTCGGCTGCCATCCGGTTGCTCCAGTCCCGGTAGAGCGTCTCGAGAAAGTCGGCCTCGGCGGAGACGGTCACAAGCGTTGCCTTTCAGGTCACAGGTGCCTCGGGATTGTGATGTGGACAACCCGTTGACGGACAGTGTGTGAGCGGCGGACCACCGATGACTGTTCCGATTTGAAACACCAGTGGCGGGCCCGCGCCTCGGCCCTGAACAGCCGCCGAACCCCGGCGCGCGGCCGAAAGTCCGCCCGAGACCGCCGTCCTCGGCGGTAGGCTCGGTCCCGACGCTGTCGCGGACGCGTCGGCCCGACACGCCCGGGAACGGGTCGCGTGAGTTCCCCGGAGGCACGATGGAGACGCCTTTCAGCGGCATAGAGCTGGACCGCTTGCGAGCGGCCCGCGAACTGCTGCTGGATCGAGGCGTGCAGCACCACGTCGATGTTTCGGGCACGGTCCCGGAATCGATCATGCGCAGCTGGCGGCGCTCGGCCAGCCAGGGCGTACCCACGGGCCGGATCGCGTTTCAGCATCTCGACGATCACGGACGTTCCGAGCTGCTGTGCCGGTCTGCCGATCCCGTGCTGGATCGTCTGCAGGCCGACCTGGACGGGCTCGGTGTGGCGGTCTTTCTCAGCGACCACAAGGGGCGGATACTGTCCCGCCGGGCGGCCGGCAATCTGCAGCGAAGGAAGCTCGACGGCTCTTGTGCCGCAGAGGGTTTCGACTTCTCCGAGTGTGCCGTGGGAACCAACGGCATCGGTACGGTCCTGGAGGAGAAGACCCCGCTGTTCATCCGCGGAGGCGAGCATTTCAACGAGCTGCTGGAGCCGCTGACTTGCGCGGGTGCCCCGATCCGCATGGCTTCGGCCGGTCGCGTCCTCGGCTCGATCGCCCTGACCTGCTCGGTTGAGGCCACCAACCCGATGATGCTGACGCTGGCGGTAAACGCGGCGCGGCAAATCGAAGAGGTGCTGGCCGACCTCGACGGCGGGCGCAACAGGGCCCTTTTCGCCGCGCTGAACACTAGATCGGGCACGACGGGGCGGGCGCCGATGGTTGTCCTGACCCCGGAAGGGGTCGTTTCCAACACCGCCGGCCTTCAGTTCGTCACACCCGAGCACCACCCATTGCTGTGGGAGGCCGTGACGAGCCAATCCTGGGGCAGCGAGCCGCGGACCATCGAACTCGACCTGCCCTGCGGACGCGTGCTCGCGGTAGCCGAGCGGCTCAGCGATCCCACCGGACATGCCTACCGACTGGAGTTCAGACAAGATTCGAAAGCGAGACTGACAACTCGCCGACGTGAACCGGAGGCGGGCAGGTGCCTGCATCCGTTGCCGGCGATCGATGAGCGGCTGCGGTACGCGCTACGGGTTTCAAGGTCGATCGCGATCGACGGTCGGGCCGGCACCGGGAAGTACCACCTGTCCCGAACAATCACCGAAGCCACCCCGCAGCGCCCCACGCGGGTGGTCGACGTCGCAGCATTCGCGGCCGACCGCGATACCTGGTTCGCGCAGGCGACCGATGTGCTGTCGCGCGGCGGCCAGGTCATCGTGCGTCACCTGGAACTGCTGGACCCTGCGTCGGTCGCCAAGGTCAAGGCGCTGACCGCGATGACCAACGCAGCCGGCGGCGAGACGGGTCGGCTGTTGCTGACCGTTGACCTGCGAGCGGCGAGCGATCAGGTCGCCGAACTGGTCAAGGGCGCGGCGACCGTCGTCACCCTGCCTAACCTGTGCGACATGAAGGAGCACATACCCGCGATCGCCGAGGCGATCCTGGCGGGCCTGGACGGAATCCGGCCCGGCACCACCTTGGCATCCGCCCCCCGACAGGCGCTGATGGCCTGCCCGTGGCCGGGAAACATCAGAGAGCTTCGCCAGGCGATGGTCGACGTTGCGGCGACCAGACCGGGATGGCTTGTCCAACTTGAGAATCTGCCCCTGAGTCTGCGGGACGTGGCGTACAACCGCCAGCTGACCGGCTTTGAGAAGGCCGAACGCGACGCAATCCTTGCCGCCGTCCAGGAAGCCAATGGCAATCGCTCCAAGGCGGCGGCACTACTTGGAATCGGGCGAACCACGCTGTACCGCAAGATCCGTACCCTCCACATCGACTGCCCCGACCACATGTTCACCACCACGAGCGGTCGCTGACGATCGCAGGCGTGCTCCGAGGATTACCAATCGTCTTTTGCGCTCTCAAGACTCAATTGAGTATGCATTGTTGCGATTTGTGCAAGAGTTGCGGGTAATGGAGCTGCACCACATCGAGGCCTTCCTCGCGGTCGCCGAGGAACTGCACTTCGGCCGGGCGGCCGAACGATTACATGTCGCCCAGCCCCCGTTGAGCCGCACCGTCAAACAATTGGAGCGCGACCTGGGCGCCCACCTCTTTGAGCGCACGACCCGCAGCGTGCGGCTCACCAGTGCCGGCGAGGCCCTGCTCGATCCTGCGCGGCAGGTACTCGAGAGCTGCCGTGTGGCGCGGCGCGCCGTGCAGTCGGCGGGCCGCGGTGAGACCGGGCGCGTACGAATGGGCTTCGCCGGGCCGTCGTCGCACCTCCTGGTGGGTCAGCTTGGCCGGCTCGTTCGCGAGCGCCACCCCGGCATCGAGTTGAGCCTGCAGAGCACCACGTATGCCGCCGAGGGGCTGCGTTCAGTGATCGACGGGAGTCTCGACCTCGCGATCGTGCGCTGGACCGTGGAACCGTCGGCGATCTCGCACCGGATCGTCACCGTGGAGCACTACGTGCTCGTGGTCCCGAAGGGGCATCGGCTTGCCGGGCGAAACCTGGTGAGCATGGCGGAGTGCCGCGACGAGGCATTCGTCGCGCTACCGGCCGACCCCGGATCCAGCCTGCACGACGCGTTCACCCGCGCGGCCCACGACGCCGGCTACCCGCCGAACATCGTGCAGGCCGCCCCGGACTCCTGGACCGTGATGGCGCTGGTGGCGGCCGGTGTCGGAATCACCTTCACCGTCGACGTCGCAGTCGCCAACGTGATCCAGGACGGCATCGCCGTGGTTGCGTTGGAGGAGGGCCGGACGCCGACATACTCCAGGCTCGCCTGGCGAGAGGGCGACACCAACCCGGCGTTGCGGGAGGTCCTGCGTGCCTCGGAAGAAGCGCTGCCCACTCCCGACCTGCCAAACGGAGTGAACTGACTCGTCGCCGGCCGCGCCCGCGTTTTGCCTGCGTCGGATATGTGTTGTGGCCTATTGATACCAGTAGGTGTACGAATCGACGACCCAAGAAGTATTGGAGTTCTGCCCTGGACATCGGGGACGCTGAAAATCGCTTTCGCCGCCACCCGAGTTCGTCAGGGAGCCCGTATGACCACAACCGACAAGGTCACCGACCTCGCGTCGGCGGTCGCCGCGCACGTGGCCGACGGCATGGTCATCGCCATGGAGGGTTTCGGCCATTTGATCCCGTTCGCGGCGGCCCATGAGATCATCCGCCAAGGTCGCCGGGAGCTCACGCTCTGCAGGATGACGCCCGATCTGTTGGCCGACCAGGTGATCGCGGCCGGCTGCGTTAGCCGGCTGGTCGCCTCCTTCTTCGCAAGCGGTTCCGCCGGCTCCCTGCACGAAGTGCGCCGGCGCATCGAGCGGGCCGACCCGAGACCCCTCGAGGTCGAGGAGTACAGCCACTACGGGATGGTCTGCCGCTACCAAGCGGGCGCCGCCCGCCTGCCGTTTTTTCCTTTGCTGTCCTACGCCGGCAGCGACCTGCCGAAGCTCAACACCGCCATCCGCAAGGTTGGCGACCCCTACGGTGGACCCGACGTCTACGTCGTGCCCCCGCTCCGGCCGGACGTCACGATCGTGCATGCCCAGCGTGCCGACCGCTGCGGCAACGTTCAGATGTGGGGCATCGTGGGGGCCCAGCAGGAGGCCGCCTACGCCGCGCGCACCGTGATCGTCACCGTCGAGGAGATCGTCGACACCGAGATAATCAGGTCGGATCCGAACCGCACCGTCATCCCCGCGCACGCCGTCACCGCGGTCGTCGGCTGCCCAGGAGGTGCGCACCCCTCCTACAGCCAGGGCTTCTACGATCGCGACAACGCCTTCTACCGCGAGTGGACGCCGATCAGCCGTGACCGCGCCGCGGTCCTCTCGTGGCTCGCGGAGTGGGTCTACGGAATGCCCGACCGGGGGGCGTATCTCAACCACCTCGGGCAGGATCGCTGGGCCGGCCTGCAGGTCCTCGAGCGCATGTCGCGGCCGGTCAACTTCGGCCGCCGGGCTTCCGGCGTCTTGGAGGATTCATGACGGCTGCGCCCACGTCTGACGTCGCACCATCGAGCACCGAGTTCCTCGCCACCGTCGCGGCGCGCCAGTTGGTCGGGAAGACCCGGGTGTTCGCAGGCGTGGGGCTGCCGACCCTTGCCGTCGACCTGGCGCAGCGCACGATCAACCCCGACCTGGAGTTGGTGTACGAGTCCGGCGTGTGCGGCGCGCACCCCGAGGGACTGGCCGAGGGCATCGCCGATTCCGTCCTTGTCTCCGGCGCCGAGGCCGTGATCAGCATGCACGCCCTCTTCGGCTACGTGCTGCAGGGCGGCCACATCGACGTCGGCTTCCTCGGCGCCGCCCAGGTGGATCGCTGGGGCAGCCTCAATACCAGCATCATCGGCGACTGGGAAAAACCGGCCGTGCGCCTGCCCGGTGCCGGCGGCGCCGCCGAGATCATGCCCAACGCCGGAGAGTGCATCGTGGTGCTGCGCCGGCACGACCCCGGTGCACTTCCGCAACGGCTCGACTTCTGCACCTCGCCCAGCCCGGTGCGCGCACGCGACGAGGATGTGCGGATGGTGCCCCCCGGTCACGGAGTGTCGGCCGTCATCACACCAATGGCGGTCCTTCGCCGGCCAGACAGGTTCGGCGAGTTGCTCATCAGCGAGGTACATCCGGGGCTGACGGTTGAGGACGTCAAGGCGGCGACCGGCTGGGACATCCCGGTCGCCCACGACGTCTGCGAGACGGCCCGCCCCACCCAGGAGGATGTCCGCCTGCTCCGCGAAGAGATCGACACAGTGCGGTTGTACCTGCGATGACCTGCCCTGAGCGCTCGCACCGTCGCCGAGGTTCACCGGCGGGATGTTCATGTGACCGGCCGCACCGCGAGTGCGACTGCACGGACAGCGGTGGGTCTGGACGGCTGCTTGGCCGCCTCCGGCGAGATTGGTCGGGCCCGTCGCCCCGGTTCCATTGCGGTGCCAGTGGAGTGCGACGCTCGGGGCACACCCAGACTCCGCGGCCGCCGCGGGCTAACGTCCAGCACCCGGAAAGGCACGACCAATGCGTGACGTCGTTATCTGCGAACCCGTTCGTACCCCCATCGGCCGCTACGGCGGCATGTTCAAGAACCTCACCGCCGTAGACCTGGGGGTCACCGCCCTGCGCGGCCTGCTGGACCGCACCAGCCTGGACCCGGAACGGATCGACGACGTAATCCTCGGGCACTGCAATGCCAACAGCGAAGCGCCGGCGATCGGCCGGGTGGTCGCCCTGGACGCGGGGCTTCCGGTCACCGTTCCCGGACAGCACCTGGACCGCCGCTGCGGCTCGGGCCTTCAGGCGGTGATCAACGCGGTGATGCAGGTGCAGACCGGCGCCCAGAACATCGTCGTGGCCGGCGGCACGGAGAGCATGAGCAACGCGGCGTTCTACTCCACCGACATTCGATGGGGCGGCGCGCGCACCGGTGTGCAGCTGCACGACGGGTTGGTCAGAGCGCGGTCCACAGTCGGCGGCCGGTTCCACCCGGTGCCCGGCGGAATGCTCGAGACCGCCGAGAACCTGCGACGCGAATACCGCATCCCGCGAGAAGAGCAGGACCGGCTCGCCGTCAGCTCCCACCAGCGCGCAATCGCCGCGCAGCAGGCTGGCGTCCTCGCCGAAGAGATCGTTCAGGTTACCGTTCCCGGCCGCAACGGTGACACCGTGATCGACACCGACGAGCACCCGCGGCCGGGCACCACGCTCGAAACACTGGCGACGCTGCGCCCGATCCTGCTCTCCTCGGACCCCGAGGCCACCGTGACCGCGGGCAACTCCAGCGGCCAGAACGACGCCGCGGCGATGTGCCTGGTCACCACCGCTGAGCTGGCCGACGAGCTCGGCCTGCGTCCACTCGTCCGGATGGTCAGCTGGGCGGTCGCTGGGGTCCTCCCCGAGATCATGGGTATCGGCCCTGTTCCTGCCACCCGGGCGGCTCTCGGCCGCGTCGGACTGACGCTGGCGGACATGGAGGTGATCGAACTCAACGAGGCGTTCGCCGCCCAAGCGCTTGCCGTGCTGCGCGAGTGGAAGTTCACCGAGGATGACCTTGCCCGAACCAACGTGCATGGTTCCGGGATCTCGCTCGGCCACCCGGTAGGCGCCACCGGCGTCCGGATGCTCGCCACGCTCTCGCGTGAACTGCACCGCAGGCAGGCACGCTACGGACTCGAAACGATGTGCATCGGCGGTGGCCAAGGCCTGGCTGCGGTCTTCGAGCGGGTTGTTTGATGCTCTCCGCGTATTCGCCTCGATCGGGCGCCGGAGGCGGCGATCGGTCAGGAACTGGGCACCACCGACTGGACGCACATCGGTCAGCCACCGTGCACAGGTTCGCCGACCTGACCGGTGACGCCTTCGGACCGCGGCTCTACTCGATCGAGGCCGGATCGCTTATCGGGCAAAGCTGTCGATCAGCAAGCGAAGGTCGGGCTCGCCGCCAAAGGTCGGCGGGTAGAGCAGGGTACGTTCGTACACTCCCGCCCAGCTTTGCTCGACCTGCTGGCGCACCTGTTCGGGTGTACCGGCAACGGCCATCGCGTCGATCATCGGGTCGCTGACGGCCGCCAGCATGGCCTCCTTCGACCCCTTCTTCCACGCGGCGCGGATCGACTCCGCTTCGCGCATGAACCCGCCGAGTTCGAGGATCGGGTTGTACGTCTTCACGGTCGAGTAGAACGCGATCTGCGCCGCAGCGCGGGCGCGGGCACGGTCTTCGTCGTGGTCCACCGAGCAAATCAGGTAGCCCGCGATCGGTACGTTCGGCCGCCTGCCGGTGCGCGCGGCACCCTCGGCGAGCATCGGCCGAACCACCTGCTCGACGTAGTCGCGGGTATACAGGGGATGGCCGACGAGGCCGTCCGCCACCGCGCCCGCCGCCTGTATCATGCGCCGGTTCACCCCGGCGAGATAGATCGGGATGTCGGTGCGCAGCGGCGCCGACACCGCAGCGGTCGGCTGGACATGCAGGCGGTAGAAGCGCCCATCGTGAGCGATGGGGCCGTCGTGCAGCCGCCATAGGCGGCGCAACAGCCCGACGAGTTCCTCGATGCGCGCTGCAGGGTGCTGGCCATCAAGTCCGTGCCAGTCCTGCTGCATGCGCTTGGTGCCGGTACCCAGGCCGAGCAGCAGCCGACCGCAGGACAGCGCGTCAAGATCGCGCGCCTCAGCGGCGAGCACCAACGGCGTTCGCCCGAAACCGTAAGCGATGCCGCTGCCGAGCTCGATCGTCGACGTCGCGGTGGCCATGGCGGCCAGGGCGATCGTCGCCGACCGGTCGTAGAACTCCGCGGCCCACACCGATTCGAAGCCGGCCCTTTCTGCCGCAGCGGCCGCTTCGCGCAGCTGATAGATGTCGGCGCCGAAACAAACCAGCGAAGGCCGACCCGTGCTGGCAGCAGAGTCTGAAGTACCCATCGCCCCTCCTTCGTTAACCGTCGGTACCGTCAAGCAGGCACCCCGCCAATCGTCCGATATGCATGCCCGCAGGGTGCGGTGACAGGGATCACAAAGCCTGTACTATACCTCCCTATGCTTATAACAAATCAGCCGGTGGTATGCGGCGGCACAACCGCGCCGGGAACGGGTCGTCTTGACCGAAAGGGACGTTCGCAAAGCCCTTCGGTACCAGCCAGTTCCCGAGCCGCGCAGGACATCCGCCGCACCGGGCGGACCAACACCGTGACACAGGGGTGAGACCGTGGGCGATCGACTGAGTGCGCGGCTGGACGCGCTTGCTGCGCGCGGGGACACCTGGGTCACCCGCGAGGTGCTGCGACGTTATGTCGACGAGGGTGCCTGGATCGAGCAGAGTTTTGTGCACGACCTCGAGCGGCATGCCGCCGAGCGCCCCGACGCGCTGGCCATCCTCGATGAGGATGGGCGGCGGACCACGTACCGCGAGTACGAGCAACGCACGCGTCGACTGGCGCGGTCACTGCTGGAGCTGGGTCTGCGCCCGGGCGACCGGGTGGCCATGCAACTGCCCAATACCAGCGAGTTTTGCCTCACGTTGTTGGCGTGCGCCCGCGCCGGACTCCTCGCCGTGTTCTGCCACATGGGCTACGACGAACACGAGCTCGACTATGTGCTGGGACTCACCGAGGCTCGGGCACTGATAGTGCCGCAGCGGCTCAGGAGCCGCGAGTACGTCCCGCTGGCCCTGGAGATGCGCGAGCGCGTCGCCACGCTGGAGCATGTGATCGTCGTCGGCGGTACCGGCGCGGCCGGGACGCTCCACTTCGAGGACCTGTTGAGCGCCGAGGGTCCGGACCTCGACTTTGCGGCGCTGCGCCCGACCGGGGCCGACCCGTTTTTCATCATGTTCACTTCCGGCACGACCGGGCGGCCGAAGGCCGAGCTACACACACACGCCAACAACCTGTTCTGGATCCGCAACTTCGAGGCCGAACAGCGGTTTCCCGCCGACGCGCAGTGGATCATCGTCACCCCGATCGCCCATCTGACGGGCCTGGGGATCGGTGTGCTTTCCGCGCTGCACCGGGGGGCAGCGTTCACCCTGCTGGCGGCCTGGGATGCGGGACGCTGTGTTGAACTGCTCGAACGGGACCGCCCGAGCTACCTGCTCGGGGCTCCCCCGATGCTGATCGACCTCGCCCGGTTTCCGCGGCTGCGCGAGTGCGATGTGCGCTCGCTGCGCGCGATCTGTTACGCCGGCGCCCCCTGCCCGGCCGACATCCTCAACCGGCTCAACGCCGACCTCGGCGCCGATGTATATGCGTTCTACGGCTACACCGAGGCGGGCGTGACCCACATGACGCGGCCCGGCGACCCGATCTCGATCACCAGCCGAAGTTTCGGCAAGGCCATCCGCGGCGTGGAGCAGCGGCTGATGGAGCTGGTGGAGGCGGGCGAGGCCGAGCGCGAGGTGCCATTGCCAGGAGAGGGTGAGTTGTGGGGGCGCGGACCGAGCTTCATCGTGGGCTACTACGGACAGCCGGAGACGACTGCCAAGATGTTCACCGCCGACGGCTGGTTCCGTTCGGCTGATGTGGTCCGCTTCGACACCGATGGTTACGGATACTTCGTATCGCGCCGCGACGATCTCATCAACCGCGGCGGGTACAAGATCGATCCACGGGAAGTCGAGGAGGTCCTTTACGAGCATCCGGGGGTGGGTCAGGCGGCGGTAGTGGCCATGCCCGATGCTCGGCTCGGTCAGCGGCCCGCGGTGTTCATCGTCCCGAGCTCACCCGGCGGCCACCTCGACCTCGCCGAGGTCACCGCATTCCTGGAGCACAAGGGGGTCAGCCGGACGAAGTGGCCGGAGGCGGTCGAGATGGTCGAGTCGTTCCCGCTGACCAGCACCGGGAAGTTCATGCGCTATGCGCTGCGATCGCGGGCCGAGCTGCTGAGGCCGCAGCGCTGAACTCGCGTGGACGATCGGGGTAAACGCAGCCATTGGCCGATTCCAGCGGTACCCGCGGCCAACATAGACCTGAGCCGCTTCGTGCGGCCGGGAGACACGGTTCTGTGGGGCCAGGGTGCCGGAGAGCCGCTGACGCTCACCGCGGCGCTGGCGCAGCAGGCCGACCGGCTGGGTGGGGTCGTCGGATTCGTGGGGCTGGCCTACAACCCGCGCCTGGCGGCCGCGGGGCTTCGACTCCGCTCCTATGGCGCGCTCGGCGCGGCAGCCGACATCCCGCTCGACGTGGTCAGCTGTCACATGTCTTCGCTGCCCAAACTGCTCCGCTCGGGGCGTCTGCGTGCCGATGTCGTGCTGTGTCAGCTCTCCCTGCCGGATGCCGACGGCAACCACAGCCTCGGCGTCACGGCCGACTACCTGGTCGCCGCGCTCGACGTCGCCCGTGTCGTGCTGGGCGAAATCAACCCGGCCGTACCCCGCACGCACGGCACGCCGCCGATCCCGCCGCATCGTCGACCGCTTGGACGGTCCGGTCACCACCGGGCGCGCCGACGTGCAATGGGTGGTGACCGAGCACGGCGCCGTCGACCTGCGAGGACTCGACACTGCCGCCCGCGCCGCGACGATGTGCGAGCTCGCCCACCCAGATCATCGCTGCGGGCTGGCGACCGCGGTTCGCAGGTAGCGGGCGAGCTGGTCGCGCCGGGCAGCTACTGGCGCGAGAGTGCATTATGCAAGAGGGTGCGAGTTCGGTCGATCGACTGTCAGACGTGCGTCGCAAGCCGCTCCCGAACCGCGGCGAGGCGCTCGTACTGTGCCAACACGTCGGCGGCGGTCGGCATTATCACGAACGACTCGGCGCCGGCGTCGCGGTACTCCGCGAGCGCGTCCGCTACCCTCGCCTCGCTACCGATCACACACCACTTCTCAATTGCTTCGACGGGCATGCCGTACTGACCGGCGACAAATCGTTGGAGTTCGGCGCGACCCGTTTCCGCGTCTTCAGTGACGTGCGCGAACATCAACATCGCCGTGGTGCACACGGGCCTGCGGAACTCCTCTGCGTGAGCCCGCAGATCTTCGACTGCCGCACGCACCCGACGGGGACTCAGCCACACCGCGAACCAGCCTTCGGCGAGCCGAGCCGCGCGCCGCACCGCGTGGGCGGATCGACCACCGACAACCAGCGGCGGGCGCGACGATGGCACCGGCTCCAGCTTCGGCGAACGCACCGGAAGCAGTGGGCCCGGATGCTCCACGGCCTCGCCGCGCAGCAGCGCGTCGACGACCTCGATCGCCTCGTCCAGCCTGCGGCCACGCTGTGCCACGGGGTACCCGGCGGCCTCGAATTCCGCCGGGTTCTCCCCACCCACACCGACTCCGACGATCAGGCGGTCCGGGGCTAGCGCGGCGACCGTCCCGAGTTGCTTGGCTGTCCACACCGGATTGCGCATCGGCAACAGCAGCACGCCGGTGCCCAGCACCAGCCGCTGGGTGACAGCAGCGACGGCCGCGAGCGCCCCGCACGGCTCTAGTATCGGCGGATGGAAACTCAGATGATCGCCGACCCACCCTGAGTCAAACCCCAGGTCTTCAGCCAGGCGGGCGGCGGCCAGGAGCGGCGGCGTGCCGAGCCGTAGGGGATCGAAATTGGGCAGCATGACGCCGAACCCGGCTTCCTTGACTGTCACCGGCGAATTCATGGGGCGCCGCCCAAACCGAGCGCAAGCTGGTTGGCGGGAAGGGGATCCTCCGGAATTCCCTTGGACGACGCAAGCAACCGTGGCGGGTTGGTCGTCATCGTCGTCATCGTGTCGGTTCTCCTGCGATCGGCACGGCACCGCCGTGGAGTGAACGGCTGACTGCCCGTGCTCCGGGCGTGAGCTTCTCTAGTCCGTTTGAATGATTATGGTATTTCGGTCCGGCTGCGAGAATAGACCACTGTGCCGCCGACCTGCTGGACATCAAACACAACCGGGCAAGTACGGGGTCTCTCACTCCGTACCGCCCGCGTCGGCTGCGCACCGCGACGGCAAATCCCCGATAAAAATCCCCGATAGTCAATCTGGCGGCGACAGATCGTAATGATTACAATCTATAGGTTATCGTGAGGCATATGAGCCCTGGACATTGGAGTACGTTCCCTGCTCGCCCAGCTCCAGCCTGGAAGGAAGCGATCATCTCTGCCATCCCACAGAATCGCTGCGCGAACGGTCCGCGCGGCGGCGGATCCCGACCGGCCCGCGCTTCTGAGGTGAAGCGCTGATGGCTGCGCCGACCCGCCTGTTGCGATTGCCGGAGGTCGAGCTTCCCGTCGAGGCCGAACAGCTGCGCGACGAGGTCCGGGCATTCCTCGACGACGAGCAGCGCCGAGGCGCGTTCGAGCCGCATAGTGACGCCTGGCTGGCCGGTTTCGACCCGGACTTCTCGGCGCGCCTCGGGGATCGCGGCTGGCTCGGGATGACTTGGCCGCGCCGCTACGGCGGTCACGAGCGGCCGGCACTGCATCGGTTCGTCGTGGTGGAGGAGTTACTCGCGGCCGGCGCGCCGGTGGTGGCGCACTGGATCAGCGACCGCCAGAGCGGGCCGGCTTTGCTGCGCTATGGCACCGAGTCGCAGCGTGAGAGGCTGCTTCCCGCGATGGCGGCGGGCCGGTGCTTCTTCGCCATCGGGATGAGTGAGCCCGATAGCGGTTCGGATCTCGCTTCCATCCGGACTGCCGCACGACGCGAGCAGGACGGTTGGGTGCTCAACGGGACCAAGGTCTGGACCAGCCAGGCTCACCGCTGCCACTACATGATCGTATTGTGCCGGACGACACCGCTGCAGCACGGGGACCGGCACGCGGGGATGACCCAGTTCATCGTCGACCTGACCTCGCCGGGTGTGACGATCACACCGATCCGGTTGCTGGACGGCGAGCATCACTTCAATCAGGTCGTCCTGGATGACGTCCATGTCGGCGACGACATGGTCCTCGGCGAGGTGGGCGCGGGCTGGCGGCAGGTCACCTCCGAGCTGGCCTATGAGCGCTCCGGGCCGGAGCGGTTCCTGTCGACTCTGCCGCTGCTGCGCGAACTGGTGCGCGCCGCGGATCCCGACGATGAGCGTCAGGCGACCGAGGTCGGTGCGCTCGTGGCGCAGCTGTGGGCGTTGCGCCGACTGTCGCTGCAGATCGCCGGTTCGCTCGATCGGGGGGAGGCCCCCGATGTCGCCGCGGCCCTGGTGAAGGACGCGGGCACTACGTTGGAAAATGACATCATCGATGTCGTCCGGGCGCTGGCGCAGGTCGAGCCGAGCAGAAACTCACCTACTCCCCTGGAACGAGAGTTAGCGCGGGCGGTGCTGCACGCACCTGGGTTCACCTTGCGCGGGGGCACGAACGAGGTGCTGCGCGGGATCGTGGCGCGGGGGCTGGGGTTGCGGTGAGCGATATCGATCTGGTCGAACGCACCGCAGCAGATCTGCTGGACCGGCACTGCACGCCTGAGCTGATCTCGGCGGCCGAGGGCTCGTGGAGCCCGCAGCTTTGGCAGCGGCTGGAGGATATCGGGCTAACCCGGATCGGGGTTGACGAACAGCTGGGGGGCGCCGGTGGTGGAATTGCCGACGCGGCCACGGTGCTGTGTGTCGCTGCCGGATACGCCGCGCCCGTCCCACTAGCCGAGGCGCTGTTCCCGGTCGCCGCGGGGTGCACCGCGGCCGGGCTGGCCCTGCCCGACGGGCCGGTGACGGTCGCCTACGGGGCCGGTCTGACCCTCACGCCGGACGGCGCCGGAGCCGTCCTGGGCGGCGTCGCCAGCCGGGTGCCGTATGCGCGGGTGTCCCGACGCGTGCTGGTGGTGACCGATGATCCGCAGCCCGCGCTGGGGGCCCTTGTCGACCCTGCCGACTGCCGCTTGGTAAACATAGACAATCTGGCCGGTGAGCCGCGCGACGACCTGGCCGCCGAAGGAGTGCGCATACCCCGCTCTGCTGTTGCAGAAGTTCCGCCGGGCACCGCATGCCAGCTGCGCCGGCTAGGTGCGCTCGCCCGCGCGGTCCAACTCTCTGGTGCCTTGGATGCAGTGCTGGAGGCGACGGTGCGCTACGCCGGGGAGCGGGTCCAGTTCGATCGGCCCATCGGGCAGTTCCAGGCCGTGGCCCATCAGATCGCCGAGTTGGCCGGCCTGGCTGCGGGTGCCGGTGCTGCCACGCAGGCGGCAGTCGCTGCCGTGGCTGCCGATCCGGCCACCGCGACCTTGGCCATAGCCGCGGCCAAAGCGCGGACCAGCGCGGCGGCCGGACCGGCAGCCCGGATTGCCCATCAGGTCCACGGAGCGATCGGGTTCACCCAGGAACACCGCTTACACCACCTGACCCGCCGGCTGTGGGCCTGGCGCGAAGAGTGCGGCTCCGCCGAGTATTGGGCGCGGCAGCTGGGTCGTGCTGTCATCGCCAGCGGCAGCGACGGGCTGTGGCCGATGATCACCGCCATGTAACGCGCCTGAACGGAGGAACCGTGGAGATTGAGCTCAGCGTGGAAAGCGGCCTGGCCACCATCACCCTGGCCGCACCGCAGCGGCGGAACGCACTGACCCCGGAGATGTCCCGGGAACTGGTCGCCGCCGCCGACCGCATCGACGCCGACGACTCGATCGGCGCACTGGTGATCCGTGGCTCTGGCGGATCGTTCTGCGCGGGCGCACACACCACCACGCTCGGTGACGCTGGATCTGACCCAGCCGAAGAGGGCACCTATGCGGGCTTGTCGGCCATCTATGCCGCGTTCACCCGGATCGGGTCGGTGCGGGCCGTCACCATCGCCGCCGTACGCGGCCCGGCGGTCGGTGCGGGCCTGAACCTGGCGTTGGCCACCGACCTGCGGATCGTGTCTCGCACCGCGCGGCTGATGTCGGGCTTCCAGCGCATCGGTCTGCACCCGGGCGGGGGACACTTCGTGCTGCTGTCCCGCCTGGCCGGCCGCGAAGCGGCCGCGGCGATGGCGCTGTGCGGTGCCGAGATCGACGGCGACCGCGCGGCTCAATTGGGCCTGGCGTGGGAGTCGGTTGCCGACGAGGCGGTCGAGGACCGGGCCTTCGGCCTTGCCCGCCAAGTGGCCACTGACCCTGCGCTAGCCCGCGCCATGGCGCGCACCTTCCGGCTGGAGACCGGGCCGCCGGCTCTGGGCTGGGACGTGGCTGTACAGACCGAGCGGGCCCCGCAAATGTGGTCAATGCGCCGCCGCTAGGCGCACTAACGAGCACCAAGCCCGGGAGTTGGGAGCAGAACATCAGATACTATGCTAATAATGATTATTAGATATTGGAGGTTGACATGCCTGAGGCCGTGATCGTCGAAGCGGTTCGAACGCCGATCGGCAAGCGAGGCGGCGCACTGGCAGGTGTGCATCCAGTGGATCTGTCCGCACGGGTACTGGAGGCGCTGGTCGAGCGGACCGGTGTGGACCCTGCCCTGATCGACGACGTCATCTGGGGCTGCGTGAACCAGGTGGGCGACCAGTCGGCGAACGTGGGCCGTTCGGCAGCGCTGGCCGCCGGTTGGCCCGACAGCGTGCCCGGCACCACGGTGAACCGGGCCTGCGGCTCAAGCCAGCAGGCGCTGGATTTCGCGGCCGCGATGGTGATGTCGGGTCAGTACCATCTCGTCGTCGCCGGGGGCGTGGAGTGCATGAGCCGGGTTCCGTTGGGTGCCGGCCGCGACGTTGGGCTGCCCTACGGGCCACGGCTGCTACACCGTTACGAGACGGCCCTCGAGGGATCGACTTTTCATCAAGGCCGTGGAGCCGAGATGATCGCGGCGAAGTGGGGCTTTTCTCGACAGAGGCTCGACGAGTTCGCCTGCGCGAGCCACGCCAGGGCGGCGGCGGCTATCGACGCCGGCGCCTTCGACCGCCAACTCGTCGCGGTGCCGGAAGCTCCCGGCCTGGTCGCCGATGAGGGCCTGCGCCGCGGCAGCACCGTCGAGAAACTGGCGACGCTGAAGCCGTCGTTCCTCGAGAACGGGGTGATCCACGCCGGTAACGCCTCCCAGATCGCCGACGGGGCCGCCGCGGTGCTGGTCAGCTCGCCCGAGCGGGCCGAGGAACTCGGCCTGTCCCCCATCGTCCGCTATCACGCCGGCGCGATAGCTGGTAGTGAGCCGGTCTCGATGCTGACGGGACCGATCCCGGCGACGGCGAAGGCGCTTCGCCGCGCCGGCCTGTCCATCGGTGACATCGGGGCGTTTGAGGTGAACGAGGCGTTCGCGTCGGTGCCGCTGGCCTGGCTGGCGGAGACCGGCGCCGATCCGGCGAGGATGAATCCGCTCGGCGGCGCGATCGCGGTCGGGCATCCCCTTGGCGCCTCGGGGGCGATCCTGATGACCCGGCTCATGCACCACATGCGTGACCACGGCATTCGGTTCGGCCTGCAGACCATGTGTGAAGGCGGCGGCATGGCCAACGCGACCATCGTCGAACTCGTCCGCTGATCGACCGCCCGGTATGGGGACGCGGGTCTCGTCGGCTCGCGGTGGTCGGTGCGTCGGTTATCGGTCGAGCAGCGCCTCGGGAATGTCGACGACGCGGCTGCGCAGGTACTCCCCCAGCCCCTTGGCCTGCGGGTCGGGTCGGGTGCAGGAGGCCACTCCGTCGCCGAGCAGACCGTGCACGACGACGTTGATCGCCCGAAGGTTGGGCAGGTCGAACCGGTCGATCTTCAGGTCGGTGACCTCGGGGCCCAGTAGCGCGCGCAGCCGCTCGATGGAGAGGTATTCGCGCAGCCAAACATAGCTGGCGTCGTCGCGTACCCACAGCCCGATGTTTGCGTCACCGCCCTTGTCCCCGGAGCGGGCGCCGCAGACCCGCCCCAGCGGCGCGCGGCTGGTCTGCCCGACCGGAAGGCCGGTGTGCGCGGCGGCAACCCCCTCCACCACCGGGGCGGTGGCGGCCGCGGCCGCGGGTGGGTCGGGCACCACCCGGCGCTGGCCGTCGGGCAACACCGCGACATGCTGCACCATCGCGCGGGGCACCGCCGCGGGCCGGTAGATCCCGTAGGCCGATTCCGAGGTGGGCGGGGTGGTGGTGTGGAACCCGGCGTAGCCGGCCAACGCCAGTTCCATGACGGCGTTGGAGAAGCGGCGGCCGACTTTCGCGGGGTCGGGGTCTTTGACGGTGACCCGCAGGTGTGCGGTGGCCTGCTCGTTGGTCGGCGCGTCGGCGGTGTCGAAGCGCAGCAGCCGCACGTCGACCTCGGCAAAGCGGTCGCGTCCGCCCAGCACGTCGAACAGCATCGCTTCGGCGCGGGCGGCCTTGTCCTCGATGTCCAGCCCGGTGAGCACCATCGTCATGGTGTTGCGGAACCCGCCGGCGTCGTTGAGCGCCACCTTCAGGGTCGGCGGCGGCGGGCTGCCCCGCGCCCCGGCGATCGCCACCCGGTCCCGGTCCGCCTGGGTGAGCGTGAGGGTGTCGAAGTGCGTGATGACGTCGGGGCCGAGGTAGGCGGGCGGGCCGATCTCGTAGAGCAGCTGCGCGGTGACCGTGCCCACCGACACCAGCCCGCCGGTGCCCGGGTGCTTGGTGATCACCGACGACCCGTCCGCGGCGACCTCGGCGATCGGAAAACCCGGATAGCGTGAGTCGGGCAGATCCGCGGCGAACGCGTAGTTGCCGCCGGTGGCCTGCGGCCCGCATTCGATGACGTGCCCTGCGACGACGGCGCCGGCCAGCGCGTCCCAGTCGTCGCTTCGCCAGCCATGCCACCAGGCCGCCGGCCCGACCACCAGCGACGCGTCGGTGACCCGGCCGGTCACAACCACGTCGGCCCCCGCGCCGAGGGCGGCCGCGATTCCCCAGCCGCCGAGGTAGGCGTTGGCCGAGACCGGCTCGCCGCGCACCGCCGGGGTGATGGCCGACAACTTTGCGCGCAGGTCGTCACCCTCCACGTGGGCCACACGCACATCGAGCCCAACCCTGGCCGCCACCTCGCGCACCGCGTCGGCCAGGCCGGCCGGGTTCAGCCCGCCGGCGTTGGCCACGATCCTGATACCGCGATCCAAACAGCTGCCGAGCACCTGCTCGATCTGGGTGAGGAATGTCTTGGCGTACCCGGCGCCCGGATCCTTGCGCTGAGCCTTGGCGAGGATGAGCATGGTGAGCTCGGCGAGATAATCCCCGGTGAGCACGTCGATGGGGCCGCCGTCGACCATTTCGCGGGCGGCGCCGACCCGGTCGCCGTAAAAGCCGGAGCAGTTGGCGATGCGCACCGCCCGGGCACGATCTGTTGTCGCGGTCATCCGAACTGCCCCTTTTTGCGTCCCGCCCCCGGTTCTCCGGCGAAAGCCTGGGCGATGGCCATCCACTGCCCCGCCGCGCGCCCGCTGATCGCCAACGCGGTGTCGTCGCGGTGCCGCCGCTGGGTCACCACCAGACAGAAGTCCAGCGCAGGCCCGCTCGCCCGATCGGCGGCGTCCTCGGGGCCCCAGCCCCAGATCGCGCCGCTCGGGGCGGTGAGCTCGACCCGCACCGGCAAATCCGGCGCCTGACGTCCGTTCGCTGTGTAGCTGAACGCTCGAGCATGTACACCGAGGTGCGCGACGTGACGCAACCGGTCAGTGGGTGCCCGGTTTATGCCGAGCGCGTCGGCGATGTCTTGGCCGTGCGCCCAGGTCTCCATCAACCGGGCGGTCAGCGACGACGCCGCGCTCATCGCGGGACCGAACCACGGCACCCGTGCCGCGGGATCGATCTGACCGAAGCTGGACAGCAACCGCGCGCGGGCCTCGTCGAACCACGCCAGCAGCGCCTCGCCCGGCATGTCTCGAAAGCGCGCACAGATGGTGTCGGGGTTCACTCCGCCCTCGGCGTTCAGGCGGGCCAATTCGGCCAGGAAGCCATCCGGGTCGCTCGCCGCTCGCACCGCGGCGTCGTCGAAGAATGCCAGGTGTGACACCTGGTCACCGATGCACCAACGCAGCGCCGGGGTAGGCCGGCGCCAGTCGGCGTCGGGCAGCGTCAACAGCAGGTCGCGCAGGTCGGCGGTCTCGGCGGCCAGATCATCGGCTAGCGCCTGCATCGATAACGGCATCCCTCAGCGTCCTTTCCATACCGGTGCGCGTTTCTCCCGGAACGCCCGCGGGCCTTCTTGAGCGTCTTCGGAGTGATACACCGGCTCCCAGATCTGCTCGGCCAGCGTGTAGGCCTCATCGATCCGGTGCTGCGCCGACAGGTAGGCCGTGCGCTTGGCGGCCAGCACCGACAGCGGCGCGTTGGCGGCGATCCGCTGCGCCAACTCCTGGGTGCGCTCATGCAGCTGGGCGGCGGGCACCACCTCGTTGACCAGGCCCACCTGCTGCGCCCGGTGCGCGCTGATCGGATCGCCGGTGAGCAGGATCTGCAGCGCGATCCGGGGCGCCACCAGCCACGACAGCGGCGCCGCCCACGGGGCGCCGCGGCCCACCTTGACCTCGGTGATCGCGAATGTCGCGTGCTCGGCAGCCACCACCAGGTCACACTGCTGAGCAAGCAGGAACCCGCCTGCGAACGCGACCCCGTTGACCGCGGCGATGGTCGGCTTGGCAACATCGATATTGCGACCGAACTGCGGGGTGAAATCCGGCGGGGGCACGGTCAGCGCGGTAGCTGCCATTTCCTTGAGGTCCCCGCCCGCACAGAACGCCTTCTCCCCCGCCCCGGTCAGGACGAGAACCTGCGCGCTTGCGTCGTCGTTGAACCGACGGGTCCCATCCCACAGGCCCTCGCGCACCGCGGCGCTGAGCGCGTTGCGTGCCTCGGGCCGGTCGATCGTCAACCAGGCCACACCGTCAACGACCTGGTAGGTCACCGGATCACTCACTGCTGCCCCCGTCCCTTCCGGCGCTGTCCTCGACGATAGCCAGCGCCTGGCCGGTGTCGACCTGATCACCGGCCGCGACAAACACGTCGACGACGGTCCCGTCGGTGGGGGCGGTGACGGTGTGTTCCATCTTCATCGCCTCCAGCACGATCAGAGCCCGCCCGGCGGTGACCTTTGCGCCGGGCGAGGCGAGCACCCGCACCACGGTGCCGGGCATCGGGGCCAGCAGCGAGCCCGCATGTCGCACCGACGACGGATCGGGGAACCTCGGCACGTCGACCAGCTCAGTTGATCCGAGAGCGCTGTCCACGTACGACACCGCGCCCACCCGGTGCACACTGATCGAACGGCGCACCCCGTCGACCTCCAGGTCGACCCGATCCGGCACGGCCGCCAGCACCCGCGCCGCGGGCAGCGGCTGGTCATCGACCTCGATCAGCACCCGATCCCCGACCTGGCGGTGGGCGACTTCGATGACGCGCTCTCCGCACCGGTAGCTTGCGCGCTGGGACGCACCCCCGATGTTGCGCCATCCCGCAGGAAGAGTCCGCAGCACCGGCGCCGTCAGCCTGGCCTGCGCCTGCGCGGCCAGCGCCGCCGCAGTCGCGTGCACCGCCAGCGCGCTCCGCGCGGGTGCAGCCAACACCGACGGGTTGTGGCGGGTGAGGTATCCGGTGTCGGTGCCGCCAGCCAGGAACTCCTGCTCGCGAAGGATCCCGACCAGCAGGTCGCGGTTGGTGGTCACGCCGTGCAGCTGGGCGCGCGCCAGCGTGCGCGCCAGCCTTCGTGCGGCGTCGGCCCGGGTGGGTCCGTGCGCGATCACCTTGGCCAGCATCGGGTCGTAATGCGGGCTGACCACCGCGCCGTCGACCACGCCCGTGTCCACCCGCACGCCCGGGTCCTCCGGTATGGCGAAGCGGTGCAGCACGCCGGTGGCGGGCAGGAAGCCGGCGCCGACGTCCTCGGCATACAGCCGGGCCTCGATCGCATGCCCGCCGATGCGGGCATCGAACGCCTCCGCGGACAGCGGGGCGCCGTCGGCGATCCGCAGCTGCAATTCCACCAGGTCCAGGCCGGTGATCAGCTCGGTGACCGGATGCTCCACCTGCAACCGGGTATTGACCTCCAGGAAGGCGAACCCGCCCGACCACAACACGAACTCGACGGTGCCCGCACCGACGTAACCGATTGCCTTCGCCGCGGCCACCGCGGCCGTACCGAGTTCGGCGCGCAGGGTGTCATCGACGGCCGGCGACGGCGACTCCTCCACGATCTTCTGATGGCGGCGCTGAATCGAGCAGTCGCGCTCGAACAGATGCACCACCGCCCCGTGCGTGTCGGCAAGGATCTGCACCTCCACGTGCCGCGGATTCACGACATAGCGCTCGAGGAACACCGTCGCATCGCCGAACGCCGAGGCCGCTTCCCGGCGGGCAGCCGCCACCGCGTCGGCGAGCTCTTCAGCGGATTCGACGATCCGCATACCGCGGCCGCCACCGCCGAACGCCGCCTTCACCAGCAGCGGGTAGCCCACCCGCCGACCCTCCGCGGCCAGATCACAGTCCTCGTCCAGGGTTGCTCCGGGCAGCACGGGCACCCCGGCCTTCTCCATCAGCGCCTTCGCCTCGACCTTCGAGCCCATCGCCGCGATGACCGCCGGCGGCGGCCCCACGAACACCAGCCCGGCTTCGGCGCATGCGGCTGCGAACCCGGCGTTCTCCGACAAAAACCCGTAGCCCGGGTGCACCGCGTCGGCCCCCGTCAACCGGGCCGCATCGATGATCGCCTCGGCGTTTAGATAGGTGTCCGACGGCGCGGCGCCCGGCAGGCGCACAGCCGCATCGGCCAGGCCGACAAACGACGCGCCGGCGTCAGGGTCGGAATAGACCGCGACGGTCCCCAGACCCATGGCGTGCGCGGTGCGCATCACCCGGGCGGCGATCTCACCGCGATTTGCCACCAAAAGTTTCTGGACCATGTGCCTCACATCCGAAAAACGCCGAAGCCGCGGCGGCCGGCCACGGTGTTGGAATGCACCGCCGACAGCGACATGCCCAGCACGGTGCGGGTGTCACGAGGATCGATGATCCCGTCGTCGTACAGCCGGGCGGTGACGAAGAAACTGTGCGACTCCGTGTCGATCTGGGCCTCGATCGCCGCGGTGCGCTCACAGTCGGCGTCTTCGTCGAACGCCCGCCCCATCGACGCCGCCGACTCACGGGCCACGATCGACATCACGCCTGCCAACTGCGCCGCGCCCATCACCGCCAGCTTTGCCCCGGGCCAGGCGAACAGCAGCCGCGGGTCATAGGCCCGCCCCGACATGCCGTAGTTGCCGGCGCCGAACGAACTGGCCATCGTGATCGTCACGTGCGGCACAGTGCTGTTGGTCACCGCGTTGATCATCTTGGCGCCGTCCTTGATGATGCCGCCCTGCTCATAGCTCGCACCGACCATGTAACCCGTGGTGTTCTGCAAGAACACCAGCGGCGTATCAGTCTGATTGGCCAGCAGAATGAACTCGCTGGCCTTCTTGGCCTCCTCGGAGAACAACACCCCCCGATGGTTGGCCAAAATCCCCACCGGATAGCCGTGCACCTGCGCCCACCCGGTGACCAGCGAAGTCCCGTACAGCGGCTTGTACTCGTCGAACTCCGAACCATCCACCGTCCGCGCGAGCACCTCACGCGGATCGAACGGCACCTTCACATCGGCAGAAACGATCCCGAGAATCTCCTCCGGGTCATACCGCGGCGCCGCCGCGCACCCCACCGGAGCCGGGCCCAGTTTGCGCCAGTTGATCCGCGACATGATCTGGCGGCCAATCCGGATCGCGTCGCGCTCGTCTGCTGCGAAGTAGTCCGACAACCCCGACACTCGACTATGCATCTCGGCACCGCCCAGCGCCTCATCGTCGGCCACCTCACCGGTGGCCATCTTCACCAACGGCGGACCACCCAGAAAAACCTTGGCCTGACGGTCCACTAACACCGCGTAGTCACACATCCCCGGCACGTACGCCCCGCCCGCCGTGGAATTGCCGAATACCAAGGCGACCGTGGGAATCGCCAGCGCCGACAACTCCGTCAGCTCGTGAAAGATCCGCCCGGCCGGCACAAACAATTCGGCCTGTTGGGGCAGGTCCGCCCCGCCGGACTCCACCAAGTTGATCACCGGCAGCCGGTTCACCCGCGCGATCTCCAACGCACGCAGCGTCTTTCGCAGCGAATAGGGATTCATCGCGCCACCCCGCACCGTCGGGTCGTGCGCAATCACCATGCACTCCACCCCCGACACCACCCCGATGCCCGTGACCACGCTGGCGCCGACGGTGAACCCGGTGCCCCAGGCCGCCAACGTCGACAGCTCCAGGAATGGGCTGGCCGGGTCCAGCAGCAACTCGATGCGCTCCCGGACCAGAAGCCGCCCCCGCTCACGATGCCGCTTCCGATACCGCTCACCACCCCCGGCGACCGCACGTGCAACCTGCTCGTCGAGCTGTGCAAGCAGCGCCAACTGCGCCTCCCGGTTGGCCTGGTAAGCCTCGCTCGACGTATCGAGCTGCGATGTCAGCACCGGCACAGCGTTCTCTCCCGAGGCGCGGCATGTGATTCACTGTTCACGCAGGAGACTGTACGACACGCACGGCGAGGAAGGCCAGATGCAGGACGGCGCGACGCACTCCCGACAGCGCGACCCGGAACGAAAGGAGCGGATCCTGACCGCTTCGGCCGAACTGGTCGCCGAGCGCGGGTACCACGGCGTGGCCCTCGTCGACATTGGAGCCCGGGCGGGCATCGTCGGCTCGGGCATCTATCGCCACTTCCCCAGCAAGGACGCGATCCTGGTAGCACTTCTCGACAAGGTGATGCGACGACTCAGCGACGGCGCCGCGGCGATCATTTCGACAACGCGCAGCGACAACGAAGCCCTGTCAGCGCTGGTGGACGACCATATCCGGATAGCCATCGAAGACCGCGCGGTGCTCGCCGTCTACCACCGCGAGGGGCACAACGTTCCGCTCGACCAGCAGCGAAGACTGCGCCGAGACCAACGACACTACGTGGAGGAGTGGGTCCACGTGCTCGGCCACCTGCGTCCCGACCTCGCCGACGCCGAGTTACGGGTTGCGGTGCACGCCGCCATCGGCGCTATCCAATCGACCCTGTTCTTCCGCAGCGGACTACCCCCCTCTCGGCTCGCCGAGCTGCTCAGGACTGCCGCGCACGGCTGTCTCGGGGTAACGCAAGCACCAGACATAGTGAACCATGAGTAACTAGGACATTGATCGCGCGGCATCGGCGTGACAGTCTGAGCGGGACTCACGCACAAGGAGCCGCAATGGACCCGGATGTGACCACCCTGCGAGGCAGGCGAGCAACGCGCCGCTGGGAGCGGACATCGGTAGGTGACGTGCTCGAACGGCTCACCTGGAGCTATCCCGACCAGATCGCGATCGCCGGATGGCCCGGCGCCTACGGGGACCAGCGGTTTGCCCAGCTGACCTATCGCGAGGCAGACCAAAGCGCAAACCGGTTCGCGCACGCGCTCGCCTCCGCCGGGCTCCAACCCGGCGCACGGGTGTTGCTGTTCTGCGAGAACTCCGTCGAAGCCTGCCTTGCCAAGATCGGCATCGCGAAGGCGGGAATGGTGGCCGTCCCCCTCAACCCCAACCTCGCTCCCGACGTGGTTAAACACCTCATCGAACTAACCGAACCAACCTTCGCGGTCGTCGACGCCGAGCTGTGGCCACGCGCCGAACCCGGATTCAGCGCGACCGGCCTGCGCCCAGATGTCACGATCACCATCGGCGGCGCCCCTGTGGTTGACACGCCAAGTTTCACCGACCTGATCGCCAGCAAACCCGACACCGAGCCCGACGTGGAGATCCACGGCGACGACATCTGGGAGTTGCTGTTCACCTCCGGCACCACATCGATGCCCAAAGGTGCAATGGTGTCCCACCACTGCACCTACCTCGCGGCGATGAACTTCGCACTCTCGCTGACTCGCGGTCTCACCGTGGAATCCGACCTGCGCCTTGCCACGTTCCTGCCGGTCACCTACCACGTCGGCGACCAGATCTTCATGTTCTCGGCGTTTCTCAGCGGAGGCAGCCTGCTGATCGGCCGAAAACCGGTGCCCGACGTGGTAGCCAAGGCCGTCGACACCCATCGGATCACTGCCCTGTGGGCCGGCTCACCGCAGATCGTGACGTCCCTAGCCGACGAGTTCGAGGCCCACCCGGAGTTCGACCCAACCAGCCTGCGCGTGCTCGTGTACGGGTGGGGAGCACTCGCCCCGCAGCTGCTCGACCGGCTGGTGCAGCGCTGCGGCCCAGAACTGGTGACGATGGGCATCTTCGGCCAGACCGAGGCGATCGCATGTCACCGGTTCTGGCCCGCAAAATGGCCCGAGGTACACGGCGCCACCGCGCCGCACACCAACTACGTCGGTGTGCCCAGCCCCCTGCTGGCCTCCGACGTCGTCGACGAATCTGGCCGGCCTGTGCGCGGGCAGCCCGGCGAGGCGGTCTACCGGTCGCCAATCATGACGGCCGGCTACTACCGCAACCCGGCCGCCACCCGCGAAGCCTTCAGTGGCGGTTGGTTTCACTCCGGCGACAGCGCCTCGATTGACCACGACGGGCTGCGGATCCTGGTCGATCGCTATAAAGACATCGTCAAGACCGGTGGAGAGAACGTCTCGAGCATGCGCGTAGAGGCTGTGCTGCATACCCACCCCGACGTAGCGCGTGCGGCGGTGATCGGACTGCCCCACCCCCACTGGGGTGAAGCCGTCACAGCAATCGTCACACCCCAAACCGGGCGCGCGCCCATCGAGTCGGACATCGTCGCCTTCTGCCGCCAGCGGCTCGCCGGCTTCGAGACCCCTAAGCGCGTGGTGTTCGCCGAAACGCTACCCGAGACCGTCGGCGGCAAAATACTCAAATACCGGCTCCGCGAGCAGTTCGCTGCGCTCTACCAGGCCGGTTAGTGCCGCACGCCGATCCGCGGCGCGGCGGGACCTTCGCCAGCTCCGCAAGCGTCAATAGTGCCCGCGACTTGTGCCCATGTCGTGCGGCTTACCCAGCGTGGCGTAGTCATCGTCCCGCTTGAGTGCCGCGTGCACCGCGCCCGCGGCCACCGAGTTGACCCGATCCGCTGACGACAGGACTCAGCGGATCGCGGCCCGCGCTCAATGACCGTGTCCTCGGTGGCCACCGCATCAAACAACGGGGTGGAATCGAGCACCCGGCGCCGTCCTCGCATCAAACCCCGCCGCCCGCGGGGGGACGGTCAGACCAAGATCAGATCCACCGTTGTGCTGACAGTCCCCACTGGGCAGCGACGTCGGCGGGGTCGGTGTGGGCGAAAATCGTCTTGACCGCCGCGGTCACCGCTGGGACGTGTTTGACCGATACCGCGGTGTGCAGATTATCCGTTAACCGGCTTCATCGGGGCGACACGCTCGGTGCGTGTGGGGTCCCACCAGCAAGGGATGGGGGTGCTGACACTGGAGGTCGGTGGCTTTTCCCTTGGAGGTGGCGATGGGACTTCGGGTAGCCGGCGACGGCGAGGTCTTCCTGCTTGCCGGTGAGGTCGCCACTGGGCAGCGTGACGACGTTGCGATAGTGAATCGGTTTCTGGCGCACCTGAAGGGCAGGAACTTCGCCCGGGCGACGCGGCGTGCGTACGCCTACGACGTGTTGAACTTCCTGCGATTCCTCGCCGGGCAAGGCGTCAGTCTGGCCGAGGTGAGGCCGACCGATTTGTTCGACTATCTGGACTGGCAGACCCAGCCCAAGCGCACTGCGGGTTCGACGGTGGTCCGGTTGTCTGAGCGGCAGGGCGCCGCCCCGGCGACGCAGAACCGGCGCATCGCTGCGCTGCGGGGACTGTTCGAGTTCGCGGTGATCACCGGCGTGGTGATGACCAGCCCGGTGCCGGCGCCGCGGCGCACCAGCGGGCTTCGGGCGCGTCGGGGTCTGCTGGGGCATATCCCGGCTCGTCACCCAAGGACGGGGGGTCGGCTGGTGCGCCAGCAGCGGCTGCTGCCGGAAAGCCTTGAGCTGGCAGAGGTTGAGGCGTTCCTGACCGACCTGGGCACCCACCGCGACCGCGCGATGGTGCTACTGATGCTGCTCGGAGGACTACGCGCCGCCGAGGTCCGCGGTCTGCTGTTGGCCGAGGCGGACGTCGGTCGCCGGCAGGTGCGGGTGGTCGGCAAGGGTGGTCGGGACCGGGTGGTACCGGTGGACCGGCCGTTCTTCGCCGAACTCGCTGCTTACCTACGGCTTGAACGACCGGCGGATTGCGCGACCGAACAGTGTTTCGTCGTGCTGCGCGGACCGACCGCCGGGCAGCCGTTGACCGAGGCGGGGATGCGCCGGATCTTCCCTACCCACCGAGCCCGCTCGGGCGCGGCCCGGGTGCGCCCGCGCCGACTGCAGCACACCTACGGCACACAGTTGGTCGCGGCCGGAATCGACCTGCTGGCGCTGCGGGATTGATGGGACACGCCAGCCCCGAGACAACGGGAAAATACGTGCATCTGTCGGCTGAGACCCTTGCCGCCGAGTACATCGCCGCACGCAAGGAATCGCCGTGGTGAGCGTCGCGGCTAGCGCGGCCGATGGCGCACCGTTGGCCAGCGCAGCCGAGCTCATCGCCGCCTACGACACGCACGTCGACACAATGCCGATCTGCGCGAGTATGCGGTCCGCGCGGCATTGCAGCGCACGCCGCTTCGTGGACCGTTTTCCCGACCCGGGGGTGTGGATGCGCAGGCCTACCGCGGCCCGGCTGATGGACCTGCACCGGCTCAAGGCGTGGCCGTTTGTCTCGTGGTGTTTCGTGCACCGGCACCTGGTCCCCGACGTGGAGCTACTGTTGGCTAAACCTCGATCCACTGATGGATTGGGATAGCTTTCGCCGGGGTGGCTGTTGATGGCGGTTTCTGGCGGCGAGCAGGTGGTATCGGCTGGTCTGCTCCAGCTTTTCCTGTGTGCTCCGGTCGGGCCTTTCGGCAGATGGTCAGGTGGTGACAGTCGCTGGCGGGCTGTAGCCGATGGTGTTGCGCCACAGGGTGAGCCAGTGATCTGTCCACGGCCAGTGGGCCGGTACATACAGCAGCACCCATGGCTGGTCCGTGTGCGCCGCCACCGCCTTGATGATGAGATCCCACGGCACGGTGTCGAAGAACTTCTGGATGTCAAGATCGATCACCCAGTCGTATTTCCAACACCGACGTCGGCACGCGCCCACCGCATCCAACGCCGATCGTCCGTGCCGGTAGCCGTAGGAGTCGGCGTGGAAGATCGGCTCGACCTCCCGCTCCAACCGTGCGGCCACTACTGTTTGCGCGACCCGATCGGCCACAGTGGGCACACCCAGAACCCGGACTCCGTCACCGTGCGGTTTTGGTATCTCCACGGCCAGTACCGGTGGTGGAAAGTAACTCCCCGCAGACATTCGGTTCCAGACCTTGTACAGACTGTTCTTCAGGTCCTTCTCGAAATCCTCGATGCAGCATCCATCCACACCGGCGGCACCCTTGTTCGCCTTCACCTTCTCCCAGGCGTCGTGCACCTCCCACTTCGAAATATCGAACGACTTGCCTGACGATTTCAGCTCGCCCATCCAGACTCCTCCCGAACCCACGGTCCGGTTGATCCAACGAACACAGCCACGGATGACCTGACCCCTTGGCTCCACTCCCACCGCGTCAAGCAGGAGCTTCCCAGCTACTACGAGTCAGTCCGCCAGCGCGCCCCGCATCGGTACTCCGTCCCGCCCGGTGTCGCCCGTCCGGGAACCTCCCTCTCGCCACCTCATCCGGCGGCAGTATCGGGACACGCCTTCTCACGTTCCGTACAGGAGCCGGTCGCGTCCGAAAGTGGGTGTAAAAAGCACCGGCCGGTTCGCGGCTTCGTCGTG
>NZ_PDHO01000038.1 GCF_002887815.1 Mycobacterium sp. ENV421 | reverse complement strand
GACGCCCTCGCCAAGATCAGCCACGGACTTGAACACTAAATTGAGCCAAGTCGGGAGTGGCCGTCGATTCGCTGCGCGCCGAGGGCTTCTCGACGATCATTCGACTTCCGCTAAATGACGACGTTGACCCCGATATCGTCGCCGAGCATCTCGTCAGGAATTTGAACGCGCAGCTGCTACTTTTTCTGCCGTCGATCGATCATCTAGAGCTGCAAGGCACGAGCCACGACTTCAGAGCGGATGCCGTGCGTGACACGTCCGGCGACATTGAGCACGTTTACATGGATACGGACGAAGGAACGGAGGAGTGGTTCGTATATCGCGGCGTAACAGCACCTCCGACTGAGGCGCTGGCGGCGCTGGGGGAAGAATGGTCTGAACTCGCAGAAGCGAAATTCGCCGTTGCCGTGCCGTTGGAGTCGGGCGAAAGTGCGACGCGGCCGCGCATCGACGAAACGTATCCACTCCATGTCTATTTTCCCACTGAGGAAGAACCCGGGTTTCGGGTGGCGGTTCATGCCGAATGGGTCTTGACGATGGATCGCCGAAGAATTTCGGATACACCGGAGGCTACTGCTTACAATGATCACCTGCTAGGTGCCGTTGCCGAATTCATTGGCTCAACCGTTGCACGCGACCTAGTGCAGCGGTGCGACCTTTCTGTGGAGAGCATACGTGCTGTCATTCCGGAGGACGTAGGCCACCTGACCGGCGCCGCAAAGGCGATTGCAGAACATTGGCGGGATTCGCTTGCAGCGGTAGCGTTTCTACCTCTTGCGACCGATGACTGCTTAGGTCGGCCAGGTGAGGTCCGTCTATTTCCTCAAACGATCCCGGATCATGCCTGGGCACAGCGTCTTTCGTTGGTTGATGGGACGAGCACCCTCCGCTGCGACGTTGAGGCGGACTGGGACGTCCGTAGATTTGTCCACGAAGTGAACAATGAATGCGAGATGACGGATGCTGAGTTTCTCGAGAACCTTGCGCAGCCAATGTCAGATGATGCGGTCGAGTTCTACGGATTCTTGTTAGCGTGGCGAGAGCACAACTGGCACCTTCCTGATGACCTGAAGAAGATCGCATGCGTTTTCGCGGCAAACGGACAACTGCTCGTCCCCTCCCAGCAGACGATTTACTTCCCGAGGCGCGACGAATCGCTGCCGGACGATCTTCCGGTGCCCATCGCTCAGCTATATGACATTGAGGGCATGGACAATCTTCTTCGGGATCTCGGTGTAAGAAACTTCGAGTGGCGCGACCTCATCAACGGGTATCTGATCAAGATCCTTGAACGCGAGGATGCCGATCCGCATGAGCGAGAACGAGCAATGTCGGGTCTTCGGGCTTATCAGAAAGCGCGGCGAGACACTACCGAAGTGGGCCTCGCAGTCTTGGGGCGCGTGCTTGTGCCTGCACGTGACTGGGGTGCCACCTCAGTCCGTCTTCGACCGGCCGCGGAAGTCTATTTCGGTGAAGAGTGGACTGGGACAACAGATTTAGAGCAGCTGTATGGCCCGTTCGGTGAGTACGAATTTCTCGCCGTCGAGGTCCCGGTCGAACCGGATGGAGTGCGTGATGATTCAAGTTTTTATCGCATGCTTGGTGTCTCTGACCACCCTCGTCTCACACGGGTAACTGGCAACCATGTCCTTGACAGCTCCACTCATCCTCACCGCACAATTAATGTGGTTTTGTTCAACAGGTGGCTGGATGCCGTGGTCGCCCGCCGGTGCCCTATGAACCACGACAGCCAGCACCAGCGACTGACATTGAGCTCTCGGCTCGATCGTCTCGAGGATCTGATTGACTCAGGGGATCCGCGGAGGCTCTTCTTGCTTTGGAACCAGCTGGCGCAGCACTGGGGCTCATCGTACGAGCAGGGCTTGCTCTCTACAGTCCGATGTAGCCACCGATACCACAGCATCGACCCGGAACGGACAGTTGATTCGTTATTCGCATACACCTTGCGCTCACGCGCCTGGGTGCCAGTCGAACTCGATGATGAACCGCAAATCGTGCGCCCATCGGATGCCTGGTTCGAATCCTCTGAATTGCCGCTGATGATCCGAGCTCGAATACCTCGGATCAGTGCGTCGATGTACCGGAAACGTGGGGGTGTCGCCTTAGCTGCGGAACTGGACTTGGTCGACGCGAGCTATCCGGGCACCGACAACCTCTTGAAGTTACTTGAATCCATTGCGACAGAGGCGGACCGAGCTGGTACACCGTATCGCGAGATCGAACGCGCAGCGCGCTGGGTCCAGCGCACCATCGAGGACAGCCTTGGACCAGAGGAACGACCACACTCAGCCCCACAGAACGTCCGAGTCCTTGCTATGCACAGAGGCAAGAGCCTATTCGCCAACCAACCTCCGTTCGCGGACGATCCTCTACTCCGTGACACATGGCAACATCACATGCCAATCCTGCTCGCCGACAATGACAGCGGAAAGTTGCACAAGTATCTCGGGTTGGCCCGTCTAGACGACGAAATCAGCGTTACTGCAGAACCTTTGAACATCCAGCAGGGTGAGTTACGTCACCACCTTATGCGGCGAATCGACGATGCTAAGCCATACATCGTCGCGTTGATTGCTGCCGAGAACGCTCGGCTCGAGTCGAGGTCGATCAAGTCGATGCGCAACCTCGAAGTAGTTTTGTGCGACCGCCTTGTCCTCCGGTACCGATATAAGGAAAGCGAGGTCGAAAGAACTGATGCTCGTTGCCATATAGCCCGTTTCGACACAACTGACGACGACAAGCGTTCGCGCTCAGTGGGCAGAGCCTACGTCGAGTTGGATTCGTCGACGAGCCAACCCGATTGGTTCGCGGTCGGTGGCCAACTTGCTCAGTACCTCGGTGTCTCGACCCACGCGGACGCGATCACCATGCTGCTCAGTATTTCTCCTGCGGAACGTGACCGCATGATGGTTAATCGGCAGATCAGCGAGGACGCGGTTTTGGAAGCCAGGACTACACTTGTCCTCGCGCACGACACTGATCACAGCCCCGCGAGCGTCCTGGATGCATACTTGGCATCAAACAACCAACGGGAGGTTCCCGCTGGGGTCGATCATGCTGATGGCACTGTGCGTTCATCGGCCGGCGAACTCCGGGAGGGAACCGAGCCGATCGTCAAGGAATCCATTACGCAGGGCCTCTCCGCGGGAATGCATCTGGACTCTGGTGACACGGAGCCTCCGCCCGTGGATTACTCCTCGGTGTCCGTAGTTGACGCCCAACCCATCGCAGTAGGCAGTGGTCGTCATGCAGTACGTGGTCGTGCGACATCGTTTTCAATCGGAGCTATCTCCTCAGCTCCTTCCATCCAAAACGAAGCGCAGAAGCGTCTTGCCGGGAAGCGTGGAGAAGAGGTCGCCTTCAACATCGAGCGCGCGCGCGTCCAGAGCATGGATCTTGATCCAGGCCAAGTCATTTGGCAGTCGAAGGATGATGAGTTAGCGCCGTTCGACATACTCAGTATTGATCAAGATGGGAGTCAGATATTCATCGAAGTTAAATCGACGGTCGGCTCAGACCCAAGCGATCCGTTCTACATTTCAGGGGCGGAACTCTTGGAAGCCAGCTTCCATCGGAACCGTTACTACATACACCGTGTCACCGACGTCAACACTGCAACACCGAGTATTACCCGGTGGTGCAACCCTATTGAGCTCATAAAGAATGAGCAGGGCCGACTTCTGTTAAGCACCGCACAGATGGAGCTTGGAGTTCTAGCTTCGCTACCGGACAGCAACGCCTGACCTCAAGCATTCCGCGGCGAGTAGAGCTGGCCGTTGTATCGCGATACCGGTAGGGGACGAAGACATTTAGTCCGGCCTGGCAAGGTTCTTTCCAGATGTCCGCAACAGGGACTCACCCGAATCGATAAGTCGTCGCAGCTCCGCAACCAGCTGGCCGAGGCCGTCTCTCAGTTCGACTCGCTCGGCTGTCGCATCGAGGATCGCCTGCCGAGCCACATCGATCACTGGCTCGAACTCGCTCAGCGCCAACGTCGCAGCACGCTCGCCGGTGCGTTCGAGCTCGGCCTCCATGAACTTCCGTTGACGATCGCGTTCCGCTGCGTCCGCCCGACTTTTCAGGAACTGTTCGGCGATCGACGACATCTCGACCACTAGCGGGAGGACGGCAGTGGCGACCGCAACTCGCTTGCTCATGTTCATCGCTGAAGACGCGGCCGCTGGAGTGGGTTTCTTCAGAGTCGAGTATTTTTCGTATTCGGTGAGGGCCTTGAGCGCCGCGTTCGAGACGCGCTTGACGGTTGGCGAGATGACTTCGGTCGTCTCTTTGGCGGACGTCGAGCGGTCCGCCTGGACGCGGATCGACTCCGCGAGTGTCTCGAGTTTCTTCCAGGACGGCCGCTGCTTCTCCAGAGCGATCGTGTCGTCGACGTTGCGCAGGAGCTTCTCGACGCTGCGCTCCTGGAGCCCGTACCAGAAGTCAATGGACGTCTTCAGCGACCGCTGTATGGCGTCTGCGTCGCGTTGATCGTCGACGGCTTGCCCAATGCACTCCGAGATCTTGCCCCGCAGGTCGGCATCGGCGGACTTCTGGAGTGCCTCCAGCTGGGCCAGCCACGATTGACGCAGTTGCAGACCCTCTTCCGAGAAGTTCTCATGATCAAGATACTTCGCTACTTCGACATTGAGGCCGTCCAGCGAGTTGCCGACCGCCCGTCGCCAGAACCGCTGCGCCGCTGATGCTCTCAATGAGGAACCGTTACCGGAACCGAGGTTGATCAGCGCACCCTGCAGTTCGGCCATGCCGTCCCAGCCACGGAAGTCATCCCACATTTGCGGGCCCGGGTTGCGCTCCGACCCGACCATCTGCGCGAAGTCCTGGGATACGACGAACACCGGTACGGCATCGTCTAGATCCAGAGCACTACGGAGCTCTTCAGTCTTTCGCTTCGCCCGTTCCCGGTATCCGTCAGGATCGGATTCCGGGTCCACGCCTGCCTCGTCGAACCGGGAGATGACGAACCACAGCGAACCTGGATCCCATGCGCGTCGGACTAATGCCTGCAAGGCGGGGAACTCGGCGGTCGCCAACTGAGGGGTGACGGTGACGATCGCGACATCGGTGAGATCGACGGCGGCGTTCGCCAGCTGCGTGTTCATGTCGGCGCGGACGTCGTCGGCACCCGTGACGAACCCAGGCGTGTCCCGAAGCAGACACCCAGCTGCCCGGACCTCGTTGACTTCGAAGGTCTCATGGCGCGCACTTATGGTCAGCCACTCCGGCACCTCGACGCCGGAGTCGACGATGAGCCGTCGAAGCAGCGAGCTCTTCCCTGTGTCGTAAGCACCGTAGACCGTGACGACGGGTTCGCTGATGCTCGCGAACAGTTGCCACTGCTCGTCGGCTTCGATCCCGAGTTGGCCACCGGGGATGGCATCGAGCCAGGCCTTCGCTTCGGTGATATCGATGGGGCTCACAATGACCCAGGTTCCTTCCGCAGGTTGTCAAAGGCGTCGAGCAGCGCGCTAACCGCCGAAAGCCTGCGGTCAGTGCGTGATAATTCGAAATTTGCGAGCATCTGTTGGTTCTTGTGGTCGTCCCGGAAGGCGGCGACCTCATCAATTCGTTTCTCGAGGTACGCGATGGGGGCGTTTTCACCACGCAGAAACTCGGCGATATTGTCAGCAGCGTTCTGCTCAACGGATTCGACCGCAGCATTGATGGTCTCGTCCCAGTCCGATCGCTTGGCCTCGGTGCGCACCCAGCTGACGGCGTCCCATGCCACTGCTGCCACCTGCAGCACCATCCCGGCCCGCGCGACCGTCTGGCCGAGTTTGACTGCACCCCAAGGCTTGAAGTTCTTTCCAAGGCCCTTTCCGATGGCATAAGCGGCATCGCGAGTACCCGCTCCCGTTGCAAGCTTCTGCACCGACACGGTGAGGAATTCACCCACCCCGAGCACATCGCCGACGGTGTCGCGCGGCGTCTCCTCTCCTTCAGCTACGGGTCTGCCCATCTTCTGGTCGAAGTTGGCGGCTGCTAGCTCACGGTTGATCGCAGACGCGTGGGCCGCCGCCCACTCACCGATCTGATCGGTGGCCGCCGTCAAGAACACGTCGATCTCGGCCTGCAGATCGGGGTTGTTCCAGGAGGTTAGGGCCTTGGCCAGCTTCTCGTCGTCGCCTCGGTCCACCTCCCGAATTTTGCTGATGGCGTTGGTCGTATGTCGCGAGACCGCCTCCGACAGGGTGTGCTCGAGCGTCTCCGATAGGTGCTGAGCATCGTCGAGGCATTCGTCCAGGGCTTTGATCACAGCACCGTGCTTGTCTGCTTCGGCACGGTTCGCCTCGCATTCTGTTCGGGTCTCGGTGTTCAAAAGAACCAGCTCCGCGACCGCATTGTCGAGCGCTGCAACGGCATTGGCCTGCGTGATCTCGCTCGGTGACAATGAGCGCAGCGCTTCGAGGAAGGCACCAATGCCGTCCCACTCCCGATTGGCGTTGTATGCGGCACGGGTGACCGGCAGACTACTTCCGACCGCGGAGAAGGGATCGGCCGCGATGCCGTGGATGTGGTTCCGTTCGATGTAGATTCCCCGCGACGCCAGCGCGGCATGCAGTTCGGTCGCCTTGCGGTCGCGCCGGTTGAAGTACTCGCCGACCCCGTGGAGCGGATCGACACCGAGCTCGTCACAACGGTTGATAAGGAACAACATTCGTGGCCACTTGCCGGGTGCAGCCTCGGTGCCCTTGACGACGCCCTCGAGGCGGGCTGTGTCTCCGATCAACAGATTCACGTGGAGTAGCACGATGACCAGTGCTGCGTTCGTGGTGGCTGAGACCGCCTTGTCGTCGTGTCCGCTACGACCGCTTTGAAAGCCCGGGGTGTCCACGAGGTCGACGCTGCCCAATTGGTAGACGTGCACGTCGTCGGTCGTGGGGTCGGCACGGATGTGAAGCGTCTCCGGGACCTCGCCCTCCATCTCGACCAACAGTCGCTTGATGAACGACGATTTGCCCGCACTGAAGTCACCGGCGACAGCGACGGATGGTCGTGCGCCACGCGGCGGCGTCGCGGCCACCAAAGCAGGGCGAAAGGCCGCATCGCGCTTGGCAGCGTCGGCGAGCAGCTGAACCCAGTCAGCGACACGGGCGATGTCGGGGTGGACGAGTGCCCGGCTGAGCGCACGACGCAACTCGTGGACGTCGGCATCGTGACGAGCACGGCATGCTTCGACAAACACTCTATTCCCGGTGGCATTGACCTCGTCCGGCGTGATTGCGACGTCGAACCAGTCCTCACCCAACAGAATCCGCTGCACAACATGTCGGTGGTCGCGACCGTCGGCCGAAGCGTCGTCGTTCAACAGTGTTTGCAGGGCGCCTTCGAGAGCGTCCACACGGGGCGTCGTGGCGATCTTCGAGGCCTTTTCATCAAGTTGTTCGGCGATGGACGCGGCCTGCTCGCGCAGCCGCGTCAGCACGACGGATTCGCGCAACAGTGATTTCACGCTGGGCGCGGCTTCCCGCCATGCCACGGAACGGGCGTTGACGGCAAAGTCCTTCTCAATGCCGTCGAATGTCGTGCGGATCGCGGTGCGCCCGGCGTAGGCAGCCTTGGCGCGCGCTTCGGCCCGCTGCCTTTCGGCTGAGTCGCCGTGGCGACTCCCAACGATGCCCAGTACTGACGACGCAATACTGATGCCTGCCACCACAATGCCGCCCGCCCACCCAATGGGGTTCCATGCATTCGCGAGGGCGATCACCCCGACCGCCGCGGTAACTCCAGTCAACAATCCAGTAGCCCGAAACGCAGCCTCAAAGGCTTGCGAGGCTGACCCCGCGGCGCCAGCGAGGTCAGAGGAGTCGCGTTCGGCGGAGAAGTCACTGCGCCGCAGTTCAGCTGCGGCCATGGATAATTCCCGTTCCAGAAACGCCGCGGATTCCGTCCAGACTGCTTCCAGCGCGGCCGCTATTGCCGGTTCGTCAAACACCGTGCTGACGAAGGTCTCCTCGTCGACGTCTTGGTGATCGTCGAAGGCCTTGCGTTCCAGACGCTTAAACCGCTTCAGCGCCTCACTGCGTGGCACCGAGAGGTGCGGCTTCAGCAGCATCCGCAGGTACCGACTGAAGGTGCCGTCAGCCGGCATGAGGTATGGGGCGCCGCGGGCAGTCTCGGCGATGGTGAGCAGGTCGCCACTCCACTCATCGTCGTGAAGGTAAGTCGCACGCTCATCGGATTCCAGGTACCCAAGCACGTCGAGATGCCGGGAGATGGCCCTGTCGACCTCGTCGATCCGCTCACCCAGCCGCAGTCCAAGCGCCTTAAGCATGCCAGCTTCGTCCTGCAAGATCGCACGCATACCCTCGCGCAAAGACGTGAGCCGAAGCTGCGCGCCTCCGGCTGCGATCCCTGAGGTCAAGAGCGACTCGAGGGTACCGAAGTTCGACCAGCGGGCCAGATAATCGACGCCGTGCTGCTCGCGTTCGTTGAGGAAGTCCCGCTCGGCGGGGCCTCGAAAAGGCGTACTTGCCCGCGCGAATAGCGCCCGCCTGCTGTGGATGGCGACCACAGGGGTCTCTGGAAGTCCTATGCTGGCCAACTCGGTGCGAATGTTATCGCTGTGCTGACGCACTGGTTCCGAAATGTTCTGCCGGGCCGTCTGATTGGGTACTTTCGCCGGGTGGCGCCAGCGCAGATTGCGGATGTTGAGCACAGCGATGGTGGGCTTGCCGTAGTGGCGCACCCAATCTGCGACCTTGGAGAATTCGCTCGCCTGTTGACTCTGACTGTCAAAGCACAACAACACGACGTCGGCGATCTCGACGGCCCGCTGCGCGGTGGCCTCGAGTTCTGCGCGGCTCTTTCGACGGCCCCATCCGTTGATGCCCGGGGTGTCGTAAAGGCGACAGCCACGCCAGTCGACCGAGCGCACTTTCGTCGTCCAATCGCTGTCGCCCGGCGAGACGTCACGTCCATCCAGCCCGCCAAAGGCCGACATCAATGTGCTCTTGCCAGCACCAGTGCGGCCGAAGAACACCACGTTGAAAGTGGACAAGACGTCGCGCTGTTCAGAGAGGTGCCTGCGCACCTTCTCGGCGAAAACCTCCTTCGCCTCCGACACTTCCCGAGCCAGCGGGCCGAGCCCGTCGGCGGTAGGTAGCAAAATCGCATACGCGCCAATCGCGGCTTCGCCCAACTCGTCGAGCAGGTCCATCTCGTCGCGCCCTGCTGCGAGTGCGCCTGCGATGGCACGATCGAAGTGGGTCTCGTGGGAACGCTCCGGCAACGCAACCCCCTGCAATGAGCCCGCTATGTTCGAGGCCCGCAAATGACGGACGTTAGCCGACGGCTCCGACACTAAGCGCCTCCCCACCGGCGTGCGGGGGTAATCCGCCGCTTTTGGTGGCCAACTACTCGACATGGATTGCGGTCCACTCACGCGCGACGCGGCGTTGTCGGCATCTCGGTGAATACTCGCAGTTTGGGCCTGGAACCCACGCCGGTTTGATCGCTATCACGCCACAAACCGCCAAAGGTCGAAGCACAACTAAGTAAGTTTGTCTCTGCACACTGTGAAGAGGGGGTATGGAACCGGTGAAGGACGGACGCTGGGTCCAGATCGCCGAGTCGCAATTCGCGCACGAACAGCAGGGCCTTGATGTGATCAAGGAGGCCCTTCCCGACGCTCCCCCCTTTCGCGCCTGGGCGAACTTCGAGTTCCGGGACAACCGCGGCCGCTGGCACGAGGTCGACCTGCTGGTCCTCGCCCGCGACACGCTCTACCTGATCGAACTCAAGCACTACCGGGGCATCCTTCGCGGCAACGACCACGTGTGGATGCGCAACGGCCACCGTGCCGAGGACTCGCCACTGCTGCTGGCGCGACGCAAAGCCCAGTACTTCGCGTCGCTGCTGAAGGACGCGATCCGCCAACGCGGCGGCAACGACGCCAAAAGTAGAATCCCGTACGTCCAGGAGTTGGTGTTCCTCAGCCACCCCGAGTTCGTCTGCGACCTTTCGCCCAGCGCAGCGATCAACCTGTACGGCCTCGACGGCGCCACCAAGACCACAGGCCTACCCGGCATCTCCGATCGCCTGCTGGCGCCAGCCCGGCACGAACCGGTCACCGAACACAACAGCCAGCTCATCGCCGGTCTGATGAAAGCCATCGGCCTGGCGCCACGACGCCAGCGCGAAGTCGGCTCGTGGATCATCGACGAGCAACCACTCGCCGACGGCGAAGGCTGGCAGGACTGGCCGGCGTTTCACCACGTCGACGCCGAGCGCCATGCCCGCATCCGCTTCTACCTGACCAGCCAGGGCGCCCCCACCGCCGAGCAGCACGCCCGCACCCGGGCAGTGACGTCCGAATATCACTTGCTGTCTCGTCTGCGCTTCGATGGCCTGCAGGTCCCGGAAGACATCGTCAACGAACCCGAGCTCGGCGTTGGCCTAGTCTTCCCGCAGCCCAAGGGCGACGTCCCGCTAGACCTCTGGCTTGCCGACAATAAGGGCAAGCTGCCGCTGGAACGCCAGCTGGACCTCATCGGACGCGTCGCCGACATCGTCCACTATGCGCACCGCAATCGCGTTGTGCACCGCAGCCTCAACCCCCGCGCCGTCGCCATCCGTGAACGCGGGTCGCAACTGCTGCCCCAGGTCACCGACTGGGATAGCGCCGGGGTTCTGCCTGCCAACCCAGACACCGCCGTGAGCAGGTTGTCCTCGGGTTCACTCAGCCTGATGGCGGCCAGCCCAAGTGACGCCGCGCAGCTGTACTCCGCACCCGAAGGCCATCGGCCCACTGACCCTGCCCGCATGGACGTCTTCGGTCTCGGCGCGTTGGCGTTCTACATCCTCAGCGGTCAGCCACCAGCCACGGAACGCGGTGAACTCATCGATCGCCTGCGCCGCGACCGCGGCCTTGACCTGGCCGCTGAGATGCCGCAGGTCCGGACCTCCCTTCGCCAGCTCGTGCTCGACGCCACCAACCCCAGCCCCGCCGACCGCATCGCAGACGTGGCCTCATTCCTCGAACAACTCACCGTCGTCCGCGAGGACCTGCTGGGCAAGGCCACCGGAACCGACCCGTTGGAGGCGGGGCCCGGTGCTGAGCTCGACGGACGGTTCGTCTACAAACAGCGGCTGGGCGCTGGCTCGACGGCTGTCGGCATCCTTGTCACCGACAAGCAGGTCGGCGACGCCGAGCGAGTGCTCAAAGTCGCCAAGGACGCCGACGCCGCCGAGCGTCTGCAGGCCGAAGCGCAGGTGTTGGCAAAACTCGAAAACGAAGAGCGCATCGTCACGCTGCACGACTGCATCGAGGTCGGTGGACGTACCGCGCTGCTGCTGAGGTACGCGGGCCGGACCACGCTGGCCGAGGAACTGAACAACCGCGGCCGGCTATCCATCGACGTCCTCGAACGCTGGGGAACCGACCTGCTGACGGCCTTGCTGGCGCTGGAGCGTGCGGGCGTGACCCAACGCGATATCAAACCATCGAATCTTGGTGTCTATCAGTCCAGTCCGCGTGCCGACTCGCACCTGGTGATGTTCGATTTTTCGATGGCGGGCGTCGACGCCAAGAACATCGACGCCGGCACCCCGCCGTACCTGGACCCATTCCTTGGCGTCGGTGAGCGCCGTCAGTACGACACCGCAGCAGAGCGCTACGGCGCTGCGGTAGTGCTTTTCGAGATGGCCACTGGCAAGACGCCGTGGTACGGGTCCGACGAGAACGCCAACCCTGCCACCGTCGACGACGATGTCACGCTGCGACCGGACATGTTCGAGTCGACGATCGCGTCCGCCATGACCGAGTTCTTCGCGTCGGCCTTGTCGCGCGTCGCTGCACGCCGGCCAGACACTGCCGAGGACATGCTCCGGGCGTGGCGCGCAATATTCGGCGTCCTCGCCAGTAAACCGGACGATCAGGCTGACGACAAAGCCGCCGAGAATGCCACCATCACAACGCCTCTCGCGGCTTCAGGTCTGAGCCCCCGCGCGGTGTCCGCGCTGGCGACCGTTCAGGTGACCACGGTCGGCGAACTCATGGCACTCGACTCGACGCGGTTGAACCGCCTCGTCGCTCGCGAGGCCAAGGACACTCGTAAAGAAATCACCACCCGATTCCGTGCCTGGACCAAACGACTGGGCAAGGAGCGTAAGCAGGCGTCCGGCGACGCGTTGATGGGACTCGACGACGCCGTGGAGTTGCTGCTGTCGGCTGTCTCCGGTGCACGAGCGTCGACGCGAAAGGACGCCGCTGAGCTCCTGCTTGGCACTAAGCCTGGTCTTGATGCCTTCGCGAGCAGCACCGAACTCGCCGCAAAACTGGGCAAGGCCCCGCAGCGCGGACCGCAGTTGCTCAAGGAGTTGCAGGACGACTGGGCCGACCGGCGGGATACCCGCGAACTCTTGGATGCCGTCAGCGAGATCACCCGCCAGGTGCTCTCCGACTTTGGAGGCGTCGCGGCAATCGACACGCTGACCGCGGAGATCCGCGCCCGCCTGCCCGAGGCTCCGGTGACGTCGACCGATCTGTCACAGCGAGCACGCGCCGACCGGGCCGCCGGAGGATTACTCCGGGTCGCACTGGAACGGCTCAGTGAACATGAAACCGCCTCGGGTACAAAGGAATTTGTTCGGCGCAGGCACGGCCGACGCCTTGCGCTGCTCGCCACGGACGAACTCTTGCTTGCCGCGGCCGAATCGGCGGCCAAGCGCGCCGACGATTTGGTAGCCGCCGACCGCAACATTGTGGTTCCTGCATCGACAGCGGCTCGAGAACTCGGTAAGGCCTTCTTGGAGGGCTATCGGTCCGTCAGTGACCCGAACGCACAAACCGCGCTACCCACAGACGGCCGGTTGATCCGGTTGGCCGCGGCCATTTCCAAGCATGCTGTGGTGTCCGGGCGCTTCGAACTGCACAACAAAAGCATCGCGCCATCGGCCGCCATTCAGACCGCCCTCACCGGGCTGGCGCAGTCGGAGTCGTTGTCGCCGTCGCAGATCCGCAGCCGGGTCAGCGCCCGCTTCCCCGAACTCGACCGGGTACCGGCACCGCCGCACCTCGATACGTTCCTCAAACAAACGACGCTGAACCTCGAGTGGGACGCCGCGTCCAGCACGTACCGGTTTCGTGACGCACAACCACCCAGTGCGACAACGATGCACACCCGCAATCCGACCACGATCCCGCCGACGTCTGACCCATCGGCCACCATTGCGCGGGACGGCGCCGACCAACGAGCGATGCTGCGCCGTTCACTGGATGAGCGCGGCTTCGTCGCAATCGGCGTGCCGGTCCCCCCGGACAGGCCTGGTGAGCACGAGCGGGTCGCGCGTGAACTCGCCGCCGTCTACGGCGGCGTCGTTGTCGACGTGACGGCACGGCTCATCGACTCGATGCGCACCCTCGCGGCGCAACAAGGCATCTCATGGGATTTGGTGCGCAGCGCGGACGCCGCCGGTGCCGGCAGCCTCGACGCTCGAGGCCTGCGCGCAGTGATCGATCGTGTGGTCCCGCAGTTGCGAGAAGACCTGAGTGCCGAGGTGTTCGATCGCGCGCCGACCGCCCAGCCGCTGATTCTCACTGAGATGTCCCCCCTCGCCCGCTACGGCCACCTCGACGTCCTTGCGACGCTCAGCGACCTCGCTGCGCCACGGCGACGCCCCGTGTGGGTGGTACTGCCGCAACTGCGTGGACAGCACGGCGCTCTCGTGGACCGCAAACCGATCCAATTGGGCTCTCCTGGTGGACAGTTCATCGTGTGGCGTCCGACTGCCGATCTCGTGTCTGCAGCTGATAACGAAGGAGTGGTGTGATGGCTGCGGCCGCATCGGATCTGGTAGCGGCGTTGCGTCGGCAGGTGCTGGACCTCGAAACGGATCTGCGTGCCCGCGTGGATGGCGACGACGTCGACAGCCGTCAGGCTGATGTGTACGACGCGTGGAAGCGTGACTACGACAAGGCCACCTCGGCCAATCGCACCGCGGCCTCGTGGCAGGAGTGGCGCAACGATCGAGTGACGCAGGCTGCCGTCGCGTGGGTGTTGCTGACCGTCTTCGCGCGCTACTGCGAGGACAACGCGCTGGTCACGCCGCGCTGGATTTCCGGCGCGGACGCCGACGAGCGCGCCCACGCCCTAGATTCACGACGCGCGTACTTTCAGCAGAATCCCGAGCACACCGACCGGGAGTGGATCGGCCAGATCATCGCGCACTTCGCGAAGTTCCCGGCAACCGCCGCGCTCGTGGACTCGTACTCCCCGATCCATTTGGTCGCGCCGTCCGGCGATGCGGCCCGCGCACTGCTGGAGTTCTGGTGGCAACAGAACACTGATGGTGAGCCCGCATTTGCATTCCACAACACGGACACCCGCTTCCTCGGTGATGTCTATCAAGACCTTTCCGAGCACGCCAAGAAGACTTACGCATTGCTCCAAACACCGGAGTTCGTAGAGGAATTCATCCTCGACCAAACGATGGAGCCCGCGCTAGCTGACCGCCCGCTGGAGGGCTTCACCGTCATCGACCCCGCCTTTATGCGAAATGTTTGTGTCTCACGAGACAGTCGTAACGGAACCTCGGCAAGGGGACAGCGCATCGTCGACCGAGAACTACTCGGTTGCGGCCAAGTACTGCGTTCGGGCGTCTTGCAGTTCCTTCCAATGCGCCTCTAACCCGGTCAGGCTCGGACCGACTCCGAGGGTCGGCAGTGGTTGTGAATGCCCTGCGATAAACCGGCAGGCCGCCTCAAACACGCGTGTCACTACTTCCGACGCTGCAGGAAGCGCCCCTACCTTGATCTCGCTGAGCGTGGTCATTCGAATGTTGGGTTGGTATCGCTGCGAGACGCCCTTCAATAGTTCTGTCTCCGTGAATACTTCGCACCAGGACCTAATCCAGCCATAGCCATCGCGGACCAATGCCGCACGAGCCTCGCCGTCTACAGCTCGGGCAGCCTCGATGGTCTTGTTGATGTTGGCCTTGAGGCTGCTGAGCGAATCCCAACGGGGGCCGGACGCCCGAGTCACGAGGCCCTTCCCGTCTTCATCAGTGACCTGGTAGTAGACGCACCGCTTCGACGTCTCAAAGAGCAAGAGCAGAGTCGTAGCAAAGAAGATGTCGTGAGTAAAGACGATGACCTGGTTGCTTTCCGCGAGGTTTGCGACTCGGAGGGCAACCTCGTTTATGCGCCGGTGGTCAAGGCTCGAGACAGGATCGTCGAAGATGACCGGAGCCGTAATTCCAGCCAACCGGGCCTCTGCAAGAAAATCGGCGAGGGCAAGCACTTTCTGCTCTCCCTCAGACAAGATTTTGGACGGCTTATGCTTGCCGGCAAGAATCTTTCGTCGTTGCGCTCGACCTTGTCGGCCCACGAATTCGACTTTGAGCCCCGGAGCGCGGAGTGCATCGCATTCTTCGGCGAAGAGCTTGTCGAAACTCTGATTGATGAGTTGGTCACTAGCGGCTTTCGCAAGCTCGGTCACCGACCGTCCCAAAGGGGACAACTTACCTGCCAAGACTCGTAATTTGTCCGACTCCTTTGCCCGTGCCACCTGAGCCTGGATCGTTGTCCACGACTTCGCCAGCTCTCCGGCAGCCGCCAGCTCCGCCAGCTCACGCTTCTTGTCGCGAAGGGCATCGGCGCGATTCTCCGCCTGGCCCTTGAGGTCTGCGATCTCCGCCTTCAGGACACCCTGTGCTGCCAACACCTCAGCAGCTCGGGTCGGTACGCTCGCCAGCCTGGAGGCATCGACAGGTCCTCCGGCTCGAATGGCTTCCACCGCAGTAAGAGTCGCGTCTCTAATGCTGGAGACTGCTGCGAGGAACGATGGCCTGTCTGCTCGCCCCTCGTACTCACCTACGAATGGGCTGATGTCGTTGAGCTGGATTGTCAAGATCGGCGCGGTCGTACTATCGAGACTTTGTTGGATCTCGGTGATGTCAGAGCTGATCTTGTCCGTGAGGTATTCAGAGTATTTTTCGATAAGCGCTCTTGCTGGATCGGCCAAGGATTGCCGGCAGTAGAGGCATCGCTCCACATCGTGGACGGCGAGCGATTCCAGGTGCGTCTTGTACCGGTCACCGCTCGACACGAACTCGTCCCAGGTCTCCTCTGGGTCTGCCGGGAGATCGGCGGCCGCGAAGAGTTCCGTTCGGAATGTGCGATAGTCGGCCTGGAGTTCAGCGCGGCGCTGAATATTGTCATTCAGCGCCTGGGCATTCAATGAGCTGAGTGCGGTGGCTGCAAGCACTGCCTGTCCCAACACTCGCTCGCCTCGCTGGCGCTCAGCAATCTGAGCTGCGATGGTGTCAGCTTCGAGCGCTGCGACCGCGCGGCGCAGAACGTCGGTCCGCTGGTCCACGTCCGACGCCCTGTCGGCCCGTGCGTTGAGGTCCGCAAGGTCGGTGGAGGCGCCGAGCGTTTCTACGAGCGGATAAACACTCGACTCTCGCGGAAAGCGACTTAGGAGTGTCGTCGAGCCGGATGAAAGGTCGCTGACGGACTGGTCAATGCGCTCGTGCACGCCCTTGATCGCTGTGTTCACGTGATTAAACAGGGCTAGAACAGTGGGCACATAGGAGTACTCCAAATCGTCATCGACATGGAAGTTAACCGCAGGACTGTCGAAGATCGACATCCTTGTAAAGGGAACTTGCCCCTGAGCCCCTGTCCAGGCGAACTCCTTTACGTCAGCGCCGACTGTGTACTCGACCTTCGCTGAAAGTGCCACGACTTCGTTCGTTGCGATATCGCCGAGGATTGCGTCCGCAGTACGACTTCCCGCGAGCGCCTTAAAGATCCGTGCATAGCCAGTCTTGCCGGTACCGTTCTCCCCGAACAGGATCGTCATTCCTCCGTGGGGTTCGATCACCGAGCCCGGCACGATCGCGTTGACGCCGGTGACTTCCGAGAGTCTGGTGATGACAAGCGGGAGTTCGGCGTCCTCCTCCAGCGTTTCCACGGCAAGGTCCGGCTCTACCGGCAGGGCGCGCTCATCGAGTCCCTTCTCTTGCCGAAAGAGGGCGTACACGATGTCAATACCGCCGCCCGAGAGGGGTCTACCAATACCGAGCACATGTCGGACGATTCGACGAACCCACTCATCCTGCTCATTTGCCCACTCCGCCAGAGTCTCTCGGGGGTCAGGTGGATCAGAATTATCCTGAACAGCACTCGTCGAGGGTTCCATTTCTTGCCGTTCCCTCAAACCGTCACGAGCTGCATCAGCTTGGTGTAGTCGGTGATGACGTCGTATTTGATGTCCTCGCCGTTCTTTTCGTTCAGCGCCGCGAAGAACTTCTTGGCGCATTCGATCTTCGCGTCCTCGACTCCCTTGAGCTGAAGTGACGAGAGTGAGCCCTTGGTTTCGGCGACGAAGTAGATGTGCTTGACGGTTCCCTCGGTGAAGGCGATAGCCCAGTCAGGGTTGTAGTCACCGACCGGGGTTGGGATGAAAAATCCGCGTGGCAGCTTGGCGTAGACGGCGACCTCGTTGCTGGTATCGAGTTCGGTGACGAAATCGCGCTCCACCTTGGAATCGGTGACGACGTAGTCGTAGATGTGTTTCGTCAGCTTATTTCCGCTGTTGGCGAAGTCCTGCTTAGTCTGATTCTCCGTGAAAATCGCTGTGTCGAAACGGTCTTCAAGGGCGTCGTAGGACAAGTGCTCGATGACGGCGCTGGCCTTCTGCTCGTTGACGAGCCGAGCGGCCTCGGTGATGAATTGCTCCGGATTGAGCCGGAACTTGGCGAACGTCTCAGGCGTGACCCCCGAAAGTATCGCTGCCGCGGTACGTCGGGTGAGTTGGGTCTTCTCAGTAACCTCGCCAAGCAAGTCGTATTTGACCTGCGACCCAGCGGAGGCCGTCTCGGTGTGGGTGGCCGTGCTCGATACGCCGAACCCGACGCCTGTGGAGAGGTCGTCGGCGTCGAGGGAGTCGTTCTGGGTGCCAGCTTGGACGACGTACTGCATGGCAGCCACGTTGAGGTGTTTGTCGAGCGCGTGGATGCACTTAAGGATTAGTTCGGCGGAGTCGAATTCGACTTGGTAGACGGCCCTGTGGTTTATCCGGCTCCAGAGAGCCTGGAATTCCTTCTTGGCGAAGTTGACCTCGTTCAGTGGAATTTTCTTGCCCTTGCGGTTGTCAGCCGGAACAGGCAGGTTCTGGTCGAGCGAGTCGACCAACGGCAAGAGGTACTTGATCATCGGCATCAAGGCCTCGGATGAAGGCTCAGCAAGTGCGCCAGTCTCCTTTGCAGTTTTGTATGCCTCGGAGAGTGTGTCATCGTCATTGAGGTAGTCGTTCTTGATGAGATATTTGTAGAGCGCGAGTGCGAGCGCTTCCTCAACTATGGACTCGCCATCTTCGGTCTGGATCGTCTTTCCGGCGAAGAACTTAACGCTTGCTTTGCGGGGGCGCGCAGCGAGAGTGTCTGCGATTTCCTTCTGCAGCCCGGCCACGAAGTCGGTGTAGGACTCGTCGGTGACGACGGTCAGTTCGTTGATGTCGTGCACGGTGACGGGGTTGTCCATGCGCTCACCGTGTTGGTCGACGGCCAGGCGCAGACCACGTCCGATTTCCTGCCGCCGGGAGACTGTGTTGTCGCTCTTCTTGAGCATGCCCATCACGAAGACGTTGGGGTTGTCCCAGCCTTCACGAAGGGCGGAGTGGGAGAAGATGAACCGGACAGGCTCGGCGAACGACAGCAGGCGTTCCTTGTCTTTGAGGATCAGGTCGTAGGCGTCGACATCTGTCGACTGGCCCACTTCGTCTCCGCGCTTGGCTACGGTGGGATCGACTTGGCGCTTGGTCTTCTTGTCGATGGAAAAGTAGCCCTCGTGCACCGCACGCACGGCGTCGCGGCGCAGGTACTCCTGGTATGCCGCGGTTGCAGCGTCGAGTTGGAGCTCACCAAGGATCTCGTCGACGATCGTGACGTATTCCTCTTCGAAAACCCGCGCGTAATCGCCGAGGGTGTCCTCGCGGTCGTAGTTACGGTACTTGGCGACTTCGTCGATGAAGAACAACGAAAGCACCTTGATGCCCTGCGTGAACAGTCCGCGTTCCCGGTCGAGGTGCGCCCGGATCACCTCACGAATCTGGATGCGGCGCTTGGTTTCCTCGGTGATGTCGCGGCCTGCGAGCTGGCCGGCGACAACGACGTCGCCATTGCTGAGTTCGATGACATCGCGGTTGGCATCGATGTCCGTAATGAAGAGGCCCTTGTAGGCCTCAATTCCGTTGGCAATGTCATAGAGGTTGGCGCCCACTTCTACGCGCTTGACTTGGCGTGTGATTGGACCGCCCTTGGTCTGGACCTCGACCTCCACGCGGGCACGCGGATTCGCGCCCTTGGCTATCTCGACTGCGTCGAGATATAGGTACGCCGTTGACCCGGCCAGCCCCTTAACCGTGATGCCTCGCACCGAGATCCGCTTGACCAACTTCTGATTGTAGGCATCGACTGCATCTAGGCGATGGACCTTGGTGTGCTCGACCTTGTGAGTTGCTGAGTACCGCAACACCATGAGTGCGTTGAACCGTGACAATGACTCTAATGCCTTTGGCGCACTGATCTTTTGTGGCTCGTCGATGATTACAATAGGCCGGTTCGCGCTGATGACGTCAATGGGACGCCGCGACTGGAAGTCGTCGAGTACCTCGTAGATTCGGAGGTTGTCCTTGCTCGTCGAATTGAACGCCTGAATGTTGATGATCATCACCTGCACTCCTGCGTCCGAGCTGAACAGCTCCACCTCATGGAGTTGGGATGAGCTATAGATGAAAGGTCGAGGCCTGCGGCCGTATGTCTGCTGAAAATGTTCGGCCGTCACATGGAACGACTTCTTCACGCCCTCTCGGATCGCGACAGACGGGACAACGATGATGAACTTGGACCAGCCGTAACGCTTATTCAATTCCATGATCGTCTTGATGTAGACGTACGTCTTGCCGGTGCCGGTCTCCATCTCGACGTCGAGATTCGGAGAACCCGGAGCGGCCTTGCTGTCCACCAGCCTGTCCGAGAGAGGCAGGTTTCGAGACCGTTGGACCTGCTGAACGTTGTCCAGCCGCTGTGTTGGCGTCAGCGCAATCTCGGCATTGCGCAGGCCCGAGTCCGGGCTCGCGCTCGTCTCAAACAGTGTCGGATCCGCGGCTGGCTTTGCCTTGCCCGGATCGATCCGGTAGGAGATGCCGTCATGCTTCGGCTGCCCGGCGAATGCCTCGACAACCGCATCGACCGCATCGGTTTGAAACTGCTGGACCTTGAATTGGAGTTTCATCGACGTCAGATGGCTTTCACGTCGGTCGATGGGGAGATCTCACGGAAGATCTGCTCCGCATTGATCCGAGCGTCATCAGAGACGAAGCCAGAGTCGCGGAACACCGCTCGCAGCGGATCACGCTTCGCGATGGCGCGCACCAACTCTGGGGTTACTTCCGGATCAAAGCAGGCGATGAGTGCATCGTCATCGACAACGAAGACTTCGTGCCCTTCTACGGTCTCGACCGTGACCGGCATGGTCAACTCAAGACCCCAGTCCAACAGCACCTGGAACAGCAGATCCTCGCCGGATCGGCTAGGTTTCACGCTGGACTCAAGCTCAGTGAGCGCTTGCTGGGCGGTCTCATCTGGGGTTCGCAGAACGTCGGCCATGTTGGTTGTGTCGACCCGCAGTGTTCTGAATCCGACATCTAGCTTTGAAGCTCCGAGCCCTGACTTCTCCACGAGATGCGTGCCAACGCGGCGGATTCGCTCACGCGATGTCTCGGCGATGTTCGAAAACCCTAGGGAACGCGCCAATGAGTTCTCGCCGTACTGCTCCGGGAGTTGCACAAGCACGACCTGACGGTTCTCACCATCCTCAGCATTCAGTTGCCACACTGCATCGGCGGTGGTGCCGGAACCTGCGAAGAAGTCGAGCACTGCATCGCCATCACGCACGTTTGCCACGTAGCAGAGGTGTCGGATCAGCGCAGTGGGCTTTGGCGTATCGAAGACGTTGCCCTCGGGGAAAAGCGCGTTGACCTCCCGCGTTGCCGCCTGATTGTCGCCTACGAGGGATCGCAGCAACAACGTCTGCGGACGTACGCCCTGCTGATTCTCCGATAGAAACGCCTTGAGCCGGGGAAAGTTTGTGCCCTTTTCCCCCCACCAAATTCGGTCCTCCCCAACGAGTCGCTCCATCGACGATCGGTCAAAAATCCAGGTGCGATTCGCGGATGGTTGCACGTTCTCTCCGCTGTGCGGGTTTTGCAGGGGGTAGTAGAGGTTCGGGCGCTCCTTCGCCGTCTTGTTGATCGTGAGATCGCTGGAGGACCACAAACCTCTCGGGTCGTTGTCCGGGTTCTTATAGCGTTCAAGCTGCTCATCTCCCATCGGTATGAGACGCGCAAGCCAACCGGAGGTGTCCTTCCGGTCCGAAGGATGTCGTCGTGAGTACGCGAGGATGTGGTCGTGCGTTGCCGAGATATTGGTGGCATCGCGTTGTGGCGACTGCTTCCTCTGCCAGACGAACGCCGCTTCGAAGTTGCTTGCACCAAAGACTTCGTCGCAGAGCTTCCTGAGATTTGCAACCTCGTGGTCATCGATACTGATCATTATTACGCCGTCGGCAGCCAAGAGGTCGCGTGCGAGCCGTAGCCGCGGATACATCATGCTGAGCCAATCACTATGGAATCGACCGTTCGCCTCGGTGTTTGCCACCAAGCGCATGCTGTCGGCATCGATCTGACCTGACTTCTTGAGATACTCGATCGTGCTTTCCGAAAAGTCGTCGTCATAGACGAAGTCGTTTCCCGTGTTGTATGGCGGGTCGATGTAGATGAGTTTGAACTTGCCCAGGTATGACTCCTGGAGCAGTTTGAGCGCGTCGAGGTTATCGCCTTCGATGAACAGATTCTTGGTGCTGTCGAAGTCGACAGACTGCTCACGCACCGGGCGCAGCGTTTTGGCGATCGGTGCGTTCGCAGTGAACGCAGCTGCGCGTTTGCCTGGCCAGTCGAGCTGGTAACGCTCCTGCGGTCCTTCGACGATGTGATCGGAGAGTTCCTGGCGTAGCAGGTCAAAGTTGATTCCCCGCTTGACAACCCTTTCATCTCCGACGACTTCGACCGTCTCGGCGATGACGCTCGGGAACAGCTCAGCCAGCCTCTCAATATTAGATTCGGTCAGATCGGGTGACGTCATGCGAAGTTTCTCCACCGGTTACCTTTGCCGTTCGAGTTCTGCTTGCTTGGTTTTCAGGGTGCGTCTTAGCTCGACCTTGCGGTTGAGTTGTGGCTCGGTGCGAAGCTTCCGTTGTAGCGAAGCGATTTCGCGCTCTAGCTTCCGCACGGTGTCCAGTCTTGCGGCTGCGTCCGATAATTCTTCGCCGGGCCGCGTTGACACCGGAGTGAGCGATTGAACGAGTGCTACGTACAGGGACGACAATGAAATTGCCGTCGGAAGTGGTTGGCGCACATCATTTTCGGTGTGCCAGCTGGTGGTGTAGTACGCACCGAGCTTAGGTGTAGCGGAGGCAATCTGCTTGTGTGTTGCTGTCATGCGGATGCGGCCGTCGACACCGACGATCTCGAAAATGATCGGCGTCTGGACAGCCTTGTCGATGGCCACTAACACGGGTTCGCTAACGTCGTCGCCCTTCGCGGCAATCTGGAAGACCTGAATCTCGGGGACTTCTGGGTTGCCGGCCAGGTTGATCGTGGATTCGGCGAGTTTGTAGGCCCAGGTTATGCGTTGCACCTCGGCGACAAACTTCTCACGCAGCGCGTTGGACACTGGGCCGTGTTCGTAGAACTTGGCCTTGGGGACTGGACGGCCGAACTTGGCGGCCGTCGGCCAACGGTAGAGAATGTCGGTCACGCATTCCCCTCGCCGGCATCGACGATTGCGATGAATGCGATGAGCTCGAAATCATCGAGACCTGCGATCGCCTGGGTAAGCGCCGTTGTGCGTCCGGCCGTGAAGAGACTGTCGATATCGCGTTCCTCGGTGACCTCAACCATCGAATGGATTGCTGTGGTAAGCAATTCGGAGTATCCACCCATCTCTGCGCCTTCGCGGGTGGCGGCGTTGAAGATGCGGGCGACTTCGGTAACGGGTTCGTCGTAGGGGCGACATCCTGTGCGGATCAGGTCTAGCAGGTGTTTGGCCTCGGTGTGGTTGGCGATGACGTTGCCGTCGTTGTCGAGATACACGAGATAGTGCGGGTGCAGCCGGTTGCCGCGGTTGACGCTCTCATCGCCGTTCAGGTTACGCAGAGCGAATAACACGCCCGGATGCAGACCCTTTGTGGGGTCGGCGGGCACGACGGCGTGCAGCCCCTTTGGGGCAGTGGCAAGATCTCCGCACTCCTTGAGGTAACCGAGGAGATCCATCCGGAAGTCGTTAAGACCGAGGTCGGTGATGGAAACGCCGGTACGGACGTCTTCGAGTTCGATGACTTCGTCCTGGAGCTTGCGGAGCTGCTCCTTGCGGAACGCCGCGTCGCCGTCTTCGAGTGTGAGGACATTGTCGTCTGCAGTGCCGGCGAGGTCGGCAATCACCATGCGACTTTCGACGCGTTCCTTGAGGTTGATGTACTCATCGAGAGAGATATCTGGCCAGAAGTTCACAAGTTGGATCTCAGCGTTGGTCGAGCCGATTCGGTCGATGCGGCCAAATCGTTGGATGATCCGCACTGGGTTCCAGTGGATGTCGTAGTTGACGACGTAGTCGCAGTCCTGGAGGTTTTGGCCCTCACTGATCACGTCGGTACCGATCAGCAGGTCGAGTTCTCCGGTCTCCTTGGGCATGGTGAGGTGGCGTTGCTTGGACCTCGGCGAGAAGAGCGTGAGCACCTGCTGGAAGTCGTAGCCGGTGCCCAAGGTCGTTCTCGCGCCGTGGGCACCGCCAGTGACGAGCGCGGTCTGAAGCCCAGCATCGCTAAGCGATGGCGCCAGTTCTCTGTAGAGGTACCCGGCAGTATCGGCGAACGCGGAGAAGATCAGTGCCTTCCGGTTGCCTGGGTTGAAGGGATTGGCGGCCTTGTTCTCGATGAGTCGCTTGAGTGTCTGCAGCTTGCGGTCATGGTCGGGGGTGACCTTGCGCATCTCGTCAAGCAGCTCACGGAGGGTTTCACGGTCATTCCACAAGTCCCGCTGCCAGGATTCCACGTCGATGTCGTCGAGGTCGATCTTGATCTTCTCCCCGAACGAGAGGGCTTCGACGTTAGCGTCGTCCTCGTCGTCGACATCGAGATCGAGGCCAGCGAAGTCAACACCGAGGTCACTCACGGAGCCGGTTCTTGACTCGAGCCGGCTTAGGGTTTTGTCCACTGCCGCTTCGATTTTGGAGAGGGTGAGGCGAAACGCCTCCACCGAACTTTCCAGGCGCTTGAGCAGATTAACGGTCATGAGCTTCTTCAAGCCTTGCTCACGGCCGCGCTGCCCGATATTGGACCGTGCGGTACCGCCCTTGACGTTGTACAAGTCTTCGTACTTGCTGATCCGGCTGGGGAAGACGTAGGCAAGCGGGGTATATACGGCCAGCGTGAGGGCCTGTAGCTGTCCGAAGATTTCGTTGAACGTGGGCACGTTAGGAAGATCGGAGAGTGGCTCCCGGATCGACTCCGGATGGCGCCGCTTGGGGAATGTGCCGATCTCGGTGGTGTCGTAAAACGCCTGAATGTGCTTGCGAGACCGAGCGATTGTTACTGAGTCGAGTAGCTCGAAGAAGTCGAAGTCGAGCATTTGCAGTATTCGGTCTGCCGTGCGCGACTCGGGCGCGAGCTTGGCCCACTCGTTGAAGACACGTTGTGCGTCGCTGAATACCTTCTCGACCGTAGTGGAGAGGTTCAGGTGTTGGGCGAGGTTCTCCGACTCACCTTCGTAGGCGAGTTGGAGCTGGTTTTTCAGGTCGTTGAAGCGATTGTTGACCGGCGTGGCCGAAAGCATGAGAACTTTGGTCTTCACGCCCTCGCGGATGACTTGACGCATGAGCCGTTGGTAGCGGGACTCTTTCTCCTCTGCGTAGTCAGCGTTGCGAAAGTTGTGCGACTCGTCGATGACGACGAGATCGTAGTTACCCCAATTGATTCGATCGAGCCGCAATCCCATCGATTCACCCCTCGTGCGGGAGAGGTCGGTGTGGGCGAGGACGTCGTAGCTGAAGCGGTCGCGGGCGAAGATATTGGTGGTCAGGTTGGCGTTGTAGTTGGTCCAGTTTTCGGCGAGCTTTTTCGGTGCCAGTACAAGAACGGATTTGTTGCGCAGCTCGTAGTACTTGATGACCGCTAACGCGGTGAATGTCTTCCCCAGACCGACACTGTCGGCGAGGATGCACCCGTTGTAGCTCTCCAGCTTGTTAATGATCCCGGTCGCGGCGTCGCGCTGGAAGTTATACAGGCTTTGCCAGACCTGTGTTTCCTGGTAACCGGTGCGATCATTGGGCAGGACGTCCTCGCTGATGTCTTCGAGGAACTCGGAAAACAGGTTGTACAGGATCAAGAAGTAGATCCGGGCCGGTGAGTTCTCCGCGTACACACTCTCAATGTGGTCGTGCACCGTCTGGGTGACGTCTTCAAGCTGATTCGGGTTGTTCCAGATCTGGTCGAACAGGGCGACGTACTGCGTGGCCATCGGCGCATCGTCGAGCTTGGTGACGATGTTCGAGACCGCGTTCCCGCGTTCATAACCAAGATCAGCTGAGGTGAACCCCTGGATCGGTTGGTAGGCAACCCTGTCATCCACGACCGCGAATTGCTGCATAGGCGCACCGGTCCGGTTTGACCGGAATCGGACTTTGCGTCGTACCCAGTCCGCGCACTCTCGCGCGATAGCGCGCTGCGTCAACTGGTTTCGCAACCGAATCTCGAACTGCGATCCGTAGAGCGATGATTCCCCGGTGGTTCCAGTAGGAATAAAGAACTGCCGTCGTTCTTTCGGCAACTGATCGGTGGCATTGGCAGCTACGAACGATGGCGAAGTGAAAACGAACTCAAGCTCCTCGACCCGTTCCAATTCCTTGCGTAACGCCTCGAACGCGAAGATAGAGAACGTCGACGCAGCGATACGCAGCTTGGAACCCTGGCGCACCTCGGCCTTGAGATCGTCACCAAGGAGTTCGTTGACGTTGTCGATAATGCGCATGGTCAGCCCGTTACGGTGTCGTCGTCGGCCGCACCTTCGCGGCGCACCCAGTCGTCGACCTCAGCAGACTGGAACTTCCACAGGCGCCCCACCTTGTGGGCCGGCATGCCCTTGTCTGCGATCCACGTATAAACGGTGTCCTTTGTGACGCCAAGATGGGTCGCGATGTCGTCTGCCGACAGCCATGGCTCAGGCAACGGAAGAGACCTCCTCGCATCGACACGTGGCGTGGACGGGAAGAGCCTAGCGGGGAGAAACCCGGTTTAGGCGGGTTTTGACGGGGTGAACCGGATGATACCGGCTGTGCACTGGCTCGACCCTGCTCATCTAGACTTGATCGACCACCGTCAGCCCCGGTTCAGGAGTGAGTTCGCCCGTAGTCACCACCGTCTGCGTGTTGGCCGATCATGTATGGGCGTGACCGTGCCAGTCGGGGTCTCGCCCTGGATTGCCCGAAGCTGCGCGCTGAGTTCCGCAATTACCGTGACGGCAGCCTGGTTTCTGCGTTCGAGATCGGTGTTGCGTTGACGCATCGTGGCGACGCTCTGCTTTAGCTTGGAGATTGCTTCCTGCAGTTCGACGATCTGGGAGTCTCGGGGCGCGGCCTGTGTGCCGACAGCGATGTCCCAGTCGGCGGTGACCGCCTCGGCGCGGTTCATGGTGGCCCTGCTGACACCGGCCTCAGTGTGCAGATTGGCCTTGGTGAGCCGCCCGTCGGTCCGTTTCGGCTGGCCAGCGAGGAGTCGCTTCATGGCGTCCCGGAGCTTCTTCTCCGTGGCTGGACTCACCGTGGTCATTTGGGCTCTTGCTGGGTGACACGGCGGACGTCGGCGAGCTGGGTTTCGAGGCGTCGGCGGTGGACGTCGGCGATCTTCTTGTCCTTGAGTCTCTCGGTGAGGTCTGCTTCCTCGTGCTGCCAGATGGGCAGGTGCTTGTCGGTGATGACTGAGTTCCGGCAGGTGGCGGGTTGGCACATACTCGGGATGGGACCGCCGGCTTTCGCCGCAGCGGATGCGCCTTCCAGGCAGAACGCTCTGCTGGGGTCACCGAGGCAGTGGTTGAGGGTACCCAGGCGGATGGTGGCGAACTCATCGCGCAGCAGGTTTCGCAGCATGCGTTCATTGCCCACAGCGACCGTGGTCTCCGCATGGTCGGTCACCCTCGAAAGGCTGTTGACGAATGCGGTGGCGGCTGGGCCTCGCGCTGCTCTTTCGCCGCCTGCGTGTCGCGCCCAATCGGCAACGAGCTCTCCGGCGGCGGCTTCCTTGGCGTGGTGGTCGAACTCCTTGGCCCACTCTGGTGTTGGTGCCGCGTAGCCGCTGGTGGTCGCGTTAGCCAGTGCCCGTGTGGCGTTGTGCTTGAGCGTGATCCCGAGTGCGATCTCGCCGTCAGGTTCGTTGGCAGTGATAACAGCCATGGTGCGGCGAAACATGTGCGGCGCCAACGCTGTAGTTGGAATCGGCTCTAGGCCGTTATGGGGCGAGTGATCGTTCACCCAGTTGATGAATGAACGGATCTGTTCGTGTTGGTCAAATCCGGCGAGGTCACGGTTGATGCCGGCGCGGAGGCTGCCGAACAGCCTGCCTGGGTCGCGCGTAATGCGTTCCGCGACTTCGAGGGCGCGGACGACCGGTGGGCTTACCCACCAGCGCTGCGGTGTACCCGCACCTATCTGGCCTTTGTGCAGGATGCTGGTCACCGCTGGGGCGCCGTAATGGGTGCCGACGGCTCCAGTGGCGATTCCTTGGACTTCACTGTCGCGCATCATCGTCATGATCGTCACGAAAATATAAGCGGCATTGCGGATTTGGGTGAGTTCTTTGCTCACGATGACCCGGTCGAATCCGCTGATCCACGGCCCGCGCGTCGCGTTAGGTCGGTCAACGATGGCGGCTTGAGTGCTGGAGTATCCGAACTTGGTGGGCACACCGGAGGCGATCGCGTCGCGTACTCGTTGTCGTCGGGCTGGCCCTGGACCGGTGTAGAAGGTTGTTGAATGTATGCGTGGTGTGGTGCATAGCGCCAGGCCGTCCCAATTGATCTCACCGGCTCGCCCACGTCCGAGCGTGTAGATGTGCAGTGGAATGAAACTGCCGGGTGATCCGAGCCAGGCGTCGATCGCTCCGTCGACCGATTGTGCGGCTGGCCGCTTGTCGGGATGTGGGCGGGTATCCAGTGCGTTGATTTCGTCGCGGGCTGCAAGAACGTCAGGGGCGAACACGTCGATGTAGGCCCAGCAGGCGCGGATCAATGGCCAGAATGCGTCCGGGGGGATGACCGGAGTCTTGATCTCTCCCGAGCTGCCCGTCTTGGAAGGACCCACATGCACCCGCAGACCACCGTTTTGCATCAGCGGCCCAAAAGCCACAAGGTGACGTAGAAGATCCTGCGCTGATTTCTCTGCGGTCGGTGCGCGGGTGGCGCGAACCGACGTGAGATATGCCTCGCTGTGGTTATCGGTCCACCGCGACAGGTCTGCAGTGAAGGCGCGGGTTTCGGCCCATTTGGCGAGGTATCGGATCTCGACAAGCACGTGCTGAATCGACTTGGTCTTATACGGCCGGTTTGACCGGTAGACGTGTGCCTCTCGGAGGGCGGCGTGGGCTGGTTGCAGCATGGCCATTGCCAGCGTTTTAGCTATCGGCACCCAGTCGTCGGGGAGGTCGTCGAATCGCAGTTGTGCGCGATATGGGCTCAGGTTGGGGGCGACTCCGGCTGCGGTCAGGTCCCATCGGGGCATGTCGCCGAATCGCGGTTCGGGGCCGGGTGCGACGCGGCGTGTTTCAGGAATAACGGATTCCTTCGGGGCGAATGGTGGATCCCAAGCCGGAATCGGCGAAGCGAGGTCGCTGGTCATTGTTCGGCTCGCTGTCCGAGAGGTCGGTGCAGTTCTGCGCTTTGTTTCCGGGCGAACTCGATCTGATCGTGGGGGAACTCGGCCAGCAACGCATCGAGGTTGATGCGTTGCTGGCCGTAGACCTCGCTGAACTGTATTGGGGTAATGGTCTTTTCGATGTCATCGAGCACCTCGCGGTATACGGTGAGGCGCGGCAGATGATCGCGGAAGATGACGGCATTGCGGCATTGAAGGCACATTGACGGCGATGCGTGGCACAGCAAACCTGGTCGGCCGAAGGGCGCATCGTAGGGATCTCGACACGCCGATAGTGTCAGTTGCTGCTCCGCTGGGGATTCGGCGGCCACCGACGTTGCGAGCGCGGCGACACCGGAGTCGTATGCGTCGGCGGCAATGTCGGCGGCCTGCGCGTCGATGAATGTCGGTCCAAGGTTGGCGCGGTCAAGGACTTTGCGCTGGGCGCGCAGCACCGTCTGCGCAGCGATGGTGTGAATCGTTGTGGTCTGGGCATAGTGGCCCCGGAAGACTTCGACCGAGTGGTCGTCGCCGGCCGCGCCGTTGAGAGTGCCGAGCAACGCGGCCCGCGCGCTCTTCACCGTCTTGCGCAGCCTACGCATGTCGTGCGGTTCGCTGATTGATAGTCCACAGCGTTCGATCAGCTTGTTGAGCGAATTGGTTCGTCCGAAATATCTGGCGCGGATGAAGTATTGAGGGTATTCGCCGTCGCGCCGGTCCCGTACTGAGCGAACCCCTGCTACCCAGAACAGCGGTTCGTCGGGAGTGAGCGAGTGTGCGTGCTGCATCGCGTGCGCGGCGCGCCGAATGAGATCGCCAGCCTTCCATCCGCCCGACGGCTGGTCCGCCGCGGACAGGGTGTGCCAACGGATTCGCTGAGCCCGTAGCTTGGTTGCGCGGACACGGACGGATGAGTCACCGAACTCGATGTCCGTGCGCAGCAGCCGGCCGCTCTCTTCAGGCGCCCACCCCGTTTGTAGGTGGAGCAGCACTCTAATGGCGAGAAGGTATTCCTCCTCTGGCGCGAGGTATGCGCCCACGGCCGTCATCAGCGGGCGAGCCTTCAAACGGGCATCGCGGTTGACTCCTGATTCTTGGTCGACGTCACATCCGTTCAGCGCTCGACGCGGCCCGGCCAGATGAACCTGGAAGGATTCTTCGAAGGGCAGGTTCCGTAGAGCCCATACGAGGTTTTCCATTCGGTTCCAGCCGTGGCGGCGGGGATCCCTCCCGGCCCGCAGCAGAGCGTTACCGCGAGCAAGGCGTTCTTCGGTGTCGCGCACGATCGTTCGGCATGCCTGCTCTAGCTGGAGTCGTTCGTCGTTGCTGAACTCGTCGAGCGGCAAGCCCTCCCATAAGCTGCCGTCCAAGACCCATCCGCTGGCCCAGTCCACGAGCACACCGTCGAACACCCCATGCGATTGGAGATATCGGGCGACGTGGTTGCGTAACTCCATCCCGAGGTCTTTCGCGTGCACGCTGGGCGGCGGGAAACGTAAGACCATCGCTGATTCCCAGTCGTGCAGTCGTCGCGCGACCTCCGCGCCGTCGCCGGACAAGGTGAGAAATCGGTCGGCGCGGTCGGTCAAGAATTCGCCGACCCTTCTGATGACTCCGCCTTGACGAGAGATTGTGCCGGGGGTGAGGTCCAGGTTCTCGGCGCTCTCCTTCCACGCGTCGGCGAGCTCGGCGACGAGTCGCGTGGCCACATAGTCACTCGGCCTAATGCGTGCGGACTTCATCGGCCCGCCGGGCGGGAAGAGCACAATCCGCGGTTCGCAGTCAGGGGGTGTCACGAAGACTGCGCCTCGAGTTCATCCAGGACGTAGCTGGCATAGTCGCGGGTGTTGTCACTCCAGGAATCAAACGCCCGCTGGATCAGCTCATCTGACTCATCGACGTACCTGAGGTAGACCATCGTCGTGGACGGGCTGGCATGCCCGAGCAGGCGCTGCAGCGTCAAGAGTGGGTTGTGGACGATGTGTTCGCTGATGGTGCCGAATCCTGTTCTGCGCCGGGACCGTTCGAATTGTGCCGCGCGTCGCTGCAGGCTGCGCAGCATGACCACAGCGAATGTATGTCTCAGGTCATGTGGTGTGACCGCGGGAGGCATGGTGGGCGTCGCGTTCGCGAACATGGCGAGGCGGTCGTTGGCGTCCTCGAAGTATTGATGCCAGCGCCGCTGCGACGGCGGGTGGCCGCCCTTGCCCACAAATAGCGACAAGGGCTCGATGGAGCCAGCCTCGTCGATTCTGACCAGGAGACGGCGCACGTCGGGAGGGATCACCGCGAACTCCTCGCGCTTGTCGAGCCCATGGTGACGGTATGTGATCTTGCCCGCGGCCGCGTCGATATGGCTGACTACAGCCAGCGTCTGCAGCTTGCGCTGCAGAGCGTTCTGAGCTTTGCGGACAAGGGATTTACGTTCTGTGCCGCGGTATAGATCAACAGCTTTCACTGTCGATGACGGAACGTAGACCCGCCGATGCCGCGCGTTCTTCGCACACGCTTCCAGCACCAGCGAAGCGCCGCCATCAGAAGAAGGGATCTCGGCATCCAGCAGCGTGGACCACTCGGTGAGCCGCATGCCGGTGGTTAAGGCCAGGTCGACCGCGCACACGTTCCGGACGGTCGATTGGCCACGATAGGACCGGTCCAGCTCCCCTGAGGGCCGCTCTCCACCAAAGCCGATGTCGCGTAGGGCAAGCCATTGCGCGTGTGAGAGTGCTCGGACGTCCATCTCCGTGCGGGGCGTCCTGGGAGTGACAACCGATCTGCTCCCGACTTGAATCCACGGCAGGCTGTCGCGCTGTCCAGTCTCGTACAGGTAAGTAAACAAGGCGCGAATGACGACAAGGTGTCGCGACCAGGACCTCGCCGACACGCCTTCGCCCAGACGGTGATTACGGAAGTCGACGAGGTCTCGCTCGCAGACATCCAGCACCCCAACCCCTCTCGCGTCTAAGAACCGTCCGAACTCCAACGCATCGCGGGCGTAGGCGTATATCGAGTTCTTCCGTAGGTTCTGGCTGTAAAGCCGCAGGAACGTGCACCACGGCTCCAGCGGCCGCATGCTGTCGTCCACAAAGATCGGCGTGCCGTCCTGGACGATCGGAGAACCACCTGCGTCGAGAGGGTCATATTCGTCGTCGCGTAAGAGGTTCCAATCCGCGTAGTAGAGCTCCACTGCCGTTACCTCGTCCAGCCCGCGAGATGGGCTCGTCGTTCGGCTATGTCGTCGAACCCCACCTGCTTCCAACCCTCGCGGTACAGCGAGGCTTCGGCGTGCAGCCATTTCCACCGGCGTGAGTCGATGAGCTGGCCGAACTGGTACATGCGAAACTCGATGACGTCGGCCCGCGCTTCGAACTGTTGGGACCATTTGTGAATTTCATTGCAGAAGCGTTCGTATGTGGCCGCCTTCTCCTCGGAATAGTCGCGGCCGGTGAGTGTGAAGACCGCTGCGCTGACGCGGGAATCCAGGATCACGGCACTTGGATCTGATGATTCTCGATCGGCGGTGAAGTAAAGGAACTTCGAAAAGAAGGCGGGCCCAAGTCGCGGAACCTTGCCGCGGATTGCTGTGTAGGCGGAACGGATTTCGCCGCGATGGCTGGCTTGAGCTGCTGCGCAAAGGATGTCGTTGAGTCGGCCACGCTCTGCGGCACCGGCGGCGCTCGCGACGATCGTCGGTGTGTTCCGATAGTCGCCCATCACGCCCCACGCAAGAACGTGCCATAGGAAGGACACCCAATCCGCATCGGCGTTCTCCCGAAATTGGGTGGCGAGCGCGAACAATACATCGCGGCTGAGTTCGTCCGAGTCGATCAAAATCCCGTGATCAGCCCACCAGGTGCTCACTTTGACTGGGTCGTCGATCTGGCCGACCCCGCCGAGCACCCGCGACGTCAGCAGGTCGCCAACGGCACTGTCTGCTTCCTGCCACATACAAGAAACCGCCCCTCTGACGTGACGTACCTAGCCATCTGCTTCCGCCCCTCGCAGGCGCGCGTCAGTGCGGACGGTAGCGGCAATCAGAGGGAGCGGTGGTGAGACACGCCCGGGGAGAGCGCATAACAACGTGCGGATCGGGGCACTTCCTGCTCGGCGCCTTCCATCGCCTGCATGAGCAGTGGCAGCGCCACGCCCCCGCACTCGGTCCACGGGAACTAGTCGAAAAGGCCCTCGACGGCATCTACGGGGTCGATATCAACCCGTTCGCTGTGGCGATCGCACGCTTCCGACTTCTCGTTGCGGCGTTGCACGCGGCCGGTGACAGCAGCATAGAAGAGCGCATCGGCTACAAACCACACCTCGCCGCCGGCGACAGCCTGCGGTGGGGTGCTAATCAGCAGCTGTTACCCGAAGACCTTCTCGCGAGCGGACATGCAGTACGCGCAGACACCACCGAGAACGCGGAAGCATTGACTGAGATTTTGCAACGCGAACACGATGTGGTCGTGGGGAACCCGCCGTACATCACGGTGAAGGACGCGGCACTCAACTCGACCTACAGAGACCTATACAAGACCCCGCACCGAAAGTACGCACTGACGGTGCCGTTCATGGAGCTGTTTTTCCGTCTGGCGTGGCCACGTTCAGCCGACCGACCCACAGGGTGGGTAGGACAGATCACCTCAAACGCGTTCATGAAGCGTGAGTTTGGCTCGAAGCTCATCGAAGAGTTCCTGCCCACCGTCGAATTACGAGGAGTGATTGATACTTCCGGCGCTTACATCCCGGGCCACGGAACACCAACCACCATCATCGTTGGTCGGAACCAGCGACCCGCGACGGACACCATCCGTACGGTGCTGGGCATTCGCGGCGAACCAGGACGACCAACTGACGCTGCCAAGGGCCTCGTATGGACGACAATCACGCAGCATATAGACGAGCCGGGTCACGAGGACACCTACATCAGCGTTACGGATCTGCCCCGCAGTTCATTGTCGACCCACCCATGGAGCCTGAGCGGCGGAGGTGCGGTAGAGCTACTCGAACTGGTGAACCGTTCGCAGACAACAACACTGGGCCATAGAGCAGCCCGACTCGGCGTATTCGGTATGACGAACGCAGATGAAGTCATGCTTGCCGATCATCGCTCGTTTGAGCGTCGTCAGGTGCCAGATGACATGGTGCGCGCACTTACGCTTGGCGATGAGATTCGAGACTGGAACATCGATGGACAAACATGGTCGATCTTCCCCTACGGTCCACCGCCGCTGTACACCAAGTTAGTGCCGTCGTCTTACGCTGAACGTTGGCTTTGGCCCTGCCGCACGGTGCTCGGCAACCGCGCTACCTTCGGTAAGCAAACGTATTTCGAGGAGGGGCGACCCTGGTACGAGTGGCACCAGCTGACTCGTGACCCAAGCGCATCGATCTTGACGATCACTTTCGCCTTCGTCGCTACGCACAATCACTTCGTCCTTGATCGCGGCGGCAAGGTCTTCAAGCAGTCGGCGCCAGTGATCAAGCTGCCTGAAGGCGCGTCGGTCGAGGATCATCTGCGGCTGCTCGGGGTGCTCAACTCGTCGGTGGCGTGCTTCTGGCTCAAGCAGAACAGCTACCCGAAGGGCGGCGACCCGATCGGGCAAGACGGAGCTCGTGTTAGCGCCGAGAGTTGGAGTGATCGCTACGAGTTCACCGGAACGACGCTGCAGGACTTCCCGCTCCCTGCATCCACGCCGGTCGACCGCGCGAAGGTTCTCGATGGCCTAGCTGTACTCGGCCATTAGGTTGGTCGCAGTCGGCTGATGGGGGGTAGGCCTCCGAGT
>NZ_PDHO01000037.1 GCF_002887815.1 Mycobacterium sp. ENV421 | reverse complement strand
GTGCGGCCGGCGGCGTGCTGCTGCGCCCCTTCGCCCGCCTGATCTCCAAGGCCGGCGACAGCGTCACCACCTACGGCGAACCCTGGAACATGAACTGACGATGCGTTTCTGACCCCGCTTGGGGTGGGGCGGCTGGCTCAGGCCAGCCGCTCCACCGCGGCGGCGATACGTTCGTCCGTCGCGGTCAGAGCCACCCGAACGTGCTGTGAACCGCCGGCTCCGTAGAACTCCCCGGGGGCGACGAGAATGCCACGCTCGGCCAGCCACGCCAGCGTCGTCCGGCACGGCTCACCGCGAGTGGCCCAGAGATACAGACCGGCCTCGGAGTGGTCGACGGTGAAACCCGCCGACCGCATTGCGGCCAGCATGACCTCGCGGCGGCGCGCATAGCGTTGCCGCTGTTCCAGTTCATGGGCGTCGTCGTCGAGCGCGGCCACCATCGCCGCCTGAACCGGACCCGGAACCATCATCCCGGCGTGCTTGCGCACCGCGAGCAACTCGGCCACCACATCGAGGTCGCCGGCAACAAAGCCGGCGCGATACCCCGCGAGCGACGAGCTCTTCGACAACGAGTGCACCGCCAGCAGCCCGGTGTGGTCGCCGTCGCTGACCGACGGATGCAGAACCGACGTCGGCTCTTCCTCCCAAGCCAGGCCCAGATAGCACTCGTCGGACACCACCAGCGTGCCGCGCTCGCGGGCCCATTCGACGACCTTGCGCAGATGGTCGCGGCCCAGGACCTTACCGGTCGGGTTGCTCGGTGAATTGATGAACAGGACCGCCGGGGACTCGGGTCCGAGCTGGGTCACCGAGTCGGCCGGGATCACCCGGGCGTGCGCCAGCCGCGCGGCCACGTCATAGGTCGGATAGGCCAGCTCCGGAACGACCACCAGATCGTCGGCGCCCAGACCCAGCAGGGTCGGCAGCCACGCGATGAGTTCCTTGGTGCCGATCACCGGCAGGACGGCGTGCTCCGGCACGTCGGTGATGCCGTAGCGCCGGTGCAGTGCGGCCACGGCGGACGCCCGCAGCGCGGGCGTTCCCGCCGTCGTCGGATATCCCGGCGCCGCGCTGGCCGCAGCCAATGCCTCCCGGATCACCGGTGCCACCGGATCGACGGGTGTGCCCACCGACAGGTCGACGATGCCGCCCGGGTGAGCCCGCGCGGTGGCCGTCACCTCAGCGAGGGTGTCCCACGGGAAAACCGGCAGCGTCTCGGATACCGGACGCCGCCGCGCGCGCAACGGGACGGGAGCCGTCAGGCCTCTTCCTTCGGCGGCAGGTCCTTGACCACCTGCGGGTCGTTGTCGGTCTGGCCGACCTTGGAGGCACCGCCGGGCGAACCCAGCTCAGCGAAGAAGTCGGCATTGATCTGGGTGTACGAGGCCCACTGATCCGGGACGTCGTCCTCGTAGTAGATCGCCTCGACGGGGCAGACCGGCTCGCACGCACCGCAGTCGACGCACTCGTCGGGGTGGATGTACAGCATGCGCGCACCCTCATAGATGCAGTCGACCGGGCACTCTTCGATGCAGGCCTTGTCCTTAATGTCGACGCAGGGCTCGGCGATCGTGTACGTCACTTGAGGTTCTCCTCGGTCTGCTGTATTCGGGTGGCTGTATGTCTGCGGGGCTGCTGGGAACGCCTAGTATCCGATGCCGGTCACCGGATAGCCGACTCAGTGTGCCCTAACTTGTCGTCCATCGGAGTGCCGGTCAGCACAGGTCTTGCGAGTGGTTACTGATACTAGACGTTTCGTATATTAGCGACCTATACCCGCAGACACCGTGCCGACACCGGCGGCGATTCGACAGCCGGAGTACGCCGGCCCTCAGGCCGCGAGGTCGGTGTAGGTCGTCGTGCGCTGACGCGCCGGACGGCCGATACCGGCGGCGATGGCCATCAACTCCTCGGCTGACTTCGCCGAGCCGTTCTCCGAGCCGGCCATCCGCGAGATGGTCTCCTCCATGAGCGTGCCGCCCAGGTCGTTGGCGCCGCCCTGCAGCATCACCTGCGTGCGCTCGACCCCCAGCTTCACCCACGACGTCTGGATGTGAGAGATCCGGCCGTGCAGCATGATCCGCGCCAGCGCATGCACTGCGCGGTTGTCCCGGTGCGTCGGGCCCGGACGAGCTCCGCCCGCGAGGTACAGCGGCGATGACTGGTGCACGAACGGCAGCGGAACGAACTCGGTGAACCCACCGGTGCGATCCTGGATGCCGCGCAACACGTTGAGGTGCCCCACCCAGTGCTTGGGGGTGTCGACGTGGCCGTACATCATCGTCGAACTCGACCGCAGCCCCACCTCGTGCGCGGTGGTCACCACGTCGATCCACTCCGAGGTGGGCAGCTTGCCTTTGGTCAGCACCCATCGCACCTCGTCGTCGAGGATCTCCGCGGCCGTCCCGGGAATGGAACCGAGCCCCGCCTCACGCAGCGAGGTCAGCCATTCGCGCACCGAGAGGCCGCTGCGGGTCACCCCGTTGGCGATCTCCATCGGCGAGAACGCATGGACGTGCATCGACGGCACCCGCGCCTTGACCGCCCGCACCAGATCGGCATACCCGGTGACCGGCAGTTCGGGGTCGATCCCGCCCTGCATGCAGACCTCGGTGGCTCCGGCGACGTGCGCTTCCCAGGCCCGGTCGGCGACCTCGGAGGTGGACAGCGAGTACGCGTCGGCGTCCCCCTTGCGCTGGGCGAATGCGCAGAACCGGCAGCCGGTGTAGCAGATATTGGTGAAGTTGATGTTCCGGTTCACCACGAACGTCACTTCATCGCCGACCGCATCGCGGCGCAACGAATCAGCAAGGGCGGCAACCGCATCCATAGCCGGACCGTCGGCGGTGGCCAAAGCCAGATATTCGTCGTCGCTGCAGCCGCCCGGGTCGCGCTCGGCTGAACGCAGCGCCGCCAGCACATCGGTGTCGATGCGCTCCGGCGCGCGGGCTGCCAACTCGGAGACCTTCTCCCGGATGGACTCCCAGTCCCCGAACGCGCTACCGAGATCGCTGCGGGTCTCGGTCAGCCGCCCCTCGGTATCGATGGCCGAGTGAAGATCGGTGCGGCCCAAGGACTCCGACGCCTCGTCGGGTTCCTGCCAGGGCCGGCCCACCGGCTTGGTGTCCAGCGCCCATCCGGTGTCCGGATCGGCCAGCGCATCCACATGTCCGCGCACCCGCGGATCGATCCATGCCGCACCCGCCTGCACGTACGACGGCTGCGCCGTAAGGCGTTCCACCAGTTCATAACCCGCCGCGGCAGTGACGTCCGCCAGCTCGTCCAGAGCGGGCCACGGCCGCTCCGGGTTGACGTGATCGGGCGTCAGCGGCGACACCCCACCCCAGTCGTCGACACCGGCCCCGACCAGCGCCAGGCATTCCGCCCGCGACACCAGATTCGGCGGTGCCTGGATGCGCATCTTCGGGCCGAGCACCAGGCGACTGACGGCGATGGTGGCCAGGAAGTCGTCGATGCCCGCATCCGGTACCGACGCCATCGCGGTGTGATCCTTGGCCCGGAAGTTCTGCACGATCACTTCCTGAACGTGCCCGAACTCCTTGTGTGAACGCCGGATCGCGTGCATGGTCTCGGCGCGCTCGGTCAGCGTCTCACCGATACCGACGAGAACCCCGGTGGTGAACGGGATGGACAGCCGGCCGGCGTCGTCCAGCGTGCGCAGCCGCACTGCGGGATCTTTGTCCGGGCTGCCGTAATGCGCCAGCCCCTTGGTCTCGAACAGCCGCCGCGACGTCGTCTCGAGCATCATGCCCATCGACGGCGCGACCGGCTTGAGCCGCGACAGCTCCGTCCAACTCATCACCCCGGGGTTCAGGTGCGGCAGCAGGCCGGTCTCTTCGAGCACCCGGATCGCCATGGCGCGCACGTAATCCAGGGTGGAGTCGTAGCCGCGCTCGTCCAGCCACTGCTTGGCCTCGTCCCAACGCGCCTCAGGACGGTCGCCGAGGGTGAAAAGAGCTTCCTTGCAACCTAATTCCGCGCCCCGACGTGCCACGTCGAGGATCTCGTCGGGCTCCATGAACATGCCCTTGCCCTCGGCACGCAGCTTGCCCGGCACCGTCACGAACGTGCAGTAATGGCAAGTGTCGCGGCACAGGTGAGTCACCGGGATGAACACCTTGCGCGAATAGCTGACCGGCAGGCGCCCACCCGGGCCCCGGCGGCCTGCGGAGTCCAGGCCGGCGTCACGAACCCGGGCCGCGCTCGCGCACAGGTCGGTGAGGTCGTCACCGCGGGCGGTCATGGCGATCGCCGCCTCGTCGACGTTGAGGGCGACACCGTCGCGGGCGCGACGCAGGACGCGTCTCAGCGCAGCGGGCGACGGAGCATCAGTCCGCTGCGGAACCACCGGTGTGGGCAACGGGCTACTTGGCTGCGAGTTCAGGGCCACTCCCCGGTAACCGTCGACAGCAGAGAAATCATCCGCGCGTCCCACAATCTGAAACTTCGGCGACTGACATGCTGCACACAGTAGTCCTCGCACGTGGCCGCGCGGCCTTGCCCGTCGGCCCCGCTCAGTGACCGGGACACGGCTGGAAAATCTGTAACACTTACGCGCGCGCAACGTAGATTGTCAGTATTAGCTGTGCTTTGAGCAGGGGGTTCGCGATGACCGTGTCCGTCCGTTCGTATCTGACCGCTGGAATAGCGACGGCGATCGTCGGCGCCGTGGCCCTGACTCCCGTCCAGCCGTCGGCGCCGACCGCGATGTCGCTGGACTCTGTCCGCCTGTCCGCCGCGGTTCAGCCGCTGGTCAACCAGGTCAACACCGTAGCAGCAGCGATCGGTGCGCCCGACGTCGTTCCCGCCCCTGCCCAGCCCGGAGCGCACAAGACGGCGCAGGCCAACAACAACGCCTCGGACGCGATCGACGCCGCCTATCAGTGGGTGCTCTACTGGGGCAACTATCTCGCCCTGGACCTGGGTCCGTATTTACTCGGATGGATCCCGTTCGGTTATCTCATCAGCGACCAGATCTACATCTGGTACCCGAAGTTCACGGTCCCGGTGGCCAACAGCGTCGTCTACGACTTCCTGGATCCGGTGGTCAACGATTTCTGGAACCCGACCGTCTGGCGGGACGGGCTGACCGCAATCGCCCAGACCACCCTCAGCAGCCTGGGCGTGGTCGGCACCCAGGAGGTCGCGTACTTCTGGAGCCTGCAGTGGTTCCCGTTCCCGCTGCCGCCGCTGCCGCCACTTCCGTTCGCGGCGCTGAAGACGCCCGCCGCGGCAGCGAGCGCCGGCGCCGCCGTCGAGCAGAAGACCGAAACGGCGACCGCCAAGTCCGGCCTCGCCCATTCCGGCCGTCCGCAGGCGGTCACCAAGACGGCCGATACACCCGACGACACCACGGTCACCGCCCAGGCGGTCACCGACACCATCGGATCGGCGGACACCCCCGCCCCGAAGGCCGTCAGCACCAACAAGTCCGCCAAGGCCGATAGCGGCGCGAGTACGGGCAAAGGTGGCTCGGCCAAGTCGGGCACCACATCCGGCGCCAAGAAGTCGACGGGCGGTTCGGCGCGAACCAAAGCCGCGAAGGGCACCAGCTAACGGGTGCGCCGCCACAGGAACACCGCAGGCGGCGCAGCGCCCAGCGCCAGGAAGATCAGCACCGAGTAGGCCATCACGCCCGGGCCGCCGAACACGATGTCGCCGCCCGGCCCGCCCAGGGTCAGCGCGGCGACCGTGACCAGCCACGTCATCAGCGGTAGCGCGGCAAGCCGGTCGGACTCCGTCCAGTAGGCGGCGGCCCACACCAGGGCGAGGTTCACCAGACCGCTGACCAGCGCGCTGATCGGCAACGGCACGGCGCCCAGATAGAGCGGCAGGAACAGCGCGCCGGCGACAGCCGAGAGGACACCGTCGACGGCCAGGAGACCCAGCACCACTGTGCGGATGGCCGGGTCGGTCGTGCCCGCATCGTCGGCGTCGGCGACGTCGACGGAACGGTGGGTGCGGCCCGGTCCTGTCGGTCGCGATCGAGGTCGGTTCAACCTATTGCCCGAAGCCGAGCCCGCCGAGAAGGTCGGTCTCCCAACCGCGCTCATTGGTCGGACCCGCTGCGCCCTCGACGAGCACATAGTGTTCGGCGGCGAGCACGGGCAGCACGAGTTTGTTGGACAGGGTGAACGCCCGCCTGGTCGGACCGACGAGCATCTGCGTCGCGTGTGCGGCGATCGCGTCGACCTTGGCGTCGAGGTGCTCGGGCGCTTCGACGATCGCGGTGATCCTGTCGTCGGGGAAACCGAATTCGACGTCCGGGGGCGGCATGATCCAGTCGGCCAGCACGTCGTCGGGCGTGAGGCCGTTGACGCCGTCGCGAAAAGCGCTGGCGCAGATGACACCCCAGTAGAACTTCGGCACCGTCCACGTCGCGGCCGCGACCGCGGCGGTGGTGATCTTGTGGGTCTGCACGTGGTCGGGGTGGCCGTAGCCGCCGCCGGGGTCGTAGGTGGCGACGACGTGCGGGCGCAGTTCGTCGATGACGTCGGCCAGCAGACCGACGGCTTCGTCGACGTCGGCGTCGACGAACTTGGTGTGCATGCGCGCCGGGGTGCCGGGCATGCCCGAGTCGCGCCACTTGCCCGCACCGCCGAGGAACCGCGGGCCGGGCAGGCCGAGTGCCTGGAGGGCCGTCGTCAGTTCCCCGATTCGGTAGCCACCCAACTGATCCGCTTCGTCGACGGCGAGCCGTCGCCAGCGGTCGTCGATGATCTCGCCTTCTTCACCGAGGGTGCAGGTGACGACGGTGACCTCGGCCCCGCGTTGCACGTAACGCGCAATGCTGACCGCGTTGTTCATCGTCTCGTCGTCCGGGTGGGCGTGCACAAACAACAACCGCGGGGTCTCTTGCTCAGCCACGTCGGCCACCCTACCGCCGCAGGTGACATAGATTCGGCGCGTGAACCGGCGCCACCTGGAGTTCGGCTGCGCGGTCGCCGCGATCGGGCTGCTCGCCGGCCTCGCCGGCGCCGCGACCACCGTGCTGCTGCACGCGGTCGAGCACCTCACATTCCACTACAGCTTCGGGACCCTGTTGGACGGGGTGACGGGGTCGAGTCCGGTGCGCCGCGCGGCCGGCCCGACGGTCGGCGGCGCGCTGGCCGGCCTCGGCTGGTGGCTGCTGCGGCGACGGACCCGGGTGCCGTCGCTGTCGGAGGCCATCGATTCTCCCGGACCGTTGCCGCGGCTCGCGTTGACGCTCGACGCCTGCCTGCAGGTGCTGTTGGTGGGCGCCGGTGCGTCACTCGGCCGGGAGGGCGCGCCCCGCCAATTCGCCGCCGCGCTCGGCGATCTCGGCACCTCGAGGTGGGCGCTCACCGCGAGCGATCGCAGGATCCTGCTCGGCTGTGCGGCCGGCGCCGGTTTGGCGGCGGTGTACAGCGTGCCGTTGGGCGGCGCGCTGTTCGCGATCCAGATCGTGCTTCGCAGCTGGAGCCTGCGCACCGTCGGGACGGCGATGATCACCTCCAGCATCGCGGTGGCGGTGGCCGCGCCGGTCACCCATCTGGAGGTGCCGCTGCACTGGCCCAATCCCGAGCTGTCGTATCTGCTGACCGGATTCGCGGTCCTCATCTCGCCGCTGGCGCTCGTGGTGGGCCGGGGCTTCAACCGGATGATGCAGTACGCCAAGGCTCACCGGGTCGGCGACTCCTGGCTGCTGATCCCCGCCATCGCGGCCGCCGGGCTGCTGGTCGGTGTGCTGTCGCACTGGTGGCCCGAACTGCCGGGCAACGGCAAGAGCGTGCTGACCGTGAGCGTCGCCTCCGGGCTGACGCTGGCATCGGCCGGGGCCCTGTTACTGCTGAAACCTCTGGTGACCGCACTGTTCCTGCGCGCGGGCGCGGTCGGCGGCATGCTGACGCCCGCACTGGCCACCGGCGCGGCGACGGGGTCGCTGGTGGCGATGGCGATCAACACCTGGACACCGCTGACAGTCAGCGTCCCGGCGGTGTCACTGGCCTGCGCCGCGGGCGTACTGGCCGTCACTCAGGGGGCTCCCGCCTGGGCCGCGCTGTTCGTCTGGGAGCTGGCCCATCCCCCGTGGTGGTTGCTGATCGTCTTCGCGGCCGCCGCGTATGCCGCCAGTGCGCTCAACGGTCTACTCGAGCGGCGCCGCGACATTCAGGTGAACGTGCAAACCGATCACTGACAACCGCCGCCGGATCGGGTAGAAGGACTTAGGTGGAGAACATGCCGCTGTCCTCGACCGCCGATCCCGCGCTTCACAGCGCCGTGACGCGCCGGCTGCTCCGTCGTTCGGTCGCCACCGGTGAGATCAGCCTGCCCGCCGTGCCCGGCCTGCTCGAGGCGTACGTGACCATGTGCACCAGCCTGTTCGCAGCGCTGGGCCGCGAATTCCGCGCCGAGCAGATCGACGAACTGCGCGCCATCCTGCACGAACAGCTGACCGAGGCGTTCGGCGCGTCACCGCGCTCGGAGATCGTCATCTCGTATGCGGCCCCGGTCGGAACGGTGCTGAACTACCACGTCAAGAGCCGCTGGTGGACGGTCGAAGGTGCGTACGAGAACTGGATGGCCACCCGCGAACCACCTTTGTTCGGATCAGAACCCGACGCGCGGGTGCTGGCGCTGGCTAGCGAAGCGGCCGATCCCCGTTCGTGTCCGATCCTGGATCTGGGTGCCGGCACCGGACGCAACGCGTTGGCGCTGGCGCGGCGCGGCCATGAGGTCGACGTCGTGGAGATGACGGCGTCGTTCGCCGAGAGCATCCGGGGAGCCGCGCAGGGCGAGTCGCTGCCCGTCCGCGTGTTGGAGCGCGACATCTTCGCGACGCTGGACGATCTGCGGCGCGACTACCGCCTGATTTTGCTGTCGGAGGTGGTGTCGGACTTCCGGTCTGCCGACCAGCTGCGCGGGATCTTCGAGTTGGCCTCCCACTGCCTGGCCCCGGGCGGTCGCCTGGTGTTCAACGCCTTCGTCGCACACCGCGACTACACCCCGGATGACGGGGCACTCCAACTGGGCCAACAGTGCTATACGACGATCTTCACCCAACCCCAGATGGCGGCGGCCCTGGCCGGGTGTGCGCTGGCACTGGTGTCGGACATGTCGGTCTACGACTACGAGAAGGACCATCTGCCGGCCGGGATGTGGCCGCCGACCAGCTGGTACGCCGAATGGGTCAGCGGGCAGGACGTGTTCGATGTTCCCCGCGACCAACGCCCGATCGAGATGCGGTGGCTGGTGTACGAAAAAGCGATCTCGCCGCCGGTGTGACGCACCAGAATTAGCCAGTTTGTGCGTACGCAAATTTCCTCAGTCGCCCTTAAGGAACCGCGGCGGACTAATTGGGTTGGCTCACAAGGATTTTCCACCCCCACCTCGGTAAACAGTAATTTTCGCTAAAAAAAATTCTCAGGCGGCGTCTTTACCCTTATCAGCCTATTCTCAGGTATCGTTCTCCTTGCCGGTGCCGCAAACACGGATTAGGGAGACGGCATGCGACGGGCGTTGGGGCCATTCCTTACGACAGGGGTGGCACTCGTGGCGGCGACTGTGGTCGTGGCCAACCCCCTCGCGCCTCCATCCAGGGACATGCAGATCTCCACCACGCAGCTGTCCACCAGCCCCGATTTGCTCAGCCCGTCCGATAAATCCCTGCTCAGCGCATTGACGCCGAAGCTGCCGAGTTCCGATATCGGCCCTGCGCTCGCGCAGATCCTGGCCGCACTGGCCGCGGACGCCGATCGCATCAGCCGCGAGGTCAGCTCGGCGATCAGTCCCGAGCCGTCGGTGGTCGCGACCCTCCCCGAGCAAACTGCTTATCGGCCCGATCCGATAGGTTCCGGCGTCGTCGAGTTGGCAAACGCCACGCCTGCCCCATCCACCACAGGCTTTGTCACGTCAGTCGTCAGTTCCGACGTGGTGCAGGCCCTCAACGGTCTAGTCCTGGACACCTCATACCTCGGCGGAAAAGTCGTCGAGGCGGCCTACGCCGTGGTGGCGGTGATCATCCGCGTTCCGCAATTCGTCGTGACCGCTGCTCTTGACGTGCTCAACGGTGATATCGCCGGCGCTTTGGACACCGTCAAGGCCGCGATCCGGGCGTTCTGGGGCCCGGGGCTCATCATTCTCGACGGCATCAGGGACGTGCTGTACGGGCGTCGCACTCCGGCCATCCCGCCGCCCTCCGCGCTCAAGAATCTGGTCGCCTCGGCGACCGCCAGCGCCGGGACCGAGGCCGAACCGGCCACCAGCGAGCCCGCCACCGATACCGCGACGCCGGCGCCGTCCGGCCAGAACAACAAGGCCGGCTCGGCCCGCAAGCCGGACATTACGCCGACGGCGGCCAGCCTGCGGCCCACCACGACCACGACCACCACCACGACCAAGTCGACCGGTTCCAGCAACTCGGGCGCCGACGCGACGACCCCGGCCAAGGCCCGCAGTGACAGCAAGCCGACGACGGGCACCACACGCTCCGTGGCCGGCTCGGCCCGGGACTCGAAAAGCTCTTCGTCCAGCTCTTCCAGCGCCGGCTCGTAGACCGGCTGACGCGGCCCGCGCGGGCCGAACTGGTTGACCGCTCAAGCTTCGTCCGCGACTTCTGCCAACACGCCGTTTCTCAGTTTGCTGTCAGGTAAGTTTCGCCTGGTCGGTACACCTCGGCGAAGGAGCCAGAAATGCCTGCTGCTGTCAACTCGCTCTACCGGACCAGCATCGCGCTCGCGGGGGCCGGCGTCATCGCCGTCAGTCCGCTGATCCCCAGCCACAGCGCGCCGGTCGCCTCTGTGCAGCTGCCCCACATCCAGCTGACCGACCTGTCCGTCCCGGCTTTCGGCGCAATCCCCTACCAGATCGGCATCAACCTGCTCGGCGACATCATCGCCGCGACGCCGATCCTGGTCGGCAGCACCCAGCAGTGCTCCACGTACTGCCTGGGGCCGAACACCCCGGCGCCCGAACCGACGTACGCGCCGTTCACCGGGTGGGGTCTGGTCGGCCTCGGCAAGGGGCTGATCAGCAGCCCGGTCGCGTTCGTCGGCGCACTGCAGGCCGGTCGAGATGTCGCCCAAGCACTCGGCGTGGCACTGCTCGCCGTTCAGGTGCCGATCGCCAACACCTTCAGCCTGCTGCTCGCATCGCGCATCCCCTTCGGCGGCTTCGGGCTGCAAGCCACCCTCGAACGAACCTTCACCGCATCCCAGGACGCGCTCGTCGCCGGGTATCAGATCGCCGCCCAGGCGCTGGTACAAGGCCCATTGACAGTGCTCGGCGGCGCCGTGGCCGGGGTGACGGCATTCGCCGCGACACTCGCCCAAACCGGCGATGTCGTCACCGCATTGACCGCAGGCCGGGCACCGATCCAGCAGGCGGTCACCGCCGCGGCGAACGACCTCGCCTTCAAGATCGACACCGGACGAGCGCGGGTCTACGCCGACCTCATCGCCGGCCCCGGGGCCACCACCCGGCCGATCCCCACCGTGCCGGCCCCGAGCGGAGCGGCAAGCCGCCTGGCCAAGTCCACCAACACGAAGCCGGCCACAGCCGGCAGCGCCAAGTCCACTGCCAAGAAGGGCGGGGTCGCCGGTTCCAAGCGTGCGCACAAGGCCGCCTCCGGCGGTTAGCGCTACTGCGCGGCTTTGGCCCAGCGGCCGGCGTCACCGACGATGCCGACCGGCACCGCGCCGCTCAGGCTGACGTTCTGCACGCTCGGGCCCACCGCGACGATCGTGGTGTCCTGCAGGATCGGCAGGACCGTCGAGAGGTTCCAGAGCCGTGGCTCGACCAGGTTGATGACATCGTTGATCTTGGCCGAACCATCAAGGGCCGCTTCGATATTGGGCTGAATGCTGCGATCACAGATCCCGGTCAGGTTCGAGGGCGCCTGCACCAGTGCACCCGACTCGGGGGCCGGCGGCGGGCTCGTCGGCGTCATGGACGTGGTGGTGGCGGGCAGCGGACCGGCCGACGGCGTCGGCGACGGGCCGGCGGTCGTGCTGCTCGGAGCCGCCGTGGTGGTCGCAGTGGCCGTTTGAACAGGCGTGGCCTCCAAGGCCGGGCAGCCGTAACGCGAGGCCAACGAGGTCGCCAGGTCACCGCCCGCGGCGTGCCAGCCGACGATGGCGTCGACGCGGTTGTTCACCAGCGCATCCCCGTAGAGCACCGGCGGATCCAGCGCCAGCACCGTCGCGGCGATGCCGACACTGCGCAACTGGTCGGCGGCGGTGTTGGCGACCGCAACCGACGTCGGGTCGTTGGCGGCAACTCCGATCACCAGCGACAGAATCTCGCCGTCCTTGCTGACCCGCCCGCGGGTGATCTCCGGCGGCCCCGGCTGCGGCGTCTCGGTGCGCGACCCGGCCGACGGCGGCGACGGCACCGGCGACTCGGTGGGGGTCCGGTCGATCTGGAAGCCGACCTGCTCGAGCAGTTCCAGCGACCGCTGCTTGCCCAGTGCCGGCGGCGCGGTGGGCTCGTAGCCCGGATCGCTCGGCGAACGTACCTGCGCCTGCGCCAGGGTGACGGTGTTGTCGCTGCCTGCCCCGACGGCGGCCAGCAGATCCACGTCCAGCAGGCCCAGAATTGCTTTGCGCACAGCCGGATCCGACAGTTTGGGCTCGTTCGCCCGCAACGTCAGCTGCATGACCCGCGGAGTGACGATCCGCGCGGTACGCACGTCCGGGATGGCCGACAGCTGGGCGAACGCGGCAGCGCCACCGTGCACCTGCGCCACCTGGGTGTCGCCGTTGCGGATCGAGTCGGCCAGTGCGGCAGGCGCGCCGGCGCGGCGGAACAGGATCTGGTCGGGGTGCGCCGGTGGACCCCAGAATCGGTCGTTGCGGGCCAGCAGGATCTCGTCGCGCTGGGGGTCGATGTTGTCCACCCGGAACTGGCCGGCGGTGACCGGCATCGCGCGGGCCAGGCCGGCCGCGAACCCGCCCGGCACATCCTTGACGATGTGCGCGGGCAGCAGGTCGTTGAACAGCTCCCGCCACGCCGGGTACGGCTGCGCGAACGTCACCACCGCGGTCTTCCCGCCCTCGATCGACTGCACGCCGGTGATCAGGTCGTAGCCCGCGGGGTCGACCACGCCGGGCTGGCTGACCATCTGGCGCCACAGGTACCAGAAGTCGTCGGCGGCGATCGGGGCGTTGTCGGTCCACGACGCTTCGGGACGGATCTTGTAGGTGACGGTGAAGGGGTTCTGGTTGGTCACCTCGGCCGAGACCAGCAGCGTCGGGTCCATCTCCCAGCGGGAGCCGGTGGGCGTCGCCGGATCCGGGACCGGGCGAAACGAACTGGGCAGCACCAGTGCACTGATCGCGGCGTTCACCGGCGACTGGTCGGAGAGCAGGTGCGGGTTGAACCCGGCACCGATCGAGTCGATGCCCATGATGATCTGGGTGGGCCGGGCCGGTGGCGGCGGGGGCACGTTCGTCGTCTCGGTGCTCTGCGGAGCCGGTGGCGGGCTGACCGTACAGGCGGCGGTGATCAGCACGGACAGCAGGACAGCCAGGACTTGAAGGCTGCGTGGTCCGGTCGGCACGCCCCTCAGAGTAGCGATAGGACGCAGGTCAGCCCCTGGCCTTGGCCCTGGACTTCGCCCGCGCCCGGCTGGTGGCATCCAGCTCGACCTTGCGCACCCGCACGATCTCCGGCGTCACCTCGACGCACTCGTCCTCGGCGCAGAACTCCATGGCTTGCTCGAGACCGAGTTCCAGCGGCCGGGCCAGTGTCTCCATCACGTCAGCGGTGGAGGATCGCATGTTGGTGAGCTTCTTCTCGCGGGTGATGTTGATGTCGAGGTCCTCGGCACGCGGGTTGATTCCGACGACCTGGCCTTCGTAGGTCTCCTGCCCGGGCTCGACGAAGAACTGCCCCCGGTCGGCGAGCTGGATCATCGCGAACGGGGTGATCTGGCCGGAGCGGTCACTCACCAGCGAACCGGTGTGCCGGGCCCGGATCTCCCCCGCCCACGGCCGGTACCCGTCGAACACCGCGTTGGCGATTCCGGTGCCGCGGGTCAGCGTCAGGAAGTCGGTGCGGAATCCGATCAGGCCGCGGCTGGGCACGATGAAGTCCATCCGCACCCATCCCGCTGCGTGGTTGGCCATCTCTTCCATCCGCCCCTTGCGGCCGGCCATCAGCTGGGTGATCGCGCCGACGAACTCCTCGGGGCAGTCGATGGTCATCGCCTCGAACGGCTCGTGCAGCTTGCCGTCGATCGTGCGGGTGACCACCTGCGGTTTGCCGACGGTCAGCTCGAAGCCTTCGCGGCGCATCTGCTCCACGAGAACCGCCAGCGCCAGCTCACCGCGGCCCTGCACTTCCCAGGCGTCCGGGCGGCCGACGTCGACGACCTTGATCGAGACGTTGCCGACCAGTTCGGAGTCCAAGCGGCTCTTGACCATTCGCGCTGTGAGCTTGTGGCCGGACACCTTGCCGGCCAGCGGCGAGGTGTTGGTGCCGATGGTCACGGAGATCGCCGGCTCGTCGACGGTGATCCGCGGCAGCGCGTGCGCGTGGTCGGGGTCGGCCAGGGTGTCGCCGATCATGATCTCCGGGATGCCGGCCACCGCGACGATATCGCCGGCGACGGCTTCCTCGGTCGGGGTGCGTTCGACGCCCTCGGTGACGAGCAGCTCGGTGATCTTGGCGTTCGTGATCACCGGGTGGCCGTCGACCTCCCGCATCCAGGCCACCTGCTGGCCCTTCTTGAGGCGGCCCTTGTAGATGCGGATCAACGCCAGCCGGCCCAGGAACGCCGAGGCGTCCAGGTTGGTCACCAGCGCCTGCAGCGGCGCTTCGGGATCGCCCTGCGGCGGCGGAATGTGCTCGAGCAGGACGTCGAACAGCGGATCGAGGTTCTCGCCGTCAGGGTTCTCCCCGTTGGCGGGCTGGGTGGTGCTGGCGATGCCGGCCCGTCCCGAGGCGTACAGCGTCGGCAGGTCCAGTGCCTTCTCGGCGGCCGCCTGGGCTTCTTCGTCGAGGTCGGACGCGACGTCGAGCAGCAGATCGTGGCTTTCCTCGACGACCTCGGCGATCCGGGCGTCGGGGCGGTCGGTCTTGTTGACCACCAGGATCACCGGCAGGTGCGCCGCCAGCGCCTTGCGCAGCACGAACCGGGTCTGTGGCAGCGGGCCTTCGGAGGCGTCCACCAGCAACAGCACACCGTCGACCATGGACAGGCCGCGTTCCACTTCACCGCCGAAGTCGGCGTGACCGGGGGTGTCTATGACGTTGATCACTGTCATCGAACCGTCGGGGTTATGACGATGCACGGCGGTGTTTTTCGCCAGGATCGTGATGCCCTTTTCCTTCTCCAGGTCACCGGAATCCATCAGGCGTTCGATGGTGTCGTCACCACGGTGGGTAAGGGCGCCGGACTGCCGCAACATGGCGTCCACCAGCGTGGTCTTGCCGTGGTCGACGTGCGCCACGATGGCGACATTGCGGAAGTCTCGGTTGTTCACGGCCCTGATTCTCGCAGCGCAGGTGCCCTTTTGCGAAAACGAGGAAGCACCAGCAGCGCCGCGCCGAGGAAGCACAGCGCTCCGAAGAAGGTTCCCAGGTTCGCTACCAGCGCGTCCTCGGTGATTCCGGTTCGCCGCACGAATGCACCGACTGCGGAGACCCCGAACGCGATCGAGCCGACCATGTTGATCCACTCGGCCTGCCAGTCACGCGACCCGAGCGCGATCAGCCCCACCGCGATCGTGGCCGCGGCCACCCCGAGCGCCGCGCTCACCAGGAAGGCGACCGACCCCAACGCGTCCGGCGCCCACACGTAGTGCCGGCGCACTCCGGTCGCGTGCGCCCACACCGCGGAACCGGTACTGATGTTGAACAGCACGGTGCCCACGAATTGGATTGCTGCCGAGAGCCATTCGAGCTTCCATGGCGGCGTTGCGAGCACCAGTTGCATCCAGGCCGCAGCGGTGAAGAACCAGGAGCCGATGAAGCAGAGCCAGTTGGCCGCACCCGCACCGGCGAGCGACGGGAAACCGGGGACCGTCGCCGCGGCGAAGAAGGCCGAGCCCACCGCGAACAGCCAGCATTGCCGCGAAAGTGTCGCCAGCGTCCCCACCCACGGCATTCCAACAGGGTTTCCACACCATTCGCAAACTCGGCGGAGTTACCGTGAATGCATACCGTCAAAGGAGGTTCGGACATGACGGTCTACGAAGTTCTCACCGTTGCCCTCATCGTGGTGCTCGGCACAGCGGCCACCGCCGCCATCTATCTCGGGCTGCTCAACTGGATCGGTGCGGCGTACGTCGTCCGGTGTGCGGGTTGCCGTCACCTGACGGTCTCGTCGGATCGCCGACAGCCCGAGACGTGCCCGCACTGCCGCCATCCCGTGCTCATGCACCCGGTGCACGCCGCGCATCACCCGCGACAGTTCGCCGATGTGCGGGTCGCCCGTGACGCCCTCAAGTACTAGTGACGCCCTCAAGTACTAGGGGTAGGACAGCAGCAGCATGACGCGCCCGCCCGGCGGTGCGGCGCCGAAGTCCTCAGCGCGAAACCGGTGCGGTCGGCGTGAACTCGACGGGCATGGCCTCCAAGCCACTGACGAAGTTGGCCGGGCGCAGCGGCAGCTCCGCGCCGTCGGCCAGCCGAAGATCCGGTAGCCGTGCCAGCACCCGACGGGTCATCGCCGTCAGTTCCAGCCGGGCCAGCTGGTTGCCCAGGCAGAAGTGGGTGCCGAAGCCGAAGCTGACGTGGTTGTTGGGATTGCGGTCGATGCGGAAGACGTCCGGGTCGCCGAAGACCGTCTCGTCGAAGTTGGCCGACTCGAACAGCAGCAGGATCTTCTCGCCCTCGTGCAGCGCCGTGCCGTGAAAGTCGGTGTCGGCGGTCAGGGTTCGGCACATGTTCTTGATCGGCGAGGTCCAGCGCAGCATCTCCTCCACCGCCCCGGGCAACAGGTCGGGGTCTTCGCGCACCGCCTGCCACTGCTCGGGGTGGCGGCTCAGTTCAGCGGTTCCGCCGGACAGCGTGTGTCGCGTGGTCTCGTCGCCGCCGATCAGGATCAGCAGCGTCTCGGCATAGATCTGCTCGTCGGTGAGCCGCTCACCGTCGACGTCGGCGGCGATCAGGACGCTGACGAGATCATCCGCGGGTTCCCGCCGGCGCTGCGCGACGAAGCCGGCCATGAACTCGTTGTAGGCGGTCAGTGCGGTGGCCGCGGCCAGCAGCGATTCCTCGGTGGCCACCGAGCTCAGCGCAACCACCATGTCGTCGGACCATGCCAGCAGGGTGTCGCGGTCTTCGGGGGCCACGCCGAGCATGTCGCCGATGACGGCCATCGGCAGCGGTGCCGCCAGATCGCGGACGAAGTCGCACGAGCCGCGTTCGCACACCGCGTCGATCAACGTATCGCACAGCGCATCAATGGATTTCGCCCTGTCGCGTACGCGCTTGCGGGTGAAGCCGGCGTTGACCAGCTTGCGCCGCAACAGATGCTGCGGGTCGTCCATGTCGATCATGTGCGGCAGCGGCGGAGTCGTCGGGCGGATCCCACCGGCGTTGGAGAACAGTTCCGGCTGCCGCTCGGCGTCGATCACCGCGCGATAGGTCGCGGCGGCGGCCAGGCCGTTGCGGTCGCGGAAGACCGGCTGGTGGGCACGCATCCAGCGGTACGCCTCGCGGACCGCGCCACTGGCGTAGAACCTGCCGTCGGTCAGATCAACGTCGGCTGTGACGTCCATGAGCACGCCCCAGATCATAGGGCGGCGGGCTCACGCGCCAAGGCGTTTCGCGAGCTCCGGCAGCCACGCCCGGTCGGCGGGCACCCAGTCCAGGGATGCCAGCTCGGCGGCGCTGACCCACCGCAGGGCACGGTGGTCGTGCGGGTGCAGGGCCCCGCCGGTGTGGGTGACGAGGTAGGCCCGCAGGATCATCGACTCACCGATCGGCACGTCGGCGCCGAGACGTTCCCCGACGACGACGTCGACGCCGAGTTCCTCACGTAACTCCCGCACCAGCGCGTCGGCTTCGGGCTCGCCCGGCGCGACCTTCCCGCCCGGCAGCTCCCACAGTCCGGCCAGTTCCGGCGGACGTTGCCGCTGGGCGACCAGAAGCGTCGCGCCGGAGATCAGCGCGCCGGCGACGACGATCTGGGACACACCAATGAGCTTATGTCGTGGCGGGTTTCGCCTTGACGATGGTCAGCTCATAGTCGTTGGTCTGCCACCCGTTGAGGAACGCACCGATCGGGACCGCCATGTCCTGGCCGTATCCGGGCCCGCTGTCGTTGAAATACACGACACCCTTCGCCGTGTCGACGGCGATCACCACGGCCTCGTGGAGAGCAGCGTTGTAGTTCGGCGTTGCGGGTGATTGGTATTTCGGCTGGGTGCTCCACGTGATGTTCGCGTCGACGGTGACCATCGCCGCGTTACCCGCGGCCAAGGCGGCTTCCAGATCACCCAGGGCCACCTGCGAATCCGCGGCGGTGGCTCCGGTGATCCGGGTGCCGTTCTCGTCGTAGGTTCCGTATCGCTGGGTGGTCGCGGTGACCCCCCAGTCGGCGTTGGTGTTCATCAGCTGGGCTGCATCCTTGACCGCCACCCCATTGGCGATGTCCTCGTCGAGGTACATCCGCCGACCCGGGTAGACCACGCTGGCGGTCGTCTTGGCGAGGTACACCATCTCGTCCTCGCTTGGCTCGGTTCCGCTGACCTGTCCGATCGCCATCGCCGTCGCCATGAGCGTGCAGTTGTTGTAACTCTGCTTGACCCACCATTCCTTGTTGGCGCGGTCACCGTAATAGCCGGTGCCCTTGACCGTCACCACGATTTCGCGTTCGACGGTATCGGGTTTGGCCACGCCCAGCCGGACGGCGATGGTGTGCAGTGCCTGCTGCAACATGCCAAGTGCGCCAGGCAGATCGGCCGCGGTTCCGTTGTCGACCCTGATCGTGAACCGATCGGTGATGCCGGGGGTGACCAGCTCCGAGTCGGGTGTGTACACGTAGCGGCCGGTGGCGTTGTCGAACGTGACGGTGCCGTGCGTGGGCTGCTTGCTCACCCCGTAGGTCACGGCGTAGCCGTTGTTGCTCACTCCGTTGGCGTCCACCCGGATCGTCCCGGCGCTGGACTGGTTGTAGTACTGGGGCGAGAGCGTGGGTGCCCGGTTGAAGAAGATGTAGGTCAGCTGGCGAGAGAGATCACTCCACATCGATTGCAGCGTCTGCATCGGAGTGGCGGACGGCGCCGCGTTGGCCGAAGGCGCAACCGCACGCTGCGCCGTGACGTCGTCCCTGACCGCAGCCGCTGCGGCTGCCGGGCCGGGTGCGCCATTGTTGCCGTTCGAACCGTTGGTGCCACCCGCACCGCCGCTACCGCCGGGCTGACCTGTGCCGCCCCAGCCACCGCTGCCCCAGCTGCCGCCAGAGCCGCCGTCACCGTTGCCAACTCCACCCGGGCCGCCGTCACCACCCCAGCCGCCGTTGCCGCCCTTGCCGCCATTGAAGCCGGAGCCGCCCGACCCGGCTGCCGCGCCCCAGCCACCGTTGCCGCCGTCGCCGCCGCCGGTACCTCCTTGGCCGCCGGTACCGCCGTCACCACCGGCGCCGCCGTCACCACCGTTGCCGTTGATGCCGGCATTGCCGCCCGGTCCGCCTGCGCCGCCGGTACCGCCCCGGCCGCCTGCCGCGCCGGCACCGCCGACGCCACCATTACCGCCCCGGCCGCCGTATCCGCCGAGGCCGCCGTTGCCATCGGGATCCGTTGTGTAGCCACCCCATTTGCCGACGCCACCGTTGCCGCCGTTGCCGCCGGCACCGCTGATTCCGTTGGCGCCGTTGGCCGCAACGACGAAGAGGTAGCGGCCCACGCCCGCGGCTCCGCCGGATGCTCCGCCGGCACCACCGTTGCCGCCGTCGCCGCCGTTACCGCCGGGCGCGCCGTCACCGACCGCGACGGTCCCGGGGTAACGGGCGTTGCCGCCCTGGCCACCCCAGCCGCCCTGGCCGCCGGCACCGCCGTCGCCGCCGCTTCCGAAGACGAAGCTCCCGTTGCCGCCCTTACCGCCCTTGCCGCCCGGTCCGCCGTCCCCACCGGGGCCGCCGTCGACGGGGCCGACCGTGGGGCTCGTGCCCGGCACGCCGGTCTGGCCGATGCCGCCGTTGCCACCGTTGCCGCCCTGCCCGAAGACCGACAACATGCCGACGCTGCCGCCGTTGCCGCCGTCACCGCCGCCGAAACCGCCGGCACCGCCCGCGCCGCCGTTGCCCGCCCACAGCCCGCCGCTGCCGCCGTGCCCGCCGTCGCCGCCATGGTCACTTGTCGCTCCGTAGTACGGGCTGGTTCCGCCGGCACCACCCGCGCCGCCGTTGGCGAAGATCGAGAACAACCCGCCGCTGCCGCCGTCACCACCCTTGCCGCCGTTCGTGGAGGCGCCGCCCGCGCCCCCGGCGCCGCCGGTGCCCCAGATCGACAGCAGCCCGGTATTGCCGCCGTGGCCGCCATCGCCGGCCGTCGCGCCGATCGGGATCGCGTTGCCGCCCTTGCCCGCAGCGCCGCCGTTGCCGGCGTAGAGGCCGCCGTGGCCGCCGTTGCCGCCCTGACCGCCCGTGCTGTCCACCCCGGCCTCGCCGGCCAGGACGCCGCCGGCACCCCCCTTGCCGCCGTTGCCGAACATGCCGGCCGCGCCACCGTTGCCACCCTTGGTGCCCTGCGCGAACGCCTCGCCACCATCACCACCGGCGCCGCCGTTGCCGATGATCAGGCCACCGGCGCCGCCGTTGCCGCCATTGCCGGCTTCGACACCTGCGCCGCCGGCGCCGCCGTTGCCGAACCCGCCCGCCGCGCCGCCGTTGCCGCCGTTGAACCCGGCTCCGCCGTCACCGAAGAACCCGCCGTTGCCGCCCTTGCACGCAGCGGTACCCGTGCAGGTGTCGGCCGTCCATGAGTAGCCGTTGCCGGCGATGATCCCGGCGTTGGGGTGCGCGGCGGTCCCGTTGCTGATGAAGAATGCGACGACGGTTTCCGGCGTCGGCAGGCCCGGCACCGCGACTGCTCTGAGCGTGGTCGTGCTCGCAGCCACGCCGGCTTTGGGAGTGACGGCCTCAGTGGCAGCGGCCGACTTCGAGGCCGGCTTGGATACCTTCGCCGCAGCCGAGCGCGTGGAGCCGACGTGGGGCCGGTGCTGGCCGGTGGATTTGGTGGAGCTGCTCGAGGTGCTCGGGCCTTTACCGGCGGAGCCGGTCGAATCGGCCGACGCCGTCGCGGGCATCGAGGCCAGTGCCGCGCCGATGCCGAGCGCGACCGCCCCTGCACCGAGCCAGCCACCGAACTCAACGGGGAGTGCCCGCAACCACGCGGGCCGTCGGGTGATCGTGGACATGGCAAAGGAATTCATCAAGACCCCCGAGGTTGACGTGCGAATGCGAACCCGTCCCGATTCTTGTGACGACGGCGTCGAGCGACGCTGGCAACCTAACATCACTTACGCAGACAGGTCCCGAAATTGAGACAGATGTCCCGGTCCGTTCGCGACCTTTCGCCGGGGTGTCGATGAGAGAAGACTCGAACCATGCCACTAACCGATGAAGAGATTGACTCCGCGATCAAGGGTCTCGACGGCTGGGAGCACGCCGACGGTGCGCTGCGCCGCTCGGTGAAGTTCCCGACATTCCTGGACGGGATCGACGCGGTGCGCCGGGTCGCCGAACACGCCGAGCACCAAGACCATCATCCTGATATTGACATCCGCTGGCGCACAGTTACTTTCGCGCTGGTCACGCATTCTGAAGGCGGAATAACCGCCAAGGACGTGCAAATGGCGTCCGATATCAACGGGATTGTCGACGACCGCTGACCGCTATCCAGGCCAGCGTGGCCAGCGTCGCCACGGCGTAGATCACGCCCGCCCACGCCAGGTACCAGGGTCGGCTGATCTGCCAGATCGTCGGTTGGGCGAAGCTGAGCAGCCACGGCACCCCGACCACCGTCAGCGCCAGCCAGCCGTAGCCGAGCACCTTGGCGCCCAATCGATTTCGCCACGGTCCGTGCAGCAGCCAGATCATCAGCGGCACCAACCACACCCAGTGATGAGTCCACGAGATCGGCGAGATCAGTAGCCCGACCAGTTGCACCACCAGCAGGCACCCCAGCCGGTCCGAGTCCAGCGCGCGCCACGCCAGGACCGCCAGCACCGCGGTCACCGCGATCGCGGCCAGCACCACCGGTCCGTAGCCGGCGTCGTGGCCGAGGATGCGGGAGACCGCTCCGCGCCACGACTGATTGAACGAGGTTCCGATCGGGCCGACGCGCCGGGCGTCGCCGAGCAGATCGGTGAAGTAGAAGCGGGCCTGCTGACCGATCACCGCCACCGAGAGCCCGACCGTGCCGAAGAACACCACTGCGGAGAAGACCGCCGCACCCCAGCGGCGCATGCCCAGGAAGTAGAGCCCGGTCACGGCCGGCGTCAGCTTGATGCCTGCGGCGAGTCCGACCAGCAGACCCGACAGCCACCAGCGGCTGCTGTAGGACGCGCAGAGAACTGCCAGTACCAGGATCACGTTGATCTGGCCGTAGTCGAAGTTGCTGCGCAGGGGTTCGAGCCAGATCGCGACGGCGGTCCAGATCATTGCGACGGCGCGCCCGCCCGTCGCGGGCGTGCCCAGAAGCCGCTGGCTGATTCGGACCACGCCGTAGAGGGCGGCGATGATGCCCAGCTGCCAGCAGAGCGCGACCACCCCGAACGGCAGCAGGTGCAGGGGATAGAACACCAGCGCCGCGAACGGCGGGTAGGTGAAGGGCAGCGGGAAGTCGGGGGTCTGGTCGGCGTAGACGTAGGAGTACAGCGTGCCGGGATGATCCAGCGCAGCCGCGCCGCCGAGGTAGACGTGCAGGTCGACGAAGTTGGCGCCGTTGGGCGCCAGGTAGGTCCACCCCAGCCGCGCGGCCACGCTGACGATCAGCAGCACCGGGGCCAGCCAGGCTGGCCGCGCCGGCGCCTTCGTGTCCACGTGGCGACTGTAGCGACGCAGCGAATCCGGCGCGCTGACAGGCGCTACGCGCACGTGAGCGCGCCGAACTCGATCCCGGTCCGGACGGGCTCCCGCATCACACAAGACCATCACTGCCGTAACGGTTGAATAAACACCACACGTGTCACTTGAGTAACTCTAGTAACGGACTACCTTCGGGTTAGACCTGCACTCGAGGGATTGGGATGACCATGTCACGTAGATCAAAACTATTCGCCGCCAACATAATTGGTGCTGCCGGGCTCTGCTCGGTCGCGCTCGCGCTGAGCCCGTCGGCCGGCGCCGACCCCGGTGTCTCGCCGGCTGTTCCCGGCGTGCCCGCGCTGAACATGTTGCAGCAGTTCGTCACGAACCCGGCCAGCGCCGCGGCGATCCTGCAGTCCGCTGCGACCGCCCTCGGCGGCGCGTCGGCTCTCACCGGCGCACCGTCGACGTTGCCGGTCTCGCCGATCGGCGGCGCGCCGGCCACCGCCACGCTGCCGGGCATGCCGGCCCCGGCCGCTCCCGCGGCCGCACCGGCGGCTGCCGCCCCGGGCGGGATCACCGGAGCGGTCGCCCCGCTGCTGAACCAGCTCGGCGTGCCCGGTGACCTGGCCAGCCTGACGCCGTCGGACATGCCGTTCCCGGTCAAGGTCGGCGACAACCTGTCCGTCGGTAGCCCGGCGCCGGTTGCTCCCATCGCCCCGGTGGCGACCGGGGTCGCCGGACCGGCCGGTGTACCGCCGGCCAGCGCCCCGGTTCCGCCGACCACCCCGGGCGGCGCCGGTCTCGGCCAGCTGTTGCCGCTGTCTGCTCTGCCCTGACCAACCACCACCCGATGAGGGAGTTCACCGTGCCGCAGATCGCCAAGCTGGCAATTCTGCTGACCACCGCCACGTTCGTGGCCGCGACCAACCTGGCGTTCAGCCCGGTCGCGGCCGCGGACCCGGCCATCCCGCTGGATCCCGGTCAGCTGCCCGGCCTCGACGCCATGCAGATGCTCGGTCCGGTCGTCCAGCAGGCCGCGGGGAACCCCTCATCGGCGCAGTCGCTGCTCCTCGCGGCTGCTTCACAACTCGCTGGTGGTGCCACCACGCCAGGCGGCTCGGCGGCACTGGCCCAGCAAGTGACCAAGTTCGTGCAGGAGGGCGGGGCCGCCGGCCCCTCGGCCGCGTTGCCTGCGGCGGCTCCCCCCGCCGCCCAGGCGACCGGCGTCGCGCACGGCACCACGCCGTTGCTGACGCCCGGCACGGGTAACGGCCCTGTCCCCCTGCCTGAACATCTGCCCGATGGCGCCGCACCCAGCTCGATCTTCGGCACCGAGGCGCATCTGCCCATCGGCATCGACCCGGCGCACGCCGTCGGCCCGGCGCCCGAGGCACTTCCTGAGGTGCCCACCCCGGTGACCGTGGTGAACCCGGCCGCGCCGCCGACCCCGACGGCGACGCCGGCCGGCAACTCGATCAATGTCGCGACACCGGCGCCGGCGCCCGCGGCGGCGACTCCCCCGAACTACGACCCGGCCAGCCCGCCGACCCAGGACTTCATGTACCCGTCTATCAGCAACGGGTGCCTCAAGGACGGCGGCAACGTGATCGCGACCGCGATCTCCGTCGCAGGCCCGGCCAAGATCCCGACCCCTGGTCCGGCCGCCGGGCAGACCGCCTACGTCTTCACCGCGGTGGGCACTCCAGCCCCGGCCGCCGAGCAGAAGCTCCCGCTGAACGTCACCTGGGTGAACCTGACCACCGGCAAGTCGGGCAGCGTCACGCTGAAGCCGAATCCGGACATCAACTCCGCGGGCCCGACCACGCTGACCGCCATCGCCGACACCGGCTCCGGCAGCATCATGTCGACGATCTTCGGCCAGGTCACCACTGTCGACAAGCAGTGCACCTTCATGCCGACAATCGGTTCGACCGTCGTGCCCTGAGGCTTGAAAAGCCGCGCTAGGGTTGGGGATCGGCAGTCCAACCCGACGGGGCTCGGTACCACATGGAGACGCTCGACCCGCTTGACGCGATGATGCTGACGGCTGAGCTGATCTCCAGCCCGATGCATGTCGCCGTCGCTCTGATCATGACCCCGCCGAGCGGGATCTCGAGCGCGACGTTCGTCGACGAGCTCTACACGCAGGCTCTGACCGCCTCCGATCCGGTTGACCGTCGGCTGCGCCGGCATCCGCACCGCGGCGTGGAGACCGGCGGCTTGTGGGCGTGGCGCGAGGTGGACGAGCTGGACCTGCGCCACCACGTGCACCGGCTGACGCTGCCGCCCGATGCGGGCGCCACGGAACTCTGGGAGCTGGTGTCGGAGTTGCACGCCGAGCCGCTCGACCGATCGGCGCCGATGTGGATGGCGTATCTGATCGACGGGCTGGCAGGCAACCGGCTCGCCCTGTACATCAAGATCCATCACATCGTGATCGACGGCGTCGCGGGCCTGAGGATGGTCGCCGACTCGCTGTCGGAAGATCCGGACCGGCGCGACATGCCGCCGTTCTACGCCGACGCCGCACCCCCCGAACCGCCCCGCCGGCGCGGCCTCAATCCGCTGTCGGTGGTGCGAGACGTCGCGGGTGTCGCGGCGTCCGGACTGAGTCTGGCCCGCAACGTCGCGTCGGCGGAAGTGACCAACCTGGTCGGCGGACTGATCACGCCGACGATCGCGGCGCCGTTCGGCGCACCGCACACCCGGTTCAACACCAAGCTCAGCCATCGGCGGGCGTTTGCGGCAACCAGCCTGGACCACAACAGAATTCGCGCTATCCAGCACGCAGCCGGTGTCACCGGCAACGACGTCGTGACGGCGTTGGTCGCCGGTGTGCTGCGGGACTGGCTGACCGCACAGGGCGAACTGCCCGAGCAGTCGCTGGTGGCGCTGTGCCCGGTGACCGTGCGCGACCGCGACTCGGCCCCGGACGACAACGGGCACGGCAACCAATTCGGCCTCGGACTGTGTCCGCTGGCCACCAACCGCGACGACCCCGCGCAGCGGCTGCGGTTGGTGCACGAGGCGATGGCGGGGGTCAAGCACCAGGTGTCGACTCGGGGCCCGGGCGCGATGCTGATGGTCGTGATGCCGGCTGTCGTGCCGACGGCGTTGGCACCGCTGCTGCCGTTCAGTTCGTGGGTGCGGCCCAGTTACAACCTGCCGATTTCGAATGTGCCGGGTCCGCCACGGCAGTGTTACCTCAACGGGGCCAGCGTCGACGAGATCTATCCCGTGTCAGTGGTGTACGACGGGATGGCGCTCAACGTGACGTTGTGCTCCTACGCCGACCGGATCGGCGTCGGATACATCGCCGACCGTGAGGTGATGGCCGACGTCGACGACCTCATCCCGCTGACCGAAACCGCGCTCGCGGAACTCGAGGCCGCCGTGGGGGTGGCCTGACCGCATCGAGATAGACCTGAGAGCGAATATTTCGGTGAATCGTCGCTCTCAGGTCTGACTCGATGACGGTGCCTAGTAGGCCATGAACAGGATTTCGTCCCGGCCGTAATCCATGCCGGGGTGCGCCGCGGCGAGGTGCTGCTTGGTGAGGTCGACGAGTTCGTCCTCGTCCTTGGCGCTGATCGCTTCGCCACACGGGCAGTTGATGTGAGTCTTCATGGTGCCTCCTATTTCTTCGCTGCGGCCTTCATCTTCTTCTTGTATGCCCTGACTTCTTCCAGCGACCCCTTGTCGACCACATCGGCGATCGACATGTGGGTGCCGGCCTTGCCGTAGTCGCCGGCAGCCTCGCGCCAACCCTTGGGGGTGACGCCGTACTGCTTGCCCAGCAGAGCCAGGAAGATCTTGGCCTTCTGCTCACCGAAACCGGGCAGTGCCTTCAGCCGGCGCAGCACCTCGGCGCCGTCGGGATCGCCGTCAAGCCAGAGCTGCGCGGCGTCACCGTCGTAGCGGTCGACGATCTCGCGGGCCAGGTCCTGCACACGTTTGGCCATCGAGCCCGGGAACCGGTGCACGGCAGGTGTTTTCGAGAATTCTTGGGTGAACTGCTCGGGGTCGCAGTCGGCGATCAGCCGGGGGTCGATGCCGCCGATCCGCTCGGCGATCTTGCGCGGCCCGGCGAACGCCGTCTCCATCGGGATCTGCTGATCCAGCAGCATGCCGGTCAGCAGCGCGAACGGATCCTCACTCAACAGGTCGTCGGACGCGGGATCTCCGGTGAGCTGCAATCTCGCCATGGCCGACAGTCTAGGACGACGATCGGATCGGTTCGGGTATCTGGGCCGCTCAGGTGTGCAATCGTGAACGGCATGAGACGGGTGACAGACGTGATCGGCCCCGGCGCGCAGGAGCGGGTGTTCGATGTAGCCCGGAAGTACGCCTGCCCCGTCCAGTAAGCGAGGCGCCGAGATGTCGGGTGCGGTAGCGCTCGCGCTGGCCGTCGCGCTCGCCGCGGTCGCGTTGATTGTCGGCGCGATCGCCGTGCTGACCCGCAGCGTGGTCACCACACCGGCGGAACGGACCGTGCACGCCGCGCTGCACACCGCCTCGCTGGCGGCGCGCTCGCTGCGCAAGGGTTTGGATGCGGACTCCGCGGCCGGCGCCGCCCCGCACCTGCGCGGCCTCACCGGCTCGGACGGTGTCGCGCTCTACGACGGCGACACCGGCCTACTGGCTCTCGATCCGCCCGGTGACGCGTTGTGGACGCCGGCCATCCTCGAGGTCTGCCACCACACCGCCCGGGACGCAATCTCCGGGCAGCGCCGGGTGCTCGCCCGCGACCAGACTCCCGCGGTGGTGGCCCAGCCGCTGCTCGACGACGACGGCATGGTGATCGGCGTGCTCGTCGTGGTCAACGCCGCCGAACCGTCGCCGGGCATGCTGGGCGCGATCGCCGAGGTCGCGCGGTACGCCGCCAGCCAGCTCGAGCTGGCCGAGCTCGACGCGTCGCGGGCCCGCCTCGACCGGGCCGAGGTTCTCGCGCTGCGCGCACAGATCAGCCCACACTTCATCTACAACGCGCTCAACACGATTGCCTCGTTCGTCCGCACCGATCCGGACCGGGCCCGCGACCTGATCCTGGAGTTCGCCGACTTCACCCGCTACTCGTTCCGCTCCGCGGGTCCCTACACGGTGCTGGCTGACGAGCTGCGCAACATCGACCGCTACCTGACTCTCGAACGCGCCCGGTTCGGGCCGAATCTGTCGGTGACCCTGCAGATCGCACCCGAGGTGCTGACCGTGGTGGTGCCGTTCCTCGCGCTGCAGCCGTTGGTCGAGAACGCGGTTCGCCACGGCCTGGCCGGGCGGCAGGGCGGATCGATCGAAATCATCGCTCGCAACGAGGGTTCCGATTGCGTCATCAGCGTGGAGGACGACGGCGTCGGCATGGATCCTCAAACCCTGCGTTCCGGGCACGGCGACGTCCTGGGCGACGGCGAGCAGACCGCACACGTCGGGCTGAGCAATGTGGACCATCGGCTGCGCGCGGCGTTCGGCAACGACTACGGTCTGGTGGTCGAAACCGCCCCGGGTGCGGGCACGAAGGTGATCATGCGGGTGCCCAAGTTCCGCGCGGGCGTACGGGTTTAAGGAGAACCATGGCAGGGCTGTGGGTGCTGGCCGTCGACGACGAAGCCCCGGCGCTCGACGAGCTCACCTACCTGCTCGGTGAGCATCCCGACGTCGCCGAGGTGGCCGGCGCAGGCGATGCCACGTCGGCGTTGCGGATCATCAACGAACGCACCGTGGATGCGATCTTCCTGGACATCAACATGCCGGGGCTCTCGGGTCTCGAATTGGCCAGTGTACTGGGCAATTTCGCTCACCCACCCGCCGTCGTGTTCGTCACCGCGCACGACGACAAGGCGGTGGCCGCCTTCGAGGTCGGGGCGCTGGACTATCTGCTCAAGCCCATCCGCAAGGAGCGCCTCGACGAGGCGGTCCGGCGGGTGGTGTCCGCGCGCGCCGCGGAGCCGGCCCCGCCAGCCGACGAGCCGCAGGCCGACACCATCCCGGTCGAGCTCGGCGGGGTCACCCAGCTGGTGCGCTGCGATACCATCGGCTGGGTCGAGGCCGAAGGTGACTACGCCCGCCTGCACGCCGCCTCCGGTTCGCATCTGGTACGAATTCCGTTGAGCACCTTGGAAGATCGCTGGCGCAGCCGAGGGTTCCAGCGGGTGCACCGGTCCTATCTCGTCGCGCTGAACATGGTGACCGGGCTGCGCACCTCCGGCGCCTCCACGATGGTGCGGTTGCGCGCCAACGGAGCCTCGGCGCCGGTCGAGCTTCCGGTCAGCCGCCGCCAGGCCCGCGAACTGCGCGACCGGCTGATCCGCGATCCGATGCGGACCTTCCGGCCGGGGACGGCCGATGACTAGGCCGGGTCGGCCGCAGCGCGAGCGGGTCGTGCTGGCCCACCGGCGCGGCAGCCGCCTGGTGCACACCCGGGTGGAGGTGCAGGAGCAGACCGAAGTCGGCGATGCGCTGGTCCGCGGACTGATGCGCGCCCAGCTCGGGCTGGCGCTGCGACTGGCCGCCGTGGTGGCCGGCGGGATGGCCGCGCTGCCATTGCTCAACGCGGTGTTCCCAGAACTGTCCGCCGCCACCATATTCGGAGTTCGGCTGAACTGGCTGACCCTGGCGCTCCTGGTCTATCCGGCGCTCTACGGCATCGGCCGGCTGTTCATCCGGCTGGCCGAACAAGGCGAACGCGACTTCATGGGTGTGGTCGACGACGTGCCCGATGTCGCAGGCCCGGCGGCTCCAGAGGGTCCACCATGAGCGGATCGACGGCGACGGCCCTGACCGCCGGTGGCCTGATCGCGGCGGCGGTGGCGACGGTGGCCGTCGGTGCTTACGGGGTTCGGTTGTCGCGCACCACCTCCGACTTCCTGGTGGCGTCCCGCACTGTGGGCCCACGCTGGAATGCCGCCGCGATTTCGGGTGAATACCTCTCAGCGGCCTCGTTTCTCGGGGTCGCCGGCTTGATCGCCAAGTACGGCGCCGACGCGCTGTGGTACCCGGTCGGCTTCACCGCGGGCTACCTGGGTCTGCTGCTGTTCGTCTCCGCTCCCCTGCGCCGCTCCGGCGCCTACACCGTGCCGGACTTCGCGGAGTTCCGGCTCGGCTCGCCGCGGGTGCGCCGGGTCGCGATGCTCGTGGTCGTCACCGTCTGCATCTTCTATCTCGTTCCCCAATATCAGGGTGCCGGACTTGCCCTGAAAGCCCTTCTCGGCGTTCCCGTTTGGATCGGTCCGCTGGCGGTAGGCGGGATCGTGATCGCCAATGTCGTCGGCGGTGGCATGCGCTCGATCACCTTTGTCCAGGCCTTCCAGTACTGGCTGAAGCTGACCGCGGTCGCGGTGCCCGCGTTGGCACTGCTGATGCACTTCGGACACGAACACCCCGCACTCGGCGGCCCACTCCCGCCCACGGTGGACCAGCCGACCGTCGTCAGCATCGACACCGACGTTGTGGTCACGGTCGCCGACCCGGCCGGTGTCACGGTGACCGGCCCGGACCACAGCGGCACCCTGCACAGTCCCGGCGAGTACCGCCTTCAGAAGGGCACCACCCTGACGCTGGCTGCCGGAGCTCAGACCCCCGTCGTCGTCGGCGCACCCGCCATCGGCTCGGAGTGGATCGTCAGCGGCGGCGGATTGGGCGGTAAACATCCTCTCTACCAAGTGTTTTCCATCATGGTGGCGACATTCCTCGGCGCCATGGGCCTCCCCCATGTGCTGGTCCGCTTCTACACCAACACCGACGGGCGCGCCGCGCGCCGTACCGCGCTGAGCGTGATCGCCCTACTGTCGCTGTTCTATCTGTTCCCCGTACTGCTCGGGGTGTTCGCCCGGTTGTATGTGCCTCAGCTGCTCATCACCGGCAAGGCCGACGCCGCGGTGCTGCTGCTGCCGTCGGCCGCCATCGCCGGGCTGCCCGGCGAACTGCTCGGCGCCCTGGTCGCGGCCGGCGCCATCGCGGCCTTCTTGGCGACCTCGTCCGGTCTGCTGGTCAGCATCGCCGGCGCGCTGTCCACCGATGTGCTGCGTGGGCGGGTCCGCGACTTCCGGATGGTGGCGCTGATCGCCGGCCTCGTCCCCATTCCGCTTTCCGTCGTCGCCCCGGTCCTGGAGCTCTCGCGCGGTGTCGGCCTGGCCTTCGCCGTCGCGGCATCCACCCTGTGCCCGCTGCTGGTCCTCGGCATCTGGTGGCGCGGGCTGACCGCCGCCGGGGCGATCGCCGGGTTGGCGGTCGGCGCACTGGCCTCCGGTCTGGCCATCCTCGTCGCGATCACCGGCTGGGTCGGCGACGACGTGCTCGGCGGCTGGCTGACCGCGCTGATCGGCTACCCCGCCGCCGTCACCGTCCCGCTGGCGTTCGCGACGATGGTGCTCGTCAGCCGCATCACCCGCACCGACGTGCCCCCCGATGTGGCGCGCATCTTCGCCCGCATGCATGTGCCGGAGCGCCTCGGCATGGGCCTGGAGCGAGTCCCGCGCGGCTGACCGGCGGGCTGGAGCGCAGCGACCCGGGAATCGATCGAGCAGACCGTTCAGCGCCGACCGCCAACCGTTCAACGCACGGTCCGCGCGCACTCTAGGACTGTGATGCACCTCTCAATAGCCTGTGAACACGACCGGAGTTCACACCTTTTCGAGCTGAGGAGCACGCGGTGTCCACAACCGACCTGCCGCCACGGGAGACCCATCCCAGCGGGGCCCAATACCTGGCCATGCAGGCCAGTCCCGAGTTTCAGGAGCTGCGCCGCACACTGCGCCGCTTCGTGTTCCCCACCACGGCCTTCTTCCTGATCTGGTACGCCACCTATGTTCTGCTGGGCGCCTTCGCCCACGACTTCATGGCGATCTCGGTGTGGGGCAACGTCAACGTCGGGCTGCTCATCGGTCTGGGCCAGTTCGTGACGACGTTCCTCATCACGGGCCTGTACGTGCGGTTCGCCAACCGGGAGCTCGACCCGCGCGCCGAGGCCATCCGCACCGAGATGGAAGGCACGGCCCAGTGAGCACCACCGTCCTCGCCGAGGCAGCCCGAATCGGCAATCCGGTCGTCAACATCAGCATCTTCGTGGCCTTCGTGCTGATCACGTTGTTCATCGTGATCCGCGCCGGCCGCACCAACACCAACGCCACCGAGTTCTTCACCGGCGGCCGGGCGTTTTCCGGACCGCAGAACGGCATCGCCATCGCCGGTGACTACCTTTCTGCGGCAAGCTTTCTCGGCATCGCAGGCGCTATCGCGGTGTACGGCTATGACGGCTTCCTCTATTCGATCGGCTTCCTGGTGGCGTGGCTGGTCGCCCTCCTGCTGGTGGCCGAATTGCTGCGCAACACAGGCAAATTCACGATGGCCGACGTGTTGAGCTTCCGGCTCAAGCAGCGGCCGGTGCGGGTGGCCGCGGCCACCTCGACGCTGACGGTGTCACTCTTCTACCTGCTGGCCCAGATGGCCGGTGCCGGCGGCCTGGTCGCGCTGCTGCTCGACGTGCACGGCCGCACCGCCCAGTCCTTCGTGATCGCGGTGGTCGGTGTGCTGATGATCGTCTACGTCCTGGTCGGCGGCATGAAGGGCACCACCTGGGTGCAGATCATCAAGGCCGTCCTGCTGATCGCGGGTGCGGCAATCATGACGGCCATGGTGCTGGTCAAGTTCGGTCTGAACTTCTCCGACATCCTGGGTTCGGCGCAGCAGATGGTGCATGACGCCACCACCAAGGGCGTCGCCAGCCGCGACGTGCTGGCTCCAGGTGCCCAGTACGGCGCCAACACCACCTCGAAGATCAACCTGCTGTCGCTGGGTCTGGCGCTGGTGCTCGGCACTGCGGGCCTGCCGCACGTGCTGATGCGCTTCTACACGGTGCCGACCGCGAAAGAGGCTCGGCGGTCGGTGGTGTGGGCGATCGGTCTGATCGGCGCCTTCTACCTGTTCACCCTGGCGCTGGGCTACGGCGCGGCCGCGATGGTCGGCCCCGACAAGATCCTGGCCGCCCCGGGCGGACAGAACTCGGCGGCACCGCTGCTCGCCTTCGAGCTCGGCGGGGTGATCCTGCTCGGGGTCATCTCGGCGGTGGCCTTCGCCACCATCCTGGCCGTGGTCGCGGGTTTAACCATCACCGCGTCGGCGTCCTTCGCCCACGATGTCTATGCAAGCGTGCTCAAGAGTCACAAGGTGACCGAGGAGGAACAGGTCAAGGTCTCCCGGATCACCGCGGTGGTGCTCGGTGTCGCCGCGATCGGACTGGGCATCCTGGCCAACGGCCAGAACGTCGCGTTCCTGGTGGCGCTGGCCTTCGCTGTCGCAGCCTCGGCCAATCTGCCGACGATCGTGTACTCGCTGTACTGGAAGCGGTTCAACACCCGCGGCGCCCTGTGGAGCATGTACGGCGGCCTGATCAGCTGCCTGGTGCTGATCGTGTTCTCACCGGCCGTCTCGGGCAACAAGACCGCGATGATCCCCGGCGCCAATTTCGACTGGTTCCCGCTGGCCAACCCCGGCATCGTGTCGATTCCGCTGGCGTTCGTCCTCGGCATCATCGGGACGCTGACGTCCAACGACACCGGCGATCCGGAGATCAATGCCGAAATGGAGGTCCGCTCGCTGACCGGTGTCGGCGCCGAGAAGGCCACACACCACTAACGCCGAGCAGACACAAACTCGGGCTTCAGAGGACCGATCCGCCCGAGTTTGTGTCTGCTCGCCAGGAATGCGCACAGCGAGCTCGCGTTGACTATTCGCATGGCATCCACCCGCAGATCGTTCGCCTTCGCCCTGTTGGCCTACGCGTTCGCCGCGATCATGGTGGGCACCACGCTGCCCACTCCGCTGTACGCGCTGTACTCGGAGCAGATGCACTTCGCGGTGCTGACGACGACCGTCATCTATGCCACCTACGCCGGCGGGGTGTTGTTCGCGCTGCTGGTGTTCGGCAGCTGGTCCGACGCCATCGGCCGACGGCCGGTGCTGCTGGCCGGTGTCGGCGCCGCGCTGGCGAGTGCGGTGATGTTCCTGTTCGCGGACTCGGTGCCCGAGCTTCTGGTGGGCCGGGTGCTCTCCGGGTTGTCGGCGGGCGTCTTCACCGGCACCGCCACCGCGGCGGTCATCGAAGCCGCTCCGCCGAGCTGGCGGACCCGCGCGGCGGCGGTGGCGACCATCGCCAACATCGGCGGCCTCGGCACCGGGCCCATCCTGGCCGGCATCTTGGCGCAGTACGCGCCGAGCCCGCTGAAGCTCACCTACCTCGTCCACATCGGGTTGATGGTGCTGGCCGCGGCCGCGATCCTGTCAGTGCCCGAGACGTCGAGCCGCACCGGAAAGCTCGGCCTGCAACGGCTTTCGGTGCCGCCCGAGGTGCGGTCGGTGTTCATCACCGCCGCGCTGGCGGCCTTCGCCGGCTTTGCCGTCACGGGGCTGTTCACCTCGGTGGCGCCGTCCCTGCTGACCAACGTCATCGGGATCGGCAATCATGCGCTGGCCGGCTTGATGGCCGGCTCGATCTTCGGCGCCTCGGCGGTCGCGCAGATCGCCGGAACCCGTATCGAACCGCAGCGCGCGGTTGCGCTTGGCTGCGCCATACTCGCGGTGGGCATGGGCATTCTGGTTGTCGCCCTGCACTATTCGTCACTGACCGGCCTGATCGCCGCGGCTGTGGTGGCCGGGGCCGGTCAGGGCATCAGCTTCAGCCGCGGCTTGGCGGCGGTCGCCGAACGCACTCCCGCGGACCGGCGCGCCGAGGTCAGCTCCACCTATTTCGTGGTGGCCTACATCGCGATTTCGATCCCGGTGATCGGGGAGGGTTTCGCCGCACAGGCGTGGGGGCTGCGCACCGGCGGCACCGTGTTCGCGGTCGCGGTGGGGGTGCTGGCCGTGGCGTGTCTGGCGGCCATTCTCTGGCAGGAATCACGACCTGCGGCAGAGCTTTCCGAGCAGGTGGCCGGCTAGCCGCTCTTACGGCGGAATTCCCGCCGGTTCTCCACCGGCCCGTGCGAGCGGGGCTGCTTGGGGCCGCTGTCCGTGTGCGCCGAGCCGCCCGCAGACTTCGCCTTCTTGCGCTCCAGCGCCTCGCGGAACTTGCGCTTGTTGTCGTCCTGCGGTTCGGACTCTGATTCGGCCATGCGGTCAGACTAACCCGTGGGTCAGCGGATGCCGGGCGGCATTCCGTAGACGTGCGAGATCGGCAGCTTCAGCAGCACCCGGCGGTCGGTGACCATGGCGCGTCGGTAGTCGTCCCAGTCCGGATGCTCACCGGCGACGTTGCGATACAGCGCGACGAGCGCTTCGACGGTGTCGTCGTGCGGTTCGGCCGCGGGCGGGGTGAGGATGGCGTTGCCGTCGGCGACGGCATAGGACCAGCCGTCGTCGGAGGACACCAGGAGCGAGGCCCTCGGGTCTCGGCGCAGATTGCGGGTCTTGGCGCGCGGCTCGGTGATGGAGACTTCGACGACGAGATTGCGCCGGTCGAAGTGATACGTCACGTTGGACAGCTGCGGGCGGCCGTCACGTTTGATGGTCGCGAGCACGCCCAGTGAGTTGCCCGCGATCACCGCCAGCAGTTTGTCGTCGAACACCTGACGGGACATCCCCCGAGCCTACGTCGCTAGCATCGAGAACATGACCCGCTACGCGGCTTTCCTGCGCGGTGTGAACGTGAGCGGAACGACCATGAAGATGGCCGACGTCGCCGAGGCACTCACCGGCGCCGGGTTCACCGAGGTGCGCACCATCCTCGCCAGCGGCAACGTGTTGCTGGACAGCGGTGCCGCCGCCACGACGGTGCGCACGAAAGCCGAAGCGGCACTTCGGGATGCGTTCGGTTACGAAGCCTGGGTGCTGGTGTACGACCTCGAGACTCTGCGCACCATCGCCGACGGCTATCCGTTCGAACGCGAGGTCGAGGGGTATCACTCGTACGTCACGTTCGTCAGCGACGGGAAGGTTCTCGACGAGCTGGCCGATCTGGCCGGCGACGCCGGACCCGACGAGAAGATCGAACGCGGCGACGGCGTCCTGTACTGGCAGGTCCCCAAGTCCTCGACGCTGGACTCGGCCGTCGGTAAGACGATGGGTAAGAAGCGCTACAAGTCGTCGACCACCACGCGCAACGTGCGCACTCTGGCGAAGGTATTGACATGACAACGGAAAAGATCGACGCAAGCCAGCTGGGCGGCGTCTCCGAAACCGCGCTGCTGACGCTCAACGGCCGCGCCCACCAGGCGAGTCTGCCCGGCGCGATCCTGCGCGACCCCATGGCGATCAAGGTCGTCGACTCCATCGACTTCGACTTCGGCAAGTTCGGTCGCAAGGGCCAGGAGATGGCGCTGCGCTCGCTGGCCGTCGACTCCTGCGCGGTCAGCTATCTGCGCACGCATCCCAAGGCCACCGTCGTCGCGCTGGCCGAAGGTTTCCAAACCAGCTTCTGGCGGTTGAGCGATGCCATCGCCGATCCTCAGTTCCACTGGGTGTCGGTGGACCTGCCGCCGGTGATCGAGCTGCGTGAGCGTCTGCTGCCGTCGTCTCCGCGAATCACCGCGCTGGCGCAGTCCGCGCTGGACTACAGCTGGATGGACCGAATCGATACCTCCAACGGTGTGTTCATCACCGCCGAGGGCCTGCTGATGTACCTGCAGCCGAACGAGGCGATGGACCTTATTGTCCAGTGCGCCAAGCGTTTTCCGGGCGGCCAGATGTTCTTCGACATGCCGCCGGTGTTCGTCAAGAAGCTTGCCCCGAAGGGTATGAAGTCCTCGAAGCACTACCGCGTCCCACCGATGCCGTTCAGCCTGACCACCGTGCAGCTGGCCGACCTGGTCAACACGGTGCCGGGGATCACCGCGGTCCACGACATCCCGATGCCCAAGGGCCGCGGTTTCTTCTTCGACACGGTGTGGCCGGCGATCTGGAACTTCGGCCCGACGAAGCGCTTCCGCGGCTCCTACACCCTGCTGGAATTCGGCTGACGGGTCAGCCGAACGCGTTGTCCAGATATTGCAGCGCCTCCTGCTTGCCCAGTCCCAGCGCACGGGCGGCTTCGACATAGGCGTGGGCCGCCGCCGCCATCGCGGCGTCGGCCGGATCGGCGCGGGCCACGAACGTGCCAAAACGGCCGCGGGTTTCGACGATTCCTGCGGTTTCCAGTTCGCGGTAGGCCCGCGCGACGGTGTTGACGGCCAGATTCAGCTGACCGGCCAGCTCGCGCACCGTCGGCAGCCTGGTGCCGGGCGACAGGCGCCCGTCCCGGATCCCCTCGATGATCTGTGTTCTGAGCTGATCAAACAACGGCCGCGAGGCCTGTCCGTCGACGCGTAACCAGACCCCCAAATCCGACACATGCTAAGTATCGCCCAGACCGGCCATTTTGGGCACTGACATACCCCTCACATTCGGGAGGTGCTACGCGCCTTGGATCAAGGGCCGCGACCCCAGCATTGTGGTGGTCTCAGCACCAATCACTGACTCAAACGATGTCATGTCGAGGTCTTCCCGCGAGCAGCTTGCGCGTCAGATGGGTCTGCTGCACGAATAGGTGACATCTGAGTTGGCTTGCCCCGGGTGGGTGGGC
>NZ_PDHO01000036.1 GCF_002887815.1 Mycobacterium sp. ENV421 | reverse complement strand
AGAGCGTTATCCAAAACTGATCTATTCGCATCCGATGCGAATAACCAACTTACAACTTGACATAAGCTCTGTTATCGGCTTAAAACCAATGCGAGTTGCATTAGGTGCAAGGACTCGCACCTCTGCGTGATGACAACGTCGGTGCAGCTGACACGCTTGAGCCTCCCGTTCTGTCCAACGGCACCCCGTGTCGTCTGTTGACCATTGCTCCAGCTCGACGTAGATTTCAATCACTTAATGAACGATTTCATTGTTAGGTGACGAGATGTCGATGCCAGTCCACTCAAGCCCACCCGGCAATTTCGCGCCGGGCCACCCCTCGTCCGCCGACAACCTGTCAAAACGTCACAGTGACGATTTGCTATGTCCCGCTGGGTCATTGCGTATTCTCCGTTCGACTCGCCGGTCAACGTCACGGGCGGCATCCACGTCGTCAAGCCGACTGTCATGTGGAGTCGGCGATGGCCGCTGAGGAGCTTCCGGGCTTCGTCCCTCGGATTCTGCGTGCCGACGATGTTTCGCTGCTGCGAGCAGACGAGACCGTCTTCGACGCAATGCTTGGTGGCTGGCGAGCTCAGATGCTGGCTCGTGGCCTCGAGATCGACACGATCAAAGCACGGTGCCGTGTGATCGCCAGATTCGTCGAATTCACCAACGAGTACCCATGGCGCTGGCGAGCGAACGACGTGGATCAATTCCTCGCTGAACTACGGTCGCAGCCGAGCCCGATCGCTCTGGGTCGCGTCCGAAAGTGGGTGTAAAAAGCACCGGCCGGTTCGCGGCTTCGTCGTGAGCATACGGGTTGGGGGACTCAAGCGACAGGCCTCTTGCAGCTGCCGCTGATGGTGTCGGGGGCAACGGGCAGCGGGTTCGGTAGCTTGGCTGCGGAATGCTTTGGCACGCCCAGGGCTGATGCGGTAGGTCCCAGAGATGTGCAGCTGGAGAGGGGTTGGGCGGCGTCGGTCAGTACGTTGAACGCGGCGTTGAGGCGGTCTTGGCGGCGGCGGTTGGGTTCGTGGTTGGCTTCGGCGGCCACGAACCCGATCAGCTCTTCGAGGTCGTCGGCATTGGTCAGTAAGGCAGCGCCGTTTGGGTGGGCGCGCATGCCATACACCAGTCGCTCGCAGTCGGGGTCAAGCAGCATCAGGTCGCGTAACACGGCGGCGGTCTTGTCGCTGACGATGACCTCCTCGAGGGCGTCGGCAAGGCTGAGTCCGCGGCGGCGCAGGTCGTATGGGGAATCTGCCCAGTTGCTGATCACCCCCTCGTCGTCGCAGACGCTGCACGACCATCGGATCGGCGCCGATGCCTCGGCCGAGGTGATGGCGATGGTCATCCGTCCGGGGCAGCGTCGGTGGGCGTCGGACTGACCGTGCTGCGCGGTGCCGGGCTGCGGGTGGGCGAGCTGCTCGACCTGGAATTGGGCAGCATCATCGACTACGGCCCGGCCGGCACCTGGTTGAAGGTGCCGTTGGGCAAGCTCGCGACCGAACGCATGGTGCCGCTCTCGGCGCCCACCGTGACCGCCCTCGACGACTGGGCCAACCACCGCGGTGCACACCGGCCACTGCCGCACCACGCACCGGCGTGCCCACCGACTTCCTCTTCACAACCCACGGGCGCCGGCTCGGCTACACCCGGCTGCGCAACGGTCTGCTCGCCGCCGCCGAAGCCACCGGCCTCCTGGCACCCGACGGGACCGCGCTCGTCGTCACCCCCCACCAGCTGCGCCACACCTGGGCCACCGAACTGGCCAACGCCGGCATGAGCCTACAAGCACTGATGGCGCTGCTCGGGCATGTTACGCCGCAGATGACACTGCGCTACGCAACTCTGGCCTCGCCCACCCTGCGAACGGCCTACGACGAAGCCATGGGCAAGATGCGCCGCCAGTTCACACTCACCCCAGCAGGCAAACCCATCATGCCCGACAAGGTCGGCTGGCTCCACAGCGAGATGCTGAAAATCCGCGTCGCACACGGCTACTGCGCCCGTCACCCAGCGGCCGGGCCCTGCCCGTATGCCAACATCTGCGAAACCTGCGACAACTACACCACCGCACCCGAATTCCGCGAGGCGCTCACCCACCAACTCGCCGACATCGAAGCACTCAAAGCCGACGCCGAGACCCGCGGCTGGACCGACGAAACAGCCCGCCACGAGCGCGTCACCCACGCCCTCACCGACCATCTCCAACGACTCGACAGATGACCCCGAACCGATCCCCCCGACAATCCCGGCCGCGAGGGCCGGATAAAGGAACCGCTCAACAAGGAGATCCGCCGGCGCACCGACGTCGTCGGCATCTTCCCCGACCACAACGCGCTGATCCGCCTCGTCGGCGCCGTACTGGCCGAACAACACGACGAATGGGCCGAATCTCGGCGCTACCTCGGCCTCGACGTCCTGAGCAAATCACGCACCGTCAACGACACCCCGACAGAACAGGAGGACACCCCCGCGGCGCTGACCGCCTGAACCATCAACTCGAAGAATCACACGAAAACGTCGTACACCACGTCCCTGGACTTGACCTTTCTTTTGCCCCCGGGCGACGTGTGGCGAACCGATACCTCAACAATTCAGAGCGTCCCACCGCCGGTCACAATCGCGGTCCGGCCGCCCAGAGGTGTGTCATCATCGATCATCCGCTGACGGAAGGCCAAACCGTGGCGGACGCTTTTCGCGGTGCGCTGCCAACCCCTCTTGCACGTCACGGCCGCCGAAGCCGAGAAACTCCATGCCGAGCGAGGCCTCGAAGGTGGGTCCGAACATTCGATACCAATGGTTGAGGCTGCGCTTGGTCCCGCGGATAGCCGCTTGTGCGCCGTCGGACAACCGAGCGGCAATGCGATGTGCCGTTGCCACGACTTCATCGTCATCGACACACATCGACACCAAACCGATTCGCTCGGCCTCCGCACCGGAAAGCGGTTCACAGGTAAACAAATAATATTTTGCTTTGGCCATGCCAACCAACAACGGCCAACAGATGGCGGCGTGATCGCCAGCCGCGACACCCAGGCGCGTGTGCCCATCAATGATCTTCGCCGTGCGGCTCGCGACCGAGATATCGGCGAGCAAGGCGACGACCAACCCAGCGCCCACCGCGGGCCCGCGAATTGCAGAAACCACCGGCTTGTCGAGGTTGACCATATTCAGGACCAAGTCGCGCGCCTCACGCATGATGCGCAGCCGGCTGTCGTAGTCCGAAATCATCGCGTCGAGCAAATCAAAGTTGCCGCCGGAGGAAAAGGCTGGCCCTTCCCCGCGCACCACCACGGCCCGCACGTCGGGATCCCGCTCGATGACGGGCCAGATGTCGGCGAGGTCGCGATGCATACCGAGGCCGACCGAATTCAGGCCTGGCGCATCAAGAACCATCTCAAGGACGCCTTCCTCGGCCTGGCCGAGCCTCAAACTGGGGAATTCTGAGTAATCGGTGGGCATTTCGATCTCCTCACGGTGTTTTGGGTGTCGATGTGCGGGCGTCTTCGAGTCAGTCCGTCGGGGACTCTTTGGTGCAGCCGCCGAGGTCCCGTCTGGGAGTTGTCAGTGACAAGTCGGCGCGCAGGGTGACTCCGTCGCCCTGGCCGCCCGCACCGCATGCTGCGGCCACCGCGCAGCCAGGACCAAGTCGGGCCAGCTCAAGGGCGGCGCGAAGAATGGGCCCGCGGGACTGCCAATCGATGGCTGATCGCGACGGTTCCGCCACTGACATTCACCTCTGCAGATCGACGCCAAGTTCCTCCGTAGAAGCGGGGAAACCGCCGTGAACGCCTCATTGGTCTCGACAACGTCGGGCTGGTGGACCGAAATTCCCTCGCGGACAATGGCTTTCTTGAGGCATTCGCTGGTTGCGAATGAGGCATGGAATCTGGGGCCCGCGACCACGCCGTGAGCGCCGACCTCGGCCCAGCCGCGTCAGTCAACCATGCTGTAGCCGCCGCTGACGCTGAGGATCTGACCGGTTATCCACGAGCTGAGCTCCGAGCAGAAGAACAAGATCGCGTTCGCCTGGTCGATAGGTTCGCCGAGCCGGCCCAGCGGATAGGCCTTGACCAAGTTCTCTTCACCGCCCCACTTTTCGATCAGGGCGCTGGCACCCGGAGTCTTGGTGGTGCCCGGCGACACTGCGTTGCATCGGATGCCGTAACGGCCGGCTTCTTTGGCGAAGGCCTTCGTAAAGCCGACGACCCCTGCTTTCGCGGCGCTGTAGGAAACGAGGAAGGGTTCGCCGATTCGGCCGGCGTCTGAGATCAGATTCACTACCGTGCCCGATTTCTGCTCACGCATGTGGTCGTAGGCAGCCTTGGTCATCACCATCGTGCCGATCAGCGTGATGCCGACGTCGAGGTGGTACTGCTCATAGGTGAGGTTCTTGAACAGATCCACGCTCCATGCCGCCGCGTTGTTGACGAGGATGTCCAGTCCACCCAGCTGCTCGACCGTGGCGCTCACCGCATCACGTGCGCCCTGCGGGTCGCGCACATCCACCGTGACGGCGGTCGCAGTGCCGCCCGCCTGTTCGATGATGGCGGCCGTTTCCTTGGCGGCAGCCTCGTTGATATCCGCCGCCGCGACTTTCGCTCCTGAGCGTGCGAGAAGGGTTGCTACCTCACGCCCGATTCCGCTGCCCGCGCCGGTGACCATCGCGCAGCGTCCCGTCAAGTCGATCTCAACTGCCATCTGATTGTTTCCCTTCATCCCTGTTGGTGTCCTTCGTTGGATATGCCATCGCGCTCGGCACGAGCGTGAAAGTCCGCACGTCGCGGCGGTCGCCGATCAGTCGGCAAGCCCGAGTTGGGCGGCGATGATGTTTTTCTGAATCTGCGACGTGCCGCCGAAAATGGTCATGACGAGGGTGTCTCTGACATAGGACTGCATCTCGCTTTCCATGCTGTAACCCATGCCGCCCATGAACTGCATACCTTGCAGTGCTATTTCTTTTGCGGTCTCCGTCGCCTGCAACTTCGTGATGGAAGCCTCACCCGGTGCTGGTTCTCCGGACGCTAGCAGCCCGGCGGTGTGCTCCACCAGCAGCCGCGTCGACAGCAACTTGGCCGCGCTCTCGGCAAGGCCGTGCTGGAGCGCTTGGAAGCGACCAATAGGCTGGCCGAACTGGCGCCGCTCCTTCACGTACCGGAGCGTGTCGTCGAAGGCGCGCTGCCCGATGCCGAGGGCCTCGGCGGCAATGATGAGGCGCTCACTGTTGAGGCCGCGTACCAGCACCCGCCAGCCTTGGTCGATCCCTCCGACGATCTCGTCATCGCCGGCGTCGACGTCCTCATAGCGGGTGATGTTGGTGTCGATATGTCCGAGCATGTCGAGCCGTTCGAAGCTGACGCCACGCCGGGCCATCGGCAGGAGAAACAGACTCAGCCCTTGGTGCTTGGGCACGTCGGTGTTGGTGCGAGTCACCACCAGAACCCAGCGGGCATGGTTGGCGTTACTCGTGTAGGTCTTTTCGCCGCTGAGCTGCCACCGCGAGCCCACCTTACGCGCCCGGGTCTTGACCGCCGCTGCGTCAGAACCGGTGTCGGGCTCGGTGATCGCGATGGACAGGATGTCTCCGGCGGCGACGCCGGGCAACACGGCACGCTTCTGTTCTTCGGACCCGTACTTGAGCAGCGCCTGCAGCGTGATCACTGTGGTCAGATATCCACCGACCGGGACGCGATGGTAGGCCAGGCGCTCGGTCAGCAGGGCGACCTCTGACAGTGTTCCGCCGACCCCTCCGTACTCCTCGGGGATCGTCAGCCCGAGCCAGCCGGTGCTGGCGAGTTTGGCGTAGAGCTCGCTGTTGTGGGCGACAGTCCCGCCCTTGGTCAGCTCCCGGAGCTTGTGCGGTGGGCACTCGCGCTGGCAGAAGCCATCGACGGCCTCGACGAACGACGACTGCTCCGGTGTCAAGTTACCCCGGAATGTGAGCATTCGGAACTCCCTATATCTGGTCATGACGATAACCCCGGCGGCTACCCGCCCGCTGATGAAGGACGGTTGGCGCACGTGCAGTCCTGCGCGGCCCCGGTTAAGTTGCGGTGCAACACTGCCGCATTGCCTTATAATCAGTACTACGATAGTGTCCGCATTGCAAGGCTGCGAGCTTAAGCGCTAATGGAGGTTTGATGGCGATCGCCGTCGGCGACTCGAATTTCGTCCGCGTCGAGGTGCAAAGGGGGGTCGCGTTGTTGACGGTGGATCGCCCGCCGGCCAACGCGCTGGACCTGCAGGTGGTGCAGGAGATCGGCCGGGCGGCAACGCAGTCGGCGTCCCTGCCCGAGGTCGGTGCCATCGTGATCACCGGACACGGAGAACAGTTCGTCGCCGGTGCCGACATCAAGGTGATGCGCGACATCGACCTGGCCGGATTTGCGTACTTTGTCAACACGATCCAGCGGGCCCTCAATGATCTGGAGGCACTGCCGTTGCCGGTGATCGCGGCGATCAACGGTAATGCCATGGGAGGTGGCCTCGAGCTCGCTCTGGCGTGCGACCTGCGGTTCGCTGGCGAACACGTGCGGCTGGGCGTTCCCGAAGTTCGATTGGGCCTGCTTCCCGGTGCCGGAGGAACGCAGCGGCTATGCGAGTCGGTCGGCAAGGGTCGCGCTCTGGAGTTGTTGTATACCGGCCGGCCGTTGGGCGCCGCCGAAGCGCACACGCTCGGTTTGGTCAACAGGGTCGTTGAAGGCGACCGTGTCGTCGCCGAAGCCGTCGATTTCGCCCGACAGCTCGCGTCGGGAGCACGCCAGGCCATGCGCCACATCAAGTCGTGTGTGCTTGCGCGACTGGACGGGGGCCGTTCTGAAGGGTTTCGGGCCGAGTCCGCCGGGGTTGTCGAGCTGTTCGCCGGTGAGGAGGCCCGCGTGGGTTTCGATGCCTTCATCAATAAGCGGCCGCCCGCCTTCGGCTATGGCTAGGCGACACTCACGTCCACTTCGGGCCGTGCCGGCAACGCAGAACGTCCCGGCGAGTGACGGGTCGGCGGCCATCTGTACGTGGCATACCCAAGTCCACTGAATATCGATAACCGAGGCCCATTCCGCGGCCCGGAAATGTTGGGAAGGAGCAGTTGTTTCGATGAGCAGTTCAATGGTGGAGTTCTCCGACATCCTCTACGAAGTTAAGGATGCCGTGGCCCGGATCACGATCAACCGTCCGGAGAAATTGAACTCGTTCACCCCGCACACCTTGAGGGAGTTGACCAGGGCGGTGCGACGTGCCGGCGAGGATAGCGACGTCGGGGTGATCGTGCTGACCGGTGCCGGCGAGCGGGCATTCTGCGCAGGTGGTGATGTCAGCGTGGAGGACGAGAGCACCTTCAAGGCCGGCGATGAGTCCTTTGACGAGTTGGTCAAGCAGCTCTACCGCGCGTTTCGCGAGTGCCTCAAGCCGGTGATCGCCCGGGTGGATGGCTATGCGATCGGCGGCGGTCACCACATGGCCTACGCGTGCGATTTCACGATCGCGTCTGATCGGTCGGTGCTCGGACAAAACGGGCCGCGCGTCGCAAGTCCAGCCGAGGGGTGGCTGGTGAGTTACCTGTGGACGGTGGTCGGGATGAAGCGGGCCAAGGAAATCTGGATGCTGTGTCGCCGTTACTCGGCCAAGCAGGCGCTGGACTGGGGGCTCATCAACGCCTGCGTGCCGCCGGAGGATCTGGATGCTGAAGTCGCGCGCTGGTGCGACGAAATGCTGGCGCTGAGCCCGACGGTGCTGAAACTGGTCAAGAAGTCCTTTGACGACTCCGTCGCGGCCATGCGGGAAGCGCAGGACCGGTTCAGCATCCTCAACCAGGTCAACCCCGGCTTCTTCGCCTCGGGTGAACAAACCGAAGGCGCCGGCGCCTTCATGAACAAGCGCAAGCCCGACTTCTCACCCTGGCGGTGACGATGACGATGGAGTTGACGTACTCCGAGCCAGAGCTGGCGTTCCGTGACGAGGTACACGACTGGCTGACGGCCAACGTGCCGACCCACCCCTTGCCGCCGGCTTATACAGCCGAGGGGGTCGCCGCACACCGGGAATGGGAGAAAGCGCTCTACACCGCTGGCTACGCGGCGCTGCACTGGCCGCAGGACTACGGCGGCGGCGGCGCGGACTTCATGCGCCAGATGCTGTTCGACGAGGAGTACCATCGGGCCGGCGCTCCGCAGCGGTTGAACCGGCTCGCCCTCGGACTAGCCGGCCCCACCATCATCGAGTTCGGCACCAGCGAGCAGAAACGGCGCTGGCTGCCGGGGATGCTCAGCTGCGACGAGTTATGGTGCCAGGGATTCTCCGAACCAGGTGCGGGCAGCGACCTGTCCGCCGTGCGAACTCGGGCGGTGCTTGACGGGGACGATTTTGTCCTCAACGGCCAGAAAATCTGGACATCATTGTCCGCCTTCGCCGATTGGATGTTCGCCCTGGTCCGCACGGACCCTGGCCAGAGCCGGCATCGGGGCCTGACATACATCGTGTTGTCGATGGACAGCGCCGGCATCGAGTTGCGACCGATCCGCCAGTTGCACGGCGAGCCGGGTTTCGCCGAGGTCTTTTTCACCGACGTACGCGTTCCCGCCACAAACGTCATCGGAGAAGTCGGTGACGGGTGGCGCGTGGCCATGGCGACGCTGGGCTACGAGCGCGGCACCGGCTTGGGCAACCACGTACGGCTCACCAACGACGTACGGGAGCTGGTCGAACTCGCCGAACGTACAGGCGTCGCCGACGATCCGGCATGGCGGGACGAGATCGCCTCGCGATTCGCCGAGGCCGAGCTTTTCCGCCGGTACATGCAGCACATCGCCAGCCAGCTCGCCGCGGGCAACGGCGTCGGTTTTAGGTCCAGCCTGGTCAAGTTGTATTGGTCGGAGCTCGACAGCAGAATCCAGGAAACGGCCCTGCAGATCCTGGGTCCCTTCGCTGAACTCGCGGACGCCCCGTCCTGCGCCGATGGGGCCGGGTTTCATCGCCGGTACTGGCACGCTCGGGCGTCGCGAATCTTCGCCGGCACCAACGAGATACAACGCAACATCATCGGCGAGCGTTTGCTCGGACTTCCACGGGAGGCTCGGTGAACATCGACCTCACGCCCGATCAGAAGGAGCTGGCAGCGGCGGCACGCGAATTCTTGCGCGCCGATTGCCCGCCGTCGCGGGTCCGTTCGGTCTGGGATGCCGACCGTGGGGTAGACCGGTCCGCGTGGGCTCGGCTGGCCGAGGTGGGGTTCCTCGGGGTCGTAGTGCCGGAATGTTTCGGCGGGCTAGGACAGTCTGATGTGGAGCTCGCTTTGCTGCTCGAGGAAGCCGGCCGGGTCGCACTTCCCGACCCGCTGCTGGAGACCGCCGTGGCGGCGCTGACGATCGCAGACATGGGCAACGACCGCCAAAAGGAGCGGTGGTTGCCTGCCATCGCCGCCGGGGAGCTTGTCGCCACCGTTCAGCCGCCGGGGGTGCCGTTCGCTGTCGTCGACGGCTCGTTCGACCTCGTCGTCGTGGCGATCAAGGACTCTCTGCACGCCGTACCTGTGAGTGACTGCGATATGGAGCCCCACGAAGCCTACGATCGCGCCCGCCGCCTGGCGACTGTTCGCGCCCAAGCCGCCGCCGATACAATGTTGCCCGGTAGCACCGGCCGGGCGGACTGGTTAGCCGTGCGCGCCTCGGTGGCCGCCGCCGCCACGCTCGTGGGCATCGGCGCGCATCTAGTGGAGACCACGGTTGATTACGTGCGCCAGCGCGAGCAGTTCGGCAGACCGGTCGGATCGTTCCAAGCGGTCAAGCATCAACTCTCCAACGCCTATCTCGCGATCGAATTCGCCCGGCCGGCGACCTGGGTCGCCGCGCACTTGGTCGCGAGCGGGTCAGACGAAGCGCCGACGGCTGCGGCGGTTGCCAAGAGTTGCGCGTCCGAAGCGGAAAAGACCGCCAACGACAGCGCTTTGCAGTGCCACGGCGGGATCGGCTTCACCTGGGAGCATGACCTGCATCTGTGGCTCAAACGCGGGAAAGCTCTGGAACAGGCGTACGGGACCGCGCGCGAACACCGTGACCGGATAGCCCAGACCATCTTCGGCCCCTCGGCCGCGTGAAGACGACGACTCCCGTTCTGGCAGGTGCCCAGCCGCCGGCCTTCCCGTCACGTCAGCGTGATGCCGCGACGGGGGTTACACAAGGACAACAGGGTTACACAACCGAGAGAGAAGAGGTGAAACCGTGGCTTATGTGATTGCCGAGGCATGTGTCGATGTTCTCGACAAGACATGCATCAAGGAGTGCCCGGTCGACTGCATATACGAGGGCGAACGGATGATGTACATCCACCCGGCCGAGTGCATCGATTGCGGAGCGTGCGAACCAGTCTGCCCGGTGGAGGCGATTCGCTACGAAACCGATCTCCCAGGCGACCTCAGGGATTATCAGCAAATCAACGCCGACTTCTTCGCCGAAATCGGCTCACCCGGCGGCGCGCGCCACGTCGGGAAGATCAGCGCTGATCCCCTTGTCGTCAAGAACTTGGAGGTAAGGAACGGCACCGGAGGGCTGTAGTGTTTCCGCGCCCCGCAGCTGTCGCTCAACGCTCTAGGAGACTGCTGAATTTGTGGTGCTTTGGCGCGGGGTGTCTCAAGCGCTCGTCGGCGCGATTGGAAGTCAGGCCCGTGGGTCGACACAACGAGACGCCCGCCGCATTGAGTGTTCGGTGATGCAAGCCCTCAACCAGGTTGGGTCGTTAGGCGATGGTCCAGGTGGTGCCGTTGTGGGTTACCCCCATGGTGATGAGGCGTCGTAGGTTCATTGCCGCGGCGCGGTGGTGCAGCCAGTGGTCGTTTCTGACCACGCCGCGGTAGCGGACTCTGCGGTTGTCTCGGGTCAGCCAGGCGATGGTTCGTTCGACCATAGGGCGGTAGCGACGATATTCGTTGAGCCAGAGTCGTTTTCGAGCCTGGTTGCGGGCGTTTCGTTGGAGTGCGTGGTGGGGTCCGATCTTGAGGTTTCTGCCGTCGATGCTGCTGGTATACTGTGCGCGCAGCCCGACAGGCAGCCCCGAACGTGGCGTTGCCGCGGGCGCTGAGGAGCCGAAAAACCCCGGCCGGGCAGGTCACAGTGCCAGCGCTGCGATCAACGGTGAAGTCATCGATAGTGAACCCGCCGGGCACAGCCGCGCGCAGGGGTGCGGGTTTGACCCGATCACGTATGACGCGATCTCTTCAGCTGAGCGCGGAAGTCCCCAGTGCCGTAGGCCGAATCGGCCAGCACGGTCACCGGTGCGGTCTCACCTGCCAGAAGCTGCGGCGCCACTGCCGCATCATGGGTGTCGAGGCCGCCGGCCTTGGTCAAGGCGCAGTCGGTGATCAGGCCGGTATCGGGTTCGACCGCGAGATGGGCTTGAATTTGAATTCCGTCTTGGCGCCGGTGCACGCTTTTGTGGGCATGACGGGCCTCGGGATCGACTTATCGGAGAGCCCGTGCAAGGCCTGCAACGTGATCACCGAAGCCATCACTTCGGAGGCAAGCTGGGACGGCCCCGCCGCGACGGGAACAGATCGGCGGACATCTCTTCGGGAAACAACTGCGATCGGTGTGCCGCCAGGAACGCAAACACGCTCTCGGACTTCAACAGATGCCCAGCGACTGACTCCGCATCCAACAACTCACGCTGATCGTCAGCACGACCCTGCATGCCTCAATCATCTCGAGAACCCAGCCACCACGCGGGATTAATTCAGCAGTCGCCTAGGCCATGGTGAGGCCACCGCTGACCGACAGCGTCTGTCCGGTGATGAATCCGGCGTCCTCGGAGGCGAGGAAGGCTACCGCGGCGGCGACCTCCTCCGGCTGGCCCAGCCGCTTCATCGGCACGGCCCGGGTCATCGCGCCAATCACCTTGTCGGCATCGGCTTGGCTGTCGACGATCTCGCCCAGCAGAGGGGTGTCGGTCGGGCCCGGGCATACCGTGTTGGCGGTCACCCCGGCGCGGGCGGCCTCACGAGCGATTGTCTTCGTGAATGCGATCACCGCGCCCTTGGTTCCCGAGTACACCGACTCCAGCGATGAACCGACGCGGCCGGCGTCCGAGCCGATGTTGACGATCCGGCCCCACCGCGCCTCGATCATGGCAGGAAGCACGTCGTGGGTGGTCCGAAGCACGCCCTTGAAGTTGATCTCGAGCACGCGTTGCCAGAACTCCTCGTCAGTATCCACAAAAGGTTGGAGCTCGTCCCACCCGGCGTTGTTGACCAGGATGGAGATCGGTCCCAGCCGCCGGCGAACCTCGGCCAGGCCCTCCTTCACCGACGCCGGGTCGGTGACGTCCACGGCGACAGGCACGGCGGTGCCGCCGGCCGCGGTGATCGTCGCCGCCGTTTCCTTGGCCTCATGGTCGCGCAGATCGACCACCGCGACGTGGCGGCCTTGCCGGCCGAGCGCCAGTGCGATCTCGCGTCCGATTCCCCTAGCGGCGCCTGTGACGACGGCGACACGTGCCTGCATGCTCACTCTCCGACCATTCTTCTAGTACCACGTCCTGAGTGGGTCACCTTACAATAATCATCCTCGTCCGCGTTGAGTCGTCGAGGTCACTCCATCACCGCGCCGGCCGTCAACAGCCTTTCGATCTCGTCCCGGGAAAAGCCGATCTCGTCAAGAATTTCGCGACTGTGCTGACCAGGCCGGGTGACGACCGATCCCGCGGTTGGCTTCCACGCGCTCATGCGCGGTATTGGGCCAACCACCCCCGGCGCGTCCAGCAACCCTCTGCGCTGCGCCGCGTCGAACGCGTCGGGCAGCGACCTCACGGGAGCCACCGCGGTGTCGACCTCGTCGAGTCGGGCCAGCCATTCCGCGAGGGAGGCAGCGGAAAAGGTCTGCTCGAATGCGGCCCGCAGCTCGCCCCATCGAGACTGGTCGGCATACGCCGGGATCAAGTCAGGGCGGCCGAGCGCTGTGCAGAGGTTGGAGAAGAACTTCGGCTCCAGGGCGGCCACCGACAGCCACTGCCCGTCGGCCGTGCGATAGCAGTCATAGAAGGGGACCGCCCCCGACAGCAGGCCCCGACCCCACGACGGGTCCGGCGCCGAGGCCAGCGTCCACGACTGAACCACCTGCAGCAGGCCGAGCAGCCCCTCATACATCGACACATCGACGTAAGTTCCCCGGCCGCTGGTTTGGCGGCCAATCAAGCCCGCCAGGATTCCAAACGCCGCGAGCAAACCTCCTGCGGCGAAATCGGCCACCACGTTGACGGGTATGCCCGGACGCTGGCCATCGCGTGTGGTCGCCGACAGCAGGCCTGATTCGGCGATGTAGTTCAGATCGTGACCGGCGCGCATCGCCAGCTCCCCGGATTGCCCGTAGCCGGTCAGCGAGCAGTAGACGATCGCTGGGTTCTGCGCGGCGACCGTGTCGTAGCCCAATCCGAGCCGCTCACAGGTTCCGGGCCGGAATCCCTCGACGAAGACGTCGCTGCGTTGCGCCAGTTGCAGGGCGATCTCCAGGGCTTGCGGTTGCTTGAGATCTAACACAAGTGACCGTCGGGAACGATAAAGCGGATTGATGCCCTGTCGGCGCGCGCGCTCGCCGCCGTAATCTGGCAACTCGCCAAGACCACTACCGCTTCGAGCCGCGGCCGGGGCTTCCACCGTGATCACCTCCGCCCCTAGGTCGCCGAGCAGCATGGTGGCAAAAGGCCCCGGCGCCAGCGCGGACAGGTCGAGGACGCGCACCCCGGACAGCGGGCCGGTCATATCGCCGTTCCCCCAGCCGTGCGTTCTGCGGTCGACGGCGCGGTGTCAGCCGGCGTCCCTGCCGCCAGCGGCCGATGGCGAGCTGAGGTCGCGTTTTCGATACGCGCGTGACCTGCCAGGTCCTTGATCGCGATGTCTCGAATGAGCGCCTTGTCGACCTTTCCCCCGGCGTTGGTGGGCAGTTCATCGAGAATGAGGAGTTTTTCCGGGAGCTTGGCCTTAGAGAGCTGGCGATCCAGCAGAAAGGAACACAGATCGTCGAGCTGGGGGGGCGAGCCTGAAGCGGGCACCACTGCGGCGCAGGCCCGCTCGCCCAGCCGCTCATCGGGGATTCCGACAATCGCAACTCCGGCCACGTCAGGGTGCTCGAGCAGCAGCTCCTCGACTTCACCTGGGAAGATGTTGGTGCCTCCCCGCAATATCATGTCCTTGATGCGCCCCACGATGCGGAGATATCCGCAGTCGTCGAGCTCACCGACGTCGCCGGAGTGGAAGAAACCATCCTCGTCCCACGCCAGCTGGTCGTAGTCGGGCTCGTTGAGATAGCCGTAGGACTTGTTCGGCCCGCGCCAGCACACTTCACCCGCATCGCCCGGCGGCACGGGATTGCCGTCCGCGCCGAGCAGCACGACCTCGACACCGGAACAGACCGAGCCGACGGTCATGTGGCGGAGCTCGTCTGGATCGTCGATCGATGTGATGGCGGGCACTCCCCCATCGGTGGCACCATAAATGGTTTGCACGCGGCAGCCCATCCGTGTTTCGAGGTCGCGCGCGGTGGACGGGGGCAGCGGGGCGCCCGCGTTGTTGAACCGGGTGAAGTGGGACAGGTCATACCGCTCGAGTGGGAGGTCCAGCAGCATGATCATCTGGGTGGGTACGGCGGTCGCGTAGGAGCACTGTTCCCGGATGATCAGGTCCAGTGCGGCCTGCGGCTTCCAGGTTTCCAGCAGCGCGGTCTTCGCGCCGACGAGCAGCGGTGCCAGCACGGGGAAGACGTAGCCGGTCGAGCCCGTGCTGGCCGGTGCGATGGCGGCGGCGACGTCGTCGGGGCCGATGTGGAGACGACGGCCCATGTGGTGAACCAGCAGGGCGACCAGGTCATTGGAACTCCACACCGACGCTTTGGGGATGCCGGTCGTTCCCGACGAGGACATGACGTGTGCGGGGGCGTCGGGACTGGGGCGATGCTGGTCGAGCTCGCTTGGGGTCAAGGGAGCCGCGTCGGCAGCCAGCGATTCCAGCGCACCGCCTCGGGCCGTCAATACGTGTTTGAGGTCGGGTAACCCGTCACGCAGCGTCTCTGCCAGGCCGACGTAGTCGAAGTCACCGTTGTCGTTGAGGACGATCAGCATCGGCGCCTTTACCGTGCTCAGCAGGGACCGCAGCTCAGCGCCGCGCCAGCCGGTGCTGACCGGCAGAAACAGCGCGCCGATCCTGTTGCAGGCCAGGTGCAGCGCCGGCAGCAAGACGCAGCCGGGTAGGTGGATGGCAACTGGATCGCCGGGCCCGATACCGTGATCGAGCAGGACCCGCGCAAGGCGCAGCGACAAGTCCCTCAGTTCGGCGTATGTCAGCTTCTCTCGGGAATCGATGACCGCGGTTTTTTCGGGATGCCGTTGTGCGTGGTCGTCGACGACATCCGCGATCGTCCGCTCACCCCACAGGCCCATCTCACGGAAGCGGGCCGGTGCTGGGCTGGGCTGTATCCAAGGAATGTGGCGGTCGATCATGTCTTAGCTCCTTCGCAGAGACTGTGTTGTGGGCCTGGGTTGGGATGTCGACTTTGGGTGCCGGTGCGGGCGGGCTCTCAGGCACATCACTCGATACGTCCGGGTCATCCTGGTGTTCGCCCGGCGGGGCTCGGGGTGCCGGCCGCGGCGTCCGTCGGGGCGTCGTGTGCCAGGGGGTTGGCGTGATCGAGCATGGCGGCCAGCTCCGGGGTCTTGACCCGGGGGCTTCCTCGATGCTCACCGGCCTGAATTTCGTGGGAGTCCAGCCGCAGCCATCCCGCCCAGTCCACGACCTCGACTCCGCGTTGCTCGAGCAGTTCGGTGACCGTCTGGTAGTCGTCGTGCGTCGGTGATGCCAGGGCGGGCAGGTCGGCCAGCACGTTCTTGACCGTCTCGGCGGCGTCGGCCCGATTGGTGCCGATCACGCCACTGGGGCCGCGCTTCGCCCAGCCGGTCACGTACTCGCCCGGCAGGAACTGGCCCGGTCCGTCCATCAGGCGGCCTCCCTGGTTGCGGATGGTGTGCGTGCCGCCGTCGTAGGGCAAGTCGGCTACCGGACGCACCTGGTAACCGACGGCATGCAGCACCAGGTTCACGTCGAGCACCTCGTACTGGCCTGAACCGCGCGCTTGGCCGTCGTCGGTCAGCTCGTTGCGCTCGATAACCAGGGCATTGACGTGGGTGTCGCCGAGGATGGCGACGGGGCTGCGGAGGAATCTCAGGTGCAGTCTCCTCGGTTTGCCCTGCAGCGGCCGATCCGCCCACTGCCGCAGCGTTGAAACCATGCGTTCGAGCTGGGGCCTTCCCGACAGCTCGACTCGCTCGCTTTCGCTCAACGCCAATTCGGTCGGATCGATAGTGAGATCGGCGTTGGACAGTTCGCCGAGTTCGCGCAGTTCGACCGGTGTGAACTTCATCTGCGCGGGGCCGCGTCGGCACAGCAGATAGATGTCGGTGATGGCGCTGGCGCGAAGTGCGGTGACAACCTGGTCGGGCACGTCGGTGGCGGCGATCTCCTCGGCGCTGCGCGCGAGCACTCGCGCGACGTCGAGGGCGACGTTGCCGGCCCCTACTACGGCCACACCCCGACCGTGCAACGGGAAGTTGCGTTCGGCAGCATCGGGATGTCCGGAATACCAGCCGACGAATTCTTTGGCCGCAAAGCTGCCCGGCAGGCGGCTACCGGCTACGTCCAGCACCCGGCCTTCTTCCGCGCCGAACGCGTAGATGACGGCGTCGTAAAATCCTCGCAACTCGCGTCGGCTGATATCACGGCCGACAGTGACGTTTCCCAGAAAACGGACCGTGCCCGAATGGCCGGTGAAGGGTGCGCCCAGAACGCGTGCGACCGACTTGATCTTCTGGTTGTCCGGCGCGACTCCGTACCTGACGAGCCCGAACGGCGAGGGCAGCCGTTCGAACACGTCGATCTTCACCGGGTGACCCGACTCGACAAGTTCGGTCACCGCGTACAAGCCGGCCGGACCCGCGCCGACGACAGCGATCCGTGCGGGTCCGCGAGCTTCGCCGCCGGGGGCGAAGGAGTGGGTCACGCCGACCTCGGCGTCTGCTGACCGGCCAGGCTGCCCTCCCCTGAGCCGTACAGCGATGCCGGCGACGGCAAGGGTAGGCTAATTTTCATCACTATTGAGGTACCTCTTCGATCTTGCTCGGCCCGGTCCGCCATGACAGAACTCCCACTTCCTGCCCAGGAAACTGGCAAAATTTGTGCTGGCGATCATCAGTACGGGCAGAATCCGGCGGATCTACGATCTTGTCAGGCATGCGGGTATGACGTATGATCATCATACTCAATGATAGAAGTCACATCAATGGCTTTTGTCACATACCGACAACGACGACGGGCCTTCGATTCGACACGCGTGTTTCGGGTAGCCGGCGTCGGCGAGTGGACAGGTATCGATGTGGTTGTGTCGACGAAGGGAGTTACGTGAAGACTCGGGCGGCAGTGCTCTATGGGCAAAACGAGCAGTTCAAGGTGCAGGAGGTCGATCTCGACCCACCGGGCCCACACGAGGTGCGGGTGCGCTTGGCGGCAACCGGTCTCTGTCACAGCGACTACCACCTGGTAACAGGCGACCTTCCGATGCCGTATCCGGTGATCGGCGGCCACGAAGGGGCCGGGGTCATCGAAGAGATCGGCGCCGAGGTCACCTCGGTCGAGCCGGGCGACCATGTGGTGTTGTCGTTCATCCCCGCGTGCGGGCACTGTCGCTCGTGCGCGACCGGACACTCCAACCTGTGCGACCTGGGTGCCAGCATCCTGGCCGGTCCGCAACTCGACGGGACCTACCGATTCCACGTCGGAGACCAAGGCGCTGGCCAGATGTGCTTGCTGGGAACATTCGCCGAACACACGGTGGTGCCTGATGTTTCGGTGGTGAAGATCGATTCGAGCGTACCGCTGCGCACCGCAGCCCTGATCGGGTGCGGCGTGCCCACCGGCTACGGGGCGGCGGTGAACAAGGCGCAGGTGCGGCCGGGCGAATCCGTGGTCGTCTGGGGCGCCGGCGGAATCGGCATGAACGCGATCCAGGGAGCTGCTACGTCCGGTGCCCGCGTCGTCGTGGCCGTCGAACCGGACGAGGCCAAGCGCAAACTCGCCTACGAGGTGTTCGGCGCGACGCACGTCGTCGACCCGAACACCTTCGATCCCGTCGAGGCGGTCCTTGAGGCCACCTGGAACAGAGGGGCCGACGTGTCCATCGCCACGCCCGGCGTTCTGACCGAGACGATCCTGGGACAGGCGCTGCAGGCGCTGGGGAAGGCTGGGCGGGCCGTCCTGGTCGCCGTGCCGCCGGCCGGCGCCGACAGTCTGCCCATCGCTCCGTTCGACGTTGTGATGTTCGAGCGCCAGATCCTCGGCACCGTGTACGGCAGCTCAAACCCGTTCTCCGACATTCCCCAGTTGATCGACCTCTATCAATCCGGCAAATTGAAACTCGATGAGCTGGTGACCAACACCTACTCGCTCGATCAAATCAACGACGGGTACGAGGCCATGCTCGCGGGTCGCAACATCCGCGGGCTGGTCATCCTGTCCGACGACTAGCCACTCAAAAGAAGTGGTGGTTCCGACCGGACGACGCGCGTCTGTCTTGGCGCCAACCCCGACGCACTGTCCCCGCAACACCTATCACCCATTTGTGAAGAGAAGATTGGAGCGACCTTAACGATGACGACACATGAGCGTTACAGCACCGTCGATGATGAACAACCTACGCGGCTCGACGCCGACACGGCCGACAAGCTCATCGAGCATCTGAGCATGCACGACAGGGAGACCCAACGGCACCGACTGGCAATCTACGAACGGATGCGCGAGGCGTGCCCGGTCGGGCACTCCGTCGAACATGGCGGCTTCTACGCCATGTCCACCTATCGTGACGTCTACGACGCCGCGCATACCCCCGAGCGGTTCTCGTCGTTTCCGGTGACGATACCGCCGTTCGGCAATCCCGTCCCGATGATTCCCATCGAAGCGGATCCCCCTGGGCACGCCAACTACCGTGCCTTGGTGGGCCAGCGCTTCAGCCCCAAGCGGGTCGAGGACATGGACGGGCAGATCCGGTCACTTGTCACCGAACTACTCGACAACATCGAGGGCAAGCGCGACGTCGACCTCGCCAAAGAGGTGGCGATCCAGCTTCCGCTCCGGGTTATCCTCGAGCTTTTCCTGGGAATTCCTGAACAGGACCGAGACAAGATGTACGAATTCGCCGTAGCGATGCTGCAGCCGGATCCGGACGACTCCGACGAACAGAAGCTTGAGAAGGCCGGAGCAGCGGGCCTGGGGCTGATGACCTATTGCGCTGCGCTGCTCACCAACCTACGAGAAAACGGCTACGGTGATGACCTGATCAGTGAACTCGATCAGGCGCATGTCGAGGGCGTGAAGCTGACCGATGAGGAGATTCTGGGCTTTTGCCTACTGCTGGTGCCCGCGGGGTTCGACACCACAGCGAGCGCGATCAGCCGAATGCTGTTGCTGTTCGCCACGAATCCCTCGATTCGCGACGAGATCAAATCACGAATCGAGGACTCGAAGGCACTCGACGTCGCCATCGAAGAGCTGATCCGATACATCTCCCCGGTGCCGGGTCTGGCCCGCACCGTCACCGAGCCGTGCGAGTTCGCTGGGCAGAACCTCAGCACGGGCGACCGCCTGCTTCTATTGTGGCCGTCGGCGAACCGGGACCCCGAAGAGTTCGACAACCCCGACGAATTCCTGGCGGATCGCAAACCCAACCGCCACGTCGGGTTCGGATCGGGCATTCATCGCTGCCTGGGCGCCCATGTCGCGCGCAAGGAGATCAAAATCCTGTTGCAGGAGATGTTCCGGCGCGGCACACCCGAATACCGGCTGGATCCCGACAAGCCACCGGTGTGGCACACCGGAGACACCTGGGGTGTGAAGTCTTTGCCGGTGATCTTCGAGGCCAAGTCGTGAGAAATCCCGTGACCAGCAAATCCGCAGAGGTCACCGTCGACCTCAACGGGTGCATGGGCCACGCCCGCTGCCACTCACTGGCACCTGCGGTGTACGACCTCGACGACGAAGGAAAGTCCGTCGTGATCGTCAATCCCGTACCGGCAGAGTTGGTCAACGAAGCAGAGGAAGGCGCACAGGCGTGCCCCGAACACGCGATCACGATTCGCTACCACGATTGACAGCTCGTCACCCGCTGACCAAAACCGTCTTACAACCAGCAAAGCGAGACCCACGATGACAACGACGACACCGCTGAAATCCGATGTGCGATGGCGATTCGAGCAATACATCGGCGGGACATGGCGTCCCGCCGTCAGTGGCAAACGCAGGGAGGTCATCGACCCGGCCACCGCGACCGTCGTCGGCGATGTCGCCGACGGAGGGATCGCCGACGTCGAGGCGGCGGTCGCCTGTGCCCGCAAGGCCTTCGACGAGGGCCGCTGGGCCGGCCTGGACGTGCGAAGCAGGGTCCGAGCGCTGCAGCCAGCCGTCGACTACCTGGTGGAAAACCAGGACGCCCTCCTCGAAGCGGAAATCGCCGAATGCGGGTCTCCGATCAAGACGGCGAGGGGTCTGCACGTCGGATTCGCCCTGGCCCACAGCCAGCATTTCCTCGATGTGGCCCCAAGCCTGCGACTGGAGCAGCCCTTGGGATTCCATTCGCCGCCGTTCAGCGTCAGCCACCTCGTGCGGGAACCCGAGGGCGTGATCGCCGCCATCACGCCCTTCAACTTCCCGTTCTTGTTGGCCGTGTGGAAGGTCATTCCCGCACTGCTGATGGGCAACAGCGTCGTGCTCAAGCCCAACCCGCGCACACCGCTGTCGGCGATGCTGCTCGCTGACGCGTTGTCGCGAACCGAACTTCCCCCCGGACAGTTCAACGTCGTCGCCGGGGACGTCGAAGTGGGCCAACACCTCGTCGAAAGTCCCCTCGTGGACCACGTCACGTTCACCGGCAGCACCGCAGTCGGGCGCAGCGTCGCCGCCGGGGCTGCGCAGACGTTAAAGAACGTCACCCTCGAACTCGGCGGGAAGTCGCCGTCTGTCATCCTGCCCGACGCCGACTTCGATCTCGTCGTTGACGGCGTGCTGTTCGGCATCAACTTCTTCGCCGGGCAGTGCTGCGAAGCGGGCAGCCGGGTCTTCGTGCCCCGCGGGCGCGAAGACGAACTCATCGACCGACTGGTGCGGCGCGCCGCCACCATCCGGTTGGGAGACACGCGCAACCCGGAGACCGACCTTGGCCCGGTAATCTCAGCCGAGAAGGCTGCCGAGCTGGAACGCCTTGTCAACGATGCCGCGGTCGCGGGCGCCACAGTGGCTTGCGGTGGTCGTCGCGCCGAAATCGGCGACGGCTACTTCTTCCAGCCGACGGTGATCCACAACCTCACCAATGACACGTCGATGGCTCGTCAGGAGCTCTTCGGACCTGTCCTATCCGTCATCGGCTACGACTCCATCGACGACGCGGTACGCCTGGCCAACGACACGATATACGGGCTGGCGGCGACGGTGTGGTCCACCAGCATGGTCAACGCTTACGACATCAGCCGTCGTTTACGCGCCGGCACGGTGTGGATCAACGACCACCATCAGCTGCGCCCCGACGCCCCGTTCGGCGGGTACCGCCAAAGCGGTATCGGCCGCGAACTCGGCGAAGAAGGGTTCTTCGATTTCACTGAAACTAAACACGTCTACATGAGCCTGACAAATGATCGCCAGTCACGCTTCTGGTCGCTAGCCCTGCCTGAGGAGGAATAAGCGCGTTCACAGCTGCCGCCGGGCCGCGTGGTTGAGGTCATGACCTCGGCGCTTGTGTCGGCCCCGTCTCGGGCGACAGACAGGAAATTACGCGGCCCGTGTGCGTACCGCGGCGCGGATGGGCCCGGCCGGAATCAGCGTGAACGGGGTCGCAATGGGGAAATCCTGGTCGAGCGAACGGATTTCGGTTGCTCGGATGATCGTGGCGAGGGCCAGGGTGGATTCGAGCATGACGAAATGACTGCCGCTGCAGGCACGCGGTCCGCCGCCGAACGGGACGTACTGCCAGCGATCGCGGCTCTTGGAGTTCTCCGGGCTGAATCGGTCGGGATCGAATTCGAGCGGGTCATCCCACAGGGCCGGGTCGCGGTGCATGGCGTAGGCCCCGACGATCACCACCGTGCCGGCTTCGACCCGGTAGCCGGCGACGTCGATGTCCTTCATCACCATCCTCGGCAGGCTGGGGCCCGGGGGACACAGCCGCATCGCCTCGTGCAAGACCCGCACCGAAAAGCCCAGTCGCGCAACGTCATCAGGTGTCAGTGAGTGGTCCCCGACGCCGGCAACCTCCGCGGCCACTCGGTCCTGCAGGTCGCGGTGGCGGCCCAACGCCCACAGCGCATACGTCAGGACGGTGCTGACGGTGTCGTGTCCGGCGAACATGAACTCGCAGAGCTGGTCGCAGATCTCGTCGTCGCTAAGCGCTCGTCCGGTCTGCGGATCGGTGGCCGCGATCAGCGCGTGCACCACCGGTGCGTCCCGGCCGGGGTCGGCCCGGCATTCCCGCAGAATCTCGGTCCCAAGCTGGCGCACCGCATCGGTGGCCCGCTGGGCTTGTCGTCGCTTCGGAGTGGACACCCACCAGGGTGCGTTAATCGGCCGCGTGGCCCGATCGGCCACCCATTTGAACGCTGCGCGCATCGCGGGTCCCACCGACTCCGCCCGCGCGCCGAGGTCTTGACCGAGTATCGAAAGGCCGAGCGCGCGCAGCGTCATCGCGGGGATGTCTGCGGCAAAGTCGACCTCGGCTTTGTTCGACCAGCGTCGCGTGGTTTGTTCGGCTGCCTCGGTCATGTGCCCGGCGAATCGGGTCACGCTTTGTCTGGTGAACAGTGGTTGTATCGTCCGCCTGCGGCGCAGCCATTCGTCGTGGGGAAGGTCGAGCATGTTCCCCCCGACGAGACGGCGATGAGCGACCATCCAGGGCAGCGTGCCACGGTCGACGAACGCGTCCGTGCGGCTCAGCACATCGCGTACGCCCTGCGGTGAGGTGACGACGACGACCGGGGGCATCAGCCACTTGGGCCCCAACACGTTGCGCGTCACCGGACCGCCGGCATCGCGCAACACCGCCGGTCCGGTGGCCAGCGCGCGTGCCGCATTGAGCCGCTGCCCATACGGCAGCGGATTCTTCGGCGCCAGCGGCAGTTGCGCCACGGCTGCCGAATCGAGTGTTTCGACCATCTTCGCCACCCCTTCCGGATCCGGGTCGAGCCCAGTATGGCGATGGCCGGTACCCGGGCGTGGCGTAGTCGACTACTTCATTTCGGCGGCGTCGGGGCTTTCAGGCAGACCGCGCTGACCTGGCCAAATCCTCGGGGCGGATGGATGGTGGAGTAGTCGACTACCTGTATCCTAAGCTGCTGCGCGGCGCATGCTCACCGTCGTGGCCGCTCATCGAGATCGGCGCGATGTCGCCCTGAATCGACTCCCGCCGGCGTATTCGGAGGCGCTTCGGCTGCGTGACGCCGGTTTGTCCGACGAGCTGATCGCCGACCGCATCGGGGTGGAACGCGAGGCGATCGCGACGTTCATGACGTTGGCCGAGGCGAAGCTGGCGGCCATCGCTGCCGTCGTCGGCGAATTCGACGGCGCCAAGGACTGACATCGCGTGCCTGGCAGGTGCCTTCGCGTGGCTGTCTCGGGATTCCAGCCGCTGCACTGCGGGGTCGTGCATGCGGCGACGCCGTCGCCGACACGCTTATCGGAAAAGCCGGAAACAACGTCAGTACGGCGAATATGCACCGGACCGGCGATAGGCTTCCGGCGAGTCGCGAAACGGTCGTTCGCCCAGGAGGTGGCCCGTGGGGGATACAACGGCAACTGCCGTGTGGCCCCTGATCGGTCGCGGCGAAGAACTGCGTTTGATTGCCGACGCGCTCGGCGACCGCACTGCACCGGCCGGGGTGGCCATTATCGGGCGCGCCGGTGTCGGCAAGACTCGGCTGGCCCGCGAGGCCGCCACGGCAGCTTCGGTTGCCGGCGCGACCGTGCGCTGGGCGGCGGGAACCCAAAGCGCGCAGGCGATTCCGTTGGGCGCATTTGCCGAGTGGGCGACCGGCGTCCACGGCAGCCCCCTGCAATTGGTCGGCGCGGTGATCGAGCGGCTGACGGCGGCGCGCCGCGGCGGTCGGGCTGTCATCTTCGTGGATGATGCGCACCTGCTCGATGACTTGTCGGCGTTCGTCCTGCATCAGGTCGTGCTGCGCAGGGCGGCCGCGGTCATCGTGACCATTCGCGGCGGCGCGGCGCTTCCCGACGCCGTGACCGCCCTGTGGAAGGACGGCTACCTGCAGCTGCTCGAGCTGCAGCCGTTGTCGCGCACCGAATCCGAAACGCTGCTGGCCGGTGCGCTGGTCGGTCGCCTCGATCCCGATTGTGTGCGGCGAATGTGGGAGTCGACCGGCGGAAACGTCCTGTTTCTGCGGCACCTGGTCGCCCAGGAGGCCGCGGCGCGTCGGCTGGTGAACACCGGCGGCGCTTGGACCTGGACGGGTGTGCCCGTGATGTCGGCGACGCTGATCGACCTGATCGAATCGCAGGTCGGTTCGGTACTACAGCCCATTTTGGAGGCCGTCGATCTGGTGGCGGTGGCCGAGCCCGTGCAGCTGCGGTGTTGTCGGCCCTGGTGGCCCATCGGTTGTGGAGGATGCCGAAAGTCGCGGCCTGCTCGCAGTCAGCGGCATCAGCGGCGGATCAGTCGTGCGCATCGGCCATCCCCTCTACGGTGAAATCCGCCGCGATCGAGCCGGGCCGTTGCGGCTGCGCAGGCTGCGTGGACGGGTCGCCTCGGAGCTGGCGAAACGTGTTCACCGGGACGACACCGAAACCCTTCGGCTGGGGGTGTTGTGGCTGGACTCCGACCTGGTACCGGAACCAACATTGCTGTTCGATGCCGCCCACGCCGCGTTCCTGCGCTTCGACCTCGGGCTGGCCGAGCGGCTCGCCGGTGCCAGCGCCCGGGCCGGCGGCCCAGCAGACGCCGCACTGCTGTGCGCGCAGGCCCTGGCGCTGCTCAACCGGCCGGAGGAATCGCAGGACGCTCTGGCCGCGCTGCGGGCCGAGGCCCTCGACAACCATCGCGCCTACGCCTTCGCCCTGAAGGGCGCCAATCTGTGGACGCAGCTGGACCGGCCCGAGGCGGCTTGGAAGTTGGTCGACACCGCGCTGCACAGCCAGAACGCCGTGATGCGGCAAGCGGGTCTGGCGCTGCGCGGGACCCAGTTGGCGATGTCGGGTCGTCCGGCCGAGGCCCTGGCCACCTCGGCGCAGGTCAGTCCCGACGAGCTGGGCGACTTCTTGTCGTTGATCGCAGCGTGGGCACTCGTCATCGCGCTGGGTGACACCGGCCGCCTCGCCGAGCTTGCGCCGATCGCGATACAGGGTTACGAACGGGCCAGGCACTTACCGGATTCCGCCTATATGGGGGTGGGCCTCGCCGAGTACCACGTGAAGGCGCTCGCGCTGGCCGGATCGATCGATGAGGCCCTCGCCGGGGCACAGGCCGTGCAGCGTCAATGCGCGGACGCTCCCGGAACCATCGACGCGGTAGGTGCGGCGATCGCCGCGATCGCGGCGCTGGCGACTGGCCGCCTCGACCTGGCCCGACACGAATTGTCCACTGCCGCAGCGACAATGGCCACCGGCGACGCCGCATCCGGGGTGTACTACCGGTTCGCCATCGTCGAGACCGAGGCGCTGGCGCGGCTGGGTGATTCGGCCGCCGCAGCAACGGCGCTCGAGCGGGTGCAGTTCCGCGCACAGCGTTCATTTGCATTCTTGGAGACCGACAGCCTGCTTGCGAGGGCCTGGGCCGACGCGGCGCGCGGCGCGGTAAGCCAGGCGATCGCCCACGCTCGTCGGGCAGCACAGCTGGCGCACGGCCGTGGTCAGCTCGCGCGGGAGGTGATGTCGTTGCAGACGGCGACGCACTTCGGTGACACCACCACAGCGGCCAGGTTGGGCGAGTTGCGCGACCTCGTCGAAGGGCCCCGCGCCGGTGCGGCATTCGACTTCGCGGCCGCGCTGGCCGCCGCCGACGGTGCCGCACTGCGGGCGGCGTCATCGGGCTTCGAGAAGATCGGCGACATGTTGGCCGCGGCCGACGCCTCGGCCCATGCGGCCATCGCCTACCGCGGCCAAGGCCTGCGTGGCGCGGCTCTGACCGCGGCGGGCCGTGCCCAGCGGCTCGCGCGCGAATGCGGCGGCGCGGTCAGTCCCGCGTTACGTGAAGCCGCCCAACCCCTCCCGCTGACGCCCCGCGAACGCGAGATCATTTCCCTTGTCGCGCAGGGATTGTCGAATCGACAGATCGCCGACGCGATGTGCGTGTCGGTGCGCACGGTGGAAGGACACCTCTACCGCGCCTCGGTGAGATCGGGCGCCACCAACCGCGCCGAACTCTGGGATCTGCTGCGCGAATACCAGACCTGACAACCAGGGTCTCACCCGCTCCCCGGCGAGTCAGCATCCGGTGGCCGCCCGCAGGGTGCGGCCTGCTTGGTGCAGGCGGGCTGCGGACAGTCGGGTGATGCGACGCCGGAATGCACCGCGCGGCTGGGTGTGAATGTTGTCGAAGTTGACCACGCAGTCGCTGGGTACGTGATCCTCGGCGGCGGTCAGGTCCAGCTCGGACACCGCGGCTCTCCGGCCGCGGCGAGGACGGCGTCGACCGCCGCACCGTCCGGGCGCCCGCTGCGCACCTCCGCACGCAGTTCGGCGCTGGCGTGCTTGGCAGACAACGCTGGTCGAGACGATGAACTTCGCGCGCCAGCACGAGATGTGACCGAACGCATCGGGAGCAATCAGTTTTCGCTTGTCTCAGGCGGCGACGCCGACGAATCGCTCAACCGCGCTGACTGCGGTTGGGCTGATCAAGATGGAGTAGTGATCGGCGTCGACGTCGATCACCGTTGCGTCGTGGGCCTCGGCGGCGAACCGCTCGGCGTCCGCCTGCGAGACCACCAGACCGCCGCCAGGTGCCATCGGCCTGCTGGCCCGGACCACCAGGACCGGGCAGCCAAGCCGCCGCCACAGCCCATAGATGTCGTGCGCTGCCGCGTGAGCGCTGTCCTCGGTCACAGCGCCCAAGTCGGTCCGAATCCGGACGCCGTCGTCGACGGGTTCGAGCTCCCATGCAAAGTAGTTGTCCCAGAGCCCAGTCTGCCGATGGATCGTGTGATGGGCAGCAAAGCGCTGGGCTCAGGCACACCGAGGGCGTCGATGAGCACGAGCCGCCCGCACCGCTGCGGATACCGGGCGGCCAGGGTCATTCCGATGAATCCTCCCATCGAGTGACCGATCACGTCGAACGATTCAGCCCCGTAGCGATCGGCGATCTCCACCAGATCGCGGACGTGGCTGTCCCAGCCGTAGGAATCGGGTGGGGTGATTTCGCTGCGACCACGACCCCGTAGATCCATGGTCACGATGTGGTAGCCCGCACTGGTCAATACCGGCACGAATCGATCGAACGATCGGCAATTGGCCGACAGGCCGTGCACACAAAGGATCATGCGCCCCAGCGGATCACCATTCGATTCCACATGTAGGGCACCGGATGTCAGCTGGACCTGGGTGCCGGTCAATGTGCCGCCCGCCGGTGCCACTGACTGCCCTGATCAGGCCATGGACGGGCGCCCGTCGTCAAATGCCACATCCTTCGGCCATCAGGTTTCGACACAAATGTAGTGCAGGCTACTGCCCCAGTGTCACGGTTCCTACCCAAACCAGCGAGGTGGCCTCAGAGTTTTCCGACCACTCGGGTTTCGCTGACACATGCCCGACGCCCAGCCGTCGGGCATGGCGTCGAGTGCGATCCTGAGAGCTGCTGTGCTGCACCGGATTACGGTCAACGATAACGCCAGAACCTATTCAGCCGCCAGCGGCAAGAATTCCCGCAGCGCTGCCACCGTCTCCGCCGGCGCCTCCTCGGGGATGAAGTGACCGCAATCAATCGCGTGGCCTTGTATGTCGTCGGCGTAAGCGCGCCAGACCGCGAGGACGTCGTATGCCACACCGACGAAGCCGCGGGCTCCCCACAGGACCAGCAGTGGGCAGGTGACGCGGCGGCCGGCGTCCGCATCGGCGTCGTCGTGCTCGAGGTCGATGGACGCGGCGGCGCGGTAGTCCTCACAGCTGGCTCGGATTGTCTCGGGATCGGAGAAGCAGCGGATCTACTCCGCCATCGCCGCCTCGGTGAACGTGGCGTGCGGGCCCGACCATTGGTCGAGCTTGCGGCGCAGGAAATACTCGGGCGCGCCGCCAATGAGGACCTCGGGCAGCTCCGGCGGCTCGGCGAGGAAGAACCAATGGTCGTAGACGGTCGCCAGGGCACGGTCCACGTTGGCGAAAACATGCCGGGTCGGGACGATGTCGAGCACCGCTGCCCGGTCAACCCGCTCGGGGTGGTCAAGACAGAACCGGTGTACGACGCGCGCGCCGCGGTCGTGACCGACGAGGGCGAACCGGTCGTGGCCCAACGCCGTCATCAGCCCGGCCATGTCGGCGGCCATCGCGCGTTTGGCGTATGACGCGTGGTCGGACTCCGAGGCCGGCTTGCCCGAGTCGCCGTACCCGCGCAGGTCGGCGGCGATCACGGTGTGCCCCTTGGCCAGCGCCGGGGCCACCTCGTGCCACATCACGTGCGTCTGCGGGTATCCGTGCAGCAGCAGGACCGGCGGCCCTTGGCCACCGACGCTGGCGTGGATACGGATGCCGCCCACGTCCACATCGGTCGCATCGAAGTCCTCGAACATGACTTCTGCATACCAGTTGACGACGGCACGAGGTGTGACTGCGGTGTGCAAAATTTGGCCGCCACCGTGGGAGTTCATCACCCGCCCCGTCAGCGTGTTAACCGCTGTTAGCATTGGTGCCAGCCGGCGGCGGCGGCGCGAGAGCTCTGTGCAGAAATGGGCGCCGGCTCGTGTGGTCACAAGGAGGAGGGGAAGGATGAGCGAAGCGGTCGTTACTCAACGGACTCGGGGCGGCGAACGGCGTGAGCGGATTCTGGCCGCGGCCGCCGAGCTCATCGCCGAGCGGGGATATCACGCCGTGTCGATGACGGATCTCGGTGTGGCGGCTGGAATCGTGGGACCGGGAATCTACCGGCATTTCGACAGCAAGGCCGCAGTGCTCGCGTCGCTGTTCGAGCGGGTGGTCGACGCGCTGCTGGAGCGGGCCTCGACCATCGTGAACCAGGCTCGCGACGAGCGCGAGGCGTTGACCGGGCTGATTGCCGACCATGTCTCGCTGGTGATCAACGACCGGGAGCTGGCCATCGTCTATTTCCGCGAGTTGCACAACTTGTCAGATGAGCAGCGGCGCCGGCTTCGGCGCAAACAGCGACTCTATATCGAGGAATGGGTGCACGTGGTCGCGGAGTTGCGGCTGGAGCTCGACGAGGCCGAAGTCCGCGCGATCGTGCATGGTGCTATCGGCGCGATCCAGTCGATCCTTCAGTACCGCGAGACCGGCCTGCCCGCCGAGCGGGTCGCTGCCCGTCTGGTCGCCATGGGACACGCGGTCCTCGGAATACCAGCCAGTGACGGTGCCAGCCTCGATCGTGAATCATGAGTAACATTTCGGCGTGGTGAGGGTGCGCGCCGCGTCCGCGATAGGAGGAACAGCCATGGCCGAGGCACCGGGGGCCGTCCAACGGCAGGCCTGGGTCGACGGCGTGTTGCCGCCGGTGGAGCAGGTGCGGCCGGGATTGTGGTCGATCCCGGTGCCGATCCCGGACAATCCGCTGCGATACGTGCTGGTGTATGCCTTCGAGTTGCCCGACGGGGTCGCCATCGTCGATGCCGGCTGGGACACCGACGAAGCGTGGACGGCGCTCGTAGCGGGACTGACTAAGGCCGGATGCGACATCACAGACGTCTCGGCGGTGCTGATCACGCACATACACCCCGACCACTACGGACTGGCCGGGCGGGTGCGCGAGCAATCCGGAGCATGGATCGGGGTGCATCCTGCAGACGCCGCGGTGTTGCCCACCCGCTATGGCGAGGTGGAACCCCTCTTGACGAGCATGCGGGACCTCCTGGCGGACTGCGGAGTGCCCGAGACCGAGTTGGACGAACTGGGCTCGGCGTCACTCGGAATCCGGCAGTTCGTCCGGCAGGCCGAGCCCGATGGGTTCATCGACGATGGCGATCGGCTCCCGCTGCCGGGCTGGAACCTGCGCGCGATCTGGACGCCCGGCCATTCGCCCGGGCATCTCTGCTTCGTGGAGCCCGACCGGAGGCTGATGCTGACTGGCGACTGTGTGTTGCCGCGGATCACCCCGAACATCTCCGTGCATCCCCAGCAGGCCGCCAATCCCCTTGCCGACTTTCTTGCCTCGCTGGCCAAGTTGCGTGGCTACCAGCCCGACGAGGTGCTTCCCGCCCACGAATACCGCTTCGACGCATTCACAACTCGGCTGGACGAACTCGTCACCCATCACCGCACGCGCCTTGGTGAGATCGAACGCGCGGTGGCCGACTGCCCTGGGGCAACCTGCTGGCAGATCACCACCCGGCTCGGGTGGTCGCGCCCCTGGGCTCAAGTACCCAATTTCATGCGCCGCGCAGCCAACGGTGAAACACTGGCCCATCTGGCGCTGTTAGCGGCCGAACACCGCGTACAACCGATGCGCGACACCGTCACCACATGGTGGCCGAAGCATTGACGCGTGATCCTCTGCGCCGGCGGACTCGGCATAGTGCCTCACCGGCACCGGCACCGGCACCGGCACCGGCGCGGCGCACCCCTTGACTGCCAGCGGTCCTCAACTGCCCGGCGGCATCAGCATCGTCTGCCACGTCTTCTCCTTCGGGCCGGTCTGGGCGAGGTCGGATTGGGTGTATTGCTGGCCGTCGGGTCCGATGTAGGTGCCCGTGGCGGGGTCGTACGGGGCGGCCGCGACCGGTGGCGGGCTCGCGGCAGCAGAGGGCGGGGCTGCGGTCGGTGGTGATTCGGGAGCTCCCTGGGGGATGTCCTGCCCGGACAGGGTGGCGTTGGGATCGCCCTTCCAGTTGAAGCCGTCGTTGAGCGGCACATACTGCTCGTCGCTTTCGCACATTTTCACCGTCGGTGCACGTTTGCCGGGAACGGTCTCGCAGGGAAGGTTGCGCGCTCCGCGTACGTTGAACGGCGAATCCTGGGGCACCCGGCAGTACAAGTCGCCGGCGGGGCGTTCGGGGCTGTCCTCGAAGGAAGGGGGACGCCGCTGCTGGGTGGGCAGGAACCCGGTGGTGCAGGCCGGTGGGATGTTGAGATTGAGGTTGAAGCTTATGTACTCGCCTCGGTAGTTCTGCTTGGTGTTGGCGTTGGCGACAACACTTCCAGCGCGGATCGCGGCCGCTTGCGGCAGCAGCACCAGCAGTTCTTCGAGGTCATTTCGGTAGGTGAGGGCGACCTGGCCGACACTGACCAGGTTGGACAGCAGGATCGGCAGGGTTGGCTGGAACCGCTCGAAGAGTTGTCGCAGCTCGCCGGCCGCGGGGCCGCCGTGGTCGATGATTCCTGCCACCGCGTTGTCGTGGGTTTGCAGTTCATTGGTGACCGTGGCCAGATTGCCCGCCCACGCCTGAATCGCATCGGAGGTCTGGGTCTGCGAGTCCAGCACCGGCTGGGACTGGTCGATCAACGACGTCAGTGAGTCGAGGTTGCTGCGGGCGTCGATCGACAACTGGGTCGAGGCCCGGACCAGCCGGGTGAGTTCGGGACCCAACCCGCCCACGGCGGTGTATGCCTCGTTTACGGCGGTGTTGAGGTTGTCCCGCGGGATCGCCCGCAATCCGGTGTTGACCGCGGCGAGCAGCTTGTTGATGTCGGGTGGCACGGAGGTGTCGCGCAGCGCGATGACGTCGCCGCTTTTCAACGGGGGCGCGGTGTCGCTGCGGGGCAGCAGGTCGACGTACTGTTCACCGATCGCCGACTGGCTGTGCACCTCGGCTTCGACGTCGGAGGGGATGTCGATGCCGGATTTGAGCGACAGCACCGCGGCCACGCCCGTGTCGGTGAGGTGCACCGACTGCACCCGACCCACTTCGGTGCCGCGGTAGGTGACGTTGCCGGTCGCGTAGAGTCCGCCGGTTTGCGGCAGTTCCATCGTCACCGTGTATCGGCCGATACCGAAGAGTTTGGCCGGCAGTTTCATGAAGTGCAGCGTCATCAGCGATATCGCGACGAGGGCGAGCACGGTCAAGATGGCCAGCTGAACCTTTACACGTTTGTGCAGATACATTTAGGGTCCCTGGTCCCAGCGGTACGGAATGATCAGCGGGTTGGCTTGGGTGTAGGGGCTGGGCAGTTGCCCGATGGTGCGGCCCCATTGCAGCTCCAGTTCGGTGAGGTTGCCCTCCCAGCGCGTGCCGGTGAAGAGTGCGGAGTCGATGCGGCTGAGCGTGAGGTCGACGATCAGGCTGAGGTTGCCGTAGTCGCCGCGCATCCACTTCTCGAGCGTTTCGTTGGGGAACGGATAGGTCGTGTAAAGACTCAGGGCACGTGTCAGGCTGGGCCCGGCGTTGGCCAGCGATTCCAACACCGGCCCCGTGTCCTTGAGTTCCTTGACCAGATTCTCTTTAGTCTGGTTGACCAAGTCGACCGTCAGTGCGCTGAACTTGCCGAGCTGATCGGCCGCCTCGATGAGGTTGTCCCGCTCGGTGTGGAGTTCGGCCAGCGCGTCGGGGATTTTGCGCAGCGCGGTGTCGAGGACGGGTTTGTTGCCGGCGAACTTGCCGGCCAGGTTGTTGAGGCTGTCGGTGGCCGCGATGATGTCGCCGGTTTGGTCATTGGTGAGGGTGGCGAATCTGTCGAGTTGTTCGATCATGCTGCGCAGGTCGTGTTCTCGTCCCCGGAATGCGGTGGAAAACGCCCGGGTGATGTCTTGGATCTGCCCCAGTCCGCCGCCGTTGAGCAGCATGGAGATCGCCGCCAGGGTCTGCTCGGTGGTCGGGTAGACTCCTCCGTGCGCCAGTGGAATCAGGGATCCCTCGTGCATCTTCCCCTCCGGTGGCGTGTTCGTTGGCGGGGCGAGTTCGATGTGCAGCGATCCCAGCAGGCTGGTTTGGCCGAGCTTGGCGGTCGCGTTGGCGGGCAGGTCGACGTCGGCGTTGAGCCGCATGGTCACCAGCGCGTGCCAACCTTGAAGCTCGATCCTGGTCACGGTGCCGACGGTCACGTCACCCACCTGGACCCGGGAGTTCGGTTGGATGTTGCTGACATCGGGCATCTGTGCCTGCACGACGAAGGAGCCTGGGCCGGAGCCCTCGGTTCCAGGTAGGGGAAGCGAGTTCAGCCCGCGCCAGCCGCAACCGGGAAGTGCGGCCAGCGCGAGGATGATGAGCAGTTTCACCGCGACGCGGGTGGATTGTCGCGCTGTCATGAGCCGCCTCCGGACGGGACCATGAGGCCGGAAAGGCCATCGGATGGGTTCGTCGCCACCGGCGTGGGCGGCGCGCCGGCATCTGGCGTAGCCGCCTCGGCGGGCAGCGGCGCAGGCTGGGGCGGGTGGGGCGCTGCCGCCTCGACGGGGGGCGGCACGTAGTCGGGTCGCATCCAGTCCTCGCTGTAAGTTACCTCGTTGGGCCTTGCGGATGCCCCGCCGATGAGGTTCTCGCCCAACGGCGGGAAGTTGTACTGGCGGTTCTTCACGATTGGCGCGAGGTATTGAACGCACAATTTCGAGGCTTGTTCGGCGCCGAGACGGGAGGCCGCTTGGATCGCGCCGCACAGGAAACTGATCGGGTCGGCGAAGTTGTTGACCGCTATGGCGCCGGTCATGGTGCCGCCGGCTGGTTCGTAGATGAAGATGAAGTTCTGCAGCGTCGACGGCAGAATATGCAGTGTTTGTTTGATGTCGTCGAGGCTGTCAACCATCGCGGTGGTGACCGAAGCCAACTTGTCCGAGGCGGTGCCCAGGGCATCGCGATTCTCCGCGGCGAAGCCCTGTACGTCGGCGACCACGTCGTTGAGCGTGTTGGCTGCGCGGCCGACCTTGTCGGGATCGTCGGCCAACAGCCCTGTGACGGCGGCCAGGTTTTCGTTGAGCTGCGCGAGCAGCCCACTGCTGTCGTGCAACGCCGACACCAGTGTCGCCAGATTCTTCAGAGTGGAAAAGATGTCGTCGCTGTGGTCGCCGAGGGCCGACAATGCCTGCGACAGTTTGATGACGGTGTCGCGGATGTTCGCACCTTGGCCGCGCAGGTTGGCGGCCGCGGTGTTGATGAACGCGCCCAGTGTGCTGACGCCGCCGGGCTGGGTTGGCCTCAGCAGTTCGGTCAGCCGCTCGACCTGCACGCGGACGTCATCCCATTCGACCGGCACCGCCGTGCGGTCCTGCGGGATCACCGCGCCGTCGCGCAGTTCGGGTCCGCTGGTGTAGGCGGGGGTCAGCTGAATGGCACGCCCGGTGACCAGCTGAGGCGACAGGATGACCGCCTTGGCGTCGGCGGGAACCGAATATTTGCGGTCGATCCAGAAGGTGACCTTGACCCGCTGCGGCTGCGGCTCGATCGTGGCGACGCGCCCGACGGGCACACCCAGGATGCGCACATCGTCGCCGGCGAACAGACCGTTACTGTTCTGGAAGAAGGCGATCACCGTGGTCTTCGCCGCCGGGCCGGTGCGACTGAGGGCGGCGAATAGCCCGCCGGCCAGGACCGCCACGAGGAGGATCGCCGTGGCGGCGCGGATGAGACGCGGCCGGGTCATGGCTGTCCTCCAGGTTGTGCAGGCGGCACCTCACCCGGTGCCGGCACGTAGACCGGGGAGGGTGTCGGCTCGGGTGTGGATTGCATGCCCGGTGGCGGCGGTGCGGGCGGTCCTGGCGGGGGTCCTCCGGGCGGCGGGGCGGGCAGCGGCTCCCGGTACGGATAGCGCGGATCGCCCGGCTTGCCCGTGATCGCGTCGGGCAGCGCCAATCTGGGTTCGCCACCCTGCCCGGTCCGGGGGTAGGGCACCGGCAATGCGGGGGTTGCCGGCTGGCCGGTGGGCGGGTCGATGCGCTCGGAGGGCGGCAGCGTGGCCGGGTCGAGCCCCAGATCGGAAAACGCTGCATCAACGAAGGGCTGCACGAACTGGCCGGGAAGCAGATTCGCCAGGTACGCCTTGAAGAACGGGCCCGATGAGACCGCTTCGCCCAGCGACAGTGCGTAGGCGTTGAGCCGCTTGATCGCGTCCTGGATGCGCTCCTTGCGGTTGTCCACGATGGCCAGCACCCCGTTGAGCTTGTCCAGCGCCGGGCGCAGCTGTTGGCGGTTCTCGGCGATGAACCCCTTGAGTTGCTGGGCGACCGCCGTGATGTTGTTCCAGATCTCATCGATCGCGTTGCTTTGTGTTTGGAGTTCACTCAGCAACGCATTGGTGTTCCTGACCAGGGTGACGATCTGATCGGTGCGCTGGGCCAGTACTGTTGTGGCCTTTCTGGCGTTGGCCAGTAGGTTGCGCAGCTGCGCGTCGCGTTCGTTGAGTGTCTGGGAGAACCGGGCAACTCCTTGTACCGCATTCCTCAACTCGGGTGCGGTGCCGGAAAACGTTTGCGCCAGGGTGGCCATCGAGTCCGACAGCTGGTTGGTGTTCAGCCCGCTGATCGTGGTGGCCAGGTCACCGAGGGCATCGGGTAGCTGGTAGGGCGACACGGTCCGCTCCATCGGGATCGTGGTGGTGAGTTCGCCGTCGCCGCGCGAGATGACGTCGAGCACTTTGCTGCCCAGCAGGCTCTTGGTTTTGATCGCCGCCTCGGTGCGATCCCCGAGATGGATCGTGTTGTCGACGGTGAACTTGACGAGTACGCGTGCCCCGTCGAGTTCGATGCTGGACACTTTTCCTGCGGGGTAGCCGGAGATGTCGACCGAGGCGCCGGTGTGCAGTCCGGCGGCGTCGGCGAAGTAGGCGGAATACTCGTTGGTCTGGTTCAGGAAGGGCAGTTTCTGGAAGTTGAGTGCGGCGAGCACGATGACCGTGACTGCAGCGACGCCGATGGCCCCGATGAGCGGGGTGTTGCGTTCGGAGAAGGATTTCATTTCGGCGCGCACCGCCCGGTGCTCTGGCCGGCCACCTTGACATACACCGGCTGGCCCCCTTTCCCGTTGAGCTTCAAGATCAAGTCGCACAGGTAGAAGCTGAAGAAGTCGCCGTAGATCCCTTGCCGCGCAAGCGCTTTGTACTTGTCGGGCAGCGTGTTGAGGATGTTGTCGAAGTAGTCGTGATCGGCGAGCACGATGCCGGCGGCCCGGTCGGTCTCGCGTACGACTTTCTGGAACGGCTCCCTGACTTGCGTGAGGAGATCGGCGACCGAACCTGCGGCCGCGTTGGTGTGGGCCACTGCGTTGGCGAGGTCCTTCTTGCGCCCGGCCAGTCCGTCGATCAGGCCCGACAGGGAGGTGACTGCCTTGTCGAGCTGGTCTGACTGGTCGCCGAGCGACCCGAGGACCACGTTGAGGTTGGTGATGACTTGCCCGAACAGCTGATCGCGGTCGGCTAATGTGTTGGTCAGTGCCGCGGCCTGGTTCAGAAATGATCCGATAGTGTCACCCTGGCCCTGAAATGCTTGGATCAGTTGGCCGGTGAGCGCGTTGACCTGATCGGGGTCCAGCGCACGGAACAGCGGCTGGAAGCCGCCGATCACCGCGTCCAGATCCAGTGCGGGTTCGGTGCGGGCCAGCGGAATCGTGTCGCCGGGCTGCAGTGTCTTGACCCCGCCGGCCCCTTCTTCGAGTGCTAGGTAGCGGTCGCCGAACAGGTTGTCATACTTGATCACTGCCCGGCTTCCCTCGGTGAGGATCACCGAGTTCTCCGCGGAGAACTCGACTCGTACGGTGGAGTCCCGGTTCACCGAGATGCCGCGCACTTTGCCGACTTCGACCCCGGCGACGCGCACGATGCTGCCTTTTCTCATGTTGGACACGTTGCTGAACTGGGCGAAGTAAGTCTTCCCCTCCTCGAACCGCAATTCCGCGAAGACCGCCAGCAGGGCGAACGCACCGAGGCCGCAGACCGTCAGGAACGCGGCCAGGCGCCAGACAGTGCCCTTGAGCTGTTTGCTCACGCTCTCTCCTGTCTTCGTGTCATGGGCGGGTTGGTCACCCCGGCGGGGCTACGGGAGTCGGTTGGGCCGGGGCCGGGGCCGGGGCGGCGTCTGGCGTTGGTGGTGGCGGGGGTGGTGGCACCCCGGGCCACAACGGCGTTCCGCCCGGTCCGTACAGCGGCGCGCCGTACGGCGGCGCTCCCAGGTACGGGACGGGGCCGGGCGCCGGGCCGGGCAGGCAGGGCCGGATGCTCGGCGGTTCCGGCACGCCGCGGGTGACCGGGAAGAAGTCGACCCAGCAGGGGTGCCCGATGCCGGGGTTGGGTCGCCAGTCCAGACCGGTGCCAAAGCCGACGTTGGTGATCAACTGTCGCACCGGCCAGTTCTTGGTCGGATCGGGCATCGAGCCGCAGCCCGGCTTTCCGCCGGGTCCCCCCTTGGCGGCGACGATAGGCAGATTATCCGGATAGGCGAAGGGGTCGTTTCCGAACATCAACGCCGCGTCGAACTGGCCCGAGCGCCCATCGGCGCCCGCCCACGCCGTGAAACCGCCGTTGTTGAGGTACCATGTCGCGCCCTGCAGGGCGCAGGCATAGCTGGGGCTGTACTGCAGCAGCAGGTCGGTCGTCGGCGCCAGCACATTGACCGCGCCAACAAGATTGTCTTTGCTCGCACCGAGCAGGTTGATCCCGGCGTCGGACATACCGGTGACGTTGAGCAGCAACGCATCCAGCGCTTTTGCGTGATCCACGATCGTCGTGCTGGTCGTACTGGCCGCATTCAGAACCGCCACGATGTCCTTGGCGGCGCCGCTATAGGTGTCGTTGAAGCTCTTGAACGAGCGCCAATCTCGGCGGATGGTGTCGCCGCGGGCGTTCAGCGCCAGCAACACCTCGTTGAGGTCGGTGGTGGCCTCACCGATCCGCTCACCTTGTCCGCGCACGGCGTCGGCCACTGCGGTCAGCACGGCGTTCAACTTGGCCGGGTCGATAACCTCGATCAAGTCGACGATGTTCTCGAACACGGTGTTGATCTCGGTAGCGACGTTGACCGACTGCAGGACCGCGCCGGCGGCAAGCCGCTGCGCGCTAGGGTGTTCCGGCGGGAGCAGCTCGACGAACTTGGCGCCGAACGCCGTGGTGGCGTTGATCTGCGCCTCGACGTTGGCGGGGATGTATCGGATCTGATCTGGCTCGATCTCCAACATGAGTCTCACGGAGTTCTTGCCGCCGGTGATCTGGGCGACGCGGCCGACCTGAATGCCGCGCATCTTCACTTTCGCGCCGCTCTCCATCACCACGCCGGCCCGATCAGAGGTCAGCGTCACCGGCACAAAGGACCTGAAGGTGCCGGCAAAGGCGGTGGAGGTCACGAAGAGAAACGCGGCGATCGCCACAACCAGAATCAGCGTCCACCACCCGGGGTGTAGGCGGTTCTCACCTGGCCTGGGTTCCATCCGTCACCCCGCCAGGTTGAAGTTGCCGGACTGGCCGTAGATCGCCAGCGAGATGAACACGATTTCCACCGCCGCGACGACCATGGAGGTGCGCACCGCGCGCCCCACCGCCTCCCCGACACCGGCGGGCCCGCCAGTCGCGGTGTACCCGTAGTAGGTGTGCACCAGCAGGATCACCACGGTCATCACGACCGATTGGAAGAACGACCAGATCAGGTCGGTGGAATTGAGGAAGGTGTTGAAGTAGTGGTCGTACACGCCGGAGCCCTGGCCGTAGATCGCCGTGGTGCCGGTCCGAGCGGCGAGAAATGCCATCATCACCGCCACGCAGTACAGCGGAATCACCACGATGACGCCCGCCAATACCCGGGTAGAGGCCAGATAGGCGACAGTGCGAATGCCGATAACCTCGAGCGCGTCGATCTCCTCGTTGATGCGCATCGCTCCGATTTGAGCGGTGGCACCGGCGCCGATCGTCGCCGACAGCGCTACCGCGGTGGTGCCCGGCACGATGAGCCGGACGTTGAAGAAGGCCGACGCAAACCCCGTCAAGGCCTCCACCCCAACGGAGGCAAACTGGTTATAGCCCTGCACCGCGACCAACGCGCCGGTGGTCATCGTCAAGAAACCGACGATCGCGACCGTGCCCCCAACCACGGCGAGGGCCCCAGAGCCTAACCCCATTTGCGCGATGAGCCGCAGCAGTTCGGTCCTGCAGTGCACAACGGCGTCCGGGATAGAACTCAGGGTCGTGAAGTAGAACCGGGTCTGTGATCCGATGCTGTTCCATCCTGCGATCAGCTGCTCAAAGGCGCGCCGAAGCCTCGGATGCACGCTCGCGACGACAGTGCTGCTGCTCATGGATCGTCCTTACTGCACCGTGAACTGGATGCCGACGGCAGTGACGATGACGTTGATGGCGAACAGCACCATGAAGGTGAACACCACGGTTTCGTTCACCGCGTTGCCCACGCCGGCCGGGCCGCCGCCTACCGAGACGCCCTTGTAGCACGCGATCAGGCCGGCCGCCAGCCCGAACAACATCGCCTTGATCAACGAGACCACCACATCGGCGGCGCCGGTGAGCACCGTCAATCCGGCGACGAACGCACCTGGTGAGACGTGCTGGATGAAGACGACGAACAGGAATGCACCGGTCAGGCCCACCAGGATCACCGTGGATGCCAGGGCCAATGACACCGTGGTGGCGGCAAGCACGCGTGGGACCACCAGCGCCTGGATCGGGTTGATGCCCATCACCCGCAGCGCGTCGAGCTCCTCGCGAATCGTCCGCGCACCCAGGTCCGCACACATCGCCGTGGCGCCCGCCCCGGAGACCACCAAAACCGTGACAATCGGGCCGATCTGGTTCACGGTCCCGATCGCAGCGCCGGTGCCGGAAAAATCCGCCGCTCCGAACTCGGTCAACAGAATGCTGAAGATGAACACCAACAGCACCGAATACGGCAGCGTCAACATCAGCGCCGGCAGGATCGACACCCGCGCCACAAACCACGTTTGGTTCACGTACTCACGCCACGCGAACGGCGGGCGGACCATCTGCACGAACGTGTCCAGCGACATCGCGAAGAAGTCCCCAACACCGCGCATCGGCGTCGCGAGAACGCGCGACGCCGTCACCACCGGTTCCCGCCGATCGCGCCAGCCGCCCGCGGCTCACCGCCGCTTCGTATTGGGGGAATGATCAGCTCAGGTGTGCTCGTCACAGCCAGCACCGTCATCAGCCCACCCCAGTTCTTCGCACCTCGGCACCACGATTCCTGATAAGCATTGCGCATACTATAGAGCACGTTGTGATTGACGTCACCCCCCCTTGTATTGTTGCGCAAGATTGCCAGACCACGCTGTGTTGCACCGGCTTGCCCACCTGTCGCCGGTTTCGCTAGCACCAAACGATGTGATGACATCTGCAATTCTGCGCGACCGATTGCATCGAACCACGACTTCATCGCTGCCGCCGTATCGGCTGCTGGATAGCTTCTCAGTGGTGCGCCTGCGCGGCGACCACACGCTCTACCGTCGGGGCCGGGATGCCCAGAAGTTTGCCGAGGAATACCGAAGTGGAATCGATCCGGCCGCATATACGTAGGGATCGTTATGACGCTTAAGGCGTGTAAAGTATCCGGAGGCGAGCTGGCTGCGATCGTCTTCGCAACGCCGTTCCCCTTTGTGGCAATGCGTTCGCGAGCTAGGGCGTGTCTGACAAGTGTTTCGGGTGTCGTGCCTGAGGCTTGGGGTATGTCGCGGTTTCAGCTGCTCACCGATGCTCAGTGGTCGTTGATCGAAGAGTTTCTGCCTGTTCGAACAGGCAGAAAGGGCAGGCCTTTTCGGGATGCCCGCCAGATGCTGGAAGGAATCATCTATCGATACCGGTGCGGGATCGCGTGGCGGGACGTGCCCGCGGTGTTCGGGCCGTGGCAGACGATCTGGACCTGGCATCGACGGATGAGCGCTGATGGCACCTGGGATCTGGTGTTGGCGCGGTTGCTGGCGGCCGCAGATGAAGCCG
>NZ_PDHO01000035.1 GCF_002887815.1 Mycobacterium sp. ENV421 | reverse complement strand
CCGCCGACAACCACCCTACGAGCCAACAGGTCGCTTGACATCCCTTAGGAACTCAGGTCTGGGCAGCAGCGATGCCCGTCTCGGCGGGCGGCTCCCCCGCTAGTCAGCCCGGGCGTCGGACGACGGGCCGCGACCATCGGCCGAGATGTCCGGCGCGAACAGCTCCGGGCTCATCGACGGGTCGACGGGCTCGTCGTGCGGCACCGCCGTCGACTCCCCTGCGGCGGCCCGCTTGCGATCAGCCCGCCAGTCGCGCAACAACAGCACGATGCCCACCACCGCGAGCACGACCACCGCGATGGCCGCATAGGTGCTGTCGGTCAGCACCGCCACCACCAGTGCGATCAACCCCGCCAGGGCTACCGCGACCACGATCCGCACCCGCGCGCCTCCCAACGTCTGCTGTGTCGACACAGTTCTATCCGCATACCGACTCCCCTGCCCGGGAATTGCCGCAGTCAGCGAGTCGCCGGCGCCGGCACCGGCGCGGCGGTCAGCATCGCGGCGAGCATCGTCACGATCTCCTCGAGACTGTCGGCATCGGTGTCGCCGGATTCCACCCGCCGCTCGTGGTCGGCGAGCAGGGCGAACATTGCGGTGGCGACGGCACCGACCCGGTTCTCCCGGGCGCTGCGGTCCTTGAGCGGAACCAGTCGGGCCAGCGCGTCGAGGATCCGTGGCCAGGCCGATTCCGCCGGGCTCTGCGGTTCCCGATTCAGCCGGATCCGCACCACTTCGAGGAACCGCGCGTAGTGGGTGCCTTCACTGTGGAAGAACGGCCCGACCAGGATTCGCAGCACGGCGTGCGCGTCGGCCATCTGCTCACCCGACATGCGGTCCAGCAGGGCTTGCCGCTCGACCTCCATCGGGGTCAGGCGTCGGGCCACCACCGCATCGATCAAGTCCTGCCTGCTGCGGAAGTAGTAGTTGACGGCGGAGTTGTTGCGCTGGCCCGCGGCCACCGCGATCTCCCGCAGCGGCACCTCGAAGCCGTGCTCGGCGATCAGCCGTTCAGCGGCGTCGAGCAGTACTTCCCGTGATCGGGCACCGCGGTCCACGTCGAGCAGTCTAAATCAGTGCTAGGCAGCTTTAAGCACATGTGCTTAAATGAGCGCATGAACCAGATCCGGGAGATCGACCCCGGCACGCCCATGACGCGCTACGCGCGCGGTTGGCACTGCCTGGGCCTGGCAGAGGATTTCCGCGATGGCAAGCCGCACGGCATCAATGCGTTCGGCGGCAAGTTGGTGGTGTACGCCGACTCACAGGGCGACATCCATGTGCTCGACGGCTACTGCCGGCACCTGGGTGCCGACCTCGCCATGGGCACGGTCAAGGGCGACAATCTCGCCTGTGCGTTCCATGACTGGCGCTGGAACGGCGCGACCGGGCGCTGCGTCGAAATTCCCTATGCGCGAAGGGTTCCCAAGCTCGCCCGCACCCGCAAGTACCAGACCATCGAGGTCAACGGGCAGCTGCTGATGTGGCATGACCCGGAGGGCTCCACGCCACCGGCCGAACTCACCCCGCCGACCATCGACGGCTATGACGAGGGCCAGTGGTCGAAGTGGGCGTGGAACTCGATGGTCATCGAAGGCGCGCACTGCCGCGAGATCGTCGACAACAACGTCGACATGGCGCACTTCTTCTACATCCACTACGCCTACCCCACGTTCTTCAAGAACGTCTTCGAAGGCCACACCGCGAGCCAGTACATGGAATCCAAGGGACGCCAAGACTTCACCGAGCACCCGGAGCGGCTGTGGGAGGGCACCAAGCTGCGCTCGGAGGCCACCTACTTCGGGCCGTCGTACATGATCAACTGGCTGCACAACGACCTCGGACCGGACTTCACCGTGGAGTCGGTGCTGATCAACTGCCATTACCCGATCGACCAGAACTCATTCATGCTGCAGTTCGGGGTCTCGGTGCAGAACATGCCGGGGCTGTCGGACGAGAAGGCGGCCAAACTCGCCCAGTCGTATTCGAAGATCTACGAGGTCGGCTTCCTGCAAGACGTCGAGATCTGGAAGCACAAGACGCGGATCGAGAATCCGCTGCTGTGCGAGGAGGACGGCGCGCTCTACCAGTACCGGCGGTGGTACGAGCAGTTCTACGTCGACGCCGCCGATGTCACCGCGGACATGACCGACCGCTTCGAACTCGAGGTCGACACCACTCACGCCTATGACGTGTGGCAGCGCGAGGTCGACGAGAACATGCAAAAGCGTTCTGCGGCAACGGCAGTCGGCTCGGCCGGATAGCCGCCGAAGCCAGCTGGTAGTTCAGGCCGCGGTACGCGGCCGGCCCAGCGGAAGATGCACGACGGTTGCCACTTGGGCGGGCAGCGCTTCGCTGCGGTCCAGCAGTTCGGCGCTTTCGGGCAGTTCGCGCGGATTGAGCTTGCCGTCGGCGATGCGCCGCAGAACCTCGTGCGCGTGCGCCAGCTGATGGCGCTTGCGGTATTGGCCGCCCGGCAGTTTGATGCCGGCCCACACCCCGTATTCCTCGCCGCTCTCGACGGCGCTTCTGGCGCACGCACGCTGCTGGGCCAGGGGGCACCGGCGTAGACAGATGGTCCGGGCGCGGGTGGCCGACTGCTCGTAGACGCGGGCCTTGGCCGCGCCGTCGCTGGCGTCGTCGTCGGCGTAGCCGAACCACAGATCGGGCTCGACCGAGCATGGGCGGTAGTTCATCGGAGCCTCCTTGGCCGGATTCAATGACGGAAGCATATATGCGACATCCGCAAGGCGCAAGAGGAACGTAGAAGAAAACGTATAATCCGATAGGCCTGTGTACGATCCGTATATGGCTGGAGCCCCACCGTGAGCCGAGAGGCGGCGGGTGCGGCCATCCGGACTCTGCGCGAAGCGAGGGACTGGTCGCTGGCCGAGCTGGCCGCCGCCACGGGGGTCAGCATCATGGGCCTGAGCTTCTTGGAGCGCGGTGTCCGCAAGCCGCACAAAGGCACAGTTCAGAAGGTCGAAAATGGACTGGGGCTGCCGCCTGGTACCTACGCGCGGCTCGTCGTTGCCGATGATCCAGCCGCTGAGATCGCCCAATTCCTGACCGGCGGACCGGCCGAATCCACGCCGCCGCGGACCACCACCGGCATCGTCGTCAGCCGGCACAGCGACGCTGATGTGCTCGAGGCGCATGCCGAAGCGCACCTGGAATCGCTGAACTCGTTGATAGCCCGCCTGCCAGCGGAGACGTCAAACGAATATGAAACGTATATTCAGTCCGTGATCGAGCAATGCGTGAAGGCCGAGCTGCTGGCCGCCAACTCGTGGCGCGTCGCGGTCAACGCGGGGGCCGAATCGGTGGACCGCCTGATGACTCACCTCAAGTCCCTGGAAGCGATCCGGAGCGGGCTGCTGGCCCGCATGCCGGGCAGTATCAGCGCGCGCTTCGACCAGGCGTGTGCCCGCTCCGAGCTTCCCGAGCCGGTGATCGCGACACTGATCGGAGTCGACGTCGAGCAGCTGTGGGACATCCGCAACCGCGGGGCCATCCCACCCGGAGTGCTGCCGCGGGTGCGGGCGTTTGTCGAGGAGCGGGTATGACCGCCCCCGAGGTGGAGATCCTCAGCCGCGCCCATGCGCTGTTCTCCGGCCGGCAGGCGGTGGGGGTGCTCGATGCGGCACCCGCGGTGGCGTCGTCCCCGGGCGATGGGTTGCCCACCGCCTATCACCGTGCGGCCGAACGGGGACGCACCGAACTCGACGGCGCCCGCCGTGTCGACGCCGAGGTGTCGGCAATCCTGGCCCGTGTCCAGCGCGATCATCAGGAGGCTCAGCGGCAAACCCGGGCCGTGCTCGACGCCGCCCACGCCGATGCCGCCACCACCCCGGACAACCCGGTCGCTCAACGAGAGTTGCTGCGGCGCAGGGCCGCCCGGCTGCGCGCCCAGCACGCGCACGTCCTGGCCGCCCGGCGTCGAGCCCGGCGTCGTCTCGCGCTGTTGCGCGCGCTGCGATATCGCCGTGGGCACCGCCGGTTGCCGGCACCGAGTTCACGGGCTGCGCTGGCCGTGCGCGCCGCGCTCTCGCGGCTGGGTTGCCCCTACGTGTGGGGAGCTACCGGCCCGGATCGCTTCGACTGTTCAGGCCTGGTGAAGTGGGCCTACGCCCAGGCGGGGGTGCCACTGCACCGCACCACCTACGACCAGATCAATGACGGGGTTCCGGTACCGCGTTCCCACGTCCGCCCCGGTGATCTGGTGTTCCCGCATGCCGGCCATGTCCAGATGGCGATCGGCAACGGACTGGTGGTCGAGGCGCCCTACTCCGGTGCCAACGTCCGGATCAGCCGACTGGGTCCCGACATCGCGATCCGCCGGCCGGCTTAGCCGAGTGGTGAGTTGTTCGGCGAAATCTCGCTGAGTACCGTCGACGCATGGCAGAGCACGTCGGAGCCTCGGCCGAGGCCCTCGAGTCGGCTCGATCGCTGCTCGCCGCGCGGGACCGCGACCTCGCCGGGGCGGACGCCGAACTGGCCGAGGTGGTGTCGGCCGCGCATGCCGCCGCAACCGAGGCGATCCGCAAGCTCGACGCTATCAACGCCGAGATCGAGGCGGCGGTCGCTGCGAACACTGTCACCGCGCCCGTCGAGGGACGCGAGTTCGCGCGGTTTCTGCTCGCCAAGCAACGCGAAATCAGCGATGTGCTGATCGCCGCGCGCGCCGAAGCCGCCGCCAAAACCGCGGCGCTCCAGCGACTTCTGGACCGCTACCAGGTGTCGTCCACACCTTCCTGACGGGTGAATTGTCACCCGAACACCGCCTGGATACAGTCGCCGGCATGAGAGGGCACCGGTGGCGAGTTACCAAGACCTGCTCGACGTGATCGCGCGCGTCGGTGCGGTCACCGGTGACAGCCGGGCCTGGCTGACGGGGCTCTCGGACACCGACCTCGCCACGATCACCAGCCCGGTCAGTGTGGTGTCGCCGAGCGCAATCGACAACGTAGTGGCCAAGATTCGCGCGCAGCATCCCGCCGCCCTCGACCCGGTGGCACCCATCGACCAGTCGCCCGGCGTGGGGGAGGGGCGGGCCGCGGACGCCATTCGGACGGCTGAAACTTCACTGGCACATCAGAATTCGGTGAGCGCACAGCTCGACTTGCAGGTGATCACCGCGGTTCTCAATGCCCATGCCGTCCATACCGCGGGCCGGGAAGCCCTCGATGGTCTGCAGAGGGACATCGAGGCCGCCGTCGCGGCCCGCACCGACCTCGACACCCCGGCCGGTGCGCGCGCGTTCCAGCGGTATCTGATCGACAAGTTGCGCGATATCAAGACCGTCGTGGAGACCGCGGGACTGGACGCCACCTCGAAGGCGTCCTTGGCCGCCGCGCTGGCATCGCTGTACGTCGGTGCCACCCCGGACTCCGCAGCCGAGGCCGCACCCGATGCCGCCCCGGTGGCCGCGACACCGGCTGAGCCGGCCGTCGACCTCCCGCCGGATCTCGGCCCGGACCCGTTCATCGATGGCCTGTTGCCCGACGACCTCGCGCCGCCGCCTGACCCTGCCGCCGCCGGCGGCCAGCCGGTCGCCGCGCCGATGATCCCGCCCATGGCCGCGATTCCCGCGACGGGCGGCGGCACCGGTGCGGGTGCGCCGGCCGGTCCGAGCCCCGTGCCGCCGACATTCGACACTCTCACCCCGCCGCGGCTGCCGTCCGCAGACACCTCTGACCTGCTCGACGAGCCGGTGCCGGACCAGCCGATCGACGACGCTCCGGCCGATCCGGCGGCCGACGACGACAGCAGCGCGGGGGAGGAGTCCGATACGCCGCCTCCCGACGACTCGACCGTGGTCACCCTGCCCACCGGTGAAACGGTGACCGCGCCGACGCCTCAACTGGCGGCAGCCATCACCGCCGCGGTGGCCGGAACGCCCATCCCGGAGGCGTTCCGGCAGCAAGGCATCACGATCCCGGCCCCGGGCACCGTGGTCTCGCATCCCGTGGACGCCGCCCGGGTGTCGCCCGGTGACATCGGGATGCTGACTGACCGGCATGCGCTGGCGGTGGGCAACGGCAAGGCGGTGCTCAACAACCAGATCCAGCCCATTGCCAGCGTCGCGGGCCCGAGCTTCCTAGGGTGGGAGCATCCGCCTGAGCCGGGCGCCGGAACCACGACCCCGAGACCCGACCGACCCGCGCCGACCCGGCCCGCGGTGACAGCCGGTCCGCCGGCGATAGGAGAGTGACATGGCAGAGCGCATCCACGTGGTACCCGACGAGCTGCGCCGCGCGGCCCGCGACCACCAGGACACCGCCGAGCAGCTGAGCACGGTGCCCGCCCGGCACGCCGACATCCTCGCCAGTCTCGACTCGCTGGGCCCGATCTTCGGTGAGCTGCGCGACGCCGGCCGCGAACTGCTGGATCAGCGGCGGGCCTGCTACGAGCAGCAGGCCGCGGCCCACGCCGAACTCGCGACCAATCTGAGCCACGCCGCCGACGTCTGGGAACACCAGGACAGCGCCGCCGCCGCCGAGCTCGGCCGCATCACCCGGGACGGTTCATGACCGAACCCGATCCCGAGTTCGACGCGGTCCATCCCAGCGGGCACATCCTGTTCCGGTCCTGCCGGGGTGGTTACCTGCACAGCGTGGCCCTGGCCGAACCCGCGATGGACGCCGACGCGCAGACCTTGGCGCAGGGCATCCTGCTGACCGCGGACGTGTCGAATCTGAAAGCGCTGATGCAGGTGCGCGCCGAGATCGTGGCGGCGGGCCACACCCCGTCAGACGATGTGGCGAGCAGCCGCGACCTCGAGCTGGCCACCGAGGCGCTGCGGCAGCATCGGCTGCGGTCCGACGAATCCTGAGCGGTTACCGGTCGCCGTCGGCGGAGGCAACCTCCGGCGGCGCAACGGGATTCGGGCCGAACAGCTCGCGCGCCCGCTGCAGCAGGGCACGTACCTCGTCGAGTTGTTGCTGCAGCAGCGAGTCACCCATGGTCGGTACGTTATCGACCGTGCCGGGCCGGCACAATTCACCCGCGGACGCGGGGGATCTCAGCGTTGATGCGATCCAGCACGTCGCTGTAGCGGCCCGCTTCGCGGTGCTGTCCGGGTTTACCGCTGCTGACCAGTCCGACCGACAGTTGGCGTTCCGGATCCGCCCAGACCGCGATGTTGGTCAGCCCGGTGTGGCCGACGGCGCCGGGTGCGTCGCGTCCGAACGGCCCGAACCGGGTGGATCCGAGCATGTAGCCGGTGCCCCAGCGCATCGGTGCGAACCCGGTCGCGATATCGGGCCGCAGCCGGCGTGCGGGTGCCACCGCCGCGCGGAGCGTCTCCGGACGCATGACCCGGACGCCGTCGAGTTCACCTCCGCGCCGCAGGATTTCGGCGAAGCGCGACAGTTCGTCGGCGTTGGACACCGTGCTGGACGACGGGACGACACCGGTCAGGAACAGCGGGGTGTTGGAGAACGGGATGATCTGCTGCGGGGTTCCGCCGACGGCGGCCCGGAACGCTTTGGCGATCGGCGCAGGCAGTGGTTTACCCGTGACGTGGCTCGGCGCCACCAGCGGGACATCCTGTTCTGCCACGCCGTAGTTCGTCCAGCGGAACCCCAGCGGGTCCAGGATGTCCTCGGCGAGGATGTCGCGGATGTTGCGCCCGGTTGCGGCCGAGACGATCTCGCGGACCAGCGGACCCCAGGTCAGCCCGTGGTAGATGTGCATCAAGCCCGGCCGGTGGATGGGCTTGAGCTCACCGAGTTTCTCGCGCGCGTAAGCACTCTCGTTCATCCGTTTGAGGTCCGGTCGTGGCCCGGTGGCGAACGGCACGCCGGCGCTGTGGGTGATCACATGCCGGATGGTGGTGCGGTCCTTGCCGTAGCTGGTGTAGTTCGGCAGGTAGTCGCAGACCCGGTCCTCCAGGGAGAACTCGCCGCGCTCGACGAGCATGTGCACCACCGTCGTGCTGATGGCCTTGGCCGCGGAGTACACACAGAACGGGGTGTCGACGGTGACAGGCACCTTCTCGGCGTCCGGCGGGTCGGCCGGACCGTTGCCCCAACCGTGGCCGATCGCGCGGTTGAGCACGACTCTTCCGTTGTGCCGCAGGCACAGTTGGATTGCGGGGTGCATGCCCGCGGCGTACCAGTGCCGCACCGATTCCCAGATCCGGTCGGCGGTGGCCGCCGAGATGTCGGCGTGGTCCTCGGCGCCGACGTCGGTGACGGCGCCGAGGTCGGTCGGGACGCGAATCCGGCCGTCCCCGGCGGGGGAGTGGCTCACCCCTGCTTCCTGTGCAGGGTCGCGGCCAGATGGTGGGTGAGCGGCACGCCGACGGCGGCCATCCGCACGCTGTAGGTTAGTTCGTCACCGGCGAGTTGGAACGAACGGCTCAGGGCGGTAACGCTTTTCGCCGAACCGGTGAGCCCGATGGCGGTGGAGTCGAGCTCGATCGCCAGGCCGTCGCCGGTCTCCGACAGCTTGCCTTCGTCGATCTCGGTGACCCCGGTGGGATGGGCGACGACAAGTTCGATCCGGCCGGGCGACGGCACCCGCAGGTAGCCGGTCTCTGCGTGCAGGGGCCGGCCGTCGTCGGTGGCCCTGGTCCGCTGCGAGTAGGTCAGGAAGGGCTTGCCGACGTGTCCGATCGCGACCTCTTCGACGTAACCGAACGTCTCGATGGTCGGGTACTCGCCGGTGCCGGCACCGGTCCAGGTCCCCAGCAGGGGCGCCAGGACCGCGACGTCGGGATGAAGCTCGGGCACGATGCCCAGGGTACGGGCCGCGATCTACATCGGGCCGACGAGCTCGACCCAGTTCCCGTCCGGATCGGCGACGAACATCCAGCCCATGCCGGGTACCGGGGCGAACTCCGCGAGCTCCTGGGCGATCTCGTAGCCCGCGGCCTTGACCTGCTCGGCGGCCGTGGTGGTGTTGGCCACCACCACGGTGTAGTAGCGGATGCCGGCCGCGGCCGGTCCGCCCCCCGGCGTCGCCGGTGCGGCCGGCGGCTGGTCGAGGGTGATCAGCTTGAGCACGTTGTCACCGAGTGCGTAGCGCTTCATGGTGCCGCCGGGGAAGTCGAGGTCGCCGGTGAAGGGCAGGCCCAGGAAGTTCTCGTAGAACTCGACCATCGGACCCAGGTTGGTGGTGACCAAACCGACTTCGATGTTCTTGGCGAGTAGCTCGATGGCCATAGGTGTTCCTCTGCGTTGAGTGGGTGACGTCGGACGGATGAGCGGTGTTCAGATCGGACCGGCGAGCTCGACCCAGTTGCCGTCGGGATCGGCCACGAAGAACCACCCGATGCCGGGCAATGCGGTGAATTCGGTGAGCGGTTCGACGATGTCGTACCCGGCGGCGGCGACCTGGGCGGCCACCTCGGTGACGTTCGTGACCACCAGCGAGATGTAGCGGACACCGGTCTGCGCGCGTCCGCCGCCGGGGGTGAGGTCCGCGGGAGGCGGTTGGTCGTAGGTCACGAGTTTGAGGGTGTTGTCACCGATCAGGTAGCGCTTCATGGTGCCGCCGGGAAAGTCGAGGTCGAGCTGGAACGGCAGCCCGAGGAAGTGCTCGTAGAACTCCACCATCGGACCCAGATTGGTGGTCACCAGACCGATCTCGACACTGGGGGCGAGCAGCTCGACGGCCATGGTGTCGAAGGATACGGCCCGAATCGGTCAGGACGCGGGCTTCGTCCCGATCGTGATGAGGTCGAACACGCCTTTGGTCCACAGCGGCCGGTGCACCCGGTGCTGGTCGCTGATCGTGAAACCGGCGTCGGTGAACAGCGTGCGCATCTCCTGCGCCGACGGGTTGTGCGCGGCACTGGCGGGCGAGTTGGTCAGCTGGCCGAGCAGCGGCAGTTGCGGCGGGCTGATCGTCGCAACCGCCGCCAGCCCGCCGGGCCGCAGCACCCGGTGGAATTCGCGCATCGCCGCCGGCTGGTCGAAGAAGTGAAAGGCCGATGTCGAGACGACGGCGTCGAGCGACTCGTCGTCGAACGGCAGTTGTTCGGCCGGCCCCTTGCGCCACTGCACCTCAGGGTCGCGCGCCTTGGCCTGCTTGAGCATGCCGTCGGACATGTCCACCCCGTACACCTCGTCGGGCTGCAGCTCGGCTTTGATGCGAGCCGCGAGAATACCTGTGCCGCAGGCGATGTCAGCGATCCGGCAGGCGCCGTGGGCGCGCAGCTCATCGATGACCTCGTCTTGGGCAGGTTGGTAAACCCAGTGCTGCAGACGGGGATGGTCGTAGAGCGGTGCGGCGACGCTCCAGAACCGTGTCACCAGGTCGTTGAGATTGCGACCGTGTGTCGCCATGGCTGCTCGCCTTCGCTAGAACCGATCGAACCAGTCTAGGAAGGGACGGCCGGCTACTTCGCCAGCGGGGCCAACTGCAGATGGGTGTGTGGGCCACGGGCGAGAGCGGCCACCGCCGAGACGATGTTGCCCGCCGTGGTGACCAGCCCCTCCGGATCGCAGACCCGCAGCACGCGAGCAACCGCGGGGCCGGGGACCAGCACCCAGTCGATCCCGCGCCGCGAGCACCGGACGGTGAGCGTGTGCAGCGCCGAGAACCCGTCCATCGCGAAGAAGTCGAGCTTCGACAGGTCGATCACGAGCTGCTGATACCCCGAGATGTGGTCCTCGACGTAACCGAGCATGTCGCCGGCATTCGACGCGTCCACCTCGCCGACTGCGGCGATGAGCAGGGTGGTCGCGCTGAGCTCTCTGGACCGGAAGGCTCCACGGTCCGTGCGGTCGCGGCCCAAGCGGGTGACAGCCAAGGGTCCTGCGGCGGTGGCTGAAGTCATGGCGCCTCCATCAGTGGTACTCCGCGATGCCGGATGTGCCTGCCGAAGCTCTTCGAATCGAAGCTGCGCTGCGAAAGTTCTCGAGCCCTCGCGCGCCGGCGTCTCCGGGCGGCTGTGAACTCAACCTGGGGGAAATGTACTACGGAATCAGTCGTGTGGCTACATATTGTTGTGGGTAGCTATATGGGCACTTCAGCACCGATTCGGCCGTCCCGGAAATGGGACGCGGCAGTGCGGATATGGCAAATATTGACGCCCATCGAAATTGAATCCGAAGGTTAGCTGCCGAACGCCCCCGTTCCCGCAGCCCAACCAGTGTCCGGGCACTGGTTGGCCGGGTGTGCTGGTGCGGCTCCGGCTCGCGACGACGGAATCCGTACCGTCTCCGCGGCGTCGGCGACGCCGTCTCAGGTGCGTCGCCACCGGCCCGGCACAGTATCTTCGGTGGCAGGACTATGAGCATCCCTTACACACCGCAAACTCCGGCGGGCACACCGACCTGTTACCGCCACCCCGACCGCCCGACCTATGTGCAATGCACTCGCTGTGGGCGGCCGGTCTGCCCCGAGTGCATGCGCAGCGCCGCGGTCGGACATCAATGCGTCGACTGCGTGGCAGCCGCCGGGCAGAGTGTCCGCCCGGCGCGTACCGGCGCCGGCGGCATCCGGCGCTCCGGCCTGCCGTACGTGACCTATGCGCTGATCGCGGTCAACGTGGTGATGTTCGTGCTGCAGATGACGTCGAGAGATCTTCAGCGCGCGCTGGTGCTGTGGGCCCCCGGCGTGGCCGGAGGCGAGTACTTCCGCCTCATCACATCGGCGTTCATGCACTACGGCGCCATGCATCTGCTGTTCAACATGTGGGCGCTGTATGTGATCGGCCCTCCGCTCGAGGCCTGGCTGGGCCGGCTGCGGTTCGGTGCGCTGTACGGTCTCAGCGCGCTGGGCGGTTCGGTGCTGGTGTACCTGCTCGCACCGATCGGGGCGGCGACCGCGGGCGCCTCGGGCGCGGTCTTCGGATTGTTCGGGGCGACGTTCGTGGTGGCCAAGCGGCTCAATCTCGACGTGCGCTGGGTGGTCGTGCTCATCGGCATCAACCTGGTGCTGACGTTCACCGTCCCGTCCATCAGCTGGCAGGGCCACGTGGGCGGCCTCATCACCGGGTCGCTGATCGCGGCGGTCTACACCTACGCACCGCGGGAACGCCGCAACCTCGTGCAGGGCGGAGTCTCCGCGGCTGTGCTGGTGGTGTTCGCGGCGCTGATCTATTGGCGCACCGCCGAGTTGATCGGTCAGTACGGCGCGCTGATCACCGGCTGACTCAGAGCCGGGTCAGCCAGAACGGGTAGGTGAAGGTGCCGCCCGGTGCGCCGTCGCAGCCGACGTCGAACGACGATTCCATGGTTCCCGCCAATGTCTTGGGATCCCAGGTGAAGACATCGCGGGTGGGGATGACCGGACCGTAATAGATGTCGCCGCAGCGCAATCCGTCCGGATTGTCGACGGTCATCGTGTATTGCCCGTTGTTCAGCGTCGCGATGCCGTACCAGGGGTAGGCCTTGGCGATCGGCATGGGGTTGGCCGAGACGCGGACGCAGGTCGGCGAAAACACGATCTCGCCGGGGCAGGGGGCGGCCCCCCACGCCCAGGTATGGAAATCCCGGCGATCGGGGATGATGAAGTTGTAGTTGCCGGGCCACAGTTCCGCGGACGCCGGCGGGGCCAACGTCACCGCAGCCGCCGTGAGCGCAATGCCTATCGCCAAAGTCCGCAACGCCCGGCTCCCTTCGTAGCTCCGCTGTAGAAATCTATGCCGTGCGGCCGTGAGAAATAAGCGGATTCCGCAATGTCACCTGCTGATCAGCAACACGTCAAGTCTGCGCGGGCCGTGCACACCTTCGACCCGGTTGAGTTCGATGTCGCTGGTGGCGCTCGGGCCGGAGATGAAGGTCAGCGGTCGCCCCGGGTCCAGGGCGGCGAACGCCTGCGGGACGGTGTCGACGATCTGGTCGGTGAAGACGACGCAGATGTGATGGTCGGGGACCAGGGTCAGTGCTCGGCGGCCCTGGGTGGGCCCGGCGTCCAGGACGATGGTTCCGGTGGCCGCGACGCCCAGGGCGCATCCGGTGACGACGGCGTCGGCGGTGTCGAGTTCGGTTACCGCCATGGGGTTTTCCGGCCGGTCGACGACGGTGTCGATGCCGTCGACCCACTCGGCGGGCAGGCCGGACGGTATCGCCACCCGGGCGCCGGCACCCGTCAGCTCGGCGACGGTGGCCGCTATCTCGGCTGCCTCGACGGCCAGCACCCGGGCCTGGTATTCGGCGACCGTTCGCGCGAAGCGCTCGGCGTCACCGGGTCCGTGCGCCGGCTCCCGGTCGTAATCGCGCGGCACCTGAACGGGTTCGGGCGGGGCTGCCGCGAGCGCCCCGCGGATCCGGTCGAGGACGATCCGACGTGTCTCGTTCATCGGGACGCCTCGTCGTGGGTGCGGGCCCACCACTGCCGGAAGGTTTCCGCGGGTGGCGCGGGCACGTCACGGCTTGCGGTCCAGCGCGACGCCGGCCAGGGCAGGTGTGTGATGCGATGATCGGCACCCGCCACCAGCCGCCCAGCGGCGAGCAGCTTCTCGGCCGCGGCGAATCGTCTGGGCGAGGCCATCGCCCACGCGGCGGCGCCCATCGCGAGGTCCTGACCGAGCGCCCGATGGTCGTCGACCTGTGCGGCCCGCAGGTGCACCAGGATCGAGGGGATGTCGATCCGCACCGGGCAGGCGTCGAAACACGCGCCGCACAACGACGACGCGTACGGAAGCGAGGCGTTGGGGTCGTCGTGCCCGTGCGTCCCGGTCAACTGCGGGCTCAGGATCGCGCCGATCGGGCCGGGATAGATCGAGCCGTAGGCGTGGCCGCCGGTGCGTTCGTACACCGGGCAGACATTCAGGCAGGCGCTGCAGCGGATGCAGTGCAGGGCGGCACGGCCCACCGCGTCACCGAGCACCGCGGTGCGGCCGTTGTCCAGCAACACCAGATGGAAAGCCTGCGGTCCGTCGCCGGGATGCACGCCGGTCCACATCGAGGTGTACGGGTTCATCCGTTCAGCCGTCGAGGAACGCGGCAACAGCTGCATGAACACCTCGAGGTCGGTGAACCGGGGCACCACCTTCTCGATGCCCATCACCGTGATCAGCGTCTGCGGCAGTGTCACGCACATCCGGCCGTTACCCTCGGATTCGACGACGGCCAGTGTCCCGGTTTCGGCGACCGCGAAGTTCGCACCGCTGACGGCGACCTTGGCGGACAGGAACTTTCGGCGCAGATGCGCGCGGGCCGCCATCGCGAGTACACGCGGCTCGTCGGTCAGTTCACCGGCATCGGGCATCTCCCTGGCGAAGATCTCGCGGATCTCGGCACGGTTGCGGTGGATCGCCGGAACGAGAATGTGGCTGGGTGTGTCGTGCCCGAGCTGCACGATCAGTTCGGCGAGGTCGGTCTCGATCGCCGCGATGCCTTCGGCTGCCAGATGCTCGTTGAGCCCGATCTCCTGGGTGGCCATCGACTTGACCTTGACCACTTCGTCGGCGCCCGTCTCGCGGATCAACCCGGTCACGATCCGGTTGGCTTCGGCGGCGTCACGGGCCCAGTGCACAACGCCGCCGCGGGCCACCACGTTGGCCTCCAGCTGGTCGAGCAGTTCCGGAAGCCGGGCCATCACGTCCTGCTTGAGCGCGCTGCCCGCGGCCCGCAACTGTTCCCAGTCCGGGCATTCGGCAACCGCTCCAAGCCGTTTGGTGCGGATGGTCCGGGTCGCGTGGCCGACATTGCGGCGCATCTGCGTGTTGGCCAGCTCGCGACGCGCGGCCTCCGGGAACGGTTGGCTGCCACGCAGATTGCCGATGCCGGGAACGCCGAGGAAGCGGGCGGCGGGAGGGACGTGACCCGGGGAAGGATCGGTGGTCATCGCTCCGGCTCCGTCGACGCGAGGATCTCCGCGAGATGCACGGTGCGCACCGCCGAACGTATCCGGCTCAGCCCGCCGCCGATGTGCATCAGGCACGAACTGTCCCCGGCGGCACACACTTCGGCGCGCGTGGCGATGACCGCCGACATTTTGTCGGCCAGCATCGCGGTGGAGGTGTCGGCGTTCTTGATCGCGAAAGTGCCACCGAATCCGCAGCAGGTGTCCGCGTCGGCGAGTTCCACCAAGGTCAGGCCGCGCACGTGGCGAAGCAACTCCAGCGGCTTGTCACCGACGCGCAGCAGCCGCAGCGAATGACAGGTCGGGTGGTAGGTGACCCGGTGCGGATAGTAGGCACCGACATCGCGCACACCGAGCACGTCGACCAACAATTCGGACAGTTCGTAGGTACGTGCCGCCATCGCCTCCGCGCGCTGCGCCAGCGCGGTGTCGCCGGCCCGGCGGGCGACCATCGCATGCTGGTGGCGCACCGAGCCGACGCACGATCCGGACGGCGCGACCACCACATCGCAGCCGCTGCTCTCGAACAACTCCACGTGGTGGCGCACCAAGCCGGTCGCCTGCCCGAGATAGCCGGTGTTGATATGCATCTGACCGCAGCACGTCTGGTCGGCCGGGAAGGCCACCTGATGCCCGAGCCGCTCCAGCAATTCGACAGTCGCGATCGCGGCCCGCGGAAACATCGCGTCGGCCAGACAGGTCGCGAACAGTGCAATACGCATCTGTTCCACCGTACGTCGGGAGGGCGTTGCGACAGCTACCATGAGCCTCCACGTCGCCGGGACCCGACGCCGGGCGCACCGAGAAACGGGGTGGGGAGTGAGCACGGCGACCAAGGCCCGCACCGGGTTAGTCATCGGCGCCCTGGGCGTGGTGTTCGGTGACATCGGCACCAGCCCCATCTACACCGTGCAGACGCTGTTCAACCCGGGCGACCCACACCCTGTTCCGATCACCTCCGCCAACGTCTACGGCGTGGTGTCACTGATCTTCTGGTCGGTGATGATCATCGTCACGCTCACCTACGTCACCTTGGTCATGCACGCCGACAACGACGGTGAAGGCGGCGTGATGGCCCTCATCACGCTGGTCCGCAGGCTCGGGCGCAGGTCCAGCCCGCGGGTCATCTCCGCGTTGTCGGCGCTCGGAATCCTTGGTGCCGCACTGTTTTTCGGTGACAGCATGATCACCCCCGCCATCTCGGTGCTGTCCGCGGTGGAGGGTCTGAAGGTCGTCGACCCGTCACTGTCGGAGCTGGTGGTGCCGATCACCGCGGTCATCATCGTCGGGCTGTTCGCGGTACAGCGGCGCGGCACCGCCGCGGTGGGACGGTTCTTCGGCCCGGTGATGATCGTCTGGTTCCTGGTGATCGGCGCGTGCGGGGTGCGCGGCATCTCCGGGCATCCGCAGATCCTCAAGGCGCTGTCGCCGACGTACGCGTTGGAGTTCATCGTCGGCCACTTCCACATCGCGTTCTTCGCGCTCGCCGCCGTCGTGCTGTCGGTCACCGGCGCCGAGGCGCTCTATGCCGACATGGGCCACTTCGGCCGCAAGGCGATCACCTGGGGCTGGCTGGGTCTCGTGCTCCCGGCTCTCGTACTCAACTACCTCGGCCAGGGTGCCCTGCTGCTGGGCAACCAGAGTGTGGTCAATGCGCCGTTCTTCCTGCTGGTACCGCACGGCTGGGAGCTCCCGATGGCGATATTGGCCACCGCGGCGACGGTGATCGCGTCGCAGGCGGTGATCACCGGCGCGTATTCGGTGGCCTCGCAGGCCGCGCAACTCGGCTATCTGCCGCGGCTGCGGATCGCCCACACCTCGGCGTCGTCGATCGGCCAGATCTACGTCCCGTGGATCAACGGGATGCTGATGGTGGCGGTGCTGATCCTGGTGTTCGCGTTCCGGAGTTCGGCGGCACTGGGCTACGCCTACGGGATGGCGGTCACCGGCACGATCACCATCACCACCCTGTTGTTCTTGTACATCGCGCACACCCGGTGGCGGTGGCCGCTGTGGATGGTGGTCATCGGCGGCGGTGCACTGCTGACCGTGGACCTGATGTTCCTGGCCGCCAACCTGACCAAGCTCGTGCACGGCGCGTGGCTGCCGCTGCTGATCGGTCTGGTCACCTTCACGGTGCTGATCACCTGGCAGCGGGGCAGCGCGATCGTGGTGAGCGCCCGCGACAAAGCCGAGGGCCCACTGGAGCCCTTCATCGACGAGATCAACAACCACTCCCCGCCCTACCCGCGGATCCCTGGCACCGCGGTGTTCCTGAACCGGGAGAGCGAGACGGCGCCGTTGTCGATGCGGGCCAACGTCGACCACAACCACGTCGTGCCCGAGCGGGTGATCATTCTGTCGATCGTCGTTCCGCCGTTGCCCCGGGTGCCCGACAGCGAGCGGATCACCGTCGACGACCTCGGCGATCCGGATGACGGCATCTATTACGTGGCAGCACAATTCGGTTACATGGAGCGACCCGACGTGCCGGCGGCGTTGCGGTTGGTGAACCCGGCCGACGTCGGCGGCGACATCGACCTCGACAGCACCTCCTACTTCCTGTCCAAGATCGAACTGATTCCCGGTGATCAGCCGACCATGGCGCCCTGGCGCAAGAGGATCTTCATCGCCACATCGTTGATGGCCGCGGATTCCGCGGGATACTTCGGGCTGCCGACCAGTCAGACGGTGCTGATCGGCTCACGTATTCAGGTTTAGCTCCACGCGTGCACCCGTCTGACTACGGTGTGTCCATGACCGACTCCACGACGGTGGCGATCGTCGGCGGCGGCCCCGCCGGCATGGTGCTCGGACTGCTGTTGGCCAGGGCGGGCATCGAGGTCACCGTCCTGGAGAAGCATGCCGACTTCCTTCGCGACTTCCGTGGCGACACAGTGCATCCCACGACCCTGCGACTTCTCGACGAGCTCGGCCTGGGCGAGCGTTTCGCGGCGTTGCCGCAGAGCAAGGTCGATCACGCCGAATTCACTGTGGGCGACAACTCGCTGACGATGGTGGACTTCCGCCGGCTGCGCCAGCCGCACCCGTACATCGCGATGGTGCCGCAGTGGGATCTGCTCAATCTGCTGGCCGAAGCCGGTCAGGCGGAGCCGACGTACACGCTTCGGCTGTGCCACGAGGTGACCGGGCTGTTGCGCGACGGCGCCCGGGTCACCGGGGTGACCTACACCTCGCCGGACGGCGACGGTGAATTGCGGGCCGATCTGACCGTGGCGTGCGACGGCCGGACGTCGGTCGTGCGGCAGACCGCCGGGCTGGTGGCGCGGGACTTCCCGGTGCCGTTCGACGTGTGGTGGTTTCGGCTGCCACGGGACAGCAGTGCCGAGTACACCCTGATTCCCCGGATCACCGCCGGACGCGTGCTGATCATGATTCCGCGGGAGGGGTACTTCCAGCTGGCCTACCTGATTCCGAAGGGCAGCGACGCGCAGCTGCGGGCGCGCGGGCTGGCAGCGCTGAAAGCCGAACTGGCCGAGCTGATTCCGGAGGCCAATACCGACAGCCTGACCTCGTTGGACCAAGTGAAGGTTCTCGACGTCCGGCTCAACCGGCTCAGTCGCTGGCACACCGACGGACTGCTGTGTCTCGGCGATGCGGCTCACGCGATGTCCCCGGTCGGCGGCGTCGGCATCAACATAGCCATCCAGGACGCGGTAGGTGCGGCGACACTGCTGGCCGGCCCGCTGCGCCGCGGCGCTGTCACCGACCGCGATCTGGCCGCTGTCCGTAAGCGCCGGTTGCCCCCGGCCGCGGTCACCCAGGCCGTGCAGCGCCTGTTGCACAAGCGGCTGGTGGCGCCGATTCTGAACGGGCACAGCGCCGATCCCCCGGCGGCGATCACCGCGCTGATCCGGCGGTTGCCATGGCTCTCGGTGATACCGGCTTACCTGGTCGGTGTCGGGGTGCGACCCGAGCACGCCCCGGCGTTCGCTCGCCGCTAGGCACATCCCTGGCGAGATGCCCTGCTCCTCAGAGGATTTCGGTCACGCGAAGTTCGGCACCAGGGCACGCAGGAGGTACTGCTCGACGAAGAGTCTCTTGGCGTCGACGGGACGATGCCGCCACACCGGAGCGAGCAGGAACAACGACGCGGTGTGCAGCCAGCGCGCGGTCTCCCGCGGGTCGAGCTCGGGATACAGACTGCCGTCCGCCTGCCACCGTTCGAACAGCGGGCCGTAATGCCGCAAGACGACGTCGACGATCTGCTCGGAACCGATCTCGAGTGCGGTCGCCACCGCCGTACTCTCGCCGGACATCAAAGCCTCTTTCAACGCGTTACCGATCACGGACTGGACGGGCACCAACATCAGTTCCTGGATCGAGGCCGGCGCGTCGTCGGGCTGCGGTAGCGATGCGACGTGCGCGGCCAGCGCGGCGTCGATTCGGGTCAGCAGCAGCCCCAGCAGAAGGTCATCGCGGGATGGGAAGTAGCGGTACACCGTCGAGCGGACCACGCCGGCTTCGGCGGCGACCTCAGCCATCCGGATCTGGGTGTTGCCCCGGCGCACGATGCATCGGCTTGCGGCTTCGAGCAGCCGGTGGCGCGCCTCATCGCCGGCAAGCAGAGCCCGTTCGGCGCGCAGGGGACGACCCGTTGTTCCCATCCGCCAGATCGTACGACGCAGCGCAAGGACGGATCCGCGAGATTTGGGTCAGCCGCCGACCATGATCAGACCGCCGTCCACCGGCAGCAGCTGACCGGTGATGAAGTGCGAACCCTCGCCGGCCAGGAACACCAGCACCGGCCCGAGGTCGCGGTCGGGATCGCCCAGCGCCCCACCAAGCGGGATGGTGGCTTTGATCTGCTGATCGATGAACGGCGCCGCGTCCGGGCCGAGGAACTCCCGCAACCGGTCCGCCCCTCGCGTCTGCATCGCCGGCGCCAGCGCGTTGACCGTCACGTTGTCGGACGCCCAGGCTTTGGCCGCCGAGCGGGTCCAGGCCTGCACCGCGCCCTTGGCTGCGGCGTACACCGCGGAGATCGGACTGCCCATCACCGCTTCGGCCGAGCCGAAATTGATGATGCGCCCGCCGGACTTGCGCATCACCGCGTGTGCGGCCTGGTTGGTCAGGATCGTGGTCTTGACGTTGGTGTCCAGGACGAAGTCGATGTCGGCGGTGGTGATCTGGCCGGGCACACCCTGGTGCCACAGTCCCGCCGCGTTGACCAGTACGTCGAGGCCGCCCATCGCCGCCACCGCGGCGTCGATCATCGCGTTCACCGACTCGGCGTCCCGGGCGTCACACGGCACCCAGATGGCCTGCGAGTCGTCGGCGGGTTCATTCTGGTGATAGGTCGCAACGACCTCGGCGCCGGCATTCGTGAGAGCCCGGACTGCCGCGGCGCCCAGCCCGCCGGCCGCACCGGTGACCACCGCGCGGCGCCCGCTGAGTGGCTTGCTCATCGGGAGAACAGGGACAGCCCTGCGGCCGTGTGCCTTACCATGACGGTTACGGTAGGGTGCGGCACCGCCGGTGTCAACCGTCGAATAGCCGAAAAGCATTGTGCGAGTTGGTCTGTGAGGAACAGATGAAAGCAACGATGATCACCGGGCCGGGGCAGACCGACGTCGTCGATGTCGCCGACCCGGTGGTGGGACCAGCCGACGTGTTGGTGAAGATCAGAGCCTGCGGAATCTGCGGCTCGGACGCGCTGTACATCTCGATGGGTGGGCTGCCACCGCGGCAGGGCCGCATGCCGCTCGGGCATGAACCGGCGGGGGAGGTCGTCGAGGTCGGCCGCGAGGTCACCGGCATCAACGTCGGCGACCACGTGGTGATCAACCCCATCGGCGCACCGAGCGGCATCATCGGCAACGGCGGGGCGACCGGCGCGCTGGCGGAGTATCTCCTCGTCGAGAACGCGGTGCGCGGGCAGAGCATCGAGGTGATCCCGGCCGACATCCCGTTCGACGTCGCCGCCCTCAACGAGCCGATGGCTGTCGCCCGGCACGGCGTGAATCAGACCAAACCCACACCGGCGGACAAAGTGGCGGTGTTCGGTGCCGGCCCGATCGGGCTGGGCGCCACCATCGCCTACAAGGCTTTGGGCGTCAGCCACGTGACCGTGGTGGATCTGATCGGATCGCGGCTGGACAAGGCACTCGCCGTCGGCGCCGACTCGGTCATCAACGCCGGCGACGAGGATGTGGCGCGGCGCCTCATCGCGTTGCACGGCAAGGGCGAGGCGATGTGGCCGGGCAAATCGGGCACCGACATCTACCTCGACGCGGCCGGAGCACCGTCGGTGATCAACACTGCGCTGGCGGCAGCACAGGTCGGTGCGCGGCTGGGGGTGGTGGCCGTGCACAAGGAGCCGGTGCCGGTGGACTTCATCAACATCATGGCCAACGAGATCACCGTCGTCGGATCGATGGGCTATCCCACCGAGATCTTCGAAGTGACCCGAGATCTCGTGGCGAACTGGGAGAAGTACGCGGTGATCGTCAGCCACACCTTCGATTTCAGCGATGTGCAGGACGCGCTGCAGACCGCGCTGACGCCGGGTGCCGCCGACAAGGTCGTGATCACCTTCGCCTAGAGCTCTGGCAGCACCTCGGTGGCCAGCAGCTCGAGGGTCGCGTCCGAGGCCCGGTCGTGGGTGAAGAACACCACCTGCGTGAAGCCCATGTCCCGGAGTTCGCCCAGTCGGTCGACGATCGCGGCCGGCGTGCCGATGAGCCCGCCTTCGTGCAGACCGAAACCCCGACCGCCGAACCGCTTCTCGGCGATCTGGCGCACGCTCTCCAACGCGGCGGAGTCCGGCGCCAGAGCCAGCACGGCCTCGACCGACATCACAATGGAGCCGGGATCTCGGCCGATGTCCTCACAGATCGCCCGCAGGACGGTCAGCTTGTGTTCCATCTCACCGAGCGCATAGGTGGGCACGTTCCAGACGTCGGCGTAGCGGGCCACCAGCGGCAGGGTGTACCTCTCACCGGACCCGCCCACCACGATCGGCGGCCGTGGCTGTTGAACGGAGCCGGGTTTGATGGGCATGTCGCGAACCGTGAAATGCGTTCCGCTGAAATCGATCCGCTGATCGGCGAACGCCTGGGTGAGGATCTCCAGCGTCTCCTGTAGACGCTCGGACCGCTGCGCGAACGTGCCCCAGTCCAGTCCGAGCCGGTGGTGTTCGTCTTCGATGGATCCGCTGCCGATACCCAGTTCCAGCCGACCGTCCGATATCTGGTCCAACGTGGTTGCCATCTTGGCCAGCACAGCGGGGTGACGAAACTGGTTGCACAGCACCATGTGTCCCACGCGGAGGTGCTCGGTGCGGCTCAGCAGAGCGGTGGCAAGCGTCCAGGCCTCCAGCGAATCGATGCCGGGAACGCCGGGGCCGTACATGTGGTCGTAGAGCCACAACGAGCCGATGCCGAGTTCCTCGCAGCGTTGCGCGCGGTGCAGGACATCGGCGTAGCTGAACCCCATCTGCGGGACGTAGACCCCGATGTCGAGGGGTGTGGTCACTGTTTGATGCCGACGGCGTGGCGCAGCTGGGCCAGGAACTGGTGGGCGTCGTCGCTACGGACCACGTAGTGCGATATCGCGACACGAATTGCGGTGGCGGCCTTGATCTCTGCGTTGGGTCCGCTCAACAGCCTCTGCAGCCGGGTCCGCATCAGCGGCAGGATGCGGTCCAGCTGGGCGATCACCACCTCGGGCTCGATATCGATGAGCCGTACCCCGGAATAGGTCTGCTGGTAGGAGACGATGAACTGCAGTGCCGCGTCGAGCTTGTCGGTGCCACGCAGTCCCGCGGTGGCCCGGCTGATGCCGGTGTCGAACATCTCGCGCTCGTAGGCGCCGAATGCGTCGAGCAACTCGGTCTTGGACGCGAACCAGCGGTACAGGGTCGGGCGGGAGACGCCGGCCTGAAGAGCGACCTCGGAGAGACTGAGCTTGGTCTGCCCGCTTCGGGCGAGCACCTCGGCGGTGGCATTGAGGATGCGCCGCCGCGACGAGGTTTCGTCGTCGTCGGGGATCACAGCGGTGGTTCCTGCCGGGCTCACGTGTACAGGATTACAGGTCGAGGCCCGGGTGTCACGCGGAGTTCGCACATCCGGGACCGAAAACACTGTCTTTACAAATACTGGTCAAAGTGTCACGCTGTGCACGTGTCGGCGGACCAGCGTGGGTACAGCCCCCACGACATCACGTCGCGGCGATTCTGGGGCCAGACCTTCGACGCCCGCGAGCAGACCTTCGCCGCTCTGCGGGCCACCGACGGACTCACCTGGCACGAGCCGTTTCCCTCGCTGTTCCCGATGGAAGAGCCCGGCTTCTGGGCGTTGACCCGGCGCGCCGACATCGTCCATGCCAGCCTGCATCCGGAGCTGTTCAGTTCCGCGCAGGGCATCGCGCTGGACCCGATGCCCGCCGACATCCAGCGGATCGCCACGTTCTTCCTGATGATGGATCCGCCGCAGCACACGGTGTATCGCCGGCTCATCAGCTCCGCATTCACCCCGCGCAACGTCGCCCAGATCGACGAGCAGGTTCGCAAGAACGCGGCCACCGTGGTCGACGAACTGGTCGGCGCCGGTGAGGTGGACTTCGTCGCGGCGTGCTCGGCGCGACTGCCGATGATGACGATCTCGGAGATGCTGGGCGTGCCGAACTCCGATCGCGAAGCGGTGGCCAAGGCCGCCGAGAAACTGTTCTCCATGAGCGACGACGAGTACGCCACGATCGAGGAGCGCGCCGAGGCGACCGTCAACGAGATGTTCCTGTTGGCGGGCACCGGCATTGAGTTGGCGAAGTTCCGCCGTCGGCATCCGGGCGACGACTTGATGACCAGCATCGTCAACGCCGAAGTCGACGGGCACCGGCTCACCGACGAGGAGGTCGGCGCGTTCCTGGTGCTGCTGGCGTCGGCGGGCAACGACACCACCAAGCAGACGACCTCGCACGCCATGCTGGCGCTGGCGGCGAACCCGGACCAGCGCGCCTGGCTGATAGCCGATTTCGACGGCCGGATCGGACCGGCGGTCGAGGAGTTCATCCGCTGGTCGACGCCGGTGCTGCAGTTCGCCCGATTCGTCGCGCACGACACCGAGCTCGCCGGCCAGCAGCTGAACGCCGGCGACAAGGTCGTATTGTTCTACTGTTCGGCGAACCGCGACGCCGCCGCCTTCGACCGGCCGGACGCGTTCGACCTGCAGCGTTCGCCGAACCCGCACCTGGGTTTCGGCGGCGGCGGCCCACACTTCTGCCTCGGCAACCAGTTGGCCCGGACCGAGCTGCGGAATCTGTTCCGGGAGTTGCTGTTCCGGGTCGACGTCGAGCTCGGCGAGCCCGATTATCTGCTGAGTAGTTTCGTGCACGGGATCAAGCGGCTCCCGGCGTTCGTGCGGTGAGCGTGAGGCAGGGTATGCGTATCGAAGTGGACCTGACCAAGTGCACCGGGCACGGAATCTGCGAGACGATCGCCGAGGATGTTTTCGAGGTCGACGACGACGGCAGTGTCCGCATCCACGGTGACGCGCGGCCGCAGGAGGACCGGGCGCGGATGCAGCAGGCCGTCACCCAGTGTCCCGCCGCGGCGCTGGCCCTGATCGAGGACTGACCGGTGAAGAAGTACTTCAGCCACACCTTGTTGTACCTGCACGAGACCATCGCGCTGGGCTCCGAGCGCAGCGACCGGTTCACCGAGAAGTTCACCGGTGTGTACCAGCCGATGATGGAACAGCTTGGGGCGCGGCTGTTCTCGATCTGGGAGACCACGCCGTACAACGGACACTGGCCGCAGGTGACGATCATCTGGGAGATCGACGCGTTCGCCGACTATGCCCGGATCGGCAGGGCGCAAGCACCCGGCGGCAGCCATCGCGAGACCGCCGCCGAGTGGGCGGATTATCTCGGCGGTGCCGGCGCGTCGGGGGAGGGCCGGATCATGTACGCCGGGCGCGGTAACCGTCCGCTGGCGGAGCTCAAGGACTCGAAATTCACTGCCGGACTGGTGATCCAGGAGATCATGCAGACCAAACCGGGCAAGCAGGACGACTACATCCGCGAGCTGGAACGGCTGTACGTCCCGTGGTCGGAGCGCACCGGCAAGCGGTGGCTCGGCTCCTTCATCACGACCTTCCGGTTCAACGAGGTGATCCACTACTGGGCGCTCGACGGGGACTGGGACTGCTTCGAAAACCACTACCCGTCGTGGAAGGACAGCCCGCCGGCCGAGATCGTCACGTGGATGAGCGTCGCGCCCGCGCTGCGTGACGGGTGGGAGGACTCCATCCTGCAGGCCCTGCCGCCCTCCCCGCTCCGATGATGGGTGTGATTCAGGACTTCTCGTACAGTCCGTTCGATCCGGCGGTGATGGCCGACCCGCGGCCGTACTACCGGACCCTGCGGGACCACCACCCGGTGTACTACGTCGACGAACTCGACACCTATGCGTTGTCCAGGTTCGACGACGTCTGGAACGTGCTGGCGATCAATGACGGCACGTTCGTCGCATCCGAGGGAACCCTGCCCGCGGCGGCGGTACTGGCACACCGCAATCACGGTCCGGTCGCCGATCCGCCACTGCATCCGCTGCCGTTCCACGCCAACTTCGACGCGCCACTCTATGATGACGTCCGGCGCTGCACGGCGGCGCAATTCCGGCCGAAGTCGGTCGCCGCATGGCAGGACCGGATTCGGGAACTGGCGAACGAGCGTCTCGACGAACTGCTGCCACGGGGCAGCTTCGACCTCACCCAGGAGTACGGCGGAATCGTCGCCGCCTCCGTGGTGTGCGAATTGGTCGGACTGCCAACCGAATTGGCCGCCGACGTGCTGGCCACAGTCAACGCCGGCAGCCTGGCGGAGCCCGGCAGCGGCGTCGAGGTGGCCAACGCCAGGCCGGGGTACCTCGAGTACCTGATCCCGGTGGTGCAGCAGGTCCGCGCCGGAGAGTTCCCCGGCCCCCTGCCGATCGTCGAGAACCTGCTGGCCTACCGGCTGCCTGACGGATCGGCGCTCACCGACAGCGAAGTGGCGGTCCAGATGTTGGGTGTATTCATCGGCGGTACGGAGACGGTGCCCAAGATCGTCGCGCACGGCTTGTGGGAACTGCTGCGCCACCCCGATCAGCTCGCGGCGGTGCGGGCAGATCCGGCGGCCAACGTGCCGGTGGCCCGCGAGGAGATCATCCGCTACTGCGCTCCCGCGCAGTGGTTCGCCCGGACGGTGCGCAAGCCCTTCACCATCCACGACACCACCATCCAGCCGGGCCAGCGCATCATCACTTTGTTGGCTTCGGCGAACCGCGACGAGCGCGAGTTCGGCGAGCCGGAAGTGTTCCGCTGGGACCGTCCGATCGAGCGGTCGCTGGCGTTCGGCCGGGGCCAGCATTTCTGTTTGGGCTATCACATGGCGCGACTGGAGATCGCGGTGCTGCTGCAGGAGTGGCTGCGTCGCGTCCCGGACTACCAGATCGACGCCGACCGCGCCCACCGGCCGCCGTCGAGCTTCCAGTGGGGCTGGAACAACGTGCCGGTCCAGGTGTGCCAGTAAACACCTTGATTTACTTTCCGGCTGTGTGTTGACTGACTGCGGTGAGCTCTGCCAGGGACCCTCGCACTGACCGGTCGTCGATCACGCGTGACGCGCTGTTGGTGGCCGCCGAGCGTCTTTTCGCCGAGAACGGCTTGTATGGGGTGTCGAACCGGCAGATCAGCGATGCGGCCGGTCAGGGGAACAACGCGGCCGCCTGCTACCACTTCGGTTCTCGAGCGGATCTGCTGCGCGCGATCGAGGCCCGGCACCATGCGGCGATCGACGAGATCCGTCGCGGCAAGCTGGCGGGGATGCCGCCTAATCCCCAGCTGCGGGATTGGATCGGCGTCCTGGTCCATCCGTTGACCGAACACCTGCACGCCCTCGGACCGTCCACCACCTATGCGCGGTTCGCGGCGCAGGTGATGGCCGACCCAGCCTGCCGGGAGTTGGTGGGGTCGTACGCGATGACCTCGGAGCGGATGCTCAAAACAGTGCGTGGGATCAATCGGTGCCTGCCGGCTCGCCCGAAGCGCGTGCGGGTGATTCGGTGGACGATGGCGCGAAACCTGTTGATGCACACCTGCGCCGAGATCGAGGGTGAGCGAGCGACCGGCGCGACGTCAGCGAATTCGAGCTGGCTGGTGGTCGGTGAGGAGTTGGTCGACGCGTTGGTGGGCCTGTGGGCTGCCCCCGACGAGGCGCCGTGAGCCGTCCAGGTCAGGGCTTCTTCCGCCCGGAGTGGCTCAACCGCCACTCTGGCGGAAAGTTGAGGTCGTTGTCCTTGACCACGTTGTTGAGGCCCTTCTCGAACGTGCCCTCGGTCAGGTCCGGATAATTGTCCCGGTCGTTGGTCATCATCGGTAACATGCCCTCGACCACACCGGTGAGAAGGCTGCCGAAGTACTCGCCCTTGTGCTGCTTGTAGAGCTCGAGGAACGTCTTCTGTACGACGACTGTGTCGGTGGGCCGCGTCTTCGAGCACGCCATCGCGTACTTCAATGTCTCCGCCTCGAGCTGGTCACGCGGGACGACGCTGTTGAGGAAGCCGCAGTCGTACATCTCGGCGGCAGTGAAAGGCCTTCCGGTGAAGAGCATTTCGGAGAACTTCCGCAGGCCCATGGTTTCGGCCCACCACCACAGGCGGGGGCCCCAGCCGACATAGCGGAATGCGGGGTGACCAAACAGGGCATCGTCGGAGGACACCACCAGGTCGGCGTCACCGGCCTGGTAGAAGTGCCAGCCGTAGCAGTAGCCCTTCGCTTCCACGATGGTGACCTTCTTGCACTCCTGCAGCGGCCGATTTCCCGCGCGGGCCTTGGCGTAGTGGTCGGTGAGTGTGTACAGGTATCGGTAGGAGTCACCGGGCGGGTACTTCACGCTGTCGTCGTTGATCGAAAGTTCATGCAGCAGAGATGTTCCCGGATTCTCCAGCATCTCGCGCTGTTCCGGCAGGTCGCCACCGCTGCCGAAGTCGTTGCCTTCACCGCGGATCACCACGACCTTCACATCGTCGTCGACGTTGCACTTGTGGATCATGTCGGCGAAGTTCTGCCGCATCCCCATGGTGGTCGAGTTGAGTTCGGCAGGGCGGTCAAAGGTGATGTAAGCAATGCGATTAGCGAGATCCTTCTCGAACCTGATGTAGGGCTCCGCGTCGCGCTTCATCTGCTCGTAGTCGTGATCCATGGTGCGCAGCTCCTGTCATGCACGCAATGATGCTGCCGACAGCGACTGGCAGCGCTATGGGTGCAACATAACGGGATTCACGCATCAACCGCAATAAATCACGCAATTTACTTTGCGGTTGTGCGGATCACCCGGTCGTGACGAGGGACGTCGACACCGCTTCGAGCCGCGCAGGCACGTGCTTGTGCCAGGGTGTCCCGGCGTAGGGATCGCGCCAGTCGGTGGAGGTGAGCGCGTTCGGCGCCACCCCCGGAACGCGGCGTTGCCCGTCGGCGTCGACGTAGTCGAGACCGAAGCCGTTGGGCAGTGCGGCGTGCCCGGTCATCATGGTCGCGCTGATCTCGACGGTGGCCTCGGCGCTGCCGGCGGCGGTGGTGATCCGCACCCGGCCACCGTCGACCAGGCCGAGCGCTGCGGCGTCTTCGACGCTGACGCGCAAAGCACCGTTGGCGTCGCGCTTGCGCCAGGACGGATCCCGCAGGATGTCGTTGGCGGTGAACGCCCGGCGCTCGCCGGCGGACAGCACGATCGGGAACTCCGGGTCGGTCAGTTCCGGCCGGTCGTCGGCCAGCGCACGAATGTCGTCGAGCATCTCCGGGATCACCAGCGCGATCTTGCGGTCGGGGTGACTGATCAACGCCCAGTCGTCTTCGTATTCGTGCACGGTGAACGTCACCCCGGACTTGCCGGCCAGGATCGCGTCGAACAGCGCGTTGCCGTCGGCGTGCCCGGCCCGGCGCACGGCGTCGGGGTAGGTGACGGCGGCTTTCTGGGCCAGCCCCCAGAGCGCGGCCGCGCCGGCCAGCCCGTCGGGCAGCGTCGGGCCGAGAGTCTCGTACAAGACGAACGGCAACGCCCTACCCAGCGCTGGATTGGCGGCGAGTTCGGTGAAGAAGGCTTGGGTGTAGGCGTCGCGGCCGTGCCTGGCGGCGTCGCGCAGCGGGCGCAGATCGTCGTCGCTGACCACACCGAGCGCCCGCACCAGCCGAGACCAGATCTCGGGTTCGGGCAATGTTCCGGGAGTGGGCTCGAAAAGCCGATGGCGCAGGTGGAATTCGTTGCGCGGGAACTCGAAATTGAAGAAGGTGGCTTCCGGTTTCTCGAACTGGTTGGCCGCCGGCAGCACGTAGTGGGCCAGCCGTGCGGTCTCGGTCATCGCCACGTCGATCACCACCAGCAGTTCCAGCGATTCGAACGCGGCGCGGCAGTTCTCCGAGTCTGCGATGGAGTGAGCAGGATTGGCGCTCTCGACGATCATCGCGCGGAACCGGTCAGGATGGTCGGTCAGGATCTCCTCGGGCACCACGTTAGACGGAACCAGCCCGGCGATGATCGGCGCACCGGTCACCGGGGAGCGTCCGACACCGCTGAGGCTGAACAGCGGCGCGAACGACGAATGCAGATGCTGTCCGCCGGGTTTGGCGAAACTGCCGGTCAGGATCCAGAGCAGCTTGTTGAGGTAGGAGCACAGGGTGCTGTTGGGTGCCTGCTGCACGCCGAGGTCTTCGAACACCGCGACCGAATCGGCGGCGGCGATGCAACGGGCCGTGGCGCGCACCAACTCCACATCCACACCGCTGCGTTCGGCGTACTCGGCGATCGGCACCGTTGCCAGCACGGCGCGTACCTCGTCGGCGCCGTGCACATGCTCGGCGAGAAACACGTCATCGCAAAGGTTTTCCTGCACGAGGACCGCGGCCAGCGCCGCGAGGCACCAGGCGTCGGTGCCGGGCCGCACCCGCAGGTGGAAGTCGGCCATCTTGGCGGTATCGGTGAGAACCGGGTCGATCACGACCATCGAGCGGGCCGGATCCTTGGCGATGTCGTTGAGCACGGTGCGAGCCCGCGGGAAGCTCTGCGACATCCACGGATTCTTGCCGACGAAGACCGACACCTCGGCGTGCTCGAACTCGCCGCGGGTGTGCCCGCCGTACAGCTGGAAATCAACCCAGGCCTCGCCGGTCTTCTCCTGCGCCAAGGCATTCGACCGGTATCGCGAACCGAGCAGCTTGAGGAAGGCCCCGCTGTAGGCGCCGCCCAGGTGATTGCCCTGACCACCGCCGCCGTAGTAGAAGATCTTCTCCCCGCCGTAGGCGTCGGCGATTCCGCGGAAACCTTCGGCGATCTCGGTGATCGCGGTGTCCCAATCGATTTGCTCGTAGCTGCCGTCGGGTCTGCGGCGCATGGGGGAGGTCAGCCGCGCCCGGTTGTTCTGATAGTGGTCGAGGCGCAGTGCCTTGTTGCAGGTGTAGCCCTGCGAGGCTGGGTTGTCCTTGTCGCCGCGGATGCGGGCCAGGGTGCGGACCCCGTCCTGAACGCTGGTCTGCACCACGATGCCGCAGTTGCATTCGCAGAGGATGCAGGCGGTGGGTTGCCAGTCAGCGGACATCGGATCTCCTAAGTGGGCAGTTCGGCTTCGAGCAGGTCGCGCAGTTGCCGATGGACGATGTCGAGCGGTTTGGTGTCGCGCGCCGCTCGGGCGAGCACGATGGCGCCTTCCAACGCGGCGGTCGTGGTCACCGCCATCTCGTCGGCGCGGTCCTTCGCGATTCCGTCGGCCATCAGGCGCGCAGCGATCAGGTCGTTCCAGCGGGTGAACGCCTCGGCGGCCCGGTCGATCACCGGGTTGGCGTTACCCGGTTCACCGGATTCGACGGCGACGGCCACCACCGGGCAGCCGGCTCGGTAGTCGGTCTCGAGCAGGTTCTTGCGATAGAAGCGGGTCAGCCCGTCGAGCATCTCGAGGCTGTTGGAGGCTTTGGCCAACTTGTCCGCCACAAAGTCAGCGACGTAATCGACTGCCTCGCTGAGTAATTGAGCGCGCCCGCCGGGAAAGTAGTGGTATGCCGAGCCGCGCGGAGCCCCGCTGTGCGCCAAGACGTCGGCGATCGCGGTGGACTGCGCTCCGCGTTCGCGGATCAACAGTGCGGCGGAGGCGACCATCCGTTCCCGGGGGCTCGTCATGCCTATGTATGTAACCATACATAATCGCGTGGCACCAGAGTCGATGACCGGAACGCGGCGTCCTCCCCGACGACCAGCGCAGTAACGTCGCCCGAATGTCGTACTTCAGCCGGGTGTCCGATCATTCCTACCGCGCCAACGAGCATGCCGGCGGCGCGTGGAATCTCGCCGAACAGCACATCGCCCCGTCGTTCGGACTGCTCGCGCACGCCATCGAAACCGACCGGGACGCCCGCGGGAAGGACCACCTGGTGGTGACGCGCCTGAGCTACGACATCCTGGGGACGGTGCCCGTCGGTGTCGTCGAGGAGGTCGAGGTGCGGGTGCTCCGGCCGGGCCGAACCATCGAACTCGTCGAAGCTGCCCTGACCTACCAGGACCGGGTGGTGGTTCTGGCGCGAGCCTGGCTGATGAAGAGTTACGACACGTCCGCACTGCGCGGCAGCGGTCTGCGGCCGATTCCGTCGCCGGCGGAGATGCCGGAATGGGATCCGAGTGCGGTGTGGCCGGGTGGTTTCATCGCGTCGGCCGAGGTACGACGCGCCGAGGAGCGACCAGGCCGGGCGATTTATTGGGTGCGCACTGCGGTGCCGCTGCTCGACGGCGAGCAGGTGAGCCCGCTGGCCCGCGCGGCGGGATTGCTCGACATCGCCAACGGGATGGCGGTGCTGGTGGATCCGCGCGAGGTGGCGTTCCCCAATCTGGATCTCACCGCGCACTTTTTCGCCGAGCCGGCCGGCGAGTGGGTGGGCTTCGACACCGCGGTGTCGATCGGTCCGAGTGGAATCGGATTGACGCACAGCATCATTCACGACGTAACCGGCCCGATCGGTGCGGTGTCGCAGAGCTTGACCGTCCGGCCCGGTTCCGGAATCGGCTAGGCCTCAGACCGCGGCGAAGTTGATCGTGCTGGTCGCGGCCAGCTCGTTGTCCTCGCCGCGGTGGATGTCCACCTGCACCACCACCGAACGCTTGCCGGTGCGCAGGATCTTGGCCACCGCGCGGGCCGGGCCCACCTTGATCGGCCGCAGGTATCGGACGAACAAGTCGGTGGTGGCGATGCCGAACCCGAACGGGGTGGCGCGGGAGGCCAGCTGCCCGGCGGCCACATCGGCCATCGTGGCGATCAGTCCGCCCTGCAGCCCACCCGCGGTGTTCGTGGTGCGCTCGTCCACCGGCATCTCCAGCACGACGGTGTCGTCCGTCGCTTCGACGACCTGCAGGCCGAGCTGGTCGAACAACTCCCGAAGCGAGCGCGGTGCGGTCATGGAGAACGACGTTACCGCGCGACGCTAGACCTGGACCTTCGCCGCAGCGGTTTCCGGCATCGGCTCGTAGCGGGCGAACGACCGGGTGAACGACGCGGCACCGTGGGTGAGGCTGCGCATGTCGATCGCGTAGCGGGTCAGCTCCGCCTGTGGCACCTCCGCCCGGATCACAGTGTGGTTCTCGCGGGCCTGCTCGGTGCCCAGCACCCGACCCCGCCTACCGGACAGGTCGCCCATCACCGCACCGACGAGATCGTCGGGCACATCGATGGTGACCTCGTCGACGGGTTCGAGCAGATCGATGCGGGTCGCCGCGGCGGCCTCCCGCAGCGCCAGGCCACCGGCCATCTGGAACGCCATGTCGGAGGAGTCGACGCTGTGCGCCTTGCCGTCGACCAGCGTCACCCGGATGTCGACGACGGGATAGCCGCCGTGCACGCCGTGTTCCATCTGGGCGCGCACCCCCTTCTCGACGCTCGGGATGAATTGGCGGGGAACCGCGCCGCCGACGACCTTGTCGACGAACTCGAAGCCGCCGCCCTGGGCCAGCGGCTCCACTTCGATGTCGCACACCGCGAACTGGCCGTGTCCGCCGGACTGTTTCACGTGGCGGCCGTGACCCTTGGCCGGGCCGCCGAAGGTCTCCCGCAACGGGATCCGGACCTCGACGGTGTCGACGTTGACGCCGTACCGGTTCGCCAGCGCGTCGAGCACCACGCTGGAGTGCGCTTCGCCCATGCACCACAGCACGATCTGGTGGGTCTCCGGGTTCTGCTCGATGCGCAGCGTCGGGTCCTCGGCGGCCAACCGCTGCAAGCCGACCGAGAGCTTGTCTTCGTCGGTCTTGGCGCGGGCGGCGATCGCCACCGGCAGCAGCGGCTCCGGCATGGTCCACGGTCTGAGCAAAAGCGGATCTGTCTTGTCCGACAACGTGTCTCCGGTCTCGGCGCGGGTGAGCCTGCCGATCGCGCAGATGTCCCCCGCCACCACCTGCGCGGCGGGGCGCTGCTGCTTGCCCAGCGGGAACGACAGCGTGCCGATGCGTTCGTCTTCGTCGTGGTCGGCGTGTGTATTCGCCTCGAAGAAGGCCGAAAAATGGCCCGACACATGCACTGTCGTGTCGGGCCTGATGGTGCCGGAGAACACCCGGACCAGGCTGACCCTGCCGACATAGGGGTCCGATGTCGTCTTGACCACCTCGGCCAGCAGCGGTCCGGCCGGATCGCAGGACAGTCCGTCGCGGGCCACGCCGTGCGGGGTGTAGACCTCGGGCAGAACATGCTCGGGCGGCGACGGAAAGCCGCGGGCGGCGACGTCCAGCAGCTCGACGGTGCCGACGCCGGTGCCGCTGCAGACGGGGATGACGGGGAAGAACGCGCCGCGCCCGACGGCTTTCTCCAAATCCTCGATCAGCACGGCCTCGTCGATCGCCTCACCGCCGAGGTAGCGCTCCATCAGCGATTCGTCCTCGGACTCCTCGATGATGCCCTCGATCAGGGTGCCGCGATGCTCGTCGATCCGAGCGGTGTACGTGTCGTCGGGCGGATGGACGGTCCGGGTGCCGTCCCGGTAGTCGTACTGGCTGCCCGACAGCAATCCGACCAAACCCGTCTGGGTGGGCAGGTAGAGCGGTAGGACCTTGTCGCCGAAGGCATCCTGCGCGGCGCGCAGCGCGGTGTCGTAGTTGGCGCGGGCGTGATCGAGTTTGGTGATCGCCACTGCGCGTGGCATTCCGACGTCGGCGCATTCATGCCACAGCCTCTTGGTGGCCTCGTCGACGCCCTCGTTGGCGGCGATCACGAACAACGCGCACTCGGCGGCGCGTAGGCCCGCCCGAAGTTCACCGACGAAGTCGGCGTAGCCCGGGGTGTCGATCAGGTTGACCTTGATGCCGTCGTGCGGGACGGGTGCCAGCGCAAGCCCGACCGAGCGTTGTTGGCGGATCGCGGCATCGTCGAAGTCGCACACCGTGGTGCCCTCGACCACCGACCCGGCCCGTGGCAGCACGCCGGAGGCGACCAGAAGGCTTTCGACGAGTGTGGTCTTGCCGGCACCGGACGGGCCGACGAGCACGACGTTGCGGATGGCGGCCGGACTGTCCGCGGCGGGAGCCGATCGGGCGGCCTGGGAAGTGTTCGTCTTGTCGGCCATGCCAAACCTCCTGCCCCTTCACCATTCACCCGGCGCCGCGGTCGGCACAAGGGGATCGATGGAATTCAGGCGGTGGGCGCCGACATTCGGGTCGGCTCGAGGCGGCCGCGGAGCACCTCCGAGGCGTACTCCACCCAGTGCGCACGCTCGGCGGCGTCGGCGTTGGACAGGGCGACGTCCGAGCACAACGCGCGCTGGCCGGTGGCCTTGGCCCGATCGGCAAGGCGCGCAGCCTCGTTGACCGCATCGCCGATCACCGTGTATTCGTAGCGATGCTCGGCGCCGATGTTCCCGGCGAACACCCGTCCGGCCGACACCCCGATTCCGAAGTCCACGACGGGAAGCCGCCGCAGCGCGACCGTCAGCGCGCGGGCCGTCGCCAGTGCATCCGACGCCGCGCGGGCACTGGGCAGGGGTGCACCGAACACCGCCAGCACCGCGTCGCCCTGGAACTTGTTGATCAGGCCATGCCGTTCGTCGACCGAATCGACGACGATCTGGAAGAAGTCGTTGAGCACCCCGGCCACCTCGGCCGGCGAACTGCTTTGCGCCAGCTGCGTCGAGCCGACCAGGTCGACGAACAGCACCGCCGCCTCCCGAACCTCGCCGGTGAGGCTGTCGGCGTCGCTGACCGCGCGTAGCGCCACGTCCGTCCCCACGTGGCGGCCGAACAGATCGCGCAGCCGGTCCCGTTCGGCAAGCCCGGCCACCATGCGGTTGAAACCGCTTTGCAGCCGCCCGATTTCCGAGCGTTCGTAGACGTCCACCCGGGTCCCGATCTGGCCGCGTTCGACCTTGGCCATGGCGGCGACGACGTCATGCACCGGGTCTGAAATGGACAGCGCGACGATCGCCATGCCGCGCAGCCCGACCAGGACCGAGATCACCGACAGCACGATGACCGGAATCTCGATCGACGCGTTCTTCTGGATGATCCAGCCGCTGGCGCGCATCAGCACCACCACCGCGATCCCGATGCTGGGCAGGGCACTGCTCATCAGCCACATCAGCAGCAGCCGCGGCAGCACGCCCGGTGCGGTGTCGCGACCGGGCGCCGGCCCCATGACAGCCGCGGTGATCGGGCGCATGGGCCGCTGGATCAGCAGCAGCGCGGCACCCGCCGAGGTGGTGACACCGAACAACACCAACATGCCGATCAACCAAGCGGCCGCCGCGCCGCCGTCGCGATTGACGATGACCATGATGACGCCGCTGATCAGCCAGATCGCCGTCAGCAGCGCCGACTGGTGACGCAGAAACCTCTCGACGAACACCTGGTCGCGGTGGGTCGGTGAGCCGCCCGCGGTGAACCAGCGCAGTCTGCGATCGACCACCCAGATCGCGTAGCCGATAGATCCGGCGAAGCCGAACACCGACAGCGTCACCGCGGCGATCAGAGTGTCGGTCCCGAAGACGGTCTCGGCTTGCGGCACCAACTCGTGGCGCAGCGGCATGACCAGAGCGGTCAACTCGACGGCGGCCAGGATCTGGGCGAGCACGAGGGCGAGGGCGTAGCGGACCTTCAGCCTGCTCGCCGTCATGGGTTCAGACGCTACTGCGACAACCAGGCAGAATCATGCTCTCTGAAAATGAGAGTAGTGCTTCCGATAGCGCTACCCGCTGCGTAACATCCGCGCTGTGAAGTTCGGGATTCCACTGGGTGGCGTTCACCCCGGCCTGTGGCGGGATCTGACGGTGCGGGCCGAGGAGTTGGGCTACGAGTCGGTGTGGCTTCCCGAGCATCTGGTGCTGCCCGCCGAGATGTCCGGCAGCCCCCATCACGGCGACAGTCATCCGCCGATTCCCCCGCAGACGCCGATGTTCGACGCGATCGCCTACCTGTCGTATCTGGCCGGCCAGACCAGCACGATTCGACTGGGCACCTACGTCTACAACATCGGCCTGCGCCACCCGTTCGTCAGCGCCCGCGCGGCCACGACGCTGGACGTCGTCTCGGACGGCCGGTTCGACTTCGGGATCGGCGCCAGCTGGCTGCGCGAGGAGTGGGACGCCGCGGGTCTGGACTTCGGCAGCCGCGGCGCCCGCGTCGACGAGGCGCTCGAGGTGTGCCGCGCGCTCTGGACCGAGCCGACCGTCGAGCACCACGGCCGGTTCTTCGACTTCGACGCCGTTGCCTTCGAACCCAAGCCGGTCCAGCCAGGCGGACCCCCGATCCACGTCGGCGGCGACGGCCTGCCCGCGCTGCGCCGGGTCGCCCGGTTCGGGTCCGGCTGGATCCCGATGAACCACACCCTGGACCAGATCCCCGGATCGGTGCAGAAGCTCTCGGCGCTCTGGGCCGAGCACGGACGTGCCGGCAAGCCCGAAGTGACCGCGTCGGCTCCGGCCGATTCACCCGCGGATGTGCGCCGCGCGGCTGATGCGGGCATCGACCGGATGATCGTCATGCCGTGGCGGCGTACCCGCGAGGCGCTCGACGGCATCGCCCGCTTCGCCGATGCCGTGTTGAATCCATCGCGGAGTTGAGGCCGTGACGATCACGCCGTCGGACATCCTGCTGACCGACCGGGTGGCGGTGGTGACCGGCGGCGGGACCGGCATCGGTCGGGGGATCGCCGCCGGGCTCACGCAATTCGGGGCGACGGTCGCCATCTGGGAACGTGACGCCGACAGCTGCGCGGCGACCGCGGCCGAGCTGGGGGTGCTCGGCATCGTGGCCGACGTTCGTGACAGCGGACAGGTCGACGCCGCACTGGCGCGTACCCGCGACGAGCTCGGACCGGTCAGCATCCTGGTCAACAACGCCGGCGGGGTCTTCGCCTCCTCCCTGCTGGACACCAGCGAAAACGGTTGGGACGCTTTGTACAAGGCGAACCTTCGACACGTCCTGCTGTGCACGCAACGGGTGGCCAGGCAGCTGGTCGAGGACGCCCGCGGCGGCAGCGTCATCTCCGTGACCTCCATCGAGGGGGTCCGAGCGGCACCTGGATACGCGGCCTACTCCGCGGCGAAGGCCGGGGTCATCAACTACACCAGGACGGCGGCCTTCGAACTGGCGCCGTACGGTATCCGGGTCAACGCCATCGCACCCGACATCACCGTCACTGAGGGCCTGCTGGCGCTGTCGCCGAACGGGATACGGCCCGAACTGAGTCAGGCCGTTCCGCTGGGCCGGCTCGGTGATGTCGACGAGATAGCCTCGGCGGCAGTCTTTCTCGCCTCGGACATGGCGCGCTACATCACCGGTCAGACGCTGCACGTCGACGGCGGCACCCAGGCTGCGGGCGGGTGGTACCACGCCGAGGGCGGCGCACGGTTCGGGCCGGCCTGATCAGCTGTCGGCGCGGCGGTCCACGCCGAATAGGACCGCGGACACCAGCACGCACCCGGCGGCGACCGCGATGGTCAACGGCACCGACACCTGTACCAGCAGCGCCCCGGCGACCGCACCGGCCAGCATCGTGGCGATCGAGGCCAACCGGCGGACGGGCTTGGCGCCCGGGCCTCCCGCAACACGACTGTCGGCAGCCAGTCCCGTCACCGTCAGCGTCAGCACCGTGGTGGTCAGGTCGGCGACCGCCATCCGCCGGGCCGTGCTGTTCTGCAGGCCGTACGCGAACGCCAGCGTCGCGACGATGACCGCGCGGCCCACCGTCGAGATGCCGAAGACGGCAGCAGCCGCCGCGACGACACCGAGCAGCGCCGCCTGCACCAGCAGCACCGACATCGGCCACGTCGGCGACGCGGCCACGCGGTGACCGACGGCGCCGCCCACCAGTGCGCCGAACATGAACGCGCCCAACGCGATCAGCGCCATCCACGCCGACAGCCCGGAGCTGGGGTTTGCCGCGAAACCGAGGAAGACGATGTTGCCCGTCATGTTGGCGACGAAGACGTGACCGAGCCCGAGGTAGGACACGGCGTCGATAACCCCGGTGCCCGCGGTGAGGCTCAACAGTGCCGCGATGGTGCGCCGCGACGTGGTGGGTGCGGCGAGCTTGCTCTGCATACGGTGCACAGCAGTCTGAGCGGTTCCCGAATTCCCGACCATCCAGGAACCTTGCAACCGTATGGTGAGCCGGTGACAAGTGATCGCCCCTTGGAGGGCAAAGTCGCGTACGTGACCGGCGGGGCCAGGGGACAGGGCCGCGCGCATTGTGTGCGGCTGGCCCAGGCCGGCGCCGACATCGTCACCATCGACGCCTGCGGGCCGGTGGGCAACCACATCGGGTACGAACCGTCGACCCCGGAGGATCTCGCCGACACCGTGCGCCTGGTGGAGGACGAAGGCGTCAAGATCAGCGCCGAGCGGGTCGATGTGCGCGACCACGACGGGCAGAAGCGGGTGATCGCCTCTGCCATCGAGCAATTCGGCCGCCTCGACGTCGTCGTCGCCAATGCCGGAGTGATGAGCTGGGGCCGCGCCTGGGAGATCCCGCAGGAGCAGTGGCAGGAGATCATCGACGTCAACCTCACCGGGTTCTTCAACACCGTGCAGGCCTGCGTGCCGGCGATGATCGAGGCCGGCAACGGTGGTTCGATCATCGCAATCAGCTCGTCGGCGGGAATCAAGGCCGTGCCGGGCGCCGGGCACTACTGCGCCAGCAAGTTCGGCGTTGTGGGACTGGCGAATTCGCTCGCACTCGAGGTGGGCGAGTACGGGATACGGGTGAACTCGGTGCACACCTACGGTGTCGACACGGCCCTGGGCAACGACCTGTCGATGTACTCGACGTTCGAGAAGCACCCGCACTACGTGTACAGCTTCTCGCCGGGCGCGCTGCCCACCGAGTCGCTGATCGCGCCGAATCAGGTCAGCGAAGTGGTGCTGTTCCTGGCCAGTGATGCGTCGGCACTGCTGACGGCCGCCCAGATTCCGGCCGACAAGGGCTACATGAAGGTGTAGCCCGCCGAGCGTAACGCTGGTGTGACGTTCGGCGCTCAGCGTGACGCTGGTGTGACGCTCGCCGATCTAGGCTTGGGCGCCAAGGCTTTCCACGGCGAGCTCCTTGGCCCAGCGGTAGTCGGCCTTGCCTGCGGGGGAGCGCAGCACCTTCTCGGTGCGGATGAACGCCTTCGGCAGCTTGTAGTGCGCGATGTGCTCGCGGCAGGCATCGGCGAGTTCGGCATCGGTGGCGCTCTGCCCCTCGGCGAACTGCACGATGGCCACCACCTCGCTGCCCCACCGTTCCGAGGGCCGCCCGGCGACCACCACGTCGTACACCGCGGGATGGCTGGCGACCGCGCGCTCGACCTCCTCGGCGAAGATCTTCTCCCCACCGGAATTGATGGTGACCGAGTCGCGGCCGAGCAGTTCGATCTGACCGTCTTCCAGGAACCGCGCGCGGTCACCGGGCACCGACCAGCGCACGCCGTCGATGGTGGGGAAGGTACGCGCCGACTTCTCGGCGTCACCGAGGTAACCCAGCGGGACGTAAGCCCGTCGCGCCAGCCAGCCCTCACCGTCGCCGGGCGTGAGCACATGGGCGAAATCCGTTGAGATGATGGCGGTGTCGTGCTGCGGGGTGAAGGTGGCGGCCTTCTGCTCGACGCCCTTGGCGGCCATGGTCGTCATCTGCATGCCGGTCTCCGACGCCCCGACGGCGTCGAGCACCATCAGGTTGGGCAGGGCGGCCAGCAGTCGTTCGCGGACGGTCGGCGACAGCGGTGCGCCGCCGTTGGTGATGGTCACCAGCCCGGACAGGTCGTAGTTGCCGGTCTCGATCTCGTCGAGCAGCGGCCGGGCGATCGCGTCGCCGACGACCGGAATGCTCAGCACGCGTTCACGTTCGGCCAGCCGCATCACGGCGGGAGCGTTGAGCCGGTCGACGTCGTCGGGCAGCACCATCCAGCCGCCGGTGCTGAACATGTTGAACGCCGCCCACTGTGCCGCGCCATGCATCAGCGGCGGGATCATCAGCACCGACCGGAAACCGGCATTGGTGCGGGCTTGCTCGGCGAGTTCGGCGTAGGTTGACAGCGAGGTGTCCGAACCGAACGGCCGGCCGCCCATCGCCGACATGAAGATGTCGTGCTGGCGCCACAGCACACCCTTGGGCATCCCGGTGGTTCCGCCGGTGTAGAGGATGTAGAGGTCGTCGCCACTAGGGGTGGGCATGCCACCGGCCGGCTCGGGCGTGCTGACGATGGACTCGTAATCGACTGCGCCGGGCAACAATTCGTTGCCGGAAGCGTCGGCGACCTGGATCAGCACCCGCAGCTCCGGGAGCCGGTCGCGGATGGCGGCCACGCACGGCGCGAACTCGGCGCCGTAGACCAGTGCCTTGGCGCCCGAGTCGGTGAGCAGGTAGAGGAGCTCTTCCTCCACATAGCGGTAGTTGACATTGAAAGGCGCGACCCGGGCCCGGTAGCCGGCGACCATCGCCTCGAGGTACTGGTTTCCGTTGCGCAGGTACAACCCGATGTGGTCCTGGCCGGATTCGTGCGGCGCCAATTGGTCACGTTCGGTGTGGCAGCCCAGTCCCTGCGCGGTGAGATAGTGCGCGACGCCGTCGATGCGGGCGTCGAGTTGCGCGTAGGTCAGGCGCTGACCCCGCCAGATGAGAGCCTCGTGATCCGGCAGCGTCTCGGCGACGGTGTGGAACACCGAAGAAAGGTCGAAGCTGACGGCGCTGCTCATGGGCGGTCCTCCGGGTGGCCGAGACTAGAACGCGTTCTAGTCTGCCACGGGCGCGGGCGTCGGCAGGTGGCGGAACATCACCCAGCGGGACCGCCCCACCTCGACGGCGCCAGGCATAACTGGTGGTGCGCCTCCACTTCGGCGAGTAGTCTGGCCTGGTGATTCCGGGCGCACATCGGGGTGCGGAGCGATCCAGGCCACTGCGGGCCGACGCCGAACGCAATCGGGAGCGGATCGTCTCCGCTGCCGCCCGGCTGTTTGCCGAGCAGGGCCTGTCAGTTCCGCTGGAAGACGTGGCCCGAGCCGCTGAGGTAGGGGTGGCGACCCTCTACCGGCGATTCCCGACTCGCACCGATCTGGCGATCGCGGCGTTCGAGCGGAACATGACCTCCTACGAGGACGCGGTCGACAAAGCCCTGGCCAACCCGTGCGCCTGGGACGGCTTCCAAGACCTCGTCTACGACGTCTGTGCGCTACAGGCCTCCGACCCCGGATTGCGGGCGCTGCTCACCACCGCGTTCCCGGCCAGCTCCGTCATCGAGCAGCGCGCCGCCGAAGCCGTCGCGAAACTCGGGCAGGTGATCACCCGGGCGCAACAAGACGGGACGCTGCGTCCGGACATCGGCGTCGGGGACATCGTGGTGATGCTGCTGGCCAACACCGGTGTCCTGGAAGCGACCCGCGAACACGCACCGGACGCATGGCGCCGCTTCGCCGCACTGATGGTCGACTCGTTCCGGGTCGGGCCGCAGCAGGCGCTGCCGCCGCCGACCCCGGCTGAAGAGCTCCGCAGCTCGATCGCCATGCTGACAGGCGACACCTTGCGCATCGAATCACTCCCCCCGACCGAACCACTGAGGAGCGACCTTGACTGACCGCCCGACCATCGACTTTCCGGCCCGAATCGGCGTGTGGTGGGCGAGCGAGAGTTGGTCGATGCCCGCAGCCGTCGAAGTAGCGCAGGAGATCGAAGCGCTCGGCTTCGGATCGCTGTTCATCCCGGAGGTCGGTCTGAAGGACTGCATGGTGCAGTCCGCGGTGTTCCTGGCCGGAACGCAGCGCCTGGTGCTGGGTACCGGTATTGCGAATATCCACGCCTGGTTGGCGACGATCGCCGAGGGTGGCGGCCGCAGCCTGACCGCCGCCTACCCCGGCCGCTTCGTCCTCGGTCTCGGGGTCAGCCACGGGCCGTTGGTCGAGAACATGCTCGGCGGAACCTACGACAAGCCGCTGGCCACCATGCGCGGCTACCTGGACCGGATGGCCGGTCTGCCGGAATTCGTCGAGCCGGGCTCCGGGCGTCCGACCCGTCTGCTCGCGGCCCTCGGCCCGAAGATGATCGAGCTGTCCGGCACGCACGCCGACGGTGCGCATCCCTACCTGGTGCTTCCGGAGCAGACCGCGACCACCCGCGAGATCCTCGGCCCGGACAAATGGGTGGTGTCCGAGCAGGCCGTCGTCGTCGGGGAGAGCGCCGAGGAGCAGATGCGCCGGGCGCACCTGCATCTCGAGGTCTATTCGGGCCTGCCCAACTACCGCAACTCGTGGCTGCGGCAGGGCTTCGACGAGTCCGATCTGGTGCGCGGCGGCTCCGACCGGCTTGCCGAGCGCATCGTGGGGCAGGGTTCGGTCGAGCAGGCCGCCGCGTCGGTGACAGCGCACCTCGACGCCGGCGCCGACCACGTGGTGGTGCAGGTGCTCGGCGACGGCGACCCGAGCTGGGATCCTCGCCCGGCATTGCGCGAACTGGCGTCGGCGCTCGACCTCAAGGGCTGATCGCTGAGGGCTGATCGACCTCAGGGGTTGATCGTGTTCTCGCCGACCTGACGTCCCCACACGTACTCGGTGAGGATGGGCTGGCCGAGCTCGAAGTGGTTGTACGGCG
>NZ_PDHO01000159.1 GCF_002887815.1 Mycobacterium sp. ENV421 | reverse complement strand
GCTCGTACCTGAGCGTGCTGCTCACCTCGATTGAACGGCAGCGCATCCGCCGCCACCAGGCCCGCGGACTGACCACGGTGCCGCACGGCCCCATCGTGCGGGTCATCGAATACGACATCTCCAACCGAGACACCGAGGACAGCGCCTCACCCATCCGGTTGATCACCACCATCCTCGATCCCGAGGTGGCGCCCGCCGGTGAGCTCGCCGCCGCTTATCACCAACGCTGGGAGTTCGAATCCAGCCTCGCCGAGATCGAAACCCGCCAGCGCGGCAGCTACCGGGTGCTCCGCTCACATAGCCCGGAGATGGTCCGCCAGGAAATCTGG
>NZ_PDHO01000034.1 GCF_002887815.1 Mycobacterium sp. ENV421 | reverse complement strand
GCCCACCCACCCGGGGCAAGCCAACTCAGATGTCACCTATTCGTGCAGCAGACCCGAACCCGGGAGGAAGGCCGCGCCGACGAGGACGGTCCGCTGACACTCGGCGAACTGCGCGCCAGTCTTCAGCGGATCCTGGGCGTCGATGTGCCGCTGGAGGAGCCACGCGGTCCCGGCCCGCACGCGAAGCGCCGGATCGACGGCCAGAACACCAGGCAGGCCGAGCATTACCGGGCCGGACGGGTATTGCTGCTCGGCGATGCCGCCCACGTGCACTCGGCGATGGGTGGTCCCGGGCTGAACCTCGGCCTGCAGGACGCGGTGAACCTCGGCTGGAAACTGGCCGCCGACGTCAACGGCTGGGCACCGGCCGGACTGCTCGACACCTATGAAACCGAGCGCCATCCGGTGGGTCGCCGGGTCATGATGCATTCGATGGCCCAGAGCGCATTGATGGCGTCGGGACCCGAAGTGGCCGAACTGCGTGCGCTTTTCACCGAGCTGATCGCCATCCCCGAGGTCACCCAGCACCTGGGCCGACTGCTCGCGGGCTCGGACGTGCGCTACGACGTCGGTGACGACCATCCGCTGTCCGGCTACCTCGTGCCGGACCTGACGCTCGACGACGGGCGGCCGGTGGCGGGCCTGCTGCACAACGCCAGGCCGGTGCTGCTGGATCTGTGCGGTGGTGCCGCCGCCGCGGCCGCGCAGGGGTGGACGGATCGCCTGGACACCGTCGTCGCGCGACTCGCAGGCGGCCCCGCCGCGCTACTCATTCGCCCGGACGGCTACGTGGCTTGGGCCGCAGACGATTTCGAGGAGGTCGACGCGCAGAATCTGCAGTCCGCGCTGTCCCGCTGGTTCGGGGGTCACGGCCGGCCCGACGAGCTGCGCAACTTCTCTTGATACATGGATCGGTCACATCGCGAGAGTAGATCTGACGCAGTGTCGCGAGGTTCGTCGGACGTCACCAGTCCAATGCTCACCGTGATGCGGCAGGGACACCCGTCGAGCGCGCCAAGTTCGCCGATACGCATGCGAATTCTTTCGGCTGCAGCGCGCGCTTGCGTTGAACTCGTGTCCACCAGGCCGATACAGAATTCGTCGCCACCGAGTCGCGCAGGGAAGTCGTCAGGCTGAACTGCCGTCTGGATGATATCGCCGATCGCCGTGAGGACGTCGTCCCCGGCGGGATGCCCGAATGTGTCGTTCACCGATTTGAAGTTGTTGATGTCGAGCATGAGCAGACTCAATACTGCGCCGCCGTCTCGTGCGCGGCGCAGTTCGGCTTCCAGGCGGTTGATGAACCCACGCCGATTCAGTAGTGAGGTCAACGGATCGGTCTGTGCCAGAACTTCCAACTGGTGCTGGAGCGATTTGAGTTCGGTGATGTCGCGTGCGGTGTTGAGGACCGTGTGGATCTTGCCGTCCGGGCCGTATTCCGGGACTGTCCGGAACAGAAAATGGCGTGTCCCGTGCGGCCCGAGAAAGGTGAATTCCTGCTCTACGGTCTCCCCGGCCTCGAATGCCCTGCGATACGCGGACTGCCAGAGTTCAATCAAGTGCGGTGGCATGCCGAGCTCGTGATGGTCTTTGCCGATGTAGTCCTGCACCCCGATCAGTGGTGTAACTGACTCAATGGCCGGATTGACATACAGATGACGGAAGTTGCGGTCATATCGCGAGACGATGTCGGGCAACTTCTCCACGATGGAGAAGAACGTCTCGTTATACCGCTGCAGTCGGCTTGTCACCCGCAGGATCGCCAGGCATAGATTCGGGTTCCCGTTCACACTTGTCACGACGCACTGCCACGCGGGATCGCTCTCTCCATCCACGATGACCGGATCCGGCCCGGCCGCAGCGGAGCACGCTGCGCCGAGTCTGTCGAGCACCACATTCTCGTCGAGGTTCAGTGCATCCCGAATGGCAATGAGTTTCGGTGTGCGCGACTGGATCTCGGCACTGCCCTGATCCAGTCGGCACACGAATGCGGGCACCCCCGCCAAGGCGAGGGTGCCCAACCATTCGTTGGCAACCTCCACCGCACCACTTTAACGGCGCTCGCCGCCAAACTTGACCCGATACATCACGCTGTCTACGCGAGCGAGCAGATCAAGCACGTTCGCATCCTGCTCCTCGGCCGCCGCCACCCCGACACTTGCGTTCACCGCGAGCTTGCCGACGGAGTCGAGCGAAATCTCGCTGACCCGCCGGCCGATCCGTTCCGCGACGGCCTGCGCGGGACCCAAGCCAGTGTCGATGAGTGCGGCACAGAACTCGTCGCCACCCAACCGCGCCACCAAGTCGGTTGCTCGGGTTTCCTCGACCAGGATCCGGCCGACGGCTTCAAGCACGCGGTCACCGGCCGAGTGGCCGAACTGATCGTTGATCGACTTGAAATTGTCCAGGTCGAGCATGAGGACCGCGAGTTCCTGCCGCCCACCACGAACCCGCTCCAATGCCTCCGTGAGTTGCTCGGCGAAACTCCGCCGATTCAGCAGAGAGGTTAGTGGATCGGTATGCGCCAGCTGCTCCAGTTCGTGCTGGAGACGTTTGACCTGGGTGATGTCGCGCACCACCGACAGGATCGAGTTGACCCGTCCGCTGTTGTCGAACTCGGGTGCTGCACGGCCCAGGTAATGACGGAGGCCTTCGGGACCGTCGTAGTCGAACTCGATCTCCACTGGCTGGCCGGTGTCGAGCACCTGCTGATAGGCGCCTACGAACTCTCGGGTGACCTCGCGTGGTGCACCGGTATCGGCGTAGGTCTTGCCAAAGCGTGTTTCGGCGGGAATACCCGTAACGCGACCGATCGCCGGATTGGCGTACAGGCAGCGGAAGTCGCGGCTGTACCGGGTCACCACGTCCGGCAAGTTCTCGACGAGGGTGAAGAAGGCGTTGTTGACCAACTGGATTTCCTCGGGCCAGCGCAGAATCACCAGGTAGTCGCAGGGGCCGTCATCGACGGCTCGGACGACACATCGCCATCCCGGGGATTGCTGCTCTGAGATCACAAACGGTGCGTCGCCGACGACCGCCGGCCAGGCACTGTGCAACCGCGCGAGCAGGCTTGGTTCGTCCAGTCGCCCACTGAGGACCTGCATGACACCCACGAATTCCGGTGTGCGCCTGACGATCGACAAGCCGTCCGGTGTCCGGCGAACATGGAATGCGGGCACGCCGGCAGTCGCCAGCAGGGAAAGCCACTCCCTCGCCGACTCCATGCTGTCGAACTCTAAACGTTCAGGCCGACAGCGTCGCCCGCATGCCCACGGTGATGTAGGGCAGCGCCAGGCCGGTCGAGTTCGCCAGTGCCGGATGCGTTGTCAGCAACTCGCGAACCTCGTCGAGGGTCTGGGTGCGGACGTCCGCCGGTGACGTGATGCAGTAGCTGCGTGACGCCACCAGGTCGATCAGTGCCTGCGGCGTCAGGTAACTCGTCCACTCGACGCGATGATGCTCGACGCCGACGAACGGCTCGGGCACGGTGGTGGTCTCGTTGACTTGGGCGTTCTCGTGGCCGATGATGCGCCCGAGGTCCTTGACCCAGCCCAGGCGTTCGTCTCGGGCGTTCCACACCAACCCGAGCCGCCCGCCCGGCCGCAGCACCCGGGCCACTTCGGCGACGGCCTGCTCCGGGTCGAACCAATGCCAGGCCTGTGCAACCAGTACCGCATCAACACTGTTGTCCGGCAACGGGATCTGCTCGGCAGTGCCCAGCAACGCGGGGGTGTCGGGCAGCGCCGAGCTGAGCAGCTCCAGCATCTCGGCCAACGGATCGACGGCCACCACATCCAGGCCGCGCTCGACGAGGCGGGTGGTCAGCTTGCCGGTACCGGCACCCAGGTCCAGCACATCGCGCGCACCGGCCGGCAGCAACCAGTCGATGGCCTCCGGCGGATACGACGGGCGGCCGCGCTCGTAGGCGGCGGCCTCGGACCCGAAGGACAGGGAGCGTTCGCGCTGCGACCCCGTCACGGCGTGCGGCGGCTTCTGCCGTCGGCCAGGTCGAGGGTCTGGCGGATGAGTTCGCCCACCGCGTCGGTCTCGACGAGGAAGCCGTCGTGCCCGTAGATCGACTCGACGACGTTGAGCCCCGCACAGTTCGGCAGCAGTCCTGCCAGCTCCTGCTGCAGCCGCAGCGGGTAGAGCCGGTCCGAGGTGATCCCGCCGACCACGGTCGGCACCGGGCACGAGCCCAGTGCCGCGGCCACACCGCCGCGTCCGCGCCCGACGTCGTGGTTGGACAGCGTCTCGGTCAGCGTGACGTAGCTGCCCGCGTCGAACCGGTTGACCAGCTTCGCGCCCTGGTATTCCAGGTAGCTCTGCACGGCGTACCGGCCGCCGGTCAGGGTGTCCTCGTCGTCTTGGGCGGCATTGCCGAACCGGTTGTCCAGCTCCACCTCACCGCGGTAGGTGAGGTGGGCGAACCGGCGGGCCAGCTGCAGCCCGACGTCGGGGTGGCGGCCGGTGTCGTGATAGTCGCCGCCCTGCCAGTTCGGATCGGCCTTGATCGCCGCGATCTGCGTGCTCTGCGTGCCGATCTGGTCGGCGGTCGCCCGGGCCCCGACGGCCAGCACGAGCGCCGCCCGCACCCGGTCGGGATAGCCGACCATCCATTCCAGCGCCCTGGCACCGCCCATCGAGCCGCCCACCAGAGCCGCGACTTCGGTGATGCCGAGCGCTTCCAGCGCCGCCACGTCGGCATTGACCTGGTCCCGCACGGTGATGATCGGGAATCGCGAACCCCAGGGTTTGCCGTCACGGGCCAGCGAGCTTGGGCCCGTCGAGCCGCGGCAGCCGCCCAGCACATTGGTGGCCACCGCGCACCAGCGGGTGGTGTCGATCGGGGCGCCGGGGTCCGCGACACCGTCCCACCAGCCGGGCGTGGGGTGTCCCGGACCGGCAGGCCCGGTCAGGTGCGAGTCGCCGGTCAGCGCATGCAGCGCGACGACGACGTTGTCACGGTCGGGGGAAAGCTCGCCCCAGCGCTGCACGGCGATCGACACATGGTCGAGCACCTCGCCGCTTTCCAGCGTCAGCGGGCCGATGTCGACGACGCCGATCTCGCCTTCGGCCGGCAGGGTCACGATGCGCTCGTCGCTGATGGTCATGTCAGGCTCACTCAATGGGCCGCCACGGCCCGCGGGTCCGAGGCATCCGCCGACACGGACTTGGCGGCGGCGAAGCCGCGCTCCAGGTCGGCCAGGATGTCGTCGATGCCCTCGAGGCCGACGGCAAGTCGGACCAGACCCGGGGTGACGCCGGTGGCCAACTGCTCCTCGGCGGACAGCTGCTGGTGAGTGGTCGACGCCGGGTGGATCACCAGGGAACGCACATCGCCGATGTTGGCGACGTGGCTGTGCAGCGTGAGTGCGTTGACGAACGCCTTTCCGGCCTCGACGCCGCCGGCCAGCTCGAAGGCCAGCACCGCGCCGGTCCCCTTGGGCGCCAACTTCTTTGCGCGCTCGTACCACGGTGAGGTCGGCAGGCCGGCGTAGTTGACCGACACCACGTCGGAGTGCCCGGCCAGGTATTCGGCCACCTTCAGTGCGTTGGACACGTGGCGTTCGATCCGCAGGCTGAGCGTCTCCAGGCCCTGCGCGATCAGGAAGGCGTTGAACGGTGACCCCGCCGAGCCGAGGTCACGCAGCAGCTGAACGCGCGCCTTGAGTGCGTAGGCGGGCGGGCCGAGTTCGGCGAACACCACGCCGTGATAGCTGGGATCCGGAGTGGTGAAGCCGGGGAACTTGGCTTGCCCAGATTCTTCAACGCGCCAGTCGAACTTGCCGCTGTCGACGATCACCCCGGCGATGGCCGTGCCGTGGCCGCCGAGGTACTTGGTCGCCGAGTGCACGACGATGTCGGCGCCGTGGGCGATCGGCTGAATGAGGTAGGGCGTGGCGATGGTGTTGTCGACGATCAGCGGAACCCCGTTGTCGTGCGCCACCTTCGACACCGCCGGAATGTCGAGCACATCGATTTGTGGGTTGGAGATCGTCTCGCCGAAGAAGGCCTTGGTGTTCGGCCGGACCGCCGCCTGCCACGACTCCGGGTCGTCGGGGTCGGTCACGAACGTGGTTTCGATGCCCAACTTCGGCAGCGTGTAGTGCAGCAGGTTGTACGTGCCGCCGTACAACCGCGGGCTGGACACGATGTGATCGCCGGCTTCGGCGATGTTCAGGATCGCGAACGTCTCCGCCGCCTGCCCGGAGGACAGGAACAGCGCGGCCACGCCACCTTCGAGGGCGGCGATGCGCTGCTCGACGGTGTCCTGGGTCGGATTCATGATCCGGGTGTAGATGTTGCCCGGCTCGGCCAGCCCGAACAGCGCGGCGGCGTGGTCGGTGTTGTCGAAGGTGTACGACGTGGTGGCGTAGATCGGCAGTGCCCGGGCGTGCGTCACGGCGTCGGGGGTTTGGCCGACGTGGATCTGCTTGGTCTCGAAGGACCACGACGCGGTCGGATCCTCGGTATCTGACGTGCTCATATGAAAAACGAACCTCCATCTGTTCTGGGGGCCCGTTCTGAGCGGACCCGCGCTTGCCGTGCAGCTACCTGCAGCTGCTCAACCTGGTCTTCACCCGGAGCACCCCACCGCGGTTGGAGGGTTGCCGGCCAGCGAGCCGGGGCTTGACGCTGGCGCTCATGACCGAGTCAAAGCATAGCGGACCTTCGTAACGTGAGGCCAGCGGGATATCGGCGCCGTCGGGTACGACTGTGACGCAGACCTCTCAACAGATACGACGACGGCGGTCACGTAGGTTCAGAAGCGACGCGATACTGATAGCCGCCAACGCACCTGACTGACCGCCCGGGAGACAACAGCAATGAGCGCCGAGAACCCGACCATCATCTACACGCTGACTGATGAGGCGCCGCTGCTGGCGACGTATGCGTTCCTGCCGGTGTTGCGCACGTTCGTCGAGGCAGCCGGCATCGACGTCAAGACCAGCGACATCTCGGTGGCCGCGCGCATCCTCGCCGAGTTCAGCGATCGGCTGACCGACGAGCAGAAGGTGCCCGACAACCTCGCCGAACTCGGCGAGCTGACCCAGGACCCGAGCGCCAACATCATCAAGCTGCCCAACATCAGCGCCTCGGTACCGCAGCTGATCGCCGCCATCAAGGAACTCAAGTCCAAGGGCTACGACCTTCCCGACTTTCCGGGCGATCCGAAGACCGACGAGGAAAAAGAGATCCGCCAGCGCTACGGCAAGATCCTCGGCAGCGCGGTGAATCCGGTTCTGCGCGAAGGTAACTCAGACCGTCGTGCACCCAAGGCGGTCAAGGAATACGCCAAGAAGCACCCGCACAGCATGGGCCAGTGGTCGCAGGCGTCCCGCACCCACGTGGCGACCATGAAGACCGGTGACTTCTACCACGGTGAGAAGTCGATGACGCTGGACAAAGACCGCACCGTGAAGATGGTGTTGACGCCCAAGACCGGTGACCCGATCGTGCTCAAGCCCGAGGTCAAGCTCGACAACGGCGACGTCATCGACAGCATGTTCATGAGCAAGAAGGCGCTGATCGAGTTCTACGAGAAGGAGATCGAGGACGCCTACAAGACGGGCGTGATGTTCTCGCTGCACGTCAAGGCCACCATGATGAAGGTTTCGCACCCGATCGTGTTCGGCCACGCGGTGAAGGTCTTCTACAAGGACGCTTTCGCCAAGCACGGCAAGCTGTTCGACGAGCTCGGCGTCAACGTCAACAACGGGCTCTCCGACCTCTACGACAAGATCGAATCGCTGCCCGCCTCGCAGCGCGAGGAGATCATCGAAGACCTGCACAAGTGCCACGAGCACCGCCCGGAGCTGGCGATGGTCGACTCGGCCAAGGGCATCTCGAACTTCCACTCGCCGTCCGACGTGATCGTCGACGCCTCGATGCCCGCGATGATCCGGCTCGGCGGCAAGATGTACGGCGCCGACGGCCGCACCAAGGACACCAAGGCCGTCAACCCGGAGTCGACGTTCTCCCGGATGTACCAGGAGATGATCAACTTCTGTAAGACCCACGGCCAGTTCGATCCGACCACGATGGGCACCGTTCCCAACGTCGGTCTGATGGCGCAGAAGGCCGAGGAGTACGGCAGCCACGACAAGACCTTCGAGATCCCGGTCGACGGCGTCGCCGACATCGTCGACGTCGACACCGGCGAGGTGCTGCTGTCGTGGGATGTCGAAGAGGGCGACATCTGGCGGATGCCGATCGTCAAGGACGCGCCCATCCGCGACTGGGTCAAGCTGGCCGTCAACCGGGCCAGGCTGTCCGGCATGACCACGGTGTTCTGGCTCGATGACGAGCGTCCGCACGAGAACGAGCTGCGCAAGAAGGTGAAGGCCTATCTCGCCGAAGAGGACACCGAGGGCCTCGACATCACGATCCTGCCGCAGGTGTGGGCCATGCGGTACACCCTCGAGCGGGTGATCCGCGGGCAGGACACCATCGCCGCGACGGGCAACATCCTGCGTGACTACCTCACCGACCTGTTCCCGATCCTGGAGCTGGGCACCAGCGCCAAGATGCTGTCGATCGTGCCGTTGATGGCCGGCGGCGGGCTGTACGAGACCGGTGCCGGTGGGTCGGCTCCCAAGCACGTCAGCCAGCTGGTGGAGGAGAACCACCTGCGCTGGGATTCGCTCGGCGAGTTCCTGGCGATCGGCGCCAGCCTCGAGGATCTGGGCAACAAGTTCGGCAACGCCAAGGCCAAGGTGCTGGCGACCACGCTGGACACCGCGGTCGGAGAGTTGTTGGACGCCAACAAGAATCCGTCGCGCAAGGCAGGCGAGCTGGACAACCGCGGTAGCCAGTTCTACCTCGCGCTGTACTGGGCGCAGGCACTTGCCGAGCAGACCGAGGACAAGGAACTGGCCGAGCATTTCGCGCCGCTCGCCAAGACCCTCGCCGAGAACGAGGACGCCATCATCGCTGAACTGGCCGAGGTGCAGGGGCAGGCCGTCGATATCGGCGGCTACTACTACCCCGACCGCGAGAAGACCGCCTCGGTGATGCGGCCTTCCAAGACCTTCAACTCCGCGCTCAGCTAGCCCCGGCTAACTGGCGGAGCCAGGCTGCCGCACCGGCGGAACGTGGGCGTCGACCCACTCGGTGATCAGGTTCGTGACGCGATCCGGCGCCTCGAACATCGGGATGTGCCCGACGCCGTCGAGGTGGGTCACCTTCGTGATCTCCGGGATGTTCTTGTGGAAGTGCTTGGTGAACCGGGGATGGGGCAGCACCCGGTCACGCTCGCACACCACCAGGTGCGTCGGGACCGACAGTTCGGTCAGCTCCATCAGTCCCGGCATCAGCAACGCCTTGATCAGCAGCTGGTAGTAGGCCGGACAGTGGGTGACGTCATCGAGTATCTCCTGCAGCTGCACCTCGGTGACACCCCGCGGGGTGGCGCTGATCGGCACCGTGGCGGCGGCTTTGACGCCGGGTAGGCGCAGCGCGCGCTCGCCGAGTAGCCGGGCGGTCAGCCACACCGGCAGGCCGGCGACGAACTTGCCGACGATCTCGTACTTCACCGGTGACCAGCGGTGCCAGCCGCCGGCCGGGGCGATCCCGGTCAGCGTCCTGGCCCGGCCGCGTCGCTCGAGTTCGAATGCCACCCAGCCGCCCAGCGAGTTGCCGACGACGTGCGCGGTGTCCCAACCCATCTCGTCGAGCTGGCGCTCGACGTGGTCGGCCAGGGTCGCGGAATCCAGGATCAGCGATCGGCTGCGCGGGCCACCGTTGTGGCCGGCCATCGACGGTGCGAACACCTCGAAGCGGCCGGTGCCGGCCAGCCGGGGCGCGACGTCGGACCAGACGTAGGAGGACATCATGAACGGGTGCAGAAGCAGGATCGGTTCGCCGGCACCTAGGTGGATTGATTCGCGGGTCGCCACAACCAGACCGTAAAGGTGATACCGCCGGTACCGCAAGATAGGTTTTCTCTCGTGATCGTGACCACCATCAATGTCAACGGCGTCCGCGCCGCTGTCCGCCAGCGTTCGGCCGAGAACCTCGGCCTGCTGGCTTGGCTGTCGCAGACCGCGTCCGACGTGGTGTGCCTGCAGGAGACCCGCTCCGACGACGAGCAGATCGCCGAGGCGCTGGCACAGGCGGTGGCCGACGGCTGGCATCTGGCCTCGGCCAGCCCGCATCTCAAGGGTCGCAGCGGGGTGGCGATCCTGTCCCGCACCCCGTTCGCGGCGGTCCGGATCGGCTTGGCGGCAACCGAATTCGAGCTACACGGCCGCTACGTCGAGGCGGATCTGGCCGGCGGCGAGACAGTCGCCAGCGTGTACGTGCACACCGGCGAGGCCGGCACGGACCGCCAGCTGGAGAAGGAACGGTTCATGGCCGCGCTGGCCAAGCGGATGGCGGAGCTGACCGCCGACGGGCGCGACGCGGTGATCTGCGGCGACTGGAACATCGCCCACACCGAGAACGACATCAAGGCCTGGAAGGCCAACGTCAAGAAGGCCGGCTTTCTGCCCGGCGAGCGGCAATGGCTCACCGACCTGATGGACTCCGGCTGGGTCGACGTGATGCGGCGGCTCAACCCCGATGTCGCCGGACCGTACAGCTGGTGGTCGTGGCGCGGTAAGGCGTTCGACAACGACGCCGGCTGGCGCATCGACTACCACCTGGCCAGTGCGAGTCTTGCGGCGCGCACGGTGTCGGCGCGGGTCGAAAAGCCCGCCGCCTACGCGCTGCGCTGGTCCGATCACGCCCCGGTGACCGTGGAGTTCGACGCATGAGTCTCCTGATCAAAAACGTCCGGGTCTTCGACGGCCTCTCAGGGCACTTGGTGCCCGGGCACGTCCTGATCGACGGGGCCACGATCGCCGCGATCGACACCTCGCCGATTGCCGAGTCCGCCGGCGTCACCGTCATCGACGGTGCCGACCGGGTGTTGATGCCGGGCATGATCGACGCCCACGCCCATCTGGTCGGTATGGCCAACACGCTGCTCGACCTTGCGATGGCCTCCCAGACTCAGCTGGCCGCCACCACGCTGGCCCGGGCTAAGGGCACACTGCTGCGCGGGTTCACCACCGTGCGTGACATGGCCGGTGACACCGCAGGCATCAAGAAGGTGATCGACGGCGAACCCGCGCTTGGGCCGCGGATCTACCCCAGCCAGGCGGCGATATCGCAGACCGCGGGACACGGCGACTTCGGCTTCGTCTACGAACCTCCGACAGCGCTGGGTGGCACCGAGTCTCGTGCCGAGACCATCGGTTTCATGCGGGTTGCCGATGGCGTGGACCGGGTGTTGGCGGCAGTGCGTGAACAACTCAAACTCGGTGCGTCGCAGATCAAGCTGATGGTCGGCGGTGGTGCGGCATCGATGTACGACCCGCTCTACACGGTCCAGTTCACCCCATCGGAGCTGGCAGCAGCGGTGCAAGCGGCGACCGACTACGGCACGTACGTCGCCACCCATGTCTACAACGTCGCCGGCATCCACCGCGCGGTGGCGGCCGGGGTGAAATCCATCGAGCACGGTCATCTGGCCGACGAGCCCACCATCGCGATGCTCGCCGAGCGCGACGTGTGGCTGTCCACCCAACCTTTCGCCGAACACGACCACAGCTTTCTCAACCCCGACAGCGCTGAGAAGAACCGGGAGATCTGTAGCGGCACACCGCACGTCTACGAGTGGGCGACGAAGCACGGAGTCAAGCTCGCCTGGGGCACCGATCTCCTCTTCGAACCCGATCACGTTGGGCGGCAAAGTGAAATGATGGTTCGTCTGGGCGAATACGTCAGCAATGTCGACGCGCTCAAGATGGTGACGTCGGGAAATGCCGCTCTGCTCCGGCTGTCTGGCGATCGAGATCCCTACAAGTCGGCTCGTCTCGGCGAGATCACCGTCGGCGCCTGGGCCGACGTGCTGCTGGTCAACAGTGACCCCACGGCCGACCTCGGCGTGCTCGCCGACCCCGACACCGGAATCGCCGTCATCGTCAAAGACGGCGTTGTCGTCAAGAACACCTGAAACAGAAAATGGGCCGGTTACCTCGGGGGGGATGAGGCAACCGGCCCATGGTCCTGCTGGGTCTAGTAGCTTCCGTTGATCCAGGCGCCCCACGGGACGTACGTCGTGGCCGGGGTGGCATAGGTGGTCGGGGCGTAGAAGTTGCCGGTGGTCGAGTCATCGGCGTACGGCGAGTAGCTGTTCAAGCTGGTCGACGCGCTGGCCGGGCCGGCGAATGTGAGGGCGGCACCACCGATGACGGCGGCGGCGAGGGCGGGGGCTGCGATCAGGGTCTTGAAGCGGTTCGTGGTCATGACTCAATCATTCGCGCTCGCCACATCTCAGTCGATCCGCTGACCAGCCCGTTTTCGTGTCCACCGATCGGGGGACACGTCCGGCGTCAGCAGCCTTGTCGATCGGGGCCGTCGAGTGCCGTTGCCGCGCCGGCGATCGCCTCGGCCACCGCGTCGAGCACGCGCGGGTCCCAGGTCAGCGCGGTCTCGCGGGGCAGTCGGGCGATCATCGACACATAGTCGCTGTGGGTGTCGTCGACGACGCGGCACCGCCGGTGCGGCAACACGGCGGCGTCGATGTCGCGGGCCAGAGCGCTACGCAACTCCACCACCCCGTCATTCGGCCATACCGCCGGGGTGCCGCCGGCGTGGTCGAACCGATTGCCGCCGATCAATGTGACGGGCACCGCGTCCAGGACGCCCGCTTGAAAGCTGTTCCAGCCCTTGGGGCCCGTCAGATATGACTGCCCGAGTTCGCGCGCTGACCCGGAAACGTGAACGGCCGCAATATCTCTGGCATAGCCCTTCATCTGGCTCTCGCAGAACTGGTCGCCGAGGCAGTCGCTGATCTTGACGGATCCCTCGACAGAGTTCGCCAGGTAGGAACCCTCCCAGGGTGTTCCGATCGTCGTCAACGATCGCACCCTCACCGCTGACTGCTCGGTGGTCAGGGTGCGGATCGCCGCCCTGGCGAACAGTCCACCCATCGAATGGCCCACCAGATCCACCTCGTCGATGTGCTTGTCGGTGTGCAGCCAGTCGATGAAGCGGGCCAGGTGCTCGCCGGCGAGGTCGATGCTGCCGGTGCTGTCGAGGGTCATCGACGCGGGCAGCGGCGCCGGGCAGGAGGCGAATGCCCCGTATCCGGTCGTGTCGTGCACCTGGCCGGCGCCGGCCATCGCCGGCGCGGTGAACACCGAATATCCCTTCCCCAGAAGGTGTTCGCGCAACGACGTGTGGTCGGTGCCGGCCGGCAGGCCGATCGCACACGCGGCGTCCGGCGCGGTGTAGGGGGCGGTGCCGGCCAGGCCGGAGACCAGGACCACCGCCTGAGCCGGCGGGCGGGTACCGGTGTCGCCGTGCGAGCAACCCGCCAGCAGCACCGCCGCCGCCAGCGCCAGGATGCGGCGCACTAGGTCGGGCAGCCTTCGCGGTTGGGGCGAGCAAGCGCCTCGGGTGCGTCGTCGATGGCCTTGCGCACGACCTCGAGTACCTGCGGGTCCCACGTCAGCGCCGTCTTCTGTTCCAGCCCAGCAAGATTGGAGACGAAAATGCTGTGGGTGTCGTCGAAGGTCGAACACTGGCGGTGCGGCAGTACCGGGTCGCCGATGTCTTTTGCCAGCGCACTCTGCAGCGCCACGATGCCGTCATTGGGCCACACCGCCGGATTGACCGGGCCGGCGCTGCTGGTTTTTGGGGCGGTGAACTTCTTGCCGCCGATCAGCACCACCGGGATCTTGTCCAGCACCCCGGATTGGTATTCGTTCCAGCCGTTCTTACCCATCAGGAACGCCTGGTTGACTTCGCGGCCCGAGCCGGCCATCAGCCGCTTCACCTCGTCGGACATGCCCTTCATCGAGGTCTCGCAGAATGTGTCGGCCTTGCAATCACTGAGCGGGACAAGCCCGTTGGCGAAATCCGACAGATAGGAGCCCTGCCACGGCGTGCCGATGGTGGTCAGCGACCGCACCTTCAGCGGTGAGTTCGTCGACGCCAACACCCGGATGGCGGCGCGCGAGTACAGCCCGCCCATCGAATGACCGACGAAGTCGACCTCGTTGACGCCCTTGTCGGTGTGCAACCAGTTGAGGAATCGGGCCAGGTGTTCGCCTGCGGTGTCGATGCTGCCCGTCGAGTCGACGGTCATGTTCTCCGGCAAGGTGACCGGGCAGACCCCGAATGGACCGAACCCGGTCTGGTCGACCACCTGGCCGCGGCCCGCCATCGCGGGGGAGGTGTACACGGTGTACCCCTTGCCGAGCAGGTACTCCCGCAGCGCGGTGTCGGTGTTGCCGGCGGCCAGCCCGGTCTTGCAGGCCTGCTCCGGGCCGGTGAACGGCGTCGTCGCATCTCCGCCCGACACGATCACCACCGCCGTCGACGCCGGGCGCTTCTCGTCACCCGCGTCGCTGCCGCACCCGGCCAGCGCACAGATCATCGTCACGATGGCGGCCAGCGCCAGTCTTCCTCCCACGAAGCAGGATGCTAATGCCACTCGGTCGTCGGGGCGGGGCCTCGTGACAGGATTGACGCACCATGAACAGCTCATCTCGTCGTGTCGTTTTCTCCGGCGTCCAGCCGACGTCAGACTCGCTGCACCTGGGCAATGCCCTTGGAGCGATCAGGCAATGGGTCGGGCTGCAGGACGATTACGACGCGTTCTTCTGCGTGGTGGACCTGCATGCGATCACCGTGCCGCAGGATCCCGCCACGCTGCGCCATCGCACGTTGGTGACCGCCGCCCAATACCTGGCGCTCGGAATCGACCCGGATCGCGCGACGATCTTCGTCCAGAGTCACGTGCCCGCCCATACCGAGCTGGCCTGGGCGCTGGGCTGCTTCACCGGGTTCGGCCAGGCCTCGCGGATGACGCAGTTCAAGGACAAGTCGCAGAAGCAGGGCGCGGAGGCGACGACGGTGGGTCTGTTCACCTATCCGGTGCTGATGGCCGCCGACGTGTTGCTCTACGACACCGATCTGGTGCCGGTCGGTGAGGATCAGCGCCAGCACCTGGAGCTGGCCCGTGACGTCGCCCAGCGGTTCAACGTGCGCTTCCCCGACACCTTCGTCATCCCGGAACCGATGATCGCCAAGGCCACCGCCAAGATCTACGACCTGCAAGAACCGACCGCCAAGATGAGCAAGTCCGCGGCCACCGAGGCCGGCCTGATCAGCCTGCTCGACGACCCGAAGGTGACGGCGAAGAAGATCCGCTCGGCCGTGACCGACAGCGAGCGGGAGATCCGCTACGACGTCGAGGCCAAGCCCGGCGTGTCCAACCTGCTGTCGATCCAGTCGGCGGTCACCGGCACCGACATCGACACGTTGGTGGCCGGATACGAAGGTCGCGGCTACGGCGACCTGAAAAAGGACACCGCCGACGCCGTCGTCTCCTATGTCACCCCGCTGCAGCAGCGCGTCCACGAACTCCTCGCCGATCCGGCCGAACTGCAGGCGATCCTGGCCAAGGGAGCCGACCGGGCCCGCGAGGTGTCTGCGAAGACCATCGGACGGGTATACGACCGGTTAGGGTTTCTGCCGACGAGTTCGTAGACATACGAGGGGCTGGGCATGTCAGAACCGGCCGAACCGGGTCGCCTCGACCGGCTGCGGGCCCGCTATCACTGGATCGACCACACGATCCGTGCGGGGACGCGCTATCAGAAGGTCAAAGGCGACTTCTACGCCGCGGGCATCACCTACTTCACGATCTTCGCGCTGTTCCCGCTGCTGATGGTCGGATTCGCGGCGGGCGGCTTCGTGTTGGCCAGCCGGCCGCATCTGCTGGCCGACATCGAAAACCGGATCAGGACAACAGTTTCCGGTGATTTTGGTCAGCAGCTGATCGGGCTGGTCGATTCGGCGATCCAGTCCCGTACGTCGGTGGGGGTGATCGGCCTGGCCACCGCGGCGTGGGCGGGGCTGGGCTGGATCGGGAATCTGCGTGAGGCGCTGAGCCAGATGTGGGATCAGCGGATCGAGAAACAGAACTTCCTGCGCACGAAGCTGTCCGATCTGACGGTCCTGCTGTCGGTCTTCGTCGCGATCGTCGTGACCGTCGCGTTGACCGCGCTGACGGATCCGTCGCTGATGACGAACGTGCTGGAGTGGATCGGTGTCCCGCATCTGGCCGGCCTCGGCGGCGTGCTGCGTGTCGTCTCGCTGGTGATGTCGTGGGCGGTGTCGTGGATGCTGTTCAGCTGGATGATCGCCCGGTTGCCGCGCGAGTCGGTGAGCTTCCGCAGCAGCCTGCGCGCCGGCCTGATGGCCGCGGTCGCATTCGAGATCTTCAAACTGGTCGGTTCGATCTACCTGCGGTCGGTGGTGCACGGTCCGGCCGGTGCGACGTTCGGGCCGGTGCTGGGCTTGATGGTGTTCGCCTACATCACCGCGCGGCTGGTGCTGTTCGCCACCGCGTGGGCGGCGACGTCGAAGGACAACCTGCGCCCCGACCCGGTGCCGGCACCCGGGCCGGCCGTCATCTCGCCGCGGGTGGGCCCGGACGAAGGTCTGAGCACCCGGCAGACGGTCGCCGCGGTCGCGGTGGGTGCGGTTGGTGCACTGGGTGTTTCGCGGCTGTTCGGTAAAGGCCGGCAGTCATCGCGAGACTGAACCCACGTGTTCGTACCTCACCGAGATCGACGTGAGCGCGCGACAGTGCGAGTAAGCACCTCGCTGGCGTCAATCTCGGTGAGTTGGAGGCTCTACCGGCCGCGCACGGGCCTGCGGTTGATGGCGCGCGCCATCATGATCAGTGAGAACACCACCAGCGTGCCGACCACCCCGACGCCCACCCGCACCGGCACCGCGTCGGCCTCGGGAAGCAGCTGGGTACCACTGGCTTTCACTGCCGTGGCCTCATCCGGCTTGGGCGGCAGCAGCGACGGATCCGGGTCGATCAGGTTCCCGATCCGGGTTCCGGGCGGGGTGGCGAAGCCGTAGTCGAGCAGGTGCGCGGCCTGCTGCCACGGCGGGATCGGCTGGCGGGTGCCGCGCATCAGCACCGCCACCAGCCGGCGGCCGTCGCGGTTGGCGGCGCCCACGAACGTCTGGCCGGCGTCGTCGGTGTAGCCCGTCTTGCCGCCGAGCGCGCCCGGGTAGTTGTAGAGCAGCTGGTTGTCGTTCTCCAGCTCATAGCCCGGATGATCGCCGTCCTCACCCGGCTTGGCGGGATGGCCGGGGAAGTTGTATTTCTCGGTGGCGACGATGTTCGCGAACGTCGGGTTCGCCCAGGCGTAGCGGTAGAACAGCCCGATGTCGTACGCCGACGTGCTCATGCCCGGCCCGTCCAGACCGGACGGCGTCGCCGCGCGGGTGTCCTGACCGCCGAGCTTGCGGGCCAAGGTGTTGATCTTCTGCAGCGCGGTGTCCCAGCCGCCGACCTGCATGGCCAGCGCGTGCGCGGCGTCGTTGCCCGAGTGCATCAGCAGGCCGTGCAGCAGATCGTTGACGGTGTACTTGCCGCCCTCGTCCACGCCGACCCGGGTGCCCTCGGCGTTGGCGTCGTCCTGGGTGCCCTCGACCATCTTGTTCAGCGGCAGTTCGTTCATGGACTGCATCGCGATCAGCACCTTGATGATGCTGGCGGGCCGGTGCCGGGCATGGGGATCGCGCGCGGCGATGATGTCGCCGGTGTCGAGGTCGGCCACCACCCACGATTCGGCCGAGATGTCGTCGGGGACCGGCGGTGTGCCCGCCGCGACGATCACGCCGCAGCCCGCCAGCGCGTCACCGCCCACCGGCTTGGCCGGAACGGGCAATGGCTGCGGCGGGTCGCCCGCCTGCGGCACCTCCGAGGAGTCGACGGCCGGCGGGGTGGTCACCCGGTAGGGGCAGGTGTTGGGGTCCGGGTCGGCCCACGCGGTCGCCGAGGTGCCGACGACGCACAGCGCCGCGGCCACCGCGGCAGCACCCCGCGTGAAGATTCTCGAGCTCGCCATCGAGTCGCAGAGTAGGGGATCGGGGCCCCGAAATCGGGGAGCCGCGCTGTGACAGGAGTGGTTGGTGTTACAAATCGAGACATGCGACGGCCGACGACCCGATGCAGCCCAGCCACAGCGTGCCGTCATGCTCGACCAGCCCGGTGGCCAGCGCGAACCGCGGATCGGCCATCCGCAACTGCGACTGCACCGTGCCGTCCAGATCGACGGATATCGCCCACACCACCGGCTTGGGGCTGGGCAGCCAGCCGTAGGGCAGTCGCCACATCAGTCGGCGCACCATAGGGGCGCGCGGAGCCAGCCATTCGCCGACCGCGTTGCGTTCGCTGACCAGCGCCACCCAGATGCGTCCGTCGGGCGCGGTCGAGATGTTGTCCGGATAGCCGGGCAGGTGCTCGATCAACGGCACCGGCTCGCCGATACCCGAACCCGTCAGCGGATAGGTCGACACCCGGCAGGCCGTCGTCTCGGCGACCACCAGGGCCGACTCGTCGGCGGTCAGCGTCACCCCGTTGGCGAAGCGCAGCCCAACGGCCAGGGTCGTCACGGTGCCGTCGACGTCCCGGCGGAACAGTGACCCGCTGGGCCGGGCCTCGAGCACGGCGCCCTTGTAGTACTCGTAGTGGAAGCGTGACGTCGACTCGGTGAAATAGATTGTGCCGTCTGATGATTCGACGGCGTTGCTGCAGAACGTCAACGGCCGTCCGGCCACCTCGCTCACCAGGGTCTCGAATGAGCCGGTGGCCGGATCGAGGCGCAGCAATCCACGGTGGCTGTCGCAGATCAGCAGCCGACCGTCTCGGGCCACCGCGAGCCCGAGTGGTCGGCCGCCGGTGTTGGCCACCACCTCGGGGGCGTGGCCTGTCCGGATCCGGACGATCGCACCGTTGTCGGTTCCGGTCCAGAGCGTGCCGTCGGCGTCGACCACGACGTCCTCGGGAGCATGCCCTGGAACGCCGATCACCCGCAGCGAACCGGACAGATCCGGCGGTGGCAGCAGCCGTTGGGGAGGCGGCTGCCACCGCACGGGATCGATCGGGGGTTTGGCGGCCCCGGTCACAGCAGGCGGCTGGCCTCGCTGAGCACCCGGTGCAAGATGTCGTAGATCTCTTCGAATTCCTTGGGCCCGCTGATCAGCGGCGGCGCCAGCTGCACGACTGGGTCGCCACGGTCGTCGGCGCGGCAGTACAGGCCGGCCTCGAACAGCGCCGAGGACAGGAAGCCGCGCAGCAGCCGCTCGCTCTCGTCGTCGTTGAAGGTCTCCCGGGTGGTCTTGTCCTTCACCAGCTCGATGCCGTAGAAGAATCCTTCACCGCGCACGTCGCCGACGATCGGCAGTTCGAGCAGCTTCTCCAACGTGGCCCGGAAGATCGGTGCGTTGGTCTTGACGTGATCATTGATGCCCTCGCGCTCGAAGATGTCGAGGTTGGCCAGCGCGACCGCCGAGGACACCGGGTGCCCGCCGAAGGTGTAGCCGTGGCCGAACACCGTCTTGCCGTCGCTGAACGGTTCGAACAGCCGGTCGCTGGCGATCATCGCGCCGATCGGCGAGTAACCCGAGGTCATGCCCTTGGCGCAGGTGATCATGTCGGGCTGGTAGCCGATGTCCTCGCAGGCGAACATCGAACCGATCCGGCCGAACGCGCAGATCACCTCGTCGGAGACCAGCAGCACGTCGTACTCGTCGCAGATCTCGCGGACCCGTTCGAAGTATCCCGGCGGCGGGGGGAAGCAACCGCCGGCATTCTGCACCGGCTCCAGGAAGACCGCACACACCGTTTCGGGACCCTCGAACTCGATGGCCTCGGCGATGCGGTCGGCGCAGTACTGCCCCCACGCCTTGATGTCGGTGTCGTAGGGGGCGGGCGCCCGGTAGAAGTTGGTGTTGGGCACCCGGAAACCGCCGGGCGTCAGCGGTTCGAACGGCTTCTTGAAGTCGGGCAGGCCGGTGATGGCCAGCGCACCCTGCGGGGTGCCGTGGTAGGCGATGGCCCGCGAGATCACCTTGTACTTGCCGGGCTTGCCGGTCAGCTTGAAGTACTGCTTGGCCAGTTTCCAGGCGCTCTCGACCGCTTCACCGCCGCCGGTGGTGAAGAACACCCGATTCAGGTCACCGGGAGCGTAATTCGCCAGCCGGTCGGCCAATTCGATCGCCGGCGGGGTGGCGTAGGACCACAGCGGGAAGAACTCGAGCGTCTCGGCCTGCTTGGCGGCGGCCTCGGCAAGCTCCTTGCGGCCGTGCCCGGCCTGGACGACGAAAAGACCTGAGAGGCCGTCGAAGTAGCGCTTGCCGTGGCTGTCGTAGATGTACACGCCTTCGCCGCGGCTGATGATCGGCGGCGTCAGCCCCGCACCGTGCCGGGCGAAGTGGCCCCACAGGTGGCGGTCGGCCTTGGCCGACAGCTCCGCCGTGAGATCGAGCGTGGTGGTACTCATCGTGTTCCCCAATTGTATTGTTGTTTAACGAGTTTGAGATAAACCAAGGTTTCGGTCGAGGTCACCCCGGGCACGGCGCGGATCTCGGTGTTGAGCAGCTCCAGCAGCTCGGCGTCGTCCTCGCACACGACCTCGGCGATCGCGTCGAAGGTGCCCGCGGTGAGCACGACGTAATCGACGGCGTCGATCTGTGCGAGCTTCTCGGCGACCTTGGTGGTATCTCCTGTGCAGCGGATGCCGATCATCGCCTGCCTGCTGAATCCCAGCTGGAGAGGATCGGTCACCGCCACGATCTGCATCACCCCGGAGTCCACCAGGCGCTGCACTCGCTGGCGCACCGCCGCCTCCGACAGCCCGACGGACTTGCCTATCGCGGCGTAGGAACGCCGGCCGTCCTGCTGCAGTTTCTCGATAATGGCCTTGGACATCTCGTCCAACTGGACGGGCCCGTTTCCACCCGCCCCGATGGCCCGGACGGGAAACCGAGTGGCCGGTACACCCGAGTCACGCATGCTCATGATTGTGCACGGAATCAGTTGTTTAAGGCAACAAGATCGATGAAATTGGTGGCGATAGCCCACCCGTACTGTGGGAATGCGTAGCAGTTGCTGAGCGGGTCGGTTACCGTGGGGCGGTGACCGCACTCACCTCTGACAAGACCCGAATTGTGCCCGGTAGCTGGATCGATGGTGCCCCGCTGGTGACCGGCGGCAGCCTCCACCAGGTCATCAACCCGGCCGACGGCAGCGTCGTCGCGGAGCTGGCGCTGGCCCAGCCCGCCGACGTCGACACCGCGGTGGCCGCCGCCCGCGCCGCTCTCGGCGGCTGGTCGCGGGCCACCCCCGTCGAGCGTGCCACAGTATTGGCCAAGCTGGCCGAACTCGTCGACGCCCACTCCGCGGAGATCGCCGCCGAAGAGGTCAGTCAAACCGGCAAACCGGTGCGGCTGGCCACCGAGTTCGACGTGCCAGGCAGCATCGACAACATCGCGTTCTTCGCCGGGGCCGCCCGCCACCTGGAAGGCAAGGCCACCGGGGAGTACAGCGGCGACCACACATCGTCCATCCGGCGCGAGGCGGTCGGGGTGGTCGCGACGATCACGCCGTGGAACTACCCACTGCAGATGGCGGTGTGGAAGGTACTCCCCGCGTTGGCCGCCGGCTGTTCGGTGGTCATCAAGCCCGCCGAGCTGACCCCGCTGACCACTCTCACGCTGGCCCGGCTGGCCACCGAGGCCGGCCTGCCCGACGGCGTGCTCAACGTCATCACCGGCGCCGGAGCGGACGTCGGCTCGGCCCTGGCCGGCCACCGCGATGTCGACGTCGTGACGTTCACCGGCTCGACCGCGGTGGGGCGGCGGGTGATGTCGGCCGCGGCGGCGTATGGCCACCGCACCCAACTGGAACTCGGCGGCAAGGCGCCGTTCGTGGTGTTCGACGACGCCGATCTGGACGCCGCGATCAACGGCGCAGTGGCCGGCTCGCTGATCAACTCCGGGCAGGACTGCACAGCGGCGACCCGTGCGATCGTGGCCCGCGACCTCTACGACGACTTCGTGGCCGGGGTGGCCGAGCTCATGGGCAAGATGGTCGTCGGCGATCCGCAGGATCCCGACACCGACCTGGGTCCGCTGATCTCGGCCACCCACCGCGACAAGGTCGCGGCGATGGTGGCCCGGGCGCCGGGCGAGGGCGGTCGCGTCGTCACCGGCGGTGCGGCCCCGGACCGGCCCGGGTCGTTCTACCTGCCGACGCTGATCGCCGACGTCGCCGAAACCTGCGAGGTCTATCGCGACGAGATCTTCGGCCCGGTGCTGACCGTGCGCACCCACGACGGCGACGACGACGCGCTGCGCCAGGCCAACGACACCGACTACGGGCTGGCCGCCTCGGCGTGGACCCGCGACGTGTATCGCGCCCAGCGGGCCTCGCGCGAGATCAACGCCGGCTGCGTGTGGATCAACGACCACATCCCGATCATCAGCGAGATGCCACACGGCGGGGTCGGCGCGTCCGGGTTCGGCAAGGACATGAGCGACTACTCCTTCGAGGAATACCTGACCATCAAGCACGTGATGAGTGACATCACCGGTGTCGCCGAAAAAGATTGGCACCGGACGATTTTCAAGAAGCGGTAAGCGGCCGGTTCCGGCCGCCTCGGCGGTGGTGACACAATCTGGCGGTGAAGTACGGGCCCGACTGGCAGCCTCCCGAGGTGGATTGGACGTCGACCAGAGGTCGCATCCTGCTGGCCGCGGCCAGCCTGTTCGCCCAGCGCGGGTTCTTCGGTACGTCGACCCGTGACATCGCCGACGCCGTGCAGATCCGGCAGCCCTCGCTGTTTCACCACTTCGAGGCCAAGCACGCGATCTACCAGTCACTGGTGGAACTGGACCTCGGACCGTCGGTGGCACGGATCCGCCAGTATCTGGCCGAGGACATCAGCTGGGCGGCGAAACTGCACCTGACCATCGCCTGCGACGTGCGCCAGGCGCTGGATCAACCGTTCGATTCGCGCGGGCTCTACCAGGACGCCGTGCTGGGCCTTGCCGAGCTCGCCGACGAGCGCGCCGGTATCGCGGTGTTCCATGACTTGGTCGAGCGGGTGGTCACCGGGGGCTGCGAGGCGGGGGAGTTCGTGGCCTTCGAGCCCGGGTTCGTCCAGCGCGCGATGAACGGCGTGCTGTTCGAGACGCTGCGCGAACAAGGGGGACCCGGCGGGCAGGTCCGCGGGCGCCGCCCGCTTGAAGCCGCCGACTTCGTGCTGCGGGCCCTGCTGGTCGACCACGGGGGTCTTGCTGATCTGCAGGCCGCCACCACGGCACGACTGGCCGCCATTCCGCGCGGGCGGGGCTAGCCAACACGGCTGCTCGCTATCCGTTGCCTATCATTCGATAGTCCCCTATCGTTCGATAGACCCCGCTGCTGGCGGGCTATCGACAACGGCTGGTCGAACTGTCAGGTCCCACCAGATATTTCGGAGGCTCCCGTGCCTGCACCCTTCTCGACCCGTACTCGCGCCGCCATCGCGCTCGGCGCGGCCCTGGCCGCGGCACTGACCGGGTGCTCGTCGGATTCCACGGACGTCGCCGGGCCGACCCGCCCGGCCTCAGTCGCACCGCCGGCGATCCTGCAGGCCGGCACCCTCAAGGTGTGCGCCGCCAATGACGGCACCCCGCCGAGTGTTTACCACGACGAAAACGGTGCGCTGGTCGGCAGCGAAGTCGACCTCGCCAAGGCGCTGGCCGGCCAGCTGGGCCTCAAGCCGGACTTCGTGGAATCAGCGTTCACCGCGCTGATCCCGACGCTCCAGGCCAAGCAGTGCGACGTGATCATGGCCCAGCTCTACATCAAGCCGGAGCGCGAGAAGGTCGTCGACTTCGTGCCATATGTGTACTCGGGCACCGGGATTGCGGTGTCCAAGGAGCATCCCGCGGCGATCACCGGCATGGATGACAGCCTGTGCGGCAAGAAGGTCATCGTGGCGATCGCCACCACCGCCGAGGAGCAGGTGGTCGACCAGTCCGGAAAGTGCACGGCCGCGGGCAAGCCGGAGATCGACATCACCCGCAACAGTCACGCAGACGTTGCGCTGCAACAAGTTCAGAACGGTCAGGTCGACGCGTACCTCGACACCGCCGAGACGCTGGGGTACTACTCGACCAAGACCGGTGCCCAGATCCAACTCGCCGGAAAGCCGTTCGGAACCATCAAGATCGGTGCCGCCACGCTGAAAGGCGATGCCGCGCTGCATGATGCGATCGCCAAGGCACTCGGCGAACTCGATGCCAACGGCACGTACGCCAAGATCCTGGCCGACTGGGGCCAGACCGATCTCGACATCCAGAAGTGACGGGAGACCGGCGGCGTGCACTTCGATTGGCAGTTCTTCTGGAAATCGCTGTTCACTCCCAGTGAGCGTTTCCTCAACGGCCTGGTTCTCACCATCGTCATCTCCGCGGTGGCGATGGTGCTGGCCACCCTCGTCGGCCTGGTCATAGCGCTGCTGCGCCGGTCCCGGTTCGCGGTGTTGCGTTGGTGCGCAAGCCTGTACATCTGGGCAGTCCGCGGAACTCCGCTACTGGTGCAGTTGGTCATCATCTACACCGGTCTGGCGGCGGTCGGCCTCTACCAATTTCACGACGCGTCCCTGTTCGGGATGTCGGTCAAGGCGGCGATCCAGGCGGCTATCGTCGGACTGACGATCAACGAGAGCGCCTACATCGCCGAAATCATCCGCGCAGGCTTGGATTCGGTGCCCAAGGGTCAGTTCGAGGCCGCGGAGTCCCTGGGGATGAAGCCCGCCAAGGTGATGCGCTGGATCATCGTCCCGCAGTCGCTGCGCGTCATGGTTCCGCCGATGGGCAACTCCTTCAACGGCATGATGAAGACCACCTCGGTGCTGTCGGTGATCGGTGTCAGTGAGATGTTCCTTGTGACGCAATCCATCAGCTCGGCAACCTTCCACACCTTCGAGATCTTCATCGTCGCCGCGCTGTACTACCTTGCGCTGACCACGATATGGACGGTCATCCAAGCCGAGATCGAGAACAGGCTGGCTCGTCAGCTCGGCATCAACCAGCACGTGCGCATCACTCAGCGGCTCCTCGGTGCCCGCCGCAGCCCCGCGCCCGCCGAAGCCCAGGTGTGAGGTCCACGTGAACCAAGCGGCAGAAAAACTTCCGATCGTCTCGGTGCAGAACGTCTCGCGAACCCTCGGTGGCCGCAGAGTTCTCGACAACGTCTCACTGGATGTCATGCGCGGTGAGGTCGTCGTCCTCATCGGCCCTTCCGGAGCGGGCAAGACCACCCTGCTGCGATCGCTCAATCACCTGGAGACCGTCGACAGCGGCCGGATCCTGATCGGCGGGACGCCGATCGGCCATCGCGACTCCGGCGGCACCAAGAAGGTGAGCATCAGCGAGCTGGCGCGCCGCCGGCGCGAGATCGGGTTCGTCTTCCAGCACTTCAACCTGTTCCCGCACATGACGGCCGCCGAAAACGTCTGGAATGGTCCGGTACGTGTGCTCGGGGTGGCCAAGGACGAGGCGCGTCGCGACGCCATCGCGGTGTTGAGCCGAGTGGGCTTGGCGGACAAGGCCGATGCCCGTCCCAGCCAACTTTCCGGAGGACAGCAACAGCGGGTGGCGATCGCCCGCGCGCTGGCCATGCGGCCCAAGGTCATGCTGTTCGACGAACCCACCAGTGCTTTGGACGTCGAGATGGTCGGCGAGGTCCTGGCGGTGATGCGTGAGCTGGCCGACGAGCACATGACCATGGTGGTCGTCACACACGAGATGCGGTTCGCCAGGGACGCCGCTGACCGTATCGTCGTCATGGACGGTGGTCGGGTCATCGAGGACGCGCCACCGGAGCGTCTGTTCGCCGACCCGCAGCATGACCGCACCAAGGCGTTTCTTTCCACCATCCGCTGAAGGAGTCAATCTCTCGTGTCCGCCGCCCTTGGCGGGCAGCCAGTAGTGGCAGCACTGGCTACCCCGCACGCCCTGGCCACCGATGCCGGGATCGCGATCCTGCGTGGCGGTGGCACCGCCATCGACGCCGCGATCGCCGCCGCCGCTGTGCTGACCGTTGTGTACCCCCACAACGTCGCGCTCGGCGGCGACCTGTTCGCTCTGGTCCGGACCCCGGATGGCACAGTGAACTGCCTCAACGCCTCCGGGTGGGCTGGTACCACGGTGGATGCCGAGGCCCTTCGCGCCGAGCACGGGGACTGGCTGCCCGCGCGTGGTGCCGCTGCGGTGACCGTGCCGGGCGGGGTACGAGGGTGGGAGGCGATGCGCCGCTTGGGTTCCCGCGTTTCGTGGAGTTCGACGCTGTGCGCCGCCGAGACGGCCGCCCGCGACGGTGTGCCGGTACCCGCGTCGTTGGCCACCCACCTCGACGATCCCGAGAACCGCGATCTGATCGGCACCGTCGACTTCGACCGGGTGTTCCGCCCGCACGGTGCGCCGATGCGGGTCGGTGAGCTGTTCCGGCAGCCGGCCCTGGCCGACACGTTGGCGACCTTGCGCTCCGACGGGCCCGACGAGTTCTACAGCGGGGGTCTCGCGCAACGGTCCGTCGGTTACTTGCGCACCCACCAATCCTGTTTGACCGAAGCGGATTTCGCCGACTTCCAGGTTGAGGTCGTCGAGCCGTTGCGGGCTGAGTTCGGTGACCTGACCGTGCTGACGAGCCCCCCCAACAGCCAGGGTTTCCTGCTGCTGCATGCGCTCGGTATGGTGCACGCCGGCGGCCTGGCCGACCCGGTCGGCGACGACATGGGGCAGTTGCTGCACGCCTTCCACCGCGGCAACGGGATTCGCGACAGTCAACTCGCCGACCCGCGGCACGCCACCGTCGACGTCGACGTGATGTCGGGCGGCACCGGGCCGGTGAGTCGGCCGCCGGGCGTGCCCCGCGGGGACACCGTGGGTATCGCCGTCGCCGACGGCGAGGGATACGCGGTGTCACTGATCCAGAGCGTCTATCACGCGTTCGGGTCCGGACTGATCGACCCGGTCACCGGTGTGCTGTTCCACAATCGTGGCTGCGGATTCAGCCTGGACCCGGCATCGCCGAACGTGATCGCGCCGCGAAAGCGCCCGGCGCACACGCTGATGCCGGCGATGACGATGCGGCAGGGCCGGATCGCACAGGTGTTGTCGACCATGGGCGGGCAGGGTCAGCCGCAGATCCTCGGCCAGATCCTGCTGCGGGCAGTGGGCGGCGCCACGGCGGTCGACGCGGTTGCCGCGCCCCGCGCCATCGTCGGCACCCAGTGCGGCGGCGGCCCGGACAGCGTGACCGTCGAGGCCGACCTCGATCCGGCCGCGCAGGCGTCGATCCGTGCGGCGGGCTTCACCGCGACCGAGGTGCCGCCGCGCACCGAAGCCCTCGGCCAGGCCAATGTGGTCTTCGTCGATTCCGGCGGCTCGATGACGGCCGCGTCGGATCCGCGGTCGGACGGCGCCGCCGTGGTGGCGCACTACCCGCGTCCGCAGCCGTGACCACTCTCATCCGCACGCATCTGCAGCTGTGGCTGATGCTCGCGCTGACCTTCGTCACCGGACTGCTGGACGCGGTGGGGTATCTCGCGCTGGACCGGGTGTTCACCGGCAACATGACCGGCAATGTGGTGATCCTCGGGATGGGCATGGCCGGTGAGGACGAACTGCCCGTCGCCGGACCGCTGGTGGCGCTGGGCGCCTACGTGGTCGGTGCCGCGGTGGTGGGCCGCCTGCTGCAACGCCACCCCGGCGGCTGGCTGCCGGTCGTCACCGCCGTGTTCGCCACCAGTGCGGTGGTGCTCGCCGCCGCGGCCACGGTGCTGACACTCGTTCGGGTTCACGGCGAGTCGGCGGTCGGCGTCGGCATCGCCGCCACCCTGGCGACGCTGATGGGCGCCCAGGCCGCGACGGCGCGGATGCTGGCCGTCGCCGACATCACCACCGTGGTGGTCACGTCCACGCTCACCGCCTATGCCAGCGAGACGCTGTTCGGCCCCGGGCTGACGTGGCTGACGCACCGCCGGTTGTGGGCTGTCGTGGTGATCATCGCCGGCGCATTCTGCGGTGCCTCGTTGTTACGCCTCGACGCCGGCTTTCCGGTGTACCTGGCCGCCGTCGTCACCGCCGCGGTGGCCGTCGCCGGTCACCGGATCTGGCCGCGCAACGAGCTGCCCTAAGCCTGCGGCCCCCGGGTGAACTCCTCGCCGGTCTCCGGGTTGAGGGCGGTCTCGCCCGGCGGGAGGTTCGACAGGTCCGGGGAGATGACCGTGGGCATGTCTCCGGAGTCCGGCAGGCCGAAGTGCGCCTCGACGGCGGTGGCCGGCGTCAGCACCAGATCGGCGCTGGAGCGCCGGGACAGGGTGCGGCCGCGGAAGAAGTCGGGCGACATCAGCCACCAGATTCCCATCAGGATCACTCCCAGCACGAGCGCGCCGATACCCACGACCGCGACCGCGCCGAACCCGAAGATCGTGACGTTGTTGCCGTCGGCGTCGGTCAGCCAGTCCGGCTTGGCGTACTGGATCAGCCCATAGGCGAACACCACCAGCAGGATCAGGCCCCCGAGCAATGGCACCACCCCGCGCATCACGAAGTCGCGCGCCGAGGCGGTCAGGTCCTTGCGGTAGAACCACACACAGGCGAATCCGGTGAGGCCGTAGTAGAAGGCGATCATCAGGCCGACCGAACCGATCAGCGCCGAGAGCAGGTTCGAGCTGATCAACGTGAACAACACGTAGAACCCGATGGACACCGCACCCATGACGAGGGTCGAGGTGGTGGGGGTCAGGTAGGTGCGGTGGATCTTGGCGAACGACTGCGGCAACGCCCGGTAGACACCCATCGACAGCGTGGTCCGTGCGGTGGGCAGGATCGTCGTCTGAGTGGACGCCGACGCCGAGGTCAGGATCGACGCCGACAGCAGCAGCAGGCCGATGTGGCCGAGCACGCTGTCGCCGAACAGGTCCGGGCCGATCGCAGCGAACGCGTCCGCGGCGTTGTCCGGGTTGCCCAGGCCGATGCCGTCGGTTCCGGTGCCCGCGAACGCGATGGCCGAGACGCTGACGAGTGCGTACGTCGCCAGCAGCAGGAAAGTCGAGATGACGGCGGCGCGCCCCGGCGTGGTGCCCGGGTCCTCGGACTCCTCGTTGCACGCCACCGCGGTGTCCCAGCCCCAGTAGATGAAGATCGCGGTGAGGATGGCCGGGGCGATCACGGTCCCGAAGTCCAGCCCGGCGGGCCAGAACCAGGAGAGCGACGGGTGCAGTGAGTAGGCCTCCGCCTTGCCCGCGTACACCTTGACCAACGCCACGATGGAGAACACCACCAGCACCACGAGCTCGATGCCGAGCAGGCCGTACTGGATTCGCGCCGACACCTCGATGCCGCGGTAACAGATGTAGGTCATCACGATGATCCAGATGACTCCGGCCACCGTCGACCACAGGGTGCTGTTTGCCAGATCGGCCGCCGAATGCCAGCCGAGGTCGCCGACGAACGTGAACGAGTAGGCGCCGGCGATCTGGGCGAGGTTCGCCATCACGATGACGTCGGCGGCGATGATGCCCCAGCCGCCGAGCCAGCCGATCAGCGGCCCGAACGCCCGCGATGCCCAGGTGAATGTGGTCCCGCAGTCCGGTTCGGCCTTGTTCAGCTCCTGGTAGGCGACCGCGATCATGTACATCGGGATGAACGCGATCAGCACGATCGCCGGGGCCTTGACGCCGGCCAGCAGCGCTCCGCCGCTGGCCACGATCAGCCCGAGCGTCGCCGCCAGGGAATATGCCGGCGCCGTCGAGGCCATCCCGACGACGATGCTGGACAGCAAGCCCAGCGCACCGCCCTTGAGGCCTTTGCTCTCGACGGTCGACGGGGCCGGGCCGCCGGGCTCGAGGGTGAGCTCACCTTTACTCATGGCATCTCCTGCTCAAACGCCTGGACGAAACGAGACGAGACTACGGTTTCAGTCGCCAGCATGCGGAGATTCTGCGGAATTGTTTTCCTGGAGGTAACAGGGCAATGGAATCGGTGGATTCTTCTTTACGTGGCCCAGGGCACCCGGCAGCTGTCGCCGGACCCGAAGCCCTGCTCGGTGATGCCCAGCGCCGAGTTCATCCGGGCGCGCATGTTCTCGACGCCGATCTGATAGGTCAGCTCGATCACCCCGTCGGCGCCGAACCGCCGACGGAGATCGTCGACCTGCTCATCGGTGATCGTGTGCGGGTCCCTCGTCATGGCATCGGCGTAGGCGATCGCCGCCCGCTCATCGTCGGTGTAGAGCCCTGAGGTGGCGTAGTCGTCGATGTGGGAGAGCCGCTCGAGGTCGAGCCCGTCGAGGCGCATCAGCATCTGGCCGAAGTCCACACACCACGAACAGCCCACGGTGCGGGCCGTCCAGAACACCGCGAGTTCGCGGATGTCGGCGGGCAGCGTTGTGGAGGCGTTCTGCAGCAGCCCTTCGTGGACGGCGTTGGCCACCATCAGGCGGGTGTGGTGGGCGTAGACGGCGAACGGTTCGGGGACTTGGCCGAAGCGGCGCTTGGCCCAGCGGTACATCAGCCGGGTCAGCAGGGGGGCCTTGTCCGGGGTGAGCGGTTCCAGTCGTGTTGTGGTCATGTCCTCAAGATGCTTTCGGGACCGGAAATGTGACACCCCGATACCGGGCAATATTGAGTTGACGGACTAACTATTCGGCTAGGGTGCTGACTTGTGGATTTCGACCTCGACGCCGAACAGCGCGCGTGGTTGGCGGAGGTGCGGGAATTCCTGCGGGAGAACGTCACTGACGCCCTTCGTGCCGAGATCGCCGAACATAATCTGGAGCACCCGGGTGGCGAGGTGGCGGCGTTTCGCCGCAAGCTCGGCGCCAAGGGCTGGTTCGGCCTGAACTGGCCTGCGGAGTACGGCGGCCTCGGACTGGGCCCCGTGCACCTGCATCTGCTGATGACCCAGTTCGAGTACTGGGGTGCGCCGGGCCCGGATCTGACTGTCACCTCGATCGCGCCGATGATCATGCGGCACGGCACCGAGCAAAACAAGCGTGAGTTCCTCCCGCTGATCGCGCGCGGCGAGATGACCTGTGCGCTGGGGTATTCCGAGCCCGATGCCGGTACCGACCTGGCCTCGCTGCGGACCAAGGCGGTCCGCGACGGCGACGAATGGGTGATCAACGGATCCAAGATCTGGAACAGCGGCGCGCAGCGATCCACCCACGAATGGCTCTGCGTGCGCACCGACCCGCAGGCCCAGCGGCACCGGGGGATCTCGGTGATCGTCGTCCCGGTGGACAGCCCCGGTGTCCGGATCCGTCCGTTGATCGCGTGGTCCGGCTACCGGACCAACGAGGTCTTCTTCGACGACGTGCGGGTACCGGTGACCAATCTGATCGGGGAGGAGAACCGCGGCTGGTCCTACATCACCGGTGCCCTCGATCTGGAGCGCGGTGCGCTCACCAACGCCGGGGACCTGCGGCGTGCACTCGACGAGTTGCAGGTGCTGGCGCGGATGCCGCGCCGTGACGGCACCGTCCCGATCGACAATCCCGGCTTCCGCCGCCGGCTGGCCCAGGCCGAGGCCGACGTCGAGGTCGCCGGGCTGATGGGCTACGAAGCGTCGTCGTTGCTGGCAGGCGGGGTGATCCCCACCGTGGAGGTCAGCGTCGAGAAGGTCTTCAGCAGCGAGTTGCGGCAGCGCATCGCCGACCTCGGTATCGACCTGCTTGGTGCAGAAGGTCTACTGGCGCATCGTAATTCGGAGGCGCCGGCCGGAGGGCGGTTCGAGAAGCTGTACCGGTTCGCGCCCCTCATGCGCTTCGGCGGCGGCACCAACGAGGTGCTCCGCGACGTCATCGCCCAGCGCGGCAACAGCATGCCCTCCTACGGACGGTGAGATGAAACTCGTTCCTTCGCAAGACGATCGCGACCTGGAAGCCAGCCTGCGCGGTCTGCTGGCCGCCGGCCGCGCCGATCTGTGGGGTGACCTCGCCACGGCCGGAGTGATGGGGCTGGGGCTGCCGGACGTCTACGGCGGGTCCGGCGGATCCCTGTCGGATCTCGGGATCTTCGCCCGCGAAGCCGGCCGGGCACTGTGCCCGATGCGGGTGCACAGCACCGCGATCGCCGCGCATGCGCTGCACATCCTCGGCGGTGAGAAGTCCTGCGTCACATGGCTGCCCGACCTGACCGCCGGACGGATCGCCGCCACCACGGCGCTGTGGAATCCAAATGACGCAGCCGATGTGACCGCCACCATGCGCGCCGACCAGGATCGTGACGGCACGTGGCGACTCACCGGCACAGCCGATTTCGTCAACGACGCGGACACCGCCGACATCGTCGTGGTGTCCGGATTCGACCGGTCCGGCAACACCGTCGGCTTCGTCGTCCGGTTGCACAACGACGGCGTCACGCGGCGTCCGCTGGCGCTGATGGGCGGCCACCGCGCCTCGGTGTTGCGCTTCGACGATGTGCCTGTCGACGATGTCCTCAACGACGGCGCCGCGCTGGGCCGCGAGGACCTCCGTCGCACCGCCAACGCCGCGATGGCGTTGACGGCGCTGGATCTCGTCGGCGTCGGCGAGGCGGTCCTCGAACGCACCGTTCGCTACACCACCGTGCGCCACCAGTTCGGCAGGCCGATCGCCTCATTCCAGGCCGCCCAGCACATCGTGGCCGACATGCACATCGGGCTCGCGGCGGCCCGGCTGGCCGCCCAGTCCGCAATCTCGGCGATCAGCCAGGGCCGCAGCGCTGTCCGGGAAACCGCGATCGCCCGTATCCAGTCCGCCACGGCGGCCAAGTGGGCCACCCTCGACGCCCACCAGTTGCACGGCGGGATGGGATACGTCGTGGAGACCGACCTCTACCTGTGGTCGGAACGGGCCAGGGTGCTCTCGACGCTGGGCGGCGGTGCCGACATCGCAGCAGCCTGGCTCGACGAGGACGAGGTCAGCCGGGCCGCCGTCGGTGAGCGGTTGCGGCGCAAGGACGGCCGATGACCGACAGTTTGATCGACCCGGAGACGGCGGCGCGTGTCGGCACCGTCGCGGCCACCGCCACCGGCGAGGTGATCCGCCGGGATTGGCAACGCTGGGCCGCCGCCGTCGGCGATGACAACCCGCTGTGGTTCGACGCCGAGCACGCCCGCGCCAACGGCTACCGCGACGTGATCTGCCCGCCGCTGTACCTGCAATACGCGATCCTGGGTGTCAGCCCGCTGGCCGGTCTCCGTCAGGACGGGTCGTCGGGTGCGGTGTCGGGAAGTCTGGCCTTTCCGAAGGCGCCGCGACGGATGGCCGGCGGCGAGAGCACCACCTTTCACCTGCCCGCCTACCATCGCGACGAGATCGAGATGGTCCGCACCATCGAATCCGTCGTGGAAAAGGACGGCCGCTCAGGACGATTCGTTCTGGTCACCTGGCACACCGTCTACCGCAACCAGCACGGCGAGCTGGTCGCCGAGGCGTCCACGTCGATGATCGCGCGCCCATGAGCCAGGTGTTCTTCGACGACGTCGAGCCCGGCGACCGGATACCGGAGCTCACCGTCACCGTCGACGAGACGCAGATGTTCTTCTTCAGCGCCGCCACCTACAACGGCCACCGGATCCACTACGACAAGCAATGGGCCCGCGACCAAGAGGGTTACGACGACGTGCTGGTTCAGGGACCGCTGCAGGCCGCGCTGCTGGCCCGCGCGCTCACCGACTGGATCGGCGGCCGCGGCAAGCTGGTGAATTACTCGGTGCAGAACCGCGGGGTGGCATTTCCGGGACAGCCACTGACCTTCGGGGGCACGGTCATCGCCAAGCGGATCGAGGCGGGCCGCGCAGTGGTGGACCTGGAGATCGCAGGCAGGCGCGACGCCGAGGTTCTGATGCCCGGCACCGCCACCGTGGAACTGCCTCGACGCCGCGAGGATTCCTGATGAAGCTGGCCGGGGAGGCGGCGATCGTCGGCATCGCGGAGCTGCCCGCCGAACGCAAGCCGACCGGTCCGGGACTGTTCACCCTCGACCAGTACGCGGCGCTGACCAAGCTGGTGCTCGACGACGCCGGGCTGGACGCAAGCGTGGTCAACGGGCTGATCTCGCACGGCCTGGCCGAATCGGACATGTTCGTGCCCGCCACCTTGAGCGAATACCTGGGGCTGCCCATCGATTTCGGTGAGCGAGTGGACCTGGGCGGTGCGACATCGGCCGCCATGGTGTGGCGCGCCGCCGTCGCCGTCGAGCTCGGGTTGTGCGACGCGGTGCTGGCCGTGCTGCCCGGCTCCCGCGCCCTGCCGCGATCGGCTCGGCGGGAGCCGGTGGTGCCGAGTTGGTTTGGGGCGTCGAGCAACAACTATGGATCGCCGCAGGCCGAATACGAGATCCCCTACGGCAACGTCGGACAGAACGCCCCCTTCGCCCAGATCGCCCAGCGCTACGGCGCGCAGTACGGCTATGACCCGTCGGCATTGGCCAAGATCGTGGTGGATCAACGCACCAACGCCTGCGCGCATCCCGGCGCGGTGTTTCACGGCAAGCCCATCACCGAAGCGGACGTGCTCGCCAGCCCGATGATCGCCGACCCGATCCGCATGCTGGAGATCGTCATGCCCGTTCACGGGGGCACCGGAGTGCTGATCGCCAATGCCGATGTGGCCCGCAGGAGTCGTCATCGTCCGGTGTGGATCAAGGGTTTCGGTGAGCACATCGCCTTCAAGACCACGACGTACGCCCAGGATCCGATGGTCACCCCGATCGCCCGCTCGGCCGGTCGCGCGTTCGCGATGGCCGGGCTCACACCGGCCGACGTCGACATCGCCTCCGTCTACGACTGTTACACGATCACGGTGCTGATGACCCTGGAGGACGCCGGATTCTGCCCGAAGGGCCATGGCATGAGCTGGATCAAGGACCGCGACCTCACCTTCCGCGGCGACTTTCCACTCAACACCGCGGGCGGCCAGCTCTCCTACGGGCAGGCCGGGATGTCCGGGGGCATGCACCACGTGGTCGACGCCGCCCGCCAGTTGATGGGTCGCTCGGCGGCGGCGCAGGTGCCCGACGCCAACACCGCGTTCGTCGCCGGGACCGGCGGGATCATGAGCGAGCAGGTGGCCTTGGTGTTGGGGGGCGACTGATGGCCGAGCCGATGCCCGTTCCCGAACCCACGCCGGTGTCGCAGCCGTTCTGGGATGCGTTGGCCGAGCACCGGATCCTGGTGCAGTATTCGCCGTCGGCCGGCCGCTACGTGTTCTATCCCCGGACGCTTGCGCCGGGCACCCTGGCCGACGACCTGGAGTGGCGCGAGATCGACGGCGCCGCAACGCTGTACACCTATACCGTGGCGCGCCGGCCGACCGGTCCGCCGTGGGCCGACGCACTGCCGCAGCTTCCCGCCGTCGTGCAGTGGGACGTCGGGCCGCGGTTCTCCACCGAGTTGGTGGATGTCGACCCGGAGAACATCCGGATCGGAATGCGGGTCACCCCGGTGTTCTGTGACCTGCCCGGCACGGCGATGACCGTGCTGCGCTACCGCCCGGCCGACGCATGATCGACACCGTCCAGAAGCTGTTGCGCACCCGGGTGGACGATGAGTCCGTCGCGGTGATCTCGCCGGAACGCACCTGGACGTGGCGCGAGTACCTGGCCGACGCCGCGGCGGAGGCCTCCGCACTGCTGGCTCTGCTGGATCCGGGGCGGCCGAGACACGTCGGCGCATTGATGACGAATTCACCGGCCTACGTCCGGGCGATGGCGGCCGCCGCGCTCGGTGGCTATGTGCTGTGCGGTATCAACACCACCCGCCGCGGCGAGGGCCTGATGTCGGACATCACGCGCTCGGACTGTCAGCTGCTGCTGGTCGACGACGACCACGCGGCGCTGATCGACGGACTGAACCTCTCGGACGTCACCGTGCTCAACGTGGCGGGACCGCGCTACACCGAAGCCGTCGAGACCGCGAAACCGATTGTACCGCATGAAGTCTCCGGTACCGATCCGTTTATGATGATCTTCACCTCCGGCACCAGCGGCAACCCCAAGGCGGTGCCGTTCGTCCACACGATGAGCGTGATGTGCGGCTTGAGCCTGGTGGCTCAGATGGACATCACCGCCGAGGACGTGTGCTACCTCGCGATGCCGCTGTTCCATTCCAACGGGGTGGCTGTCGGCTTCTCGGTGGCGGTCACCGCCGGAGCGGCGATGGTGCCGGTGAAGTTCTCGGTGTCGCGGTTGCTGCCTGACCTGCGCCGCTACGGCGTGACGTTCATGAACTACGTCGGTAAGCCGCTGGCGCTGGTGCTGGCCACCCCCGAACAGCCCGACGACGCCGACAACCCGCTGCGCATCATGTACGGCAACGAGGCCACCGAACGCGATATCGCGGAATTCTCACGGCGTTTCGGCTGCCGCATCATCGACGGCTTCGGCTCCAGCGAGTTCGCCGTCGTCGTGGTCCGCGAGGACGGCACCCCGCCCGGCTCGATCGGCAAGGGCTGGGGTGGGGTCTCGATCTATGATCCCGGCACCGTGACCGAATGTGCCACAGCGGTTTTCGATGACAATGGCGCCCTGATCAACGCCGACGACGCGGTCGGGGAGTTGGTCAACACGACGGGCTCCGGACCGTTCACCGGCTACTACAATGATCCGGCGGCCACCTCCGAGCGGCTGCGGCACGGTATGTACTGGACCGGTGACCTCGCCTACCGCGACGCCGACGGCTGGATCTATCTGGCAGGCCGGACGTCGGATTGGATGCGGGTCGACGGGGAGAACATGGCCGCCGCGCCGATCGAGCGGATCATGCTGCGGCTCCCGCAACTCAACCAGGTCGCCGTCTACGCCGTGCCCGACGAGCGGGTGGGCGATCAGGTGATGGCGGCACTTGTTCTGCGCCAGGGTGACTCACTGACGCCCGCGGAATTCGAGGAGTTCCTGGCCGCCCAGCCCGATCTCTCGCCGAAGGCGTGGCCGAGATTCGTCCGCATCAACGACGACCTGCCGCAGACCGCCACCAACAAGATCCTCAAGCGGGAACTGAGCGCTACGGGCGTGAGCGCAGGCGGCGGCGTGCTGTGGGAGCGCGAACCGCGCGAGACCGGCTACCGGGTGGTCGGCTAGAGGGTGGTGTGATCCACGATCGTGCCGACGCCGGTGGCATCGGCCAACGTGGCGTTGGCCGGACCGGACAGCGCAACGGTGAATGTCTCGGTGTTCTCCGCCGCGGAATCGCCGAGCACCGTCACCGCAACGGTTTTGCTCGTCTCGCCGGGGAGGAAGGTCACCGTGCCCGCGGCGCCGACGAAGTCGCTACCCTCGGTGGCAGTGCCGCCCGAGGTGGCGTAGTGCACGGTGACGGTCTGGTCTGAGGCAGCTGTCAGTGACACGGTGAACGTGGCCGTCGACGCGGGACTGCGGTCGTTGAAGTCGAACTGGATGGGCGTGAGGTAGGACAACTTGTTCGGGTCGACCGTGGTCCAGTCGTCGGTCAGGATGCCGCCGTTGTCGACGAAGCTGGCATTCCACGCCCAGTACGTCCAGCTGATGGGCTCGTCGCCGGCGGGGATGTCGATGGTTCCGTTGTTGTCGAAATCGCCGGACAGGTATGAGGTGAGGGCCTCGAACCAGATGATGTCCTTCTGGTCGGTGAGGCTGGTGCCGAACTCGCCGAGATAGATCGGGGCGATGTTGTCTTTGTAGATGTAGCCCCAGGCGTTGGTGAAGACATCCGGCAGCCCGGCTCCGAAGTTGTCGCCGGTGAACCACGCCTGGGGGAACAGCGAGTTCGGATAGTCGTGCGGCGAGTAGACCACTCGGTCGGGCACGTTCAGCAGGATCGGGCGATCCTTGACGCCCATCAGATTGCCGCCCCACCAATAGAATTGGTTGTCGTAAACGCCGATGCCCTCGACCATGATCAACAGGTTGGGGTTGACGGCGAGGATCGCGTTGCCTGCACGTTCGGCGGCGCGGGCCCAGTCGTCGGCGCCGCCGCCGCCCCAGGTGCAGTTGTACGGTTCGTTGTGCAGGTCGATGCCGATCACGGTCGGGTTCCCGGCGTAGCGCGCAACGAGCGATACCCAGTCGTTGACCCAGTCCGTCTCGCTGTACTTGTCGTCGTACCAGAGGCCGTTGGCCGTGGTGCTGATGCCTGCGTCGTTACGGTGGTGGTCGAGAATGACTTTGAGGCCGATCTCGCCCGCGTAGTCGATGATGGTGTCCATCACCTGGATCGACGTCAGGCCTTGCAGGTCGGGATTGATGGTGAAGTCGATGCTGTCGCCCGGGACCTGGCCGTGCAGGACGTCCTGCGAGTAAGGGAGCCGGATCGTGTTGAAGCCCTCCCCGAGGATTTGGTCCATCATGTCTTTGTAATTGCGTGTCCACAGCCCGTCGGGGACGCCGTTGTAGCCTTCGAAGCCGTACCAGTTGACGCCGGCAATCTGCACCGGATTGCCTGCGGCGTCGAGGATTTGATTGCCGCTGGTGTGCCAGTAGCCGGCGCCGACCCGCGGCCCGGGCTCGGTCGCGGTGGCATCGGAGACGGTCAGCTGCGGTGGCGCGGCCACGATGGCCGCCACCGTGATGGTGGCGGTGGTGGTGCCGGCGGTCTGTGGTGAGAGCAGCGAGCGGATTCCGTGCAGCCCCATTCCGCGGTCGATGACGGCGACGACGAATTGGGCGGTGTCCCCGGCCTGCATCGGCGCACCGGGCGTGTAGACGAAGGTGCCGTGGGCGTCGATGGTCACCGTCCCCGACGTCGGCTGCTGCGTGACTTTGTAGCCGAGGGGATCGTTCTCGGGATCTGTCGCGCCGACGTTGCCGGTGATGGCATTGCCGGCGGTGAGGCTGTTCTTGGTCGGGTCGTAGCCGATCGTCGGCACCTTGTTGAACAGCGTGTGCTCGAACTCGCGGCGCGCGAAGGTCAGCGCGCCCAGGACCGCCGAGAACACCGATTCGACGGGGTGCGGCAGCCGCGCGGCGATTGCGGGCCGGGGCCTGGCGGCACTAGGCGCCTTGGTGGATATGCGATTGCGGGCCGGCGAGGTGATACCGTTTTTGGGTTTCGCGTGGCCGACGCTGTGCGACGAGCTGCTGGAGTCGTGCGAATCGGCGGCCGCGACAGCGGGGCAGCTCAGCGCCACGCAGGCGCCCACGGCAACTGCCAAGCCGCCGGTGCGGCACCACCCGATCGCCGATGGCATGAGTCCCCCCCGACTCGGAGCGAACTGCCATTGTGCTCTCGAATCGGGCCTACGGGTAGGGTTTTGGCCGACTCGGGGTCAGCGCGCGAACATCAGTGCGCGCTTGACCTCCTGGATGGCCTTCGTGACCTCGATGCCGCGGGGGCAGGCGTCTGTGCAGTTGAACGTGGTGCGGCAGCGCCAGACGCCGTCGACGTCGTTGAGGATGTCGAGGCGTTCGGCGGCGCCCTCGTCGCGGCTGTCGAAGATGAACCGGTGCGCGTTCACGATCGCGGCGGGCCCGAAGTACGACCCTTCGCTCCAGTACACCGGGCAGCTGGTGGTGCAGCACGCGCACAGGATGCACTTGGTGGTGTCGTCGTAGCGGGCCCGGTCGGTCGGGCTCTGAATGCGTTCCCGGGTGGGTGCGTTGCCCGACGTGATCAGGTACGGCTTGACCGCGCGGTAGGCGTCGAAGAACGGCTCCATGTTGACCACCAGGTCCTTCTCCACGGCCAGGCCGCGGATGGGCTCGATGGTGATGGTGAGCGGCTTGTCCTTCTTCGGCAGCAGGTCGCGCATCAGGACCTTGCACGCCAGCCGGTTGACGCCGTTGATCCGCATCGCATCCGACCCGCACACCCCGTGGGCGCAGGAACGGCGGAAGGTCAGCGTGCCGTCCAGGTAGCTCTTCACATAGATCAGCAGGTTCAGCAGGCGGTCACTGGGCAGACACGGCACCCGGAAACTCTGGTAGCCGGCGCTGTCGGGATCCTCCGGGTTGAACCGCGCGATCTTGAGCGTCACCATCACCGCCCCGTTCGGAATCGGCGGCAGGGCGGGCTCTTTAACGTCAGGTGCGATCGTCATTAATACTTGCGCTCCATCGGCTCGTAACGGGTCTGCACGACGGGCTTGTAGTCCAGCCGGATGTCAGACAGCAGCTCGGTGCCTTCCTTGTAGGCCATCGTGTGCCGCATGTAGTTGGTGTCGTCGCGGTTGGGGTAATCCTCGCGGGCGTGGCCGCCGCGGGACTCCTTGCGGTTCAGCGCGCCGACGACGGTGACCTCGGCCAGTTCCAGCAGGAAGCCCAGCTCGATGGCGTCGAGCAGGTCGCTGTTGTACCGCTTTCCCTTGTCGTGCACGCTGATTCGGGCGTAGCGCTCCTTGAGGGCGTGGATGTCGGTGAGTGCCTGCTTGAGGGTCTCCTCGGTGCGGAACACCGCGGCGTTGTTGTCCATCGACTGCTGCAGGGCACTGCGGATGTCGGCCACCCGCTCGTTGCCGTGTTCGCTGAGGATGTCGGAGACCCAGGTCACGACCATGCCGGCCGGCTGCTCGGGCATGTCGACGAAGTCGTGGCCGAGGGCGTAGTTCGCGGCCGAGATCCCGGCGCGACGGCCGAAGACGTTGATGTCCAGCAGCGAGTTGGTGCCCAGGCGGTTCGCGCCGTGCACCGACACGCATGCGCATTCGCCCGCGGCGTAGAGGCCGGGCACCGTGGTGTTGTTGTCCCGCAACACCTGTCCGGTGATCGTGGTCGGGATGCCGCCCATCACGTAGTGGCAGGTGGGGTAGACCGGCACCAGTTCCTTGACCGGGTCCACGCCGAGGTAGGTACGGGCGAACTCGGTGATGTCAGGCAGCTTGGCTTCCAGCACATCCGCGCCGAGGTGGCGGACGTCGATGTAGACGTAGTCCTTGTGCGGTCCGGCGCCGCGGCCCTCCAGCACTTCGAGAACCATCGAGCGGGCGACGATGTCGCGGGGCGCCAGGTCGACGATGGTGGGGGCGTAGCGCTCCATGAAGCGTTCGCCTTCGCCATTGAGCAACCGGCCGCCCTCGCCTCGGACGGCTTCGGAGATGAGGATCCCCAGGCCGGCCAGGCCTGTCGGGTGGAACTGGTGAAACTCCATGTCCTCCAAGGGAAGTCCCTTGCGGAAGATGATGCCCAGGCCGTCGCCGGTCAGCGTGTGGGCGTTGGAGGTGGTCTTGTACATCCGGCCGGAGCCGCCAGTGGCGAACACGATGGCCTTGGCGTGGAAGACGTGAATATTGCCTGTCGCCAATTCGTATGCCACCACGCCGCTGGCCACCGGGCCGCTGGGGGTCTCGGTCAACACCAGGTCGAGGGCATAGAACTCGTTGAAGAACTCCACGTCATGCTTGACGCAGTTTTGGTACAGCGTCTGCAGGATCATGTGGCCGGTGCGGTCGGCGGCGTAGCACGCCCGGCGAACCGGAGCCTTGCCGTGATCGCGGGTGTGCCCGCCGAACCGGCGCTGGTCGATGCGGCCTTCCGGGGTGCGGTTGAACGGCATGCCCATTTTCTCGAGATCGAGCACCGCGTCGATGGCTTCCTTGCACATGATCTCAACGGCGTCCTGGTCGGCGAGGTAGTCACCGCCCTTGACCGTGTCGAAGGTGTGCCACTCCCAGTTGTCCTCTTCGACATTGGCCAGCGCCGCGCACATGCCGCCCTGGGCGGCGCCGGTGTGCGATCGGGTGGGATACAGCTTGGTCAGCACCGCGGTCCGCGCCCGGGGGCCGGCCTCGACTGCGGCGCGCATGCCGGCCCCGCCTGCCCCGACGATGACCACGTCGTAGCGGTGTTCGGTAATCATTTTCGCCTCGAAGTGCTTCTAGGAGATGTTGGGATCGAAGGTGAGAAGGACGTAGGTGCCCACCACCAACGTGATGAGCATCGAGATCACCAGCAGGGAATTCAGCCAGAACTTGGTGGAGTCCTTGCGGGCATAGTCGCCGATGATCATGCGGATCCCGTTGCCGCCGTGCAGCTGCGCCAGCCACAGCAGCAGCAGGTCCCAGGTCTGCCAGAACGGCGAGGCCCAGCGCTGGGCGACGTAGTTGAAGTCGATCCGGTAGACGCCGCCGTCCCACATCAGCCCGATGAACAGGTGACCCAGCGCCAGGAAGATCAGGACGACGCCGGAGAACCGCATGAACAGCCATGCGTACTTCTCGAAGTTCGGCATGCCGGACCGCCGGCGCGGGGTGCGTGGGTTGTCCAGCCCGGCCGGGCGGTCGTGATTGCGTTCCAGAATCGGAGCGGGCGGTCCCAGCCGGCTCTCGGGCGCGGTCACAGGAACCGCTCCGCCATGTGCATGCCGATGATCACCAGGGAAGGCACCATCACCAGCAGCCAGACCGCGGCCACACCCCACAGCATCTGCCGCTGATAGCGGGGGCCTTTCCACCAGAAGTCGATCAGGATGATCCGCACGCCGTTGAGTGCGTGATACAGCAGCGCGGCCACCAGGCCGATCTCCATCAGGCCGATGATCGGCGTCTTGTAGGTCTCGACGACTTCGTTGTAGGCCTGCGGGCTGACCCGTACCAGCGCGGTGTCCAGGACGTGGACGAAGAGGAAGAAGAAGATCGTGGTGCCGGTGATGCGATGCAGCACCCACGACCACATTCCCGGGTCACCGCGGTAAAGGGTGCGCCGTCGCCTCGTCGACTTGTCGCGCGGGGCCGGCACGACCGGTGCCGCTGTACTCATTCAGCGCCTCCAACACCATCGTTGCGTTATGGATTGGACTCTAACTCCGTTTGTACGGTCGAAAGAATTACGGTGCAGGGACAAGATGCGGCTCTCGGCCCATTCGGCCGGTGGGTGACAAATGCGGCGAGGCGGTTGGTGAATGCATTCAGTAGGGGTGGGTTGAGCTAGTCATGGCGTCACAAATCGACTGGATGGCCTTGCGTGACAAGGCAATTGACGTATCCGCTCGCGCCTACGCGCCGTATTCCGGGTTCCCGGTCGGGGCTGCGGCGCTGGTCGATGACGGTCGCGTGGTCACCGGCGCCAATGTGGAGAATGTCTCATATGGCCTAGGTCTCTGTGCCGAATGCGCGGTGGTCTGCGCACTGGTTTCCGGCGGCGGCGGACGACTGCGGGCCGTGGCGGTCGTCGACGCCACCGGGGCCGCCCTGATGCCCTGCGGGCGGTGTCGTCAACTTCTGCTCGAGCACGGCGGGCCGGAGTTGCTCGTCGATCACGCCGAGGGTCCGCGCCGGCTGGCCGAGCTGCTGCCCGACGCGTTCGGCCCCGATGACCTGGCCCGGGTGGAACGGGAAAAGCCGTGACGCAGTTCACATTCGATGCGCCGACGGTCATCCGGGTCAAACGTGACGGTGGCCGGTTGAGCGACGAGGCCATCGATTGGGTGATCGACGCCTACACCCATGGCAGGGTCGCCGACGAACAGATGTCGGCGCTGCTGATGGCGATCTTCCTGCGCGGGATGGACCGCGGCGAGATCTCCCGCTGGACGTCCGCGATGATCGCCTCGGGCGAGCGTCTGGACTTCAGCGATCTCGGCCGTCCGACGGTGGACAAACATTCCACCGGCGGTGTGGGCGACAAGATCACCATTCCGCTGGTGCCCGTCGTCGCCGCCTGCGGTGCGGCGGTTCCGCAGGCCGCAGGCCGGGGACTCGGGCACACCGGTGGCACCCTGGACAAGCTGGAGTCGATCCCGGGGTTCACCGCCGAGATCTCCAAAGCGCAAGTGCGCCAGCAGCTGTCCGAGATCGGTGCGGCGATCTTCGCCGCCGGAGAGTTGGCGCCCGCGGACCGGAAGATCTACGCACTGCGGGATGTGACCGGCTCGGTGGAGTCGCTGCCGTTGATCGCCAGCTCGGTGATGAGCAAGAAGCTGGCCGAGGGCGCCGACGCGCTGGTGCTCGACGTGAAGGTCGGCCGCGGTGCGTTCTTGAAAACGGAAGACGAGTCGAGGGAACTGGCCGCCACCATGGTCGAGCTGGGTCTGGCCCACGGCGTGCCGACCGTTGCCGTCCTGACCGATATGGACGTCCCCCTCGGCCGCACGGTCGGTAACGCCCTGGAGGTCGCGGAGTCACTCGAGGTGCTGGCCGGCGGCGGCCCCGACGACGTCGTGGAGCTGACGGTCCGGCTGGCACGGGAGATGCTGGCTCTGGCCGGGATCGACGGTCGCGATCCGGCGCAGACCCTGCACGACGGAACCGCGATGGATCATTTCCGCGCTCTGGTCACCGCACAGGGCGGCGACGTTCACGCACAGCTTCCGATCGGTGCCCATTCCGAGACCGTGCCGGCACCGCGAGGCGGCACAATGGGGGACATCGACGCTATGGCGATGGGGCTTGCCGTCTGGCGACTCGGCGCGGGCCGGGCCGCCCCGGGTCAGCCTGTGCAATTCGGCGCCGGCATACGCATCCACCGCAGACCCGGGGAGCCGGTGAGCGCAGGCGAGCCGCTGTTCACCCTCTATACCGACACCCCGGAGCGGATCCCCGCCGCGATGGGCGAACTGGACGGCGCCTTCTCCGTCGTCGATGTTCCCCCGAAATCTCTTCCCGGGTCGCTGCGCTCCTGCCCGCCGAACCCACGCCCGCTCATCATCGATCGGATCGCCCGATGACCACACCGCTGACGCCGGAGATGATCGGCCGAGCACCCAAGGCGCTGCTGCACGACCACCTCGACGGGGGTCTGCGCCCGGCCACCGTCCTCGACATCGCCGGTCAGATCGGGTACGACGGGCTGCCGGCGACCGACGAGGCCGGACTGGCCGAGTTCTTCCGCACCGCCGCGCACAGCGGGTCGCTGGTGCGCTACCTCGAACCCTTCGCCCACACCGTCGCCGTCATGCAAACCCCCGAGTCCCTACACCGGGTGGCGTTCGAATGCGTGGCGGATCTGGCCGCCGACAACGTGGTGTACGCCGAGGTGCGGTTCGCCCCGGAACTGCACATCGACGGCGGGTTGTCCCTCGACGCGGTGGTCGACGCGGTGCTGGCCGGCTTCGCCGACGGGGAGAAGGCCGCCGCAGCCGACGGCCGGCCGATCGTGGTGCGCTGCCTCGTGACCGCGATGCGCCATGCCGCGCGATCGCGGGAGATCGCCGCACTGGCGATCCGGTTCCGTGACAAGGGGGTGGTCGGGTTCGACATCGCCGGTGCGGAGGCCGGCTATCCACCCACCCGCCACCTCGACGCATTCGAGTACATGCGCGGGCGTTGTCAAGCTGCGTGGAGTCGGTCGGTGTCGTTTTCAGCGGGGAGGTTG
>NZ_PDHO01000158.1 GCF_002887815.1 Mycobacterium sp. ENV421 | reverse complement strand
TTGTCGATTGTTTCGGAGAAGACGGGTTATCCGGTGGACATGCTCGGGTTGGGCATGGAGATGGAGGCTGAGCTCGGGATCGATTCGATCAAGCAGGTCGAGATTTTGGCGGCGTTGCAGGCGAAGTTCCCGGGTGCCCCGGAGATCCCGGCCTCGGAGTTGTCCGGGTTGCGCACCCTGCAGGATGTGGTGGATACGGTGGCCGGTTTTGCGGCTCCGGTGGCTGCTGCGGTTGCGGTGGCTGCGCCGGCTGTGGCTGCGGGTCCGGCTGCGGGTGATGTTGTTTTGTCGATTGTTTCGGAGAAGACGGGTTATCCGGTGGACATGCTCGGGTTGGGCA
>NZ_PDHO01000033.1 GCF_002887815.1 Mycobacterium sp. ENV421 | reverse complement strand
CACAGCAAAATCAGTCTGACCGGACCTCAACAGGGTCGATCCACGGATTGAGGCTTAGGGGTTCCGGTGGTGCCCGACGTGTAGATGATGTACGCGATGTCGTCGGGTTCCGGCCCCGGCACCGCGGTCGCGGGTTGGTCGTCGACGGCCGGATCGCTGAAGTCGACGATCAGCATGTCACGTCCGTCAAGGCGTTGACGCAGCTCGGAATTGGTGATCGCGGCGACGGGGGCGGCATCGTCGAGCACGAATTGCATGCGCGCCTCCGGAACCGCCGGATCTATGGCGATGTAGGTCGCGCCGGTCTTCAGAACGGCCAGGATGGCGACGATCGCGTCGGCCGACCGCGGCAGCAGCAGTGCCACCCGTTGCCCCGGGCCCGCGCCGCGCGTCGCCAGCAGGTTCGCCAACCGGTTCGATGTCTCGTCGAGCCGGCGATAGGTCCATGCCTGCTCGCCGTAGCTGAGCGCCACCGCATCGGGGACTCGGGCCACCTGCGCCGCGAAGAGTGCTGGGATCGACACTGGTTTGTCCAGCTGATCGGTGAGCCCTTCCCGATTGCCCCATGACGCGAGCTGGTCGCGTTCGGCACCGTCGAGCACGTCGATCGATGACAGGCTCCTGGCCGGGTCGGCGGTCATCGCCACGAGGACTTGCAGCAGGCGCCTGGTCACCTCGGCGGAATCCCACTCCGAGAACAGGCGTCCCGAGCCCAGCACGTTGAGATACAGCTCCTCCCCCAGCCCGGAGAAGGTGAATCCCGAACTGCCGGCCAGACCGGAGTTGGTCATGGTCGCCGATGCGGGGGCGCCGCCGAAGTCCAACGTGAATGCGGCCGGGAAGAAGTTGATCGACAACCGGGAGGCTTGCGAACCGCGTTCGAGTGCGTGCACCGGAAATCGCTGGTGCTGCAGTGCTTCTCGCATGCGGGTGTCGACCAGCTTGCAGAAGTCACTGACCGACGTCTGCGCCGGAGTGCCGAGCACCAGCGGCACCAATCCCGCTGCCATGCCGGGCAGCGTCTTCAGCTCCGGCCGGACTCGCCTGCTGACCGGGAAGTCGAACACCACTTCGGCACCGGCACCGCACCGACCCCGCACCAGCAGCGCACTCGCCGCGGCGATGACCGCGGTGCGGGGGATGTCCCAGATGTGGGCCAGCTCGTCAACACGGCGCAGCACCGCCGGATCCAGCCGGACAGGCGCCGAGCGGAAGCCGAGGTCGCTGTCGTCGGGCGACTCCGACCGCTGATTGCCGGCCGAGCTTTCGGCCGGGAGGTGGTGCGACCAGTACTCCTGGTCGGCGGAGAAGTCGGCGGATGCCTCGTATTCCGCTTCGCAGTCCAGCAAGTCCTTCAGCGAACCGAAGAACGCGGGCGGGACGAGGTCACCGGAGATAGTGGCGGAGTAGATCGATGCGACGCGGTTGACGAGCAACCAGATTCCGGCGCCGTCGATGACGATGTGATGGAAACACCCGAACACATAGAACTCGGCCGGCCCGGTCTCGAAGAGCGCGTACTTGAACAGCGGGCCGGTGAACGGCATCGGCGCGCGCTGAATCGACAGCGCCATCTGCTGCACGTCCCGCTCCGGGTCGTCCGATCCGCTGAAGTCGTAGAAGTCCAGATCGATCTCCGGATAGTCGATCACCCGCTGGAAGACCTGGCCGTCCTCCTCGAAGAACGCCGCCCTGACCGGTTCGGCTTCTCGCATCGCGCGCGTCAGCGCCCACTCGAAGGCGTCGCGCTCCAGCGCGCCCTCGACCTTCAACAGCATGCCGATCTGCCAGTCGGTTGCGGATTGACCCGTTTCCTGTGCCAGCCAGATATCCAGCTGCGCGCGCGTCAACGGAAGCGCATCCTCGTTGAGTTCCATCACGACTCCCAGACCCAAACTCTCAACTAGTCAGACGCTCGACTTTCCTGACAACCGGTCGCGCAGGCTCTTCGGTCGGATATCGGGCCAGTTGGCTTCGATGTACTCCAGGCACGCGGCACGGTCGGCTTCACCGTGAACGACACGCCATCCCGCCGGGACGTCCGCGAAGGCCGGCCACAGGCTGTGCTGTTCCTCGTCGTTGACCAGGACAAAAAAGCTGCCCTCGTCGTCATCGAAGGGATTGGTGCTCACCGCGTCTCCCGACACTCTCGTCAATATAGGTAGAACAAGTTCCAAACCATACTTCGTGGTGTGACCCATGTCATGAAGTTCGGTGTGACTCACATCACCGGATAGCAACCTTTTGCGCTCCGTCCCCGACGACTGACAGTGGTGGCCACGGGTTTCTCTCAAATGGCGCGGTTAGACCCACTTTCGTGGCTTTTCGCGCTCACGCCGACAGGTGCCCGATAGGTGCTCCCAGCCCGGCTACGACCATTAGCGTCGTGAGCCAGCAAGCGCGGTTCTCGACGCCGCCATCAGCGCGCGGCGCGACCTCTGCGAGCGAAATCTTCCAGACGGTCGGCGGCAGTGGCAGCGCTCTTGGCCGGTTCGGTGATCCTGGTGGCGAGTTCGCGGGCTCGGGCGACGTAAGCGGGAGCAAGAACGGCGCTCAGGTCGGCCACCAATGTCTCCTCGGTCACCGTGGAGAATCGCCGGGCGGTGCCCACCTTCAACCGCTTGACCGCGCCCCCGTAGATCGCGTGCACGAGGTCCCAGAACAAAATCAGCTGCGGGACGCCGGCGCGCATGGCAATGGGCGTGGTGCTCGAGCCGCCGTGGTGGACGATTGCGCGGCAGGCCGGGAACACCGTCGCGTAGTTCATCAGACCGACGACCTTGACCCGCTCAGAATGCGGGGCGTTGCTGAAGTCCGTGTTGGCGGCGCCGACCAGCGCCCGTGTGCCCAGCCGTGCGCAGGCCGAGTCGATCATCGCGATCGTGTCGGCCGGCGACTCGACTGGAATGCTGCCGAAGCCGAAGAAGATCGGTGCAGTGCCCGCGGCAATCCAGGACAGCACCTCGTCGTCGGTGTCGGCGCCCAACTCCAGGGTCAGCGTCCCGACGAACGGCCGCTGTTGGTCGAACTGCGCCCATTCGTCCGCGAGGCCGGGAAAGCATGCCTCGTCGTAGGCCTGGATTTCCAGCGACCCGCGCTCGGTGATCCGCCGTGGCGCCGAGTGCCGCGCCTCGGGCAACCCCATTTCTTGACGCTGGGTATCTTCGACCTTTTTCGTCCCGCGCCACGACATCCACCAGAACGCCCTGACCACTGCCCGGCTCAGCGGTGCAGGCAGAAATGACAGCACGCGGGAGTTGGGCCGCAGCGGAAAGTAATGCAAGGTGGCCAATGGGATGTCGAGGTGTTCGGCGACATTGGCGGCGGCGTCTTCGAAGTTGATGCCGCTGAAGATCAGATCGGCCCCGTCGGCCAGCGACATCAGCGTCGCGCTCATGTCCTGCCAGCCCTGAAAAAGGGGGCCTGAGATCTCCCGCCGCGCTTCGGCCATCTTCCGCAGCCGCCACGGCGTGCTGAAGAAGCAGGTCCAGTAATCGCGGTGCGCGTCGAGAATCGATCGCGAATTCGGACCGAATCCGACCGTGTCCGGGACCGCAGCCTTGGTGAATTCGATCAGGTCCGGCGGAACCGCCATGGACACGTCGTGCCCGCGGCGCACCAGCTCACGGCCGACGGCGGCGGTGGGCTCGATATCGCCGCGACTCCCCCACGTTGCCAGTACGAACTTCATCGTCGAGTCGAGGACGAGCTACTGGGCGGGGCTCATGGCAAGGAACTCGCCGAGGTACCTGGGTGGCTTGAGGTTGAGCAGCCGGGTGCGATCGGCCTTGAGATCGGCGTAGGTGAGCGCCTCGACCTGTGCCGGGGAATACGGCAACGTCGACTCCGGCGATCCTTTTCGGACGAATCCGACACCTTGATCGCATTTGAGCACGCCGACCACGAGGTCGGAGCGGGTGCTGCGGAGTTCGACGATCGCTTTCCAGACGTCGCCGTTCCAGATGCCGATCTTCAACGGCCCGGACTGCTGCGCCATGAACTCGTCCCACGAGTCGGCGCGGCGGCCGGCCAGTTCGAACGGTGGGTTGCAATCGTGCAGGAAGATGACGCCGTCGTCCTTCAGGTAGCGCACGGTGTTCTCGACATCACGCACCACCTGCTCGTAGGTGTGCAGTCCGTCGATCAGCGCGACGTCGACGGGATGCTCCGCGAGCAGAGCCGTCTCGTTCTCGAAGAACGCGTCGCTGGTGGTCTCGAAGTACTTGGTGACCCGACCTTTGGCGTCGGCGAGTTCACGCGTGCGCTCGGTAAGCCGGAACGCGGGGTCGACGGCGAACTTCACGTCGGCGCTGATGCGCTGGAAGGCCTGCCCGCGCGAGACGCCGATCTCGAGATAGACCGGATCGGTGCGCATGGCGAGCGCTTGTTGGACCGCCCTGATCCGGTTCACACCTGGCATCGCGTCCACCAACTTGACGAGGCCGCTGTTGAAATTGACGCCGCTGATATTCACGCGTGGTTCCTACCACAAAGCGCTTGCACCGTATGAGGGTTTCGGCTCACTGCCCCTGCGGGTAAGAATGGTCGGCTATGCCGCGTTCATTCGAGGTCGTCGCCGAATCCGCCGCCAGCGTCGAGTCAATTCATGCAGCGTTCAGGCGTGAAGACTATTGGGCGGACCGGTTGGCCGGCGATGCCGCGTCCACCCTGGATGCCCTGATCGTCGGTACCGACGGAGCGGTCGATGTGCACATCACCCAATACCTCGGTCGCCAGATGTTGCCCGGACTGATCGCCAAGGCCGTTCCCGGCGACCTGAAGCTCCAGTACCGCGAAACGTGGCGATCCGCCGGTGACGGTCGGGTACGAGGTGAGGTCGAAGTGTCGGCGGCGGGCGGCTTCGGATCGAGCCGCGCCGAGAACTGGCTGGCTGCGGCGGGCCACGTCTCGCAGCTGCGCTCGGCGGTAAGCGTCGAGGTCAAAATCCCCCTGCTGGGCGGCCAGCTCGAAAAATCGATCGGCGCGGGCTTGGCCAAGAGCATCCCAGCGACACTGCGTTACACCACCACGTGGATCGCCGAACACGGATAAATCACCCGTCTGATGGTTGATGCCGACCGCGCTCGCCCCCATTTGGCAGCGAACTAGTAGCGAGCAGATCCCGAAACCAGCTGTGGCGCCTGCGCACGAGTGTAAGAATGCCTCGACTCAATTGACGTGTTCGCTGATTTAGCAGGTAGGTGACATTGGCCCACGCCGACAGCCTCAGGGCTAGCGAAGGACAGCAAAGTCGGCGCTCCGAACAGGACTACTTCCGCCCGGACATCGAGGGCTTGCGTGCCATTGCCGTGTTGGGCGTTGTCATGTTTCACGCTGCGATCCCCGGCGTCAGCGGCGGCTACGTCGGTGTCGACGTCTTCTTCGTCATCTCGGGGTTTCTGATCACCGGACTGCTCTGGCGTGAGGTGAGCGGAACGGGTTCGGTCCGGCTTCGGAAGTTCTACGGGGCCCGGGCCCGCCGGCTGCTGCCCGCATCGGCGACGGTCGGCGTCGTCACGATGGTCGCCTCGATCCTGCTGTTGCCACCGTTGCGGGTCCCGACAGTCCTCTACGACGGCATCGCCAGCGCGCTCTACGTCGGCAACTACTGGTTCATCCTCGACAACATCAACTACTTCTCCGACTCGCTGTCGCCGTCGCCGTTCCTGCACTACTGGTCGCTGGGGGTCGAGGAGCAGTTCTACATCGTGTGGGCCCCGCTCATGCTCGGCACCGCATGGGTCATCCGGCGGTTCCGCCGGAACCGAGCGCGAGCCGTCGGGTCCTCGCGTCGGCCGTATCTGGTGGTGCTCGGCCTGGTCACGGTCCTGTCGTTCGCCCTGTCGCTGGTGATCACCTATGTCGTGCCGGCGATCGCCTTCTTCTCGCTCGCCACTCGTGCCTGGCAGCTGGCCATCGGCGGGCTCGTCGCGCTGACCGTGATTCACTGGCAACGCCTCTCGCCCAGGATCGCGGCGATCGCCGGGTGGGTCGGGCTGACCATGATCGTGGTCGCCTGCGGGTGGTTCACCTCGGCGACGCCTTTCCCCGGCACGGCCGCGTTGCTGCCCACCCTCGGCGCGGTGCTGGTGATCGGCGCGGGTTGCGCCACACCATCCCAGGGTTGTGGGCAGTTTCTGAGCACGGCGCCGATGCGCGCCATCGGCCGCATCTCCTACTCGTGGTACCTGTGGCACTGGCCGGTGCTGGTGCTTGCGCCTGCGCTGCTGGGGCACGCACTTGGTCTGGGCGAGCGCATCATTGCGGCGCTGCTGGCCGCGGGTCTGGCTTGGTTGACCCTGCGCTATCTGGAAAACCCACTGCGCTTCGCACCGAAAATCCGCGACTTCCCTTGGCGCAGCCTCGGCCTCGGCGCGGTCGCCACCACGATCGCGGTCATCGTCGGCCTCGGACTGTTGAAGGTCGTTCCCACCCCGGTCGGGCCCGGCGCACCCGCCAACGCCGCGGCCTTCACCGCCCCGCCGGCGGTTGCGGCCGGTTCCGACAGCAGCGCCTACGACGCCGCCGTCGCGCAGACTGTTGCCCAGGTGCAGACCGCGCTCGCGGCCGCGCTCGACGCCAGGGCCGTTCCGTCGAACCTGAACCCGCCCCTGTCCAACTTGTCGGGCGAGCAGCGGAACATCACCTACAACGGCTGCCTGCGTACACCGTACGAAAGGGGACAACCCGACTGCGTGATGGGCGACACCACCTCGTCGACGACCGTGGCCCTCATCGGCGACTCGCACGCCGCGATGTGGATGCCTGCCTTCGAACAGCTTGCCCCGCAACGGCATTGGCGACTACAGCTGTTAGCCAAGGAGGCCTGCCCGGTCATGGACGTGGCCGTCGGCACCGCTTTCCGTCGCCTGATCGAATCCTTCCAATTCTGCGAACAGTGGCGCGCCGAGGTCATGGCCCGCCTGAAAGCCCAACCTCCCCAACTGGTCGTGGTGAGCGTGTTCCGCGGTTACGGCTTCGACGAGGAAATGACCGGATTCAAGGCCTACAACCCCGCCTGGGCCGAAAGCCTAACGCGGCTCGTGCGGGAGCTCCGCGACATGGGCACGCAGGTACTGGTGCTCGGCCCGATCGCAAGTCCGCATGCGAATGTGCCGATCTGCCTGTCCGGGCATCTTGATGATGCGACGGGCTGCGCACCGTCCCGCTCGGCCGCGGTGAATCAGCCCGGCGTCACCGCCGAAGCCGCCGCCACCGCGGCGGGCGGCGGGCAATACGCCGATCTCAGCGACCTGTTCTGCACTGCGGAACGCTGCCCCGTCATCGTCGGCAACACATTGATCTACATGGACGTGAGCCACCTGTCCATCCCGTACTCGCGACAACTGGCACCGGCCATCGGTGCACTGACCGACCGCGCACTCGCGCGCGGTCACTGATCAGGAGGCTTGATGTCGAAATCTGTGCTCATCACCGGCGGGGCGGGATTCATCGGGTCCACGCTCGCGCGCCGCCTCGTCGAGGCCGGCTACGACGTCGCGGTGATGGATATCCTTCACCCGCAGGTGCACGCCGCGGGTGCCGCGATCGATCTCCCGCCATCGGTGCGGCTGTTCACCGGCGATGTCACTCACGCACCCGACTGCGATGCCGTGCTGCGACTGTTCAAGCCCTCCCAGATCGTGCATCTGGCGGCGGAAACCGGTACGGCGCAGTCGCTTTCAGAAGCCAGCCGGCACGGTTCGGTCAATGTCGTCGGAACGACCCAACTGCTCGACGCGCTGAGCCGCTGCAGGCATGTGCCCGACCAACTGGTGTTGGCCTCGTCGCGGGCCGTGTACGGCGAAGGCGCCTGGCAGTCGGCCACCGACATCTTCTATCCGCCGCCGCGTAGCCATGCCCAGCTCGTCGCGGGGATCTGGGATCCGCAGGGCCCCAGCGGAGATCCGGCCGTACCGCTCGCGAGCAGCGCAGAGCGCACCGAGCCCCGGCCCACCAACATCTATGCCGCCACCAAGCTCGCCCAGGAGCACATCCTTGCGGCGTGGACGGCCGCCCACGACACCAGGCTCACCGTGCTGCGCCTGCAGAACGTCTACGGCCCTGGCCAGTCGCTGACCAATTCGTACACCGGCATCGTCGCGCTGTTCGCCCGGCTGTCCCGGGAGAAGCAGGCGCTCGAGGTCTACGAAGACGGCCGGATCGTGCGCGATTTCGTCTACATCGACGACGTGGTGGAGGGGCTCTTCGCGGCGATCGAGAGTCCCGCGGCACCGTCACGCTACGTCGATATCGGCTCGGGTGTGCCGACCACCATCCACGAGCTCGCGCAGCAGCTCGCAGCCATCTGCGGAGCTCCCGAACCGGTTGTCGTCGGGAAATTCCGCGACGGTGACGTTCGCGCCGCCCGGTGTGACATCGAGCCGGCCACCAACGAGCTCGGTTGGCGTCCCAAATGGTCGCTCGAGGAAGGCATGCGCGCACTCCTCGACTGGATCGGCAAATAACCGATCGCTCGGCGAATCCGCTGATCACAGTTCCAAGAGATAGGTCTACCTCGTGTATTTCTCGGTTGCGACCAAGTCGTCGCTACTCGACCCGCAGCTCCGCCACTCACGCTATGGTCAATATTCGTGATCGAGCTTGATGGGGTAGCTAAGACATTCGACGGCAGCGTCCTGGCATTGCGGGACGTCAGCTTTTCCGTTGCAACTGGATCGATATGCGCTTTGCTCGGTCACAACGGAGCAGGCAAGACCACGACGATCAATATCCTGTCCACGTTGTTGCGGCCAACCTATGGCAAAGCGGTTGTCGCTGGCTACGACGTCGTCAAGGAACCCAGCCGGGTCCGCGCTTCCATCGGCATGACCGGCCAGCATGCCGCGCTCGACTGGCAGCTCACCGGGCGGGAGAACTTGGTGATGTTCTGCCGCCTGCACGGTATGCGACGCAAGGACGCGCGGGCCAGAGCCGACGCGCTGATAGCGCAGTTCGATCTGCCGCACGCGGCCGACCGGCCCGTGGCCACTTATTCGGGTGGCATGCGACGCCGAATCGATATTGCCGCCGCCCTGGTGGTTCCGCCGAAGGTGCTTTTCCTCGACGAACCGACGACGGGGCTCGATCCGCGCAGTCGCCGCACTGTGTGGGACCTGGTGTCGTCGTTGGCCGCCAACGGCGTCACCGTTCTGCTCACCACGCAGTACCTAGAAGAGGCCGACCTGCTCAGCGATTCGATCGTCGTGATCGACCACGGCCGGGTGATCGCAAGCGGCACTGCCGAAGACCTCAAGAGCCGGGTCGGGTTCAGCTACTGCACAGTGAGTCCGGTCGATCCCGCCGACTTGCCCAAGATCCTGGCCGCGGTCGCCGATCTACAGGACGCCGAGGCCGACGAGGACGCCAACACCGTTTCGGTGCTGGCGTCCAGTGGGGTTGCCACTCTCAGCGAGGTATTCCGCCGAGTCGACCAACTCAACATCGAACTCGCCGACATCTCGCTGCGCAAGCCCTCGCTGGACGAGGTATTCCTACATCTGACGGGCAGCGTAAACGCGTGACAGCGGTTGGTGTTCTCACCGAACGCATCGTCCGGAACACATTGCGCAGCGACCTGCCGTTCGCAGTTCTGGCGCCGGCGGGCAACTTTGTCATATTCAACCTGGCGCTTCGCAATGTCATTGACACCGGCGGGATTGGCTACTCGCAATATCTCTTACCGGTCATCATCGTGCAGGTGACTCTGCTCGGTGCGCTGACGACTGTTGACCGGGCGAGCCGAGACCATCAGTCGGAGCTAGGGATTCGGCTCCGAACATTGCCGTTCTCCCAGTGGGCACCGCTGACAGCTCGCATGCTGTACTGCCTCCTCCGCGGAGCGATCGCGTTGGTCGCCACGTTCGCCGTCGGATATGCCTTCGGCTTCAGGATGATCGGCGGTCCCGGTTTCCTCGCGGCTTTCACGGCTCTGGTTCTGCTGTTGACGCTGTCGCTGTCGCTGGCTGCGGACACTACGGGCGTGTGGGTCTCCGGGGCTTCGATCGCCAGGGACGGCGGCTCGAGCCAGGTTCTGCTGGTTCCGCAGTTCCTCCTCGTGATGTTGTCCACCGGAATGGCGCCAATCGACTCGTTTCCGAACTGGCTGCACGGATTCGTGCAGTATCAACCGGTTTCGCTGATGACCGAGACCCTCCGAGGTGTCGCCGCCGGCCACGTCGCGATCGGCAGCGTCGCGGCCTCCTTGGCGTGGTGCGTCGGGCTGTTGGTGGTATTCGGGGCACTCACAGCGCGAATGCAGGGGCGTACACAGTGACCGACAACCAGCCGGTGCGAAGCTCACTGATCAACGAGAGCCTAGTATTCGCCGGCCAGCTGCTGACCCACTGGCGCCGCTCGCCGCTAGTCCCGATCCAATCAGTACTGTTCCCAGCGTTTCTGCTGATCACCTACTATCTGCTAGTTGGCAAGTCGATCTTGCGAATGACCGGCACCGACAGTCTGTACGGACTGGTCCCGACGTGTGCAATCGCCGGCGCGTTCTCCGGAGCGCTTGCGGCCGGCCTCACCCTGCCGCTAGAACGCGATCGCGGACTGCTCAGCCAATTTTGGGCGTTGCCAGTGCACCGCGCCAGCCCCCTCGCCGGCCGGCTGATGGCCGAGGCGGTGCGGACGTTGGTGAGCACGGTCGTCATCACCGCCGTCGGACTTGGACTCGGCCTCCGCTTCCACGGCGGGGTGCTCAACTTCCTCCTTTTCCTGCTTGTGCCGATGTTGGTGGTCATCTCCTTCTCGATGGCGGTGATCGCAATCGCGGTGCGCGCCAAGGACGGAACGATGCTTATCTGGCTAGGACTGCCGGCGATCACAGCAGTCTTCGCCAGCTCGGGCTCCCCGCCTGTCGAATCGTTGCCCTCGTGGATGTGGCCACTCCTACGGCTACAACCGATGGAGCCGATTGTTGAGTCCATGCGGACGCTGGCCCAGGGCGGTCTTCCGGTGGCTCCTTTACTCATAGGTCTGATCTGGACGGTTGTCACGGCCGCCGTCGTCGGGCCGCTGGCCGTCCGCGGCTACCGTGCCGCAGCTGAGTCCGGGGGCGCTCGCGGTTGACACGAAGCAGCAAGCCCTAGAAGGCCGCCGACACAACCAGCCCTGTTACGCAGCCCATTGAAAGAGTGATCGTGCACCAGGCCGACAGCGTCAGCGCCTCCAACCAGCAGCAGAGCGGACAGTCTGCGCAGTCGCGATTCCGTGCGGACATCGAGGGCCTGCGCGCTATCGCGGTAGTCGCCGTCGTCCTCTTTCACGCCGAGATGCCGGGCGTGGGTGGCGGATACGTCGGCGTGGACGTGTTCTTCGTCATCTCCGGCTTTTTGATCACCGGATTGCTCTGGCGCGAAGCCAATACCACCGGCACCGTTCGGCTGCGCAGCTTCTACGGGGCTCGCGCCCGCCGTCTTCTTCCCGCCTCGGCAGCGGTTGGCATCGTCACGATGATCGCGTCCGCGGTCCTGTTACCCCCTCTGCAGGCCACCACTGCTCTCCAAGACGGAATCACCAGCGCCCTGTACGTTGGCAACTACTGGTTCGTTGCCCGCGGCGGCGACTACTTCGGCGGTCACCTACCGCAGTCGCCGTTTCTGCACTACTGGTCCTTAGGCGTCGAGGAACAGTTCTACCTGGTGTGGGCACCGCTGATCCTGCTCACCGCATGGTTGATCCGACGGACACACAACCGCACGAGAATCGCCGCCACCTCCTCGCATCGTCCGTTCCTGGTGGTACTCGTCATCGTGTCCATCACGTCGTTCTTGCTGTCGCTGGTGGTCACCTATGTGATGCCTGCCGCCGCGTTCTTTTCGCTGCCGACCAGGGCCTGGCAGTTGGCCGTCGGAGGGGTGGTCGCGCTCACCACCACCCAGTGGCGCCGGCTGTCACCTCGATCTGCCTCGGTCGCGGGCTGGACCGGTTTGGTCCTGATCCTGCTGGCCTGCGTCTGGTTTACCCCGACCACCCCGTTCCCCGGGGTTGCCGCACTGCTTCCCACACTCGGTGCCGCGCTCATCATCGGCGCCGGCTGCGCCGCACCCGCCGACGGCTGCGGGAAGCTGTTGGGACTGCAGCCGATGCGCGCGATCGGCCGGATCTCGTACTCCTGGTATCTGTGGCATTGGCCGGTACTCATCCTGACACCGGCCCTGCTGGGCCATTCCCTGAGTTTGGCCGGTCGGTTGACAGCCGCGTTGCTATCGGGATTGCTCGCCTGGTTTACGTTGCGGTATCTCGAGAACCCGCTGCGATTCGCCCCGAGAATCCGTAATTCGCCGTGGCGCAGCCTCGGTCTGGGCGCGGCGGCCACCGTCGCCGCCGTCGCCGCCGGCGTCGCCCTCACGCTGTTCGTCCCTCACCCAATCGGACGCGGCGCCCCCGGAAAGACACCGACGTTCACCGCCGGGTCCGTCCCCGCAGGAGCGGACGCAAACGCCTACGACGCCGTATTCCGTCAGACCGTCGCCCAAGTGCATGCTGCGCTCGCGGCCTCAAAAGACCTGACGGCGGTTCCCGCCAACCTGACACCTTCGCTGGCTGACGCCTCCGCCGAGCTGAGGTCCCTGAAGCTCAACGGCTGCATGCGCATGCCCTTTGAAGGCGGCCAGCCTGAGTGTGCGACCGGCGACCTCTCCTCGTCGACGACCGTTGCGATCGTCGGTGACTCGCACGCCGCGATGTGGCACCCCGCCTTCCGGGCTGCTGCCGAGCAGCAACACTGGCGGTTGGAGACGCTATCCAAATCGGCGTGCCCGCTGATGGCATCACCGTCATTCACCAATCCGATGCATCGGCTGGCGTTGAGTATCGACAAGTGCGACGAGTGGCGGCACGAGATCCTCACCCGACTGCAAGCGGAGCGTCCGAAGCTGGTCGTGGTCAGCATGTGGCGCGGCTACGGCGCGAGCGGCGGCGGGTTCGAGGGACAGTCAGGTTTCCACTCGTACGATTCTGTCTGGCTCGCCAATTTGACCCGGCTCGTCCAAGAATTGCGAAGCACCGGCGCGCAGGTACTGGTGCTCGGACCAGTCCCAGATCCGCACACCGACGTGCCGATCTGCCTATCCGGCCACCTCGATGACGTCGCCGCCTGTACGCCCCGACGATCAAGCGCGGTCAACGAATCCGGCATCGTCGCCGAGGCTGCCGCCACCCGGGCCGGCGGCGGACAATACGCCGACGTCACCGACCTGTTCTGCACCGCAGACCTGTGCCCCGTCGTTGTCGGCGATACCCTGGTCTACCCCGACTGGACGCACATCACGTCCGAATACTCCCGGGCGCTGGCACCTGTCATAGCGGCATTGGCACAGCGCGCGCTAGCCCAATAAGTTCTCGACAGGCTACTGCGAGGACGCCTGACATCCGGCGAAGGCCTCCATGAAATCTGCTGCAGCTGAGGCACTTGCAATAGATGTCCGCATCTGCGTCGCGGCGGCGCGAGCCCGATCGAGATACTCCGGCGCGAGGATCTGCCGAAGATCTGAGACCAGCGTCTTGCTGCTGAGTGCCAAAAAGCGCCGGGCTGTACCTACTTTCAGGCGCGTGATGGCAGCTCCCCGCATCCGCCGGTCTGGCGCCGACCACAGGACCAGGTGTGGAATACCAGCTCGGAGCGCGGCCGCCATCGTGCCGGCACCGCCGTGGTGAACAACCGCACGACATCCCGGAAAGACCGTCGCGTAGTTCATCGTCTCGACCACCTTGACGTGTTCGGCATACGTATCCGTGCTGAATCCACTCGACCCCGCACAGACCAATGCCCGCTCGCCCAGCTGTCCACACACCTCGCTGATCATGGCGATCGTGTCGGCCGGTGACTTCAGCGCCATACTGCCGAACGCGAAGCAGATCGGCGGGCTGCCCGCGGCGATCCACGACTCGACCTCCTCATCGGCATTCGTCGGCATCTCCAGCGTCAGGGTCCCGACAAAAGACCGCTGCTCCTTCCACCTCGCCCATTCGGTTGCGAGACCGGGGAAACACACTTCGTCGTAAGCCTGGAGCTCGAGCGATCCCCGGTCGGTGATCCGCCGCGTCGCGGCACGCGAGTCCTTCGGCAGACCCAGTTCACGGCGCTGCCCCTTTTCCGCGTTGCCGGCCACTCGCGACGTCAACCACCAGAAGGAGCTCATTGCCATCCGGCTCAACGCTGGTGGTAGGAACCACAGGAACTGACCGTTGGGTCGCAGCGGAATGTAATGCAGTGTCACCATCGGGATGTCGTAGTACTCGGCGACGTTGGCGGCGAGGTCCTCGAAAACTTGGCCGTGGAACAGTACGTCCGCACCCTCGGCGAGTGTCATCAATGCCGTATTAAGTTCGCGCCGGCAGCGCATGGAGAATTCCCAGTCTTCGCTGTACAGCTTGTGCAGTGTCCTTACCTGCCAGGGGCGGTATGTCGATTCGCCATAAAGGTTTGCCCCGGAGTTCGAAGCCAGAGCCTTCTGGGAATCCGGTCCGTACGGAACAGCGCTGAACCCCGCCGCTTCGGCTAAGCCGACCTGGTCGGGTGGGACAGCCACCCGCACATCGTGGCCTCGGCGCATCAACTCGCAGCCGACAGCCAGTGACGGCTCGACATCACCACGAGTTCCATAGGTTGCTAGCGCAATCTTCATTGCGGTGCCTCCTTCGAGTTCTGCGCAATCAGCTCCCCGAATCCATCTTCCGATCCCCCAACGGCCGCGCGTCTCCTCTGCTCATAACGACGCTTGAGAGAAACCGCGGGCTTCTCGACAAGGAACCAGCTCACCGCGGCGAGTGGCACGGTGACCGCGGTAGCGACCATCGCGAACACAATCGGGTTGAGAAATGCGAGTCCAGACATGACCAGCAACTGCTGGATCGGCCATGCATATACATAGACGCCGTAGGAAAAGTCCGTCCGCAGTCTTAGTCGCTTGTTCTTGATGAGCGCGCCTGTGACGATGACGGCGTAGGCCAAAGGAATGGCCGCGAGCAGCCGGTAATTGGGCAAGAAGCTCGCCGCCAAACCGATAACGACGCTGAGCGCCACAAGTGACCATCTGGCCGGGATCGCATTCCGGAACTCATAAATCAGTGCTCCGGCCCAGAACATCAGCGCGAAGCGCGCGACGATCGCCTGCACGAACAGCGCTGCGGTGGCCGGGTCCATCTTCTGCTGCGTCTCAGCCAGGTCCGCGAAGACACTCCATGCCGGCAGACTCATCGACCACAACAGCGTCAAAGCGAACAACGCGGGAATGAACCACTTCCGGCGCAGAAACCCCACCACACCGAACACCGCAACAGCGATGTAGCACAGCACTTCCCAGATCAGCGTCCAGAGCGAGCCGTTCCACACCCCGGACACCGGGATGCCACTCGGTGTACCCCCGACGCCCTGCTGGGTGAGCATCACTCCGAGGTTGCCGACGACGTACTCGAAGGGCGCACGCGACAGGAGTAACTTGCCTGCCGAGCCACCCTGGATGGCCACTCCGATCGGTGCTATCACGAAGGCGGTGACGATCAGGCAGAACCACAGGCCGGGCAGAATGCGGAGCGCCCGCGCGACGAAGTACTCGCGGACCTGTGGGTGTCTGAACCAACTCCAGGTGATGAGAAACCCTGAGATCGCGAAGAATCCGTCGACCCACACATCTCGGAGAAGCTGGTGAGCCGGCGCGAACGACAGGTGCCGGCCCGTCAGCAGCCAGGAGTGATAAAGGATGACCCCTGTGGCCATCGCCAGTCGGCAGGCGTTGAGTGCGTTTGCCCGAGGATCGAATACACTCCCGAGGCTCTTGCCGCCGGCAACCGCGGGGTCACCGTCAGTGGCGAGTTTGGGGTCTGTCGTCATTCGAATCGATCCTTAGCCCGATTCTTTGAGGTACCACGGGTTCGCCCGCGCCCACTCGATGGTGCGGCGGATCCCTTCTTCGACATCGATCTTCAGCCGCCAGCCCAGCTCTCGCTGCGCCTTGATCGAATCCGGGATACGGCGGGGAATGTCTTCATAGCGACCGCCGAAATGCGCCGCCGTGTCGACGGGTTCGGCGCTCGACACCCCCTCGACGGCGGCAATCTTGATCGCTAAATCGACAGCCTCACGCATGGTCGTCTCCACCATGCTGCCGACGTTGAACGCCTCCCCGATCGCCGCATCGCTGTCAGCGGCCAGCAGGGTGCCGGCAACCGCGTCGTCGACGTAGGTGAAGCAGCGGGTCTGGTCGCCCGAGTCGTAGAGCAACGGCTGGCGTCCGTTGAGGATCCGGTGCACGGTCTGCGACACGACAAAGATCGGATTCTGGCGCGGCCCATAGACATTGAAATAGCGGACCACTGTCACCGGCAGTCCGCGGGCGACATGCATGGCGAACACCAAGTGCTCGGCCATGCCCTTGCTGGTGCTGTAGCTCCACCGCGCGGTCTTGGTCGAACCGAGGACGCGGTCGTGGTCCTCGGCCCATGGCGGATTGGGGTTCTTGCCGAACACTTCCGACGTACTGGCGAACACCACCCGAATTCCATTGCGGTGGCTGAGTTCCAGAACGTTGCGGGTCCCGATCACATTGACGTCGAGAACTTGGAGCGGATCGTCCATGTAATTCTTGACGCCGACGACCGCGGCGAGATGGAACACCGTGTCGACGTCCGGCGTCAACACCTCTTCGAGCGCCGCCAGGTCGGTGACATCGCCCTGCACGAACCGGAAGGTGGGATGATTGTCGAAATCGATGCTGGTGTCACGGGTGTTCTTCGCGAAGTCGAAAATGGTGACAGTATCTCCGCGTTCCAGCAGTGCGGTCACCAAATGCGATCCGATGAAGCCGTAGCCGCCGGTCACGACGACATTGGACATAGTTGCTCTTTCGTTCTATCGGTTGATGGAGACGACCAGCCGCTAGCGGCCTATCCCCTTATAGATGAACCCTGCCGCCCGTGCGGCCGCAGGGTCGAAGCTGTTGCGCCCGTCGAGAAACACGCAGCGGTCGGCCGCCAGATCCGCGAGGCGGACGAGCGGAATCTGGTGGAATTCCCGGTGTCCCGCAAGGACAACCAGTGCATCGGCATCCTTGACCGCGGACTCGATGTCCGGACTCAGCGGAACCTTCGTCACCGTGTGCGCTTCCTCGTCGGGCACCCACGGGTCGTGGACAGAGAGCTGGCATCCCGACTCTTCAAGCAGCGCAACGACGTACTTGGTCGGGGTCAGCCGACAGTCACCGGTGTTGTTCTTGAACGCGATGCCCAGGACGGCGATCTTGCTGTTCTCGATCGTCTTGCCTTGATCGGCCAGCAGCTGGGTGAGCAGTCCGTAGGTATAGCCGGGCATCGTGTCGTTGACGGTCCGAGATGTCTTCGGCACCTGCAGATCCAGTCCCACGGTCTCGCCGAGGTGGTTGACGAACCACGGGTCCTTCGTGAGGCAGTAGCCGCCGACGCCCATACTCGGCATTAAGATGTTGACGTTGTGGGTGCCCTTCGGCATCGAGTTGGCCGCAGCGATCACCTGCAGCACGTCCATGTCCAGACGGTCGCACACCTTGGCCAATTCGTTCGCCATCGCGATGTTGAGGTCGATCCAGAGGTTGTCGGCGAGCTTGACCATCTCGGCCGTGCGCGGGTCCTCGACGATGATGGACTCCAAGCCGAGGGCGTGGCGCCAGAGCGTGGCGCAGCTGCGCGCGCTGCGTTCATCGACGGCGCCGACCACGACGGGAATCGAGGTGAGCTCCCGGATGGCCTGCCCTTCGGCTAGCCGCTCGGGACAGAACGCCAACCCGAAATCGTCCCCGGCCTTCAACCCGGACGCCTCTTCCAGGATCGGCCGCACGAGCGTCTCGGTGGTGTCGGGTGGGACGGTGCTTTTCAGGATGACGAGGTGGCCTGGACGCAGGTGCTTGCCGACCGCCCGCGCCGCCGCTTTGATGTCGTCGACGATGGGCTCGTAGTCCGGCCCCAGCGGCGTGCCGACCGTGACGATGATGAAGTCGTTGTCCGCGATGACACTGAAGTCCGTCGTGGCGCGCAGTCGGCCGACCCGGACGCTTTCCGCCACGATCTCGCCGAGGCCGGGCTCCGGCACGTGGCTCTTGCCCTGGTTGATCTCGTCGACCACGTGCTGTCGCACGTCGATACCGGTCACCGGCCAGCCGCGGTCAGCCAGAACGGCCCCGATCACCGTGCCGATGTAGCCGAAGCCCACAACCGCGATCCCGGACCGCATGCCCCGGACCAAGAGGTCGATCTCAGCATCGCTTCGCCCGAACGCGCCTCTAGCCATCGCCGTACCTAGCTCCTTCACCTACCCCGTGCGCGTCCTGGATCGGACCGGGCCTCACGACCAGCGGTCGCTGCGCAGCCTAATCGAATATTGACGCTGCCGACCCGAAATTCGGGCGGCTGGCAAAAGTGATCAGGCCCGGCACTTCAGGCGTGCAAATTCCTCCACACGATCAGCCGCAGCAACGACCGCATCGTCACGTGTCGTCATCCGCGGGGCGATCTCACGAGCCCGCGCCGCGTAGTCCAGGGCCAGGATCCGACGCAAGTCCTTCACCAGTGATTTTTCGGTGGTTGTCGAGAAGCGGCGCCCCGCCCCGACCTTCAGCCGTTTCAGCTGAGCCGCAAAAAACGGCTGGTCAGGCAGTGTCCAGAGCACAAGCTGGGGGACTCCCGCGCGCAGACATGCGGCCAGGGTTCCCGAGCCGCCGTGGTGCACCACCGCGCGACAGGACGGGAAGATCGTCGCGTAGTTGACCTGGCCGACCACCTTGACATGGTCGAACTGCGGGGCGCTGGTGTAGTCGGTACCGCCCGCGCCGACGATCGCGCGCTCCCCCAACTGGGCACACGCTGCGGCGATCATCGCGACCGTATCGGCAGGCGATCCGATCGGGACGCTTCCGAATCCGAAAAATATCGGCGGCGTCCCGTCGGCGATCCACGACGCCGCCTCCGCATCGGACTCGGTCGGCGACGCCATCGCCAGGGCGCCGACAAATGGCCGCTGGCGATCCCATTTGCGCCACTCGCCCGCCAGCCGAGGAAACATCAACTCGTCGTATGCCTGGATCTCCAGCGAACTCCGGTCCGCGACGCGACGCGGTACGGGGCTGGTGGCCTTGGGCAACCCCAATTCGAGCCGCTGCGCATCTTCGCCGCGACGAGTCCCGCGCCACGCGGTCCACTCATTCACCGTCATCGCCATGCGACTCAGCGGCGCCGGCAGCAGCGGTAGCAGCTGACCGTGCACCCGGTACGGGAAGTAGTGCAGGGTGACCAGCGGAACGTCGTACGCCTCCGCGACATTGGCCGCCGGCTGCTCGAAGATCAGCCCGGTGAGTAGCAGGTCAGCCCCCTCGGCGGCCGCAGCCAGGTTCCTGGTCATCTCCGCCCAGCACTCGTCGGCGAACTGCGCGGTTTCCGCGGCCATCCGGTTGAGCTCCTTGAGCTTCCACGGGGTGCGGCCGTACAGCGTGAAATAGCGCCACTGCAGCTCGAGGATGTCTTTCGAATCCAGGCCATAAGCCACCGCCGGAAGGCCGGCCGCCTCGGCGAAGCCGACCAGATTGGGCGGGACGGCCATGCGGATGTCGTGCCCTCTGCGCAGGAGCTCACGGCCGACCACCACGGCGGGCTCGATATCGCCGCGACCGCCGTAGCTGGACAGCACAAATTTCATCGCCGGTTCTGGCCTTTCGATCGTCCTGCGGGCACACCCGCAGGAGCAACGGACATTATTACCGGTTTTTTGACGAGCCAGTAAGCGTTCGGCCATGCGTGCGGCTCAACGTTGATACGATCCCGAATCGCCGAGCCCAGGCCGATATTTGGGCCATCACGCTGAGGAGCTCGATTTTGGCTGACGGCGCATTGACTGCGCGCGAGACGGAACGCATCGAGTGGGACGTGATCGTCGTGGGCACCGGCATGGGCGGCGGGACGCTGGGCTATCAGCTCGCCAAAGCCGGCCGGCGGGTGCTCTATGTGGAAAAGGGCCGGTCCACCCTTCCCGGGACGCCGGGAACGATTCGTTCGGCGATGCCGGAGCTAGGTGAGCCGCTGGCCACCCGATCCGCAGACACCTATCACGACGCCCTGGCCCGTGGCGGACGCTCAACCGACGAGGTCGAGGACATCAGCGGGCGCTCCCCCAAGAAGTTCGTGCCGTTCATCGGCGGCGGAACCGGCGGGTCCTCGGCGCTCTACGGCATGGTGTGCGAGCGGTTCTTCGCCCGCGATTTCACCCCCCGGCAGAACTTCGCCGACCCCGGCGACTCCACCGTGCCTGAGGCCTGGCCGGTCACGTACGACGAGATGCGGCCCTGGTACGCCGAGGCGGAGAAGCTATTCCGGGTCCGCGGCCAGCCCGATCCGCTGCGACCTGATTCAGGCGTCAATCTCCCTGCCGCTCCACCCTTTTCGGCCGACAATAAGCCGTTGGTCGATTATCTGACGGGTCGCGGCCTTCACCCCTATCACTTGCCGATGGCCTGCGACTACACCGCCGACTGCGCCACGTGCCAGACGTACCTCTGCTCCCAGTCGTGCAAGAACGACGCCTCACGAAACTGCGTGCTGCCCGCGGTCACCGAACACGGCGCCCAGCTGTTGACCGAATGCCGGGTCCTGCATCTGGAGGCCGACCGCACCGGGGTACGGCAGGTTATCTGCAAGCACCCCAGCGGCCGGCTGACATTGACGGCGAAGGTCGTGGTGCTGGCCGCGGGCGCGCTGGCGACCCCCGTTCTGCTGCTGAATTCTCGTTCTGGCGACTGGCCGCGCGGCCTGGCCAATGGCTCAGACATGGTGGGCCGCAACCTGATGCGCCACCTGCTCGATCCGATCATGCTCTGGCCGGAACCGGGTTCCGCAATCACGGACGCCAACAAGGAGATCGGGCTCAACGACTTCTACTTTCATCAGGGCCAGAAGTACGGAACCGTGCAGTCGTTCGGCGCGATACCGCCGATGGAGTGGCTGCTCAACCGCCCAGGACCGCAGGCCAGCGCGCTACGCCTGATGCGGCCCGCGGTGCGGCGTGTGTACGAGAAGTTCTTCACCGGTGGACTGATCCTGGCCGCGATGATGGAAGACCTGCCCTATCGCGACAACCGCGTGCTGCTGTCCGACCTGCCCGGCTCCGACGGTCGCCAGCGGATGCGGATGCAATACCGGCTGCGCGCGAACGAGATCGAGCGGCACGCGGCCTTTCTGCGGATGTTCAAGGATGTGCTGAAGCCGTTTCGCACCCGTGGTCTGGGCAGCGGCAAGAACAACTCGAACATGGGCCATGTCTGCGGCACCTGCCGATTCGGGACCGACCCCGCGTCCAGCGTGCTGGATTCCCAGAACCGTGCGCACGAGGTCGACAACCTCTACGTCGTGGACACGTCCTTCTTTCCGTCCAGCGCCGGCTTGAACCCGAGTCTGACTGTTGCGGCCAACGCGTTGCGGGTCGCCGCCCACATGAACCAGGCGCACTTCGCCACCTGAGTCATCGAGTCGGTCCTAGTCTGTCCGGAAACCTGGAGGTGAAAACGTTGGGAGTCGTCGATAGCGGCACCGTGGGTCGAACCAACCAGACCGTCGACCGGACGAACATCCATCGGATCTGGCGAGCGGTCCTCGTGCTGATTGGACTCGGGATCGCGACCGCATGCTATTTCGTGCCGGTTCTGCTCATCGTGATCGCCGCGCTGCTGGTCGGATTGCTTTGCGCCCGCGTGGTTTACCGTGACCGCGGCCGATACATTCCCAACCTATATGCGCGCGACATTAAGCGCTACGACGAGCCGTACCAAGCGTTCATCACGCAGTCGCTGACCGAGCTGCGCGACCGCAGGATTGCGGGCCACCCACTGTTGTGGGAAGCCTCCCGGCTACCAGAGCCGACGCCGGAGAATTCCGACGAACTGTTGCTCGACCTTGGTGTGTGGATCGGCTGGTCGACGCGCCTGACGTCGGAGGCATCGGGCCGCACGGTGTACGGTTTCGACACATTCGAAGGCCTTGTCGAGGACTGGCAGATCGAGGACCAATTCCTCATCAAGCAGGGCACGTTCTCGCTGTCAGATCCGCTGGCGCGACGGTTCATCCAAGATACGGGTGTGACATTGGACGACGGGGTGCCCATTGCGCTCGGCCGCGAGGTGGAGTACATCAAAGGGAGCACCTACGACACCTTGGCCCCGTTCTTGGCGGAACGTCCTACGGCCTCAATCAGGTTGTTCCACATGGATTTGGACACCTATGAGAGCTGCTTGCATGGGTTGGAAATCTGCAAGAATCGATTCGTCGAAGGATCAATTCTCGTCTTCGACGAGTATCTGGTTACCAATGGAGAGATGCGTGCCTTCTTCGAATTCCAGAGCCGCTACGGGCTGAAATGGCGCTACAGGTCCTGGGGTCTCGAGGTCGGCGAGATGAATGCCGAGATGGTGACGTCTCGTTGGAAGCGAACCCTATACCGCCTGGCCGCAGTCACCATCCATCTGCTCGATGGTCGCTACCTGTGGAAGATCTTCACCAGGCGCTTTTGGCGGTTCTGGCTGGGCGCGCCGATGGGTGACATTCTTTTTATGCTCGGCGCGGCAGGCCTTCGGAAGTCCGTGAGCCTCGAAATCACCGGCCTCGGAACTCTTGGTCCCCAACGGGGTTAGGCAGATCTCTGCGTCGCGCATTACAGCAGCCGACGACCTCGATCAGCTCGGCTCACGAATCGGGAGGCCGGCGGCGCGATAGACCGCGTCGATAACGCTCATGTTCTCGACAGCATCTTGCGGTGACGTCCGTACCGGCTCTCCGCGCAGCACCGAGCCGGCAAAGGCGTCCAGCTGGAATGAGTAGGTGGTGCGGCGTGAGAAGCGTTCTGCACGTTTTCCGTTGGACGATCGTACCGAGAGCCGCGGGAAGAGATTGGGTGCCGCCGGACTGAGCCAACCCAGCTCGCCCTCGTCACCAACGATTTTCGCACTTGCCCGAAACAGCTTGCCTGACCACAGTGCGCACTGCAGACGGCCGGTGTGACCGCCAGCATAACGAAGCTCGGCTTTCATTGCCCGGTCCACGTGGGGCTTCTGCAGTTTCGCTTCTGCCGAAACGACTTCCGGGGTCGAGCCGCCGAAGGTGCGGGCCATGTTTGTCACGTAGCTGCCGGCATCCATCATCGCCCCGCCGGCCATGGCGTAGTTGTAGCAGTTGGCTTTGAACGTCGGCAGCATTACGCACAGCGTGACATCCACTCGCTGCAGAGTGCCGATCTCTCCCGACGTGATGATCTCCTGCACCCGCCGCGTCAGTGGATGGTGGCGGAATTGGATCGCCTCCATCACCACGCGATCCGACTTAGCGGCCAGATCGGCGATTTCTTGCGCTTCGGCGGCATTGGCCGTGAACGGCTTCTCGACCAAAACATGCTTGCCGGCAGCGAGCGCGACTTTCGTCCATTTGCCGTGCATGCTGGTTGGCACCAAGACGTAGATGGCATCCAGCTCCGGATCGTCGATCAGCGCTTCGTAGCTGCCGTAAGCCTTGGGGACGCCGTACTTGCCCGCAAACTCATCAGCACTGGGCTGGTCGCGTGACGCGACAGCCGTTATCGCGACATCGCGGTTCCCCTTGGCCGGGTTGATTATCGTCGTCGGCGCGAAACTTGACGCACCCAAGATGCCGATGCGTACCCGGCCAGCGCTGTCTGGCATTACTTCTCTCTCCCACTAGATGAGCGACGGCGGCGATGAGGCTGACACACCCGGCGGCCCCGTCACCGACGCGATACTAGAAGACGTTCTAACTAGCGTAGCCAGAATTGCCGGAACCGTGAGCAAAGCGGCTCAGCTGGGCTCGCGTGGCGGAAGCGCCGCAGCGCGGTAGATCGAGTCGATGACGGTCATAGTATGGATCGAATCGTCCGGTGTCGTCCGCACCGGCTCCCCTCTCAGCACCGCGGCCGCGAACGCGTCCAGCTGATAAGCATAGGTAGCACGGCGACGGAATCGCTCCACCCGCTTGCCGGCGTCTGATCGCACTGAAAACCGATGAAAGAGGTGCGGCAGCAGGGGATTCAGCACAAACAACTCGCCCCGGTCACCAGTCACCCGCAGGCTTATCCTCAGCAGATCGGTCGACCACATCGAGCATCGGAGCCGCCCCGTGTGCCCGCCGGGAAACCGGAGCTGCGCCGTCATCGCCCGGTCCACCTTGCTGCCACGTAACTTCGCCTGTGCCGAAACAACTTCCGGGGTCGCTCCGCCGAATGTCCGCAACATGTGGACCGCATAACATCCGGCATCCATTGTCGCGCCTCCGGCGAGGGCGTAGTCGTAACGGATGTCAGAGTATTTCGGCAGTGGAAAGCAGAACGCTGCGTCCACGTGCTTCACAGTGCCCAACTCCCCCGAGGCGATAATCTCCTCGGCCCGCAACGCGAGAGGATGATAGCGATAGTGAAACGCTTCCATGACCACTCGGTCCGAAGTGGCGGCCAACTCTGCGATCTCTCGGGCCTCAGCGGCATTGGCGGTGAACGGCTTTTCACATAGCACATGTTTACCCGCTTCAATCGCAGCACGAGTCCACTTGCCGTGCAGGCCGTTTGGCAGTGGGTTGTAGATCGCATCTACGTCCGGGTCGGCAATGAGCGACTCGTAGCTGTCATGCACGCGGGGGATGCCATGTTTGGCGGCGAAGGCCTGAGCGCGCGTCAAATCTCGGGCAGCCACTGCGGCCACCGCAAACTCGGAGTTGTCCTTCGCGGGGGCGATCAGCGCTGCCGGTGCAATCTGGGCCGCCCCCAGGACGCCGATCCGTATCTGGCCCACCATGCGCTCCTTGCATAGCTTCTTCGTCTCCGCGCAATGCCACCCTCGTGTGGCCCACTTAGGCTCAGGGGTGGCCGTGGGAAGAGTACCCCGACGTTCCGAAGACTGGTTCTGAATCCGTTCCGAAGACTGGTTCTGAATCGAGGACCCGCGTGCAGGAGTCACACACAGAGCCGACACCGTCCAGTTTCGCCGATCATTCGCACTTGGCGGATAGCATCGCGAACGTGGATCTGTTCGTGCGCGAATCCGGTCCAGTCGACGCGCCCGCCATCGTCTTCCTACACGGCGGACTGATGAGTGGCTGGACATGGGAGCCCGTGGTCGACCGGATGCTGCAGTATCACTGCCTGGTCCCTGACCTCCCCCAGTACGGCCGGAGCTCCGAACAGGGACCTTTCGAGATGGGCAGTGCCGCTGCCGCGGTTGCAGAGGTTATCCGCGCGCGGGCTAGCACGGGCCGCGCACACATGGTTGGCTTCTCGCTCGGGGCTCAGGTTGGCGTACAACTGCTTGCAACGCAGCCGCACCTCATCGACCGAGCGGTGCTAAGCAGCACCTTCGTCAACATGTTGCCCGCGGTGCAGCTCACGCGGCGATTGGCGCGACTCCTCACCCAGACCTCATGGTTTCGGTGGGCAGTCATCAACCGATTCTGGGACGAACGCGAGGCAGCCGAGAACGCTGACTACCAGGACGACGCACAGCTCAACTCGGGCGCACAGCTTGCGCAAATCGCTGAGGCCTCAGCGGGATTCACGCTGCCCACCACGCTCGGAGAGTCTACGGTGGCAACGCTGTTCCTCACAGGCGAGAAGGAACTGCGATTCGTCCGATACTTGGCACAGACACTCGCGGACTCGATGCCCTACGGCATCGACGGAGTCGCGACCGGCATGCCCCACGACTGGCCCCTGTGCCGTCCCGATCTCTTTTCCCGAACTGTCGACGCATGGTTACGCCGAAACCCACTACCCACGGAAGTCGTAGTGCCCGCGTCAGGTCGTCATCTGTTGCCGGAATCTCAACGGCCCCAGTGATATAGCTGCCTCCGAACGCGACCGAGACGGCCCCTATGTCTTCACCTCTTACGCCACAGCACGCCCGTGCCGTCGATGTCGACGATCTCCTCGGTGATCCCGTGCCTGTTGCGGTAGTCGGTGACAGCTTGCTCACACGCCTTCACGGCCAGGTAGTCATCGACGACGCAGAAGCCGCCGGGCGACAGGCGGGGGTACAGCGCGTCGAGAGCCTGGATCGTGGATTCGTAGAGGTCGCCGTCTAGCCGCAGGACCGCGATGGCATCGATCGGGGCGTCATGCAGCGTGTCCTTGAACCAGCCTGGGAGGAAACGAACTTGGTCGTCCAGGAGCCCGTAGCGTTCGAAATTCCTCCTGACGTCGGCTTCTGACACCCCCAGGATTCCCGAAACGATTTCTGCGTGAATTCCTTTGTCCGCCTTGTAATTCTCGGTGTCAGAACGCGGGACGCCCTGGAAGGAATCACACAGCCAGACGTTGCGAGTCCTGTCCCCGTAAGCCGCCAGAACTGCCCGCATCAAGATGCACGCACCTCCACGCCACACGCCGGTTTCTACGAGGTCGCCGGGGACGTCGTCGGCCAGTGCAGTCTCCACGCATTGCTGCAAGCTGGTTAGCCGCTTCATCCCGATCATTGTCTCAGCCTCGGCTGGCCAGTCCAGGCCCACTTCGCGAAGGTTCTGGTCACGCCTCGCACCCCGAAGCTTTGGACCGAAGGTATTGGCCGCTTTGAGCAGGAGACGGCGCCGCAACGGCCAATCCGAGGGCATCCGCTCATGCATCCCGAACCGGGTCAGGTTGCGTCGGAGCAGCTCGAGGTACAGAGAACGGACGTCGTAGTCGGTGATGGTCAAAATGGCCCTATCTCGCATGCCGGCATTTCGGCGCTGAGTCTAAACTTGCAGGGCCGTCAGTTTGCGGCGTTTCCCGCAGATCAGATCTGCACTCAGCCGATCCGCTTGCGTCGAGCGAAGTCTTCCAACAGGTCGGCAGCTCTCGTCACGCTGTCCGCGGGTCTGATCATCCTGGCGCCGAGTTCGCGGGCCCGGGTGCGGTAATCCGGCGCGAGGATTGTGCGCAGATCCTTGACCAGCCTCTTCTCAGTAGCGGACGCGAACTTCCGGGACGAGCCCACCTTCAGCTTTTTGATGGCGGCGCCCCAGATCATCTGGACATCGGCCATGTAGAGAACCAGCGTCGGGATTCCCGCGCGTAGGCCCGCGGCCGTGGTACCCGCACCGCCGTGGTGCACGACCGCACGGCAGGCCGGGAAGACCGTCGCGTAATTCACCGCGCCGACCACCTTGACGTGGTCGAACATGGGAACGTCACTGAAGTCGGTCCAGCCCGCACACACCAATGCGCGCTCGCCCACTTGCGCGCACGCCCCCGCGATCATGCGAATCATGTCGGCGGGCGACTCCACCGGGATGCTGCCGAACCCGAAGCAGATCGGCGGTGTCCCCGCGGCGATCCACGCCATCACGCCGGAGTCTTCTTCGGTGGCCAGCTCCAGCGTCAAGGTGCCGACGAACGGCCGCTGGCCGCGCCACTGCTCCCACTCCTGCGACAGCCCGGGGAAGAGCGCGTCGTCATAGGCCTGGATTTCCAGCAGCTTGCGTTCGGCGATCCGCCCCGGCACCGGCCCTGTCGCCGGGGTGAGGCCCAGTTCCCGGCGCGCCTTATCGGCTTCCTTCTTCACACCACGCCAGATCAGCGACTCCCCCGCCTTCATCCCCAGCCGGACCACCGGCTCGGGCAGGAAGGGCAAGAGCTTTCCGTTGACCCGCATCGGGTACCACAGCACCGTCGCCAGCGGAACATCGCAATACTCGGCGACGTCGAAGACCAGCTCCTCGTAACTGACCCCGGTGACCAGCAGATCCGCCCCGCCGGCGACCGATGCCAGGGCGCGGGTCATCGGACCCCAGGCGCGCATCCCGGGGCTGCGGGAGTCCTCGAGATACTTCTTAACATCGCGGACTCGCCAGAAGTTGCGGAAGAAGTAGCCCCAGAAATCGCGGGTGTTTTCCAGCCATGACTGCGTATCGGGGCCGTAGGCGACCGCTGTGAGTCCGACAGACTCGGCCGAACCGATCAGATCGGGCGGGACTGCCATCTGCACATCGTGACCGCGGCGCAGCAGCTCGCGACCCACGGCGATCCCCGGTTCGACGTCCCCACGAGTCCCGTAAAAAGCCAGTACGAGTTTCATCCCGTTACGCCCACGTCCCCTTGCGCCGGTGAACCAGCGCAAGGCTTTCCAGACCCAGCTTCACCACGAACGGCGGCAACAGACGGTCGACGTTGAGGTAGCGACGGGAGTCTTTGAACGCCTGCCGGAACCCGCGTTCGCTCGCGCTATAGGCCTGAAAGACCCGATCGAGGTCTGCCTCGTCCCAGGGTTCGTCGCGGGCGGCGGCGGCCAACGCGTTGTACACGGTGGTGATCCAGTCGGTGCCGAAGGGCTCGGTGGCCGGGCCGCGAGTCTGGTGGTGCCGGAGATCCGGGGTGAGGAACTCGTCGACCTCATCGTGAGCGTCGAGATCGACGGCCAGCGCCGTGGAGATCCGTTTGAGTTCCCTGCGCCAGTCGGCCAGGAGGTTGGTGTATTCGACGAACACCCGCGGCACATCACGGGTGTCGCGTTCGGCGAGCAGGCTGTATTTCAACCACCAAGCACAGGTGAGCTCGGGTGAGGAGTCGACGTAGTTCTGCTGGTTGGCCCGCTTCTCCAGAGACCCGATGATCTCGTCCGGATGGCGCACCGCGACCACCGCGGCGACGTCGAAGCCGGCCTGCCGCGCCGCCTCGAACCAGATCCCGGACACTGTCGTCGTCTTGGGTTCCTTGATGATCAGGACCGGGGCGGCGGGCAGGCTCGTGAGGTAATCCCGCAGCTTGGCGACCCAGACGCCGTTTCGGTCGGCGTCGAAGGTGCCGTCGAGGTAGGAATCCAGCGCCATGTCGTATCCGGAGGTGCCGTGGTCATGAAGGATCGCCTGGTTCAGATGGATGACGGCTCGCGCCTCGAAGAAGCCGCGCGGGTTCTCCGACGTCGCGCCCAGTAGACCCGGGGGAAGCGAGCCGCCGCACAGCGAGAGAACCCGAGCCAGCGCCGATGTCCCGGACCGGCCATTGCCCAACACAAAAAGCGCAACCGGACGTTTCTCGGCGCTGGGCCGGCTTGTGATCACAGCGGCAGAATAGGGTTCACGCCAGCGCTTCGACAAGGTATTGGGCGGTTGCGCTGCCGCACCCAACCCCGCCAAATCGACCCATCTGGTCAGCTACTCTGACGCTCGTGTCAATCCAGGAACGTCCTGCGCAAGCACCCGACAAGGCACGGCCGGACAACCGGCTGGTCCTGATGGATCAAGCCTTTTACGCCGGGCATCACGCCGCGGGGCAGCGGGAAGTGATGCAGGTCGGTTGGCTGTATCACCACCCGGTAGACCTCGAAGCGCTGGAGCGGTTCCGCGACAAACTCAGCCAGGGAATGATGGGCCGGCTCATCGAGCGCTCGCCATTGCCGTTCGGCCGGTGGCGGTGGGTGTCGGACCCCAAGCCGGCGGAACTCGATGTCGCGACGGTCCCCCGTCCCCGCGACGAACTCGGCGACTGGTTCGACGAACGCACCCAGCTGCCCATCGATCCGGAATCCGGACCCGGCTGGCGGATCAGCGTCACTCCGCTCAGCGACGGCTCGACCGCGATCAGCCTGGTCCTGTCCCACTACGTCATCGACGGCATCGGTGCTGCGGTCGCCGTCACCCAGGCCCTGTTGGGCATACCGGTCGACCTCGGCTACCCACCGCCCCGGTCGCGTTCCCGCCTACAGGCGCTGTTTCAAGACGTTCGCGAAACCGCGCGGGACGCCCCAGAAGTCGGGCGGGCCGTGCTCGCTGGAGCGAAGGAGGCTCGGCGTCGCCAACAGGATGTCGTGCACTCCCAAGCCCAGGCCTCCCTGCCGGCGGCCACACCGACCAGCGGCGCCGACGACATCGTGATCGTGCCCAATATCTGGATCCGCCTCCGCTTGGACGACTGGAACGCGCGCGCCGAGGCGTTGGGTGGGACGGCGAGCGCGCTGGCCGCTGCCTTCACCGCGCGTCTCGACCGGCACATGGGGCGCAGGCACGGCGACGCCGACGACGTCAGGATGCTGCTGACCGTCAACACGCGCACCATGGACGACTCGCGGGCGGTAGCGGTCTCCTTCGTCCGGGTCGGCATCGATCCGACAGACGCTGCAAGCGATCTGACTGCCGCCCGCACCGCGATCAAGCAGGCGCTCAAGGACGCTAAGGACACTCCCGACGAGTCGGCGGAGCTCGTCGCCCTGACCCCGTTCACGCCCAAGCGGGCCTGGAAGCACCTGATGGACTACGCGGTCAGCGACCCGGAGCAACCCGCGGTGTGCTCGAACCTCGGCGACACGGGTCCGGCGGCGAGCCACCCCGACGGCACCCTGTGCGACGGGATGTTCGCCCGGGGCGCGAGCCAGAACGTCACGCGGGGCTGGCTCGAGCGAACCGGCAGCCAGCTGCATGTCTTTGTCGGCACCTCCATGGAGATGAACCAGGTCGGCGTCTGCGTTCGCGGCTATCAGCCGGGCACTGTGACGTCCCGGGCCGAGTTACGAGAGCTGGCCGAGCGCACGCTGACGGAGTTCGCACTGAGCGGCGAGATCGACTGACGTCACCTCTATATGAGAGCTGCCCTAATGACGCCCTACCGGTTGCGGGAGCGTCAATACAATTAGCCTGGGAACCAACATAAGACTTAGCCATTACCGCAGCTCCGCGCATGCCCTAACGCGTATGCTCCGCTGTTGCATCGCAAAGAGCCCACACGGAGGCCATCACCATGGTTGACTCTCGTCGAGATCGGTCGCGTAATCGACGACCCCGCACATTTGCGGGGAGTGTTGTCGCGCTGACCGTGACGCCCTCTCCTTGGGGGCTACGAGAGACGCCGTGCCTCGATGCGTAGTCAGACGCTCCATTTGATGGCTGGCGCCAGGAGTGGAAACACTCGGCAGACGGGAAAGGTCGGCGTGCAGTGATCGACGGAAGTTTGCCCCACGTTGCGCAAACTGAGCCTGAAGCCACCACCTGGCCCCGCGAGGACACCGCAGTGCAGCCCGCTGACCAATCGCCGCCTCCGCCGCCAGCCGAGAGCAGATCTCGCCAGGGCCGTCGAAATCGGGGGCTCGTGTTTGCGTTGCTGAGGCGCCTGTGGATTCCGTTGGTCGTCATCGCCGTCCTCGCTGCCGGAGGGCTGACCGTGTCACGTCTACACGGCATCTTCGGCAGCGAGAAGACCCTTTCCTACGGCGATACCAAGAATGAGAAAGCGAAGCCATTCAACCCGAAGCACATGAAGTATGAGGTCTTCGGTCCTCCCGGGACGCCGGCCCAGGTCAGCTATTTCGACGCAGACGCCAACCCTGTCCACCAGGACGTAACCCTGCCGTGGTCGTTGGAGTTCCCGATCTCGGCAGCGGCGGGCATCGGCAGTATCGCCGCGCAGGGCGACAGTGACACGATCGGTTGCCGGATCAGCATCGATGGCGAAGTCAAAGATGAGAAAACGACCACCCACGAAGTGAGTTCCTTTGTCTCCTGCCTGCTGAAGGCCGCATGAGTAACCACCAACTCCACACTGGGCAGTCGCTCATGGGACGGGCGATCCGCCGTTTCGCGGTGCTCGTCATGTTGGCCTGGGTGGCAGTCGTCGTCGGCTTGACATTGGGTGTCCCTCCCCTTGAACAGGTCGAAGCTGAGCACTCGGTATCCCAGAACCCCACCGACGCCCCGTCGTACAAGGCGGCCGCGCGGATAAACGAAGCTTTCGACCAGTCGAATTACGGCAACGCCCCGGTGATGGTCGTCCTCGAAGGCCAGCAGACCCTCGGCGACGAAGCCCACGAGTACTACGACCGCCTGATCCACCAGTTCCGGGCCGATACGAAGCATGTCCAGTACATCCAGGACTTCTGGGGCGACCCGCTCACCAAGGGTGCCGCGGAAAGTGACGACGGCAAGGCCGCTTACGTTCAGGTGCTGCTCTCCGGCAAACCGGGCGAGGCGTCAGCCAACGGATCAGTCCAGGCCATCCAGCGCATCATCGCGCAGACGCCGGCACCGCCGGGAGTCAAGGCTTTCGTCACCGGCCCCGCGGCTCTCGCCGCCGATATGGGCGCCAGCGGCAACAGCACGGTCACCACGATCACATTGGTGAGCATCGCGGTGATTTTCTTGACGCTGCTCATCGTGTACCGCTCACCTCTGACCGTCATCCTGCTGCTGTTCGTCGTCGCGATACAGCTGCAGGCAGCCCGGGGATTCGTGGCCCTGCTTGGTCATCATGGGATCATTGGTCTGTCCACCTTCGCAGTGAATCTGCTGGTCGCTCTAGTGATCGCGGCGGGAACGGATTACGCGATCTTTTTCATCGGCCGCTACCACGAGGCCCGCCTGGCCGGCGAAGACCGGGAGACGGCGTACTACACGACCTATCGTGGCGTCGCCCATGTCGTCCTGGCAACCGGTCTCACGGTCGCCGGTGCGACGCTGTGCCTCAGTTTCACCAGGCTCCCTTTCTTCCAAGCGCTGGGCGTCCCATGCGCGGTGGCCGTCATGGTCGCGGTCGCGGTCGCGCTCACGCTCGTTCCGGCGATGATCGCGGTCGGCAGCCGGTTCGGTCTGTTCGAGCCCAAGCGAAAAGTCACCACGCACGGATGGCGCCGGATCGGAACCGCAATCGTCCGGTGGCCCGGACCCATTCTCGTCGCCTCGTTGGCGGTGACGCTTGTCGGATTGCTGACGCTCCCCGGATTCAAGCCGGATTACAACGACCAGCACTTCCTTCCGAAGAACATTCCCGCCGCTGACGGGATTGCCGCGGCATCGCGACATTTCCCTCCCTCGGCGATGATGTCCCCGGAAATCATGATGGTCGAAGCCGACCATGATCTTCGCAATTCGGCGGACTTCTTGGTGCTGAACAAATTGGCGAAAGCTGTCCTCGCTGTCCCGGGTATCGAGAAAGTTCAGGCGGTGACGCGGCCCGAGGGAACCCCGATTGCTCACACCACGATCCCGTATCTAATGAGCGCACAGCAAGCAGGCCAGCAACAATTCATGTTTTTCCAGAAACAGCGCATGAGTGATCTGCTCACACAGGCGGAACAACTGGGTCAGACCATCGGCATCATGTCCCGTATGTATGAGCTGATGCAGCAGATGTCGGCCACGATGCACAGCATGGTCAAGAGCACCCACGAGATGCAGGAGATCACCGAACAACTGCGGGATCACATTGCGGATTTCGAGGACTTCTTCCGGCCCATCCGAAACTACCTGTACTGGGAACCGCACTGCTTTGACATCCCGTTGTGCTGGTCGATTCGCAGCATTTTCGACGTGCTCGACGGTGTCGACGGACTGACCGAGAAGTTACGCGATTTGGTCGGAAATCTCGACCAAATGGACGTGATTATGCCGCAGCTGCTCGCGCAGTTCCCAGAGATGATCTCGATCATGACCAGCATGCGGTCCATGTTGCTCACCATGCACAGCACCATGTCCGGCGTCTTCGGCCAGATGGACGACAACGGTGCGAATTCGACCGCAATGGGTAAAGCATTCGACGCCGCTCAGAATGACGATTCATTTTACGTTCCACCAGAGGTCTTCAAGAACGAAGACTTCAAGCGGGTCATGAAGATTTTCATCTCGGCGGACGGTAAGGCCGTCCGGATGCTCATCTCTCAAAAGGGCGACCCGACTCTGCCCGACGGCATCGCGCGCGTCGACGCGATAAAGACGGCGGCCGAAGAAGCGCTCAAGGGAACTCCGCTGGAAGGCGCGCAAATATCTCTGGCCGGTACTGCGGCTATGGTGAAAGATATCGTCACCGGCACCAAATTCGACATGATAATTGCCGTTGTCGCTGCACTCTGCCTTATTTTCGTCGTCATGGTGATGATGACCCGCAGCCTGATAGCCGCAATGGTCATAGTAGGTACAATCCTGCTTTCACTAGGCGCATCATTCGGGCTGTCCGTATTCATCTGGCAATATTTGCTCGGCATACAATTGCATTGGTCTGTGCTCGTGATGACGGTGATCGTGCTTCTGGCCGTCGGGTCCGATTACAACCTGCTGTTGGTCGCGAGGATGAAGGAAGAAATCGGCGCCGGCATCAATACGGGCATCATTCGGGCAATGGCAGGGACTGGCAAGGTCGTCACCACGGCGGGCCTAGTGTTCGCATTCACCATGGCCTCGATGATGGTCAGCAACGTCATCAGCATTGGCCAGGTGGGCACGACAATCGCCCTGGGTCTGCTATTCGACACCTTGATTGTGCGGGCGTTCATGACGCCGTCGGTCGCAGCGCTGCTCGGCAGGTGGTTCTGGTGGCCGCAACAGGTTCGGCCTCGCCCGGCCAGCACGATGCTCCGCCCTACCGGCCCGCGTCCGTTGGTGCGCGCCTTGTTGCTGAACCAAGAGAAGTAAGTGGCCGAAACCGATCTGAGGCCAGAGCCGGCGAATCAGCTCAGTCGGCCGGTGATTGCGCGGTCGATCCGGACACTATCCCCGCTGATTATCCTGGCGTGGCTGGCGGTGACGGTCCTCGTGACGTTCTTCGTCCCGTGGCTGGAGACCGTCAGCCGAGACCATTCCGTGCCGATGGCTCCGCAGGACGCGCCGGCGGTGGTCGCCATGCACCGAATGGGCAGCGTGTTCAAAGAGTCGTCCTCCGACAGCTTCGCGATGTTGGTGATGGAAGGGCAGCAGGAACTCGGCGACGAAGCGCACACGTACTACGACGGGCTAATCCGCCAGCTAAGAAGCGATACGAAGCACGTCGAGTTCGTCCAGGACTTGTGGGGCGACCGACTCACCGCAGCGGGTGCACAAAGCAAAGACGGCAAAGCCGTTTACATCCAACTGAACCTGGCCGGTAACCAGGGCACGACGCTGGGCCAACAGTCGATTGCCGCCGTGCGCAGCATCGTCGAACGGACGCCGGCGCCGCCGGGCATCAGGGTCTACGTCACAGGTCCAGCCGCGCTGGTATCGGACATGCAGCACGCCGGCGACCACTCCATGATCAAGATGACCGCAGTCGGTGGCGTGCTCATCTTCGCGGTCCTGCTCCTCGTCTACCGGTCGATCGTCACCGTGCTCGGCCTACTGCTGACAGTCGGCATCGAAGTGCTGATCGCGCGGGGGACCGTCGCATTTCTCGCCGACCACAACGTCATCGGCCTCTCGACATTCGCCACCAGCCTGCTGGTCGCCCTGGCAATGGCGGCCGGAACCGACTACGGGATCTTCTTCTTCGGCCGTTACCAAGAGGCACGTCAGGCCAGCGAAGACATCGAAACCGCCTTTTACAGCACCTTCCGAAGCGTCGCCCCCGTCGTCCTGGGAAGCGGGCTGACGATCGCCGGGGCGATGCTGTGCCTGAGCATCACCCGCATACCCATCTTTCAGAGCATGGGTGTGCCGTCGGCTGTCGGCATGTTCGTCGCCGTCGCGGTCGCTGTAACGCTGGTTCCCTCGGTTTTGGCCGTCGGCAGCCGCCTCAAGCTGTTCGACCCGAAGGTCTGGCTGCGGAATCGTCGGTGGCGGCGGATCGGCACCGCGGTCGTGCGCTGGCCGGTCCCGATTCTGATCTCGACGATCGCGATCGCACTGATCGGCCTGCTGGCGTTGCCCGGCTACCAGACGAGCTACAACGATCGGCTCTACATACCGCAGGATCTCCCCGCAAATGTCGGTAATGCGGCCGCTGATCGGCATTTCTCGCAAGCCCGCATGATGCCCGACATTCTGATGATCGAATCTGACCACGACATGCGGAACCCTTCAGATTTCCTCATCTTGCACAAGCTGGCGAAGGCAATTTTTAAAGTCCCGGGCATTTCTCGAGTTCAAGGGATAACGCGTCCCGAGGGCACGCCGATCGAGCACACGTCGATACCCTTCCTGATGAACATGCAGAACGCAGGGATGCAGAGCAGCCTGAACTTCATGAAAAGCCGCATGAACGACCTACTCGAGCAGGTCAAGCTGCTCGACAGGCAGATTGTTCTGATGAAGCGGATGTACGAACTGCAAAAGCAGCTCAGCGATATCACTCACCAGTCCTACGTGACCACGGAAGAAATGTCTCGAGTGATCGTCATTCTGATGAACAACACCTCAGACTTCGACGACTTCATCAGACCAATCCGAAATTACTTCTATTGGGAACCGCACTGCTATGACATCCCGGTGTGCTGGGCGATCCGATCGATATTCAATGCAATCGATGGAATCACTGACCTCAACGACAAGATGAAGGAGATGCTGAAGCATTTTGCAACATTGGATCAGCTGATGCCGCAGCTCCTCGAACAAGTGCCGAAGATGATCACGATCATGGAATCGATGCGAACCATGATGCTGAAAATGCATAGCACGATGTCGGGATCGTTTAGTGTCCTCGACGATTCGAACCTGAACACCACGGCGATGGGGCAGGCCTTCGACGCCGCCCAGGACGATGACTCCTTCTACCTGCCGCCCGAGGTTTTCGGGAACCCGGATTTCCAGCGGGCAATGAGCGCCTACTTATCACCCGACGGCAGGGCCGCGCGGTTCATAATCTCCCACAAGGATGAACCCGCCTCCCCAGCAGGCATCGCGAGCATCGACAAACTGAGATCGGCCGCCGAGGAAGCCCTCAAAACGACACCACTGCAGGGCTCCAAGATCTCGATCGCCGGAACTGCCGCGACATTCAAGGACTTCAGCGTCGGTTCGAAATACGACCTTTGGATCGCCGCGATCGGTGCACTCTGCCTGATTTTCATCATCATGTTGCTCATCACGAGGAGCCTGATCGCGTCACTCGTGATTGTGGGCACGGTCGCGTTGTCGCTCGGCGCATCATTCGGACTCTCGGTGCTGCTCTGGCAATACATCCTGGGCATCAAATTGCACTGGATGGTGCTGCCGATGTCGGTGATCGTGCTCTTGGCCGTCGGCTCCGACTACAACCTTCTGCTGGTGTCCCGGATAAAAGAGGAACTTGGCGCCGGTATCAACACTGGCATCATCCGCGCAATGGGCGGTACCGGCAAGGTGGTGACCAACGCCGGCCTGGTGTTCGCGTTCACGATGGCTGCGATGGTCACCAGCGATCTGCAAATCATCGGCCAGGTGGGCACGACCATTGGCCTCGGCCTGTTGTTCGACACCCTTGTCGTACGGTCCTTTATGACACCGGCGATCGCGGTCCTGCTTGGCCGGTGGTTCTGGTGGCCGCAACGGGTTCGACCCCGCCCGGCCAGCTTTATGCTTCGATCGGAAGGAACGCGTGCGTCGGTGCGGGCCTACATGTTGCCGAGGGAAGCCACCGACGACTATCCGGTCACCGCCGACATTCCACGGACTTCGGTCTAAGTTCCGCGCGTTCGATCAAGGTAGCTGCCAGGCCAGGGTCTCAAGAAACCTGTGGGCCGACGGTCACGTGATCTTCGGGGGCGAAACGGGTTGTCCCGGGCTCGAGATCAACATCGCTAGGTCAACCTAGCAAATTCCGATCACCTGTCAGTGACGCCCTTGTTAATATGCTGCGGTGACGGGACAACTCAACGAAGCGGCAGTTCACGGGCACAGCCAAGGGAAGCGGTCGGTGCCGCAAATGGCGATGGCGACGCTGTCGTCGGTTCGTCAAGTAGCTCGATCCGCACTAGCGATCGTGGCCTACCAGCCCACGGGTAACGAAGCCGAGGAATACCACAAGTGGTACTTCAACACGTTCGTCTGGCGCAAGACGACGTGGATGGGTATCAACACGTGGAAATCCGTCAGCGACATGTGGAACTACCAGGAGATCTTGTTTGATCTGAAGCCGTCGCTGGTCATCGAATTCGGCTCGAATCAGGGCGGATCGGCGCTGTACTTCGCGAACGTGATGCGGCAGTACGGGCGACCATTCAAGGTGCTCTCCGTAGACATCGACCATAAGCCGTTGGATCCGGTGGCTAGGTTGGACCCCGACGTCGAATTCGTTGAGTCGTCGTCTACAGCGCCAGCGATCGCGGAGCGGATCAAGAAGTTGCGAGAAGAGTACCCTGGCAAGGTGTTCGCCATTCTCGACAGCGACCACTCAAAGGATCATGTGCTGGGTGAGATGAAGTTGCTGAGACCTCTTCTGGTGCCGGGAGACTACCTCTTGGTCGAGGACGGCATCGTCAACGGACACCCCGTGCTCCCTGGCTGGGGTCCCGGGCCGTACGAGGCAATCGAAGAGTACGAGCAGGAGTTTCCGGGCGACTACACCCACGACTCGGAGCGGGAGGCCAAGTTCGGATTCACCTTTGCCCCCCGCGGCTTCCTGATCCGTAACTGAGCGTAACGGCAAGGGCCGTCCCTTTTTTGGGGACGGCGCTTGCCGATCAACGCTGAGCTGATCGCAGCGCGCAAGCCCGCTGACACCTGACCCCCGGTTTGCCACAGCGCCAGAGACACGAACTCTCAGCTCATACAAGCTACGGTCTAGCGGCTAGCTGGCTCCGGACGCGGCCCGGCTCTCCAGCCGCACGTAGTTCGCCAGACTCTCACCGGCGTCGGCGGGCACGAACCCCGTCGATTCGATCTTCGCCAGATCAAGAACGCCGTGAAGCGGCCGGGGCGCAACGGGATTCGTCGCCGTGCTGAAGTACTCCGCCGTCGACACCCCGCTGACCCGTGAAGGGTCGTGACCGGCGAGTTCGAACGTGCGCCGCGCCACGTCGGCCCATGAGGTGGCCGGTCCGGATCCGGTCACGTTGTAGGTTCCGTACGGTGCGCGCGTCTCGATCACATGCCGGATGGCCCGGGCCAGCTCCGAGGTGAATGTCAACCGACCGATCTGGTCGTCGACCACCGACGGGTCGATACCCCGTTCGGCGAGAGAAAGCATGGTGCGCACGAAGTTTCGTCCGTCACCGATCACCCACGAGGTGCGCAGGATGTAGTGCCGGTCCAGCGTCCCGATGATCTGATCGCCGGCGGCCTTCGTCTGGCCGTAGACGCCGAGCGGCGTCATCGGATCGTCCTCACGGTAGGGCCGCGTCGCGCTCCCGTCGAACACGTAGTCGGTCGATACGTGCACCACGGTCAGCCGGTGTGCCGCTGCGACGCGCGCCAGATTCGCGATGCCGGTGACGTTTGCCGCCCACGCCGCGGCCCGTCCCTCGGCGGTCTCGGCGGCATCCACCGCCGTATACGCCGCGGCATTGACGATCGTGTCGTAATCCCGCCAGGAGCGCGCCGAAGCGAAATCCGCACTGGTGAGATCGAAGTCGGGCAGATCGACGTACTCGACATGCGACAGGCCGTCGAAGGCGTCACGCAGTGCGCGGCCCAATTGCCCGTTGCAACCGATCACCAACGTCTTGCGCGGCTGGACCGGAACAACGTCCGACAGCGGTCCTTGAGCCCGATCCTTGGCGGACAGCTCGGCCTGCTCCAGCGGGATCGGCCAATCGATTGCGATAGTCGCATCCGCGGGGTTCAGCGAGGTGTAGACACCGTCCGGCGAGTAGTGATCGTTGACCAGGTAGGTGTAGGCGGTGTTCGGCTCCAGCGTCTGGAACCCGTTACCGACGCCTTGCGGCACGAAGACGGCGCGCGATGGGTCAATCTCAGCGGTCACCACGGTCCCGAAGGTCGGCCCGTCGCGCAGGTCGACCCACGCGCCGAAGATCCGGCCAGTAGTAACCGAGATGTACTTGTCCCACGGTTCGGCATGAATGCCACGGGTGGTGCCGGCCGAGGAGTTGAACGAGACGTTGTTCTGCACCGGCCCGAAATCGGGCATCCCGGCGGCCACCATCTTCTCGCGCTGCCAGTTCTCCTTGAACCAGCCGCGATTGTCACCATGAACAGGCAGGTCCCAGATGACCAAACCGGGAATCGCCGTCTCCGTTGCGCGGAGTGGTTTTCCAAGCTCCGTCATTGCGTGCGCTCCCCTGTCATTGCCCGAGTCTGGCGTAGAAAGCCTCGGTGGCGTCTTTGGCGGGCGCCCACCAGCTTTCGTTGTCGCGATACCAGTCGATCGTCGCGGCCAGCCCTTGCTCGAAGTCAGGATATCGCGGCCGCCAGCCGAGCTCATCGCGCAGCTTGGTCGCATCAATGGCGTACCGCAGGTCGTGACCGGTCCGGTCCGGCACATTCTCGTAGGCATCGGCCGGCTGGCCCATGATCGTCAGGATCAGCTCGACGACGGTCTTGTTGTCCTTCTCGCCATTGGCGCCGATCAGGTATGTCTCCCCGATCCGGCCGTCTTCCAGAATCTGCAACACTGCCGAGGAGTGATCATCGGCGTGGATCCAATCGCGCACATTCAACCCCTCCCCGTACAACTTGGGGCGTGTCCCCCGCAGCACGTTGGTGATCTGACGGGGAATGAACTTCTCCACATGCTGATACGGGCCATAGTTGTTGGAGCAGTTCGAGATCGTCGCCTGCACGCCGTAGGAACGCATCCACGCCCGCACCAACAGATCGCTGCCGGCCTTGGTCGACGAATACGGCGACGAAGGGTTGTACGGGCTGGCTTCGGTGAACCGGCCCGGATCGTCGAGCGCCAGGTCGCCGTACACCTCATCGGTCGAGATGTGGTGATACCGCACGCCGTACTTGCGGACCGCTTCCAGCAGAGTGAACGTCCCGATCAAGTTGGTGTGCAGGAACGGCTCCGGGTCGTCCAGTGAATTGTCGTTGTGGGTTTCCGCGGCGTAATGCACGACGCTGTCGACCCCTGCCACCAGCTTGTCGACGAGCTCGGTGTTGGCGACATCACCGTGGACGAAGCTGACCCGATTCTCGGGCAGGCCGGCCAACGACTCCCGATTCCCGGCATAGGTGAGTTTGTCCAGCACGGTGATGTGATGGTCGGTGTGCTGATGCGCGTAATGCACAAAGTTGGATCCGATGAAGCCGGCGCCTCCGGTGACCAGAAGCTGCGCCACTAGAGACCCCTTTCCAGCAGATCCAACAGGTACGAGCCGTACCCCGACTTCACCAGCATCTCGGCCCGCTCACGCAGTTCGTCATCGGAGAGAAAGCCTTGCCGCCACGCGATTTCCTCTGGAACGCCGATCTTCAAACCGGTCCGCCGCTCCATCGTACGAACAAAATCCGCCGCGTCGGTCATCTGATCGAAGGTCCCGGTATCCAGCCACGCCGTGCCGCGGGGCAACACCTGCACTCGTAACCGGCCCTGCTCCAAATACTCCCGGTTGACGTCGGTGATCTCGTACTCACCGCGATCACTCGGCGAGAGGTCCCGCGCAATCGCTACGACGTCGTTGTCGTAGAAGTACAACCCGGGGACCGCGAAATTGCTTCGAGGTTGTTTCGGTTTCTCCTCCAGCGACACCACCACTCCGCTGGGATCGAATTCGACCACACCGTAGGCCGAGGGCTCGGCCACCCAGTAGGCGAAGATCTGGCCGCCGTCGACGTCGGAGAAGCACTTGAGCTGGGTACCCAGTCCGGGACCGTACAGCAGATTGTCACCCAGGATCAGGGCGACCTTGTCGTTGCCGATGAAGTCCGCACCGATGGTGAATGCCTGAGCGAGTCCATCCGGGGACGGCTGCTGTGCGAACGTGAGCGAGATGCCGAACCGGGATCCGTCCCCGAGCAGCCGTTCGAAACTCTCCGCATCGTGCGGGGTGGTGATCACCAGGATGTCGCGGATCCCCGCCAACATCAGCGTCGACAGCGGGTAATACGCCATCGGCTTGTCGTACACCGGGATCAACTGCTTCGACACGCCAAGGGTGATCGGGTGCAGGCGGGTTCCGGAACCACCCGCCAGGATGATGCCCTTCATGACATCCGTCGGATGACGCGAACGCCCATCCCGCGGGTCTCGTAGATGCACAGGTCGTCACACCAGAACCGGCCGTCGAACACCGCGAGCACGCCACGATCGTCGCTCTGGGTCGACAGAATCTCGATCTCGGACTTGGTGCGCTTGTTGGTCGGTGTCACCTGACCGCGGAACTTCCAGCTGAACATTTGATCCAAAGCGACGGGCTCGAACTCGAATTCGTCACCCACGCCGACCAACCCGGCCAGCCGGACCGCCGCGCGGGCCGCCTGCTGCATGGCTTCCAGACCCAGCGAACCCGGCTGCACCGGATCCTGGAAGAAGTGGGCCTTGAAGAACCACGCCTCCGGGGTGACGTCATACTCGGCGACCAGCCGGCCCAGACCTGCTTCTCCCCCGCCGGGCCAAAACTTCACCCGGTCGAGCACCTGAAGCCTCCCCTGGTCCAGCCAAGGTGCGCCGTCGAGCTCGGGAGCCCGGTACGACAGTTCGACCGGAGCCGGTTCGGAAAGCGCCTCCAGCACGCCTGGTTTCATCCGCAGACCGACTTGGTTGCGCAGCGCCTCGGGACTGAAGAACCCGAATGCCGTCTTCATCGTCATGATGACGTCGTCGTTCTGGGTGCAGACCACGTCGAAGAAGACGATCGTCGACCCGGCGCCGTCGGCGAACCGCTCCAGCGTCGAGGTCACCCGCAGCGTGCCGACCCGGGCCGGCCGATGCTGGACGACCTCGCCACCGTCGAGATTGCGGAACACCACGTCGTCGAGACGATTCGCGGCAAATCCGTTGTACGACGACAACCAGCCGCACGGCTGCAGCAGGATTTCGATGAGCACCGGCATCGGCACCGCGTCGACATGAGCGTCGGCGAAATACCATTCGCCTTCTGGCACATCATATTCCGCGACGACGGTGCCGCCCTTGGTCGGCACCCCCGGCGGACTGGACACGCTGAGTACGCGGGACATGAAGTGGTACGGCTCGTCCGGAAGACGCGGCGCCCGCCGAGTTCCGTCGAACGGCGCGTACAGGGCGCCGAACGCATCCGACGGCATCCCGCGCCCGCACGCCAGAAGCGCGCCCTGGTCACCGCGAACATCGTTGGTGCCGGCCAGGATCTGCACCGGCCCGGGTGCGCCCGGCGGCATCGGCCAGTCCGGGACCAGACGCATCCCGAAGCGACGGGCGTGGAACACCTTGAAACCGTCACTGCGGCAGAGCAGAGCGGCGAAGACCGTCGGCGTCGGACCGTCGATGATCTCTTCGATGAACACCTCGTAGTCGAGCATGTGGTCGGCGTCCGGGGTCACCTGTCCACGACAGACGAAGCGGGCCATGTCATCCGGGACGGGCTCGAATCGCCACCCGTCGCGTTCGATGGAGAACCCGTAGGCCGCCATCGCGAACGACAGCGCCTGGGTGGCCGCGTCGGCCATCAGCGTGCCGGGCATGCAGGGGTCGTTCTTGAAATGCCCGTCGTAGAACCACATGTCCTTGGGCACGGCGGCGGTGGCGCGCAGATACCCGCGGCCCCACGGTCCGCCGTTGGGATCGAATTCGGCGATCTCGTCGATCAGCCGCAATTTGCCCTTCGGCAGTGACGGCGTGCGGGTGTGGGCGGCGGCCCGTTCGAAGCCGGGTCCGAAGCACCGGTAGGCATGCCCCTCGGTGAAGGCCTCGACATCCTCGCGGGTGAACGAACGCTTCTGAGTGACCACCGGCGGCTCATCGCGGACCGCGCCCTCGCGCGGAGCGTCGTCAGCGGCGTCCCACAACACCCCGTCCGACTCGGCGAGCTCGGCATCGGAGAAGAATCCGGCCTGCCCGTTGCGCACCGAGATCATCAGCCGGTCACCGATGTAGCAGTCGTAGTGGAAGAAGAACAACCGCGTATCACCGGTTTTCGCATGACCGTCGATGTGGATCTCGTAGTGCAGCGTGTCACCGCCCTTGGGCAGTTCGCCCATGAACGTCAGGTCGCAGCCGAGCAGGCGGTAGACGCGTTCGCTGCGGTTGGTGAAATCCGCGCCTAGCCAGGAGGCGAGCAGCAGATCCGCTTGCCCGCTCTCGATTACCACGCCCGGCGACATGCGGCCGTTGTGGATGTACCAGGCGTCGGGGTCGACGTCGGTCTCGGTGACGATTGTGCCGGTGCCCATCGTTCCCGGCTCACCCTCGATGCTCATCACCCGGTCGGCCAGCAGCAGCGGCGGCTCCGGCATCCGCACCAGCCGCTCGTACTGGTCGTACTCGGCAAACTTCGGTCCCATGACCTCCGAGACCTTGCCGCCGGCAAGGATTTCCAGCTGAGCACGGGTCCACAGCGGCTCTGTGGCCGCCGCCGGACGCGTGCTCGGCGCAGGCGCAGGCGCGTGCATTGCGGCCGGTGTCACGGTGACCGGCGGCGCCGGGGGTGCCGGCGGCGGCGGAGGCGGTGCGGGCGGCGAAGGCATCACCGGTGCGCTCGCCGCGGGAGCGGGTGTCGGTGCGGGTGTGAAGACCGCGGGCGCGCTCGTCGCGACCGTGGAAATCGATCCCCGCCGTCCCGACACCAGCGCGAGAAGATCGCCGCGCGACTTCAGGAACGACGAGTGGGCTTCTGCCTGTCGCTCTAGGAAGGCGGTGTGCGCGTCGCTGACCGAGGCGACCAGATTCAGCGCCGTCGTCGTCTGATCGCTGAGCGCGCCAGCCGTCGGCGCGGCCGGAGCAACCGGCCGGGCCACGACAGTGCTTGTCTCCGTGACGGTGTGCACTGCGAGGTCCTGCGCTACCACCAGCGGCGCGAGCTGCGCAGGCGCGGGCGGCATGACTTGAACACTTCGCACATCAGACATGGGTGTACTTCCGTTTCTGGACGCCGCCGGCGTCGAGACAGTCCTGGGTGGTGCTGGGGGCGAAACAGTCTTGGGCGTCTCGGGAACCGAGACGATGTCCGGCCAGTGCGCGGGGAACGTCAGCGTGCGAGTTCCCTCCGACGCTGCCGGCCCCCGCTGTTCGCGTAGTTGCCGGATACGCGCCTCGAACGCCTCGATGTCGACGGGCAGTCCGTGCACCCACAGCTTGGACACGCTCTCGGCCAGGGCGCGCAACCCGCGCCGTTCCTGAGGGTCCAGCGCGACAGCCAGATGCGGCCGATCGTCGAGGATCTTGCCCACCGCACCGGTCAGGATGCTGCGCGGACCGTGCTCGACGAAGATCCGGACGCCGTCCTCCCACGCTTGCAGAATCGTTGCGGGGAAGTCGATCGGCTCGAGGGCCTGACGGGTGATCGCCTCGGCGGCGGCCTCACGGGTGGGGACGTAGGCCCGGTTGACCGCGTTGGTGTAGAAGCGGATGTCGGGGACCTCGTGCGTGTCCCGGGTGTGAATGTTGCGCCAGGTATCGGCGAACGGCGCCATGGCCTCGCAATGAATCACCATGTCCAGCCCCAGCGGGATCGCGGTGGCGCCGGCGAGCGCGTCGATCACCCGGCGGCATGCCGCGGGATCCCCACCGATGACGCAATCGTCGGGTGCTTGCACGATGGTCATGTAGGCGTGCGGTTCGGCGGCCAGGGCCGCGTCGACCTCACTGCGGGGCGCGGTGATCCGCCAGCATTCCCACGGGGCCGGCTGATCTCCGAGTCCCCAGTCGGCCGCCGCGACGCGGCAGTCACCGGTCAGTTCGTCGCCGTACATGCCCGACGCCTCGATCTCGCCCAGCATCGGTTCCAGATCACGCCAGACCCCGAAGGCCAACAGCGAGTTGGTCTCACCCGACGAAAGTCCGATCGCGGCAGTCGGTTTGAGTCCCAGTACGGTTCGGGAGAACTCGGCCTGCGACTGGCAGACCAGAGCGCAGCCGGTCAGCTGGGTGCGCGGATCCAGCGTGGTGATCCCGGCTCCGTGCAGCGCGCGCGCCAGATCACCGACGCCGGAGAGCCGTTCGGTGAGTGCATCACCGATCTCGGGCCACGCGAACAGCAGATCGCGCCCGGCACCCGGGTACGCCGCGGCCGCGCCGGTGAACGTGAACGCCAGTTCGCCGGCCATCGGTTCCTCGGCGTATGCGATGCCGGGGATCGCCGGAGCCTCGCCGCGTTCCAGGCGCTGGATAGCCTGCTGCCGCAGCGTGTCCACCGTGGACTCGCTGTCACCCACCAATGAACACCGCACCGGCCCGGCTCCACCCGCCTCGCCGCGCTTCATCCGCGCCAGCAGGTCGGCCCGGCTGTCGCCGGCATAGCGTTGCGAAACCGGAACAACGCCAACAGCCAGCGGCTTGGGCGCACCATCTCCGGCAGACACGGTGATGCCGTCGGCGTGGCCTCCCAGCGCCTCCACCCACACCGCCGCCGAGGTTCCGCCCGGCGCCGGTTGAGCCCCGGCCGTGTCCACCCGCACCCGGGCCCGGACTGCCTCGGCGCGGGCCGCGATCTCCACAGCAGCACTGGCCGCATGAGTGCGACCGATCCGGCCGACCGCGAAGTTGGGGTCGGTTTCGATCGGTTCGTCGTCGGTGTCGATGACGGCGATGATCTCGTCACCGGCCGCTTCGGCGTCCCCGCGCCGCTTGAGCACGAAGGCCACCGCGGCATCGCCGTGTCCCACGCTCGTGTCGGCGTCGAGCGCGTCGGCAGCCTGCGAATGCGCAGGTTCACAACACATGTCCACCGCACCGGCCACGACAGTGTCGAGTTCACGATGTCGCAGCGCGCGAATGCCGATCTGCAGCGCGGTGATCGCGGACAGTTCCTCGGTGGACACGGTGAATCCGAATCCGCGGAAATCGCGCTGCGCATGGATGCGGTTGGCGGGAATGTTCGGCATGGTTCCCACCACGCCGTCGGCGGTCAGCCTGGGGGCCGCCTGTGCGTTGGCCTCCAGCCACCGTTCGTTGTCGGTGTTGAGCACCCGCAACCGTTGCCGCGCGATCATGGCATCGCAGCCCATGCCGACGAACACCCCGGTTCGCTCCGGATCGGTGACGACACCGTCGAGCGCCTGCCCGGCCGCTGCCAGCATCACGGTCTGCTGACTGAGGCTGCCCGCGAGTTCGTTGGGCGGGAAACCGAGTCCGGCAAGCTCGAGGGCCACGCTGTCGAGCGGGGTGGGCTGCGCCTCCGGGCCGAACACCCGGCGACGGAATGCCTCGGCATCGCGCGCGTCGCCGGTGACCACACCGAGTCCGCAGATCACGATCTCGTCGGTCGGCGGCTGTTGCCGGTTCACCGAAGGCCTTGGCCCGCGGTAGTTCTCGACGATCAGGTGCGCGTTGTTGCCGCCGAACCCGAAGTTGCTGACCGCCGCGCGTTTGACCGGGCCGTCCCACGCCGTGGGGGTGGTCACCAAGGTGAACGGCGTATCACCGAGCTTGTCGGTCGGCTTCTCACACACGGTGGGCGGAATGGTCGACGCCTGCATGGCGGAGAGCACATTGACCAGGCTTGCCGCGCCGGACACCGTGATGGTGTGGCCCAGGTTGCCTTTCAGCGCACCCAGTTTCAGCGGAACGTCACCATAGGCGGCCGCTATGCTCTGCAACTCGGTGGCGTCGCCCAGCGGGGTGCCGGTGGCGTGACAGTCCACATAGTCGATGTCGGCCGGCGTCAGCCCCGCCTGCTCCAGCGCGGACAGCATGGCACGGGTCTGACCGCCCACCGCCGGCGCCAGGAAGCCGCTCTGACGGCCGTCGTTCGAGAGCCCGACACCCAGGATCACCCCGAGGATGTCGTCCCCGGCGCGCTCCGCATCGGAGAGGCGCTTGAGCGCCACCAGCGCGGCGCCTTGGGACGGCACCAGGCCGTCGGCTTCCGCGTGGAACGGGCGGGACTGTCCTGTCGGGCTGAGCGCCTGCAGCGAGGTGAAGCCCAGATGCAGGAACAGGTCGTCCGATCCGTTGACACCGCCGGCAAGCATCACGTCGGCATCGCCGTCGTGTAGTGCGTCGCAGGCGAGTTTGATCGCGTAGAGCGACGATGCGCAGGCCGCGTCGAGCGTGAACACCGGGCCGTTCATCTCCATCGCGCCGGCGACGAGGTGCACGGGCAGCCCCGACGAGAACCGGTTGCGCGGATCGTCGTTGCCCTCCCCCGTCCAGAAGGCCTCGACGAACGCCGTGCCCATGGTGCTGGGATACGACAGATTGCCGACGATCAAGCCGGTGCGCGGAGCCGCGAGCGGACGGCCGAGCGCCTGCTGAGCGCACTGAGCGAGCCACCCGACGATCGGATCGAGCTGGTCGAAATCGGGTATCCGCGAGGCGAACTGGCTCAGATCGACCGAGGTCGCGACATAGCCTCCGGTCGCCGACGCGACACGCAGACCCGGTTTGTCGCTGGCCAGCAGCTTTCCCGCGTCCACGCCTCGCCACCGGTCACGCGGGGTGGGGGTCAACAGACAACGTCCGCTCAGCGACGCGTCGAACAGCTCCTCCGGTGTCGCTGCGCCGGGCAGCGCACAACTGCGTCCGACGATCGCGACGGGTTCGAAACCGCTCACGCCGGAGTGTCCGCGGCGCCGCCCGCGGCGTAGAACTCGACACCTTCGAGCGTTGCGATGAGCGCACCGTCGGAGGTTTCGTACGCGATGTCGAAGTCGACCCGCTTGTCGTTGACCGGGTGTGCGGCCAACCGGCAGCGGCCGATACTGCCGTCGCCGAACGCCCGGTGCAGAACGACACGCGCGATACGGATCGGCAGCACCAGCGGGCGCCCCTGAGAAGCGGCCCATACAATGCCGAGCTGCAGGCCGCCGTCGACGCCGGCGGCGTCGATCGCCCAGCCGTTCTGTGGCCAGCCGAGAGTGTCGAGGCTCTTGAGGTCGGCACTTCCGCCGGCAGCGCCGAACGTGTCGAGACGCTCGATCACCGCGAACTGCGGCCCGTGGAACAGGGGTCCGGCGTACGCCTCCTCGACGCTGACCGGCCAGGCCGATCCCGACACCGGCGGAACCGACAATTGCGGTGCCGCGATGGCTGCGGTATCGACGGTGGCGCGGTAACGGGCCCGGCCCTGCACATCACTGACGGACACCGCGTACTCCGAGCCGATGGGTTCGAAATCGATTCTCAGTGTCTGCTTCTCGCCATCGGCGAAGGTCACGCCGGAGAGCACCTGGAAATCACGGACCACTGGGCAGGTATCGGCGACCAGGCCGCGAGCGGCGCGCAGAATCGCATCGAGCGCGATCACCACCGGCACCACCACCCGGCCACGGACCTGGTGATCGGTCAGCACCGGCAGGTCTTCGGCCGAGATATCCCACTCCAGGTGGGCGGCCCGCAGCCGGGGCTCGGCGGGGGCGGCAACCACGACCGCGGTGGCCGACGAACGGCACAGCGCGTGGTCGGCGAAGAACTGTGCTCCTTCATCGATGGGGATGACACCCACACCGCCGGCGAGGAATCGGCTCTTCAGTGTCGCGTCGACCATTCCGCCGTCCCACGGTCCCCAGCCGAATGCGCGGACGACACATTCGCCGTTGCGCCGTGCGGACTCGCGGGCCGCGATGGCCTCCAGCGCCGCGTTGGCGGACGCGTACGCCGCCTGTCCGGGATTGCCTGCTCGCGCCGCAATCGAGGAGAACAACGAGATGAAGCGCAGCTCGTCGGACGACGTTGCATCCAGGAGTGCCTCCGCACCAACCAGTTTCGTGTTGAACACCTTGAGGAAGCCGTCGTCGTCGAGGTCTTCCAGACGCTTGTCGGCGAGCACACCGGCGCCATGGACGACACCGACAATCGGTCCGAAGTTCGCCCGGACCTCGTTCAGCACGGTGTCCAGTGCGGCGCGGTCGGTGATGCTGGCCGCGAAGTAGCGTGCGGGTGTGCCCTGCCGCTCCGCGGTCGACAGGGTGGCGCGGACTTCCCGCTCGGCCAGCAGGCTTTCGGCTTGGGCGCGTGCCTGCGGCAGGCTGAGCTGTTCACCGCGGGCCCGCGCCGATGTCGCCAGTGCGGTGGCGATCTCGGCGGCCGTGGTACCAGCCGGTTCGTCGGCGCTCACATCCCGCAGGGGCGTGCGGCCGAGCAGCGCGAGCCGCAGGCCGTGGCGTTTGGCCAGCGCCAGTGCCGAATCCGCCGTCACACCACGAGCGCCACCGGTGACCAGCACAACGCCGCCCGTGGTGACGCTGATCGTCTCACCCTCGCCGACCGACGATTCGATGTCGTCGACCGCCACCAATCGGGTGCCGTCGGCGCGCAGCGCGACCTCGATACCGCTACCACCCTCGAGCAGTTCGGCAGCCAGTCGCTCGGCGTCCAGGCTTTCCATGTCAACGGCCCGCACGGATGCGTTCGGCCATTCCCAGCCTGCGGTCTTCACCAGGCTCGCGACTCCGACCGGTACGTCAGCAGCGCCGAACCGAGCGCCCGTCGACTGTACGGCGACGAAAAGCCTTGTCGCAGCGTTGCTCCTGGCGACGCTGCGTGCAGCGTGGAATGCGCGCAGGTGCATCGCAACACAGTCTTCGGGTGTGCGAGCCGCGGACAGGGCGGCCAAGCTGATGACGGCGCCTGCCTCGGCGGGTACCTCGTCGACAGCGCTGGCGTTGATGCCGCGAGCCGTCAGTGCGGTCTGCAGGGCATCGGCGAAGGCAGGGTCCTCACGGGTGACGAAGACGACGCCGTCGCGCAGGCCCGCCATCGCGAGACCGGTGGGCGGCGCGGCGCGCAGCTCGGCCTCGGTGCAGGACAGCCCGACCGGAGCGGACGACGACGCAGTAGCCTGCGGTGCCGCGGTGGGCTGTTCGGTGCGGCCACCTGAAGCGAATCCGGAGACGGTGTCGACGACGTCCTGCAGAGTGCGCAGGTTGGCCAGCTCCGAGGCCGGGATCTCCGGGGCACCCGGGAACTTCGCCTGCAACGCCGCCAAAATCTCGACCTGCTTGATCGAATCGATCCCGAGCTCAGCCTCCATCTCCATGCCCAACCCGAGCATGTCCACCGGATAACCCGTCTTCTCCGAAACAATCGACAACACAAC
>NZ_PDHO01000157.1 GCF_002887815.1 Mycobacterium sp. ENV421 | reverse complement strand
TTGTCGATTGTTTCGGAGAAGACGGGTTATCCGGTGGACATGCTCGGGTTGGGCATGGAGATGGAGGCTGAGCTCGGGATAGATTCGATCAAGCAGGTCGAGATTTTGGCGGCGTTGCAGGCGAAGTTCCCGGGTGCCCCGGAGATCCCGGCCTCGGAGCTGGCCAACCTGCGCACTCTGCAGGACGTCGTCGACACCGTCTCCGGATTCGCGGCGCCCGCACCGGTTGCGGCTTCGGCTGCCCCGGTCGCTGTCGCGCCGGCCGGCCCGGCGGTGGACGCCGGAGACGTTGTGTTGTCGATTGTTTCGGAGAAGACGGGTTATCCGGTGGACATGCTCGGGT
>NZ_PDHO01000032.1 GCF_002887815.1 Mycobacterium sp. ENV421 | reverse complement strand
CCGCCGACAACCACCCTACGAGCCAACAGGTCGCTTGACATCCCTTAGGAACTCACATCCCCGGGGGGTTTCGCCGGGTAGACTCCGGAGTTCTGCGGGCGTGGCGGAATGGAAGACGCGATGGCTTTAGGTGCCATTGCTCGAAAGAGCGTGTGGGTTCGAGTCCCTCCGCCCGCACAATCGGCCCTCGTGGCGCGCATCACAACGCCTTAAGTCTCAAACGGATCTCACGCCGGTCACAAAGCTAATCTGCTAGCTAGACTAACCTTTGAACTCTAAGCTCGGTCTCAGGTACTTGATGACGAACGGAGCTACGGTGATCGAGTTGGGCAAAGTCGGAGATGTCGTTTTCTTCGCGGCGGCGACACCGCGGCTCTGCCTGACAACCCATAAGAAAATGGCACCGAGAGTGGAGTACCGGTGAGCGATCCCATGATGACGTCTGTCGATCTGATCCGTTATGCGATCGCCGACCAGGTGCGTGAACTTGGCGGAGACACCGACAAGATCGATCAGATCGCCATGTCTGCTGCCTACGCTATTTTCATCGGCATGGCCGCCGACGCATCTCGCCAATCCCGCTGATCTGACGTTCGCCACGACCGTGGCTGACTAGGTCGCCACGTCCTTTTTCCTCCGGCCACTGATGGCCACAATTTTCGCTCCTCCGATCGCGCCCTCATCCGATCGGGAAGCGGTCTGACCCTGCATTGCCGCCCGGGATCACCGGGATGACGACAGCCGACGGATGGGCGGCGTCGTGCAGGATGGTCTGCGTTGCCTGCTGCGTCGCGGCGCTCTGCCCGAACGGCTCACCGGTGTTCGGGTTCGGTGCGAACTGCGGATAGTCGCTGCTGGAGATCTCCAGTCGGATCCGGTCGCCGGCACCGAACTCATAGCTCGTCGGCCAGATCGCGATGTGGTACTCGTAGGGCTGGTTCGCCACACCGGGTCGCGGGTCGGACAACGAGTCGCGGAACGCCGTCCGCACGATCCCGTTGTTGAGGTTGATGGCATCGCCGTCCGGCTTGACCACGATCAGCTTTGCGGTGAAGTCGGTGTCGACGGCCGACGACGACGCCCACAGGTCGACCGTCACCGGGCCGGTCACCTCGGTGTCGGCTGACAACGGATCGCTGCTGTAGACCAGCACATCGGAGCGCTGTTCGACCGGTATCTGGTCGTAGGGCCCCTGCGGTCCTGACCGCGCACCGCAACAGGAATGGCCGCCGACGCTGGGAGCCGGATCGGTCGGATCGTAGACGTAGTGGTCCGGTGTCTGACCCACGGCAGTTGCTGTCGTGGTCAATGTGCCGGTGCGCGAATCCATCTCGCCGTCGCCGGACAGGAAGTAACGGGTCCACTGGGTCTGGGGCAGCGGCCAACTCGGCGCCGACTTCCATCGGTTGGCGCCCATCAGGAAGTAGTCAACCCGCGGGGTGTCGCCAGAGGTCCCGTTGACGCCGTTGTTCACACCCTTGAGGAAATGGTCGTACCACTTCAGCATCAGCTCGTTGATCGGACTGGCGCCGACGGGCCCGATGTCCTTGAGCAGCGGTGCCGGTTCCGAACCTGGCCGGCCCCAGTCCAGATGGTCCCAGGGGCCGATGACGAGCCGTTGGTTCGCCCGGGCTTCGGGCGTGGCCGCCGACTTCACCATCCCGGTGAAGTTCTCCACGCCGCCGGCGAGGAATGCGTCGTACCAGCCCTCGACGTCGAGAACCGGCACCCGAACCGACGGATAGCGATCGCGGATGCTCCACTGTCGCCAGAAGTCATCCCGAGTCGAATGCGCGATCCAGTCGAAATACCACGGCGCCACAGCAGGATTCGCGGGCTGCAGCGGCGGCAGTGCGCGGTACGGCAGGAAGTTCAGCCACCGGGTCGAGTTCGCCGCCGCAGCCTTCAGGGCGGCGGCAGTCGGGTCGTCACGCCTGTTCTCGGCTGCGGTGGTGGCCAAACCGAGCGCCCAGGGCTGCACGAACGCCAGCCGGAACTCGCCACCCTCGTACATCCAGCCGTCGTAATAGTCCGATGCGGTGTTCGCCGGGACGATGGTGACCAGGTGTGGCGGCGACGCGGTGGCGGCCAGCCACTGGGTCGCGCCGACATACGATGAGCCGTACATGCCCACTTTGCCGTTCGACCCTGGCAGCGCGGCCGCCCACTCGACCGAGTCGTAGCCGTCGTCGCGATCATGGGTGAACTCGCTGAACGTGCCGCCGGACGAGCCCTGTCCCCGAACATCTTGGATGACAACGAGATAGCAGTGCGACGCGAACCAGTCGGGTGTCTGGTAGCGCGACGGCTGGACCTGGGCGCCGGACTTCCCGTACTGGGTGCGCATCAGGATCACCGGAACCGGGCCGGAATGCTCCGGCCGGTACACGTCGGCGCGCAGTACGGTTCCGTCGCGCATCCGGGCCGGCACGTCGGTCTGCTTGCTCACCGCACACGGGCCGCGGCCGGTCGAGGGCGGCCACGCCGAGTCGGTGACGCGTCGGCTCGACCCGCCGCACGCCGACAACACCAGGGCCAGCGCCAACATCACCGCGAGGGCACGCGTCGTTCGCACGTCTCCACGCTACGCAGTTGCGCTCAGATCATCTCTCGCGCGGTGAGCCACCGCATGATGGGCCAGCCCGCGAACACCGGCAGCCAGCACGTCAGAACGCGATACAGCAAAACAGCGGGCACACCGACGGCGGCGGGTACGCCGAAGGCGGCGAGTCCACCGATGAGGGCGGCCTCCACCGCGCCGACACCTCCGGGGGTGGGCGCGGCCGACGCCAGCGTGCCGCCGACCATCGTGACGATCGTGACGGTGACGAACGTGGTGTCACCGCCGAACGCCGAGATGCTGGCCCACAGCACCAGCGCCATTCCCAGAGTGGTTGTGGCACAACCGAGCACGATGATGGCCAATCGCTTGGGTTCGCGCATCAGGTCCAGCAGCTCACGGCCGACTTCTTGGAGCCGCGGCCGCAGCGCGGTGCCGAGCCACCGGCGTGCCTTGGGCACCAACAGGAATGTGCCCACGATGCCGAGCGCGACACCGCCGATCAGGTACAGCAATGTGGTGCTCGGCACGAAATGGGACAGGTCGGCGGTCGCGCCGGCGGCGACGCTGAACAGAATCAGCAGGGTCACGTGGGTGATCACCTGCACCGCCTGCTGAAGGGCCACCGCGGCGGTGGCACGCAGCGCGCCCAGCCCACCCTTCTGCAGGAATCGGGTGCTCAGCGCCAGCCCGCCGACACCCGCCGGGGTGGTGGTGGCGGCGAAGGTGTTGGCGAACTGCATGATGACCAGGTTCCGGAAGCTGACGAGCCCGGATGCGCACGCCCACAGCGCCGCTGCCGCACCGACATACGTCAGTGCGGAGACGGCCAGTCCGAGCAGGGCCCACCACCAGTTCGCATTGCGCAGCTCACTGAAGAAGGTGGGCACCGTGCTGATGAACGGGTAGGCGACGTAGACCAGTGCGACCAGCAGGACCAGCTGAATGACCTGCTTGCGGGTGAACCGGGTGATGGTCTCGGTCTTGATCTCGTCGGCGCCGGTCTGCCGCTTCACTTCGTCGCGGGCGGCGGCCATGACGGCCTTGGGATCGTTGACGGACTTGCGAATTCGGGCCGGGACCGCAGCCCGGGTCAGGCGCCGCGACGCCGTCAGTACGGTGTCCTTGCCCAGCGTGTGGACGGCAGCTTGCACGGCGGCTTCGGGACTGAACCGGTCGGACGTCGTCACCAGCAGTGCCGCGATGTCGGACTGGAGTTGCTCGTCGGTCGCGCCGTACTCGGAATTGCCGAATCCGCCGAACAACACCTTCCCGGAGTCGATCGTCATCTCCTTGAAACGCAAGTCGCCGTGCGCGATCTGGTGGCGGTGCAGCACTGCGAGTGAACCCCAGACTGAGGTCACCAGGGCCTCGTCACAGGCCGATTCGATCGGGGTGCCGAGCGGCGGGGTGTGGGCGTACAACGTCCACCCGCGTTCGAGCGCCGCGACCACCATCGTGGTGGTGTTGGACACCCCGAGGTCGCCGACCGCGATCGTCATCAGCGCGCGGTGTTCGACCGCGCGGCGCATCGAGGCCTGCAACGGCGCGGTTTCGGAGTCACGCAGAATGAGCCAGCGCCAGAACTGGCGCAGTGCACCGCCACTGCGCTGATTGGGCCCATACATCTCCAGGACCATCTGCGAACCGGCGTCGTCGGTCGCCGCCAACTCCAGCGGTCCGGACCCGGCGGGCCGCACCACCGTCAGCGACGTCACCAGAAAGCCACGGCGGGCCAGCGCGCGCACGGTTCCGTCGAGCGGCACTTCGAGTGCGGGGGTGCCCACCACCCAGACTGTCAGGGCACCGACGAACCAGCCGACCGACAGTCCGAGTAGCGAGCGGGCCGGCACCACCGCGCTGACGACCAGGTGGATCGGCACGAACGCCAGGAGCAGCGTCCACCACCATCGCCGCCAGCGGCCCGGCAGCCACGGCCCGGACACGGTCAGGACCGCGGCCAGCATGGCGATCCAGCGAGGATCGTCGAGGAATTGCGACAGGGTGGTCGACAGTCGCTCGGAAAGGTCGAAATGCCAGCGGGGCGCGGCGATCCCGTTGCCGGTGATCGACAGTGAGATCACGGCGAGGAATCCGGCGGCCACGTACGCCGCGAACAGCTTCCACTGCCGCGCACCGATCAGCCCGATCAGGATCACGAACGGCAACGCCAAGATCGCGACGCCGTAGGCCAGGTACACCAGGTTGGACTGGGTGGGGGTGAGGACACCCACGATCATCGAGACGGATTTCTCGAGTCCGACCCAGTCGTTACGGGTGATCAGCGAGCTGGTGATCACGATCACCAGGACGACGGTCGCCACCGCGAGTCGCACGATGTCGTTGGTCCGGCGGGTCAGCGGCAGCAGTACGTCGCCGGAGATGGCAACATCGCGTCCGTCAACTCGCACCGCTGCAACCTATCCCGACTTTCACCGGGGAGGTCTCATTGACCGCCCTCAGACGAAGCCGACGTAGCCCAGCAGTGCCGCGGCACCCACCACGATCAGCGGATTGGTCTTGGTCCGCACAAAGATGAGGGTGGCGACGCCGGTGATCAGGTACGCCCGCCAGTCGTGGTCGGCGGCTCTGCTCATGACCAGCGAGCTGGCCAGGATCAGTCCCACGGTCAGCGGAGCGAAGCCCTTCTCCACCGCGTAGCGCAGCTTGGACTTCTGGGCCTTCTGCCAAGAGACCGTGATCAGGTACATCAGGCCCGCCGCGGGGACCACCATCGCGATCGTGGCCAGCACGCCGCCGACGATGCCGCCGGCGACGCCGAAGGTGCCGAGACCGGCCGCGTACCCGACCAGCGCAACGATCAGGATGCTCGGGCCCGGTGCGGCTTGCGAGATCGAGAAGATGTCGGCGAACTGGGAGTTGGTCAGCCAGTGGTGCCCGGTCACCGCCTGCAGGTGCATGTCGGGCAGCACCGTGTTGCCACCGCCGATCGACAGCAGCGACAGCGAGCCGAACATGCCGATCAGCGCCAGGAAGGTCTTCATGCGTCGACCGGTTCCGGCTTCTTGCGGGGCCAGGCCCAGATCAGACTGAGCGGCGCCAGTATTCCCAACGTCAGCAGCAGGGGCCAGCGGAGCACCCCGTTGAGGACGAAGCTGGCCAAGAAGAAGGCCACCGGCATCAGGCCTTTGAGGCATTTCTGACCGGTCTGGATGACCATCGCGAGGGTCAGCGCGACGGCGGCCGCCGAGGCGCCGTGCAGGGCGCCCTTGATCGCGGGCACTTCCTTGAACGTGAAGTAGACGAAGCCGAGCGTCAGCACGATCGCGACGGGCATCAGGCACAGCCCGATCACGGCCGCGACGGCGCCGGCCAGACCTTTCATCTTGGTTCCGACGAATACCGCCAGGTTCACCTGATTGGCGCCGGGAACGATCCGGCACATCGTCATCGCGCTGAGGAACTCCTCTTCACCCAGCCACTGCTTCTCGACGACGATGACCTCGCGCGACCAGGCGCCCAGGCCGCCGCCGAACGAGGCCAGCGCGATGTGGTTGAAGGTCCGCGCGACCTCGAAGAGTGAGACCTTCTCCCGGGTCGAACCGGAATCACTCATGGACCAGGTCGTGGTCGTGTGGAAACTCGTCCTCGACGGGATGGTTCTTCTCGAGCGGGTCGGGTGGCTCGTAGTGGCTGGAGACCTGCCAGTCGCTTTTGAAGACCTCTTTGAGTCGAGCCACCACGTCCGGGTCATCGGTGGTGACGCCGAGTTCGCGGCGAAGGTCGAAGGCGCTGCGATCGATGTTCATCGACCCGACCAGAACTTCTCTGCCGTCGATGATCAACAGCTTGGCGTGCACTCTGAGGTTCTTCTGCTTGCGCACCTCGACGCCGAACCGGCGCAGCGTGCGCAGCGAGGCGAACGTGTCGAGGATGTCCCATTCGCTGATGCCGTGCTTGCCCCCGCACAGGACTCTGACCCTGACGCCGCGGTGGGCGGCCGCCGCGATGTGGTCGAGGATCACCGCGTCCACGTACTTGGGGTGCTGGATGTACAGCTTGCGCTCAGCGGAGTCGATGAACCGGGCCATGTGGTATCGGGAATTGGAGTTACTCCACAGCAGTCCTTCGTATCTGGGCGGCGTGAAGTCTCGATGTTCCCAGTCGGCGTTGAACACCTCGACGATCTGGGCGATGTGCAGAGGATCGTGGGTGATGATGCCGTAGTCGCGGGTGAGCGTGAAGTACTTGATCATGAGGTTGTAGGTCGCGACCATTGCCGCGCTCTCGTCGACGACGATTGACTTCTCGTGCGTCACATAGAATTTCGGGCTGGACCATTGCACGTCGATGCCGGCGCTCTTGAACGCCTCGTAGCTCTCGTCATTGGCCCGGTCGCCACCCGAGCGCTGCGGGTTGAGCATGATCCGCACGTCGACCCCGGCCTTCTTCCGGTCGATGGCAGCATCGATCAGGCTGGGCTCGGTGAAGGTGAATTGCTTTATCAGAAGCGACTTTTGCGCGCTCATGATGAAGTCGCGGACCGGTTCCAAACCGTCGTCTGGCTCGACGATCACGCGCGGGGCGTTAGCAGGCATAGGTTTCGGATGCTAGCACCAGAACTGCCCCGGCACTTTGCCGTTGGGTGAATGTCGGGGGCGCGTCGCGCTCGGTCGGCACCGTCGTGACTCAGGGTGCGGGTGCCGGAACAGTCGGATCTGCCAGCGCAAAGCCGAGTCCGGGTGGCACGTTGACGTCCGCGCCGGGCGCGGTGCCGGGCAGCGGCTCGCCAAGTTGCTCGTAGGGGACCTGGCCGAGCAGTGCCCCGTCCAGGGCGCCCTCGGAATACATCGCGTGCAGCCGGCGCAGGAAGGCCAGTCGGCCGGTTCCGGGCTGCTCGGCAGACGGGCCGATGCCGATGTCGGGCTCGCCCTGCCCCGGCGCGGCGGGAGCGACGTTCTGAGGCAGCAGGTATTGGTTGTTCAGGGCGTGCAGATCCGGGGGTGCTGCGGCAGCCGGCGCACCGGGTGCCGACGGAACCGGGTTCTGCCCCAGCAGAAGTCCCGGTGCGTACGCCGACAGATCGGGCAGCCCGAGTGGCCCGGCCGCGGGCTCACCGCTCTGGGCGAGAACGCTGCCCACCGACGCTTTCGGCGGCACCGGCGCCGGCACCCCAGGATCGGCCGGCACAGGATCTGCCGCTGCCGTTGGCGAACCGATGAGGATGGCACAGGCAGCGGCGGCAAGCGCCAACGTCGACACCAGCGTCCGGTCGCCCGTGCTCATCCCGCTCTGCCCTCCCGGCCTCGATCCTCGTCACACCGTAGTCGGCATTCGCCGCAACGATGCCGCGAACGGCGTCGACGACGCGGTCAGGGGATCGGGGGCGGCGGGGGAGGCAGTACCGGGTCCGCCGGCGCGGGCGGAGCGACCGGGGCCGCAGGATCTCCGGGCGGCGGGGGCGCCGCCGGATCGGGCAGGAATTGTTCAGGCCCGGCCGGGATGTTGATGTCCGGTGGCGGAGCCGTTCCCGGCAGCGGTTGCCCGAGTTGGTCGGCGGGCATGCGCCCGAGCGCCCCGTGGAGGAAGGCGTGCACGCCCTTCCACTGATTGACCCGGGCGAACGGGCCGTCCGCGCCCGGTCCCAGCTGATACGGGGACTGCTGGTCCGGGGTGGGCATGCTGTTGTTCTGCGCCATCAACAACTGCGCGCCGTTGAGGATGTCGGCACTCGGCGGCGCCGCGGGTGCGGTCCCCGCCAGCGCCGGAGCGGGGGTTTGGCCGAGCAGCAACTGGTTGCCGGCCGGGCCGCCGAGGATGCCCGCGAATCCGTTGACCGAATCCTGGATGGTCCCCGGCGACGGGATGAATCCTTGCGGGGCGGGCGGTGGCGGCGGGGCCGCCGGGTCGACCGGCAACGGCTCGTCGGCGGCGGCGGTCGCCATGGGTGCGACCGCCGCTCCGACAGCGAGCGCGGCCACGACCACGCCCTTGACGAACATCCTGTGCATCTGGCGAACCGCTGTCAGAAGACTTTGGTGACGCCGTAGTAGGCGACGATGTCGTCGGCATCGGTGCCCGAGCTGGTCAGCACCGCGTACGAGCGGAGTGACGATGCGCCGACGCAGTTGTCGATCTTGATGTGAATGTCCTTCAGCGTCACTCGGGCTGAGGTGCCCTTGAAGGACTTCTTGTCGACGACGACGTTGGTGATGGTGCCCGGGCGGGGATCGACCTCGATCTGTCCCTGGACGGGGAAGCTGATGGAGCCGGGCAGCGAGAGACCGCCGGTGCCGAGGCTGGCGTTGCCCAGGCTGGCGCCGACCGAGCCGATCAGTTTGACCTTGTCCATCTCGACGCCGCAGCCGACCTGGTAGCCGGCCTCGAGTGTGCCGCCCGACACCGACCCGGTGGTGGTGCCGGTGAACGTGCCACCGACGATCCAGTCGCGCGAGGACAGCGACGTCGTCAGCGGTGCCACCGGCAGCTGCGTCTCGTCTTTGGCGACCACCGTGAGCGTGCGGCCGTCGGGCGTCTTGGCGATGCCGGGAACCTCGGAGGCGACGGCACCGTTGTCCGGTGGTGGGGGAGGAGCACCTGCGTCAGCGACGGGCGGCGCCGCCGGATCGGCCGGGTCGGCCAACGCGAGCGGGGTCGCTCCCATCGGGATCAGCATGCAAACTGCAGCCGCGGTGGCAAAGCGATGCAACATAACCTGTCGGCGCCTTCCGTCTGTCACTGGTGAATTTCTCTGGGAAATCATGGATTTGTGGGGTGTCCAGTCGGTGAACGAGGCGTCAACACTCAGCGCCCCGGATACATCTACTGGGCGTTCTCGCGGGTAGTGCCAGGTGCTGCATTTCGGCTGCCCACCACCGCGTCGTGACGGGCAGCCGAGTGCGAGAACGACAATGTGAAGTTGTTAAACGGCTTTCGTGACGCCGAGGTAGGTGACAACGTCGTCGGTGTTGTCGGTCGAGCTGGTCAGCGTGGCGTACGAGCGGATGAAGGACTGCCCTGCACAACCGTCGATCTTGATACGGAACCCGGTGATGGAGATTCGCGGCGCGGTGCCCTTGAACGACTTCTTGCCCACCGGAACGATGTTCACGACGCCGGGCTTGAGGTCGATCTTCATCTGGTAGGCCGCCGACAGGCCGAGGGTGACGGGCAACAGCGAGCCGTTCACGATCGGAATGCCGACGCCCGGGGTGATGCCGCCGGTGGCGATCGACTCGATGTCGTCCTGGATGATGCCGCAGCCGATCTGGTAGCCGGCCTCCAGGGTGCCGCCCGAAAGCTTGGTGCTGCCGCCGCCGGTCACCGATCCGGTGAAGGTGCCGTCGACCAGGTACTCACGGGACCACGGCGAATTGGTCAGGGAGGAAACCGGTTCCATGGACTCGTCCTTGCCCGACACGTTGAGCACCCAGCCGTCGGGCGTCTTGAGAACCCCGGGCGCGGCGGAGGGCATCGGTCCCGCGGGCCCGCCGGGCGCGGGGGCTGCGTTGGCAACAGGTGCCACGTTGGGATCGGCCGGCGGGTCGGCCAGCGCCAGCGGCGCCGCCCCGATGGGAGCCAGCAGGCAGACTCCAGCCAATGCGGCAAAGCGTTTCAACATGTCGTGTTGGCGCCTCTCGTAGTTGATAACCACTGTGTCGTTCGGAGGAATCATTGAGTTGGCGGGTGACTGGCCGGTTAACGCCGCCCCAACAATTCCCGCCCGATTACCGTCTACCGAGCGTCATTTCGGGCCGCCGATCGCCGAAGAGGTGCGATCCGGTCTCGAGGTGGTTCCAACTCGGTGCGTCGCCGGTGATGCAGACACCCGATGGATCCTTCAGCGGCCCCGGCTGTTGGTCACCTGTTAACCATCCCGACAGGTATTACGTCGATCATCGCTGTCGTCCTGACCCTACGGAACCCTGACGCAACGGATCCCGGGTTGGGCTGGTTTGGGACTTCCAGCCGGACGGTTCGGGGGAGCCCACGATCCAGGAGGAAGCAATGAGATCACCGCAATACGGCCGCATTCTGACTGCCACAGTGCTGGTGTCGGCCTCGGCGTTGTTGAATGCACCTGCCGCGCTTGCCGACCCGGACCCGCAGACCGACCAGCCGGCACCGGGGCCGGGCGTCGTCGCGGCGGTCGTCGCCGCTCCACCTCTGGACGCACCGCCGGATGCGGCTCCGTCCAGTGCGGTACCCGACGCCTGCAAGCAGTTCGGGATGGCGCTGGACCATGCGTCGTCGTACTACGAGGACTTCGCCTACGACTCGGCGGGCGGCGGGAACAGCGTCAACTACAACGATCCGAACGTTGCCAATGCAAATGTCTACGGCCGTACCGCATTACGTGAGTCCGCCGCTGCCGCCATGTCGGCAGCGTCGGCGCCCGGTCTGCCCAATGACATCGCCGCCCCCATGCGGTCATGGTCGTTGCGGGCCACAAAGCTGTTGATAATCATGGGGATTCGTGGTGGCGGTGACTCGCTGAACTCGACCGCGAATGACATGAACACCGACGCCAACAATGTGCAGATGGCGTGTGCGATGAACGGCGCGCGCGCCTGACCCGAAAATCAAACGCGCTGAGTCGAAATCGGCCCCCTCCTCTCGGAGGGGGCCGATTTCTTGATCGTGACGGGTTATCCGCCTGCGCCGCCGCTGCCACCCTTGCCGCCGGTCGGGCCGAGGCCGCCGGAGCCGAGGTGACCACTCGCGCCGGAGGTGGCGCCGCCCTTGCCGCCGTTGCCGCCGTTGCCACCCTTTCCGCCGGTGATCACGCTGCCACCGCCGGTGGCCCCGGTGCCGCCGGCGCCGCCGGTACCCGTGGTCGCGCCGTTACCGCCGTTGCCGCCGGCACCGCCGGAGCCACCACTGAAGCCGCCGAAGCCGCCGAGGCCGCCGTTGGCGCCCTTGCCGCCGGTGGCGCCGCCGCCGCCCTTACCGCCGGCACCGCCTGCGCCACCATTGTTGCCGGCCATGCCGCCCCTGCCGCCGGTGCCGCCGGTGCCGCCCGCCCCCGTCGTGCTGGTGCCGCCGTCGCCGCCGGTCGCACCCGCGCCACCATTGCCGGCCACGCCACCTGCGCCACCGCTGCCACCGGTGCCGCCGCTACCGGCCGCGCCGGTTCCGCCTGCGCCGCCCGCACCACCGGTGCCGCCGGCGCCACCGCTGCCCGACCCGAGGCCACCGGCACCGCCGGTGCCGCCGGTGCCGCCGTTACCACCGGTCGCGGTGCCCGCACCGCCTGCGCCGCCTGCGCCGCCTGCGCCGCCGGCCGCGGAGCCGTAGAAGCCACCCTTGCCACCGTTACCGCCCGCGCCGCCGTCGGTTCCGGCCGCGCCGCCGCCGTAGCCCGCGCCACCCGCGCCGCCCGCACCCGCGGAGCCGCTGCCGAGGACGGGCATGCTCGCGGCGTTGCCGCCGTTGCCACCCTTGCCGCCGGCCACCCCGGCGGTCGTGCTGGCGCCGCCGGCGCCGCCGGAGCCGCCGCTACCGGCGAACGGGCCGGCGTTGCCGCCGTTGCCGCCCGCACCGCCGGCGATGCCCTTGCCGCCGTTGCCGCCGCCGCCGCCGAACAGCGCGCCGCTGGAGGAGCTTCCGGCGATCAGGCCGCCGTTGCCGCCGTTGCCGCCCGCGCCGCCGTTGATGCTGGCGCTGGTGGCGTCGCCGCCGTTGCCGCCGTTGCCGTACAGCCCGGCGCTACCGCCGTTTCCGCCGTTGTATCCATTGCCACCGTTGCCCATCAGCAGGCCGCCGCGGCCGCCATTGCAGGAGGCGCTGGCGCACTGCGCGTCGGCGGCGCTGTAGCTGTAGCCGTTACCGATGAGCAAGCCACCGTTGGGGTGCTCGGCTGTGCCGTTGCCGATGAACTCCGCGACGAAGCTGCTGGCGTTGGCCGAGGCGGCGGCCGTCGGGGTGGACGCCTTGGAGTTGTTGCCGGCAAGGCTGTTACCGAACAGCAGCAGATCCGACTCGCTTGACGTCAGTTTGTACGCCGGCGATGCCACCGTTGTGGTGGCATCGGTGGTGGCGAACAAGACGGCCGCACCCACCATCGCCGCACCGGCGACGCCCGTGGTGACGAAGGCTGGCGCAGCCACCCGGAGCGATTTCTTGCGGTGTTTGGACAAGGTCGAATTCCCTTCGAAGAAGACGTTCAGTCCGGCAAATGCGCCGAGTGGTCCCTGACAAAGGAATCCAAGGAGACAACCCTTACCTCGGACTGGACCCCACTTGACGTGCTGCCGAACTTCGTGCAAACGCCAGCTGAACTCGACCTGTAAAAGCCGTCGTAATGGCTATTTGCAGAGTTCGGCAATCTTGCTGTTCGTCTTCTCCGCGTTGCTCAGCCGCTCGGCCTGCTTCGGGTCGGTGTTGGGCGCACCGGCTAACGCGTTCATCGAAATATCCTGCAGCCCGGTCGCGAAGCCGCGAATCGCATCGGCCAGATCGCCCGGGGTGGCCGGGCTCAGGTGGGCGAGAAGGTAGGTCGCGCCGCCCGCCATGGCCAGCCGTGCGTTGGCGGCCACCCCCTGGACTTCGGCGCCCGGGTCGGCGTGGGTCTGCAATGACACCGCTTCGCTGACCGTGCGGTAAGCGTCGCAGGCGGTCGTCTTCGGGTCACCGGTCTGCCGTGCGGCGGTCGGCGCCGGATTCGACGGAGTCGGCCGGAAGAGAGCCCATCCGGCGAGGGCCACCGCGATCACCGCGATCACCAGCGCGACGGGCGCGAGCCAGCCCACCGAGGATCGGGATTGGCGGGTGGGGCGGTGCGATGTCGACGTCGTGGCGTCCACATCGTCGGTAGGCTCCGGCATACCCACGATCCTAATCACGTTCCCTGGCAAAGCCGTAAACGCGTATTCTGGCTGCGCGGAAAGGCCTTGGGGGGTGTGGCGATGACGATGCGCTGGGGGCGACGGCTCGGGTGCCTGGTGGCCGGCGCCGGTGTGGTGGTCGGTGTGGTGGCCGGGGTGCCCGCAGGGGTGGCGCAGGGCTGCCCGGCCGGGCACGTCAATAACGAGTACACCGGCCAGTGCTATCTCGAGGGCAATGCGCCCACCATCAACGGCGTGCCGTGTGTGGCGAGCAATCTTGGTTTGTGCCAATCGTTTCGGCAGAATCAGCAGCCGCCGAAGAAGCCGTATACCGCAATCGGCTAACTGCGGGTCAACGTCTTGGTCATCAGCCGCTGCATCCAGTTCGGCGACACCTGCGACAGTGCGGCCAGCACGGTGGTCTGGCGGCCCACCGCATAGTGCACCTTGGCCAGTCGCCCGCGGCGGTGCGTGGCCGAGTAGACCGCGGCTGCCACGTCGTCGGGCTTCAGGTTGACGCCCAGCGATTTGGTGCTGCCGGTCTCGACGCCGTCGGTCATCGCGGTTTTGACGAACAGCGGCCACATCGCCAGCACCCGGATTCCGTACCGGCGCCATTCGAGTTCCAGCGCCTCGGTCAACGCACGCAGCGCGAACTTGGTTGCCGAGTAGGTGGCGAGTTCGGGCTGGCCGTACAGCGCGGAGGCCGAACACATGTTGACCACCTGGGCGCCCGGGGTGTCGCGCAGGTAGGGGAATGCGGCATGCAACCCGGTCAGCGCACCGGTGAAGTTGATGTCCACCATCTGCCGGTGAACACCGAGCGGGACGTCGGCGAACGGGCCTGTGGTCAGAACTCCGGCATTGTTCACCAGGACATCGAGTTTTCCTGTGCTGCGGGTGAATTCACGCAGTCGAGCCGACCACTGATCGGCGCTCGTGACGTCGAGCTCGCCGATCTTGACGTCACCTCCGAGCGCGACGATCTCGTCGCGCAGCGCGGCGAGCCCGTCGAGGTCGATGTCGTATGCGCCGACCCGGTAGCCGTTTCGGGCGAAGGTCAGTGCGGTCGCCCGCCCGATACCCGCGGCGGCTCCGGTGATGAAGACGCCGGGTGCGCTCATGTCATACGACTTTCAGGTGTGGGATGTGTACCTCGGGTTCCGAGGCGATGCGGTCGTTGGCTGCGGCCATCGCGGTGTCGACCCGCACGGCTGCGGTCTGGCAGGCCGCGGTGGCCTTGCGGCCCAGCCCTCCCACGTCGTCGGCGGCGTTGCGCAGATACGCCGTCAGTGTGACGCGCAGCCGGTCACCGACCAGGGCCAGACGATTGCGGAACCGATCGTCGACCGTCACGGTGACGTAGGGCAGTTCGAGTTTGATCATGAGCGCCTCCAGAGCCGTTCTTGTCGAATGTAGACGACATCGGCGGCGAGTCGGGCCCGTGCGGTCAGGGCCGCACGCCGATCGTCTTGGAGTTCAGGTACTCCCGGTAACCCTCATCGCCGTTGCGGTGGCCGAGACCGCTCTGTTTGGTGCCGCCGAACGGGCTGGTGATCCCGAAGAACGAGTGACCGTTGGTGGTGACGCTGCCGGTGCGCAGCCGCAGTGCGATGTTCAACGCGCGGTCGTCGTCGCCGCTGGTGACGTCGCCGGACAGTCCGTAGATGGTGTTGTTGGAGATCTCGACGGCCTCGTCATCGCTGTCGTAGGGGGTCACGGTGATCACCGGCCCGAAGATCTCGGTCTGCGCGATCTCCGACGTCGGGTCGACGTCGGCGAGCAACGTCGGCTGCACGTAGTAGCCGGTCGGCAGATTCTCCGGGATCCCGCCACCGGTGATCAGCCTGGCGCCGTCGGCGATCCCGGACCGGATCAGGCGCAGCGTCTTCTGCCGCTGCACGGCGCTGATCTGTGGGCCCTGCATGATGCCCGGCGTCCACGGGTCACCGACCGGGAACTGCTCCATCATGGCCTTGAGGATCTCGAGACCTTCGTCATAGCGGCTGCGCGGCAACAGGACTCGGCTGCTCAGGATGCAGCTCTGACCGGACATCACGCAGGCGAACATCGCCGCCATCGGCAGGCAGGCGGTGAAGTCCGCGTCGTCGCAGACGATGTGAGTCGACTTGCCGCCGAGTTCCAGCAGCGTCTTCTTGACCGTCGAGGCGCCGGCGGCCAGGATCGCCCGCCCGGTGGCGGTGGACCCGGTGAAGGTGATCATGTCCACCCGCGGATCGGCCGACAGTGCCGCGCCCACCTCGTTGGCGTTGGAGGTGACGACATTGAACACCCCGGCGGGGATGTCGGTCTTCTCGGCGATGATGCGGCCGAGCTCGGTGCCTGACCACGGCGTCAGCTGCGCGGGTTTGAGGACGACGGTGTTGCCGGCCATCAGCGCCGGGACGGTCTCGGCGATGTTCAGGTAGAACGGCACGTTCCACGGGGTGATCGCGCCGACGACGCCGACCGCGTCGTACTGGATCTTGCGCCGCGCCGGGCCGAGTTGGGTCTCGTGGATGCCGGTGTCGACCAGATAGTCGAAGTTGCGGCCGTGGTCGGCCCAGTGCTTCACCTCGGCGATCGGGCTCTCGATCTGGGAGCCGCTGACCGAGACCGGACAGCCGACCTCGGTGATCACGATGCGCCGCAACCGTTCCTGTTCGTCGGTCAGCGCCTCGTGCAGCTGAGTGAGGCAGTGGTAGCGGAAGTCCAGATCGCGGGACCAGTCGCCTTCGTCGAACGCCCGGCGTGCGGCGGCGGTCGCCCGCTCGATGTCGGTGACCGTCCCGTCGGTGGCCTGCCCCACCACCTCCTCGGAGGCGGGATGCTCGACGTCGAACAAGGCCCCGGAGTCGGTGAGCCGAAGCTCCCCGTCGATGAGCATTCGCTGCTCGCCGGCCAGCACACCCGTGTCAGCGTCGACATTGGTCATTGCATTTACCCCTCGTGCCGTGGAAATCTGTCACCCGAAATACGAGAACCTGATTCTCACACGAGAGGAACGCCGTGGCTATGGCTTCTAAGGGATATGTCATCTTGACCGAGGAAATCCACGACCCGGAGGGGATGAAGGCCTACGGAAAAGCCGCGGGCGCCGCGATGGGCGGGGTCAAAGTGCTCGCCGTCGACGCCAAACCGCAAGTGCTCGAAGGTGATTGGCACGGACACCAGACCGTTGTGCTGGAATTCGAGTCAGTCGAAGCCGCGCAGTCCTGGTACGACTCGGATGCCTACCGCGCCGCGCGGGAGCTGCGGCACGCCGCCGCAACCACCAATGCGGTGATCCTGTCGGGGTTCTAGCCCCAGTCGTGCTCGGCGCCCCTCTCGCGATACCAGTCGATCAGATCCGGGTCGTCGATCGAGCGCGGGTCCAGTGACACGTCGGTGTGCCCGGCCATGATCGCGGTCACCGGTACCTCCAGTTTCTTGCCGGTGCGGGTGTGCGGGATCCCGGGTGCGGAAATGATGTCGTCGGGTATGTGGCGCGGCGAGAGTTTGGTGCGGATCGCCGAACGGATGGTGTCGACCAGTTCGTCGTCGAGCACCCGCCCCGGTGCCAGCGTGACGAACAATGGCATCCAGTAGGCGCCGTCCGGTCCGTCGATGCCCAGTACGAACCCCTCGGTCACCGCGTCGATGGCCTCGACGACCTCGTAGATGTCGGCCGAGCCCATCCGTATCCCATGCCGGTTGAGGGTGGCGTCGCTGCGCCCGTGGATGATCAGTGCGCCGCTCTCGGTGACGGTCACCCAGTCGCCATGCCGCCACACGTGCGGCGCCGGTCCGTCTGCCCATTCGTGATCGAAATAGGCTGCGCGGTAACGGGACCCGTCGTCGTCGTTCCAGAATCCCACCGGCATCGACGGCATCGGCACGGTGATCACCATCTCGCCTACCTCGTTGACCAGCGGCTCTCGCTGCGGTGACCAGCTGTAGAGAGCCACCCCGAGGTAACGCGTGGTCAGCTCTCCCGGCACCACCGGCAGGCCGGCGGTGCCGCCGGCGAAGGCGGTCACCACGTCGGTGCCACCGCTGATCGAGGAGACCGCCACGTGCTCACCGACGTGCTCACGCACCCAGTCGAACAGGTCGGCCGGCAGCGGCGAGCCCGTGCTGCCGATCGTCGTCAAGAGGCGCAGATCATGTTGGGCGCCCGGATGCAGGTCGGCCTTGCGCGACGCCAGCAGATGGCCGGGGCTGGTGCCGAAGTAGGTGACCTTCTCGTCTTCGAGCAGCTGCCAGAGTCGGTCGGCGTCCGGACACAGGGGGTGTCCGCTGTAGCAGACCACGGTCGAGCCGCACAGCAGTCCGGCGATGCGGAAATTCCACATCATCCAGCTCAACGCCGTCTGCCAGAAGAAGACGTCGCCGGGGCCCAGATCTCCATGTAGCGCAGCCGCTTTCAGATGTTCGAGCACCACACCGCCGTGACCGTGCACGATGCCCTTCGGGCGGCCGGTGGTGCCGGAGCTGAACAGCACCCACAGGGGGTGGGCGAACGGGACGGCGGTGACCTCGGGGTCGACCGGGTGGGCCACGAGCGCGCGGTAGTCGTCGCTGTCGAGCACCACCAGATGCGGCCGGCCGGGCAGCAGGGTCAGTAATTCGTCGGTGTCGCTGCGCTTGTCGAACCAGCGCCCGTTGAGCCGGTAGCCGTCTGCGCTGAACAACACCTTGGGTTCCAGTTGCGCCAGTCGTGATGCGGCACCCTGGGGTGCGTAGTCCTGTCCGCATGCCGACCAGACCGCCCCGAGCGTGGCGGTCGCCAGGAACGCGATCATCGCCTCGGCCACGTCGGGCAGGTATCCCGCCACGCAGTCCCCGGTTTGCACCCCGAGCCTGCGCAGTTCGGCGGCCACCGCGCCGACCCGGCCGGCAAGCTCGGCCCAGCCGATCTCGGTTCGGGTGCCGTCCTCGTCGATGCCGACGATCGCCGCACCGGGGCGCCCGGCATGCCGAAGGATCTGGTCGACGTAGTTGAGCCGGACGCCGGGAAACCAGACGGCGCCGGGCATCGTGGCGTCGGCGAGCACCGCCTCGTCACCCGACCCGGGACCAACCTCGGCGCGTATGTCACAGTGCTCCCACAGTGCGCGCCAGAACCGAGCGGGATGGTCGACCGACCACTGCCACAGGTCGGCGTAGCCGCCGCTGGGGGCGCCGTGGCGTGCCGCCGTGGTCGCGGCGAACTGCTTCCACTGGGGTTCTGGGCCCGGCATTGTGATCCTCGCGTCCGCTGGGTAAACGTCACTCGCTGTCGCGCTCACTCAACAAGTACCGCCCTGAGCAGTCAACCCTGCGACGCAAACCCTCTCGAAGGTGTTCGCAGTGCGGTAATCGGACGATCAGGTGTTCACTCATTGAACGCTAGGATCCCGATCTGTGACCGACAGACCCAATGTGGTGGCACGTGTCGCCGCGTTGCTGGGTGCGGTCGGGTCCGCGGAACCCGCCGGCGCATCGACGACGGAGGTGGGCAAGGCTGCCGCGCTTGCCCGCCCGACCGCCCATCGGCTGCTCACCTCGCTGGCCGACGTCGGGCTGATCGACCGGGACAGCAAGACCGGGCGATGGCTGCTCGGCCCGGAGATGTATCTGCTGGGCGCCGTTGCCGCCAACCGTTACGACGTCACCGACAAGGCCCGCGAGGTGGTCGCCCGCCTGGCCGCCGAGACCGGCGAGAGCGCCTTCTTCTCGGCCCGGCGCGGCGACGAGACGGTCTGCCTGCTGAGCGTCGAGGGCAGTTTCCCGCTGCGGTCCCACGTCCTGCGCGAGGGCATCAGGTTTCCCCTCGGGGTGGCCTCGGCCGGGCTGGCGATCCTGAGCCATCTGCCCGCCGACGAGGTCGACGACTACTTCTCGCGGGCGCTGCCTGCGGCCGACTGGGGTGACGAGCACACCGAGGAGTCGATCCGGGCGAGGATCGAGGCGACCCGTCTCACGGGATACGCGGTCAACCCGGCGTTGATCGTGGAGGGCAGCTGGGGGATCGCGGCGGCGGTGTTCGACCAGAACGGCCGGCCGGCGTGGGCGCTGAGCCTCACCGGGGTGGAAACCCGCTTCAAAGCCGACCGGCGCCAGGAACTCGGAACGCTGCTGCTCGAGCAGGCGCACGTGCTCTCCGGACGGCTCAGCTCGTAGAGCTGGAAGCCTCACCAGCGCTTTCGGCGGATTCTGCACACGACTTGCCCAAAGCGGTATTGGCATTCTCATAAACTGCAAGTACGGTATCCACCGATGGACCACCTATCCCACACGTCGTCGGGGATCCCACTGAACCCGGTGTACGGACCGGCCGACCGCAGTGGCGATCCTCCCGCGCCGGGCGCGTTTCCGTTCACCCGGGGCAACTTCTCCAGCGGATACCGCGGACGGTTGTGGACCTTCCGCCAGTATTCCGGCTTCGGCACCGCCGAGGAGTCGAACGAGCGCTATCGCTACCTGCTCGAGCAGGGCGGTACCGGATTGTCGGTCGCCCTGGACCTGCCGACCCAATGTGGCTACGACTCCGACGATCCGGAGTACGGCGAAGAGGTGGGCCGGGTCGGCGTCGCGGTCGACACCCTCGCCGATGCCGAGATCCTGTTCGACGGCATCCCGCTGGACAAGATCAGCACCAGCTTCACGATCAACGGGACGGCGGCGATCCTGTTGGCGTTTTATGTCGCCGCCGCGGAGAAGAAGGGGGTGCCGCGCGAGAAGCTCACCGGCACCATCCAGAACGACATTCTCAAGGAGTACGCCTCCCGAGGCACCTGGATCTGGCCGCCGGAGCCGTCGCTGCGCCTGATCGCCGACACCATCGAGTTCTGTGCGGCCGAGGTGCCCCGGTTCAACGCGATCTCGGTCGCCGGAGCGCACTTCCGCGACGCCGGCGCCAACGCCGTGCAGGAGATGGCGTTCACCCTCGCCGACGGCGTGACCTACTGCGACACCGTCGTCGAGCGCGGCCGAATGACCATCGACCAGTTCGCGCCGCAGATCTCCTTCTTCTTCTACACCCACGGCGACTTCTTCGAGGAGATCGCCAAATACCGTGCGGGACGCCGTCGTTGGGCGACGATCGTCCGGGAGCGGTGGGGAGCCAAGACCGACAAGGCCGCGATGTTCCGGTTCGGCTGTGTGTCCGGCGGTGCGTCGCTGTACGCGCCGCAGGCGCAGAACAACCTGGTCCGGGTGGCCTACGAGGCGTTGGCCTCGGTGCTCGGCGGCGTCCAGTCGATGTTCACCGCCGCCTGGGACGAGCCGTTCGCGCTGCCCAGCGAGGAGTCCGCGACGCTGGCACTGCGCACCCAGCAGATCCTGGCCTATGAGACCGGGGTGACCCGGGTGGCCGACCCGCTCGGTGGCTCCTACTTCGTCGAGGCGCTCACCGATGCCACCGAGGAACGCATCATCGAGATCATGTCCGACCTCGAAAAGCACGGTGGCATGGTGCAATCCATCGAGGACGGCTACCTGCAGGGGCTGATCGCCGACGAGGCCTACAAGATCCATCAGGACGTGGAATCGGGCGTCCGCCCGGTGGTCGGGGTGAACAAATTCGTCGTCGACGAGCCTGCCCCGGACCTGGCCACGTACGAACTCGACGCCGCGGGCCGCGACAAGCAACTGCGGCGCCTGGCGAAGGTGAAGGCCGAACGCAGTGAGCTCGCCGTGAAAGAAGCGTTGGCAGCCCTTTCCAGAGCGGCGGAAGGTGATGACAATCTGATGCACAAGCTGATCGACTGCGCCAATGCGTACTGCACCGTTGGCGAGATGGTCTCCACGCTGAAGTCGGTGTGGGGCGAATTCCAGCAGCCGGTGGTCTTCTAGTGAGCGCTCGCATCCTGGTCGCCAAGCCAGGTCTGGACGGCCACGACCGCGGGGCCAAGATCGTGGCCCGCGCACTGCGTGACGCCGGCTTCGAGGTCATCTACACCGGTATCCGCCAGCGTATCGAGGACATCGTGTCGATCGCGCTGCAGGAAGATGTTGCGGTGGTGGGACTTTCGATCCTGTCGGGTGCGCACCTGGCCCTGACCAAGCGGACGGTCGACGCGCTGCGCGAAGCCGACGCCGGCGACATCGCGGTGATCGTCGGCGGCACGATCCCGCAGAGTGACGTGTCCAAGCTGCTGGAAGTAGGAGCCGCGGCGGTGTTCCCGACCGGGACATCGCTGGACACCCTGGTGACCGACGTCCGCGCGCTGACTTCAGAACAGGTGGCCGACTAATGCGTCTTGGCGTGATGATCGGTGCCGAGCGGGGTGATATGGCCCGCAAGGTGAAGAAACTCCTCGAGGACATCGAATGGGCTGAGGGCGCCGGCTTCGACACCGCGTGGATGCCGCAGGTGCCCAACGACTATGACGCGCTGACGATGGTCGCGCAGATGGGTGCCCGCACTTCGCGCATCGAGCTGGGCACCGCGGTGGTCCCGCTGCAGGCGCAACACCCGATCGCGCTGGCCCGCCAGGCGCTGTCGGTCCATGCCGGCAGCGGCAACCGGCTGGCGTTGGGCGTGGGACCGTCGCACCACTGGATCATCCGCGACATGCTGGGGCTGCCCTACGAGAAACCGGCGTCCTACACCCGCGACTACCTCGAGGTGCTCAACGCGGCGCTGGCCGGCCCCGGCGACGTGGACGTCGAGAACGACTCCTTCACCGTGCACAATCCGACTGTGCTGCAGGCAGATTCACCGCTTCCGGTATTGCTCGCCGCGCTGGGGCCGGTGATGCTGCAGATCGCGGGTGAGCTCACCGACGGCACCGTGCTGTGGATGGCCGACGAGCGCGCGATCGGCGACCACATCGCGCCGCGGATCAACAAGGCCGCCGACAACGCCGGCCGGCCGGCCCCGCGCATCGTCGCCGGAATCCCGGTGTGCTTGTGCGCCAACTCGGAGATCGAGGCGGCCAAGGACCGGGCCAACCGGATCCTTGCCGAGGCCGAGACGTCGCCCAACTATCAGAAGCTGCTCGACCGCGGCGACGCACGCGACGTCGGCGACCTGTGTGCGGCCGGCGACGAAGAGGCCATCCTGGCCCGGTTCCGCGCCTTCGCCGACGCGGGGGTCACCGACCTGTCGGTGCGGCTGTTGCCGATCGGGGAGACCCGTGACGAACTGGTCGCCTCGAAATACCGGACGCGCGAGGTGATTGCGCAGCTCGGCGCCGAGGTTCGATGAGCTCCACGGCTCCACTGTCGGGCGTTCGCATCCTCGAGGTCGGCACCATGCTGGCCGGCCCGTACGCCACCATGCTGCTCGCCGATCTCGGTGCGCAGGTCATCAAGATCGAGCCGCCCGGCGGCGAGATCTCCCGACAGGTCGGGGACAGCTATTTCGCCAGCCTGAACCGCAACAAGCGCAGCGTATGCCTGGACCTGGCCTCCGACGCCGGGCAGCAGCGCCTCGGTGAGCTGGTCGCGGAATCCGATGCGCTGCTGGTCAATATGAAGCCGTCGGTGATCCGGCGCTTCGGGCTCACCTATGAGGCGCTGCGAACGCACAACGAGAAGATTGTGTGTGTCGCGCTAACCGGCTACGGCCTGGACGGCGGCGACGACCCCGCCTTCGACTACGTGATCCAGGCGGCCACCGGGGTGGCCGCGATGACCGGTGACCCAGATGCGCCGCCGACGCTGCCGGGCTACTCGTCGGCCGACAACTCCACCGGGTTGACCGCGGCGCTGGGACTTCTGGCGATGATCGTCTCCGGGCAGGGTGGGCAGGTGGATGTCTCGCTGCGCGACGTGATGTTCTCGCAGCTGAACTACCGGGCCGCAGCCTATCTCAATGACGGTGTACATCCGCGCAGACATCCGTTCGGTGCGCACTCGTTTTACGTTCCCGCGCAGCTGTTTCCGACCGCGGACGGATATCTGGCGCTGTTCGTCACGCATGACGGCTTCTGGAAGATCTTCGCCGCCGAGGCCGGTATCAATGGCTTCCCGACGATGGCCGAACGATCGGCGCGCCGCGACGAGGTGCTGGCGATCGTGACCGCAGCGCTGGCCGCCGACACCGCGGTGGGCTGGGAAGAGCGGTTGCGTCCGTTGGGGATCCCGGCTGCCGCGGTGCGATCGCTACCCGACGCCCTCGAGGCGACCCCGGAGGTCATCGTCACCGCCGGGGATTACCGCCTGGTCGGCAGTCCGGTGCGGGTGGTGGGCTTTGAGCCCGACTATCTGCCGCCCCCGGTGCTCGACGAGTTTCAGTCGTCGTAGGTCACGGTCACATCGGACTCGGGCACGCCCTGGCAGGTCAGGATCAGGCCGTCGTCGATCTCGCTGTCGTCGAGCACCTCGTTCACCCGCATCTTGACCTGTCCATCGGTGAGCGTGGCGATGCAGGTTCCGCAGTTGCCGGCTTCGCAGCTGTAGGGCGGGGTCAGTCCGGCGCGGCGGGCGGTCTCCAGCACCGTCTCGCCCTCGTTGACCGGCATGGTCACCGTCTTACCGTCCAGCGTGATCGTCGCCGTGCTCACTTCTCTCCTCAGCGTCTGCGCAGTATCATTCTACCCAGATGAGAATACAGTTCTCTACTGACGATAGTATGTTCTCGCTTGTTGACCTGTTGATGGGATTGTCACTGACCATGTGCGAGCGGACCGCGCCGTGAGCGACGTGCGAGTGCTTGCGTTCGAGGACCGCATCTACACACGATCTCAGGTCGATGCGCTGTCCGCCGGATTGGCCCGCACTCTCGCGAGCCGTGGCGTGCGGGCCGGTCAGCGGGTCGCGCTGATGTCGTCCAACCGGCCCGAGTTCATCTTCGCCGTGCACGCCATCTGGCGCCTCGGTGCGTCCGCGGTCCTGATCAGCCCGGCCTGGAAAGCAGCCGACATCGGCCATGCGCTCGAGGTGTCCCGCGCCGACCATGCCGTCGGGGACAGCCCGCTGCTGGCCGACCTGATGCCGATGCTCAGCCTCGACGATCCGATCAGCCCGGCGGAGCCCACCCCCGTGGAGTACGCGGCTGACTCCGATGCCGTGCTGGTGTTCAGCTCGGGGACCACGGGTATGCCCAAAGCGGTTCGGCACACTCATGGTTCGCTGGCCGCGAGCATCCGGCACTGGCGCCACGCCCTGGGCCTCACGGCCGTCGATCGCATGCAGATCGTCACACCGCCGTCGCACATCCTCGGCCTGCTCAACATCGCCACCGTGCTCGACGCGGGCGCGTGGATGCGTCTGCATCGCCGATTCGACATCGACGCCATGCTGCAGTGCATCCAGGACGACCGCATCACCGTCGAAATGGCCGTCGCGCCAATCGCATTGGCGATCGCGTCCCATCCGAAGCTCGACACATTCGACCTGTCGTCGCTGCGCTACATCATGTGGTGCGCCACCCCGGTCACCACCAGCGTCGCCGAGGCCGTGACCGAACGGACCGGGATCGGGTGGATCTCGGCGTACGGCACCAGCGAGGTACCGGTGATCGCCTGTTGCCCGCGCGACGCGGCCCGACTCGACACCGTCGGGCGACCGATCCCGCCGGTGCGCATCGTGTCGACGGAGACCGGCGAACCGGTCGAGCCGGGCACGGTCGGCGAGATCCAGGTGCGCTCGGATTCGGCGATGGCCGGCTACCTGCCCGCCGACGCCACCGCCGCGGCGTTCGACGACGGCTGGTATCGCACCGGGGACCTCGGCTACCTGGACGACGGCTGGCTGCGAATCACCGATCGGCTCAAGGAAATGGTCAAGGTGCGGGGCTTCCAAGTCGCTCCCGCCGAGGTCGAGTCGGTGCTGCACGGCCATCCCGCGGTGGCCGACTGCGCGGTGTTCGGTGTGCCCGACGAGGTGGACGGTGAGGCCGTGATCGCTGCGGTCACCGTCGCCGAGCCGGTCGGCGCCGAGGAGCTGGACGGGCTGATCGCCGAGAAGCTGGCGTCCTACAAACGTCCCCGCGACATCGTTTTCGTGCCCGAAATCCCGCGCCTGCCATCGGGCAAGGCGTTGCGGCGAGTTCTCAAGGAGCAGTATGGATGCACGCCTGACCAGTGAGCAGCAGCAGCTGCGCGATGCCGCCGCCCGGCTGGCCGACGACTTCGGACCGGGCTCCGTCGCGGACCTGGACGACCAGTCGCGCCGGGCGCGGCTGGCCAAGACCGTCGACGCGACCGGCTGGCGGTCGCTTCGTTCCGACGGCGCCAGCGGCGTCGAAGTGGCGTTGGTGGCAGAGGAATTCGCGCGTGGTCTGGTCGACGTGCCGTTCCTCGGTCCGGTGCTCGCCGACGATCTGTACTGCCTGCTGGCGGCCGACCCGGTGCCGGCGACCATCGCGGTCGGTGACACCGTCATCGACGCCGACGGTTCCTCCGCTGCGCTACGACTCGCCGGAACGACCGTCGAATCGGTCGGTGTCGGCGCGGCCCGTGGCGCCGCGGATCTGACCCGCATCACCGCAGCCGTCTCCGGCTCAGCGGACACCGTGGGGGAGCTGACCGCCGAGCAGACGCAGCGCTGGTACGCCCTCGCGCTGGCGGTGACGACGGCCGACCTGGTCGGCGCGGCACGCGGCACCCTCACGCTGGCAACCGAATACGCAAAGGTGCGCGAGCAGTACGGCTCGGCCATCGGTTCGTACCAGGCCGTCGCCCACATGCTGGCCGAAGGCCTGGCCCTCATCGAGGGATCGGTCAGCGTGCTGCGTCACGCCGCCTGGGCTGTCGATGAGCTGCCCGTCGAGCAGGCTGTCGAAGCCGGCCGGGTCGCCAAGATCTACTGCGCGCGAGCCGCACTGGCGGTGTGTGAGATGTCGATCCAGGTGCACGGCGGCATCGGCAATACCTGGGAGTGCCTCGCCCATGTCTATTTGCGCCGGGTGCTGGCTGCCACCGAGGCCTGGCCAGTCAAGTTGGAGGAGTTGACCATTGGACTTTCGTGATTCTCCCGATGAGGCCGCGTTCCGGGAGCGGCTGCGCGGCTGGCTGACAGAACAGAAGGGCAAGTTCCCGACATCGGGAGACGCCTATTGGGCCAAGGCGGGGGAGTGGCACCAGGCGCTGTACGCCGCCGGATTCTTCGGCACGTCCTGGCCGACAGAGTACGGCGGCCAGGGCTTGCCACCCGTGTTCGACGTGATCGTCGACGAGGAGATCGCCAAGGCCGGGGCGCCCGCGCGTCCGAGCCTGGGCTATCTGGTGGTCGGCCTGAGCCATCACGGCAGCGAGGAACTGCGGCAGCGCTTCCTGCCCGGGATGATCAACGGCACAGAGCGCTGGTGCCAAGGCTTTTCGGAGCCCGGGGCCGGATCGGACCTGGCCTCGCTGACCACGACCGCCACCCGCGACGGTGACGAGTACGTCATCGACGGTCACAAGATCTGGACCAGTTACTCCGACTGCGCCGACTGGTGCCTGGTCTTGGCGCGCACCGACAAAGAGGTGCCCAAACACAAGGGCATCTCGGCGTTCATCGTCACGATGCACCAGCCTGGGATCGTCCAGCGGCCGCTGAAGATGATCAGCGGTGTCACCAAGGAATTCGGTCAGGTCGAGTTCGACGGGGCGAGGGTGCCGGCCGCGAACATGGTCGGCGCGCCCGGCGACGGCTGGAAGCTGGCGATGACGGTGGTCAGCCACGAGCGGGAGCCGTCGACATTGGGTTTCTCGGCGCGCTACGGGAAGCTGGTGCGCCAGATGGCCTCCCGCGTCGAGGGCCCAACACCCGACGAACTGTCGTGGGCGTGGGTGCAGACCGAGATGTTGCGCCTGCACGTGCGTCGGCGCCTGTCCGAACAGCTCGACGGCATCAAGCATGGCCCGGACGGGTCGCTGGACAAACTGTTGATGACCTGGACCGAGCAGTCGGTCGGGCACGCCGCGCTGGCCACCGTCGGCACCGACGACGAGGAGTTGTTCGGTGCCTACCTCTACAGCCGTGCCCAGAGCGTGATGGGCGGGACGTCGCAAATTCAGAAGAACATCATCGCCGGACGAATTCTTGGACTGGGAGTTTAACGACATGTACGACATGCCCGACGAAATCGACGTCACCGCCGACGGTCCGCTGCGGATCATCACGCTGAATCGTCCCGACGAGCTCAACGCCGTCAACGACAATCTCCATGTCGGGCTGGCCAAGATCTGGGAGGCACTCAACGAGGATGCCTCCGCGCGGGCGGCGGTGATCACCGGTGCGGGCCGGGCTTTCTCGGCCGGCGGCGACTTCACCTACCTCGACGAGCTGCGCAGCGACGAGGCGTTGCGGCAGAAGACGATCAAGCACGGTCGCGATCTGGTGATCGGCATGGTGCGGTGCCGCATTCCGGTGATCGCGGCCGTCAACGGCCCGGCGGTCGGGCTGGGCTGCAGCCTGGCCGCACTGTCGGACGTGGTGTACATCGCCGAGAACGCGTTCTTCGCCGACCCGCACGTGTCGATCGGGCTGGTCGCCGCCGACGGCGGGCCGCTGGTGTGGGGATCGCAGATCAGCTTGCTTCAGGCCAAGGAGTTCGCCCTGACCGGCGTGCGGATCAAGGCGCAGCGCGCGGTGGAGCTCGGGCTGGCGAATCATGTTGTCGCCGATCCGGTCTCCGAGGCGATCGCCTGCGCGAAGAAGATCATCGAACTTCCGCAGCAGGCCGTCGAGGCCACCAAGCGGCTGATGAACATCCAGCTGGAGAAGTCGGTGATGGCCTCGCTGGACTACGCCAACCTCGCCGAGTACGTGTCGTTCGGTACCGCCGATTTCAACAGGATCGTCGACGGATTGGTCGCCAAGAAGTAGACCACCGCGAGCAGACACAAACTCGGGCTGATTGCCTAGAAATCGCCCGAGTTTGTGTCTGCTCGCGAAAGAGGCGCGCGCTACTTCGGCGGGAAGCGCAGCGCACCGTCCAAGCGAATGGTCTCGCCGTTGAGGTAGTCGTTCTCGGCGATCGACAGCGCCAGCTGGCCGTACTCGACCGAGCGTCCCATCCGCTTCGGGAACGGCACCTGCGGACCCCAGTACGCCTCGAGCTGCTCGGCGGCTTTGCCGTAGGCAGGGGTGTTGATGGTCCCGGGCGCGATCGCCATCACCCGGATGCCCAACGGCGAAAGGTCGCGTGCCGCAACCAGAGTCATCGCCACCACGCCACCCTTGGCGGCCGAGTAGGGCAGCTGGCCGATCTGGCCTTCGTACGCGGCGATCGACGCGGTGTTGATGATCACGCCGCGGGCCCCGTTCTCGTCGGGCTCCTGGCGCGCCATCGCGGCCGCGACATTACGCATCACGTTGAACACCGCGGTCAGGTAGAACGTGATGGTCTTGGTGAACGCCTCCATCTCCATCGGTGCGCCGTCCTTGCCGACCAGCCGGCCACCGCCGGCCGGGCCGCCGTGGGTGTCCACCGAGATGCGCAGCGGCCCCAGCTCTTCGGCGGCGGCGATGGCAGCCAGTACGTCCTCGTCGTTGGTGACGTCGGTGCGGACGTAGGGGACGGCGAGCTCGGCGGCGAGTTCCTTGCCCTTGTCGTCGGCCAGGTCGGCGATCACGACCCTGACGCCGGCCGCGTGCAGCGTGCGCACGGTCGCCTCGCCGAGGCCACCCGCGCCACCGAAGACGACGGCGGAACTTCCACTGATCTGCATAGCGTTACCCTTCTTGCAACTGACACTCTCTAGTTGAGAGAATAGTATTCTCATACAGACCGGAATTGGTCAATCACGTAGGGACGTAGCGTTGCCCGTTATGGATGTCGCCGAGCTGATTACCGCGGCCCGCGGCGGGAACATGCGCGCGGTCGGGCGGCTGCTGAGCCTGGTCGAGAGTGATCGCCGTGACGAGGTGCTCGCCGAGATCGGCCGGGCCGTGGTTCCGGTGGTCGGGGTGACGGGCCCGCCCGGTGCGGGCAAGTCGACCACCATCGCCGTTCTTGTCGCGGCGTATCGCGAACGCGGACAACGGGTTGCGGTGCTGGCCGTGGATCCGTCGTCGCCCTATAGCGGGGGCGCGCTGTTGGGGGATCGGATCAGGATGGCGCAGCACATCAACGATGCCGACGTGCTGATCCGGTCGGTGGCCACCCGCGGCCATCTCGGCGGCCTGGCCGCCGCGGTGCCCGCCGCGATCCGGCTGCTCGGTGCGCTCGGTTTCGACGTCGTCCTGCTGGAGAGCGTCGGGGTCGGACAATCCGAGATCGAGATCGCCGCCGTCGCCGACCCGACGATCGTGATCCTCAATCCGGGTGCCGGCGACGCGGTCCAGGCTGCCAAGGCGGGCCTGCTCGAGGTCGCCGATCTGGTGGTGGTGAACAAGGCCGACCGGGACGGCGCCGCCCAGACGGTGCGCGACCTCAAATTCGAGACGCACGTCCCGGTGCTGACGCTGGTCGCCGCCCGGGCCGAGGGGGTGGCGGAGCTCGTCGAGGCGATCGAGGCCCACCGACGGGCCGACACCGCGGAGCGCCGCGCCGCGCGGGCCCGCGCACAGGTGTTGTCACTGGCGCAGAGCCGGCTGCATCGGCATCCGGATCTCGACGCACTGGCACAAGCTGTCGCCGATGGCAGCCGTGATCCGTACAGCGCGGCGGAAGCGTTGATCGCTCAACCGGTTTCGCCTGCGGTCGAGTCGTGAACCGTCCTACTTGCGGGCGAATCCCTGGGAGCAGAAGGTCCACACTTCGTCACCGCTGATCGGCGTGTGGACGTTTTCGTCGTCCTCGACCCCGCTGGACTGAGCGATGAACATGATGGTCTGCATCGTCATCGCCGCCATGCGGCGAGGGTTGGCGTCTTCCCTGAGCTCACCGGCCGCCGACGCCTCGTCCATCAATTCGGCGAACAGCGCCACTAGCGGTGCGTGAGCAACCTTGACCTCGTTGGGATGTGAGATCAGCAGCTGGGGGGCGAAGTCGGTGAACAACGGCCGGCGGGCGGTCGGATCCGGCCGGGACAGTTCGAACAGCAGGGTGACGGCCACCTTGAGACGGTCCAGCGGATCGCTCTGAGCCGACGTCGCGGCCCGGATCTGATCGGCGGCCCGGCTCAGCGCATCCTCGAACAGGGCGAGCAGCAGTTCGTGCTTACCGTCGAACTGCAGATAGAAGCTGCGTAGCGACTGGCGGGACCGGTCGACGACTTCCTGCACGGTGAAGTCGGTGCTGCCCTTTTCGGTGATGATGGCCTGCGCGGCATCCAGGAATCGCTGCACGCGCTGCCCGGCGCGCACCTTGGCGGTCCGGATCGACCGCTCGACGGCGCGCTGCTTCCAGGCAGGCTCTTCACTCGGGCTGTTCACTGCCGGGCTCGAGACGTGCGGATGCGGGTTCCGATGTTGCTCACGGTAAGAGAGTACTACTCTCAGCGGCGAGAATTATGTTCTCAATTCAATACTGACCAAAATTTTTGTTCCGGCCAGTCTAACGGGTGACCAGCGCATTCGCCGCCATGGCGTACGTCACAGATTTCCCAGCCGCGGAGCGTGCGCCAGCGACCTGATCGCCGACCCGGCTTCCCTGGTCAGATCGCGTGCCGAGCCGAGCAGTCCGTCCAGCACGAAGGTGCGCTTCACGTGCCGGTGCAGGTCGTGCTCGTCGGTGAACCCGATGCCGCCAAGAACCTGCTGACAGTGCTTGGCTGCGGTCACAGCGGCCTGACCGGCAGCGGCCTTACCCAGCAGGCAGGCCAGGTCGGTGCCGTCGACCTGGGCCACCAATAGGGCCGCTTCGGCGCCCTCGACGGCGACCAGCGTCTCGGCAAGCCGGTGGCGCACAGCCTGGAACGACCCGATGGGACGGCCGAACTGAACCCGGTCGACGGCATGCTGGCGCGCCAGCCTCAGCATCGCCCGCGCCGAACCGGTCAGCCACCAACCCAACGCGAGTCGGCCCCTGGCCAACGGCACCTCCGAGCCGGCATCGACGGTGCTGACCGGAAGTTCGGGATCCATCGCCGAACCGGGACCGTCGGTGCGCTCCCAGATCACCCAGCGGCCACCGGTGTACGGCAGTGCGATCGTCCCGCCCGGCGACCGCCCGGCCGATGCGAGCACCACGTCGTTGATCACGCCGGCATGCGTGCCGGTCTCACCCAACAGCCGGAACACCAAGGACGTTGCCTCGGCTGGGATCTCGTCGAGCATCTCCAGCCAGCCGAGGTCACGCAGAACGTCTTCGACATTGGGGGACCCGTCCGCGGCCGCGGCGCTCATCGACTTCTCGAGCGTGTTGGCCAGCATTCCCAGTTCGCCGTCGTCCACGTCTCACTCCTTCCCGAGGTCGAGAAGCCGGCGGGCGATGATGTTGCGCTGGATCTCCGCGGTCCCGCCGTAGACGGTGGCCGAGCGCGAGTACAGGAACTCTGAGCGCCAAGGAGTCTCGTCGAGTTCGAGCACCCCCGGCAGCACATCCCGTGCGGTGTCGTACAGACGCTGTTCGGCACCGGCCAGCAGCACCTTGTCGATCGAGGTCTCCGCCCCGAGCTTCGCCCCGTCGGCGAAGCGGTGCTGGGTCGCCGCCGACCGGCAGCGCACGGTGTGCAGCGCGAGGTAGGCCGCGCCGAGTTCGGCGTCACCGGCGTCGGTCTCGTCAGCGATCAGCTGGTCCAACCTGGTGAACAGATAGGAGATTCGCTGCCAGAAACACGTGGACCGCTCGAACGGCAACAGGTCATTGGCCAGCCGCCACCCATCCCCGGGATTGCCGAGCATGCGGTCGGCCGGCACCACCACGTCGTCGAAGTACACCTCACAGAATTCGTCGACGCCATGCATGGTGTGCAGCGGCCGCACCGTGATGCCGGGGGAGTCCATGTCGATGAAGAACGCGGTGATGCCCTCGTGTTTGGGCGTCTCCGGCGAGCCGGTGCGGGTCAGCAGCACGCAGCGTTTGGAGAACTGCGCGAAGCTGGTCCACACCTTCTGGCCGTTGATCACCCACTCGTCGCCACGCCGGGTGGCCTTGGTGCTCAGCGACGCCAGGTCACTGCCCGAGCCGGGCTCGGAGAAACCCTGACACCAGTGCTCCTCGCCGCGCAGGTAGCGCGGCACCATCTCGGCGGCCAGCTCCGGTCGCGCATACGAGATCATGGTCGGCACAAGGACTTCCATCATCGAGTACGGACCCGGCTCGGCGATGTTGCGACCGAGCACCTCCTCGGCGACGATCATCCGCATGATCACCGAGCCGCCGAGGCCGCCCACCTCTTCGGGCCAGCCGTAGCGCATCCAGCCGGCGTCATAGAGGGCCCGTCGTACCCGGCTCATCTGCTCGATATGGGCGGGCAGCGAATGATCCGGGCCCGGGCTCAGGTCGTTCTCGTCGAGCCAGGCTCGCAGGTCGTTGCGGAATTCGTCGGCGGTCGTGCCGGATTCGGCCACCGTGGTCATCCGCCGGCCGGCCGGCCGATCGCGTGCGGACGGCCCGAATCGTGCACACCGGTGCGCCGGATGAACGTCATCGCGCGGGTGTTCAGCCGCCAGCCCTTCTCGGTCCGCAGATAGGTGTCGCGGTAGTAGCCGATGCGCATGTCGTGCGCCGAATGCTCGATGAAGCACAGCGGTTGGGTGCCGGTGGCCTTGTCCCGGTCGTTCTCGTCGAATTCGACCAGTGACTCGCCGGTCATGAACAGCCCTTTGGGTGCCGCATCGACCAGCTCGGGAAACCGGCTCAGCGAATAGGTTTCGCCGAAGGCGCTGTAGGTGCCGTCCTCGGTGAAGACCTTGACCAGATTCTCGACGTCCAGCTGGGTGATGGTGACCGCGTAGCGGGCGAGCAGCTGCTGGATCTCGACGATGTCGTCAGTCCGCGGTGTTGACATAGACTTTCCCGCCTTTCATGACGAAGCTGACGTGCTGGGTGACGGTGATGTCGGACAACGGATCGCCGGGCACGGCGATGATGTCGGCGAGCAGACCTTCGGCGATCCGGCCCCGATCGGTGACGTTGATGAGGTCGGCGCCGACGACGGTGGCCGCCCGCAGCACAGCGGCCGGCGGCATGCCCCACTCCACCAGGGTGACGAGCTCGTCGGCGTTCTTACCGTGCGGAATCGCGGGCGCATCGGTGCCGACCGCGATCTTCACCCCGGCCTCGTAAGCGGCCTTGATCGATGTCTCCGCCTTCGGGAACATCTCGGCCGCTTTGTCCTGCAACACCTTCGGCGCATGCGATACGTCCATCGCCTGGGCGAGCCGACGGGTGGTCACCAGGAAGCGATCGTTGTCGACCAGCATCTGGATGGCCTCGTCGTCCATCAGGAAGCCGTGCTCGATGCAGTCGATGCCGCACGCCACCGCATGCTTGACCGCCTCGGCGCCGTGGGTGTGGGCCGCTACCCGCAGGCCGCGCCGGTGCGCCTCGTCGACGATCGCCCGGAGCTCCTCGTCCGAATAGTGTTGCGCGCCTGCTTCGCCGGTCAGCGACATCACGCCGCCGGAGACGCACACCTTGATCAGCTGCGCGCCGTGCTTGATCTGATAGCGCACCGCCTTGCGGATCTCGTCTACACCGTTGGCGATGCCCTCCTCGACGGTCAGCTCGAGAGCGCCCGGCATGAAGGCGGCGAACATCGTCGGGTCCAGATGTCCGCCGGTCGGCGTGATGGCATGCCCGGCAGGCACGATCCGCGGACCGTCGATCCAGCCCGCGTCGATCGCCTTGCCCAGCGCTACGTCCAGCAGGTAGCCACCGGTCTTCACGAACAGCCCGAGGTTGCGCACCGTGGTGAAACCCGCGCGCAGCGTGCGGCGGGCATTGCCGACCGCGCGCAACACCCGGGTCGGCGGATCATCCTGGACCTGGGAGAGGCCGGGGTTTTCGCCCCGGCCGCCCATCAGGAGATTGACCTCCATGTCCATCAACCCCGGAAGGAGGATGGCGTCGCCCAAATCGATGACATCGGAGCTCTCGTCAACGTCGCCCCCCACCGAGACGATTCGGTCGCCGTCGACTTTCACGATGGCGGGGCGGACGATCTCGCCCGCGTCCACGTCGACGTACCCCGCCGCCTTCAGGGTCGTTGCGCGCGGCGATGGGCCGCTTGCGCGAAGAGCAGACAACCTAGACCACCGGCTCCTTGATCAGTTCGATATACGCGGCCCCACTGTCGAGCACGCGGGGCTGCTTCCACACCTCGATCGGAAAGCTCACCTGCACGATCGACTGTCCTAGATGTACCAGAGCCTTGGCGTCTTCCGGCATGCCTTGGAGCGGGAAGCGGGCGTCGACGTAGACCATGATGTCTTCCAGCCGCGCCAATCCGGCGTCATAGAGCTCCTGCATCTCGGCCATCGTCGAGTTCAGCCGCTTCTGGTAGCGCTCCTCCTCGGTGGGCAGACACCAGTCGCTGAAGCGCTCCAGGTCGGCGAATTCCGCTGGCAACTTAGACATTTGCTGGATCCTTTTCTTCCGCCTTCGGGCTCTGCGCTGCGGCCGCCCCGTTGCCGTTGCGTGCGGGCAATGACTGTTTGTACCGGTCCACGTACTTGTGCGCGGTGTGGTGCAGGTGGCGCAACAGGATTTCCTGGTCGCACAGCGGGAAGTCCAGTACGGCGCGGGTGCCGATCTGGGTCTGCGTGGCTTCCAGAGTGTTGGCGTCCTGGAACGCGTACTCCTTGAAGGTCACCGCGGCCAGTTCCTGGGAAAGTCGTTCGCGCAGGTTCTTCGGCGGCACGAAGTACAGGTCGGCCTCGAAGATATGGGAGTCCACCCCGGTGGGCCAGTAGTTGTAGGTCAGGTACCAGCCCGGCGCCCAGAACAGCAACGTGAAGTTCGGGAAGAACTCGAACGAGTCCTGGCCCCACGTCGAGTGCCGGCCGGGATTGATCGCGGGTGGCAGCTCATCGGGCAGGATGCCTTTGATGTCGGGACGGTCCCACGGCCCGAAAAGGCCGCTGTGCAGGATCCGTTCGATGGGCTTGACCATCTTCAGGTCCTTCGGCGGACTCATGCCGCCCCAGGACGAGATCATCGAGTGGTCGCCCTTGATGTCGTAGTGCAGCGCCTCGAAGCCGAACTTGGCGAGCTTCTCGGCTTCCTCCTTCTCCGCCTGCTTCATGTGCAGGATCGGCGCGTGGTAGAACTCGACGAAGGCGTCGATGAACAGCTTCCAGTTGGAGCCGACCGTCGCGCGATAGCTGTAGTGCTCGGTCATCTCGTGGAACGGATAGCCCTTCAGGCCTTGACCGAACTCGCCGAGGTACTCCTCGAGCGAGACCGCGTCATCGTCGAAGTTGACGAAGATGAAGCCTTCCCACACCTCGCAGCGCACCGGCTTGAGCGGGTAGTCGGCCTTGTCGACGTCGAAGAACTCCTGCTCCTGCTGGATGAAGGTCAGGTCGCCCTTCAGCGAGTACCGCCAGGCGTGGTACTTGCAGACGAATTGGCGGCAGCTGCCCGAAACCTCTTCGCCGGGATAGTCATTCCACACCAGCTTGTTGCCGCGATGGCGGCACAGGTTGTAGAAGGCGCGGACCTCGTCACCGTCGTTGACGATGATGATCGACGTACCCGGCCCGACTGACGGCAGCTCGCGGGTGATGTAGTTGCCCTTCTTGGGGACCAGCTCCACGCGGCCCATTTGCAGCCAGGTCTTGCGGAAGATGGCCTGCTGCTCCAGCTTCCAGTGCTCGGGATCAATCGAGTCCTCGTAGTTGACCGGACCGGTGCCGAGTTCCGGCCAGTTCTCGGTCCAGCTGCCGACATCCGGCTTCTTGAAAAATGCCACGTACTTACCTTTCGTTCTCGAGCTGTACGCCGAAAGTGTTGAACGCCATGGCCAACATGCCGTAGGCGCCGACGGTGAAGACGAAGTCCATGCGCTGACGCTCGGTGAGATGCTCGCCGAGCGCGGCCCAGGTCTCGTCGGTGAGATTGGATTTCTCCTCGAGCTCGTCGGTGGCCCGTACGACAAGCCCGTCGAGCTCGTTGTCGGCCCCGCCGGTGCGGATGGCCTCGACGTCGTCGTCGGTCAGCCCTTCCGCCTTGGCCATCTCGACGTGGTGCTCCCACTCGTAGGTGCAGTCCCGGCGATGCGCCACCCGCAGCACCGCGACCTCCCGCAGCCGGGCCGGCAGCGTGGAGCGGAACAGCAGATAGACGTTGAAGCCGAGGTAGGCCTTGGTCAGGTCGGGGTGACGAACGAGGGTCGACAGCGCCGTTCCGGCGCCCTCGGGGTTCTGCCGGTCGCGCGGCAACATGCCCTTGAGCGCGAGCTGGACCTCGTCGTCCCACTGCTCCGCAGGTAGCGGTGTCAGGCGCATCGGTAACCCCCTCTCGCGATGGAGAATCACATTCTCAATTCCGAATAACAGGTTTCCATGAACTTGCCGGAAGGTCAATCCCCGCGCCTGAACAGGCCGGAAAAACCAGGGCCGACCAGGTGTGTCGGAAGGTCAGCCTACGGGCCGCACGCACCGGTAAGCCGATTACCGGATGTTGATTCTCGCGGAATGAGAAGCTAGTTTTCATTGGAGAGGTCAGCGACGGAAGGAACCGGTATGCGCAAAGAGGACATGATCCTGATCAGCGTCGACGACCACATCGTGGAACCGCCCGACATGTTCGCCAATCATCTGCCGAAGAAATACGCCGACGACGCTCCCCGGTTGGTGCACAATCCCGACGGCTCCGACATGTGGCGGTTCCGCGACATCACGATTCCCAACGTCGCGCTCAATGCGGTGGCGGGGCGGCCCAAGGAGGAATACGGCCTGGAGCCGCAAGGGCTCGATGAGATCCGGCCCGGCTGCTACAACGTCGACGAGCGGGTCAAGGACATGAACGCCGGCGGCATCCTGGGCTCGATGTGTTTCCCGTCGTTCCCCGGTTTCGCGGGCCGGTTGTTCGCCACCGAGGATGCCGAGTTCTCGCTGGCGCTGGTGCAGGCCTACAACGATTGGCATGTCGAGGAGTGGTGCGGTGCCTATCCGGCACGGTTCATCCCGATGACGTTGCCGGTGATCTGGGACCCGGTCGCCTGTGCGGCCGAGATCCGCCGCAATGCCGCGCGCGGAGTGCACTCGCTGACGTTCACCGAAAACCCCGCTGCGATGGGCTATCCCAGTTTCCACGACTTCGAGCACTGGAAGCCGATGTGGGACGCCCTGGTCGACACCGACACCGTGCTCAACGTGCACATCGGCTCCTCGGGCCGGCTCGCGATCACCGCCCCCGACGCGCCGATGGACGTGATGATCACCCTGCAGCCGATGAACATCGTCCAGGCCGCCGCGGACCTGTTGTGGTCACGGCCGGTCAAGGAATATCCGGACCTCAAGATCGCCCTGAGTGAGGGCGGCACCGGGTGGATTCCCTACTTCCTGGAACGCGCCGATCGCACCTATGAGATGCACTCGACCTGGACCGGGCAGGACTTCAAGGGCAAGAAGCCCTCGGAGGTGTTCCGCGACCACTTCTTGACCTGCTTCATCTCCGACCACGTCGGGGTACAACTGCGCAACGACGTCGGCATCGACAACATCTGCTGGGAAGCCGACTACCCGCATTCGGACTCGATGTGGCCCGGCGCCCCCGAACAACTCGACGAGGTCCTGCGCGAACACCACGTGCCCGACGACGAGATCAACAAGATGACCTACCAGAACGCCATGCGCTGGTACCACTGGGACCCGTTCACGCATATCTCCAAGGAGCAGGCCACGATCGGCGCGCTGCGCAAGGCCGCCGAAGGCCACGACGTCTCCATCCAGGCCTTGTCGAAGAAGGAGAAGACCGGCGCCAACTTCGCCGACTTCGCGGCGAACGCCAAAGAGCTGTCCGGCAATACGGACTGACATCGTCCGCGGGGGACAGGGCGCCGGTGCGTAGAGAAGAAGATCGCGCCGGCGCGCCGTCCTGCGTGCGGACCGTTGAGTAGAGGAGTGTGGGTGTGTCTTCAGGTATGAGCTTCGAACTGACCGAAGATCAGGAGCTGATCCGTAAGTCGGTGCGGGAGCTGGCATCACGCTTCGACGACCACTACTGGCTGGAGAAAGACCAGGGGCACGAGTTCCCGCAGGAGTTCTACGACGCCATCGCAGGTGGCGGCTGGCTCGGGATGACCATCCCCGAGGAATACGGCGGTCACGGGCTGGGCATCACCGAGGCGACGATCTTGGCCGAGGAGGTCGCCCGCTCCGGCGGCGGCATGAACGCCGCGAGCTCCATCCACATGTCGATCTTCGGGATGCAGCCGGTGGTGGTGTTCGGTTCCGACGAGATGAAGGCCGCGACGCTACCGCGCATCGTCAACGGCGACCTGCACGTGTGCTTCGGCGTCACCGAACCCGGTGCCGGACTGGATACTTCGCGCATCACGACGTTCGCCAAGCGAGACGGCGACAGCTATGTCGTCAACGGCCGCAAGGTGTGGATCTCCAAGGCGCTGGAATCCGAGAAGATCCTGCTGCTGACCCGCACCGAGAGCCGCGAGGACGTGGAAAGGCGGGGCGGCAAGCCGACCGAAGGACTCTCGCTGTTCCTCACCGACATCAACCGCGATCACGTCGACATCCGGCCCATCAAGAAGATGGGCCGCAACGCCGTCAGCTCGAACGAGGTGTTCATCGATGATCTGCGGGTCCCGGTCGCCGACCGCATCGGCGAGGAGGGCAAGGGTTTCTCCTACATCCTGCACGGGCTGAACCCGGAGCGGATGCTGATCGCCGCCGAGGCGCTGGGCATCGGCCGGGTGGCGCTGGACCGCGCGGTCAAGTACGCCAACGAGCGCGTGGTGTTCGACCGGCCGATCGGGATGAACCAGGGCATCCAGTTCCCGTTGGCCGACTCGCTTGCTCGCCTCGATGCGGCCGAACTGATCCTGCGTAAGGCCACCTGGCTCTACGACAACGGCAAGTCGTGCGGCCGCGAAGCCAATATGGCCAAGTACCTGTGCGCGGATGCGGGTTTCGCGGCAGCCGACCGAGCGCTGCAGACCCACGGTGGCATGGGCTATTCCGAGGAGTACCACATCTCCCGGTTCTTCCGGGAAGCGCGCCTGATGAAGATCGCGCCCGTCAGCCAGGAGATGATCCTGAACTTCCTCGGCGCCAATGTGCTCGGCCTGCCCAAGAGCTACTAGTAGCCGGCGATCTGGCCGACCGTATGGTGATCTGATGACTTCTGCGCAAGGACCGGCAGCTCCGCTGGCCGGTATCACTGTCGTGGCGTTGGAGCAGGCGGTGGCGGCACCGATGTGCACGCGGGTCCTGGCTGACTTCGGTGCCCGGGTTATCAAGGTGGAGAACCCGGCCGGCGGGGATTTCGCCAGGCATTACGACGATGTCGTCAACGGCCCGGGTGGCCTTGCGGCTCACTTCGTCTGGGCCAATCGCAACAAGGAATCGATTGCGTTGGACCTGAAGTCGGCCGAGGGTCTTGAGATCCTGCACCGGTTACTCGACCGCGCCGATGCGTTGGTGTCCAATCTCGCGCCGGGTTCCACCGCCCGGCTCGGCATCTCAGCCGACCAGCTGCGTGAGCGCCACCCCGATGTGATCGCCGTCGAGATCGACGGGTACGGGGCCGGCGGCCCGCTGTCGAACAAGCGCGCTTACGACCTGCTGGCGCAGTCGGAGTCGGGATCGTGTGCGGTGACGGGTTATCCCGGGATGCCGGCCAAGCCCGGACCGCCGATCGCCGACATCTCCACCGGGCTGTACTCGGCGCTGTCGATCATGGCGCTGCTGATCTCGCGGGATAAACGGACGCGTCCAGGCTCAGCCGTTTCTGTGAGCCTGTTCGACACGATGATGGACCTGATGGGATATCCGCTGACCTACGCCCAGCATTCCGGAATCGACCAGCAGCCGCTGGGAATGAACTCCCCGGCCGTCGCGCCGTACGGCTCCTTCGAAACAGCAGACAGTCAGACGGTGGTGCTCGGCACCACCAACGACCGGGAATGGCAACGGCTGGCGCGCGAGATCATCGACCGGCCCGACTTGGCCGACGACCCGCGGTACGCCAGCAACTCCGCTCGGTGCGCCCACCGCGACGAACTCAACTCGGCTATTCAAACCTGGTGTGCGCGACACGATCTCGCGCACATTCAGAAGACGGCTGATGCGGCGGGTATCGGCAACGCCCGCTACAATCTGCCCAGCGAGGTGCTCGCGCACCCGCAGTTGTCCGATCGTGACCGCTGGCGAACAGTGCAAACGACCGCTGGTCCGATCCAGGCAATCCTGCCGCCGCCGATCATCGAAGACTACGAGCAGCCGATGGGTCCGGTACCCGGCCTCGGTGAGCACACCGACGCGCTGCTGGCCGAATTGGGCTTGTCGGACAGCGACATCGGCAGACTGCGTGAGCAGGGTGCCGTCGCATGAACAATCGTCAGAGCTAAGGAGAAGCCATGCGGGAAACGGTGATCGTCGAGGCGGTCCGCACCCCCGTCGGTAAGCGAAACGGCGGGCTGTCCGGCATGCATGCCGCCGACCTGTCGGGGGTGGTGCTGAACGCGCTCGCCGAGCGCACCGGCTTGGACCCGGCGACCGTCGACGACGTGGTGTGGGGTTGCGTGTCCCAGGTCGGTGACCAGTCGAGCAATATCGGCCGGTTCTCGGTCCTGGCGGCCGGCTGGCCGGAATCCATTCCCGGCACGACCGTGAACCGGGCCTGCGGATCCAGCCAGCAGGCACTGGATTTCGCCGCGCAGGCCGTGATGTCCGGCCAGCAGGACGTGGTGGTCGCCGGCGGTGTCGAGGTGATGAGCCGCGTTCCGCTCGGGTCGGCGCGTGCAACCGGCATGCCATATGGCCCCAAGGTTCTCGAGCGTTATGACGACTTCTCGTTCAACCAAGGCCTTTCCGCGGAGATGATCGCGCAGAAGTGGGGACTGTCCCGCACCGACCTCGACGAGTTCTCGGCGCGCAGCCACGAACTGGCCGCTGCGGCACAGGATCGCGGGGCGTTCGATGACCAGATCGTGGCGGTGGCGACCGATGGCGGCGTGATCAGCGCCGACGAAGGCATCCGCCGCGGGACCACCGTCGAGAAGCTGGCCGGGCTCAAGCCGGCGTTCACCGAGGACGGCGTCATCCACGCCGGCAACTCATCGCAGATCTCCGACGGCGCCGCCGCGCTGCTGGTCACCACCGCGGAATACGCTGCCGCACAGGGCTGGACACCGCTGGCGCGCTATGTCGCGGGGGCGGTCGCCGGTGCCAACCCGGTGATGATGCTGACCGGTCCGATCCCGGCGACGGAGAAGGTGCTGGGCAAGACCGGTCTGACCATCGACGACATCGGGGTGTTCGAGGTCAACGAGGCGTTTGCGCCGGTGCCGCTGGCGTGGCAGGCCGACACCGGCGCCAAGGCCGAGCGGCTCAACCCCCTCGGCGGCGCGATCGCGCTGGGCCACCCGTTGGGCGGCTCGGGAGCGGTGCTGATGACACGCATGCTGTACCACATGCGCGACAACGGAATTCGCTACGGATTGCAGACGATGTGTGAGGGCGGCGGCACCGCCAACGCGACCGTCGTCGAGCTGATCGGCTGAGCGGCCTGATGCGCCGCGATCTTTTCACCGCCGATCACGAGGCGTTTCGCGAACTCGCTCGGGACTTCATCGAGAAGGAGGTCGTGCCCGCCTACCCGCAGTGGGAGAAGGCGGGCCGGATGCCACGCCAGACGTTCGCGAAGCTCGGGGAGACCGGGATCATGGGCGTCACGCTGCCCGAGGAGTACGGCGGCGGCGGCCAGGACGACTACCGCTACAACGTGGTCCTGCAGGAAGAAGCCGCCCGCGCACTGGTCACCTTGTCGACCGTGCGTACCCAACTCGAAGTGATCCTGCCGTACTTCCTGCACTACGCCAACGACGAACAGCGGGCGCGCTGGTTTCCCGGGCTTGCGGCCGGGACGCTGCTGACCGCGGTCGCGATGACGGAACCGGGCACCGGGTCGGACCTGGCCGGGGTTCGCACGACGGCGGTACGAGATGGCGACCACTACATCGTCAACGGCGCAAAGACTTTCATCACCGGTGGCATGCAGGCCGATCTGGTGGTCGTGGTGGCCCGCACCTCGACCGACCCGGACAACCGTCGCGCCGGCCTGACCCTGCTAGTCGTCGAGGACGGGATGGCGGGCTTCACCCGTGGGCGCGAGCTCGAGAAGATGGGCTGCAAGGTGCAGGACACCGCCGAGCTGTCCTTCGTCGACGTCCGGGTGCCGGCGGCCAACGTGCTGGGGGAGGAAGGCCAGGCCTTCAGCTACCTCGGGCACAACCTCGCGCAGGAGCGGCTCACCGTCGCGGTGGGTTCTGTTGCTCAAGCCCGCTCGGCGATCGCGGCAGCGATCGACTACACCCAGAGCCGCAAGGCCTTCGGCACGCCTGTCGCGTCGTTTCAGAACACCAAGTTCGAACTGGCTGCCTGCTCGACGGAGGTGGAGGCCGCCCAGGCCATGCTCGACCGGGCGGTGAGCCTGCACGTCGAGGGTGAGCTCAGCGGCGCCGACGCCGCCCGGGTGAAGCTGTTCTGCACCGAGATGCAGCAGCGGGTGGTCGACCGCTGCCTGCAGCTGTTCGGCGGGTACGGCTACATGATGGAGTATCCGATCGCGCGCCTCTATACCGATGCGCGAGTGGCCCGGATCTACGCCGGGACCAGCGAGGTGATGAAAGTGATCATCGCCAAGTCGCTGGGTTTGTAGCCGGCCCGCCGTCGCGCTGGACCCGTCGCGAGATCGACTTCATGGCTGCTGATGGCGCCAATTCACAGCCCTGACGTCGATGTCGGGACAAGCGATTCGCTTACCTGAAACTTTTTCCGCTGAGACCCTTGTCACATCCGCCCGAACCAACCTACTGTGTGTTCACTAGGTTGGTCTGGCGGAAAGGAGTGCGGTGACGACGACTCGCCCCTACGCCACCCTCCTCGCCAAAGGGGAGGATCGTAAGCAGCGCATCCTCGACGTCGCGCAGCGGCTCCTGGCCCGCAATGGCTGGCGCAACACCACCCTCGCGCAGATCGCCAAGGAGGCCGGCGTCACCGCCGCGGGGCTGCTGCATCACTTCGAGTCCAAGGAGCAACTGCTGCACGCGGTGCTCGACGCCCGGGATGCCGACGACAGCGAGCATGCCGACTACCTGACCGGCGACCTGGTCGAGGGCATCGCCAATGCCGCCGACCGGTTCGACCGCTCGCCCCAGCTCGTCGGCACCTTCGCGGTGCTGATGGTGGAGAACATCGCACCCGACGCTCCGCTGCACGACCGGCTGGTCGATCGCTATCGGCAGGCGGTCGACATCATCGCCGACCGGATCCGCAGCGGTCAGGCCGAAGGCCGATACCGATCAGACGTGAACCCGGCCCGAAAGGCCGTGGAAATCCTGGCATTTGTGAACGGAATGGAGACCTCATGGCTGCTCGACCCGTCGATACCGCTGATCGATGTGTTCCGGGAGTACTCCAGGTCGCTGGCGAGCCAGCTGATGGCGCCCGCCGGATCATGAGGTACCGGCTCGACATCGTCGCGCCCAGCGTCGCCGAGGCGGTGCGGTACGCCGGCGGCTGGATCTTCGACCGCGTGATGGCGGGCTGGGATGTCAACGTTCTGCTCGCGCAGCCCGGCGACACCCGGCCCCTGACGATCCTGGGCGCCCAGACCTCCGACTTCGAATCGATGATCGCGGCCGGCGACGATCAGCCGCACCCGCAGGCGCTGGCTGTCGCCGCCGATCTCCTCGATACCGACGCACGGGTCCGTGAGGGCGTGCTGCGCGCACTGGACTACGGCATGACCGAGGTGGCGTTGTGGGGTGAAGCGCAGTCTGGTGATCTCGACCGCGACATCGACTCCGTCGAGCACCGCCTGAGCTCGGCGGCGCGGGTGTTCAAGGCCCAGGCGCTGGCCGCGGCCGATGTCGACGACGTGTCGGTCGCCGCGACCGAGACCTTCCGCAGCGGCGCGATGAGCTGCCCGCCGATCGGCGCCGACCTGGTCCCGGCCGGCTGAGGGCGGACGGAAACCTACTCCTTGATGGAGATGGCCTGCCGGGGGCACTGACGCACCGCGTCGCGAATCTGTGCCTCGTTCTCCGGGGTCACCTCGTCGGACAGGACGTGCAGGTAATCCTGGTCGTCGACCTGGAACACCTCCGGGATGATCCCCATACAGATCGCGTTGGCCTCACACAGGCCGAAGTCCACTTCAATCTTCATCGCAGCACCTTCACCGGTACGTGGGAGTAACCCGCCACATTCTGCATCTGTACGCGGCGCAGCCCATCCCACTGGACTTCGTAGCGCGGCATGAAGTCCAGCAGTTTCTCCAGCGCCAGGGCGCTTTCCATGCGGGCCAGGGCGGCGCCGAGGCAGCTGTGGATGCCGTAACCCAGGCCCAGGTTCTGCGCCTCGGTGCGGTCGCGGTCGATGTCGAAGGCGTCGGCGTCGGTGAAGGCGGCCGAGTCGCGGTTGGCCGACGCCAGCAGGAGGAACACCGGCTTGCCTGCCGGGATCTTGCCGCTGGGCACCTCGGTGTCCTTGAGGGTGTAGCGCACGTTGTACTGCACCGGCCCCTCGTAGCGCAGCAGTTCCTCCACCGCCGCGGGAATCTTGGACCGGTCGTCGAGCAGCTTGCGCCACTGGTCGGGGAAGCGGGCGAAGTTGACCGCGGCGGTCCCCATCAGCTTGGTTACGGTCTCGGCACCCGCACCGCCGAGAAGCGTTGCGAAACCGCAGATTTCGATGTCATCCAACCGGCGCATGTGGCCGTCGTCATCGGGGATCTCGGCGGCGATCAGGCGGCTGATCATGTCATCCTGCGGGTTCTCGCGCCGCTCCTGCACCAGGCCGTAGTAGTACATCGCGGTCTCGATATTGGCCTGCATGCCGGCCTCGCTGGTCCCCATCTGCCCGGGCTCACGACTGAGGCTGGTGTCGATCCAGTGCCGAACCTGCTGCCGGTATTCCTCCGGCACGCCGGCCATCCGGGTGATGACCTCGACCGGGAACGGCCCGGAGAAGTCCTGGACCACGTCGAAGTTGTCCGGGTCGGCCGCCGCCAGATACTTGTCCGCCAGTTCGATGACCACATCACGTTGCGACTGCACCGCACGGGGGGTGAAGGCTTTGTTCAGCAGACTGCGCATGTGCCGGTGCTCGGGCGGGTCCATGAAGATGATCGACTTCTGCGGCGGCTCGTCCGCTTTCACCATGGCCAGATCGCAACCGCGGGTCGACGAGAAGCTCTCATGATCCTTCAGTGCCGCCGCGACATCCTCGTGCCGGGAGATCGCGTAGAAGTCCTCTTTAGCGTCGTAATACAGCGGGGCCTCGGCCCGCATGCGCTCGTAGATGTCGAACGGGTTGTTGAAGTACTCCTGCGAGAACGGATCGAAGACGAGTTCGGCCTGAGTCATTGCGTTCTCCTCCGAGGCGAGAGCTGGGTCTTGAGCGTTACGGAAGGTTGGTTGAGTGTAACGCTAACAGTGGGTCTGACGGGAGAGCGGAAAATGGCTAATTCCCCTCACCTTTCGCGCTCGGAAGGCCGGCGTCGACGGCCGCCCCCAGCAGTCCGAGGTCGGTCCCCAGATCGGCTGCGGTCGCGCGGACGACGGCGACGTCCTTGCCGATGAATTCACCGACTGCAGCGATGAATCCGCTCGCCGAGCCGACGCGCGCGATCGAATCCAGAGCTCGGCTGGTGCCGCTGCCGTGGGGGAGTGCGCCGAGCAGGGTGGTCTCGTCGACACCGAGGCGACCGGCCAGCGCGACCGCCTCCGCCACGATGCCGATCTGCGCGGCGAACAGCGCGTTGTTGATCAACTTGACCCGCTGACCGAACCCCGTCGGTCCGACGTGCAGCACCGGATCGGCGTAGCTGGACAGCACCGGCCGCGCCAGCGCATACGCGTCGTCGCCGCCGCCGACGAACACCGTCACCGTTCCTGCGGCGATGTCATGCGGTCCGCCGCTCACCGGTGCGTCGAGCACGCCGATGCCGAGTTCGTCGGCGTGCGCGGCGATCGCTTCGGCGGTGCGCGGATTGCCTGTGGTGTGCAGGATCAGCACCGCGCCCTGGCGCATGGCGCCCAGCAGGTTGTCGGCCAGGACGATCTGGCGCACCTGCTCGTCGGTGAAGACGCAGAGAACCACCGCGTCGGCCTCACGGGCCACATCGGCGGCGCTCCCGGCCGCGGTCGCACCCAATTCGCCTGCTGCGATGAGCTTCTCGGGAGTCCTACCGAGCACGGTGACGTCGTGGCCGGCGCCGGCCAGCCGCTGCACCATGGGTGCGCCCATCCGGCCCGCCCCGATGAAGCCGACTTTCACCGTGGGTTGTCCATCAACCTCAGTGCGGCGTCGGCGGCGTCCAGCACCGCACCGGGCTGTGCGCCTGCCTTGTCGGCGATCCCCGCGATCAGGCTGACGTCCTTGTGCAGCAGCCCCGCGGCGACCTGCTTGAGGATGTCGAGGTTGCCGCCGAATCGGGCCACGCTGCCCAGCGCGAAGCTGTTGGCCGATCCCCGGGTGATGACCTCTGACAGGTTCTCGGGTGTGATACCCAGCGCCGCACCGAGATCCAGCGCGGTCTTGGCGGTCGCGATGTTCGCGGTGAACAACAGGTTGTTCAGCAGTTTGGTGACCTGTCCAGAGCCGACGTCACCCAGGTGCACGATCGGATCGGCGTAGGTGGCGAACACCGGGCGGACCTTCTCCACCACGGCATCCTGACCGCCGACCATCACCAGAAGCTTTCCCTCCTCGGCGGCCGGGCCACCACCGCTGACCGGAGCGTCGACGACGGAGACCCCCTGAGCGGCGGCCTGCTCGGCCAACTGTCGGCAGGTGTCCGGGTGCACGGTGGCGTGCACGGCGATGATGCCGCCGGGCTGCAGTCCGGACAGCACGCCGCCGTCGCCGGTCGCCACCTCGAGCACGTCGGCGTCACCGACCACACACAGGCACACCAGGTCGCTGGTGGCGGCCAGCTCCTGCGGCGTGGCCGCGACCGTGGCCGCGGTGTCGGCGAAGGGTTCCACCGATGCCGCGCGCCGGGCCCACAGTGTGAGCGGGTAGCCGCCCTCGACGATCCGGCGTGCCATGGGCGCGCCTTGGCTGCCCAGCCCGATGAATCCGACGCGCATTAGCCGGCCTCTCTGTCCATGTCGGCGGTGATGCAGTTCGTGAAGAACGACACGACACTCGAGTGATACTGCGCCGCAGCGATACCCAGGCTCAGATTGTGTCCTGCGCCGTCCTGGTGGTGGATCTCCACCTGCGCCGACGTGCCGAACAGTGCCGCGATGTCGGCCAGTGCTTCCGGCGTGGAGTCCCACACTCGTTCGTGCTCGGCGGCGGTGAAACGTACCGGCGCGGTGACATGGCCGGCGAGCGCCGGGAAATCCCGCCCGGCCCAGTGGGTCGAGATCTCCGCTTCTTGCGGCGGTGCGCCGGCGGAGCCGACGGCGTTGATCACGTCGGCGGGATAGAGCTCTTCGGGCGCCCAGATCAACTCGCGCAGGCCGGCGGGCCGGTGGGTCGGCGTCGCCTGCTTGAGAATGGCTCTGGCAGAGGGGTATTGGCGCAAGCCGGTGCCGGCCAGCTCGATACCCAGCAGGTCGCGGCCCCGCTCGGCGACGGCCATCCGCAACGCGAGTTCGCAGCCGTTGGAATGCGCCAGGATGAACAGGCCGGCGCCGCGGTCTCGCTTGCCGAGCATCGCGTCGGCGGCGCCGTAGGCCAACTCGACCCGGCGTTGCGGCTCCCACATCGAATCGGAGTAGGGCGCCGATGCTCCGTAGCCCGGCCGGTCGAGTGCCACCGCGCTGAAACCCGCTGCGGCCGCGGCCCGTAAGAACGACAGCTCAGGGTGGTTGGGGCAGTCGAAGTAGGCCGCTGAGGACGCCCCGCCGTGCAGGGCGATGATGACTCCCTTCGGATCTGCCGCCTCGGCGAACAAGCCCGACATCGGGATCCCGTCGACCGGAACCATCCGGCGCACCGGGGTGCCGGTGCTCATCCGCGATCCGCCTTCGGATTCTCGCTCATCCGTCGACCCGCATCAGCAGAACCCCGCTCGGCGTCAGCCCTCCGCTGCTCGCCACCGCGACGCGGGCGCCCGCGACCTGCCGATCGCCGGCCTCGCCGCGCAGCTGGCTGACCGCCTCGTGGATCAGGCCCATACCGTGGGTTCGGCCGTGGGAGAGCTGACCGCCGTGGGTATTCAACGGGAGTACACCGTCGCGGGCGATGTTGGCGCCCCCGTCCAGAAAGTCCTTCGCCTCGCCAATGCCGCAGAAGCCGAGCGCCTCCAGCCACGACAAGCAGTTGAAGGTGAACCCGTCGTAGAGCTCGGCGACGTCGACATCGCTGGGACGCAACGAGGTTCGCGTCCACAGATGCGCCGACTGGCCCAGCACCTGCGGCTCGTGGGTCATGGTCGTCTGATCCCAGTCGGTGCGTTCGACGATCTGGGTGCCGACGGCCTCGAACAACACCGGCGGCTTGGGCAGGTCGCGGGCGGCTTCCACCGCGGAGACGATCACGGCGACCGCGCCGTCACAGGGCACATCGCAGTCGTAGAGCCCGAACGGCGTGGTGATCGGCCGCGCCGACAGGTAGTCCTCCATTGTCATCGGGTCGCGGTAGATGGCGGTCGGATTCAGCGCGGCGTTGGCCCGCTGGTTGATAGCGATCCAGCCCAGTGTCTCGCGGGTGGTGCCGTAGCGGGCGAAGTGCCGTTGGGCGTTGAGCGCCAACGTGTGTGCGGCGGAGGTCGCGCCGAACGGCATCTGCCAGCTGCTGGTGCGCGCCCCGCCGGGCGGCGCCATCTTGCCCTGCTTGAGCAGCTCCTGGAAGGTCGACTCCCACAGCGTGCGGAAGCACAGCACGTGCCGGGCCATCCCGGTGGCGACGGCCATCATCGCCGCGATGATGGATCCACCTGGCCCGAAGGTGTCCATCCCGCCGTTGATCCACGTGGGCCGCAACCCCAGCGCGCCCTCCAGTGCGGTCACGCCGCCTTCGCCCATGCCGGCGATGTCGAGGCCGGGATAGGTGGACAAGCCGTCGATATCGGCGAACGTGAGCCCGGCATCGGCCACCGCGGCTTCGCAGGCCTCGACGGTCAGCGACAACGGGTTCACCATCAGGCGGCGCCCCAGCCGTGACGCGCCGATTCCGGTGATCGCCGACCGCTCCTCGAACTTGGTGGCGGTCAGCGGCGGCCGGACATGCTTGGCGAAGTCCTGCGGGGCGATCTCGTCGGTCGGTTGCTCGGCGATCTGTTTCGGTGTCACCGGGCGGAACAGCGGCAGATACACGTCGTCGTTCTGCTCGAAGACGACTTCGACAAGCTGGCCGAGTTCCAGATCGGCGGGGTCGGCGTCGATGATGTTGGTGGTCAACCGGACTCGCGGATCCTCCTGGATCGCCACCTGGGCCACCACATAGGGCGCAGGCAAGCCCGGAATGCTGAACCGCTCGTTGACGGTGAACGCCGACAGCACGGCTACGCCACTGACCGGCTTGGCCTTGAGGTCGTGGCTTCCGCAGTACCGGCACACCGGCTGCGGCGGATGGATCAGGGAGCTGCACCCCTGGCACTCCTGGATGCGCAGGGTGTCGTCGGCTCCCGAGGTCCAGAAGAACTCGTTCTCGCCGGTGACCTGAGGCAGCGGGGCGCGGGTCACTGGGCGTAGCCCCAGCGGGCCTCGAAGACCGGTGATTCCTCGGCCGGTGTGTCCACAGGTCCGGTCTCGCCGTCGAACTCGTTGTCGCTGATCTCGATGATTGCGTGCACCGGGCAGTCGAACAGCGCCCGCAGGACATCGTCGCGGTCGGCCTCGGCCACCCTGCCATCCCCGATCAGGGACGCATAGCCCCAGTCGTCGAGCGAAAAGTGCTTCGGCGCGTGCTTGGCGCAGGCACCGAAACCGTCACAGAGCGTCCGGTCCAGCCGAATTCGGATCTCACCGCTCATGGCTGCGTCACCGCCTCCACCTCGTAGGGACGCTGGGCGCTGAATCGGCCTGCCCCGCATGCATCACAAGCGCCGGCCAGATGCTGTTCGACAACCGCGGGGAACTGCTTGAGCAGGCTGCCCGCCACATTGGCCGCCCCGTCGAGGGTGGCGCAGGCACCCCGGCCGCGCAGCACGACTGACCAGCGCTCCAGGCGGGCCACGTCCTCGGCGGTGGCCGCACCGTCGCGCAGCGCGCCTGCGGCCGCGGCCATCGCCGCCGTGCCGTTGAAGCACGACCCGCACTGCCCGGCGTTCTCCCGGTCGAAGTAGGCCAGCACCGATGCCGCCACTGCCACCGGACAATCGTCGGTGAGAATCGCCACCGCGCCGCAGCCGAGGCCGCATCCGAGCTCGCGGAACGTCTCGTGATCAAGGGTGGTGTCGAGCACATCGCGGTTCAGCAACCCGGCGAAGTATCCGCCCATCAGGGCGCCCTGCACCGAGTCCGGCGAAACACCGTGTACGGCAAGAAGATCGCGGAACGGCATGCCGTGCGGCACCTCGTAGAGGGCCGGTGGCCGTCCCGCGCCGGTGATCGTCATCAGGAAGGTGCCCGGCGAGGCCGCCGTGCCGGCCGAGCGGAAGGCCGTGGCGCCGTTGCGTTGGAGATACGGCAGGTTGGCCAGCGTCTCGACGTTACTGACCAGAGTGGGATGTCCTGCGACGCCGTGCTGGAACGGCCGTGGCGGCTTGTCGGTCGGCTTGGCCGGTCCGCCGTTGACGGCGCGTACCGCGGCGGTTTCCTCACCGGCCACGTAGCCAGCGGTCACAGTGACGATCGAAATCTGGAGGCCGCCAAGCGTATCGAACCCCACCTCGCTGAGCGCGGCGTCGACGGCGCGTGCCGCATCGAGGTCGGAGACGTAGACGTAGGCATGTTGGGCGCCGACCAGGCGGGCCGCCAGTCGCACACCGTCGAGCACCAGGTGCGGACGGTGGCGCAGCAGCCACCGGTCCTTCACCGACGCGGGCTCGCCCTCTTCGCCGTTGGCCAGCACCACGGTCTCATGGCCGCGGGTGTGCGCGGTGCGCACCGTACGCAGTTTGACCGCCAGCGGGAAGGCGGCGCCACCGCGGCCGAGTAGGCCCGAGCCTTCCACCTCGGCGAGCAGACCCTCGGCGCTGTCCAGCGGCGAGTATCCGCCCACGGACACATACGCGCTCATGCTCTCCACCGTTGCCGGCAGTCGCAACAACCGCGGGGTGACTCCCGGTGCACAGGCGACGGTCAAGGCCGTGTCTGCGGCTGCGGTGGCATTCATCGGTCACCTCTTCTGATTCGGGCACCCGGCGCGCGATCGCTAGGCTGAGGCCCATGAGAACGGCGGTGGTGCGTGTCGATGTGGACCCGGCCGGTGAGTTGACGCCCGCTGCGCTCACCGAAGGGGTCGCGGCGCTGCGCGCACTCGCCGACGACAGCGGCGTGACCGTGGTCGACAACAACCTCGCCGCGATGCCGCGCGGGCGGCGTGTTGCCGAATTGCTGATCAGCAACACCGCGGTCGACGATCTGACGCGCATCGGAGTCGCCTTGTGCGCCAAGGCGTTCGGTACCGCACCGGTGATCGGTGTGGTGACCTACGTCAGCCGCGGGACCGACGAAGATGCGCACGGCGTGCTGGCAGGGTTCGGTCTGCACGGCGAGATCGCCCGAACCGCAGGCGACGACGGCTACGACATTCTGGACGTCACGCTCAGCAAGGCCGACATGGCGCGCATCCCGGAGAGTCGGGTGCACACCGCGTTGGAGGCGTCGACCAACTGCGAGATCCGCATTCGCCTGGTCTGAGGACAACCGGATGGTCATCGGCCCAAGAAGTCCAGAATGGCTGGGGCCGCCTGCACCCAGGTGTCGAACATGTTGAAGTGCTTGACTCTTCCGGATGCGCGGTCCTCGCCCGCGCGCTCCCAGGCATCCTCCGGCCACGGTGGGTCGATCAGCGTAGAGCCTTTGATGAGGCAGTTCACCTCGAGTGAGGTGCGCTTGGGGTGGTCCCAGTCGTTCTCGCCGCCGCGGATGATCAGGGTGGGCACCGTGATGTCGCCGAAGAACTCGTCGTCGACGCCGGGGATCGCCTGACCGGGCTTGGGCACGAACGCATTGAGCCAGCGCAGCATGACCCGCAGGAACTCGTCGGGATCCATCGCCAGGATGCGCTCTTTGTTCGCCGGGTTCTCGGCGATACGTTCCTTCCATTCATCCACGTGCAGAAGGCCTTTGATGCCGAGGCCACGCACCGCGAGGATGCTGGGAACCAGATAGTAGGAGCCCAGCACGAAGCTACCGTAGACGCCGCCGACGATGTTCCACGTCACCAGCTTGGTGGCGATCTCGGGGTACAGGATCGTGGTAAGGATCGAGTCGCGGGCGCCACCGGAGCCGCCGGCGATGATGCACGGACCGATCCCCAGACCGGTGATCAACCCGTGCAATGTCTCGGCGCGCATGTGGGATTCGCTCTGCCCGTAGAACTGGAGGTCGGACTTCCCGCAGTTGGGCCGGTCCCACAGCAGCACCCGGTAACCGCCCTTGACCAGTTCCTCGGCCAACGGTCGCAAGCCCTCGATGTCCTTGCTGTACCGGCCGCCGGGTGTCAGGGCGATGAAATCACCTGTTGCGCCGAGGATCTCGTAGACGACGTTTCCGCCGTTGATCTCCATGACCTGCTCGCCGTCACGCAGTTGCGGACCGGCGGTCACCGGGGCGCTCATGCCATCACCAGAACGTCGTCGCCCACCACGCGTACCGGGTATGTGCGGATACTCCACTCCGGCTTGACCGCCGTCGTGCCGGTCGCCAGCTCGAATCCCCACTGGTGCCAGGGGCAGTAGATGTACTCCAGATCGCGCACCATCACCGCATCGCCCGGGACGCTCTCGTCGACGATGTTTCGTCCACGCGGGCGTCCCGAGCACAACGGGCCGCCTTCGTGCGGGCAGTAGTTGGCGATCGCGTAGAACGTGCCGTTGACGTTGTACACCCCGACACCATGTCGGCCGATCGGCACCAATTTGTGTGTGCCGGGCGGAATTTCGTCCACGCTCGCGACAACGTGCTCTCGGCCCTGCGCCAGGCGGGGCTGCTTCTCGGGTTTGGTCATCTGCTCAGAACACCCGCGTCTGACCCTCGAGGGCCGGGACGGTGTCGGGCAGGCCGTACGTCTCGATCCCGTTGCGGAACATCACCGCTTCTCGCGCATGCTCGGGCAGGTGTTTGACCAGCCAGCGCGGGTCGTCGTAGGTCCAGTGCGGATAGTCCGAGGAGAACAGCAGGATCTTCTCGCATTCCATCCATTCGAAGGCCCGCAACAGTTCGGTCTTGTCCTCGGGATAGTCCAGCGGCTGGGTGGTGAACTTGATGTGGTCCTTGACGTACTCGCTTGGCTTGCGCGTGATGTCCAGCCAGGACTTGCGGGCCTCGTAGATGGCGTCCATCCGCCACATCAGCGGCAGGATCCAGCTGAAGGCGTGCTCCACGAACACGATCCGCAAGGTGGGGAACCGGTCGAAGAGCCCGTCGAAGATCATGCTCATCACCTGATTGGCGGCCAGCAGCGAGTAGCTGACCATGAAATCGTGGTTATAGCTGGGGAACCCGACCGGCGGAATCGGCAGGGTCTCGAAGAAGCCCCGCGACAGGTGGCAGCTGACCGGTTTGTTGGCTTTGACGGCCGCCGCCCAGATCGGATCGTATTTCGGGTCACCCCACGACGGTCGCGGCTCGGCCTTGATCATGACCTGGGCCATGTACGGGTGCTCGGCCCACTTCTCGATCTCGCGGGCGCCGCCTTCGGGGTCTTCGATGGCGACCAGGATCGAGCCGCGCCAGCGTTCGTGCCAGTTTGTCTTGCTGTCCAGCCAGTGCTCGGCCTGCCAGGTGTTATGCGCGTAGGACAATGCCGCGGTGGCTTCGGGTATCCGGCAGGGCGCGTGCGCGGGTTCGAGGATGCAGACGTCGGCACCGGCCTCCATGATGGCCTGGCGAAGCGCGAGGTCGGGGTCGCTGCAGGCGAATTCGCCGTCATCGGGGAAGGTGTCCACTCGCATCGCGTAGGCATGCGCATAGTCGGGAGCGTCATAGTAGATCGTCTCGCCGACCCGGTGGTTCCTGAAGTACTTGGTGCGTATCGGCTCAGGGATGTACTCCTGCAGCACCCCACGCTTGGGCACCGGGTGGACATCGGAGTCGACGCACCGGATCGCGATGCGTTCGGCGGGAGCGACTCGCTCCTGGCTGTGGGTGAGAGTCATCGTGATCTCCTTAGCTCTCTATGCGAGTCAGTGTGTTCCGACGCCGGCCGGGATGTCTATGCCGTAGAGCGCCGCGGCATTGCGCCAGCAGACTTTCTCGCGCTGCTCAGGGGTCCACGCGCTGGGCAGCGCGTGGATATCGCCGCAATGCCAATGCGGATAGCTCGAGCCGAACATCAGCATGTCCTGCTTGCCGGTGAAGGACAGCCACTCGTCGGCGAACTCGGCGTCGCCCGGCCCGTCGAGGCTGTTGTGGATGAAGTGGACGTGCCCCGGCAGATAGTCACTCGGCATCTTCGGCGCCCACGGGGTTTGTTCCAGGTGTGGCCGTCCGAAGCAGTCCATCCGCCACATGAACGGTGTCAGCATGTCGCCGGCGCCGTCGGCGAAGACGAACTTCAGGTCCGGCATGCGTTCGAACACGCCCTCGGCGATCAGGTTCAGCAGGTGATAGATGTAGCTCAGGGAACTGAAGCCCAGGTACTGCTCGAAGGTCCTGGTGTGCCCGGACGGCGTCGGGGGGAATGCGATGCCCTCGCCGGTTTCGATATGGGTGGCCACCGGCAGGCCCGCGTCGACGGCTGCCTCCCAGAGATCCCAGAACTGCGGCTTGCCGTAGAGCTCGCGGGACTGCAGCGGGATACCGATCTGGACGACTCGCGGGTGATCCTTGTATTTCTCGATCTCTCGCAGCGCGCCGCGGATGTCATCGGGGTTGACCCGGATGGTGCCACGGAATCGCCCGCCGAATTCGGGATGATCCAGCCAGCGCGACACCATCATCTCGTTGTGGGCGGCCAGGATCGCCGTGCCCAGGTGCCGGTCGGGCATGATGCCGCGGCCCATCGGATGCAACACCGCGACGTCGACTCCGCGATCGTCGAACAGCTGCTGGGCGACGAAGGCCGGGTCGGAACCCGGATACTGCCGGTCCGGCCCGCGGGTCCCCCCGAGGTATTCGCCGCCAGGTGCGCCGTACCAGTCCATTTCGTAGTCGGGGAAGCCGCGGCTCTTGAACGGCTCCCGCATCACGCCGCGCAACTCGGGCGTGGACCCGAAGAAAATGTGCACGCTCGCGTCGATGACGGGAGTCGTCGTCCCGTCGCGGTGCTCTATCACCAAAGCCGCCTTCCGGAGGTGCGTCTGCGAGTAACCCGAGTTCTTCAACGGCAAGAATACTGTTCTCGCGTATGAGAGTAGAACCTCATTACCACTTTGCCTCAACCGACCGTAGGCAGCAAGCAAATCAGCCGGTAGAGTGCGATACCGTCTTAGGAGAACCTATGGTTCACGAATAGAGAATTAGATTTCCATTCGGGTGCTCTGACCCCGGGTAGGAGGCGGCGAGTGCTACTGGAATTCGATGCTGATCAGCGGTTGTGGCAGGACACCGTGCGTGACGCGGTGGCCAAGCAGTGCCCTGCGTCGTTGATCCGCGGGATCGCCGAGGACGGCGTCGACCCGACTCCGCTCTGGGAGTCCTACGTGGACGCCGGTTGGACGGAGCTAGCCGACCCGGAGAACGCAGTTGAGCTGGCGATCGTGCTGGAGGAGTTCGGCCGGGCGACGGATCCGACGCCGTTCTTGGCCACCCTCACCCAGTTCGCGCCGCTGGCCGGTGATCGCTACGACCCGCGAGAGGCCGGGACCGCCGTCTTCGAGGGCATTACCGCTCATCGCGACAGCACCGGGTGGGTGCTATCCGGAACCTCCCGGTACGTCCTGGACGCCGACCGGGCGCAGAAGCTCGCGGTGGTGACCGACGCCGGCGTGTTCCTCGTCGACGCCGCCGTCGCCACCGTCACCCGGGTCTCGGTGTTCGATCCGGTCATGCACGTCGCCGACGTCACCTTCCCCGGTGTGGTGGTGTCCGACGACGATCGGGTGCACGCCGACCCCGAGCGGGCCCGCCACGTAGCGCTGACCGGAGTCGCGATCACGACGGTCGGGGCGTGTCAGCGGATCCTCGACCTGGCTCTGCAGCATGTCCGGGATCGCCACCAGTTTGGAGTGCCGATCGGCTCTTTCCAAGCGGTGCAACACAAAGCGGTCGACATGCACGTCGCGATCGCACGGGCCCGCGCCCTGGCCTACTTCGCCGCGTTGACCATCAGCGCCGACGATCCGCGCCGCCGGCTGGCCGCGGCGATGGCGAAGGCTGCCGCCGGCGACTGCCAGTCGGTGGTGTTCCGGCACGGCCTGCAACTGTTCGGCGCCATGGGGTTCACGTGGGAGAACGACGTTCAATTCGCGCTCAAGCGGGCCAAGTCCGGTGAGCTCATGCTGGGCGGCGCCGCCGAACATCGCGCCGTGATCGCCGACGAGTACAGGGAACTGTAGATGCAACTTTCGTTCGATCCCGATGTCGAGTCATTCCGCGACGAGTTCAGTGCGTTCCTGGACGCCAACCTGCCCAGCGAGGCCGAGACCCAGGAGCGGCCGCGGTCGGTATCCCACATGCCGGCCTGGGCGCGGCGCTGGCAGCGGCTGCTGTTCGACAACGGGTGGCTCCTGCCCGGTCAGCCGCCGGAGTTCGGCGGCCGCAACGCCTCGATCCTGCAGCAGTTCGTCCATCTCGAGGAGCTCTGCCGCCGCAGGATCTATCACAGTTTCAACCCGCAGGGCGTGAATATCATTGCTGCGTCGCTGATTTCGTTCGGATCCGACGAGCAGAAGCACCACTGGGCGGTGCCCGTGCTCAAGGGTGAGAAGACCGCATCGTTGGGAATGAGCGAACCGAGTGCGGGGTCGGACCTGGCCTCCCTGCGCACCCGCGCAGTCCTGGACGGCGACCACTTCGTGGTGAATGGCCAGAAGGTGTGGACCTCTGGCGCCCACGATGCCGACTTCCTGCTGACGTTCGTCCGGACCGATCCGGACGCCCCCAAGCACAAGGGCATCAGTGTCCTGCTGATCCCGACCGACCTGCCCGGGGTGGTCTGCCGGCCGTTTGCGTCTATCTGCGGGATCGACGACAAGGACTTCAACGAGGTGTTCTTCACCGATGTCCGGGTCCCGGTCGACAACCTGGTCGGTCCGCTCAACGGTGGTTGGGGGGTGGCCAACGGATCGCTGGGCCACGAACGCACGATGATGTGGCTGGGGTTCGCCGACCGGATCGCCAACATGATCGGGGACTTCGAGCCGAAGACGCCGCTGGAGAAAGACCAGTACGCGTCGATGATCATGGACTACCAGGCATTGCGACTGATGGGTTCGGAAGGACTGGCCAAGGCTGCACGCGGAGAAACCGACGTGGCCTCGGTGTCGGTGGTCAAGCTGTTCGGTTCCGAGGCCGAGCTGCGAGCGTCCGAATACGCGCTCACGGCAAGCGGATCCGATGGGTTGGTACACCCGTCCAGCACCGGGCCCTACGCGCACCTCAACCTGGACCACTACTTCGCCAGCTGGTTCGAGCGTCATGCCCGCAGTTTCTCCGGAACGATTGCCGGGGGTACCTCGGAGATTCAGCGCAACATCATCGCTCAGCAGGTGCTGAGCCTGCCCCGGTCCAAGTAGACGCCGCACTAAGCTCCGGCCCGCGCGCGACACGCGAATCCGGGCTGCTCCAGCCCCACCGCCGGCCCTCCCTGGCCCGCCGGTTGCGCGCCTGGTGAAAGCAGCTTTCTGCCCTGGGGTTAATTCGCGCGTGTGGTGGGTAATGAGCTCTCACCGGATTGGTTCCACATGCCTGAAAGCCGACGGCGCTATCCCGTACGCCGTTTGCTGACTGGATTCTGACGCCGTCAAGGGGCTCTCAGGAATTCTCAGGTTATTCCGAGTTGCTCAGGTTCGCAAAAGAGCCACAGTTAACTCACTCTGCAAGAAAAATCGCGATAAACGAGCTATCTCAGCGAATAGTTATCGCGTCGCGATGCGTCTGTGTTACCCCGGCCGTGGAACTCGTCACCTGGACACTCCCTGACTGGTCCCGCTTGTACTCGACACTGAACTGCGTAGACGGCGATGTTCCCCTTCACGGCGCGGTTCAAACCGGTTTCTGCAAACTGGTCGGACTGCTGAGCGTGCATCGCGGTGAGCGCCCTGGGAACCGGGCCTCGGGCCGACCGGCGGCGTGTCGCGCCTGCGACTCGCGGTGAATTTTTTCCGCGCGCCGGAACGCCTGTCTGCCAGCAGCAGCGAACGAGATGGCGGGTCACAACCGCCACACAGGTTCTTGCTGATCGTTCGCTTTGCTCACGATTTTCGCGTCTCGGCCCGGTACTGATTTGGTCACCGCAACCGTGGGCTGGAGCCGCGTCCGGCTACCGCCTAAGGCGTGCTTAGGCCCCACGTAAGCCACGACACGACCCGACCAGGGAGGTCATCGCGAGCCGCAGCGCCAGCCGACGCACAATTCTTTGCTGTAACTATATATGCGTACACGTTAAATAAGCTGGGCTAATTTCGATCTAGCTAACTCGAATCGAATTGATCACGGATTCGACACAGCAACGCCAAAAAACTGAGAGCAAACACTTGGCTACTTAGGTTCTTCTCAGGTATGTTCGCGCTTGTCGGGGCACAGCCATTTTGAAGGGATAGTCATGGACGTTGCTGTTCGGTCGTATCTGACCGCGGGGGTGGCAGTCTTCGGGGCCAGCGCGATTGTGCTGGCGCCCATCCAGGTGACACCGCCGGATCTCCATCTGGTGCGTGATCGCGCTATGTCGGCTCTCGCCGATGTTTCACTGTCCTCGCTAGAAGACGTGATCCAAGCCATCAACAACGGGTGGAACGGTGTGAAGGGCGGACTCAACGCCCTCAATAGCGCCGCTGACACCGCGATCACGCAATTCGGCGATGCCCTCCAGGCGACGCTGATCGCCGGGATCGGCTCGGGCAACACCGCTCTGCAGTCCGTGGTCGACGGCCTGCTCGACGGCGGAAGCACGCTCGCCCGCGCGGTCGACAACGCCATCGCCGCGTTCCCGAACCCGCAGGCGTTCATCGACGCGGTGGTGCAGGCCTTCGCCAACATCGATGTCAATCTCGGGCTGGCGATCCAGGCTGCACTCAATGCCGCACTGAATCTCAATCTGAACCTGAACGCGGAAGACCTGGCCAACGCTCTGATCGCCGGCGGTGTCGCTCTTGCCGCGGCATTCAACGCCGCGGTCGCGGGCTTCCCGACGCCGGCCGACTTCGCGGCGGCGTTCGAAGCTGCGCTGGCCGCCGTCAACCCCACGCTCGGCATCGTCGGCAACGTGATCACCAACCTCACCGGTGCACTGGGCGATGTCGTCCGCGCGGCGATCACGGCCAAGGTCGACATGTTCCAGGCGGTGCTCACCGCACTCGCTGACAGTGGCAGCGCCCTGTTCGCGGCTTTCCAAGCCGCGTTGACGGCGTTCCCGAACCCCGCGGCGTTCATCACCACGCTGGTTCAGGCCTTCACCAACATCAACGCCAACCTGGGCCTGCAGCTGATGCTCGCGCTCCAGGGCGAGATCAACAGCGTCGGGGACCTCCTCCAGGCTCTGGTCAACGGTGGCGTCACTCTGGCGGCGGCGTTCAACGCGGCTCTGGGCGACTTCCCGACCCCAGAGGCCTTCGTCAACGCGCTCACCGGTGCGTTGGCAGCGCTGAACCCCACGCTGGGTGTGCTCGCGAATGCGTTCACCACGTTCACCGGTCAGTTGGCGACCACGATCCAGGCCGGAATTGCGGCCGGGCTCACCGGTTTCCAGGC
>NZ_PDHO01000156.1 GCF_002887815.1 Mycobacterium sp. ENV421 | reverse complement strand
ACGCCTGCTCCAAAAACTCCCGCCACTGAAACGGCTTCCGGAAGATGAACCGCACAGCATCCGCCGACATCGCAAACAAGCCACCAATAGCCTGCATCGGACCCGACAGCCCGTTCAGCGCAATGCCCGGCGACCAACGACTTGATGTGGGATTAGCCATGGGTGTCTTCAGAACCTCCAACGTCATCGTGTTCATCGCCCCAGCGTCATGGCACTAACCGGTCCAAAACTGGAACGTGTTTCAACGACGCCAACGCAGATTAGTGCACTTACCGCCCGCGCGGTAGCGAATCTGGGTCTGCTGCACGAATAGGTGACATCTGAGTTGGCTTGCCCCGGGTGGGTGGGC
>NZ_PDHO01000155.1 GCF_002887815.1 Mycobacterium sp. ENV421 | reverse complement strand
CACCGGCCAGTCAGGCCGCGTGACCGAAACTGTCACCTGATCGTGCAGCAGACCCCCATCATCACAACCGTGGCCTTAATGTGACCGACGCTACGCTCGCAAGGTTGGTGCTGCGTTGGTTGTGAGCGTCCAGCTGTCTCGTATTGGTAGTCGGGCGTCGACAACGGATAGTTCCCTCGCACCGAGCCAACAGTTTCGCCAGCCCGCGAGATGCTAAATGTGTTGGGGGGCATACGAAGTCAGTGACAAGCGAGTTGTGAACTGCCCCGGGTTTGATGCCGCATCAAACCAGCATCAAACCCAATGCCGTTAACTTTGCCGGTGGGCGAGTCGGATTTCAGGTGGTCCTCGGTGGT
>NZ_PDHO01000031.1 GCF_002887815.1 Mycobacterium sp. ENV421 | reverse complement strand
CCCCAGGTCAACGAGTCGCGATCAACTCCGCGTCCGAAAAGTGAGCCAAGTCAGGTCGCGTGCGCGGCGACCCACGCGTTGTGTCCGCCGAGCAGGTCGGACACGTTCTGAATACCGTTGGCGCGCAACAGCGATGCGGCCACACTGGAACGCCAACCACCCGCGCAGTGCACGACGATCGGCTTGTCGGTGGGCACCTCGTCGAGACGAAGGCGTAATTGAGCCAGCGGGATGTGGATCGATGCGGGGATGGCACCGTCGTCGCGCTCGCCCGGGTTGCGGATGTCGATCAGTGTCACCGCCTCGTCGGCCAGCAGCCCATCCAATTCGTAGACGGTGGTGCGGGGTGCGACCTGCACCAGGTCCCCGAGTTCGGCCGGGAACCTCCCGTCGCGACCCACGTTCAGGTAGCCGATCGAGTCATCAGATCCGATGCGGGCCAGCCGCACAGCCGCCTGCTGCTCCTCGCCCGGGTAGGCGATCAGGACGATCTGCTCACCGACTTCGGCCACCATCCCGCCGGTTTCGGCGAAGCGGCCGTCGAACCCCACGTTGATCGACCCGCGTAGATGCCCGGCCGCGAAATCCTCGACGGTACGCGCGTCGATGATCCGGACGCCGGCATCGAGCGCCTGGCGGATCTGCTGTGGCGTCATCTCGGGCACTGCGCGGTCGTGCTGCAACAGGGGGTGAATCCGCTTGTTCATCGCGGCGTCGGAGGCGAAGTAGGCCGGTGCCGCGGGCTGGCCCGATGTGACCAGCGCGACGAACGCCTCCTCGGTCATCGGCTGCACGGACGGATTGCTCGCGCGTTGCTCGCCAATGGTCGAGATCAGCTCGCTGGACAGGTTTTTCCCGCACGACGAGCCGGCTCCGTGGGCGGGCATCACCGCAACGTTGTCGGGCAGACGCAGGAGCTTGTCGTGAATCGTGTGGTACATCGCCCGGGCCAGATCGCTGGTCGAGCTGTCACCGATGTTGACAAGGTCCGGTCGGCCGACGTCGCCGATGAACAGCGAATCTCCGGTGAGCACGGCGGCGGGCTCCGCTCCGGCGCGCTCGCGGACGAGCACACTGATCGACTCCCACGTGTGTCCGGGGGTCGACAGGATCTCGAGGTCGACATCGCCGAGCGACAGGTGTTCCCCGTCGGCCAGCCTACGGATGGGGTAGTCGGTCTCCGCTGACTCGCCGAAGCCGATCCACGCCCCGGTCGCGTCGACCAATTCCAGGTGTCCGGACACGAAGTCGGCGTGGAAGTGGGTGTTGATCACGCCCTCGATGGTGAGCCCGTATCTGCGTGCGTCAGCCAGGTAGTCGCTGATGTCGCGGCGCGGGTCGACGACGACCGCGCGCCCGGTGGTCTCGTCGCCAACCAGGTACGAAGCGTGCGACAGGCACTCGATGTAGTACTGCTCCAGGATCATGGCACGTCCTTTCAATCCTTTCGGCCGCCGCTCGCGACGGTCCGTCAGACTGTTCTACATACCCACCGGGGTATATATTCCCGACCAAGTGAGATACCCAGGTGGGTATGCCGACGGGAGCGGGTACGGGGAATGGACCCGCCGGGTGGGTCGTTGTTACGAGTGCTTAATACCCCCACGGGTAAGCTGACACTAAGTAGCGAACGAAGGGACTCACCATGGTCGGCGATCAGGACGCCATCGAAGCGGTGCTCAACCGGCTGCGCCGGGCGCAAGGTCAGCTGGGCGGCGTCATCTCGATGATCGAGCAGGGCCGCGATTGTAAAGACGTGGTCACCCAACTGGCGGCCGTCTCACGCGCCCTCGACCGTGCCGGCTTCAAGATCGTCGCCACCGGATTGAGGGACTGTGTCACCGGCGAGGCATCCGGGGCGGACAAGCCCATGACCGAGGCGGAGCTGGAGAAGCTGTTCCTCGCACTCGCCTAGCAACGACGACAAGGGAGTCATCATGAGCATCGCGTTAACCGCCAGCCTGGACACACCTTTCGACGATGCCGTCGCGCGGACGCGTAAGGCGCTGGCAGATCAGGGTTTTGGTGTGCTCACCGAAATCGATGTCAAGGCGACGATGAAGAACAAGCTCAACGAAGACATGGAGAACTATCTGATTCTCGGCGCCTGCAACCCACCGCTGGCACACCGTGCAATCGGGGTCGACCGTCAGATAGGCCTGTTGCTTCCGTGCAACGTCGTCGTTCGCAGTGACCCGGATGATCCGGGCCGCACGCTTGTCGAGGCCATGAACCCGCAGCTGCTCGTGGACGTGACCGAAGAACCGCAACTTGCGCCCGTCGCTCAGGAAGTGGCCGATAAGCTCGGCGCCGCCATCGCGGCGCTGACCGCCTAGCCGAGACCAGGCACGATCTCGCTGAGACTGAAGGTCGCGGGCTGCTCCAGTTGCTCGTAGGTGCAGGAGCGTGGATCGCGGTCGGGCCGCCAACGATTGAACTGGGCGGTGTGCCGGAATCGCTCACCTTCCATGTGGTCGTAGCGCACTTCCACCACCCGCTCGGGCCGCAGCGGCACGAATGACAAGTCCTTGCCGGCGTTCCATCGAGAGCCGGCATTCTTCTGGGGCGTGCGTTCGCCGGCCTCGAGTGCAGCCCAGTTCCACGGGTGGGAGTCGAATTCGGTTACCAGAGACTGCAATTCGGTGAACAGTCGGCGCCGCTCGGCCATCGGGAACGCCCCGATTACACCGACCGACGCCAAGGCCCCGTCGTCCTTGTAGAGCCCGAGGAGCAGCGAACCGATCGCGTCGTCCCTCGACTTGTGCACGCGGTAGCCGGCGACCACACAGTCCGCGGTCCGCTCGTGTTTGATCTTGAACATCACCCGCTTGTCGGGCTGGTAGGTGATCGTCAGGGGTTTGGCGATCACCCCGTCGAGCCCGGCTCCTTCGAATTCCGAGAACCATCGCTGCGCGGTGTCCGCATCCGTGGTCGCGGGCGTGACATGGAACGACGGGCCGGCGTCGGCCAGGGCCGCCGTCAGAGCAGCGCGACGCTCGCTGAACGGGCGCCCGGTGAGATCGTCGTCGCCGAGCGCGAGTAGATCGAACGCGATGAACGCGGCCGGAGTCTTCTCGGCGAGCATGCGTACGCGGGAGTCCGCGGGGTGTATCCGCTGTTGCAGCGCCTCGAAGTCCAACCCGCCGTCGGTGGCGATGACGATCTCGCCATCGATCACGCACCGCTGCGGCAACTCGGCGAGCGCTGCGCTGACCAACTCGGGGAAGTAACGCGTCATCGGCTTCTCGTTGCGGCTGCCCAGGACCACGTTATCGCCGTCCCGAAAGCAGATTGAGCGAAACCCATCCCACTTCGGTTCATAGGAGGCGTCGGGCGGCATGGTCCGCACCGGCTTGGCGAGCATCGGCGACACCGGGGGATTGACGGGCAGCTGCATGGTTTCATTCTCGTCTCGTGCGAGGGGGCTTCGCGCGTGAGTAGGTTGAATAGCGTGAGCAGACCCCGACTCAACCGGTCGTTCTGATGGCGACCAAGGCCGAAGAGGTCGACGTCGACGGCGTCGCCGTCAGGCTCACCAACCCGGACAAGGTCTACTTCCCCAAACTCGGGTCGAACGGGACCAAGGGCAAACTCGTCGAGTACTACCGCACAGTGGCAACGGGCGGACAGCTGCTGACCGCATTGCGCGACCGCCCGACTCACCTGCAGCGCTTCCCGGATGGCATCGACGGTGAGGAGATCTACCAGAAGCGGGTGCCCGAAAAGCGCCCCGACTATCTGCACACCTGCCGGGTGACCTTTCCGTCCGGGCGTACCGCCGACGCCCTGAAGGTGACCCATCCGTCGGCGATCGTGTGGGCCGCTCAGATGGGCACAATCACGTTGCACCCGTGGCAAGTTCGCTGTCCGGACACTGATCACCCCGACGAACTGCGGGTGGACCTCGACCCGCAACCGGGTACCGGCTTCGACGAGGCGCGCACCATCGCCATCGACATCCTCAAGCCGGTGCTCGACGAGCTCGGCCTGGTCGGGTATCCGAAGACCTCCGGCGGCCGTGGTGTGCACGTGTTCGTCCGGATTCGGCCGGACTGGGACTTCACCGCGGTGCGTCGCGCCGGGATCGCGTTGGCGCGCGAACTCGAACGCCGCGCGCCGGAACTGGTGACCACGTCATGGTGGAAAGAGGAACGCGGCCAGCGGGTCTTCATCGACTACAACCAGAACGCCCGCGATCGCACCTTCGCCAGCGCCTACTCGGTGCGCGCGACGCCCATCGCCACCGTCTCCACCCCGCTGACCTGGGAAGAACTGGCGGACGCCGATCCCGACGAGTTCACCATGGCCACGGTGCCGGCGCTGATCGCCAAACGAGGCGACCCGATGGCCGGCCTGGACGAGGTTGCGCACTCGATCGATGCGCTGCTGGAGATGGCGGCCGCCGATGAGGAGCGCGGCCTCGGCGACCTGCCCTACCCGCCCAACTATCCGAAGATGCCCGGCGAACCGCCGCGCGTGCAGCCGAGCAAAAAAGTCGCCGCGCACTGGGATGAACACGGTAACCCGAAGAAGTGAAAGGGCTACGCGGACTGATCATTACAGCGTCGACGGTGTTCTTCCTCGGGGCATGCTCGTCGGCAGGCCAACCCGTCGTCGCGACTGATTCGGCTGCCACAACCGCGGCTCCGGCGATCACGCGGAGCCCGCAGGCGCGTTCGCGCGAAGCGCTGGTCATGCCCGACCTGCGGGGAATGTACTGGGCCGACGCGGATCCGGCTCTCCGGACACTGGGCTGGACCGGGGTGCTGGACAAAGGCCCGAGTCTGCCGAACACCCCCTATGCGCGCAATCAGATCGCCGTGCAGACCCCGGCGCCGGGCCAGGTCATCGCCAGCGACGCGGTCATCACTCTGCAGTTCGCCGCCTGACCAACGTCCTCTCGCGAACGTGACGCCAGGGTTGCGCACGGCGCCGAATCCCGCCCTGGCGTTACGTTCGGCTCAGTGTTGAACTTTGCTGAATCGTTGAACTTTGCTGAATCGCGAGAATCCCCTGATTCGCCCGTTATGGTGGAATCGCCGTCTCGGGGGAGGGGCACGACATGGCTGCGGCAGCGTATGTGGGGCGAATCAGCGGACTCGCGGTTGCGTTAGGCCTTGGGATCGCAATCGCGGTTGCCTGTCCCGGTGCGGCGTCGGCCGCGTCTTCGGACTCGACCGGGCATGTCAATAGGTCGACCGAAAAGAAACCCGCTGCGAGCCAACGAGTTTCGTCGACAGCCCGGGTCAAGCCTGCGACCAGGCCGGCTCGCCGTCCGGCGACACCATCGCCGGACTCGCCGCTGTCGTTGGCGGTGCTGGCGGTGGCCCGACGACCGGAACGGGCAGCCGCGGCCGCGGCCAACGGGTCACCGGTGATTCAGAACGTCACCTTGGGCACACCCTCGCCGGCCACCGGCGCGCTCACCGGCACCGTCACCGCAAGCGACCCGAACGGCGACACGATCACCTACCGGGCCAGCACCTCCGGCAAGGGCAAGGTGACGATCACAAGCGCCGGTGTCTTCACCTACACCCCGACCCCGGTGGCCCGACACAACGCGGCGATCGGCAACGTCGATGCCCTCATAGCCAGAGACACGGTGAACGTGGTCGTCGCCGACCCTGCCGGCTTGACCGCCACCAGCACGATCACGGTGCCGATCGCGCCGAAGAACGCCATCCCCACTGCCAGGACCACGGTCAACGCGCCTATCGCCAACACCGGCATCGTCTACGGCAAGGTCGTCGGTGCCGACGTCGACAAAGACCGCCTGCTCTACAGCGTGAACCCCGCCACCGCGAAGGGCGGCACCGTCACCGTCAACGGCGGCGGCGCGTTCAGCTATACACCCACATCGGAAGCCCGGCACACCGCCGCGACCGGCACCGACAAGACCGACACGTTCACCGTCACGATCGACGACGGTCACGGCGGAACCCTGGTTGTACCGGTCACCGTTGCGATCAGCCCGAAGAACACCGCGCCGACCGGCAGGCCCGCCATCGGACCACGCGACGTCAACAGCGGTGTGGTCACCGGCGCGGTCCTCGGCGCGGACGCCGACGGTGACGCCATCACCTTCGCGGGATCGATCAGCACGGCCAAAGGTGCGGTAGTGGTCAACCCGGACGGCAGCTTCACCTACACACCCACCGCGGCCGCGCGCGCCAAGGCCGCGGTATTCAGCGGGCCAGTGACCGACAAGGTGGACACCTTCTCGGTCACCCTCACCGACGCGCACGGCGGCACCACCAACGTGGCGGTCACCATCACCGTCAGCCCGGGCAACACGATCGCGGCCAACGGGCTCACCACGTTCTGCGGCTGCACCTTGATGCCGGCCGACACGATCTTCCACGCCGACATCAGGGACCTTCCGGTGCTGGCGAAGTCGAGCACCTGGCTTGGCGTGCTGGGTGCCGGGCGAGGCGCCACACTGGGCGCCAACTGGGGCAACCAATGGATGAAGAGCACCGGTGGAATGCCGGTAAACGTTGTGGGCGCAACGCATCCCACCGAGACGGTGATCTTCAACCGCGGCTACTCCACCAGCGGACCGAGCATCGACCCCAGGCCGTACGCAATCCCGAACCGGCCCATCGTCGAGGGCATGCCCGCACTGCCGGCCTGGGACCGGCACCTACTGGTGTTTCAAGAGGGAACATGCATTTCACAGGAGCTGTACAACGTCGCCAACGGGGTGGAGATGCCGGCCAACAGTCCGCTCGACGGCGTCGGCAACGCGCTCTACCGCGCCAGGTACGGGTCTAAATGGATTGCCGAGGCCGGGGTGCACTACGACATGAGCTCCCCGCTGTACCCGTCCGTCGGCTGGGCCAACGCTTCGCACCTGCCGTACCTGCCGCTCATCCTGCGCCCAGATGATCTGGCCCGAGGCAGCGTCGACCACATGCTCGGCATTGTGATCGCCAAGGACCGGGGCACCGGGTATGCCTGGCCGGCAGGCGCCGGGGACGGGACCGGCGTCAACCCGGATGGGGTGCCGATGGGCAGCGTGCTGCGGTTGCGCGGCGATTTCGACATGTCCGGCTACTCCGCCGCGACGCAGGTGGTGCTGCGGGCGCTGCAGGAACACGGCGCGGTGGTCTACGACTCGACCGTGCCCGGCCAGGACGGCGCGAAGCTGCTGGCGATGAGTAACGGTTGGGCAGGCAGCGAGCACCTCACCGCTCAATCCGAGCTCAACACGGTTCCGCTGAGTGCCTTCGAGGTCGTCGACGTGTCCGGCATCCTGGTCGATCCGACGGCCGGCTGGCAGATCCGCGTGTGATCGCCAGGCGGGTTGGCTATTGCCGACGCCGCAAGTTGTGGTAGACACTCAGCAAACTCGCTTAGGAATTTCTCAGCTGAGCGATGTGGCCGGAGCGCAGGGGGAACCATGAGGCACAGCGGCAGCGGACACGGCGCTCACCGCGCCCGGCGACCTCGCCGTCAGCCGTACGCGTGGCTGGGTGCCGGCGCCGTGACCCTCGGTCTCGGCGCCGCCCTCGCCAGTGGAACCGCCGTCGCTCATGCCGATACCGGCGCCTCGGCGGCGGGCAAGTCCACGGCCAGCAGCTCCGAAGGCAGCTCGACGTCGTCGAGTGCCACCGACTCGACCGCGGTCAAGAAGTCCACTGCGCACTCGGCGCGCCACAGTGCCGTGACGTCGTCGGGCGGAAACGTCAGCGCGCGCAAGGCGTCATCCGCCACGGCGAGTGACACACCGGCCGCGGCGGCCGCCGTCGACACCGGATCAACCGAGGCGGTGAGCGCGACACCGATCGCGACGCCCACGCCGACGACGTCGACCGCTCATTCGGCTCGCGTTCGCCCGGTGGCCGCAGTTACCACCACGGCCACGCCCGCCGCCGCCAATGCGACGCCCAGCAGCTACTCCTGGCTGCCGTCGACGCCGCCGGTGGTCGCCAACGTCGCGGTGAGTCTGGCCCTGCAGCAGATCGCACAGGCGCAGTCGGACCTGCAGCAACAGACCTGGGGTAGCGGCAACATCGCCGCCGGTCTGGTGTCGATCGTCCCGCAGGTGCTGCTGACGCAGGCCGCACTGGCATTGAACACCTGGGGAACCGCGATCACTCCGACCCAGTCGCTGTACGCCAGGACCTCGGGCGTCCCGATCGTGCACGAACTGGCCGGGGTAGGACTCCTCGGCGCGCTGTTGCTCCCGACGCTGGCCACCACCGCACTCAACAGCACGGGACTGTTCCTGCCGTTGGTTGGCGCCTTGGAGGGGGCCGGCTCCATCACGCCGGTGCAGAACGCGGTCAGCACGGCCGCGCTCAACAGTCGGGTGTACGCGCTGGTTCCGGTGACCATGCGGTCCACCACCGAGCCGATCGTCTACATCACGATCAATGGCGGACCCAGCACACCCGTGCTCGTCGACACGGGCTCGTCGGGACTGGTGGTCACCATGGCCTCGGTTGGCGATGCGGCACCGCTGGGCGCACCGACCGGCACCGTCACGAGTGGCTACAGCGGCGGCCTCAGCTACACGGCCACCACCTACACGACGACCGTGAACTTCGGAAACGGCATCGTCTCGGGGCCGACGAACGTCAACATCGTCAACCCTGAGGACGCCGCTGCCGCTTTGGCCTTCTTCCACCAGCTGGGCGGCGCATCCGGCGTCCTGGGAATCGGCGCCAACGCGGCGGGCCCCGGACCCCAGGGCCTGCCGACTACCGCCCTGCCCGGTGACCTCAGCCAGGGTGTATTCCTCTACCAGAGCCTGTTCCTCGGCATCGCCGGCGTGATGGTGTTCGGACCCAACCCGCTGCCGAGCCGGACCTCGGTATCCGGCGCGCCCGATGCCTACCTGAACGTGAAGATCAACAACAACTCGCCGACGACCGTCGGGGCGATCATCGACTCCGGCGGCGTGTACGGGACGATCCTGTCCTCGATGATCGGCGGCGCCGGCAGCGTGCCGGTGGGGACGAGGATCTCGGTCTACACCCCCGATGGTGTGTTGCTGTACTCCTACACCGTCACGTCGCAGAATCGACCGACGGTGATCACGAGTGGGCTCATCAACACCGGTTACGTCCCGTATCAGCATGGCCCGGTCTACCTCGACTACACGACGCCTGACGGCCAGGGTGCGACGCATTTCGACTACGCCTGATTCTTTGGCGCGCAACACGACTCGCCCAGTCTTGTCGCTGTAGCAAATTAGTTGCTGACAGTTTGGGCGTTTCGTGAACCCGCGTCCGTTTGCAGGCATACCCTCCGCTGAGGCGCTGTCGCCGTCGTTGGTCGGGAGGTAGAAAGTCATGGGTGCTTCGAGGTTTGTCGGTCGGGTTGGCGGATTGGCGGTGGCCCTCGGAGTGGGCGCCGCGGTGTTCTCCACGGGTTACGGCGTCGCATGGGCGGACGGGTCGACGGGATCGTCGGGGGCAAGCTCGAATTCGAGCTCTGCGAGCGGCGCCGCGAACTCGTCCGGAACCGGGTCGAAGGGGGCGTCGACATCCACCGGGGCGTCCAAGCGGACGACCACCGTCGGGTCAGGTCACGTGGTCGGTACCGGCGGTGCCAAGACCAGCTCCAAGCATTCCAAGGCCGGCCCAGCTCCAGTGCGCGCCGATTCCGCGGTGTCCGCGCAAACAACGAGTTCCACTGCCGGAGAGGCAAACAACTCGGGATCGCAATCCGGTTCCGGCGGTAGCTCCGATGTCGTCGCACCGTCGGCGAACTCGACTGCCGCAGTAGTGACGCCGGCGGCATCGCTGGCTCCCAAGCTGCCTGTGCTGCCGTCCCCGAGTGCGATCTCCGGAGTGCTGACCAACGCTCTGCACGACGTGCTCGACCCGTTCTCCGGTGGCCTGCCCAGGCCTGCCGTCGACTCGCCACTGGCGCTGACCTTCGCGGCACTGCAGCGGCGCACGACCGCGTCGGCGTTGGCGAGCAATCCGATCGCGATCAATCCGGTACTGGTCATCAATGACGGCATCATCGACGGCACCACCAACGCCACCGGGGCGTCCGGACTCACCTACACACTGATCAGTGGGCCCAACAAGGGCGGGAAGATCACCTTCTCCGCGACCGGCGACACCAACTACACGCTCGGCAACTTCAGCTACCTGCCCGACCAGTCGGTGCTCGGCGGAACGGTCAATGAGCAGTTCAAGATTCTGGTAGCTCAGAAGACCCAGTTCGACCAGATCGTGGAGAGCATCCCGCTCCTCGGCGGCTTGGCCGGTCAGGTGATCGTGGTCCTGCATCAGACCCCGGTCCTCGGTGACCTGCTGGCGCCGATCATCGGGTACTCGCAGGTCGCCACGTTCAACTCGACGGACGTGCTGCCCGCGACCGACCCCGTGGCCTACACCTACAAGATGCCGTCCTTCGACGGCACCCTGATCAGCGTCAACTGGTTCCCGAAGCTCGGCCTCACCGGATCCGACACGGCGCCAACGATTCTCGACGGCCCCGGTCTGGCGACGGCCGGCCAGACCGACCCGTACACGCAGTACGGCATCGGCGGACTGACACCGGGTGTCTCGCTACTGCGCGACAACTACAACGTGGTCACCTGGGATCCTCGCGGCGAGTTCGCCTCCGGCGGCATCCTGCAGCTCGACAGCCCCTTCTTCGAGGCACGCGACGTATCGTCAATCCTCAATTATGTTGCCGGATTGGATAACTCGCTTCTCGACGGTCCGAATGATCCCCGAGTCGGGATGGTCGGAGGCTCCTACGGCGGCGGTATCCAGCTCACCAGCGCGGCCACCGACCCACGGATCGACGCGATCGTCCCGGGTATCTCGTGGAACTCACTGAACAACTCGCTGTACCCCGACGGCTCGTTCAAGACGTCATACGCGTCGCTGCTGCTGCTGTCGCTGGTCCTGTCGAAGGCCCGGATCAACAACCTGATCTATCAGGGCATCATCACCGGCGACCTGTTCGGAGTCCTGACCAACACTGCGCAGTCTTTGTTGGCCAGCAGCGGTCCCACGTCGCTGCTCAACCAGCTGAAGGCGCCGACGCTGCTGATCCAGGGCACGGTCGACGTGTTGTTCACCCTGCAGCAGGCGATCGACAACGCGCAGACGATCATCGCCAACCCGTATGGCACGCCGGTGAAGATGATCTGGTTCTGCGGCGGCCACGGGGTGTGTCTGACCAACAACGGTGACGTCAACCCCAACCTGGCCTCGACGTTCGCCTGGCTGGACTACTACGTGAAGGACGGCAACACCAGCGGGACACCGAACATCCCCAATTTCCAGTTCACCGACCAGAACGGGAATTGGTACCAGTCAGACTCCCTTCCCACGTCGGGCAGCGACTTGTTCGGCACACCCGATCAAGCGGTGACCGGAGCGTCCGGCGGGAGGCTGGGAATCGTCCCGATCATCGGTGGCTCCGGGCCCGCGCCGCAGGCGGCGATCCCGTACTCGCTGGGCTTGGCGTCCAAAGCGCGCAACGCGATCAACGTGGCCGTGCCGACCCAGGTCGGTACGACGTACCTGGGCGCGCCCACGGTGAGCTTCGACTACCAGGGTCTGGGTAACAGCCGCTTCGTCTACGCACAGCTGGTGGACAACAAGACGGGTCTGGTCGTTGGGAACCTGGTGACGCCGGTGGCGGTGACGTTGGATGGGCGCACTCACACCGCGACCATCAACATGGAGAACATGGTCTACACCGCTGCCGATGCGAGCGACGATCTGACTCTGCAGATCACCAGCTCGGCGACCGCATACGAGAGGTTCACCGCGTTCGGCGTCGTCAACATCTCCAACATCAACCTGACGCTGCCGACAGCCGACCCGACCAAGTTCAGCCCGGAGCCGTAAGGACCCGGTCAGCCGGCTGACGTCAGCCGGCTGACCGCGAACTGCGCGGCTTGAGTGACCACCCCGGAACTGACGTATCTGGTATTGACCAGAGCTTGGCCGACCGCGTCGACCGGCGGGACGGTATCGGTTCCGCGGGCGTACACGACATGGACGTCGGGGCAGGCGTCCGCGTGCGCGATCGAGGTCGTGGGCAGCATCACCTGCGCTGCGAGTGCGATCACACCCGCAGCAAAAAATGGTGCGCTCCGATGCGTGTGCACGGCTGCATGGTGGCATCGGTTGACCACGCCAGAACTAGGCGCGCCGTACCCGACGGGAACTCAAGAGCAAATACACAGGAGCAGACGCTGGTGGGGGTCTCCCTAAGTTGTTGGCGGCTAGGGGAATTCGATCAAAATCTGCTCTGTTGCAAAACGAGTGTGACGGGTCGGGGCGCTTGAGGTCGTAAGGGATCAACACGATGACACTGACGAAGATCGCAGCGGCAGCACTTTCCGCGGGGCTCGGCTTGGCCGGCCTCGGTGTGGGCACCGGTGTCGCCTACGCCGACCCGGGACATGGCCACGGCCATGACGGCTGGCAGTGGAATGACCATCACCGCGGCCGTGGCGACTGGCGCGGGCCGGACTACGGCCCCGTGTACTACGGGCCCGCCCGCCGCCTGCGTGCAGGCCAACGGTCCGTTCGGGCTGGTGACCGGCGGTGCCTGCATCTAGCGGCCGCTAGCTCGGCACCACGCCTCGAGCCTTCGGCAGCGGCAGATCGTTGTAGGTCGCGATGCCTGGTGGCGCGGCGACAACGGCGGGGATCGCGTGAATCGGCGGCATCGCCGTCATGATGTGGCCGAGCACGAAGAAGTCTTCGAGTGATGTCGCGTTCTCGATCATGTCCATCGGCGGCAGAAATCCGACCTGCATGTTCACCGTTGGACGTCCGTCGATGGTGATCTTCCAGCCGTCGGCGTCGAGCTGCCAGTCCGGCTCGAGGGTGGTGCCCTTCTTCCATCGCACGTTGATGTCGATGACGGTCTTGCCGTTGACGATGCCCTGCCAGCTCGCGTAGACCCCGGCAACGTGGCCTGCCTTGATGGTCCACGATGCCATCGGAAGGTCCTCGGTGGTCTGGGCGTATTCGGACACGCAGGTGATCTCGTCCAGCTCCAGGCCGAGGGAATCGGCGACCAGCTGCACCGCCTCGGCGAACACCGCGGTGCCTTTGGCGGCCATCGGCTCCAGCGCGGGATCGTCGATGCGCATATCGAATCCGACCGGTCGCTCGGTTTCGGGGGAGTCGTAGAGGGTGGTGTCGGCGGACTCGGCGATGGTGATCTTGTCGACGCGATCGCAGGAGGTGGCGGCGACGATTGCCAGTAGCTCGGCGAAGCCGGGGCTGACCCCTGAGCCGAACATCGTCGAGCCGCCTGCTTTGCAGGCCTCCTCGATGCGGGCGCGGCCCTCGCCCAGGTTCTGGCCGGTGATGAACGACGCCGAGGCGACGACATTGACGCCTGCCGACAGGATCCGGACCAGCTCGTCGACGTCGATCCACATCGGGTTGTAGACCACGCAGTCCGGCTTGAGTGCCAGGAGGGCGTCGACGTCGTTGGTAGCTGTGACTCCCAGCGGTTCGATACCGACCAGCTCGCCGACGTCGCGGCCGGCCTTGTCCGCCGACCACGCATAACAGCCGACGAGTTCGAAGGTGGGGTTGGCGGTGATCGCCTGGACGGAGCTCTTTCCTACATTGCCGGTCGTCCATTGGACGACCCGATAGGGGGAAATGTTGGGCACTCGCTCAGCATAGGGTCGGCTGCGCAGTTCAGACGGTTGTTTAGGTGAACTCGACAGTCTTCTACTCGTCGACCGCGACGTTGCCGCGGTTGCGCCGGCGCAGACGATGGTTCGTCTTGCCGGTCGGGCGCTTGTTCCGCAGCGCACCAGCAGGTTCGGCGTCGGCGTCGTCAGTGGGTTGCGCCTCGGCCTCGGGCTCGGACTCGGGTTCAGGCTCGGGCTCGGGAGTTGCCTCGGCCGACACTTCGGCGGGCTTCTCGTCCTCGACGGCCGGCTCGCTCGTCTGCTCTGCGTCCGCGGAGTCGGCAGGGTCGGTGGCTTCGGCGATCTCGGTGGTCTCTTCGGAGTCGGCCGCCTTGCCGCGCTTCTTCTTGGCCTTCTTCTCTTTCTTCGGCTTCGCCGGCTTGGGCGGCAGCTCGGCGGTGTAGGCCAGCTGAAAGGCGAGCAGCGCGAGCACTGCGATCGCCGCGGCGGCGCCGTAGACGCCGAACAGCCACGGGCCGCCCTTGTCGAGGCTGACCCAGATCTCGGCGATCGCCGTCCCGACGATCAGCACACCGGCGACCACGTGCAGGATCACCGACCACAGCCGCAGGCGCAGCGCCAACTGGGGAGTGCCGGCCTCGGGCTTGCGGCTGCGCACCAAGGTGAGCAACACCGGCAGCGCGGCCAGCGCGAACAGGACACCGGCGACGATGCGCGCAACGGTGCCCAGCGTGTGGGTGGTGTCGCCCATCAGCTCCCACCACCGGGGCAACACGAACAAGAAGTACAGAGCTCCGGCCAGCACCCACAGCACCAGCTGAAGTGCAGTCGCGGCGGCGCGCCCCATACCCCTCCTCACAATCAAAATCCGAGGTGCGACCAGGCGCTGTGACCCCCCAGTCGCACCTCGGATCAGGTGCGGAGGATAGGGGATTTGAACCCCTGAGGGCTGTTAACCCAACCCGCGTTCCAGGCGAGCGCCATAGGCCACTAGGCGAATCCTCCGTCGGCAATGGTAGCGGACTCGGGAGGTGCCTCGCCCCGGCCGCCTGGCTCACCTCGTCTTGCCGCCTCCGCGGCGGAGCACTCGTCGGCGGGTATTACACTCGCAACGGACCCCGCGCGGCGTCTATCCTGTGAACTCCCCCAGGGCCGGAAGGCAGCAAGGGTCAATGGGCTCTGGCGGGTGCGCGGGGTCCCCTTCGTGAAAGGCGCATGGTGTCGTTCCACTCCCTGGGCCCCGATGAGTTGCGAGCCCAGCATGATTTGCAGCGGCAAAACTACGCCGACCTGCAGGCCAAGAAGCTGTCGTTGGACCTCACCCGGGGCAAGCCGTCGGCAGAGCAGCTGGACCTGTCCAATGCGCTGTTGAGCCTGCCCGGTGAGCAGTACCGCGACGAGGACGGTACCGACACCCGCAATTACGGCGGCCTGCATGGGCTGCCCGGTCTGCGCTCGATCTTCAGTGACCTTCTCGGCATCCCGGTGCCCAATCTGATCGCCGGGAACAACGCCAGCCTGGAGCTGATGCACGACATCGTGGTGTTCTCGCTGCTGCACGGTGGCGTCGACTCGCCGCGGCCGTGGAGCGAGGAGCCGGTGATCAAGTTCCTCTGCCCGGCTCCGGGATATGACCGGCACTTCGCGATCACCGAGAGCTACGGCATCGAGATGATCAGCGTCCCGATGAACGAGGACGGCCCCGACGTCGACCTCATCGAGGAGCTTGTCGCCGCCGACCCCGCCATCAAGGGCATGTGGTGCGTACCGGTGTTCTCCAATCCGACCGGCACCACCTATTCCTGGGAAGTGGTCCGCAGGCTGGTGCAAATGCGCACCGCCGCACCGGATTTCCGGTTGTTCTGGGACAACGCCTACGCGGTCCACACGCTGACGCTGGACTTCCCGCGCCAGGTCGACATCCTCGGCCTGGCCGACAAGGCGGGCAACCCGCACCGGCCTTATGTGTTCGCGTCCACCTCGAAGATCACCTTCGCCGGGGCAGGGGTGAGTTTCTTCGGCGGATCGCTGGGCAACATCGCCTGGTATCTGCAGTACGCCGGTAAGAAGTCGATCGGCCCCGACAAGGTCAACCACCTCCGGCACCTGTTGTTCTTCAAAGATGCCGACGGGGTGCGGCTACACATGCAGCGCCACCAGCAGCTGCTGGCGCCGAAGTTCGCGCTCGCTCTGGACATCCTGGACAAGCGGCTCACCGATTCCAAGGTCGCGTCCTGGACCGAGCCCAAGGGCGGCTACTTCATCAGCCTCGACGTGCTGCCCGGGACGGCCAAGCGGACCGTCGCGCTGGCCAAGGACGCCGGCATCGCGGTCACCGAGGCGGGCGCGTCGTTCCCCTATCGAAAAGATCCGGACGACAAGAACATTCGGATCGCGCCGACGTTCCCGCCGGTGTCGGATCTGACCGACGCGATCGACGGCCTGGCCACCTGCGCGTTGCTGGCAGCCACCGAGTCCTTGCTGGGGTCCGCGGCTGTCACCGACGGTCGGTAGCCTTCACCCGTGGCGCTCTACCGCAAGTACCGGCCGGCAACCTTCGCCGAGGTGGTGGGCCAGGAGCACGTCACCGAACCGCTGTCGACCGCGCTGACGGCGCATCGGATCAACCACGCGTATCTGTTCTCCGGACCTCGCGGCTGCGGGAAGACCTCCTCGGCCCGCATCCTCGCCCGCTCGCTGAACTGCGAACAGGGGCCGACACCGACGCCGTGCGGGGTATGCGATTCGTGTGTGGCACTGGCCCCGAACGGCCCGGGCTCGGTCGACGTCGTCGAACTCGACGCCGCCAGCCACGGCGGTGTGGACGACACCCGCGAACTCCGCGACCGGGCGTTCTACGCGCCCGCCCAGTCGCGCTACCGCATCTTCATCGTCGATGAAGCGCACATGGTCACCACCGCGGGCTTCAACGCGCTGCTGAAGATCGTCGAGGAGCCGCCTGAGCACCTGATCTTCGTGTTCGCCACCACCGAACCGGAGAAGGTGTTGCCGACGATCCGGTCGCGCACCCATCACTACCCCTTCCGGCTGCTGGCCCCGAAGACCATGCGCGCGCTGATCGAGAAGATCATCGCCTCGGAGAGCGTCACCGTCGACGACGCGGTGTATCCGCTCGTCATCCGGGCCGGCGGCGGCTCGCCCCGCGACACGTTGAGCGTCCTGGACCAGCTGCTCGCCGGTGCCGAAGGCAATCGCGTGCACTATCAGCGCGCGCTCGCGCTGCTGGGCGCCACCGATGTGGCCCTGATCGACGACGCTGTCGACTCGCTGGCCGCGGGCGATGCGGCTGCGCTGTTCGGTGCGGTGGAGTCGGTGATCGACGCCGGACATGACCCGCGCCGCTTTGCCGTCGACCTGCTCGAGCGGTTCCGCGATTTGATTGTGCTGCAAGCAGTTCCGGACGCTGCCAGCCGCGGTGTGGTCGACGCCCCCGACGACGTGCTGGAGCGGATGCGTGAGCAGGCCGCGAAGATCGGGCCCGCGACGCTGACCCGCTACGCCGAGGTGGTGCACGCAGGGCTGGGAGAAATGCGCGGCGCGACCGCGCCGCGGCTGCTGCTGGAGGTGGTCTGCGCCCGGCTGCTGCTGCCGTCGGCCAGCGACACCGAGTCGGCGCTGCTGCAGCGGATCGAACGCATCGAGACCCGGATGGAGATCACGATCCCGGCGGGCGAGGCCGGGTTGAATTCCGGTGCACCCCCGGCGGTGCCGGCCAAGCAGTATGTGCGCAAGACGCAGCAGGCGCCGGCAGCCCCCGAGCCGGCAGCAGCGGCGCCCGCGCCCGTGGCGCCCGCGCCGACACCGGTGGTCGAGCCGCCCGCACCGCGGCCTGTTCCCGAGCCGATCGCCAAGCCGGAGCCGATTGCGCGACCCGAACCGGTCGCGCGGCCCGAACCTGTCGCCGCGCCGGATCCGGTGCCCGAGGCCACACCCCGGCCGCCGACCACCGAACCCGCCGCGGCACCGGCCGCCGCCGCCACGGGTGAACCGGGTGCGGCCGCAGTGCGCACCATGTGGACGACGGTGCGGGAGAAGGTTCGTCAGCGCAGCCGCACCACCGAGGTCATGCTGGCCGGCGCGATCGTGCGTGCGGTCGAGGACAACACGCTGATCCTCGGACATGAGTCGGCGCCGTTGGCCAAGCGGCTATGTGAACAGCGCAACGCCGACGTGATCCGCGATGCGCTCAAGGATGCGCTGGGCGTGAACTGGAAGGTGCGCTGCGAGGTCGGCGTCGGCCAGCCCGTGCAGGAGACCGAACAGCCGCTCCCACCGGAACCGGCACCTGATCCGGTCGAACGCCAGCGGGCCGAAGAGGACAGCATGATCGCCGAGGTCGGCCGCGACGATGAGGACGCGGCCCCGCGGCGTGATCCCGAGGAAGTGGCGCTCGAGCTTTTGCAGACCGAATTGGGCGCCCGCAAGATCGAGGGCTAGCAGTTCTGTGTGCGGTCTCGTGGTCCGCTGTGGGTCTGCTGTGCTGTGAAGCGCTGGTGCGTCGGCCCCTTTACCGTCGGTGCATGATCATCGACAGTCGTCGAATCGCGGCGACGCTCGCCGGATGCGGCGCCCTCGCAGTGGCTCTGTTCGGCCAACTTCCCTCTGCGGCAGCAGATCCCGATGTGCCGCCGCCACCGCCGAACTGCACCGCCGCCGATCTGGAAGGCGTGCGAATGGGCGTGCAGGCCGCGACATCGGCGTACCTGTTCACCCATCCCGACGTGAATGCTTTCTTCACCAGCCTGGCCGGCCTGCCCCGCGCCCAGGTGCTCACCCGGGTCAAGACCTACATGGCCGCCAACCCGCAGACGGCCTCCGACATCACCGGAATTCGACAACCGTTGCTGGACATCAAGAATCGCTGCGGTCAGCTGCCCGGATCGGCGGTCTAGGATCTACGCCGTCCACCACGGGCGCAGCGGCAGTCCGGCGTCGCCGCCCTTCTCGTCCAGTTTGACCGCCAGAACCTGGTGCAGCTGAACGACATTGGTTTCGAATCCGAGCCGGGAGCCTGCCATGTACAGGCCCCACACCTTGGCGGTGGCCAGCCCCACCTCTGCGACAGCTTCGTCCCAGTGCTCGACGAGATTGCGGCACCAGTCGCGCAACGTCATCGCATAGTGGTGGCGCAGGTTCTCCTCGTGCACGACTTCCAGGCCGGCGTCTTGGGCTTCGGTGATGATGCGGCCGGACCCGGTCAGCTCCCCGTCGGGGAAGACGTAACGGTCGATGAAACCGCCCGCGCTGGGGCCGGTCTTGTTGTCGGGGCGGGTGATGCAGTGGTTGAGCAGCAGCCCGCCGACGCGCAGTTTGGTCTTCAGGAAGCCGAAGTACGCCGGGTAGTTGGCCACCCCGATGTGCTCGGTCAACCCGATCGACGACACCGCGTCGAAGCCGCTCTCCCGCACGTCGCGGTAGTCGCTGTGGCGGACCTCGGCCAGGTCGGCCAAGCCCTGCTCGGCAATGGCCTTCTGCGCCCAGGCGGCCTGCTCACGGGAGAGCGTCACGCCGATCGCCTTCACGCCGTGCTTCGCCGCATAGCGCACCATGCCACCCCAGCCGCAGCCGACGTCGAGCAGACGGTCGCCGGGCTTCAGGCGCAGCTTCTCGAACACCAGCCGGTACTTGTTCTCCTGCGCCTCTTCCAGCGTCGCGTCCGCGTTCGGGTAGCAGGCACATGTGTAGGTCATCGACGGCCCAAGAACCCACTCGTAGAACGTGTTTGACACGTCGTAGTGGTGGTGGATGGCATCGGCGTCGCGCTTCTTGCTGTGCCGCAGGCCTTCGGCGACGCGGCGCCACCGCGGCAGCGCTTCCTGCGGCGGCGGAGCGATCGGCTTGAGGTGCTCGATACCGATCGAGCGCACGATATCGACCAGAACCCGCGCTGGTGGCCGCTTGAAATCCAACTGGTGGGAGAGCGCCCGCAGCAGGTCGTACGGATCGCCGGGGTGTACGCCCTGCATCTCGAGGTCGCCCGAGACGTAGGCGCGCGCCAGGCCCAGATCGCCCGGGGCGGTCGCCAGATACGTGGTCCCCCGCGGGGTGAGCAGGTCCAGGCCCAGCTCGGCGTCGTCGGGCCCCGCGGAACTGCCGTCGTAGGCGGTGAACTTCAGCGGTAGTTCGCCACCGGCAGTGAAGATCTCGAGGATCTCGGCCAGTTTGAACTTTCCGGGCGTATGCGCCTCGTTCTCACGAAAGGTCGTCATTGTCGTTGCACCGCCTTTGCATACAGGTCCAGCAGCCGTGAATCAGGGTCGTAGGTCTTTTTTACGGTCTTATAGGTTTCGCCGCCGTAGAGATTGTCAAACTCTTCCCGGCTGTAAAACGCGTCGGAATACAGCGACTTGTGCCCGTCGAGCTTGCCGATCTGCTCTTCAATGAGGCGGTTCGTGTGGCCGGGAGTGGGCCCCGTCGGTACCGAGGACCAGAACCCGATGTTGACGTAGCTGTGCTCGGCGCGCAGCGGATACAGCGGCCAGCCCGCCGGATCGCGCAGCCGCAGCGGGCACAACCACAGCGGCTCGATCGGGACGTTCGTCAGGAACCAGTCCAGGAATTCGACGCAGTGCTCGATCGGCACCTCGACGTCCTGGACCACTCGCTCCAGCGGCGGACGGCCGTGCCGGGCCTCGATCCGGTCGGCGATGTTGAACCGCTGGTCGTAGCCGATCAGCTTCCAGTAGAAGCTGCTCCGCCGGTAGCGCCGCGGCCACCACCGGCGGATCTTCGGGTTCTGTGCGCCGAAAGCCCGCGAGCACCAGAACCAATCGGTGTCCCAGCGCCAGAGGTAGTCGTGAATGGTCAGCCGGTCGTCCTTGACCGCCCCGTCCTCCCCGGCATGCTGGATCGAGCGGTAGTAGATGTCCTGGCCGGTGTAGTCACTGACCGATCCGGCGGTGGGAGTCTGCACGCCCAGGCACAGATAGCTCTCGTCGGCGCTGAACACCACGCCGTCGAGGTAGTCGACCCGGGTGCCGTCGTATCCGCCGGTTTCGATGATCCGGTCCATCGCGGTGACCAGGTCGGCCAACGAGTGGAACCGTAGGTGCTTGAGTGCGACGAACGGCTTGACCGGCTCGAGCTCGATCTTCAGGCGCACCGAATAGCCAAGTGTGCCATAGGAATTGGGAAAGCTCCGGAACAAGTCTGGATGCTGGTGCCGGCTTGCGGTGATCACTTCACCCGAGCCGGTCAGGATGTCCATCTCGATCACGGACTCGTGCGGCAGACCGTTGCGGAACGACGCCGACTCGATCCCCAGTCCGGTCACCGCCCCGCCCAGGGTGATGGTCTTGAGCTGCGGAACCACCAGCGGGGACAGGCCGTAGGGCAGGGTCGCGTCCACCAGGTCCTGGTAGGTGCACATGCCCGCGACATCGGCGGTCCTGGCAGCCTGGTCAACGGAGATCACGTTGGTCAGCCCGGAGGTGTCCAACCCGGGCGCGGTGCTCTTGGCGCGTGCGCGGAAGAGGTTCGACGTCGGTTTCGCCAGACGGACGGGGGCGTTCGAAGGAATGGCGCGGTAGCTGGCCAGAAGCCGCTCCACGCCCTGGGCATGAGCTGACAGTGCTGCAGAAACAGACACACGACTACGCTAGTCCGCAGCCACAGCCGATGCGACCGCACGGCTGGTGGATCACACCGAAACCGCCGTTAACGAGGAGTTTTACCCGATGGGACAGGTCAGCGCCGCAAGTTCGATCTTGATCGACGCCGAACCGGCCGCCGTGCTCGACGCGATCGCCGACTACCAGAACGTGCGCCCGAAGATCCTCTCGCCGCAGTACAGCGAGTACCAGGTGCTGCAGGGCGGCAAGGGCCAGGGCACGGTCGCCAAGTGGAAGCTGCAGGCCACCAAGTCGCGGGTGCGGGAGGTGCAGGCCGTCGTCGATGTCGCCGGCCACACCGTCATCGAGAAGGACGCGAATTCCTCGATGGTGATCAATTGGACCGTCGCGCCCGCCGGCCCGGGCTCCAGCGTCACCCTCAAGACGACGTGGACCGGCGCCGGCGGCATCGGCGGCTTCTTCGAGAAGACGTTCGCGCCGCTGGGCCTGCGCCGGATTCAGGACGAGCTGCTGGGCAACCTCAAGAAGACCGTCGAGGCCGGGAAGGCCTAGCTGGCGCGCGCCGGCTGGGTGGCCAGGAACGCCGCGATGCCCTGAACGACGGCGGTGGCGTATTTCTGGCGACCCTCCGGGCTTTCCATCAGTTCCGAGTCGGCCGGATTTTTCATGTTGCCGCACTCGACCAGCACCGCCGGGTACTGGGCGAGGTTCAGCCCGGCGAGGTCGGCGCGGCCGTAGAGGCCGTCAGAGCCGATGTAGTTGGCTGCCGGGATCCCGGCCGCGACCATCTGGTCGCGCATCGCGCGGGCGAGCTGCACCGACGGGCCGGCCTGGGCCTGATTCAACGGCGGGCTGGAGTAGTTGACGTGGAAACCGCGCCCGGTCGCCGGGCCGCCGTCGGCGTGAATCGACACGATCGCGTTCGGCTTGAGTGCGTTGGCCATCGCGGCGCGCTCGTCGACGCAGGCCGCCACTTGGTTGTCGTTGCCGCGGGACATCGCGGTGCGGACTCCGAGCTGAGTCAGCATCTGGCGGATCAGCAGCACGGTGTCCCAGTTGAAGGTGTGTTCGGGGAAGCCGTCGTTGGTGGTGGTGCCCGACGTCTGGCAGTCCTTGGTGCCGCCACGGCCGGTCGGCACCTGCTTGGTCAGCGACGCGTCGTTGGCACCGTTGTGGCCGGGGTCCAGGAACACGATCATCCCGGCGATGCTGGTCGGCGCGGCATGGGCAAGCGGACTGGTCACCGTCGACACAACCAGCATGACGCTGGTGCATGCTGCGGCCACGACACGAGCTCGGGCGGACATAAGCACGCGCGTCACCGTAACTCTTCGCCGTCTAGTCTTGAAGTCGCTGACTGCCCGAATTCGCAGGCGAAACCAAGTCGAGACCGAGACGCAAGGAGACTGTCATGCAACCCGGTGAGATTCCGAACCTCGAGGGTTTTCGCGAGCAGGCGGAGCAGATGCGCGACCAGGTGATGCCCGGTCTGCAGGCCGCGCTGGCGCAGGCCCAGGAGATGCAGCAGAAGCTGATGGAGGCGCAGGCCGCGCTGGCCGCCGCCGAGGTGCACGGTCAGGCCGGCGGCGGTCTGGTGCAGGTGACGATGAAGGGCAGCGGTGAGGTCGTCGGGATCCGCATCGACCCGAAGGTCGTCAACCCCGATGACGTCGAGACGCTGCAGGACCTGATCGTCGGCGCGCTCGCCGATTCGGCTCGCCAGTTCACGATCCTGGCCCAGACCCACCTCGGCCCGTTGGCCGGGCAGGCCCCAGGCATTCCGGGGGCCTGACGCGTTGTTCGAAGGACCCGTCCAGGATCTGATCGACGAGCTCGGCAAGCTGCCGGGCGTCGGTCCCAAGAGTGCGCAGCGGATCGCGTTCCATCTGTTGTCGGTGGAGCCGCCGGACATCGACCGGCTGACCGCGGCGCTGGGCAGGGTCCGCGACGGGGTGCAGTTCTGCGAGGTGTGCGGCAACGTCTCCGATGCCGAGCGGTGCCGCATCTGCAGTGACGCGCGTCGCGACGGGGCGCTGGTGTGTGTGGTCGAGGAACCCAAGGATGTGCAGGCCGTGGAACGCACCCGCGAGTTCCGCGGGCGCTATCACGTACTTGGCGGAGCGCTCGACCCGCTGTCCGGCATCGGACCTGATCAACTTCGAATTCGCCAGCTCCTGAACAGGATTGGTGAGCGGGTCGACGGGGTGGACATCACCGAGGTGATCATCGCGACCGACCCGAACACCGAAGGCGAGGCGACAGCCACCTACCTGGTGCGGATCTTGCGCGACATTCCCGGGCTGACGGTGTCGCGGATCGCCTCGGGCTTGCCGATGGGTGGCGATCTGGAGTTCGCCGACGAGCTGACGCTGGGCCGCGCGCTGTCCGGCCGCCGCCAGATGGTTTAGCTTCCGTAGGATCGCCTACATGGCGAGGCCCGACGACTTTGTCCCACTGAACTGCGGGGCCTGCGTCGACGGTGCCGGTTTGGATTTCGAGATCTCGATGGCGTTCCAGCCGATCTTCGACAGTCGTGCCAAACAGGTTCACTCGCACGAGGCGCTGGTTCGCGGTGTGCGCAACGAGCCGGCGTCGGCGGTGTTCGCCCAAGTCGGCGACCACAACTTGTACCGGTTCGATCAGGTGTGCCGTGTCACGGCGATCAGATTGGCGGCCCAGTTGGGGATTTCGACGTCACTGAACGTCAATTTCATGCCGAACGCCGTCTACCGCCCGGAACTCTGCATCCGGACGACGCTGGAAGCCGCTGAGACGTACGACTTTCCTGCCGACCGCATCGTTTTTGAGTTCACCGAAGCGGAGAAGATCGCTGACTTCGGGCACCTGCAGGCGATCGTGGCCGACTACCGGCAGCGCGGATTCACCGTCGCCATGGATGATTTCGGCGCCGGGTATGCCGGACTCAACCTGTTGGCGGATCTTCAGCCGGATCTGGTCAAGATCGATATGGGTCTGGTCCGCGACATCGATCAGGACAAGGCGCGCAGGGCCATCTGCAAGGGCATCGTCGGAATGAGCGAGGAGCTGGGGATCGGGCTCATCGCCGAGGGGATCGAACGCCGCGAAGAGATGGAGTGCCTGCAAGACCTGGGTGTGCATCTGTTCCAGGGCTATTACATCGCCAGGCCGACATTCGAGAGCGTGGCCGACGTCAATCCCGAGGTATGCGCAGCCGCCTGATCGCCCAATGCCCGCGAGTCGCCTGATCGCCCAAACCGACACTTCGCAGAAGAAGTGCGAGTAGATCGCGACATTCCGTCGATCTCGGCGGGTTGTCGGACCCCGCGGCGACGATGCCGACATGACTGAAGTATTTCTCGGCAGGGAAGGGCTGGCCGGCGGCCTCTCCCGTCACGATCTACAGCGTTGGTACCGGCAGATGTATCGAGGCGTCTACGTCCCGAAGTACGCCATCCCATCCGTGCGCGACCGCGCGCTCGGTGCGTGGCTATACACCGACCGAACGGGTGTAATCGGTGGCGTCGCCGCCTCGGCATTGCACGGCGCCGAATGGGTCGACGACGACGTAGCGATCGAAGTGCTGGTGGGTGAACGACGGCGGCAGCCCGGGCTGATAGTCCGGATGGATCGTGTGAGCGACGACGAAGTCACGACCGTTGATGGCTTGCCGGTGACGACTATCGCGCGCACCGCTTTCGACCTGGGTCGGTACCAGAAGCGCGCGACGGCACTTGCGCGGCTGGACGCGCTAATGCGTGTCACGACAATCTCTTCCGAGAGTGTCGAGTTGATCATGAAGCGCTATGGCCCGGTTAGGGGCGTCCGGCAGCTGCGCGAACTCCTACCGTTGATCGATGCCGGAGCGGCTTCGCCAAAAGAAAGCTGGCTTCGTCTCCTGCTGATCGACGGCGGACTGCCGACACCCGAGACGCAAATCCCGGTGTTCGACGGCGGAGTTCCTATCGCATACCTGGACATGGGTTACCGCGATCTCAAGCTGGCTTTCGAGTACGACGGCGACCAACACCGCAGCGATAGGCGTCAATATGTGCGAGATATTCGCCGTCTACCGATGCTGGAGCGGCTCGGTTGGGAGGTCATTCGCGTCATTGCCGAAGACAGACCTGCCGAGGTTCTATGGCGCGCGAAGGAGGCATATCTTCGGCGCGGCGGCGCCGAGATCGACGAAATGACGCGATCTACTCGCACTTTCGCTGCGTAGTGTCGGTTTGGGCGTAAGGGAAAGCGGCGCCGACTACATCCGGCGGGGGGCGGCCAGCCGCTCACGGCGCAGCTGCTCGACCTCGGGCAGCTCAAGGGGCTCCAGCGGCCCGACCACGCGCGACAGCAGCAGGTCGGCCAGCTCGGGATTGCGAGCCAGACACGGCCCGTGCAGATAGGTCGCGACGACGCTACCCTGCACGGCGCCGTCGTATCCGTCGCCATCGCGGTTTCCCGCGCCCTTGACGACCGTCGCCAGCGGCCGAGCGTCAGGCCCCAAAACCGTTCCACCGCGGTGGTTTTCGAAACCGGTCAGCGGCTGGGTCAGCCCGTCGACCAGTGGCGTGGACACCACCTCGCCGATCGTTCGCTTCTCCTGCGGCGAGGTCGTCACATCCAGCAGGCCAACGCCCTCGACCCGCTCGCCGGCCGACGTCTCATACCAGTGACCCAGCACCTGGATCGCCGCGCAGATCGCCAGCACGGGCGCACCGCGGCCGGCGGCCCGCTGCAAACCCTGATGCGTCAGAAGGTGTTTGGTGGCCAGTCGCTGCGCGTAGTCCTCGGCGCCGCCGAGGGTGTAGAGGTCCAGCGAGTCGGGCACCGGGTCGGCCAGCGCGATCTCGACGATCTCAGCCGGAATTCCGCGCAGCTGCAACCGTTTACGCAACACCACGGCATTACCGCCGTCGCCGTACGTGCCCATCACGTCGGGCAGCACCAGCCCGATCCGCACCGTACTCATCGCTCTTCACCCCGAGTCGCTGCGCTCCTGCCCGCCGGGCGCATCCGCCCCAACGTCCGGGTCAGTTGCAGGAACGCCGTGTAGTTCGCGACCACCTCGACATGCCCCTTCGGGCACGAGACGATCGCGTCAATCGTGTTGTGCATCAACGTGTGACTGACACCCGCATACCCGAGTCGCACCGCCAGGTCCGTTCCCCGCTCACCGGCGGCGACCACTGGCACGTCCTCGAAGTGCTCGAAGTTGACGTCCCACAGCCAGGACAGGTCTTCGCCGTCGGGCACCTGACCGTTGACCGCGATCACCACCCCGTCGGCGCTCCTGTCGACCATCGACAGCGCTTCCTGCCATCCGGCCGGATTCTTGGCCAGCAGGATGCGCGCGGTGTGTTCACCGATCGGCACGGTCTGGTAGCGGCCCGCGACCTCGTCCACCCGGGAGACCGCGGCCACTGCCGCGACGGGATCCGCACCCAACGCCACCGCGGCCGCCACCGCCTGGGTGGCATTGCCGCGGTTGACGGTGCCCGGCAGCGAGAGCCGCATCGGCACTTCGAGCCCGTCCGGGCCGTACAGCTTGGCGTCGTCGTACCACCACTGTGGAGTCGGCCGTTTGAAGTCGCTGCCGGTGGAGTACCAGTCCACACCGTCGCGGACGATCACCTCGCCGCTGCGTGGGCAGCTGACCGAGTCATTGGCCCAGCCGCCGCCTGCGGCCACCCACACCACCCGGGGACAGTCGTAGGCCGCGGAGGTCATCAGGACGTCGTCACAATTGGCGACGACGATCGCATCGGGGTGACGGGCCAACCCGGCGCGCAGCGTCCGCTCGATGTGGTTGATCTCACCCACGCGGTCCAGTTGATCGCGGGACAGATTCAGCAGCACGATCACCGTCGGGTCCACCGCATCGGCGACGTGCGGCACATGCATCTCGTCGACCTCGAGGGCGGCCAGCGCCGCGTCCCGGGTGCCGGCCAGCGCGGCCACCAGCCCGGCGTCCATGTTGGCGCCCTCGGCGTTGGTCGCCACCGACCCCAGCGTGGCGAGCGCGGCCGCGGTCATCCTCGTGGTGGTGGATTTGCCATTTGTGCCGGTCACGACGACGGTGCGCCGGCCGGTCCCGAGTTGGCTCAGGATCGAGCGGTCCAGCGTCATCGCGACGAGGCCGCCGATCATGGCGCCGGCACCCCGCCCGGTCGCCCGGGAAGCCCAGCGCGCGGCGGATCCGGCGGCCAGCGCGGCGCGCCCCCGCAGTGTCATGGTCGGCCTGGGCATCGGAAGGCAGTTTATGCGTGAAATGACGGGCGGGCCGACACGGATTCGATGTCCCGGGGACTGTCGGACCTGCGTGCCATCCTGACTGTGTGAGCCACACCTGGGGTCGACCAGCCCGCGAGCCGGGGGACGGCTGGGTCGTGGTTGACGTCGAGACCTCGGGTTTTCGGCCCGGTCACGCCCGGGTCATCAGCCTCGCCGCGCTGGCGCTGGATCCGGACGGCCGTGTCGAGCACTCCGTGGTCAGCCTGCTCAACCCCGGAGTCGATCCCGGACCCACCCACATTCATGGCCTCACCGCCGAGATGCTGGAAGATCAGCCGACGTTCGCCGATATCGCCCCCGATGTCATCGATCTCCTGCACGGCCGCACACTGGTCGCCCACAACGTCGCGTTCGACTACGCGTTCCTGTCCAGCGAGGCTGAACTCGCCGAGACCGCGCTGCCCGTCGATACCGTCATGTGCACCGTCGAGCTTGCTCGCCGCCTCGACCTCGGACTGGACAACCTGCGGCTCGAGACGCTGGCGCGGCACTGGGCGGTGCCGCAGACCCGCGCTCACGACGCCTTCGACGACGCCCTGGTGTTGTCGCGGGTGTTGAGCCCCGCGTTGCAGCGCGCTCGCGAGCGCGAGGTGTGGCTGCCGGTCCGGCCCGTGACCAGGCGCCGCTGGCCCAACGGCAAGGTCACCCACGACGAGTTGCGGCCGCTGAAGATGCTGGCTTCCCGGATGCCCTGCCCGTACCAGAATCCGGGGCCGTACCGACGGGGTGCGCCCCTGGTGCAGGGCATGCGGGTCGCGTTGTCGGCCGAGGTGGATCGCACCCACGAAGAACTCGTGGAGCGCATCATCCACGCCGGGCTTGCCTACTCCGATGCCGTCGACCCGGAGACCTCGCTGGTCATCTGCAATGCGCGCACACCCGAACAGGGCAAGGGCTATCTGGCCCGGGAACTCGGGGTGCCGGTGGTGTCCGACCGGCAGTTCATGGATTCGGTTGATTCAGTCGCACATGGCACCGGACTCGACGACTTCGCGCCCTCGGTTGACCAGGGTCAGCAGTTCGCCCTTTTCTAACTGGTCGCACCGTTAGCATCGTCCACCGAGGTGATGATGCCGTGGACGATCGCAGGAGCCTGCTGCAGTCGGCCGCGCCCATCCTTCTGTCGGCGCTCAGCTGTCTGCTGCTCGCTTTGGGTTTCGCGTTCAAGTGGGGCGGTGACCATGCCGTCCGCATGGTCGACGGGGTAGCTTTCGCCGCGTTCGGAGCGTACGCGGGGGTGTGCGCGGTCGTCGCGGCCCGCGCGGCCCACGGACGAAGCCGCCGGGCCTGGACCACCATGGCCATCGCCTTGGCGGCGTGGACCCTAGGTGAGTTGACCCGCGCGTACTTGACTCTGGTGTTGGAACGCAGTTTGTTCCCGTCGCCGGAGGACTTCCTGTACTTGATCTTCGTCGTGTTGGCCCCGGTTGCTTTCCTGCAGTTCCCGGCCGAACCAACGCCGGGCTCACGTATCCGGCTGCTGTTCGATGCGTTGATCGTCGCCACGTCGTTGTTCCTCGTGTTGTGGGTGGTGGTACTCGGCAACGTGTATCAGGCCACCGGAGTGGGCAGCGCCGAGCAGGGGCGCGCGCTGCTGTACCCGCTGTTCATTCTGTTCGTCTTCGTCGGGGCGGTGGTGTTCGTCGTCCGGTCCGGTGCCGGCAACAACGTTGTGATGTGGCTTCTCGTGGGAGGGGTCACGGTCATGGCTTTCTCCGGAGTCGCATTCGCCGTCCTGCAGGGCTCCAACCGTTATCACCCGGGACATGTCACGAGTATTGGCTGGGCACTGGGAATGTCGTGCTTCGGCGCGGCCGCGTTGCTGAGTCGCCGGCCGCGCCCACCTGTCCTGCCGACGCCGGTACCGCAATCCTCGATCGCCCTGTGGCTGCCTTATGTGCCGCTGCTGATCGCAGGCACGGTGGCGCCGGCGCTCGTCATGTCCGGTCTGCTGCGGATCCTGGTTCCGATCCTGATGACCCTCATCTGCGCCCGACAGGTCCTTTCGGGCTGGGAGAACCGGCGATTACTCGCGGCCGCAGCCGACCAGGCGTTGCGTGACCCCTTGACCGGGCTGGCCAATCGCACGTTGTTCCGGGATCGGCTGGCGCACGCAATGGCGTTGCGCGGCCGCGACAATCGGTCTGTCGCGGTGCTGTCGCTGGATCTCGACGACTTCAAATTGATCAACGACAGCATGGGTCATCCGGCGGCCGACAGCCTGCTGATCCGCGTCGGCGAGCGCATCGCAAGCTGTCTGCGCGCCGGCGATACCGTGGCACGGCTCGGCGGTGACGAATTCGCGTTGCTGCTCGAGGGCGACGTCGACGAGGCACACCTGGTGTGCGAGCGCGTGATCGCGGCATTCGACACCCCGTTCCTGATCGACGGACACGAGGTGCTGATGCATCCCAGCGCGGGTTTGGCCGTTGCGTCGGTGGCGGACAACGGCATCACGGCCGAGGATCTGGTGAAACGTGCCGACACCGCGATGTACTCCGCGAAGCGGTCGCGTAATTCGACGGTGCATACCTTCAGCTCGGACATGACGCTGCTCGATCCGGACATCGAGGAACTGGCCCGCGACGGCGAACCTCGCTCGGCCAAGAGCGGAGCCGAACAGGTGCGGCTGCTGGGTGAACTGCGCCGCACGATCGACCGCGGTGGCCTCGAGATGGTCTATCAGCCGAAGCTGGACCTCAGAACCGGACGGATCGCAGGTGTGGAAGCACTGCTGCGCTGGCCGCACCCACGGCTGAATGTCCTTCGGCCAGGCGCGTTTATGCCGCTGATCCTGCGGCACGGGTTGATGCGACCGGTCACCGATCTGGTGTTCCGGAAGGTTCTCGATGACTGTGCGCGCTGGGTGTCGATGGGGTTGGAAGTTCCGGTCGCGGTGAACCTGTTCGCACCGCTGCTGCGCGACGCACAACTGCCTGCCACGGTGCGCCGGGTACTGCAGGAACGGAATCTGCCCCCCGGACTGCTGACCATCGAGATCACCGAGGACCTGGTCCTCGACGAGGTGGGCCGGGTGACCGGTGTGCTGCAACAGCTGCGCGACGACGGGATCAGGATTGCGATCGACGACTTCGGCAGCGGCTATTCGGCTTTGAGCTACCTGCGCGATCTGCCGATCGACGAGGTGAAGTTCGATCGGCATTTCATCGCCTCGGTGGCGACGGACGCCAGAGCCGCGGCCGTGGTCAGCGCCGTGATCGACCTGACCCACAACCTCGGGATCACGGTGGTCGCCGAGGGCGTGGAGGACGCCGAAGCCGCCTCATGGCTGCGCGAACACAGCTGCGACATCGGCCAGGGCTACTACTTCTCGCGGCCGGTCTCCTCGACCGACATCTCGGAGCTGGTGGCGGCACAGACACGGCAATAGGAACCCTCGCAGGATCCTGTGTATCTGTCCCCAAGACCCTGAGCCGAGGCTCTGGACGAAATATGTTGGCGTAAAGCCGAGTTGGGGCCACTGACAACATTGTTGGCAGGAGGCTGAAGATGAACAACAAGACACTCACCGCGATGATCGGTGCAGCGGCAATCGCGATGCTCGCGCTGTTCGCCGTCACCGACGGTGCCTGCGCCACCACCACCCGCACCACGGCCGACTCGGGGCAGGAGTCGAAATTCCCCACCCCGACCCCGCCGCCGCCTGCAGAGGTTTCCGGGGCCGTGACCACGACCATGGTGTCTGCGGTGCCGTGATCGGACGGCCACGCCGGGATTCACGATCGATCAACCCGACAGGTATGACCCAGCCGGGCTGATCGACCGGCAGTTCGACGCGGTATCCGCCGACTAACTGAGGGCTTTGGCCTTCAGTGACTCGAACTCCTGCTGGGAGATGGTCCCGCCATCCAGGAGTTGCTTGGCGTGCTCGATCTCCTGTGCCGGAGAACGTCCGGCGGCCTCCCGGATGTAGGCGTCGGTGTCCTTCTTCGCGGCCATCGCGGCTTCCCGCGCGCGTTCGGTCATGCCTTGACCGCGGGCGATCAGGTAGATCAACGCGGTCACCCATGGGAACACGATCAGGAATATCACCCAGACGGCCTTGATCCAGCCGGACGTCGTGTGGTCACGCCAGAACAGGTCCACCAGGATCTGGAACAGCACCAGCAGATAGGCGATCCAGGCGAAGATGATCAGGAAGTGCCACAGGAAATCCCACGTTGAACCCCAGTCCATGACCTACTCCTTAAGTCGTCGAGAGAACGTTACGTTGTTGGGATGGCGCCGATTCGGGCGGCGCGGTTTACCGCGGAAACCACGGCTCGCAGTGATGCCGTCGTGATCGACGTCGCGATGCCCACGCCCCACACCGTGCGCCCGCCGATCGACGCCTCGACGTAGGCGGCCGCGGCGGCCTCCTCGCCGGCCGACATCGCATGCTCGGAGTAGTCCAGCACGCTGACGTCGAAACCGACTGTGCCCAAGGCGTCGACGAACGCGGCCAGCGGTCCGTTGCCCTGGCCGGTGATCTCGGTCTCGGTGCCGTCGATCTTCACGACGGCCTCGATGACGTCGGTGCCACCGTCGACCTCGGCGCCGACCACCTTCTGGCGGATGCGCTCCAACGGGCGGATGGGGGACAGGTATTCGTCGGCGAACGCATCCCACATCTCCTTGGGCGACACCTCGCCGCCCTCACCGTCGGTGATGGCTTGGATGGCCTGGGAGAACTCGATCTGCAGCCGGCGCGGCAGCACCAGGCCGTGGTCGGCCTTCATGATGTACGCGACGCCGCCCTTGCCGGACTGCGAGTTGACCCGGATGACGGCCTCGTAGGTGCGGCCGACGTCCTTGGGATCGATCGGCAGGTACGGGACCTGCCACAGGATGTCGTCGACATCCGAATCCGCCTCGTCGGCAGCGACTTTCATCGCGTCCAGGCCCTTGTTGATGGCGTCCTGGTGGCTGCCGGAGAACGCGGTGTACACCAGATCGCCGCCGTAGGGGTGGCGCTCGTGCACGGGCAGCTGGTTGCAGTACTCAACGGTGCGACGAATCTCGTCGATGTTGGAGAAGTCGATCTGCGGATCCACGCCGCGGGAGAACTGGTTCAAACCCAGTGTCACCAGGCACACATTGCCAGTGCGCTCACCGTTGCCGAACAGGCATCCCTCGATGCGGTCCGCGCCGGCCTGGTAGCCCAATTCTGCTGCAGCAACGGCGGTTCCGCGGTCATTGTGCGGGTGCAGGCTCAGGATGATCGAGTCGCGCGGGGTCAGGTGCCGGTGCATCCACTCGATCGAGTCGGCATACACATTGGGCGTGGCCATCTCGACGGTCGCGGGCAGGTTGACGATCAGTGGCACCTCCGGAGTGGGCTGCACGATCTCGGCAACGGCGTTGCACACCTCGACCGCGTACTCCAACTCGGTGCCCGTGTACGACTCGGGGGAGTACTCGAATCGCCATTGGGTGCCGGGATATTTCGCCGCTTCCGCCACGCACAGCCGGGCGCCGTCGGTGGCGATCTTCTTGACGGCCTCGCGATCGGCGCGGAACACCACGCGGCGCTGCAGGATCGACGTCGAGTTGTAGAAGTGCACGATCGCCCGCGGCGCGCCCTGGCAGGCCTCGAAGGTGCGGGTGATCAGCTCCGGGCGGCACTGCGTCAGCACCTGGATGGTGACGTCGTCGGGGATGGCGCCCTGCTCGATGATCTCGCGGACGAAGTCGAAATCGGTCTGGCTGGCCGATGGGAACCCGACCTCGATCTCCTTGTAGCCCATGTTGACCAGCAGCTCGAACATGCGGCGCTTGCGGGCCGGGCTCATCGGATCGATCAGGGCCTGGTTGCCGTCGCGCAGGTCGACCGCACACCACAACGGTGCGTGCTTGATGACCTTGTCCGGCCACGTGCGGTCCGGCAGGCTGATTGGCTCGACTTCCTCAGCGAACGAGCGGTACCGGTCGACCGGCATCGAGGAGTTGCGCTGGGTGTTCCAGGAGGGCTGGCCATCGCGTCGCGGGCCGGCGGGGGTGGAGATGGTGCGGGCAGATACGTAGGCGTCCACTGAATCAAAGGACGGCTTGTGGGTGGTCACGATTGGCTCCGGGTGTCTTGGATTGGATTCAGACCGGCGCATCGCGAAACACCCGCGACGGGAAGCCAGTCTGGATCAGACCCCGTCGCGGCGTCCGAGGAGGAGCACCCGCTGCACAAGTCCGTACTGTACTCCGGTTGTCCCACCAGGCCAAAGCATGAGTTCAATACCAGTCCCCAGAGTTCGCTGGCAGGGTAAATTGACGACGCCGCAAGCCGTGATCGGGGGTTGTTCGTGGAATTGAGTGTTCGCTCCATGCTCGCAACGGGGGTCTCGTTGACCGCGGCCGCGACCATCGCGCTGGCGCCACTGCCCACAGATCCGCAGCCGGCCACGCGCGCCGTCCCGGTCGCCCTCACCGGCGCTTGGCAGACGCTGCAGGCGAATGTCCAGGTCGATATCGCCAGTCTCGCGTCGATGGTCGTCAACTACCAGCCCGCGCCGATCCTGACTCAGGTGGCGAAGAACTTCACCACCTATTCGCACTGGCTCGTCGGGCAGGACGGCGGCACCCCCCTGAAGATCGTGCAGACCATGAGTGATCACGCCGCGGCGGCGGCCGGCGTGGTGGCCACCGTCGCGGTGATGGCGCCGCTCAGCCTGATCGGCCCGTTCATCGCTCCCGGCGTCATGATCGTGCAGTTGATCGCCGACACCGCCAAGTACCCGTCCACCCCGGAGACTGTGCTGCAGGCGTTCATCGATGCGCCCGCGGTCTACCTCAACACCACGCTCAATTGCTGCTCCACCCCGCTGTTTCAGCTGGCCTTCGGACTGCTTAATCCGGGGCCGCTCGGCTACCTGCTGTCGATCGGGCCGTCGATCGCCAAAGCGCTGCAGATAACGCCACCCGCGGAGTCCCCGCAGCCCGTCGCTGCCACCGCTCCGAAGCAGTCCGCTCCGTCAGCTGCGTCGGCCGCCGCGTCACCGTCGGAGGCCACGAATCCGGCGGTCGGTCAGAGCCGACGGTCGGCGTCGGTCCCCGGTGCGCAGCAGAGCGTCGCACCGAGCGCTGCGAAGCGGCCCAGCGCATCGCGCACGGCCGCCGGCACCCGAAAGGTGGCCTCGGACGGCAAGGGCCGGTCGGCTAGACCTGGGAATCGGGAAACGCGATAACCGACAGGAATCGGATCGGCACTTCGATCAGATCCGCGGGACCGTGTGCGCCCTCACCGTCGATCTGCAGTGAATCGCCGGGATGCAGCCGGTACACCGAGCGGCTGTGGGCGTAGTCCATGACGCCTTCGAGCACGTAGATGAACTCCGTGCCGGGATGCTGGAACAGGGGATAGGTCGTGCTCTTCTCCGACAATGTGACCAGCAGGCATTCCAGCCGCTTGTGCTCGCCACGCAACGAGCCGAGCAGCTCGTACTCGTGACCGGCTTTCGTGCCGTTGCGCACGATCCGCGCGCCGGTACCAGCTTTGACGAAGGCGGCCGGCCGCTCCACGTCGGCGCCACGGAACAGTGTGCTCACCGGCACGTCGAACCCCTTGGCCAACAACGCGAGAGTGGACAGGCTCGGCGAGGTCTGCACGTTCTCGATCTTGCTCATCATCGCCTTGGAGATGCCGACCCTGGTCGCCATGTCGGCGACGGAAAGGCCCAACTGCTGACGTAGCTGCCGCACGTTGCGCGCGATCGCGGTCTCGAACTCCACGTCCGCGACCGGCTCGTGCGGGTCGCGATCGCGGGCGGTCCCCGATTGGTTGCGGAGCAGATCGGTCACAAGCGCACTATCGCATCTGCCCCGCACCCACATACGGATACGGGCTCTTCAGCAACTCGCCCTCGGCGAAGCGGGACAGCCGGAAATCGGTCTCGGGTATCCGTGGATCGCTGCTGCGGCCGTCGACGAGGAGGTCTGCGACCAGGCGCCCGACCGCCGGGGCGATCTTGAACCCGTGACCGCTGAAGCCGGCGGCCACGAACAGGCCGTCGCGGCCAGCGGCGGAGATGATGGGATTCCAGTCGGGCGTGACGTCGTAGCATCCGGCGTAGCTCGAGGTGATGGCCGCGCCGGTGAAACCGGGAAATCGGGTGCCCACCTTGTCGACGGTCAGATCGATGAAGTCCTCGGTGGCCCGGTTGAGGTAGTCGTCCGGATCGGCGGTCAGCACATCGGACAGGTCACTGTTGCCGAACAGCACGTCACCGCCGACCTCGGGACGCACGTATTGCAGTGAGACCAGATCGGAGAACACCGGCACCGGTCCCAGATCGACGCCCGGCGAGATCATCACGATCTGCTCGCGCACCACCCGGATCGGCACGTCGACTCCATAGGGCGCCAGGAAGGGTTGGGTCCATACCCCGGTGGCGACCACGACGCTGCCGGCGCTGATCTGCGTGCCGTCGGCCAGGTGCACCCCGGTGACGGTGTCGCCGTCGGTGAGCAGTCCGGTGGCGGTGGCGCCCTGGCGGATTCGTACACCGCTCGCCCGCGCGGCGATGGCGAACGCCTGGGCGGTCTGGTAGGCGTCGCCATACCCGCCGCGCGCTTCCCATCCGAACGCGGCGAACGATGACAGGTCGGCACACGGCCACAATCGGGCCACCTCCGCGGCGTCGATCTCCTCGGTCTGCACACCGACGGCGCGCTGCGCGGCCATGCTGCTCCGCAGCGCGTCGACGTTGGGTTCGCCGACGCCGACGACGTATCCCGTTTGGCGGAAGCCGATGTCGATTGCGTGATCTCCGAGAAATTGCTGAGACTTCTCGAACACCTCCAGGCCGACGGTGGCCATCGCGGCCAGGGAGCTCACACCGTAGTGGCAGCGCACGATACCACTGGACTTGCCGGTCATCCCGGATCCGACGGTATTGCGTTCGAGAACAACGACATCGGTGATTCCGCGCTGGCTCAACGCCCAGGCGGCGGCGCACCCTTCGATGCCGCCGCCGACGATGACGACATCGGCGGTCTCGCTCACAGCCCCGCTCCGGGAATCCACGACGTCCCCGCCAGCGGCACCCGCGCCATGGCGGCGGCTTCGATGGTCACCGCGACGAGGTCCTCGGGTTCCAGGTGCAGCAGGTGGGCCTTACCGCACGCGCGCGCGATGGTCTGGGCTTCCATGGTGAGCACCCGCAGGTAGTTGGCCAGGCGGCGGCCGCCCTCGATCGGGTCGAGGCGGGCCGCAAGCTCGGGATCCTGCGTGCTGATACCGGCCGGGTCGCGACCGTCTTGGAAGTCGTCGTAGAAACCGGCTGCGCTACCGAGCTTTTCGTATTCGGCGGCGTATTTCGGGTCGTTGTCGCCCAGCGCGATGAGCGCCGCGGTACCGATCGCCACCGCGTCGGCACCCAGAGCCATGGCCTTGGCGACATCGGCACCGGTGCGAATCCCACCCGACACGATCAGCTGTACCTTGCGATGGACGCCCAGCTCGGACAGCGCCTGCACCGCCTGTGGTACCGCGGCCAGCGTCGGGATGCCGACATGCTCGATGAACACGTCTTGAGTGGCAGCGGTACCTCCCTGCATACCGTCGACGACGACCACGTCGGCGCCCGCCGCCACCGCCAGTTTCACGTCGTAGTAGGTGCGGGTGGCACCGACCTTGACGTAGATCGGCTTCTCCCAGTCGGTGAGCTCACGCAGTTCGTTGATCTTGATGGTCAGGTCGTCCGGGCCGGTCCAGTCCGGATGCCGGCAGGCAGATCGCTGGTCGATGCCTTCGGGCAGTGTCCGCATACCGGCCACCCGTTCGGAGATCTTCTGTCCCAGCAGCATTCCACCGCCACCGGGCTTGGCGCCCTGACCGAGTACGACCTCGATGGCGTCAGCTTTGCGGAGATCGTCGGGGTTCATCCCATATCGCGACGGAAGATATTGATAGACAAGATGTTTCGACTGTCCGCGTTCCTCCGGGGTCATGCCGCCGTCACCGGTGGTGGTCGAGGTGCCGACCTCGCTGGCCCCACGACCGAGGGCCTCTTTGGCCGGCCCGGACAGCGCTCCGAACGACATGCCCGCGATGGTCACCGGGATGTCCAGGTGCAGTGGGTGTTTGGCGTGGCGGTCGCCGAGTACGACGTCGGTGCCGCACCGCTCGCGGTAGCCCTCGAGCGGATACCGCGACATCGACGCGCCGAGGAAAAGCAGGTCGTCGAAGTGCGGGAGCGAGCGTTTGGCGCCCCAACCGCGGATGTCGTAGATACCGGTCTCGGCGGCTCGTTGGATCGCCGCGATGGTGCCGCGGTCGAAGGTGGCTGACTCGCGCAGGCCGAGGCGGGCGCGGTCGTCTCTGGTGTATGTCATCTAATAAACTTCTGCGTTGTCGACGTGGAAGTGGTACAGCTGGCGGGCCGAGCCGTAGCGGGTGTAGGAGCTGGTGTCGTCGTCCTCGAATCCGGCGGCCTTGAGCAGGCGGCCGAGTTCTTCGTGGTGCTCGGCGCGCATCTCCTTGGCGATGCAGTCCGCCCCGAGCGATGCGACCGCGCCGCGAACGTACAGGCGGGCCTCGTAGATCGAATCACCCAGTGCCTCACCGGCATCGCCGCGGATCACCAGCCGTCCCGCCTGGGCCATGAACGCGCTCATGTGTCCGACGCTGCCGCCCACCACGATGTCGGCTCCCTTCATCGAGATCCCGCAGCGTGCAGCGGCGTCGCCTTCGATCACCAGCAGGCCGCCGTGTGCGGTGGCGCCCGCCGACTGGGAGGCATTGCCCTTGACCCAGACGGTGCCGCTCATCATGTTCTCGGCCACTCCGGTCCCCGCGTTGCCGTCGACGATGACCTCCGCCTGCTTGTTCATCCCGGCGGCGTAGTAGCCGACGTGGCCGTCGATCCGGACCCGGACCGGGGCGTCGACGCCGACCGCGACGTTGTGCGCACCGGCGGGGTTGGTGATCGCGACTTCACCGGACAGGCCCGGCGCGTGCAGGGCGGCGTTGACCTCGCGCAGCGGTGTGGACGCCAAATCGAAGGTCGTCACCTCGTCCATGCGTACACCACCTCCGGTTCAGGCTCCCAGATGACCGCCTTCTCGACGCCGGGAAGTCCTGCCAGCGCGCGGTATTCGCTACCCATTGCCACCCAGTCGTCGGTCTCGGCGATCACGGCAGGCTTGCAGGCGATCGCGTCGCGGACAACCGCGAACGAGTCGTGGTTGGACACCAGCAGCGTGTAGAAGCCGTCGAAGGTGGCACACAACTCCTTGAGCGCGGTCTCGACGTCGCGGCCCCGGGCCAGCTGGTCGGCCACGAAGCGTGCACCGACTTCGGTGTCGTTTTCGCTGTCGAAGATGACGCCCTGGGCCCGCAGGTCGCGGCGGATGGTGGCGTGGTTGGCGAATGAGCCGTTGTGCACCAGACACTGGTCCGGGCCCACCGCGTAGGGGTGGGCGCCGGCCGGTATCACCGCCGACTCGGTGGCCATCCGGGTGTGACCCACCCCTTGCCAGCCCTGCGCATGAGCCAGCCCCCAGGCCTCGGTGAGGGCCTTCGGATGCCCGACTCCCTTGAGCACAGCCACACTTGCGCCGAACCCGGCGATGAGCGCATGTGGGTAGTGTGCCGTGACCGCCGCGTGCAGCGCCTTGGCCGCGACATCGGCCGACACCAGCAAGGTTTCGTCGACACGGTGCACCGACACCTCGCCGAGCGCCGCGTGGAGCGCCTCGGCTATCTGATCGGGGCTGTCGTCCACGTCGAGCACCGAGACGGTGCCCTTACCCGGCGGCGACCAGCGTGGATCACCGTAGACGGCTACTCCGGCGGAATCGCTTCCCCGGTCGGACATTTCACACAGCATGCCGGTCAGCAGTTCACCGAGCCGGGGGTACAGCTGGGGGTTGCGCAGGTGCAGACCCACGATCCCACACATGGTTGTTCCTTCCTCGGGGTCAGAATGCGGTCAGGTACTGGTCGACCTCCCACGGACTGACCGCGCTGTGGTAGGCGAAGAATTCGTCACGCTTGATGCCGGCGAAGTAGGCTGCGACTCCGTCGCCGACGGTGTCGAGCACACCGGTGACCACCGGGTCACCCTCGAACTCTTCGACGGCGTGCAGCAGTGTCGGTGGTAGGGCCGTGCGGCCGTCGGTGTTGCCGATCGCGCCAGGGTCGGTGCTGCGTTTGATGCCGTCGATCCCGGCGCCGAGCGCGGCCGCGATGGCCAGATACGGGTTGGCCGACCCGTCGCCACCCCGCAGCTCCACCCGCTGAGAGTCCGGAACCCGAATGTAGTGGGTGCGGTCATTGCCGCCGTAGGTGGGCAGGCGCGGAGCCCAGGAGGCCCCGGAAGCCGTCGTCAGTGCTCCGGTTCGCTTGTAGGAGTTGACCGTCGGCCCGACGACGGCCTGCAGGGCGCAGGCGTGGTCGAGGATGCCGCCGATGAACGCATACGCGGTGGGCGACAGGCCCAGCCCGCGATCGTCGGACTCCTCGGGGAACACCGGGGTGCCGCCGCTGGTCAGTGACAGGTGCAGGTGCAGGCCGCTGCCGGTCCGATCGGAGAAGGGTTTGGGCATGAACGTGGCCACCATGCCGCGCTCGGCGGCGATCATCGACAGCAGGTAGCGCAGCGTCACCACCCGGTCGGCTGTGGTCAGCGCGTCGGCGAACTGGAAGTTCTGCTCGAACTGGCCGTTGCCGTCTTCGTGGTCGTTGGCATAGTTGGACCAGCCGAGGGTGTTCATCGCGGTCGAGATCGCGGTGAGGTGGTCATACATCCGGGTCACGCCGCGCGCGTCATAACACGGCTGCGCCGCGGTGTCCGCGGTGTCGGCGGTGGCCAGTGCGCCGTCCGCGCCGCGGGTCAGTAGGAAGTATTCGACTTCCGCGCCGACCCAGGGCTCGAAGCCGGCGTCAGCGGCCCGCTGGATCAACGACTTGAGGATGACGCGCGGCGCAAAGGGCCACGGCCGACCCTCGACGTGCGGATCGCAGTGCACGATCGCCAGGCCGTCTTTGATGAACGGAATCGGGGTGAACGACTCGGGGTCCGGGATCGCCATGAGGTCAGGGTCTTTGGGCTCCTGACCCATTGCGCCCACGGCGTATCCGGCGAAGCCGACTCCCTCGGTCGCCAGTAGATCGACGGCCTCGACGGGGACCAGCTTGGCGCAGGGCTTTCCCCGCAGGTCGACGAACAACGCGAGGATGAACTTGGTTGCTGAGGCCTCGGCCAACTCAGCGAGGGTGGCAGACATGTTCTCCAACAAGCTCTTTGGTGAATTGGGAATGCGCGAGGGGCTCGAGCCGGGCGGGGGAAGGAGTGCCACGCCCGGCTCGAGTCCGCATCAGGCGTACTCGAGCTCGTACGCCGGGTCGCGGTGGACGTGGGTGTCGATACCCTTCTCCTCTTCTTCCGAGGAGATCCGGATACCCATCGTCTTCTTGATGGCCCACGCGATGACGAATGCGATCACGAACGAATAGATCATCACCGCACCGGCCGCCACGGCTTGGCGCCACAGCTGGTCGAAACCGCCGCCGTAGAAGAAACCGTTCACCTTGTTCGGCATGGTGTCGCTGGCCAGGAAGCCGATCAGCAGGGTGCCGATGACACCACCGACGAGGTGCACGCCGACGACGTCGAGCGAATCGTCGTACCCGAACTTCTCTTTGAGGCCCACGGCGAACGGGCAGATGGCGCCCGCGACGAGGCCGAGAATGATCGCGCCGACCGGCGTCACCGAACCACAGGCCGGGGTGATCGCGACCAGGCCGGTGATGGCACCCGCCGCCGCACCGACACCGGTGACGTGGCCGACCTTGAACTTCTCCACCGCCAGCCAGGCGAGCGTGGCAGCGCAGGTGGCGACGAACGTGGTGACCATGACGATGGCCGCCGAATTGCCCGCGGCCAGAGCCGAACCGCCGTTGAAGGCATACCAGCCGGCCCACAGCAGTCCGGCGCCGAGCAGTGTCAGTGGGACGTTGTGCGGCTTGCGCAGCTTGCCCCAGCTGGCACCCTTGCCGAGCACGATGGCCACCGCCAGCGCGGCTGCACCGGCGTTGATGTGCACCGCGGTACCACCGGCGAAGTCAATTGCCTTGAGGTTGTTGGCAATCCAGCCACCGACTGCGTCCGGGGTGACCACCCCGTTGAACGCGAACACCCAGTGTGCGACGGGGAAATAGCACAGAACCGCCCACAGGGTCGCGAAGACCATCCAGGCCGCGAACTTCATTCGGTCGGCCGCCGCACCGGAGATCAGTGCGACCGTGATTGCCGCGAACAGTGCCTGGAACAACGCGAACAGACTGACCGGCAGACCGGAGATCGTGGTCTGCGACTCCAGCAGGTTCTTCATCCCGGCGAATTCGGTCAGACTGCCGACGAAACCGCCGTAGGACGTACCGAACGTCATGGAGAAGCCGAACAAAATCCAGAGCACGCCGACGATGGCCACAGCGCCGAACGTCATCATCATCATGTTGGTGGAGCTCTTGACCGAGACCATGCCGCCGTAGAACAGCGCCAGGCCCGGGATCATCATCGTCAGCCCGATGATGCAACACAGCATGAATGCTGTGGTCCCTGTATCCATCTAATCTCCTGCGGGTGGGCGGCCCGTCCATGGTTGGGCCGTTCACCGGCAGTGAACGATGTTTCTGTTACGTAGACACCCTCGTGGTGTTGCCGCCGCGTTAAACGTTGACGCTTCGCTACGCTGGGCGACCATGCACCGACGTCCGCGCTGGGTCCTCACCATCACCGTGGTGGTGATCGCGGTCGGCTTCGCCATTTATTCGAAGTGGTTCGACGGGCCGCCGGAGAAGTGCAAGCCGGTGATCGACTTCCTGGACTTCAGCCGATCTCAGGCGGCGAAGATCGACTCCAAGGGCAACGAGGGTGTGCCGACCGTCGCCGAGGACACCGCCTACAAGGACTGGGCCGACGGCCTGGCCGAGCGGGCGCAGAAGGTGACCGATCCGGGGTTGGCCGCCCAGGCCACCGAGGTGGCGCAGCTGGCCAACCAGTTCGTCAGCGGGCTACCGACGCTGCGGTCGCAGACCCAGAACCGCGCGCCCGGCGCCCCGGCGCCGCCTCAGGTCTACGAGATGTCACTGCTCAACGACCGGATCGTCGCCAAGCTCGGCGAGCTGCGCAAGACCTGCTCCTGACGACGGCCATGCTCCTGACGACGGCCATGCTCCTGACCAGTTGAGCACGATCTCCTCGAGCGGCAGCCGCTCCCGCGGCCGGCCGTCGCGTTCGGCGATCTCCGGCGGCAACTGTGCATAGTCACCGAGAGCGCCGACGGCCACGACCGCCAGTGGGCGCACCCCGTCCGGCAGGTTGAATGCGGTGCGGGCACCGTCGACGTCGAAGCCGGCCATCGGATGCACGATGAGGCCACGGGCGACGGCTTCGACGGACAGATTCGCGATGGCCGCACCCGCATCCACGGCCGCGTAGAGCGCCGTGCGCTCGTCCTCGCCCTCGTCGGCACACACCAGGATCAGCGCGCCCGCGGCGTGGGCGTAACTGTTGCCGCGGCGCAGGAACCCGGTGAGCGTGGTGAACGCCGCGTCGCCCCGCCGCCCCACGACGAAGCGCACGGGCTGTCGATGTCCCCAGGTCGCGGCCCACCGGGCCGCCTCGATCAGTGCGATCAGCTGCTCCGAGGTGACCTCGGCGTCGGGGTCGAAAGCCCGCGGACTCCACCTGTCGGCGATCGGCGGGTGGATCGGCACCCGGGTCCGGGCATGACGTTCGCGGAGCGGGTCGGCGCGTTGGTCAGGCACCGCCGCGACGTTACGCGCCGATCGGGCCGGAAAAAGCAGGTGCTGCGACCCCTTATCCTTAGAGCCGACATCCCACTCTTTCGAAAGGGCAGACAGTGGCGCTCGTCGTGCAGAAGTACGGCGGATCCTCGGTGGCCGATGCCGACCGGATCCGGCGCGTCGCCGAGCGCATCGTCGAAACCAAGAAGGCCGGTAACGACGTCGTCGTGGTGGTCTCGGCGATGGGCGACACCACCGACGAACTGCTGGATCTGGCCAAGCAGGTCTGCCCGGCACCGCCCGCCCGTGAGCTGGACATGCTGCTGACCGCGGGCGAGCGGATCTCGAACGCGCTGGTCGCGATGGCCATCGAGTCGCTAGGGGCGCAGGCCCGGTCCTTCACCGGATCGCAGGCCGGTGTCGTCACCACCGGCGCCCACGGCAACGCCAAGATCATCGACGTCACGCCCACCCGGCTGCGATCCGCGCTCGACGAGGGACAGATCGTTCTCGTCGCCGGCTTCCAGGGCGTGAGCCAAGACACCAAGGACGTCACGACGCTGGGCCGCGGCGGCTCGGACACCACCGCCGTCGCGCTGGCGGCCGCCCTGAATGCCGACGTCTGCGAGATCTACACCGACGTCGACGGCATCTTCACCGCCGACCCGCGCATCGTGCCCAATGCCCGTCGCCTGGACACCGTCAGCTTCGAGGAAATGCTCGAGATGGCGGCCTGCGGCGCAAAGGTGCTGATGCTGCGCTGTGTGGAATACGCCCGTCGCTACAACGTTCCGATTCACGTCCGGTCTTCATACACCGACAAGCCCGGCACGATCGTCACAGGATCTATCGAGGACATCCCCATGGAAGACGCCATCCTGACCGGAGTTGCCCACGACCGCAGTGAGGCCAAGGTCACCGTTGTCGGGCTGCCCGACGTACCCGGCTACGCCGCAAAGGTGTTCCGTGCGGTTGCCGACAACGACATCAACATCGACATGGTGCTGCAGAACATCTCCAAGGTCGAGGACGGCAAAACCGACATCACGTTCACCTGCCCGCGCGACATCGGGCCGACGGCGGTGGAGAAGCTCACCGCACTGCAGGGTGAGATCGGTTTCACCAAGGTGCTCTACGACGACCACATCGGCAAGGTCTCGCTGGTGGGCGCCGGGATGCGCAGCCACCCGGGTGTGACCGCGACGTTCTGCGAGGCGCTGGCCGAGGTCGGGGTGAACATCGAGCTGATCTCGACATCCGAGATCCGAATCTCGGTGCTGGTCAAGGACACTGAGCTGGACAAGGCCGTTGCCACGTTGCACGAGGCGTTCGGTCTCGGCGGCGATGAAGAAGCCGTCGTCTACGCCGGGACGGGTCGGTAGTCATGGTCAACATCGGTGTTGTCGGAGCCACCGGCCAGGTCGGCCAGGTGATGCGCACCCTGCTCGAGGAGCGGGACTTCCCGGTCACCAGCGTGCGGTTCTTCGCCTCGTCACGGTCGGCGGGCAAGAAGCTGCCGTTCCGCGGCCAGGAGATCGAGGTCGAGGACGCCGAGGCCGCGGATCCCACCGGCCTGGACATCGCGTTGTTCTCGGCCGGCGCGACGATGTCGCGGGTACAGGCGCCGCGGTTCGCTGCAGCCGGTGTGGTCGTGATCGACAACTCCTCGGCGTGGCGTAAGGATCCCGAGGTGCCGCTGGTGGTGTCCGAGGTGAACTTCGCGCGTGACGCGGGCAATCGGCCCAAAGGCATTATCGCCAACCCGAATTGCACCACCATGGCCGCGATGCCGGTGCTCAAGGTGCTGCACGACGAAGCCCAGTTGGTGCGGATGATCGCCTCCACCTATCAGGCGGTGTCGGGCAGTGGGCTGGCCGGTGTCGACGAGTTGGCCACCCAGGCCCGCGCGGTGATCTCCGGGGTCGAGGAGCTGGTGCACGACGGGTCGGCGCTGGATTACCCGGCTCCGGTGAAATATGTTGCGCCGATTGCGTTCAACGTGGTTCCGCTGGCCGGGTCACTGGTCGACGACGGCTCCGGTGAGACGGACGAGGATCAGAAGCTGCGCAACGAGAGCCGCAAGATCCTGGGCATCCCGGAGCTTGCCGTGTCCGGGACGTGTGTGCGGGTTCCGGTGTTCACCGGGCACTCACTGTCGATCAACGCCGAATTCGCTGAGCCGATTTCGCCGGAGCGGGCCACTGCGCTGCTCGACGGTGCCCCCGGGGTGAAGCTGGTCGACGTCCCCACGCCGCTGGCTGCTGCCGGGGTGGACGAGACCCTGGTGGGCCGGATTCGCCAGGATCCCGGCGTGCCGGACGGCCGTGGCCTCGCACTGTTCCTTTCGGGTGACAACCTGCGAAAAGGTGCTGCCCTCAATACGATTCAGATCGCCGAGCTGCTGGCCGCCGAGCTCTAGGATTGGTCCCCCTTGCGCCGAAACCGACGTTTGGGCGTGAAACTGCGAGTGGCGTGCGCCATTTCGTCGATCTCGGCGCTGATGCTGGCGCCCCCGGCGATCGCCGATCCGCCGAGCCCAGCTCCTGACCCGATCCTCGCGCCGTTGGCGCCGGGCCAGGTGGTGCGGATCGGGCCGATCGCCGGCACCGGGACGCCGACCCGCGAGTACGGCATAGGCGCCACCGACTTGTGCGAGTTCATGGAATTCCCAACTGAATTGCTCCAAATCTGCGGGGACAGCTTTGCCGGCCAGGGCGTCGGATTCGGTGGGTGGTTCTCGCCGGTCGCACTGCGGGTGGCCGGCGACTCGGTCGATGATCCCGGCGGCATCCGCTACACCGGCGTCGTCGGGGTGGACAAACCCTTGCTGGCCGACCCCCGGCCGCCGGGTGCTTCGCAGCTGCCCGCGGGGGTGGTGCAGATCAACCGGCAGAACTATCTGCTGGTGACCACCACCAAAGACCTGGTACCGCAGACGTCGCGGCTGGTGAAAGCGGTTGCCGGGCAAGGCGGTTGGCAGACCGTCGCGGGTTCGCAGCGGCCCGCCTCCTACGCCGGCGGCCGTCAGACGCAGATCAGCGGCTACTACGACCCGATCCCGACACCGGACTCGCAGACCGGCTGGGTGTACATCGTGGCCAACAATTTCGACCGGTCCGGGCCGGTGATGCTTTACCGCGCCACGCGAGAGAACTTCACCGACCGTGCGCGCTGGCAAGGCTGGGCGGCCGGTCCGGGCGGCGGCTGGAACAAGACGCCAACCCCGTTATGGCCGGACAAGATCGGTGAGATGAGCCTGCGCGAGGTCGACGGAAAGCCGGTGCTGTCCTACTTCAACGCCAGCACCGGGAACATGGAGATGCGGGTGGCCTACGACCCGACGGGTCTGGGAACCGCGCCGGTGACGACGGTGGTGCAAGCGGGCGACTGGCCCGACCCCGCGGAGAGCTTGCCGCCGCCGGAAGACAACCGGCTGGCGCAGCCGTACGGCGGCTACATCTCGCCGGGTTCGACGCTCGACGAGGTGCGGGTATTCGTCAGTCAGTGGAACACCACGCCGCGCGACCGCGCGCCCTACCGGGTGCTGCAGTTCGCGGTGAACCCGATCAAGCCCTGGTGAGTCCCTCCTTGACCTGCGTGCGCTGCGCCGTCGACCGCATCAAAGCCGTGTGCAGCGGTGAATGGCCCCAGGCTTAGTGTCCGCGCTGACCCGCCACTGACCACGCTGAGCGCCGCGGCGTACCGGGTTGTGGCACCCGGTCGAGCGTGCGCACGTCAAGGCGATTGCGGCATTGGCTGCCATGAGTCTGCGCCTGGTTTCTCCCGAGAACCGAAACGGTATCTGCGAAGCGCGTCGCTTCACAGGTAATTGACAAACACAATAATTCTGCTCGTGGTTGCTCTACGGGGCTCGCCAGCTGCTCTGGCGGGGCTGCTTTAGTGACGCACGAAACTTCGCTCGTATTCGGAATACTTGAATCTGGGCAACTCCCATTAGCAACACCGGCCACAGGACTCCCGCCGCAACAATCAGCGGAAGGCGTTCGTGGGTTCGTGCTGCGCCACCTTCTTCGCCAGAATCAGAGAATATCCAAGCCAGAAATCCGAATAGCGGCACGCCGGACAGGTAAAGGTATAACCACACAGTGGACACTCCTTCACCGCAACTTTCGGAACATAGTTTCAAAGTTCGCTAAAACTGTCTAGTCCCGTAGCGCAGCGCTGGGTGCACCATTCATAGCCAACTCAAAGGCGGTACTTAACCCGCACTGGGCGGCGGGCTCGCATCATCGATTCATGACCGAAACACCCGAGCGGGCCGACGAGCCCGCAACCAGCCCTGTCGCCACTCTCGACCCGCCGCCTCCGCCACCGCCCTACTACGGCCCGGTCCCCGTCGCCACCCGACCCAACCGGCTGTACCAGGCCGTTGCCTGGGTCGCGATCGTCGCCGGCACCGTCTTCATCGTCGGCGCAGTCTTCTTCACCGGCTTCGCCCTCGGCCGCCACAGCGGCGGCGGTGGCGGCTGGCACCACCACCGCGGGGATGGTGACTCTCAACAGTTCCACCACCGGGGCGGACCTGGTGGCGGCCCCGGGATGATGATGCCCGGCGCAGGACCGTGGGGTCCGATGGGCCCCGGGGGCCCGGGTGGGCAGAGCCAGGGTCCGGGCGCCGGCCCCGGATTCGGGCCAGGAGGTCCGGGTGGCGCAGGTCCGGGCGGCACCGTCACCCCGACCCCGCGTCCCTGACCGCACCGCAGACGTGCCCAGCGTCCCACCCCCCAGGGACGCTGGGCACCCTGTTGTTCAGGGATTGCCCCGGAACCGTTTTGGGAGAGTAGAACGGGTCTTGGGTACACGCCTTCTGAAAGGTGCTGACTCCAGATAGGGGAGACGATGACTGAGAAATTTGCGACGACAGATGCCGGTGCACCGGCGCCGAGCCTCGAACATTCCCTGACCGTCGGGCCGGATGGCCCGATCCTGCTCCAGGACCACTACCTGATCGAGCAGATGGCCAACTTCAATCGCGAACGTATCCCGGAGCGCCAACCGCACGCCAAAGGCGGCGGTGCGTTCGGAACGTTCGAAGTGACGCAGGACGTCAGCAAGTTCACTCGTGCGGCGTTCCTGCAGCCCGGCATCAAAGCCGACATGGTGGCCAGATTCTCCACCGTCGCCGGCGAGCGCGGCAGCCCAGACACCTGGCGTGACCCCCGCGGATTCGCTCTGAAGTTCTACACCTCCGAGGGCAACTTCGACCTCGTCGGTAACAACACGCCGGTGTTCTTCCTGCGGGATCCGATCAAGTTCCAGAACTTCATCCGCTCTCAGAAGCGCCTGCAGTCGTCGAACCTGCGGGATCACCACATGCAGTGGGACTTCTGGACGCTTTCACCGGAATCCGCACACCAGGTCACCTGGTTGATGGGTGACCGCGGCATCCCGAAGTCCTGGCGAAACATGAACGGCTACTCCAGCCACACCTACAGCTGGCTCAACGCGGCCGGCGAGTTGTTCTGGGTGAAATACCACTTCAAGACCGACCAGGGCATCGAATTCCTCACGCAGGAGGAAGGCGACGAATTGGCAGGCAGCGACGGCGATTACCACCAGCGCGACCTCTTCGACACCATCGAGGCCGGCGACTTCCCGAGCTGGACTCTGCACGTCCAGATCATGCCGTTCGAGGACGCCAAGACGTACCGGTTCAATCCGTTCGACCTGACCAAGGTGTGGCCGCACAGCGATTACCCGCTACACGAAGTTGGTCGAATGACGTTGAACCGCAACGTCACCGACTATCACGCCGAGATCGAGCAGGCTGCTTTCGAACCAAACAACATCGTGCCCGGTACCGGATTGAGCCCGGACAAGATGCTGTTGGCACGTGGCTTCTCCTACAGTGACGCCCATCGGCACCGGCTCGGGGTGAACTACAAGCAGATCCCGGTCAACACGCCGAGAGTCGAAGTGCATAGCTACTCCAAAGACGGTGCGATGCGGATGCACAACGTGACCGATCCGGTGTACGCGCCGAACTCGATGGGTGGTCCGCAGGCCGATCCCGCGCGTGCGGCTGAGGTGCACTGGGCCTCGGACGGAGATATGGTCCGCTCCGCGTACGCCCTTCGTCAAGACGATGACGACTGGGGTCAGGCCGGCGCCCTGGTCCGGGAAGTTCTCGACGACGATGCCCGAGACAGGTTGGCGCACAACGTCATCGGTCACGTATCCAAAGGTGTCAAGGAGCCTGTGCTGTCCCGGGTGTTCGAGTACTGGAGCAACATCGATGCCGACCTCGGCAAGAAGATCGAGGAAGGCGTGCGAGGCAACACCGGCTAGCAGCCGACATCGACATGAGGGTTGTGATCGGGTGAATTTTCACGACCTTCATGTCGATCTCGCGGCCTGGCATGATCGAAGTCATGAGCATCGAGGTCATCTACACCGCGGAATCGACGGCCAGCGGCGGCGGGCGTGACGGCCACGTGAAGTCGTCGGACAACCGGATCGATCTGGACACCAGGCCGCCCAAGGAAGCGGGCGGTAGCGGCGAGGGCACCAACCCCGAGCAACTGTTCTCGGCGGGTTACGCCGCCTGCTTCCTGGGCGCGCTGCAACTGGTGGCGCGCTCGGAGAAGATCGGACTCGACAGTGCGTCGGGCATCACCGCGCAGGTCGGCTTCGGCAAGGACGCCGACGGCGGGTACGGCATCAACGCCCACCTCATCGGCTACCTCCCCGGACTCGAACAGAGTCAGGCCGAGGACCTGATGAACAAGGCTCACCAGGTGTGCCCGTATTCGAAAGCGACCCGCGGCAATATCGACGTCACGCTGACCGCCAAGGTCTGAGGGTGATGCGCACCGCCGCAGCGGCGGCCGCTGTGCTGGCAGCGGGCGTAGTCGCGGCCGCTCCGGCGCAGGCCCGGCCGGCGGACCCGGGCGTGGTCTCATACGCCGTGCTCGCCAAAGGCTCGGTTGGCAACATCGTCGGAGCACCGATGACGTGGGAGGCAGTGAGCACCGACCCGGTGCAGGGGTTCTGGGTCGATCTGCCGGTCTGCAACAACTGGGCCGACATCGGGCTGCCCGAGGTGTTCAACGATCCCGACCTTGCGTCGTTCAACAGCGCGGTCACGCAGACCTCGGCCACCGACCAGAACCACCTGGTCAAACAGGCCGTCGGGGTGTTTGCGACCGTCGACGCCGCCACCCGTGCGTACCACCGCGTCGTCGACCGCACGGTCGGGTGCGCCGGTCAGACCACCGCCATGCACCTCGCCGACGGAACAACTCAGGTGTGGTCGTTCGGCGGTGCTGCCCCGACGGCCACCGACGCGGTGTGGGTCAAACAGGAAGCAGATACCGATCGGCGGTGTTTCACCCAGACGCGGTTGCGGGAAAACGTGCTGTTGCAGGCCAAGGTCTGCCAGTCCGGCAACGGCGGGCCGGCGGTGAACGTACTGGCCGGCGCCATGCAGAACACATTGGGTCTATAGCGAGGTCGGGTGAACGTCATCAACGGGTCAGCCGCGGATCGACGAAACTTGTCGGTGCGGTCTGGAAGATGGATGTCATGACGTTCGCCGTCACTTCGGAGTCGGGCCGGGCACCTTGCGGGTCGGGTGCCGAAGAACGAGTCCTGAACAGCTCATCCTCGGCTGCCTTGCACATCGCCGGCGCTTCACTGGACGACGGTCCGATCGGTCGGGTGGGTCTGGAACTCGAAGCGCACTGCTTCGATCTGGCTGATCCACTGCGCCGCCCGGGCTGGTCGGAACTGAGCGACGTGATCGCCACCGTCGGACCGTTGCCCGGCGGCAGCGCCGTCACCGTGGAACCGGGGGGCGCGGTCGAACTGTCCGGCCCGCCGGCCGACGGCCCGGTGCCGGCCATCGCCGCGCTGGCCGCCGACCGGGCGAGGTTGTGTTCGGCGTTCGCCGACGCCGGCCTCGGCCTGGTGCTGCTCGGCGCCGACCCGCTACGCCGCCCGCATCGGGTCAATCCCGGCGCCCGCTATGAGGCGATGGAACAGTTCTTCGTCGCGTCCGGGACGGCCAGCGCAGGGGCGGCGATGATGACCTCGACGGCCTCGATCCAGATCAACCTCGACGCCGGTCCCCGCGACGGCTGGGCCGAGCGGGTGCGGCTCGCCCATGCGCTCGGCCCCACCATGATCGCGATCGCGGCGAATTCACCGTTGCTCGGCGGGGACTTCACCGGCTGGGTGTCAACCCGTCAGCGGGTGTGGAGTCAGCTGGACTCGGCGCGCTGTGGGCCGGTCCTGGGCGCCAGCGGTGACGATCCGTGCACTGACTGGGCGCGCTACGCGCTCAAGGCACCGGTGATGTTGGTGCACAACCCGGATCCCGTCGCGGTCACCGAGCACGTGCCGTTCGCGGACTGGGCCGACGGACTGGTGCTGCTCGGCGATCGCCGCCCGACCACCGCCGACCTCGACTACCACCTGACCACGCTGTTCCCGCCGGTGCGCCCCCGCCGCTGGCTGGAAATCCGGTACCTCGACAGCGTGCCCGACGATCTGCTGCCCGCAGTCGTGTTCCTCGTCGTCACCCTTCTCGACGACCCGGCCCTCGCCGAACTGGCCGCCGAGGCCGTCGAATCGGTTGAGACGGCGTGGGACCTTGCCGCGCGGGTCGGTCTCAAGGACGACCGCCTCTACGAAGCCGCCAACCGATGCGTCGCGCTCGTCGCCGACCGGGCCCCCGCGGAATTATCCGAGTCCATGCGGCGGTTGGTGCACAACGTGGAAGAAGGCCGCTGCCCAGCCGACGAATTCGCCGATCGGGTCATCGAGCGCGGCATCGAAGGTGCCGTCCTGCAGATGGCCGAGGCGACGGCGTGATCGCACGCGAGACGCTGGCCCGGGACCTCGAACGGGCCCGCCAGCGCACGTGGACGCTGACCGACTTCGACGACGCCGAGTTGCATCGCCAGTACAGCCCGCTGATGAGTCCATTGGTCTGGGACCTCGCCCACATCGGGCAACAGGAGGAGCTCTGGCTCCTGCGCGACGGCGACCCGAATCGGCCGGGGATGCTGCCCGCGAACATCGAAGGCCTCTACGACGCCTTCGTGCACACTCGCGCCAGCCGCGTCGATCTCCCGCTGCTGTCACCGGCGCAGTCCCGCGCCTACTGCAATACCGTGCGGGCCGCCGCACTCGACGTGCTCGACACCTTGCCCCACCGCGATGACGATGCCGAGGTCGCGTTCCGCTTCGGCTTGGTGATCAGCCATGAGAACCAGCACGACGAGACAATTTTGCAGGCACTCAACTTGCGCAGCGGCGCACCGATTTTGGCGCATCGGATGACGCTGCCGCAGGGCAGGCCCGCGTTGGCCGGCAGTTCGGTTCTGGTGCCCGGCGGCCCGTTCGTCCTCGGCGTCGACGCGGCGACCGAACCGCTGTCACTGGACAACGAACGCCCCGCCCACGTGGTCGATGTGCCGGCGTTCCGCATCGGCCGGGTACCGGTGACCAACGCCGAATGGCGCCAGTTCATCGATGACGGCGGCTACATCCAACAGCGATGGTGGTCACCGCGCGGATGGGAGCACCGGCTCCAAGCCGAGTTGAGCGCACCGGAGTTCTGGAATCCGGACGGCACCCGAACCCGATTCGGCCACGTCGAGGACATCCCCGGCGACGAACCCGTCCAACACGTCACTTTCTTCGAAGCCGAGGCCTACGCGGCGTGGGCGGGCGCACGGCTGCCGAGTGAAGTCGAATGGGAGAAGGCCGCCGCCTGGGATCCGGAGGTCGGCTCGCGCCGTCGTTACCCGTGGGGCCCGGAGGAACCGACACCGCACCGGGCCAACCTCGGTGGGCAGGCGCTGCGCCCCGCGCCGGTTGGGGCCTATCCCGACGGGGCGTCTGCCTATGGCGCCGAGCAGATGCTCGGAGATGTGTGGGAGTGGACCACGTCGCCGCTGCGGCCATGGCCGGGCTTCACACCGATGATCTATCAACGCTATTCGGAGCCGTTCTTCGACGGTGACTACAAGGTGCTTCGCGGTGGTTCGTGGGCGGTGGGCGCCGACACGTTGCGCCCCAGCTTCCGGAATTGGGATCACCCGATCCGTCGGCAGATCTTCTCCGGTGTGCGCTTGGCGTGGGACGTCTGATGTGCCGGCACCTGGGCTGGCTGGGCGAACCGGTGGCGATCGCCTCGCTGGTCCTCGACCCGCCGTGCGGGTTGAGAGTTCAGTCCTATGCCCCGCGCCGGCAGAAGCACGGGTTGATCAACGCCGACGGCTGGGGTGTGGGCTTCTTCGATGGCGGCGAGGTGCGCCGCTGGCGCAGCGCGTCGCCGCTGTGGGGCGATGTCTCGTTCGCCTCGGTGTCACCGGCGTTGCGTAGCACTTGCATTGTCGCAGCGGTGCGTTCGGCGTCGGTCGGCATGCCGATCGAGGCCAGTGCGTCTGCCCCGTTCAGCGACGGCACCTGGCTGCTGTCCCACAACGGGGTGGTCGACCGCGGCGTGTTGCCCGTCAGCGCGGCGGCCGAATCGACCGTCGACAGCGCGATGCTTGCCGCGCTGATCTTCGACCGCGGACCGGAGAACCTCGGCGATACGATCGCCGAAGTCGGGGTGGCGGATCCGGGTGCAAGGTTGAACATCATGGCCGCCAACGGATCTCGGCTGCTGGCCACCACCTGGGGTGACACTCTGTCGGTGTTGTGCCGCAGTGACGGAGTGGTGCTGGCCAGCGAACCCTATGACGACCACCCCGACTGGCAGGACATCCCGGACCGGCATCTCGTCGACGTGAGCGGGGGACAGGTGACGCTGACCCCGCTGAAAGGATCTTTGTGACGTTCACGCTGTCGAACTACCTGGCCGCCGACGCTGCCGCCCAGGCGCTCCGCGACGATGTGCTGCACGGCTTGGCGCAGACACCGAAGTCCTTGCCGCCCAAATGGTTTTACGACGCCGTCGGTAGTGACCTGTTCGACCAGATCACCCGGCTGCCGGAGTACTACCCGACCCGGACCGAAGCGCAGATCCTGCGATCCCAGTCGGCGGCGATCGCCGCCGCAAGTGGTGCCGACACACTGGTGGAACTCGGCAGCGGGACGTCGGAGAAGACGCGGCTGCTGCTGAGTGCCATGCGCGACAACGGGTCGCTGCGACGATTCGTGCCGTTCGACGTGGACTCGAGTGTGTTGGAACTGGCCGGAGCCGCGCTGGAGCACGAGTATCCGGATCTCGACATCGACGCGGTGTGCGGCGATTTCGAGGAACATCTGGCCAAGATCCCCTCGGGCGGTCGCCGGTTGTTCGTGTTCCTCGGGTCCACCATCGGCAATCTGACCGCCGCCCCACGCGCGGAGTTCCTCACCGCGCTCGCCGACGTACTCGACCCCGGGGACAGCCTGCTGCTGGGCACCGACCTGGTCAAGGACACCGAACGCCTGGTTCGCGCTTACGACGACAGCGCCGGGGTGACCGCGCGGTTCAACCTCAACGTGCTGACCGTGGTCAATCGAGAACTGAACGCCGACTTCGACATCGACGCCTTTGAGCACGTCGCCCGCTGGAACCCCGACGAGGAGCGCATCGAGATGTGGCTGCGCGCAATGTCTCCGCAGGAGGTCACCGTCGCCGGGCTGGATCTGCGCGTCGAGTTCGCGGCAGGCGAAGAGATGCTCACCGAGGTGTCGTGCAAGTTTCGGCCCGAGGCCGTCGCGCACGAGCTGCAGGCGGCCGGGCTGCGGCGGACGCAGTGGTGGACCGATGAGGCCGGGGACTTCGGGCTGTCCCTGGCGGTGAAGTGAGCGCACCCGACGCTCTGGCTGACAGCTGGCGGGAGGCACGGCTGCCCGCGGCCGGTGTGCACCTGGACAGCGCCGCGTGTTCACGCCAGAGCCTGGCGGCGATCGATGCGGCTGCCGCACACGCCCGCCACGAGTCGGAGGTGGGCGGCTACGTCGCTGCGCAGGCGGCCGCTCCGGTTCTCGACGCCGGCCGCGCCGGTGTGGCCGTGCTGACCGGAATGTCCTCGGACGACGTCATTTTCACCACCGGATCGGGCAACGCGCTACAACTGCTGCTCGGCGTGTGGCCGATGGAACGGACCGTGGCGTGCCTGCCCGGCGAGTACGGCCCCAATCTGGTGGAGTTCACTGCGCGCGGCTTCACCCGGCAGGAGCTACCGGTCGACAGTTTGGGCCGGGTCGACCCGGATGCCGCCCGCAACACCCTGGCCGATGCGCCGCCGGCGATGGTCCACCTGACCGCGGTCGGCAGCCACCGCGGTGTCGTACAACCCGTCGCCGCGGTCGCGGAGGTGTGCCGGGAGATCGGCGTCCCGCTGATCGTCGATGCCGCGCAGGCGCTGGGCCACATCGACTGCGTGGCCGACGCCGACGCGGTCTACTCGTCGTCGCGCAAGTGGTTGGCGGGCCCGCGCGGGGTAGGAGTGCTGGCGGCGCGTCCGGCGCTGGCCGACCTGTTGCAGTCCCCGCCGTGGGCCGGTGCGGTATCGGCGTTGCAGTGCCTGGAGTTCGGTGAAGCCAATATCGCTGCGCGGGTTGGCTTTTCCGTCGCGGTGGGACAGCACCTCGCGGCCGGACCGGAAACGGTACGGCAGCGGCTGGCCGCGCTCGGACGTCAGACCCGCGCGATGCTGGCCGAGGTGCAGGGCTGGCGAGTGGTGGAACCCGACGACGCCCCGACCGCCATCACCACGTTGGAGCCCGCCGACGGCGCCGACCCCGTGCAGGTGCGAGCCCGCCTGATCGACGAGCACGGCATCGTGACGACTGCGGCCGGAGTGGAGCGCGCTCCGCTGGAGCTGACGACGCCAGTGCTGCGGATTTCGCCGCACGTCGACGCCGGCACTGAAGACATCGAGGCGCTGGTCGCCGCGCTGCGCGCCGTCACCTGACCGACCAGCAGAACCCGCATGGGCGTGGGGGTGCGCGGTACTCAGCCCGCCTTATGTGCGCTGAGCAGGTAGGCCGGCATCATCAGGCGGCCCTTCGCGTCGAGTTCGAACGGCATCGCCCCCTGGGGCAGGTCGGCGAACGCCGGCTTGTGGGAATGGATCTTCGCCGGCCGAATGTCGTCGATCACGAAGTACTTCGACACCGCGGCGCGTAGCTCGTCCTCGTCGACCTCGTTGGGCTTGGTCTCGAGGTGCGGCGGGAAGGCGCCCTTTGCGAAGACCAGAACATAGAGCCGCGCCCCGGGTGCGGCCGCCCGGTGGATCGCACCGAGGTAGGCGTCGCGGGCGCCGACCGGCAGCGAATGGAACAGCGTGCTGTCGATGATCGTGGCGAACTGCTCGTCGTAGCCGGTGAAGGAGGTGATGTCGGCGCACACAAAGGTCACGTGGCTCAACCCGCGCTGCCGGGCGGCTTCGGTCGCGGCCGAGATCGCCGTGGGCGACACATCGATACCGACGACGGTGCTGCCCGTCGCCGCGAGGGCCAACGCGAGTTCGGCATGCCCGCAGCCCGCGTCCAGCACATGACCGCTGACCATCCCGTCCCGGACGAGAGCGGCCAGTTCGGGCTGCGGCTCACCGATATTCCACGGCGGCGGCCCGGCGAACGCGCCCTCCTCTTTATAGGCGCCGTCCCAGTCCATCACCTCAGAGTCCATGTCCGTCAACTTACAAGGACTCGCTGTCACTCGGTGATGTCCCAGGTGTGCACTGGCTCGTTGCTGTGCATCAGGGAGCAGTAGCGCCGCAGCATCTCGGCCAGCGCCTCCGGGCGCGCCATGCCCCGACCCTGCAGCGCCTGCACCGTCGCGACCTGCCATGCCGACCCGTTGCGCCCCGTCTTCGCGCGGCCCTCGATCACGCCGAGATAGCGGTCCCGTACTTCGGCGGCCACGCCCCAGCGGCGCAGACCCTCATCGGCCATCGGCAGCAAGGTGCGCAGCACAAGCTCGTCGGGCGTGATCTCGCCGAGCCCGGGCCAGTACAGCCTGGCGTCCATGCCGTGCCGAGCGGCTTCGATGAAGTTGTCATGTGCCGCAGTGAAACTCATCTTCGTCCACAGCGGACGGTCCTCTTCGGCCAACACTCTCAAGGCGCCGTAGTAGAACGCCGAGTTGGCCATCATGTCGACGACCGTGGGCCCGGCCGGCAACACTCGATTCTCCACCCGCAGGTGCGGCCGACCGTTCACGACGTCGTATACCGGCCGGTTCCAGCGGTACACCGTCCCGTTGTGCAGCCGCAGTTCGGACAGAGCAGGCGTGCGGCCTGCCGCGAGCTCGGCGACCGGGTCCTCGTCGGACATCTCCGGCAGCAAGGAGGGGAAGTAGCGGACGTTCTCTTCGAACAGGTCGAAGATCGAGGTGATCCACCGTTCCCCGAACCACACTCGCGGACGGACGCCCTGCGCCTTGAGTTCGTCGGGCCGGGTGTCGGTGGCTTGGGCGAACAGCTCGATGCGGGTCTCGGCCCACAACTGGTGGCCGAAGAAGTACGGCGAATTGGCACCGAGGGCGAGCTGCGGGCCGGCCAGCACCTGAGCGGCGTTCCAGTTGGCGGCGAACTCGGCCGGGGAAACCTGCAGGTGCAATTGCATACTGGTACAAGCGGATTCGGGAGCGATGGACTCCGCGTGCATGCTCAGCCGCTCAGGGCCGGTGATGTCGATGAGGATGTCCTCGCCGCGGGCGGTGAAGATCGAATCGTTGAGTGCCTGATAGCGCAGCGACGGACTCATCCAGTGGCCGGTCAGATGCTCGGGCATCAGCGTCGGCAGGATCCCGATCATCACGATGTGTGCGTCGTCGGTGTTGGCCTTGGTCTCCGCGGCATTCAGGCTCGCACGAACCTCGGCCTCCAGCTCCAGTGCCGTCCGACCGGGTAGAGGTCGTGGTGGGACGTTGAATTCGATGTTGTAGGCACCCAATTCGGTCTGGTAGGCCGGATCGGCTATCGCGGCCAAGACCTCCTGGTTGGACATCGCCGGCTGGTAGTCATCGGTGACCAGGTTGCACTCGATCTCCATCCCGGTCAGCGGCCGGTCGAAGTCGAAGCTGGATTGGGCCAGCATCGTTTCGAACACGTCCAGGCACAACTGGACCTTGCGCCGGTACTGCTGCCGGTGCGCCCGGTTGAAGGTGGCGTGCTTGACCTCGTCGCCCATGGGGTCGATGGAACCGGTTCAGACCAAGCTGCGCAAGCAAATCGCCATCAACCGCGCCGGCGTGCCCGCAGAACCTGTCGATCGAACGGGTTGGTGCTGACCTCCACCTCGACTCCGGCGTGGGCGCCGAGCGCCCGCAGCGCCGACGGGCTGTAGGAGCGCAGCGAGCTGACCAGTCCGTCGTGCACGAACGGCCACCACACCAGTGGCGCCATCGCCGCCAGCTTGGCGATGTGCAGAAGCGAGGGCATCCGGGGCAGATCGATGACCAGGAGTTCGTTGGCCACCCGGGTGCCTTCGGCGAGAACCAGGGCGGCCTGGGTGGGCGGCAGATGGTGAAACGACAACGCGAAGACGGCCAGGTCGAACGCGCCGTCGTCGGCGTCGATCGCGGTCGCGTCGATGGTGCGCACGGTGGCGCGGGGGTGCTCACCGAGGTCGGATGCCGCGATAGCCGCGACCGACTCGGCGTTGACGTCGGAGATCGTGACGTGGGCGGTCGGATGCTGCTCGAGCACCCGGCGCGACAACGCTCCGTGACCGGCGCCGAGTTCCAGAATGGCGGGGTCGACGACATCGGCGACCTCGCGCAGCACCAGTTCGGCGTTGCGATCGTGTTCACGGAACAGGTTGCCGATCACGTCCAGCGCCGTGACGATGCCGCGCTTGACCTCGTCGTCGACGTCGTCGCGGTCGAGGTATTCCGGACGGTTGGTCTCCAGCAGGCGATCCAGACACGACGCGTCCGGGCCACCCCGCGGCATGTCGGCGATGTCGGTGATCTCGGATGCCATGTAGGCCATCATGGACGAAAGGTCGGCTGCCTCGGCAGCATCGCACGTCAGAGGAGCACCGTTGGCTGACTTCGTCGCCTCGATTGACCAGGGCACCACCAGCACCCGCTGCATGATCTTCGATCACAAGGGCGCCGAGGTGGGCCGACACCAGCTCGAGCACGAACAGATCCTGCCGAAGTCCGGGTGGGTGGAGCACAACCCGGTGGAGATCTGGGAACGCACGCAGACCGTGGTGGTCTCGGCGTTGAACAAGACGAAACTGTCCGTCGAAGACCTCGCCGCGCTGGGCATCACCAACCAGCGGGAGACGACGCTGGTGTGGAACCGCAAGACGGGACGGCCGTACCACAACGCGATCGTGTGGCAGGACACCCGCACCGACCGGATCGCAGCCGCCCTGGACCGGGATGGCCGCGGCGACATCATCCGCCGCAAGGCGGGCCTGCCGCCGGCGACGTACTTCTCCGGCGGCAAGCTGCAATGGATCCTGGAGAACGTCGACGGCGTACGTGCCGACGCCGAACGCGGTGACGCGCTGTTCGGGACGCCGGACACCTGGGTGCTGTGGAACCTGACCGGGGGAACCCACGGCGGTACGCACGTCACCGACGTCACCAATGCCAGCCGCACCATGCTGATGAATCTGGAGACGCTGGACTGGGACGACGAACTGTTGTCGCTCTTCGGCATTCCGCGCGCGATGCTGCCGGATATCCGACCGTCGTCGTCGCCCGAGCCGTACGGGGTGACGTTACCCGGCGGCCCGCTGGGCGGTGAGGTGCCGTTGACCGGCATCCTCGGCGATCAGCAGGCGGCGATGGTGGGGCAGGTGTGCCTGAGTCCGGGCGAGGCCAAGAACACCTACGGCACCGGTAACTTCCTGCTGCTCAACACCGGCGAGAAGATCGTGCGCAGCGAGAACGGGTTGCTGACCACGGTGTGCTACCAGTTCGGAGAAGCGAAACCCGTTTACGCTCTTGAGGGTTCGATCGCGGTGACGGGTTCGGCCGTGCAGTGGCTGCGCGACCAGCTCGGCATCATCAGCGGCGCGTCGCAGAGCGAGACCCTGGCGCGGCAGGTCGCCGACAACGGTGGCGTGTACTTCGTGCCGGCGTTCTCGGGGCTGTTCGCGCCGTATTGGCGTTCGGACGCGCGTGGGGCGATCGTCGGGCTGTCCCGCTACAACTCCAACGCCCATGTTGCCCGCGCGACGCTGGAGGCGATCTGCTATCAGAGCCGCGACGTGGTCGACGCGATGGAAGCCGATTCCGGTGTGCACCTCGAGATTTTGAAGGTCGACGGCGGGGTCACCCAGAACGAGCTGTGCATGCAGATCCAAGCCGATGTGCTGGGCGTGGACGTGGTGCGCCCGGTGGTGGCCGAGACCACCGCACTGGGTGCGGCGTATGCCGCCGGGTTGGCGGTCGGATTCTGGGCCGATCCCGATGACCTGCGAGCCAATTGGCAGGAGGACCGGCGGTGGTCGCCGGAGTGGGACGACGACCAGCGTGAGGCCGGCTACGCCGGATGGCGCAAAGCCGTGCAGCGCACCCTGGATTGGGTGGAGGTCTGACGAGTTGGGCGCGGTTTCGTGCGCTGTCGGGCGTTGTCAAGCTGCGTGGAGTCGGTCGGTGTCGTTTTCAGCGGGGAGGTTG
>NZ_PDHO01000030.1 GCF_002887815.1 Mycobacterium sp. ENV421 | reverse complement strand
AAAAACAACAACAAACAAAAACCACCAAACACACTATTGAGTTCTCAAACAACACGCCCGGCCGACGACCGCCAGCAGGCAACCCTGCCATCTTACTTGATGTTGTTGGCTTGTCAACTTGCCGCTGCCTCCCCATCTCTGGGTCCGGCGCGGCTGGCCGACTGCCTACCTTACACGCGTTCTATCTCAGCTCCAAGTCGCACCAGATTCTCCACGAAGAGCGGGTAGCCCCGATCGATGTGAAACACGTCGTGAACTTCGGTTTCTCCGTCAGCGACCAGCCCGGCCAGCACCAGCCCGGCGCCGGCCCGGATGTCCGAACACCACACCGGCGCACTCGAAAGCTGCGGGATCCCCCGCACGACCGCGTGATGACCGTCGGTCCGGGCGTCGGCACCGAGCCGAATCATTTCCTCGACGAACCGGAACCTCGCCTCGAACACGTTCTCGGTGATCATCGACGTCCCGTCGGCGATCGACGCCAGCGCGATCGCCATCGGCTGCAGATCGGTGGGGAAACCCGGGAACGGCAGCGTCGCCACATTGCCTGCCTTCGGACGGTCGTACTGCACCACCCGGAACCCGTTGTCGTGCTGGGTGACGGTGGCGCCGGCATCGTGCAGCTTGTGCAGCACCAGCTGAAGGTGAGCCGGGTCCACCCCGGTGACCGCGATGTCACCACGCGTCATCGCCGCGGCGATCCCCCACGTCGCGGCGACGATCCGGTCGCCGATCACCCGGTGCTCGGTGGGGTGCAGCCGCGGGACGCCGGTGATCGTCAGCGTCGAAGTGCCTGCGCCTTCGATCTGGGCGCCCATCTGGCAGAGCATTTCGCAGAGGTCGACGACGTCGGGCTCGCGCGCGGCGTTGTGAATTGTGGTGACACCCTCGGCGAGCACCGCAGCCATCAGGATGTTCTCGGTCGCCCCCACCGAGGGGAACTCCAGCTGGATCTCCGCACCGTGCAGACGCTCGGCGGTGGCCACCACGCAGCCGTGCTCAATCGTGCAGTCGGCGCCGAGCTGGCGCAGCCCCGCCTGATGCATGTCCAGCGGGCGCGAGCCGATCGCGTCGCCACCGGGCAATGCCACCCTGGCGCGCTTACACCGCCCGACCAGCGGGCCCAGCACGCAGACCGACGCCCGGAACTGCCGCACCGCGGCGAAGTCCGCTTCGTACTTCGGCTCGTCGGGTGAGGTGATCCGCACGACCGAACCGTCGAGTTCCACGTTGGCGCCGAGGCCGCGAAGGACCTCCGCCATCAACGGAACATCAAGAATGTCGGGGCAGTTCGTGATGGTCGTGGTGCCCTCGGCCAGCAGACTGGCCGCCATCAGCTTCAAGACGCTGTTCTTGGCGCCCCCAACGGCGACTTCGCCAGCCAACCGGTTGCCACCGGTCACCACGAAACGCTCACCCACGGCCGTTAGTTTAGTGGAGGCAAGGCCCGGTACCGTGCCACCTGGCCGGTACGGTTTCACTCATGGCAGTACACCTGACCCGCATATATACCCGGACCGGCGACGACGGCACATCGGGACTGAGTGATTTCTCACGGGTGGACAAGAATGACCCGCGGCTGACCGCGTACGCCGACTGTGACGAGGCCAATGCCGCGCTCGGAGTGGCCGTCGCCCTGGGCCAACCCGACGACGACCTGCGCAAAGTGCTGGTACAGATTCAAAACGACCTGTTCGACGCGGGCGCCGACCTGTCCACTCCGGTCGTCGAAAACCCGGAGTATCCGCCGCTGCGGATCACTGCCCCGTACGTGGAGCGACTCGAAGCGTGGTGCGACCACTACAACGAGAACCTGCCGGCCCTGAACTCGTTCATCCTGCCGGGCGGCACCCCGCTGTCGGCCCTGCTACACGTCGCACGGACAGTGACCCGGCGCGCCGAACGCTCGGCGTGGGTCGCGGTCAAGGCCTATCCCGAGACCGTCAGCCCGCTGCCTGCGCGCTACCTCAACCGGCTCTCCGACCTGCTGTTCATCCTGTGCCGGGTGGCCAATCCCGGTGGTGACGTGCTGTGGCAGCCCGGCGGCGGCAAAGCCGACGGACCCGCGAAGACATAAGTCAGGCCGTGCGGCGCCGCGCCCGCGGCGAGGGACTCGATTCCACCCAGGACAAAAACGCCGTCAGCGCGCCGCGGTCCAGCGCCATCTCGTAGCCGCGGCCGCGCTCGCCGGTGATGTCGTGCAGTTCCAGAACGACGATCGCGTCGGACATGATGTCGAATTCGTCGCCGCGCGGGCCACGTCGGGCGATGACCTCCAGCCCACGCCGGCTCAGCCGGCGATCGGGCCACCACCGCAGACTCGACAGCCGATAGAACCTGGCCTCATCACCCCGATACCGGATGACTCCATGGCGCCAGCCGTGCCCGCCGACCGCCGGGGTGTCACGCAGAATCGCCGCCGTCCCACCCTGCCGTAGCTTCCACAACCGGTAGGTCAGGGCCGCCACCACAAGTCCCAGCACAGTGACCAGCGCGACCATGAAGATCATCGGCGCGCTCATCGGTCGCTGGCTCTCGACTAGTCGATCTGGCCTAGGGCGCGCAGACGCGCCCTACCCCGGGCAGCCGTCTGCGGATCGTCGGAGGCCGCATCGGACTTGGCGGCGTCCGCGTCGATCTCGGACTCGAACTCCGCGGACTCGGCGAGGATCGTCACGCCTTCCTCGGTGACCGAAAGATAACCGCCATCGACCGCGATCCGCAGATCGTCCTCGCCCTCCCGCTCGACGCGCACCATCGCGTCATCGACGAGCTGTGCCACGAGCGGGATGTGCCGAGGCAGGATGCCGATCTCGCCGGACGTGGTGCGGGTGAAGACGAACGTCGCCTTACCCGACCAGATCTTGCGCTCGACGGCGACGATGTCGACGTCCAATTCGGCCATCTCACATCACCTTTCGCGTCGTGAAACTCACAGCTTGGCGCCGAGGCTCTCGGCCTTCTTCGCCAGGTCGTCCAGGCCGCCGATCAGGAAGAACGCCTGCTCGGGCAGGTGGTCGAACTCGCCCTTGGCCAGCTTGTCGAACGCCTCGACGGTCTCCTTGAGCGGCACCGTCGAACCGGGCTGACCGGTGAACTGCTCGGCGGCCATCATGTTCTGGCTGAGGAAGCGCTCGATCTTGCGGGCGCGGTACACCAGGACCTTGTCCTCTTCGGAGAGCTCGTCGATACCGAGGATCGCGATGATGTCCTGAAGATCCTTGTAGCGCTGCAGGATCCGGATGACTTCCTGGGCGACGCGGTAGTGCTCGTCGCCAACCACACTGGGGTGCAGGATCGTCGAGCTCGACGCCAGCGGATCCACCGCCGGGAAGATGCCCTTGGAGAACACCGCACGAGAAAGCTCGGTGGTGGCGTCCAGGTGCGCGAACGTGGTGGCCGGCGCCGGGTCGGTGTAGTCGTCGGCGGGCACGTACACGGCCTGCATCGAGGTGATCGAACGGCCACGCGTCGAGGTGATGCGCTCCTGGAGCTCACCCATCTCGTCGGCCAGGGTCGGCTGGTAACCCACGGCGGACGGCATACGGCCGAGCAGCGTGGACACCTCGGAGCCGGCCTGGGTGAACCGGAAGATATTGTCGATGAACAGAAGCACGTCCTGGCCCTGCTCATCGCGGAAGAACTCCGCCATGGTCAGCGCGGACAGTGCGACGCGCATACGCGTGCCCGGCGGCTCGTCCATCTGGCCGAACACCAACGCGGTGTCCTTGAGCACGTTGGCGTCCGCGAGCTCGACCCAGAGGTCGTTGCCCTCACGGGTGCGCTCCCCCACGCCGGCGAACACCGAGGTGCCACCGAAGTTGCGGGCGATGCGGTTGATCATCTCCTGGATCAGCACGGTCTTGCCCACGCCGGCACCACCGAACAGGGCGATCTTGCCGCCACGCACGTACGGGGTCAGCAGGTCGACGACCTTGAGGCCGGTCTCCAGCATCTCGGTGCGAGGCTCGAGGTCAGCGAAGGCAGGCGGCTTGCGGTGGATGGACCAGTGCTCGAAGTCCTTGCCGTAGCCCGGGTCGTCGAGGCAGTCGCCGAGGGCGTTGAACACGTGGCCCTTCACCCCGTCGCCGACCGGCACGGAGATCGAGGCACCGGTGTCGGACACCTCGACGCCACGCACCAGGCCGTCGGTCGGCTGCATGGAGATGCAGCGCACCAGGTTGTCACCGAGGTGCTGGGCGACCTCGAGGGTCAGGGTCTTGGCCAGCGCGCCGAAGGTGATCTCGGCGTGCAACGCGTTGAACAGTTCGGGTACTGAGCCACGCGGGAACTCGACGTCCACCACGGGGCCGGTGATGCGGACAACGCGTCCGGCGGTCTTGGTCTCTACGGCAGCAGTCATTCTCTCTTCGCTTCTCTAGCTCTCGATGGGGCTTCTGTTAGGTAGCGTCTGCCAGCGCGTTGGCGCCACCGACGATTTCGCTGATTTCCTGGGTGATCTGCGCCTGACGTTCGCGGTTGGCCGCCAGCGTGAGTGCCTTGATCAGATCGTCGGCGTTGTCGGTCGCCGACTTCATGGCACGCCGCCGAGACGCCGACTCCGACGCCGCCGCCTCGAGCAGCGCCGCGTACACGCGCGTCGCGATGTAGCGCGGCAGCAGCGAGTCGAACAGCTCCTCGGCGTTGGGCTCGAACGAGAACAACGTCTGCGGGCCGGTTTCGGCTTCACCGACGTACTCGACGAGCATCGGGGCGATCCGCAGCGCCGTCGCCGTCTGCGACAGCATCGACCTGAACTCCGTCGACACGATGTGCAGTTCGTCGACACCGAGGACGCCGTCGGCGCCGGCCTCGTCACCCTCGTCGTCGACACCGGACATGAACGCCGTCACCAAGGTGTCGGCGATGTCCTTGGCGTGCTCGTAATCGGGCCGCTCGGAGAAGCCGGTCCACGACTCTTTGACCTCGCGCTGACGGAAGCTGTAGTAGCCCAGCGCCTTCCGGCCCACGACGTAGAGCACCGGGTCCTTGCCCTCTTCCCGCAGCAGCGAGAAGAGCTCCTCGGCCCGGCGCAAGACGTTCGCGTTGTAGCCGCCGCACAGACCGCGGTCCGACGAAACCACCAGCACACCGGCCCGCCGCGGCTTCTCCCGTGCGACGAGCAGCGGGTGATCGAGCGCGCTCGCGCCCGCCAACTCGGTGAGCATGTTGGTGATCTCGTTGGCGTAGGGCCGAGCCGCATCGACCCGGGCCTGCGCCTTGGCGATCCGCGACGTGGCGATCAGCTCCTGAGCCTTCGTGATCTTCTTGATCGACGAGGCGGAGCGGATACGTCCGCGTAGTTCGCGAAGTGTGGCTGCCATTGGTTACCTAGTTCTTCTTGGGAGCCGGCTTACGGACCTTGACCGATTCCTTCTCCAGGTCCTCGGGATCCAGAGCCTCGGCGTCGTGCTCGTCGGCGACCACGGAGCTGCCGTCGGTTGCCGCGAAGCCCTTCTTGAACTCGTTGATGACCGAGACCAGCTTCTCCTCGGCCTCCTCGGAGAGCTTCTTGGACTCCTTGATGCCGTCGAGGATCTCCGAGTGGCTCGCCTTCACGTGCTCCAGGAATTCGGACTCGAAGCGCGAAACATCCTCGGCCGGAACCGAATCCAGATGCCCCTGAGTGCCGAGGAAGATCGCGACGACCTGATCCTCGACCGCCATCGGGCTGTACTGGGCCTGCTTGAGCAGCTCGACGAGGCGCACACCGCGGTCCAGCTGAGCCTTCGACGCGGCATCCAGGTCGGACGCGAACGCCGCGAAGGCCTCCAGCTCGCGGTACTGCGACAGGTCCAGACGCAGCGAACCGGCAACCTCTTTCATCGCCTTGATCTGGGCGGCACCACCGACGCGGGACACCGACACACCGACGTTCACGGCCGGGCGAACGCCCTGGTTGAACAGGTCGGACTCCAGGAAGCACTGGCCGTCGGTGATCGAGATGACGTTGGTCGGGATGAACGCCGAGATGTCGTTGGCCTTGGTCTCGATGATCGGCAGGCCGGTCATCGAGCCGCCACCCAGCTCATCGGACAGCTTGGCGCAACGCTCCAGCAGGCGGGAGTGCAGGTAGAAGACGTCGCCGGGGAAGGCTTCGCGGCCCGGCGGGCGGCGCAGCAGCAGCGAGATGGCGCGGTAGGCGTCGGCCTGCTTGGACAGATCGTCGAACACGATCAGCACATGCTTGCCGTTGTACATCCAGTGCTGGCCGATGGCCGAACCCGTGTAGGGCGCAAGCCATTTGAAGCCAGCGGCGTCGGAAGCCGGAGCCGCGACGATGGTGGTGTACTCCATCGCTCCACCGTCTTCGAGCGCCCGCTTCACCGAGGCGATCGTGGTGCCCTTCTGGCCGATCGCGACGTAGACGCAGCGCACCTGCTGGTTGGGATCGCCGGTCTCCCAGGCACCCCGCTGGTTGAGGATGGTGTCGACGCAGACGGCGGTCTTGCCGGTCTTGCGGTCACCGATGATCAGCTGGCGCTGGCCGCGGCCGATCGGGGTCATCGCGTCGATGGCCTTGATGCCGGTCTGCAGCGGCTCACCGACACCCTGGCGCTGCACCACCGACGGCGCCTGCAACTCGAGTTCGCGACGACCCTCGGCCTCGATGTCGCCCTGACCGTCGATCGGCTGGCCGAGCGGGTTGATGACGCGGCCCAGGAAGGCGTCGCCGACGGGCACCGAGAGCACTTCGCCGGTCCGCTTGACCTGCTGGCCCTCGGCGATCTTCTCGAACTCGCCGAGGATGACCGCGCCGACGCTGTGCTCGTCGAGGTTCAGTGCGACACCGAGCACGCCGCCGGGGAACTCCAGCAGTTCCTGGGTCATCACCGAGGGCAGACCCTCGACGTGGGCGATGCCGTCGCCGGCGTCGATGACGGTGCCGATCTCCTCGCGCCCGGTATCCGCCTCGAAGCTCGAGACGTACTCCTGGACGGCGCCCTGGATGTCGTCAGCCGAGATTGTCAACTCTGCCATGGCTTTTCGTCTTCCTGCCTTTGTTTTTGGGTCTTGGGGTTCGGTCGGCTGTTCGGCCGGTCAGTCGGTCGGCTAATCGGGAAGCCGCGTCACAGCTGCATCCAGCCGCGAGGACAACGTCCCGTCGATCACCTCGTCGCCGACGGCGACCGAAAGGCCGCCCAGCAGAGAGGGATCGATGTTCAGCTGCACCGAAACAGGGTGGTTGTAGATCCGGGTCAGCACCTCGGTCAGGCGGGTGCGCTGCTCCGAACTGAGCTCGGCAGCCGCACTGACCTGAGCGACGATCTCGCCGCGCCGGGCGACCGCAAGTTGAGCCAGCTCCAGCACCGCTTCGTCGGCCCGGTCGCCGCGCAGCAGGCTGATGGTCTGAACCAGCAGGGCGGTCGCGGTCGCGCTGGCACCGCTGCCGTCACCGAGGACCTTGCGCAGCAACTCGATTCGGCCGTCGGCCGGTGCGGTGTAGTCGCCCAGCAGGGAAGTCAGCCGGGGCTGCTCGTCCAGGATGCGGGTGAAGCGGAAGAGCTGCTCCTCGAGCTCGTCGGCCTGGTTCTCGCGCTCCGCGCGAGTCAGCAGTGCCAGCCGCGCGACATGCTCGACGACGTCGACCAGATCCGAGGTCAACGACCAGCGCACCGATACCGCGGTCTCGAGCAGCTGGAGTGTGTTGTCGCCGACCTTGCCGTCGAGCAGCCGGTGAATCAACTGCTTCTTGGCGTCGACCTCACCGGAGGACTCCGCGAGATGGCGGGCGAGGATGGGCTCGGCAATCAGCAGCGCGGCCACCGACGCAAGGTCATCGGACAGCGTGGACAACGCATCGACCGACAGATCCGAGGACAGCGCGTCGAACTTCTCGACCACCGCGGCCTGAGCTTCGCGACTGGCCGACCGCAGATCTGAACCGGCCTCCGGCGTGTAGGCCGCCGGGGCCATCGAATCCAGTTCGTCCAGGAAGCGGTCGACAGTGGCGGACTGCGACTGCGAGTCGGCGACGTGGGCACGCACCAGCTCGCCCGCGCGCCGCACCGACTCACTGCCGAGGTCTTGACGCAACTGCCGGATCAGCTGAGCGCGCAGCAACTGAACCTGTTGCGCACCTTGGACTTTGATCCGCTCCACCTCGACATCTGCCTGCGCACGCAGTTGCGCGGTGATGCCTTCGGCATCGACCCGCGCCTCTTCCACGATGCGCTTGGCTTCGGCCTTGGCCTCGTCGACCCGCTTGGCGTGATGCTTGTCGGCATCAGCCAACCGCTGACCGGCCTTCGCGCTGTCGTCGAGCTGAGTGCGAACGGCCTCTTTCTGGTTGGCCATCATGTTTTTCAACGGCGGCACGACGTACCGCCAGATGATGGCCACGATGACCGCGAAGCCGATGAGCTGTCCGATGAAGGTTGACATGTCCTACCGTCCCGGCGCCGTTGTCGCCGACTCGCTGGAGACCTCAACACCCAGAACGCGGCTGGCCAGCGTGGCAGAAAGCGTATCCACCGATGACCTCAGGTCACCGGAGATGCTGTCGCTCTGCTGCTTGAGCTGATCGGCCGCCTGCTGCAGGGTTGCGGCAGCCTCCTCGCTGGCGCGGCCCCGGTGCTCCTCGAGGATCTTGCGACCCTCGGCCCGGGCCTCGTCGCGGATCCCCGATGCCTCGGTGCGGGCCTCCGCCATCACCTTCTGGAAGTCGGAATCCGCGGCGGCATCCAGCTCAGTGGCCTTGCGGTTGTCCTCGGTGGTCTTGGCGACCATCTTCTCGCGCTCACCGAGCACCTTCTGGACCGGCGGCACGACGAACTTGCCGATCACGCCCAGCACGATCAGGAAGATCGCGAGTACGAAGAAGAAGGTGCCGTTGGGGACGAGGAAGTTCTGGGTGCCACCTTCCTCGGCCGCCAACAGAGTGACGCTGTGCTCCCCCATGCCGACTAGGAAGCGCCAGGCGTGGCGAACACGAACAGGGCCATGAACGCCAGGTTGATGAAGTACGCCGCCTCCACCAGACCAACAGTGATGAAGAACGGGGTGAACAGCCGGCCCTGGGCCTCGGGCTGCCGGGCGATGCCGGAAATCAGGGCGTTACCGGCGATGCCGTCACCGATACCGGCGCCGATGGCGCCGCCGCCCAGGATGAGCCCGCCGCCGATCAGGGCTCCCATGACGATTTGAGGGTCTGCCATTACTTATCCTCCTTGATTGCTGGTAGGACTCCTACCAGGTGAGTGGGTGGTCCTTGGGTCGAACACGTCTTTTAGTGGTGGTCTTCTTCCAGTTCCATCGACTGGCTGAAGTACAGAATCGTCAGAAGCGCGAAGATGAATGCCTGGATCAAGCCGACGAACAAGTCGAACGTCTTCCAGATCGCGTTGGGCGCCCACATGATGTACGGCGGGAACAGCGCAATCAGCGCGACCATGATGCCGCCGGCGAAGATGTTGCCGAAAAGTCGGAGCGACAACGAGATCGGCTTGGCCAGTTCCTCGACGAGGTTGATCGGGGCGAGGAACGCGACGTGGCCCTTGAGCAGCTTCACCGGGTGGCCGATCAGGCCGCGGCGCCAGATGCCGGCCGCGTGGTAGCAGAAGAACACGAACAGAGCGAGCGCCAGCACGAAGTTGATGTCGGCGGCCGGCGGCTTGAGCAGCTCGTGCGTGCTGCCGTCGGCGGTGCCGTACTGCACCGGCAGCACCGAAATCCAGTTGGCGATCAGGATGAAGATGAACAGCGCCACCGCCAGCGGCAGCACGAACGGGGCGATCTTCATGCCGATCGCGGATTCGATCTGGCCGCGCATCTGAGTCGTCAGCGTCTCCCACAGCAACTGCACGCCGCTGGGGACGCCGGTCGAGGTGACCTTGGCTCGCAGTACGAACGCCAGCGCGATCACGATCACGGCGGCGATCGCCGTCGCCATGATGGTGTCGACGTTGACCGTCAGACCCAGCCACTTGGCGGTGTCGTGGTGGCCGACCTCGATGGCGGCCTCGGCGAGGATGCGTTCACTCATCGCGTGGTCAATCCTTCGGTGCTTCGTCGGCGGAGCCGGCAGCTCCGGGGCTTGCAACTACGTCGGCGTCGTGGTCGCCCGTGCGAATCTTCTTCCACACCGGCAACGCGGTGCTCAAAACCAAAAGAACTTGGAACAGCGCCAAACCAAAGAGCACACCCAGCCCCAGCGGCCGGAAGATGATCGCGATGGCCAAGCCGATCGACGTGATCACCAGCAACCGGGTCGCGGAGTTCAGTGCCATCTTGCGCTTGAGAGGGTGGTCACCGGCGGTGATCGACTCCACCGACCGCTGCACCAGAATGGCGTTGACCAGGCCCAGCGCCAGGCCGACGCCGAAGAAAACCCCGAACAGGATGTGACCGGCCACCGCGGCCAGCACCACCGCGAGCGCGGTCAGCGCAGCGCAGATCGCAAGAAGCCGAACGGGCCGGAAGGCAACGGACGGAAACACCAACGGCGCATCTTGCGCTGGTGTCGTCACAGGTTCACCTCAATCTTGCGTTCTGGGGAGCCGGTCAAGTGATCCTTCGTCCTGGCCCGCCGAGCGTATCGGAGGGCGACAGGCGCGCTGGAATCACCCAAGGGGCAGCTCCCTTTGTCGGTCGTAAATCGGCGCCGATCGGACGTGAATCCGATGGGCCGGGCCGGCAACCCGCGAGGTTTCTTGCTGTGTCTCGGCTGGGTTCTGCCAGCACCGTACCACATGGTAGACGGCAGAAAACACGTCTACTACTTACTGTCGTAAACTCCCTCGTAATCATCGTCCCGGCGGCGCAACAGTGGGATCAACGTGACCACGATGGCGACCACGATCGCCGCCAGCATCACCGCCCCGGTGTAGCGCGGGTCGAAGAAGATGGTGGCCGCCGCACCGAACGCGATGATGCCCACCCACAGGTAGATCAGCAGCACAGCGCGGCGATGCGAGTGCCCGATCTGCAGCAGCCGGTGATGCAGATGCATCTTGTCCGGGCTCAGCGGGCTGCGGCCGGCGCGGGTGCGACGGACGATGGCCAGCAACGTGTCCAGGGCCGGCACCAGCATCACCGCGACGACCAGCAGGAACGGCGAGAGCAGGGCGAAAACATCGCGTGCTCCATAGGCGCTCTGAGAGATCGGGCCCGCCGCGGTGGTGGAGGCGGCGGCCAGCATCAGGCCGATGAGCATCGAGCCGGAATCGCCCATGAATATCTTGGCGCGGTAGAAGTTGTGCGGCAGGAACCCAAGACACGCGCCCGCCAGCACCACCGAGATCACCGCGGGCGGGTAGAACAGCACGTCGCCGCCGTGGTCGCGCAGCAGGCCGACCGAGAAGATGCAGATCGCCAGGGCTGTGATCAGCCCGAGGCCCGCCGCCAACCCGTCGAGGCCGTCGACGAAATTCATCGCGTTCACGATCGACACCGTCAACGCCAGCGTCAGCAGGATCGAGGACACCTGGTCCAGCACGATGGTGCCGACCCCGCCGAGCGGGATGTACAAGACACTCCACGCCACGCCCATCGTGACCAGGACGCTGGCCGCGGTGATCTGGCCCGCGAACTTGGTCAGCGCGTCCAGGCCCCACCGGTCGTCGATCAGCCCGATGCCCATGATCAGTCCGCCGGCGACCACGACCGCCGGCATGCCCGAGGAGTAGATGAAGCCGCGGGTGAGCGCGGGCAACTGCGACGCCAGGAAGACCGCCACGACGACGCCGGCGTACATCGCCAGGCCGCCCATCCGCGGGGTCGGCTTCAGGTGGACGTCCCGCTCGCGGGGATAGGCCACCGCGCCGACCCGGGTCGCGAACACCCGAACCCAACCGGTGGCGAAATAGGTGATGATCGCGGCGGTCAGCCCGACAAGGGCCAACTCGCGCAACGGAACACCGGCGCCACGGTCAGCCAGCGCGAGCGCGCTCGCAACGAATTCCGATGTGCCGACCATCGCAAAAACCGTACTGCACCAAGCTGTGGCGGTTCAGGCGGTCAACGAGGCGACGTCGGTGCCGAGCACCTCGGCGATGGCGGCCGCGCTGATCGGCCCCTCGCGCAGGAGTCGCGGGGCGGATCCGGTGAGGTCGACGATCGTCGAGGCGGCCTGCTCCGGCGACGGCCCGGCATCGAGATACACCTGAACCAGATCACCGAGCTGGCGCTGCGCCTCCTCCGACGTCGTCGCCGCCGGACGCCCGGACAGGTTCGCGCTGGAAACCGCCATCGGGCCGGTCTCGCGCAGCAGTTCGATCGCGACCGGATGCAGCGGCATCCGCAACATCACGGTGCCGCGGGCATCGCCGAGGTCCCACTGCAGCGAGGGCGCCTGCTGCACAACCAAGCTCAGCGCACCCGGCCAGAACGCCCGAATCAGTTCGCGGGCGCTGTGCGGCACCGAATACACCAGGCCTTCGATGGTGTGCCAGGAGCCGACGAGTACACCGACCGGCATGTCGCGACCGCGGCCCTTGGCGGCCAGCAGCGCCGACACGGCGCCGCTGTCGAAGGCGTCGGCCCCGATGCCGTACACCGTGTCGGTGGGCATCACGACGAGCCGGCTGCTCTTCACCGCAGCCGCCGCGGCGGTGATCGCCTCGGCGCGCTGGTTGGGGTCGGCACAGTCGAACACCTGGGTCACGCTGACTCCTTTACCCGGCGGGCCGTCACGAATCGGGGACGGCCGGCCAGATCGTGGCGGGGGCTGATGTCAGTGAAAAGTGCTGTGGTGCTGATGGTTTCGACAGTCAGCTGCGACGTGGTGTCGTCGTGCTCGACGGCGAACAGTCCGCCGGGCTTGAGCCAGCCAGCGGCCAGGCGCGCAATCGGCCCGATCACGGCCATGCCGTCGTCGCCGCCGAACAGCGCGTGCGCCGGGTCGTGGTCGGCCACTTCGGGTTCCAGCTGCGCCCCGACAGGGATGTACGGCGGATTGGATACCACGAGGTCGACGCTACCGCGCAACTCTGGCAGCAGGCCTGCGACGGTCACGTCAGCCTGTACCACGTCGACAGCGGTCGACTCGGCGTTGCGTCGGGCGTAGCCCAGCGCGGTGGGGTCGTCGTCGACGGCGATCACCCGCGCTTGCGGCCACGCTGCGGCCAGCGCGATCGCCAGCGCACCGGATCCGGTACACAGGTCGACGATCACCGGGTCATCGGGTAGGCGTTGCGCCAGCGCCCATTCCAGCAGCGCCTCGGTCTCCGGGCGTGGGATGAACACCCCGGGACCGACCGTCAGATCCAGCCGGCCGAACGGCGCCGAACCGGTCAGGTGCTGCACCGGGACGCGGGTGCAACGGGCGTCGATGATCGCGTCATAGCGGCGGAAGAAGTCGGCGTCGGGCTCGGCGATGGTGGCCAGCCGGCCACGATCGGTGCCGGCCAGATGGGCCGCCAACAGCTCGGCGTCGATGCGCGGCGAGCCGACGCCCGCGCGGGCGAGCGCAGCGGTGGCCACGTCGATGGCCTGCCGCAGGCTTCGGCTCATGCCTGCTGAAGCCGGGTCTGCTTGTCCGCCTCGGCCAGGGCATCCAGCAGCGGGTCGAGCTCACCGTCGAGCACCTGATCGAGGTTGTGCGCCTTGAAGTTGATCCGGTGATCGGCGATGCGGTTCTCGGGGAAGTTGTAGGTGCGGATCCGCTCGCTGCGGTCGACCGTGCGGATCTGGCTGGCCCGGTCCGCCGACGCGTCAGCCGACGCCTGCTCCTCGGCCAGCGCTTGCAGGCGCGCGGCCAGCACCACCATCGCGCGGGCCTTGTTCTGCAGCTGCGAGCGTTCGTTCTGGCAGGTGACGACGATGCCGGTGGGCAGGTGGGTGATGCGGACCGCCGAGTCGGTGGTGTTGACGCCCTGGCCGCCCTTACCTGAGCTGCGGTACACGTCGATCCGCAGGTCGGATTCGTCGATCTGGACAGCCTCGACGTCTTCGGGCTCGGGGTAGACGAGGACGCCGGCCGCGGAGGTGTGAACCCGGCCCTGAGATTCCGTGACCGGCACCCGCTGCACCCGGTGCACGCCGCCCTCGAACTTCATCCGCGACCACACGCCGTCGGCCGAGTCGCCCTTGCTGCGAATCGACAGCGTCGCGTCCTTGTAACCGCCGAGATCCGACCATGTCTCGTCGAGCATCGTGACGGTCCAGCCGTGCCGCTCGGCGTACCGGATGTACATGCGCGCGAGGTCGGCGGCGAAGAGCGCCGACTCCTCCCCGCCCTCACCGGATTTCACCTCGAGGACGATGTCGTCGGCGTCGTGCGGATCCCGCGGCGCCAACAGGTCGGTCAGGTGGGCGTCGAGTTCGGCGACCCTGGCCTCGAGCTCGGGCACCTCGGCGGCGAAAGAGGCGTCTTCGGCGGCCAGCTCGCGGGCGGCATCGAGGTCGCCACGGGCGGTCTCCAGCCTGCGGTAAGTGGTGACGATCGGCGCCAGCTGCGCGAACCGCCGGCCCACCCGGCGGGCATTGCCGGCGTCGGCGTGCAGTGCCGGATCGGACATCTGACGTTCGAGGTCGGCATGTTCGGTCAGCACAGCCTCAACCTGCGTCGAGTGCGTCACACTCACCTCATCTCTGTCCGACTGTCGACCCTGCCCCCAAACGCAAACCGACGCCCGGCCTGCGCGCAGGGCAGCAGAGCGGGCGTCGGTAAAGCAGCTACTTGTCGGCGGTCTCGCCGGCCTTGCGCTTGCCGTAGCGCTTCTCGAAGCGGGCGACGCGGCCGCCGCTGTCGAGGATCTTCTGCTTGCCGGTGTAGAACGGGTGACACTGCGAGCACACCTCGACGGTGATGTGTCCGCCGTCCTTGGTGCTGCGAGTGGTGAAGGAATTGCCACAACCGCAGACCACGGTGGTCTCGGCGTAAGCGGGATGAATCCCAGTTTTCATGGTGTCCTCTGCATTCGATGGTCGCCGGGTCGCCCGAGTGTTTTCCTGGCAATTCGAGCGTGAACCGGTACCTGAGGTGGTCGACGATCCAGTATGCCAGGTAGACCATCACCAGCCCAAACGCGCGGTCGCCTCGGCCTATTCCTCAGGCGATCGTGTAACTCCTCGACCGCGCCGCACGGGTCCAGACTTGCCCCTTCTGGGGCTTGGTCCCCTGGGTGATGAGCTCGCGCTTGAGTACCTTGTTGGTGGCGGTGGCCGGCAGCTCATCGGCGATCCAGACGTACCGGGGCCACGACTTGGGCGACAGGTCCGACTGCTGGGCCAGGAACTCCTCGAGCTCGGCGGGGGTCAGTTGGGCGTGGTCGGCGAGCACGATCGCCGCCATCACCTGATCACCCACATGCTCGTCGGGCACGGGATACACCGCCACCTGGCTGACCTGCGGCAACCGCAAGATGATCCGCTCGATGGGCGCGGCAGCCATGTTCTCGCCGTCGACGCGCATCCAGTCCGCGGTCCGGCCGGCCAGGTAGATCCAGCCGTCGGCGTCGCGGTAGCCCAGGTCCCCGGACCAATACATGCCGTGGCGAAGGCGTTCGTCGGTGGCGTTGCCGTCGTTGTAGTACCCGCCGAACATGCCCCCGCCGGTGGTGTTGACGATCTCCCCCACCGCCTCGTCGGCGTTGGCCAGCGCGCCGGTCTCGTCGAACACCGCCGTCGCGCATTCCTGACGGGTCTCGGGGTCGTAGATGGCCACGCCGGGAAAGCCGCGCCCGACCGAACCGGGTGGGCAGTCGTCCTCGCGGGTGATGATGACCGCGCCCTCGGTGGAGCCGAACCCGTCCCACACCGCGCAGCCGAAGCGGCGGCCGAACTCGGCGATGTCGCGGTCGGTGGCCTCGTTGCCGAAAGCGACCCGTAGCGGATTGTCGTGGTCGTCGGGCTGCTCTGGCGTCGCTAGTACGTAGGCCAACGGCTTGCCGACGTAGTTCATGTAAGTGGCGCCATATCGGCGCAGGTCGGCGAGCAGGCCCGATGCCGAGAACGCGGCCGGGGCCATCGCCGCGCCGGCATTGAGCGCCACCGCCCAACCGGCCATCAACGCGTTGGAGTGGAACAGCGGCATCGACAGGTAGCAGACGTCGTCGGCGGTGATCCCGAACCGGTCGGCCAGTGCCACGCCGGCGAACGGCACCATCATGTGCGCGACCTGCACCGCCTTGGGCTCACCGCTGGTGCCGGAGGTGAAGATCAGCATGAACGTGTCGGTGGCGGCGACTTCCCGGTGTGGTGTCAGCTCCCCGGCGCCGGCCAGCAGCGCCGACCACTCGTCGGAGTCGACGTCGAACACGCGGACGCCCGGCAGTTCCAGACCCTCGAGCAATTCGCGGTGCCCTGAATCCGTGAGCAGGATCTGGCAGTCGGCTTTGACGATGTCGCGGGCCAGCGCCGCGCCGCGGCGGGTGTTGTTCACCCCGCACAGCACATAACCGCCGAGGCCGGCCGCCGCCATGGCGGTCAGCATCGCCGGAGTGTTGCCCAGCAGCGTCCCTACGTGCAGCGGCCGATCCGGGTCGGCGATCGCGATCAGACCCGCCGCCTGGCGGGCCGCCTCGTCGAGGTGTTGGCGCCAGGTCCACACGCGTTCGCCGAACTTCACCGCCGGGGTGGTGTCGTCGAGGCGCTGACGAAGCAGCTGCTGGACGGTCTCGGCCACGGAGCTCCCCTCTTCGGCCAACTTCGGCATCCCCCGGCTTTCCAGGGTGCCTTGGGTCACAATAGAAGCGCAGGGTAAACAGAATGCCAAATCTGTCTACCGGTGTGCGGGACAGCTGCTGAGTCCCGTTTGAAAGGATGTCCGTATCGGGACTGTCGGGTCGAGACAAGGAGGGCCACCAAGGTGACTGCCAGCGCCGACGCCGACAGCCGACAGAAGTCCGTGCAGGAGCGGCTGGTCGACGCCGCGGAATCGTGCCTGCGCGCCAAGGGCATCCGGGCGACCACGGTCTCCGAGGTGGCCGAGGCCGCGGGGGTCTCCCGCGGCTGGCTCTACCGACACTACCCCGACAAGGCCTCGCTGCTGGGTGCGGCGATCGTGCGCCTCAACAATGCGTTCTGGGCCGAATCGCACCAGGTGCTCGACGGACTCGACACCTTCGAAGATCGATTGGCCGTCGGGGTGCGGCTGGGCCGCAGCGCCTACGACTCCCCCGGCGCGCTGGTGATGCAGCTGCGACGCGATGAACCCGAGGAGTTCGCGGCCTGCGCCGGTGCCGGCGTACAGGGCCTGGTGCCCGATCTCGGCCGGTTCTGGCGGCCGTACCTCGAAGCGGCGCGCGACGGCGGCGAGATCCACGCCGACACCGACCTGGACGAGGCAGCCGAGTGGGTGGCCCGGGTGCAGATCACCCTGGGCACCGTTCCCGGCGAGACGATCGACCCCGACGACCACGCGGCGGTGCTGCGCTTCATGCGGCGCTACGTGCTCCCCGGGCTGCGCATGGCGCCCGCAGCAGAATGAGGGTCGCTGAAAAACATTGTGCGCCAAGCGCAATCATGATCTATGCGCGGCAGCGACTGACCGCCTGACACAATGTCAGGCATGGGCACACGCAGCCGCCGGGGGGCGGTCTTGGTTGCAGCTTTGGCCGTCGGCCTCACCGCATGTGGGGGTTCGACAAGCACATCTGCGAAGACCACCGCCACCACAGCGGCTGTCAGTTCGTCGGGATCCGCGACCGCGTCGCCGACGACCGAGGCGCCCAGCAAGGGCGTCGCCAACAAGCAGACCTACTCGGTCACCCGGTCCACCGCCGGGGATGCCACCACCGACGGCAAAGGCCGATGGACACTGGTCGTCGACACCATCACCGGTGGCGATCCGCGGGTGGCCAGCGCCTTCAACAGCGCGGTGCACGCGTCCGCAGCCGGGCAGCTGGAACCGGTCAAACGCGACGCCGACCCGGACGGCACTTGGACGTTTGAGACCCAACCGCAGATCTACTTCGGCGGCGCATCGGTGTCGGAACTGATCAGCGGCCTGTATGTACACACGCCGTCGGCGCATCCGAGCAGCTTCGTCAGCACCGTGGTGATCGACGCGCGCAACGCCAAGCCGATCACGTTGGGAGACTTGTTCACCGACAAGCAAGCGGGCTTGGACAAGCTCTCCGAACAGACCAAAGCGCTACTGCCCGCCGTCAGCGGAGTGGGGCCCACGCCGATGCCCGACGAACCGGGCAACGCGCCTGTAGAGGCGAACTTTGCGAACTGGATTCCGACGCCAGCGGGGTTGGAGATCCATTTCGCCGACTATCAGTTCTTCCACGGCACACCGACGATCACAGTGCCCTGGTCGGAACTCGACGGTCTGCTGGCGCCCGGCATGGACGCGCTGCGGCAGAGCTAGTTCGGCGCGAAAACGTGCGCTGAGCGCACGCCGGCGCGCAGAAGCCTCGGGCTAGTCGATGTCGCCGTTGCCGGCGGGGCCGCCCGGCGTGGTCTTGGACACCTGAACGAGGAACTCGTAGTTGTTCTTGGTCTTGCGCAGCTGGCTCATCAGCAGGTCGATGGCCTGATGCGAGTCCAGCCCGGACAGCACGCGCCGCAGCTTGTGCACGATCGCAAACTCGTCGGGGCTGAGCAGCAGCTCGTCCTTGCGGGTGCCCGACGGGTTGACGTCGACCGCGGGGAACACCCGGCGCTCAGCGATCTTGCGGTCGAGCTTGAGCTCGGCGTTGCCGGTGCCCTTGAACTCTTCGAAGATCACGGTGTCACCGGTCGAACCGGTCTCCACCATGGCCGTCGCGATGATCGTCAGCGAGCCACCGTGCTCGATGTTGCGGGCCGCGCCCAGGAACCGCTTGGGCGGATACAGCGCGGTCGAATCCACACCACCGGACAGGATGCGCCCGGACGCCGGCGAGGCGTTGTTGTAGGCGCGGCCGAGCCGGGTGATCGAGTCGAGCAGCACGACGACGTCCTTACCCTGCTCGACCAGGCGCTTGGCCCGCTCGATGGCCAGCTCGGCGGCCTGGGTGTGGTCTGACGGCGGGCGGTCGAAGGTCGAGGCGATGACCTCACCCTTGACCGACCGCTGCATGTCGGTGACTTCTTCGGGACGCTCGTCGACCAACACCACCATCAGGTGGCACTCGGGGTTGTTGCGGGTGATCGCGTTCGCGATGTCCTGCATGATCGTGGTCTTACCGGCCTTGGGCGGCGACACGATCAGGGCGCGCTGGCCCTTACCGATCGGCATGATCAGGTCGATCACGCGGGTGGTCAGCCGGTCGCTGGTGGTCTCCAGGCGCAGTCGCTGGTTCGGGTACAGCGGCGTCATCTTGGTGAAGTCGGGGCGGTTCTTGGCCGCCTCGACCGGGCCGCCGTTGACGCTGTCCAGCCGGACCAGCGGGTTGAACTTCTGCCGCTGGTTGTTCTGCTCGCCTTCTTTGGCCACCCGGACTGCACCGGTGACGGCGTCCCCGCGGCGCAGGCCGTTCTTGCGGACCATGTTCATCGAGACGTAGACATCGTTCGGACCGGCCAGGTAGCCCGAGGTGCGGACGAACGCGTAGTTGTCCAGCACGTCGAGGATGCCGGCGACCGGCTGGACGACGTCGTCTTCGCGGAGTTCGGTGTCGTTGCCGCCACCGCCCTCGCCGCCCTGCCGCTCACCGCGGCGGCGACGGTCACGGAACCGGCGGCCGCGACGGCCCTGGCGGTCGTCGTCGTCATCGCCGCGGTTCTGGTTGTCGCCGCGGTTCTGGTTGTCGCCGCGGTTCTGGTTGTCGCCCCGGTTCTGGTTGTCACCACGGTTCTGGTTGTCGCCACGGTTCTGGTTGTCACCGCGGTTCTGGTTCTGCTGGCCGCCGGACTGGTTGGCGCCGCCCTGGTCACCCGAATCGCGGTTGTCGGCCTTGTTCTCGGACTTCTTCTCGCCCTGCTCGGGCCGGTTGTCCTGCGACTTCGGCTGCTCTGCGGCGTCGGAGCCGGTGGCGCCGGCCTGACGGGTCGCGGTACGCCGCTCACGGCGACGCGGCTCGCCGCCATTGGTTTCGGCGGTGGCGGTGTCGGCGGTGTTCTCGGCGTTGTCGCGAGCCTCGGTGGGCTGGGCGGCAGGCGCCTTCTCGGCGGTGTCGGCACTGCGCTGGGCGGTCCCGTTGCCGCCGTTCTGGTGCTCCTTGATGGCGGCGATGAGATCGCTCTTGCGCATCCCGGAGGTTCCCTTGACGCCAACTCGGCTGGCCAGGGCACGAAGTTCGGGCAAAACCATTGTTGAGAGCGAGCCGCTCGAGCCGGCGTCCCCACTGGGGGCGGCCTGCGGGGAGGTCTCCGGCCGAGAATCAGGCGCCGAGGGGGATTCTGCGGTCACGGCCGGCGCCTCCGTCTGCGGGGCACGTTCTGCAGCCGTGATCAGGTCCGTATCGGTCACGGATTTCCTTTCTTTCCCCCGCCGTTTCATCGGGGCGAGGGGTTCTGGCACTCAGCCGATTCGCTGAATGCGAAGTCTCACCATCGTCTGTGTGTCAACGGTGATCGCCAGGATTCGCGACCATGGAGATATGGCGAACCGTCAGTCCATGAGTTGAACACAAGAGAAATTGGTGGTCGTCCTAGTGTCGACGCAGGAACAGTCGCTGCGATTGCCGGGACGGCACCGAGGATATCCCCCTTTAGCGCCGGAAAGCAAGAAATCGCCACCGGCGTGTGCGCAACTCAGCCGCGGACTGCGACGCCTGAGCTCCAGCGAACTGCTTCGCCGACGCTCATCTCGCTGACGGTGAATCCCATCGCGGTGCCGAACTCGACGGCCTCGGCCGGCAGCTCCGCGCTGGTCGTGAGGGCCAAGACCGACGGACCAGCACCGGAAAGCACCGCTGGCACTCCACAACGCCGCAACACCTGCAGGTATTCCGCCGAGGCCGGCATGGCCGGGCCGCGCTGCGGCTGGTGCAGAACGTCGTCGGTGGCCGCCATCAGCAAGTCCGGCCGCTCCGTGAGCGCAACCACCAGCAACGCTGCCCGACTCAGGTTGAAGCGGGCATCCACGTGGCTGACGTGATCAGGCAGCAGCACGCGGGTCTCCGCGGTCGATGACCGTACTTGCGGGATTCCCGGAAACAGCCGGATGTCCGGGTGCAGTCGCAACGGCGCTGCAGCATACGTCGCGGGCGCCGTGCGAGTGTCGGTCCACGACACCACTGCCCCACCGAGCACCGCGGCCGACGCGTTGTCGGGATGACCTTCGAACTCCGACGACAGCTGGATCAGCTGCGCATCCGTCAACGGCTGCAAATCCGCTTGTGCCAGAAGGCCATTCGCGGCTGCCAACCCTCCGACGACGGCCGCCGCGGACGAGCCGAGACCCCGCGAGTGCGGAATGGCGTTGCGGCAGCGCACAAGCAGTCCCGGGACGGCGGCACCACCTGCCGTCAAACCCCGGTGCAGAGCCCGGACCACCAGATGCTCGGCGGTCTGCGGCACCTGCCCGGCCCCCTCGCCCTCCACCTCGATGATCAGCCCGGCGTCGGTGGTCTCGACCACGATCTCGTCGTAAAGCCCCAGCGCCAGGCCGAGGCTGTCGAAGCCCGGGCCGAGGTTGGCGCTGGACGCCGCCACGGTGGCGTGGGAGGTCAGGCCGGCAGGCAGTTTCACGGTCACCGGGTGCGTCTCTCAGACCAAGCCCAGCTCGGCGACGACGGCGCCCGGATCCACCGGCAACGGTTTCACCGTAGGCATGTCGCGCAGCGCGGTGTCCGGATCCTTCAGACCGTTGCCGGTCACGGTGCACACCACTGACGAGCCGGGCGTGACCCAGCCGTCCTCGACCGACTTGAGCAGACCGGCGATGCTGGCGGCCGACGCCGGCTCTACGAACACGCCCTCCAACTCCGCGACCAGGTGATATGCGGCCAGAATCTCGTCGTCCGTGGCAGCCAGGAACCGGCCGCCGGAGTCCTGCTGGGCCGTCACGGCACCGTCCCAGGACGCCGGTGAGCCGATGCGGATCGCGGTGGCGATGGTCTCAGGGTTGGTGACCGGCTGACCCGACACCAGCGGCGCCGCGCCGGCGGCCTGCGTGCCGAGCATGCGGGGCAGCCGCTCGGTCAGACCGTCACGGTGGTACTCGCGGTAGCCCTTCCAGTACGCGGTGATGTTGCCCGCGTTGCCGACCGGCAGTGAGTGCACGTCCGGCGCGATGCCCAGCGCGTCGACGATCTCGAACGCCGCAGTCTTCTGGCCCTCGATGCGCACCGGGTTCACACTGTTGACCAGCGCGATCGTCGGGTAATCGTTGGTCAGCTTGCGGGCGAGCTCCAGGCAGTCGTCGAAGTTGCCGTCGATCTGAATGATCTTGGCGCCGTGCATGACCGCCTGCGCCAGCTTGCCCATCGCGATCTTGCCCTGCGGGATCAGCACCGCACAGGTGATCCCGGCCCGGGCGGCGTAGGCCGCCGCCGAAGCAGAGGTGTTGCCGGTCGAGGCGCAGAGCACGGCCTTCTGGCCGCGCGCGACGGCATCCGTGACCGCCATTGTCATGCCGCGGTCCTTGAAGGAACCGGTGGGATTGAGGCCCTCGACCTTCAAATGAACTGTGCAGCCGGTCTTTTCAGATAGCCGTGGCGCGCTGATGAGCGGGGTGCCACCCTCCAGCAGGGTCACCGGGGTCCAATCCGCGCCGACCGGCAGCCGGTCCCGGTAGGCCTCGATCAGTCCGCGCCACGGGGTGTGTACGGGAGATGCCTTGATTGAGCTCATTCGCTGGTTCCCTCCAGACGCAACACGCTGTTGACTTCCTGGACAGCGTCGTGATCGGACAGTGCAGCAACGGTTTCGGACAACGCCGCATCGGTGGCCCGGTGGGTGACCACAACGATGCGGGCACCCTCGTCGGCCATGCTTTCCTGGCGCACCTCGGCGATGCTGACCTCACGCTTGGCGAATTCGGCTGCGACCGACGACAACACGCCGGGGCGGTCGGTGACGGTCATACTGACGTAGTACCGGGTCTGGATGATGCCCATCGGCGCGATCGGCAGCTGCGCGTACTTGGATTCACGCGGACCGCGGCCACCCTGAACTCGGTTGCGCGCGGCCATCACCAGATCGCCCATCACCGCCGAGGCCGTCGGCGCGCCGCCGGCGCCCTGGCCGTAGAACATCAACCGGCCTGCAGCCTCGGCCTCGACGACGACGGCGTTGAACGCCCCGTTGACGTTGGCCAGCGGGTGACTCAGCGGCACCAGCGCCGGGTACACGCGGGCGGAAACCCGTTGTTGCCCATCACTTCCGGTGACCCGCTCGCATATCGACAGCAGTTTGATGGTGCATCCCAGGGCCTTGGCCGACTCGAAGTCTTCCGGGGTGATCTTGGTGATGCCCTCGCGGTAGACGTCGTCGGCGGTGACCCGGGTATGGAACGCGATCGACGCCAGGATCGCAGCCTTGGCCGCGGCGTCGTAACCCTCGACATCGGCGGTCGGGTCGGCCTCGGCGTATCCCAGAGCGCTCGCATCGGCGAGAGCCGAACTGTAATCAGCCCCGGTGGAAGACATTTCGGACAAGATGTAGTTGGTGGTGCCGTTGACGATGCCCGCCACCCGCAGCACTGTGTCGCCGGCCAGCGACTGCGTCAGCGGCCGGATCACCGGGATCGCACCGGCCACCGCGGCCTCGAAATACAAGTCGACATGGGCTCGTTCGGCGGCCTGCGCCAGCTCACCGGTGGATTGAGCCAGCAGCGCCTTGTTGGCGGTCACCACCGACTTGCCGCCCTCGAGCGCGGTCAGGATGGCCTTGCGGGCGGGCTCGACGGGTCCCATCACCTCGACGACGAGGTCCACGTCCTCGCGGGAGACCAGCTCCTCGACGTTGTCGGTGAGCAACTCCACCGGCAGGCCGCGGTCATCGGACACCCGGCGCACCGCCACGCCACGCAGCTCCAGCGGGGCACCGATGCGAGCCGCCAGATCCGGCGCGCTCTCCTCGATGATCCGGACAACCTCGCTGCCGACGTTACCCAGGCCCAATACCGCTACGCCTATTGCTTTTTCCGTCATCGGTTTTTACCTCACTTCCAAACTCAGCAGATCGTCGACGGTCTCCCGGCGCAGGATCAGGCGAGCCCGCCCGTCGCGCACGGCCACCACTGCGGGGCGGCCGATCAGGTTGTATCGACTGGACATCGAATAGCAGTAGGCGCCGGTGGCGGCCACCGCCAGCAGATCACCGGGTGTGACGTCCTCGGGCACCCAGGTGTCTCGGACAACGATGTCGCCACTCTCGCAATGCTTTCCGACGATCCGGGCCAGCGTCGGCGCGGAGTCGGAAACCCGGGACACCAGCCGGACGTCGTACTCGGCCCCGTAGAGCGCCGGGCGGATGTTGTCGCTCATCCCGCCGTCGACGCTGACGTAGCAGCGCGAGGCGCCCGAGCCAATCGCGACGTCCTTGACCGTGCCGACCTCATACAGCGTGACGGTGCCCGGCCCGGCGATCGCCCGTCCCGGCTCGACGACCAGGCGCGGCGCGGGCAGCCCGACAGCTGCCGACTCACTGCGCACGATCTCGTCGAGTTTTCCGGCGAGCTCCTCAATAGGCGGCGGATCATCCTGGGGCAGATAGGAAATGCCCAGTCCCCCACCGAGGTCGACGACGGCCATCTGCGCGGTCTTGTCGACCCCGAACTCGGCAACCACGTCGCGCAGCAGCCCGATAACCCGATGTGCGGCCAGCTCGAAGCCCGCCACGTCGAAGATCTGCGACCCGATGTGACTGTGCAGTCCGACGAGGCGCAGGTGATCGGTGGCGAACACCCGGCGCACCGCGTCCATGGCCGCGCCGCTCGCCAGCGACAGGCCGAACTTCTGGTCCTCGTGCGCGGTCGCGATGAACTCGTGGGTGTGCGCCTCGACCCCGACGGTGACCCGCAGCAACACGTCCTGCACCACGCCGGCTTCGCCCGCGATCGTATCGAGACGTTCGATCTCGGTGATCGAGTCCAGCACGATGTGCCCGACGCCTTCTTTGACCGCAGTCGCGAGCTCATCGACAGATTTGTTGTTGCCGTGGAAGGCAATTCGCTCGGCCGGGAATCCGGCGTGCAGCGCGACGGCGAGCTCGCCACCGCTGGCGACGTCCAGCGAGAGACCCTCCTGGTCCACCCAGCGCGCGATCTCGCTGCACAGGAATGCTTTACCCGCATAATGCACGTTGTGACCGCCGCCGAACGCCGCGGCGATCTCGCGGCACCGGGCGCGGAAGTCGTCCTCGTCGATCACAAACAGCGGCGTTCCGTACTCGGCGGCCAGGCCGGTCACCGGCATACCCGCGATCGATACCTCGCCGTCGTCACGACGAACAAGGTTGCGCGGCCACACATCCGGAGCGAGTGACAATGCGTCGGCGGCGGTCTGCGGTTGCTGCGGCGCGCCGCCGTGATGGATCTCGTCGGCGTGGCGCGGACCCGCTGGGTGAGCGTTCACATCCGCTCCGGAGCTGATACGCCGAGGATGTTCAGACCGTTGGCGATCACCTGGCGGGTGGCGGCACACAGAGCCAGCCGCGCACGATGAAGATCACCCGGCTCCTCGTCGCCCATGGGTAGCACCCGACACGAGTCGTAGAACCGGTGATAGTCCCCGGCCAGATCTTCGAGGTAGCGGCACACCCGGTGCGGCTCGCGCAGCGATGCACCGGCCTGGAGTACTCGGCTGAACTCGCCGAGGTTGCGGATCAGCGCGCCCTCTTTGTCGTGGGTGAGCAGCTCCAGGTGTGCGGTGTCGGGCGTCAACCCGAGGTCGGCGGCGTTGCGGGCCAGAGCGGACAGCCGGGCATGCGCGTATTGCACGTAGTAGACCGGGTTTTCACTGGACGCCGACGACCACAGCTGCAAGTCGATGTCGATCGGGGTGTCCACCGAGGAGCGGGTCAGCGAGTATCGGGCAGCGTTCACGCCGATGGCCTCGACCAGATCGTCGAGGGTGATAACGGTTCCCGCGCGCTTGCTCATCCGGACTGGCTGGCCGTCGCGAACCAGGTTGACCATCTGGCCGATCAGGACCTCGACGGTGTCGGGGTCGTCGCCGAGGGCGGCTGCGGCGGCTTTGAGCCGGGCGATGTACCCGTGGTGGTCGGCACCCAGCATGTAGATGCACAGGTCGAATCCGCGCTGCCGCTTATCCAGGTAGTAGGCCAGGTCGCCGGCGATGTACGCGGGCTGACCGTCGCTCTTGATGACGACCCGGTCTTTATCGTCGCCGAATTCCGTTGTGCGCAACCACGTTGCGCCATCCTTCTCGTAGATGTTGCCGGTCTCGCGCAACTTGGCGATGGCCTGATCGACTCGCCCGCTGGTGTGCATCGAGTCTTCGTGGGTGTAGACGTCGAAGTCGGTGCCGAACTCGTGCAGCGATTCCTTGATGTGGTTGAACATCAGGTCCACACCGATCGAGCGAAAGGTCTCCTTCTGCTCATCACCGGTCTGACTCATCGCATCAGGGGCCTTGGCCAGCACCTGGTCGGCGATGTCCTTGATGTAGTCGCCGGCGTAGCCGTCTTCGGGCGCGGGCTCGCCGTTCGCCGCGGCGATCAGGGAGTTGGTGAACCGATCGATCTGGGCGCCGTGGTCGTTGAAGTAGTACTCCCGGGTGACCGCCGCACCCTGTGTGCTCAGCAGCCGGCCCAGGGCGTCACCGACGGCGGCCCAGCGGGTGCCACCGATGTGGATCGGGCCGGTCGGGTTGGCCGAGACGAACTCCAGGTTGATGTTGGTGCCATCGAGCGCGGTGGAATTGCCATAGCTCGCGCCCGCCGCGAGCACGTTGCTCACGATCACGCCCTGCGCCGAGGCCTCGATGCGCAGATTCACGAATCCGGGGCCGGCGACCTCGGCTGCGGAGATGCCGTCGGCTTCGGCCAGCGCCGCGGCCAGCCAGCCGGCCAGCTCACGAGGGTTTGCGCCGACCTTCTTGGCCAGCTGCAGCGCCACGTTGGTCGCGTAATCGCCGTGCTCAGGGTTGCGCGGACGCTCGACGGTCACTGTCGCTGGCAGGGCGGCGATATCCAGGTCATGCTCGGTGAGCACCGCGGCGGCGGTGTTCTTGAGCAGCTCGGCGAGGTCGGCGGGTGTCACGGGGGTCCATCCTATGGTCTGACGTGGTCAGCGCCCGAATCCATATCTCAGCCTCCGGCGGGCGGTCGGCGGGCAGGAGCGCAGCGACCCGGGGATGGATCCGGCGGGCAGGAGCGCAGCGACCCGGGGATGGATCCGGCGGGCAGGAGCGCAGCGACCCGGGGATGGATTCGGCGGGCAGGAGCGCAGCGACCCGGGGATGGATCCGGCGGGCAGGAGCGCAGCGACCCGGGGATGGATCCGGCGGGCAGGAGCGCAGCGACCCGGGGATGGATCCGGCGGGCAGGAGCAGTCATCCGAATGCGTTAGGCTGTCGGAGCCCATTGGCGCAGCTGTGCGTGCGCCCCCGTAGCTCAGGGGATAGAGCGTCTGCCTCCGGAGCAGAAGGCCGCAGGTTCGAATCCTGCCGGGGGCACTCATGAGGACGGTTGGAGTTTCCCTCGACTCCGACTTTCGGAGGCCGGGAAGCGAAGTCGACGAGAGCTCCGACGTTCGCGGCGGTCAGGCGCAGAGCCTCCCCGCATTCCGGCCAAGAAACGGCCCGAGTGATCCGGAGCCGGCCCGGAAGCCGAGCGCGATTATCGTGATTCCGCCGGGCTCCACGACGCAGCTACCAAAACCCTTAGCTGCCCCACGCCTTCAGCCGTCGCCGCAAGGGGACGGCGGTACCGGTAGCGATCGTCAGACGCTCGACCGGGCGACTGACGGCCCGCGCCTTGAGTTGTATTACGGCCGCTGTCGCGCTCTTTCGGGATTGAGTTGGCCACGACCAGTTGGGCCGAGCTTCTCCGACATGAGCGCGCAACGCAATTCCATGGGTCACTCTGGCACTTATCGATCCGAACACTGCCAGTAACGGTCCTTTTTCGGGTACGGTCCAAACCAGCAAAGAAACATTACGAACAACGGAGACGTCGGTGGGGCGGGTTCGAGACGGACGTAACACGGCGCTCGGCGTACTGGTCGCCAGTGCCTTGACAGCAGGAGCATTCACCGCAACTCCGACCGCCAACGCGAGCTGTTTTTCGGCCTTCGGACTCAGCAACGGCAACGGTTGTACCAGCAATTTGACCACGCTCGCGATCGGAATCGGGGACGGCGCGGTAGCCAACGCCGGCAACGCGCTCTTCGGCGGCGCCATCGCAATTGGGAACGGCGCAAACGCTCTCACCAATGTCGCCGCCTTCACCTTCGCCGGAGCATTCGGCAACAATGCGGCCTCGTCGACACTTTCGTCACTGTTCGGGCTCAACCTGCAGTTCGGCGCCGGCACGGCATCGACCCTGAATGGCATCCTCAATCTCGTCCTCTCCGTCAACCCCGCCGATGTCGGGGCGAGTGTCGCCGGCGCCGTCGGCCTCGGCAACGTGGCGATACAGCTCGGCCCGGGCAGCTCGCAAACGATCGGCGGCTTCAATCTCAGCCTTGGCCTGCCGGGCGGCGGCTCGGGAACCCAGCAGACGGGCGCTTCCGGTCTGGGCAACATCGCAGCCCAGATCGGCGCCGGAATTGCCCAAACCGTCGGTTTCGTGAATGTTGCGTTGAGCATCGTGGCCAACGGCACCGGCACACAGACCACGACTGCGGGCCTTCTTGGCAGTTTTGCGCTCAACTTGTTCGGCGATGCGGGCTCCGTGACAACACAGTCATATTTCAGTTCCGCGATCAACATTCTGGGCACCAACAACGTCTTGGTGCAGGGCCTTCTGAGTGCGGGCGCAAGCCTCTTCGGCACCGGCAACACGATTTCGATGGCAGGCAACCCACTCGCTCCGTTGAGCCTCGCCCTCAACGCGTTCGGCAACGGAAATACCGTGAAAGCTCTCTACGGTCCGCTGTCCTTCGTGACGTCGATACTCCAGGAAGCCCAAACACTCATCCAGCGCGGCCCCGGCATCAATATCAACCACTTCCCCGGTTCACTTCTCCCGTCTGCTGCAGCCGCTTCCGGCCGACGAGTGCTGCCGGCCGGTGCCAACGAGAGCAAAACCTCGACTGGTGCCGAGAGTGCGACTTCCGCCGTTGCCGACTCCACGACGTCGACGACGGACGACACCCGAGCGAAGACTCCCCAACGGGCATTCGGTAGCCACGGCGAGAGCGACCGAATCAATACCGGGGCGAGGTCAGGCCGCCACAGCACGGCGACGATTACCGGCGGTGACAGCAGCTCGACAACCGGCACCGTCAGCGGCCGTCACCGGAAAACCGAAGCGTCAAGCGACACGGGCGACGACAGCACGAAACCGAGCTCGACTCACAGCGTCGGCGGTGGAAAGCACCGGAAGCGGTAGCCCACCAACCCTTGGTGTCGCAATTGTTCAGTTGCGCGCGGCACGAAGTGCCCCCCAACCCACGCTCGAAACATAGTTGTCCCGCCGTCTGACAGCTCGCCGAATTCTGTACCGACTGGCTGAATTACGGACGTCTGATGAGACTCCAGGCAATCATCCTCTTGCCGCGTCCGGGTGACATCCCCGCCCGAGGCTGTCACTGGCGAGTCAGGGTCGTGAGGCTTACTCGGCCGTGATACCGACACCTCCCACAGCCGGTCCGAGAAGCGCTATCCAACAACTGGGAATCCCGGGTGCAATATCCTCTGGAAAGCTGTAAATTCGCTGCGCGTCGGGTACGGTCCATTTCAGCAAAGATGCGTAACGTAACAGGGTGTGTCAATGAGTCATGTTCGTGCTACGGGTGGTGCGGTATTCGCCACTTTGGTGTCGGGCGCGCTCGCGGTCAGCGCCTTGGGTGAAGCCCCGGCTGCAAACGCCAGCTGCTTTTCCGCCCTCGGTATCGGCAACGGCAACGGTTGCACAAGTAACCTAACCAGCGTTGCGATCGGGATCGGCGCTGGCGCCACAGCGAATGCCAGCGCTGGGTTCTTCAGCGGAGCCATCTCATTCGGCGCCGACGCAGTCACCGCAACCACATTCAGCGTCCTCAGCTTCGCGGTGGCTGTCGGCGATGGTGCGCGGGCGTCGACGCTACCCGGATTTCTGAACATCGCCTGGCAGCAGGGACCGGGCAACTCCTCGGCCATGGGCGCAATGAACTTTGCGATCGGGTTGTTGACGGGCGGTAGCGGTGCTCAGTCGACGGGAGCGGTCGGCGTCGGCAACATCGCCCTGCAAATCGGACCGGGCACGATGACCAACATCGGCAGTCTCAACCTGACCCTTGCCAGTGCTACCGGTGGGGATGGGTCCAAATCCACGAGTGCCGGCGGCTTCGGGAATTTGGCCCTGAACATCGGCGATGCAGGCAAGGCTTTGACCCAAGGCTTCCTGAGTTCGACCACCAACATTCTCGGCGCCAGCACTGTGGTCGCTCAGGGCATCTTGACCGCTGCCGGAAATCTACTGGGCGATGGGAACACCGTCTCCTCGTCGGGCCCTTTCCCTAACACCACCTTGAGTCTGGCGTTCAATTTCTTCGGCGACAATAATGTCGTGACGGCCGGCCGGGGCCCGTTCGCGATTGCGGGAGCGATCAGCCAAAATCTGCGGACGATCGCGAGGGCGCTTCCCGGGATCACCATCAACGGCATCACCGCCGACGGGGCCGCAGCCGTCGGCGGCACTAAAAAGGCTGCGTCTGCAGCGATATCGGGCACCAGCGAAACGACGACGTCCGATTCCGGCACCACGACCACCGCGTCGAGCACCCGATCCGTCGGCAAGAAAAAGTCGGCCTCCGCTACGTCCAGCGGCAGCACCAAGAGCACCAAGAAGGTCGCCGGTTCCGCACGATCCGGCGGTGCCAACAAACGAACTGCACGCTAGGGTCAGTTGCCCTAACACCTTCGGTCCGGTTCTGCGGGTTCCCAGCCGCGAGCACACCTCTGTTCGACTCGAGGCCTGCCGGCACAATAGATTTGCGCGCCATTGGCGCGGTAACCGGCGTCGACGGCGCTGTGACGAGAGCACTCAGGCCACGCTCCGTCAGACCGGCGATAACACACATCCGGCAAAGGCAGCGCTAGCGCCGGTAAGGGAGTGTCACCGGTGGCGCTAACAATGGTGGCAACGGGCCGGCTGGCATCAAGCGTGGCGCGGGCGGTGGCGGCGAGTCGGTCGGCACCGGCCGCGCCGGACGTACCTGACGCAGTAGCTCGGTCAGCCCACAAGCCCGGCGCAGCCCGCATATTGACATGCGGGCCGCCGACACAAACCACCGCGGAGGACGGATGCGTACTGGATTTACGTACCGGATTTCGGCAACGCGGGAGGTCAACCGGTATTACAACCGATCCTCCACCGCAGCGAAAAATCATACGATCGAAAGTTTGCCACGATCCCCCTCGCGCGTTGCTACCATGGGACCGCTAGAGCATCAGTGAACATGGGAGCAAGCCATGGCGGGAACGCATCGCGCGACGAACCGGGCTCGATCCCGAGCCCGGAGCACCGGCGGTGAGCATCGCGCTCACCAGGCGTCTAGCAAAGTCTCAATCTGGTTGGGGGCAGGCACTCTCGCAGTTGGCGTTTGCGCTGCGCTGTCCACCGCGACCGGCGTAGCGCACGCCGACTCCGCCCGCGGTGATTCGACGCCGTCGGCCCACAGCGGCAACCGTTCCGCGGTCGGCAAAACTGGCCGCGCCAACCCGCCGAAACACACCGCCGACGCCGGGTCTGCCGACCGCGCCAACCCGAAATCGGCGCCCGGCGCCGCCCGCACGCCCAAATCATCGGTGGCGCCCTCGGCGGCATCATCGGTGGCGCCCTCGGCGGCATCATCGGTGGCGCCCTCGGCGGCCACCGACTCGACCCTCTCCTCCACGACGGCCGTCACCACTGAGGCGGCTTCCAGCGTCACACAATCCAGCCCCGCGAAGTCAGCCAGGGCAGCGGCCGCGCCGACGCCGTCGGCGGCGGCGTCCCCGACCACTCCGCCGAACCTCACGATCAACGACATCATCGGCGCGCTCGTCACGTACGCCCAGTCAGGGGGCGGCGGCCCAAAGGTGCAGATCAGCCTCTCTGAGATCGTCACCGCGCTCATCACCAATCAGTGGCAGGGGCGCCCTATCATCGGCAACGGCGCCAACGGCACTGTGACGAACCCGGACGGACAGGCCGGCGGCTGGTTGCTGGGCAGCGGCGGCAAGGGCTACTCCTGGATCGACGCGACCTGCACCACCAGCGCGGGTTGCGCGGGCGGTAGCGGTGGGGCCGGTGGACTGATCGGCAATGGCGGCAATGGCGGAGACGGTGCTCTCGGCGGGGCCGGCGGCGCTGGTGGGTCGGCTCTGCTGTTCGGCGTCGGCGGCAACGGCGGCGCGGGCGGCGCGAACTCCGGCGGCGTCGGTGGCGACGGCGGGGCGGGCGGAATCGGCGGTCTGATCGGCGGTGCCGGCGGGACCGGCGGGACTGGCGGCGACGGTCAGACGGGTGGCAACGGTGGCGCGGGCGGCTCGGTCAGCAGCTTCGGCTTCGGTTACTTCACCGGCGCATACCACCCCGGAAGCGTCTACGGCGGGAACGGCGGTGCGGGCGGCACCGGTACCAGCGGAGCCGGCGGCAACGGGGGTGCGGGAGGTAGCGCCGCGCTCGCCAGCGACCCTCTGTGGGACTACCTGCTGTCGGTGGCGACCCTGCTTCCCGGGGTGGTCTCTGCCGGCAATGCCACCGGCGGCCAAGGCGGAGCGGGCGGCGACGGCACCACCACCGGGGGCACCGGCGGTGGTGGTGGAATCGCCTACAACTACAGCCTCGGAAACGCCACCGGCGGCAACGGCGGCAATGGCGGGAACGGGACTTCGGCCGGCGGTGCGGCCGGGACCGGCGGCACCGCCTCGGCGGCCAACGGGACAGCCACCAACGGAATCGACGGCACCAACGGAATCGACGGCACCACCGGAACGCCGTAGCGCGTCGTTACGCGTCGACCCGGGTGAACTCGTTGCGCAGGTAGATGTCTCTCGACAACTGTCGCCTGACCTTGCCGCTCGTGGTGACCGGGATTGAACCCGGACCTACCAGAACGAGATCCGCGACGGCGATGCCGTGCGTGTTCGCGATCGCCACCGTGACGTCACGCTTGATGGCCTCGAGCTTCTCCGCGATCTCTGCCTCGGAGTCGCCGCGCTTCCTGACTTCCATGACGACGACAAGCTTCTCGACGGAGTCGTCGGGAACAGAGACCGCCACAGAGCGGCCGCCGGTGACCTCGGTGACCGTCGCCTCGATGTCGTCGGGAGCGTGGTTGCGGCCGTAGATGATCAAGATGTCCTTGATGCGGCCGACGACGAACAGTTCACCCTCGGAGATGAAGCCAACGTCGCCGGTCCGCAGCCACGGCCCCTCGGGCGTACCCGCCGACGGCGCGGCGATGGTCGCGCCGAACGTGCGTGCTGTTTCCTCGGGTTTCTCCCAGTAGCCGGCGCTGACGTTGTCGCCGTGGCACCAGATCTCGCCGGTCTTGCCCTCCGGAACCTCGGTATGTGTCTCCGGGTCGACTATCCGCAGAACCGGTGAGCGCGAGCTGATTGGGCCGTCGTAACTGATCAACGGCGTCCCCTCGGCTCCGTCGATTCGCTTCGCCTCACCGGCGGTCAGCGCGTCGGAGTCGAAGTGGACGACCTTGATCGGGTCTTCCGGCTTGGGCGTCGACATGTAGAGCGTCGCCTCGGCCATGCCGTACGACGGCTGGATCACATTCTCGTTCAAGTTGAACCGAGCGAACCGGTCGGTGAACCGCTTGATCGTCGCCGGCTGGACGCGTTCGGCGCCGCTCTGGATGGTGTGCACACCACCGAGGTCGAGTCCGGCCATATCTTCGTCGGACGTCTTGCGCGTCGCCAGATCGAACGCGAAGTTCGGTGCTGCTGTGAACGGGCACGGGTTTGTGGCCAGCAACTGCATCCAGCGTGCGGGCCGCACCAGGAAAGAGGCCGGGCTGGTCAACACGGCGCTGGTCCCCAGCACGATCGGCGAGCACACCCCCAGGATCAATCCCAGATCGTGGAAGAACGGCAGCCACGACACGAACGTCAAGTCCGGCGGAGTGATGCCCGCGTGCCGCGAGTAGTCGGTGGTGATCTGCTGCAGGTTGGCCAGAAGATTCGTGTACGAGATCATCACGCCGGCCGGCGAACGAGTCGAACCCGACGTGTACTGCAGATAGGCGGTGTCGTGGTGGCTGCCGTCCTCGTACATGCCGCCCCCGGACTGGGGCGGGGCGTCCAGGTCGAGCCGATCGACCTCGATGACTGCGGGTGCGGGCTGCCCCGACTCGGGGGTCACACTGCGCACGACTTCGTTCACCACCGCGGATGTGGTCAGAACAGCAACGGGCGAGGCGTCGCGCAGCACCGATTCGACGCGTTCGTCGGTGACACCGCCCATCGGCACCGACAGCGGAACGGGGATCACTCCGGCGTGCAGTGCACCGAGGAAGGCAACGATGTACTCCAGCCCTTGCGGCGCGATGATCATGGCGCGGTCCCCCGCCGAGGCGGTGAGCCGGAGCTCACGGGCCATGTTGGTGACCCGCCGATACAACTGCGGCCAGGTCAGGCTGATCGGAACCCCGGCCCAGTCCTGGTCATAGTCGATAAAGGTGTATGCCGTGTCGTCCGGCTGCATACTGGCCCGCTCGCGCAGCAGTGCCGGAAGTGAAGCCTCGATCGCCTGTGTCACGCGAAGCAAGCTATCAAAGGCCGTCGCCCCGATTCCTTTGAACCGGGATTTGAGTGACGCGGCCGTCAACTAGTCCGTACCGTCGTTAAGCGGGCGCCGAGGGCACCCGCGCAGCGGCTCGGCCACCCGGTCTGGCCAGGCGGATAGTTGCGAATCAAGCAAACTTGACCCGCAACGCTGCGTCTGCGTCAATAATTGCCTTGCCCGGGTTCGGGGGAACCGGCGGTAAGTCAGCGACGGACAGGTCCGCAATGCCGTTGCTGCGGAGAGACGGGATGGTTTCATTCAGTGCGTTCGATGACCGGGCAGGTTGCTCCGACCCGGCGAATCCCCCGGCCGCTGTGAACGCCACATCGCCCACACCGATCGCCGTTATCGGCATGGCCTGCCGACTGCCCGGCGGTATCGAGTCCCCTGAGCAGCTGTGGGCGGCGTTGCTGCGGGGTGACGACCTGGTCACCGAAGTCCCGCGCGATCGCTGGGACAACGACGAGTACTACGACCCCGAAGCCGGCGTACCAGGTCGGACGGCGTCGAAGTGGGGCGCGTTCCTCGATGACGTCGCCGGCTTCGATTCGGAGTTTTTCGGTATCAAGGAAGACGAGGCAGCGGCGATCGACCCGCAGCATCGCTTGCTTCTGGAGACGGCCTGGGAAGCCATGGAGCATGCCGGACTCACACCGGCCGCCCTCAAGGACTCGCTGACCGGGGTCTTCACCGGACTGACGCACGCCGACTACCAAACGGTGTCGGCCGATTCCGACGCGATGGAAGGGCCGTACGGCTTCGCCGGCAACACCTTCAGCATGGCGGCCGGGCGGATCGCCTACACCCTCGCACTCCGCGGTCCCGCGCTCGCGGTTGACACCGCCTGTTCGTCCGGACTGCTCGCAGTCCACCTGGGGTGCCGCAGCCTGAGCGAGGGCGAAAGCGACCTGGTGTTCGCCGGAGGCGCCTACGTGATGCTCGATCCGCGCAAATACCTGGCAGGGACGGCAGCGGGCCACCTTTCGCCGACCGGACGATGCCGCGCCTTCGACGTCGCAGCCGACGGCTACGTCGCCGGCGAAGCGTGCGCGATGGTCCTGCTCAAGCGGTTGCCGGACGCGCAGCGCGACGGCGACCGGATTCTCGCCGTCATCCGTGGTACCGCCGCCAATCACGACGGCCACACCGTGAACATCTCCACCCCCTCGGCACCTGCCCAGGCCGCGGTGTACCGAGCCGCGCTGGCTGCTGCCCACATCGACGCCGACAGCATCGGCATGATCGAGGCACACGGACCCGGCACACCGGTCGGTGACCCGATCGAGTTCAGCAGTTTGAGCGAGGTGTACGGCATCTCGGAGCCGTGTGCGCTGGGCTCGGTGAAAACCAATGCCGGCCACTCGCAATCGGCGTCCGGTGCCGTCGGCCTGATCAAAGCGATCCTGGCTTTGCAACACGGTACGGTTCCGCGCAATCTGCACTTCACCCGTCTGCCCGACGATCTGGCCCGCATCCCGACGAAACTCTTCGTGCCCCGCGAGACCACGGTATGGCCCATCAGCGGCCTGAATCCACGGCGCGCGGCGGTGTCGTCGTATGGGGTGTCCGGGACCAACGTGCATGCCATCGTCGAACAAGCCCCTGTCCCTCAGGGACAGTCGAACGGCGGAGGAGACGCCGGCGTCGCACCCGTCGCGCTTCTCTTCCCAGTGTCGGCGACGTCCGCAGAGCAGCTCCGCCGAACTGCGGGCCGCCTCGGCCAATGGGTGCAGACCCATGACGAAGTCGCCTTGCCCGACCTGGCGTACACCCTGGCCCGCCGGCGCGCGCACCGCCCCGTGCGCACCGCGGTGACGGCCCGCACCCGCCCGGAGCTGACGCGGGCGCTGCGTGGGGTTGCCGAGGGCGATACGCCCTATCCGGCCGAGCTGGGACACGGCGACCGCGGGCCGGTGTGGGTGTTCTCCGGGCAGGGATCGCAGTGGGCTCGGATGGGTGCTGAATTACTCACCACCGAACCGGTTTTCGCCGCGACGGTCGCGCAGATCGAACCCCTGGTGGCCGAGGAGTCCGGATTCTCGGTCACCGCCGCAATGACCGCGCCCGAGGTGGTCAGCGGTGACGCCCAGCTCCAACCGACGGTGTTCGCCGTGCAGGTCGCGCTGGCGGCGACCATGGCCGCCTACGGTGCGCGTCCCGGCGCGGTCATCGGCTATTCGATGGGTGAGGTCGCCGCAGCGGTGGTGTGCGGTGCGTTGTCGCTCGAGGACGGCGTGCGGGTGGTCTGCCGGCGCTCGCGGCTGATGGCCGGTCTCGCCGGATCCGGGATGATGGCATCGGTGGAACTGCCTGCCAAGCAAGTGCTTTCGGAACTGACGCTCGGCGGCATCAAGGATGTCGTCGTCGGAGTGGTCGCCGCACCCGAGTCCACGGTTATCAGCGGAGCAACGGCGACGGTCCGCGAGTTGATGGCAACCTGGGAAGAACGCGACGTGATGGTGCGTCAGTCGCTGATCGACGTGGCGGCCCATTCTCCCCTCGTCGATCCGATCCTCGACGACCTTACGCAGGCTCTCGCCGAGATCACGCCACGGACACCGGACGTTCCGTTCTACTCGGCGACGGGTTTCGACCCCCGCGAGGAGTCGGTGTGCAACAACAAGTACTGGGTGAAGAACCTTCGCAATACGGTCCGGTTCGCCGCCGCGGTGCGAGCCGCCTTGGAGGACGGGTACCGGGTCTTCGCCGAAATGGCGCCGCACCCGATGCTGACGCATGCGATCGAGCGTGCGGCCGCCACGTTGGACACACCAGTTGCCACCTTCGCCGCCATGCGCCGTGAGCAGACCCAGCCAAACGGCCTTCGCGATCTGGTTGCCGGTCTCCACAGTGCCGGTGCGGCAATTGATTTCGCCGTGCCGTATCCGACGGGTCAACTGGTGGACGCGCCACTGCCGACCTGGACGCACCGCCGCCTCTGGCTAGAACGCAACGATCCGGAGGTCTCCACGCACAGCGGCTACTCGGTAGCGGTACACCCGCTGCTCGGCCCCCACGTGCGACTGCAGGAGGAACCTGAGCGCCATGTATGGCAGGCCGAGGTCGGGACAGCCGCCCAGCCTTGGCTCGCCGAGCACTCGATCCGCGACGTGCCCCTGCTGCCGGGAGCGGCGTACTGCGAAATGGCGTTGAGCGCCGCGCACACCGTGCTGGGCGACGCCGCCGAGGTCCACGACATCCGCTTCGAGCAGGCGCTGTTGCTCGATCAGCAGACCATCATCGGCGCCTCGGCGACGGTGTCCTCCCCCGGCGTCGTCGAGTTCATCGTCGAATCCGACGAGGGCGGTGCGCAGGTGCGCCAGGCCAGCGCAACCCTCAAGACGGCCGCGGACGAGCACCCCACCGCCTACGACATCGGCGCGTTGCTCGCCCGTCATCCGCGTCGCACCGACGGGGCCGAGGTGCGCGCGAGCATGGACCAGCGCGGGGTTCAGTATGGCCCAGCTTTCAGCGGTCTCAGCGCGGTTCACACCGGCGCGGACTCAGCAGACACCGTCGTCGCCGAGGTCGCGCTACCCAGCAAGATCCGCTCACAACAGAGCGCCTACGGTGTGCATCCCGCGCTTTTGGATGCTTGCTTCCAGGCTATCGCGGCCAGTCCGCAGCTCCAGGCCGCGGGCGACGGTGCGCTCGGGCTGGCGCTCGGCGTGCGGCGGCTCCGGCTGTACGCCCCGACCCGAAATGCCCGCTACTGCCACGCCCGCATCACGCGCGTCGACTCGTCCGAGATCGAGGCCGACCTCGATGTGCTCGACGAGGACGGCGCAGTGTTGCTCAGTGTGCAGGGGCTACGCTGCGGCACAGGCGAATCCGAGGAAGTCCAACAGAATCGGTTGCTCAGCGAGCGGTTGCTGACCATCGAGTGGCAGCCGCGACAGCTGCCCGAGCCGCCTCATGTCGACGCGGGAATCTGGTTGCTGGTCAGCGTCACCGCGACGCCGACCGTGCTCACGACAGCGTTGGCCGACGCCCTGAAGCGTGAAGGCGCGCAGTACGCGGCTATCTGCTGGCCCCGGTCCGCTGATCATGCAGCCCATGCCGCACAATTGGCCGACAACCTGCGGTCCGGGCACGTCACGGGGATGGTGATCCTCACCGGACCCGGTGAAACGGCGACCGAGGATGCTGCACTTGCGTCCGCCGGCCGCGAGTATGTGGAGCATCTGGTTCGCGTCGTCGGCGAAGTGCTGCGGACGCAGGCTCAATTGCCGCACCTGTTCGTGGTGACCCACTCCGCGCAGACCGTTCTGGGCGGCGACGTTCCCAATCTGGAGCAGGGTGGCTTGCGAGGGTTGATCCGGGTGATCGGCGCCGAGCACCCGCATCTGCGCACCACCCACATCGACGTCGATGACGCCGTCGATGCCGAGCAGCTGACCCGGCATCTGTTCAGCGGATCCGACGAGGACGAGACCGCCTGGCGAGACGGACAGTGGTACGTGGCCCGGATGCTGCCCAGCCCACTGGGTCCTGACGACCGGCAGAACACTGTGGCGGACAACGAGTTCGACGGCGTTCGCCTGCAGATCCGAACACCCGGGGATCTGGAGACCCTGGAACTGGTCGCCTGTGAGCGGGTCGCGCCCGGACCGGGGCAGATCGAGGTCGCGGTCGGGGTGTCCAGCATCAATTTCGCCGACGTCCTGGTCGCGATGGGGTTGTTCCCCGCGATCGAGGGCGCATTGCCGGAACTGGGCATGGATTTCGCCGGGGTGGTCACCGCGGTGGGTCCCGACGTCGTCGACCATCGGGTCGGCGACCGGGTCGGCGGGTTCTCCGCAAACGGCTGTTGGGGGACGTTCGTGACCTGCGATGCCCGGCTGGCAGCGCCGCTGCCCCTCGGATTGAGCGATCACCAGGCCGTCGCGGTGGCCACCGCGACGGCCACCGCCTGGTACGGATTGCACGAGCAGGCCCGTATCACCGCCGCCGATCGGGTGCTGATCCACTCCGCGACCGGCGGAGTCGGCCAGGCGGCCATCGGCGTCGCGCGCGCCGTGGGCGCCGAGATCTTCGCAACCGCGGGCAGCGAAGAACGACGACAGATGTTGCGCGACATGGGAATCAAGCATGTCTATGATTCCCGCAGCACCGACTTCGCCGAGCAAATCCGCCGGGACACGGACGGCTATGGCGTGGACATCGTGCTCAACTCGCTGACCGGCGCCGCGCAGCGGGCCGGGCTGGAACTGCTTGCGGTCGGCGGACGTTTCGTCGAGATCGGTAAGCGTGACGTCTACGGCAACACCCGGCTGGGACTGTTCCCATTCCGCCGGAATCTCACGTTCTACTACGTCGATCTCGCACTGATGTCGCTCAGCCACCCCCAACGGGTGGGCGAGTTGCTGCGAACCGTGAATCGGCTTGTCGCAGAGGGCGATCTGCCGCCCGCGCAGTACACGGCGTACCCACTGGCCGACGCCGCCACTGCGATCCGGGTGATGGCCGCGGCGCAGCACACCGGCAAGCTACTGCTCGACATCCCTCAGACGGGAACCAGTCGCGCTGTCGTGCCACCGCAGCAGGCGAAGCCATTTCGAACCGACGGCGCCTACCTGATCACCGGGGGCCTTGGGGGGCTGGGACTGTTCCTGGCCGAGAAAATGGCCATCGCCGGCTGCGGGCGCATCGTGCTGACCTCCCGCTCGCAGCCGACGCTCAAAGCGCTGGAAACCATCGAACTGATCCGGGCGATGGGCGCCGACGTGGTCGCGCATTGCGGCGACATCGCCGACCCTGCCGCCGCCGAGGGGATGGTGGAGGCCGCGACCGCCACTGGCTTGCCGGTGCGCGGTGTGCTGCACGCGGCCGCGGTGATCGACGACGCCACCCTGGCAAACATCACCGACGCTCTCATCGAACGTGACTGGGCGCCAAAGGCTTACGGTGCCTGGAATCTGCACGCCGCCACCGCCGAGGAACCGTTGGATTGGTTCTGCTCGTTCTCCTCGGCCGCCGCGCTGGTGGGCTCACCCGGGCAGGGGGCCTACGCCGCCGCCAATAGTTGGCTCGACGCCTTCACTCGGTGGCGACGGTCTCAGGGACTGCCCGCCACCTCCATCGCCTGGGGCGCCTGGAGTCAGATCGGCCGTGGCACGAAGCTCGCCGACACCGCAGGCGCCGTCGCCCCCGATGAAGGGGCGTATGCGCTTGACATGCTGCTGCGTTACGACCGTCCTTACACCGCCTACGCGCCGACGGTCGACAACACCTGGCTGACCGCCTTCGCCCAGCGCACCCCGTTCGCGGAGGCTTTCAAGATGTTGGGGCAAGACCCTACCGACACAAGCAGGTTGCGGGCCGAGCTCAGTGAGTTGCCACGTGACCAGTGGCCCGCCCGATTGCGGCATCTGATCTCCGATCAGGTGAGCCTGATCCTGCGGCGCAGCATCGATCCGGACCGGCCCTTGTCGGAGTACGGGGTCGACTCGCTGGGCGCTCTCGAACTGCGAACCCGCATCGAGACTGAGACAGGCGTGCGCTTGACGCCGAATGATCTTGCCGTCGGCACCATTCGCGGACTGGCGGAACTGCTGTGCGAGAGGCTGGCACCGTCCAATAGTGACGCATCGGCGTAGCGGTAGGCGATACAGGACAGGATTCTTGGGAGGATAGTGAACGCCGTTCTCAGAGTGGCCGCACTCGGCCTTGGCCAGCTCGTCACGATCGGACTGTTGTTCTTCGCGTCGGCTGGCACGTTCGACTACTGGCAGGCCTGGGTGTTTCTGGCGGTTTTCGCGGTGACCGCCTGGCTGCCCAGCATCTATCTGCAGGTAACGAATCCTGTTGTTCTGCAACGCCGGATGAAGAGCGGTCCGGTCGCCGAAGGCCGGACCGTTCAAAAGGTCGTGATGCTCGGCCTCTACGGCTCGTTGGTGGCGATCTGCATAGTTGGCGGCCTGGACCACCGCTTCGGCTGGTCTACGGTTCCTGCCGCGCTCTGCGTGATCGGTAGCGCACTGGCCGGGGCGGGCCTGGTCGTGACGGTACTGGTCGCCATCCAGAACACGTATGCCTCCACAACCGTTCAGGTGGAGACAGGCCAGCAAGTGGTCAGCACCGGCCTCTACGGATTGGTGCGGCACCCCATGTACACCGGCAACGTCCTGATCCTCGTCGGTCTGCCGCTGGCCATCGGCTCGCTCTGGGCGCTCGCGTTCGTTATGCCGGGCATTGCCGTACTCGCCACCCGCATCCACGACGAGGAGAAGCTCCTCGGCGACGAGCTGGACGGCTATCGCGCGTACACCCAGAAGGTCCGTTCCCGCCTGATTCCCTACATGTGGTGATGACATGACCGATCTCATCGTGCGAAAGATGCGATTCGCCTTCGCCGAACGCCCCGTTCCGTTCAACTGGAATCCCTCCGATCCGGCGTTCTCCTGCGCAGCCAACATGTTGTCGTTCCTGTTTCTCGCGATCGAGAAGATGATCAGCGCGACCGTCCACGAAGCGCTGCCGGACATCTCCGACCCGGACGTCGCCGAGGAGGCGGTGGCGTTCGTCCGTCAAGAGGGCCAGCACAGCATGGCCCACCGTCAGCACGCCAAAGGTCTGATCAAGGCGTATCCGGCGCTGCAAAAGGTGCTCGACGACATGATGGCCGTGTACGACGAGCTGACGGCCACCACGTCGGTGAAGTATCGGTTGGCCTACATCGCCGATCTGGAGGCCACGTTCACTCCGACGTTCACGATGATGCTCGACAACGCCGATACTTTGTTCGCACCAGGTGACGATCGCGTGGCCTCGTTGTTCCTATGGCACTTCGTCGAAGAGATCGAGCATCGCAGCTCAGCACTGATCATCTACAACGCGGTCGTGGCCGACCGGTGGTATCGGATGCGCATCTCACCGTCGGTGTTCGGCCACACCGGCGCGGTGATCGGCGCAGCCGTCGACAGCTTCAATCGACTGATCCCACTTGAGGAGCGCAAGGTCGACGCGACTTCGATGTACGGTCCGGATATCAATGCCGCTCTGGTGCAGAGGTTTCCATTCCTCAAGAGATTCCGCCGATTCAACCTTCCCGATAACGGGCCGAACCAACGGATGTATCCCCACATCCCCTTGCGTGTGCAGGCGGTGGCGGCGTTGGGAGTCCTACGTAGCCAGATTCCGGGCCACGATCCGGGACGGCACAAGATGCCGGCGCTCGCCGCTGAATGGCTCGAACGCTACGAGGCTGGCTACGACGTCACCCGGTGGTACACCGCCCCCTCGGAAGGCCACGTGTCGCAAGGCTAACGCGCCACCCGCACGCTCAGTTCGCGTACCGTCGGATTGTCGAACAACACCGTCACATCCAGCCGGACGCCGAGCACCGCGTTGATGGCCGCGACGACCCGCATCGCCGACAGGGAGTCGCCTCCCCGGTCGAAGAACGAGTCATCCACTCCAACCGGGTTGATACCCAACGCGTGCCCGTAGATGTCGCACAGGATTCGTTCCACCTCGGTGGCCGCCGCCCGGTGACCGTTGCCGGTACGCGGCGTCGGAGCATCAGGGGTTTGCGCGCGGCCCCAGGAGTCCAACGCAGGCAGCGGCTGGTCAGCGCCGGCGGCCATTGCTACCAGCGCCTGGTCGAGTTGGTCGATCAGCCGCTGAATGTCGGCGTCGTCGAACACATCTGCGCGGTACTGGATCCGAAGGTCGAGTTCCTCGCCCGGGACCGCTTGAACGGTGAGCGGGTAGTGGTAGTAGTCGCGGCTGTCGACCTCGGTGACCGCCAACCCGTCCGCTCCCGACAACAGAGATGTGTCAGTCGGATAATTCTCGTACACGAACACGGTGTCGAACAGCTCGTGCCGGCCGACTGCCCGGTGAATCTCGTTGAGTCCCAGATGCTCATGGTCCAAAGTGCGGCCGCGTTTGTCCTGCAGCTGATCGAGCAGATCCGCGACGGTGCTCTCGGGTGAGACGGTCACGCGCAGCGGAACCGTATTGATCAGCAGGCCCACCATGGCGTCGGTGCCGGCCACGTCGGCCGGCCGTCCGGCGACCACTACGCCGAAGGTGACGTCACGCCGACCGGTCATCGCGATCAGCAGCTGAGTCCAGGCGGCCTGCAACACGGTGCTGATGGTGGTGTGATGGTTGCGAGCAAGTTCGGTGAGAGCCGACGTGATATTGGGGGAAACTCGAAGCGAGGTGACACTTCTCGGCCCCACCGGTGTCAGATCCCGAGGCCCGACCACGGTCGGTGTGTCGAAGCCAGCCAGGGCCTCTCGCCACGCCGACCGCGCTGCGTCCCGATCCTGATCGGCAAGCCAGGTGATGAACCTGCGGTAGGGCACGGCGGAGGGCAGCCGCTGCCCGTAGTAGCCGGCGAACACCTCCTGCAGCAGCACCGACACCGACCAGCCATCGAGCAGGATGTGGTGGTTGGTGACGACCAGCCGATGTTGATCGGGTGCGATGCGGATCAGCGCCGCGCGGAAGCCCGCCTGCCCGGCGAGATCACACACCGCGGCACGCTCAGCCGCATATAGCTGGGCGATCCGTTCGGCGCGGTCGGTCGTGACACGGCTCAGATCGACGTACTGCCACGGCACTTCGGTATCGGCCGGGACGAGCTGTACCGGCTCGCCGTACCGCTGCGAGAATCGCGCCGCCAGGTTGGGATGGCGGGCGACCGCGGCCTGCACAGCCTCCTGCAGCCGGTACGGATCCAGCCGCCCGCTCAGGGTGACCGCCATCTGCACGGCGTACACGTCGTCGCCGCAACTGTGCGCGATGTCGGCGTGGTACAACAATCCCTCTTGCAACGGCGTCAGCGGCAGGATGTCCGCGACGTCGTGGGTCGTACAGAGTTCGTCGATCTGCGGCTGGGTCAGCTGTGCGGGCGCGATGTCCGACGGCGTCAGGCCCCCTCCGCCGCCGCGCACATGCGCGCAGATCCCAGCGAGTGCGTCGAACCATAAATCGGACAGCCGGGAGACCCGGGCGTGGTCGAGGGCGGACAGCGCCCATGTCCAGCCGGCCCGCAACCTCGGGCCGTCCGCGGTTTCCACTGTGCCGGCGTTGAGTTCGACGGTGTGCATCAACGGCATGGGGACCGCCGCCGCGGCACCGGTCACCTTCCAGCCGTCCTCACGAATCTCCCAGATGTCACCGGACACCTGACCGCTACCGGCACCCATCCGGCCCAAGTAGTTGAAGCCGATCGTCGGGTCGCAACCCGCCAGATCGACGTCGGTGTTGAGGTAACGCAGCAGACCGTAGGTCAGACCGTCCGGCAGGGCACGGAGTTGTTCTTTGGCGTCTTTGATGATCGGTCCCAGACTTGGATCGCCGGCGAGCACCTGTTCCCAGTCCCCGGCGGCGACCGCGAGCGCCACCGGGAACTTGGTGGTGAACCATCCCACGGTGCGGGACAGGTCGACGGCATCGTGATCGCCGGCCACCTCCTCCTCGCGGCCGTGGCCTTCGGCGTCGATCACGACCGGAGCACCTGCGGTACCGAGGAATTCGGTTAGTGCCAACCCGAAAGCGATCAACAGAATGTCGTTGATGCCCGCGTGGAAAGCGGCCGGCACCTCGCCGAGCAGCATCCTGGTGGTCTCGGGATCGAGCTCCACCGACAGACTGCCGGCATTGGCGTACGTGTCGATGACGGGTTGAACCGCTGGCAGCGGCGCGGGGACTGCCGCGATGTCTCGCCAGCGGGGCAGGTCATCGAGGACCTCGGGGCGGTAAGCGTGTTCGGCCAATACCGACGACCACCGTGCGAACGAGGTCCGCGGCGCGGGCAGCACGACCTCCTGACCGCCGTGATGCTGGGCCCACGCGAGGTTGAAGTCCTCCAGCAGAATCCGCCACGACACACCGTCGACCACCAGGTGGTGCGCGATCATCAGCAATTGCCCCGTTGGCACCGCCCACAGGGCGCTGACCATCTGGCCGGCCGCCGGGTTGAGCCGTGACCTGGCCTGCGTCACCACCTCGTCCGAGAGCACCTCGACCGTCTGCAGGCACGTCGCGGCATCCACCGCTCCCGGCTCGAGCACGATCGGTGCCCAACCGCCCGCACCGTCGTGGTCGATGCGCAGCCGCAACATCGCGTGGCGGTCGAGGATCGCTTGCAACACCACCAGCACGTCGTCCTCGGTGACACCGACCGGCGCCTGGATCAACACAGTCTGATTGAACTGATCGACCGGACCCTGAACTTCGTTGAGCCACCGCATGATCGGGGTCGCCGGCAGCGGGCCGACGCCTTCATCCACCACATCGTTCTCACCGTCGGTGAGAGTGGCGACCCGGGCCAGCCCGGCCACGGTCTGTTCGACGAAGATGTCGCGCGGGCGACACAGCACGCCGGCAGCGCGCGCCCGGGCGACCACCTGCATGGACAGGATGCTGTCGCCACCGAGTTCGAAGAACGACTCGTCGACGCCGACCCGTTCCAGGCCGAGAACCTGGGCGTAGACGCCCGCCAGGATCTCCTCCACGGCGTCCGACGGAGCACGGTAGGAGTCGACGTCCTGGTAGTCCGGTGCAGGCAGGGCTTTGGTGTCGAGTTTGCCGTTGACCGTCAGCGGCAGCGCATCGATCACGACCACCGCGGTGGGGACCATGTACGACGGCAGCTTGTCTGCCAATGCGGCGCGGGCGGCGACCGGATCGACCACGCCGGTCACATATCCCACCAAGCGTTTGTCACCGGGCCGGTCCTCGCGGGCGATCACCACCGCGTCGTCGACCCCGTCCAACGCGCCGAGGGCGGACTGGATTTCGCCGAGCTCGATCCGGTATCCGCGGATCTTGACCTGTTCGTCGGAGCGCCCCATGTAGCGCAGTTCGCCGTCGGCGCCCCAATACATCAGATCGCCGGTGCGATACATCCGCGCTCCGGGCTCCCCGAATGGACAGGCCACAAAGCGGGTTGACGACAAGGCGGCCCGACCGATGTATCCGTCGGCCACCCCGGCGCCGGCCACGTACAGCTCACCGACCACGCCGGGCGCGACCGGCCGCAACAGCGTGTCGAGGACGAAGAAGCCGAGGTGGCCCAGCGGCACACCGATGGGGCTGGCCGTGCTCCCCCCGTAGCCGGTCACATCCCCAGCCACGATCTCCCGGAACGAGGCGTGGACCGTCGTCTCCGTGATGCCGTACATGTTGATCAGGCGCGGCGAACCCGGGGGGTGGTTCTCCAGCCACGGACGCATCCGTTGCGGCTCAAGCGCTTCCCCACCGAACACCACGGCCTCAAGTGCCAGCTGCGCACCCAGCTCAGGGTTCGCGACGTCGGCGGTTTGCAATGCATAGAACGCCGTCGGGGTTTGGCTCAGCACCCCGACGCGTTCCGACACCAGTAGGGCGTGCAGGTCTTCCGGCGAGCGCACCACCGCATCGGGCACTACGACCACCCGGCCGCCGTACAGCAACGCGCCCCAGATCTCCCACACCGAGAAGTCGAACGCCAGCGAGTGGCACTGCGACCAGGCGAGCCCCGTCATGTCCATGTCGGCGTCGAGGGTCTTGAGTAGCCGAATCACGTTGCGATGCGGGATCGCCACGCCTTTGGGTGTGCCCGTCGTGCCCGAGGTGTAGATGATGTACGCGACGTCGTCCGGCTGCGGCCCGGGCAGTGCCGCGCTGGTATCGGCGGCGGGGTCGTTCAGATCGTCGACATCGATGACCGAGAGGGACTGCCCGTCAAGCAGTTCCGTCAAAGCCGCGGTGGTGATCGCGGCGACCGGGTTGGCGTCACCCAGCACGAACTGTCGTCGCGACTCGGGCACCGCCGGGTCGATCGGAACATAGGTGGCGCCGGTCTTGACGACGGCCACCATGGCCATGATCGCCTCGGCCGAGCGCGGCAGAAGCAGCGCGACCCGCTGTCCGGGCCCGGCCCCACGCCCGATAAGCACCCGGGCCGCGCGGTCGGTCACCTCATCGAGCTCGCGATACGACATCGAACGGCCCTCGAAGGTGACCGCCATCGCCTCGGGCGTGCGCGCCGCCTGCGCGGCGAACACCGAGGCGATCGACTCGGCAGTTGTCGCCGCCCGAGTGAGCACACCTCGATTGCCGACCCGATCTAGCCGGGCGTGCTCGGCGCTGTCCAGAACGTCCAGTGCCGACATGTGTTGATTCGGCTCGGAAGTCATCGCTTCCAGCACGCGCTGTAGCCGCTCGACCATCTTCTCGATGCTGGCGGCGTCGAACACGTCGGTGCGGAATTCGATACCACCACCGATCCCGGCCGGCTCACCCGCTGAGTTCCAGCGTTCGGCCAGATTGAAGGTGAGGTCCATCCGGGCGGTCTTGGTGTCCACCGCCAGCGGTTCGACGTGCAGATCACCCAACGACAAACCGGCGGCATCGCCTGCCTGCCAACCGAAGTTCTGCCAGGCCAACACGACCTGCACCAGCGGGTGGTGGGCCATGCTGCGGGTCGGCTTGAGCCGCTCGACCAGTACCTCGAACGGAACATCCTGATGCTCGTAGGCGGACAGGCTTCGTCGACGCACCTGCGCCAGCAGATCGGCGAAAGTCGGGTTTCCGCTCAGGTCGACCCGCAGCACCAAGGTGTTGACGAAGAATCCGACCAGTTCGTCCAGCGCGGTGTCGCCACGCCCGGCTATCGGGAAGCCCACCGCCACATCGTTGTTGGCGGACAGGTTCGACAGCAGCACCGCCAACGCGGTCTGGATCACCATGAAGCTGGTTGCATTGTGCTCGCGGGCCACCCGTGCGACCGCTTGCTGCAGCTCGGCATGCCAGTCGATGTCGAGCCGCGCACCGAGGTAGTCGGCGACCATCGGGTATGGCCGGTCGGTCGGTAGCTGCAACTGCTCGGGCATGCCGGCCAGTGCGTCTTCCCAGTAGCTCAGTTCAGCGGAGATACGGCTGTCGGGATCGGCCAGATCGCCGAGCCTCGCTCGTTGCCACAGCGTGTAGTCGACGTATTGCACCGCGAGGTCGGCCCAGCCTGGAGCGTCACCGGCCGACCGGCTCGTATACGCAACACCCAGATCGCGCACCAGCGGAGCGATGGACCACCCGTCGGCCGCGATGTGGTGCACCACCGCCACCAGCACATGCTCGTCACCGGCGACCCGGAAAACCCTGGCCTGCATGGGGATTTCCCGCGACAAGTCGAATGCGTAGCTCGTCACGGTGTCGATGGCGTCAGCCAGTTCGCTGTCCGACCAGCCGGTCGCGTCGATGACGGTCCAGCCGAAGTCCGCCATCTCGGTGGGAACGATGAGCTGTTCGGGTACTCCGGCCACCTCGGGGAAGCGCGTCCGCAGGCTCTCCTGACGGTCCACCACATCGGCGAGCGCCGCCCCGAGGGCGTCCACGTCCAGCTCACCGCGCAGCCGCAACGCGACCGGCAGGTTGTAGATCGGTGACGGCCCTTGCAGTTGGTCGACGATCCACAATCGGTTCTGCGCGAAGGACAGCGGCACGATCTCGGGCCGGGGACCGGCGACCAGTGGCTCCGCGGAACTCTCGGCCCCGGACAGCCGGGGCGCCAGCTGCGCCACGGTGGGCGTCTCGAAGAGCACCCGCACCGCGAGACCGCAGCCCAGGCTGTTGTTGACCGCGGCGACCAGACGCATTGCCGACAACGAATCCCCACCCAGGTCGAAGAACGAGTCGTCCACGCCGACGCGCTCGGTACCCAGCACCTGGGCGAAGATCCCCGCCAAGATCTCCTCGGTGGGAGTGCTTGGCGCGCGGTAGCTTTCCGCGTCCTGATAGTCCGGTGCCGGGAGGGCGCGGCGGTCGAGCTTGCCGCTGACGGTCAGCGGCAACGTGGCAAGTTCGATGACCGCGGCGGGCACCATGTACGCCGGGAGCCGCTCGGCGAGAGCGACACGGATCTTCACCGGATCGGCCGTCCCGGTGAAGTAGCCCACCAGACGCGGGTCACCCGGACGGTCCTCGCGGGCGATCACCACCGCCTGCTCGACCCCGTCGAGTCCGGCCAGGACGGCCTGGATCTCGCCGGGCTCGATCCGGTAGCCGCGGATCTTGACCTGTTCGTCGGCGCGGCCGAGGTATTGCAGTTGCCCGTCGGCGCGCCACCGCACCAGGTCCCCGGTGCGGTACATGCGTGTTCCGTGCTCGCCGAACGGGCAGGCCACGAACCGGGACGCCGTCAGATCCGTGCGTCCGATGTACCCAACACCGACGCCGCGTCCCGCCACGTACAGTTCGCCGACCACGCCCTGCGGCACCGGCTGCAAGCGCTCGTCGAGGACGAACAGGGCGACGGTCGGCGGCGGAGCACCGATCGGCACTTCAGCGCCGACGACCAAGGGCGCACTCATCGACGCGTACACGGTGACTTCGGTTGGGCCGTAGGCATTGATCACCACTCGGCCGGGTGCCCACTGTTCCACCACTTCCGGCGGACAAGCTTCACCGCCGAGCAGCAGCGCCACCGACTCCAGCCCTTGCGGGCGCAGCGCGGCCACCGCCGACGGGGTCTGGGTGAGAACGTTGACGCGTTCGCGGACCAGCAGCGCGTGGAAGTCGTCTGGCGAACGGACCACCGCGTCGGGTACCACTAGTAGCCGCCCGCCACCGAGTAGGGCGGCCCAGATCTCCCATACCGAGAAGTCGAAGGCGTACGAGTGGCACTGCGTCCACACCTGGTCGGCCGGAAGTGCGGGATGGGCCGACGCCGCCAGGTGAGCCAGGTTGCGGTGGCTCAGCGCAACACCTTTGGGCGTTCCCGTCGTGCCCGAGGTGTAGATGAGATACGCGATGTTGTCCGGATCCGGCGCAGGCAGGGCTGCACTGGACTGGCCCTCGACACCTGGATCGTCGATGTCGATGACCGTGACATCGTGCCCGTGCAGCCGGGGCCGGAGCTCAGCGGTGGTCATCACGAGGACGGGCGCAGCATCGCCGAGCATGAATTCGATACGCGCTTCAGGCAGCGCGGGATCGACGGCGAGGTACGACGCGCCGATCTTCAGCGCGGCCAGCATCACGACGACGGCCTCGGCCGAGCGGTCCATGAACAACGCCAAGCAGTCGCCGGCGCCGACTCCCTTATCGGACAGCAGGTGTGCGTACCGATTTGCCGCCTCGTCCAGCTCTCGGTAGGTCATGGACACATCGCCGGATGTCAGTGCGACGGCTGTCGGAATGCGACGAACCTGTTCGGCGAACAGTTCGGGAACCGAGACCCCGGTCTGCGCCGGCCGGGTCAGCACTGCGCGGTTGCCGATCGTGTCGAGGCGGGCATGTTCGGCGGGGTCGAGTACATCGATCGTGGACACCCGCCGGGTCGGCTCGGCGGTCATGGCAACCAGTACGCGTTGCAACCGCGCGACCAACGTCTCGATGGTGGCGGCGTCGAAGACGTCGGTGCGGAATTCGACCATGCCCTCAATACCGGTGGGTTCACCACCGTGGGTCAACCGTTCACTCAGCGAGAACGCGAGATCCACGCGGGCGGTGTGAGTGTCGAGTGGAAGCTGGGTGACCTGTAGGTCCCCCAAGGCGAGTGCGATGTCGTCGCTGGTTTCACCTGGCATACTCCGCCAGGTCAGCATCACCTGGACCAACGGGTGGTGGTTGAGCGAGCGGGTGGGATTGATCCGCTCGACGACCGCTTCGAAGGGCACGTCCTGGTGCTCGTAGGCGGCCAGGCTGCGAGCCCGCACCTGATCAAGTAGCTCCGCAACGGTGGGGTCACCGCCGACGTCGACCCGCAACACCAAGGTGTTGACGAAGAACCCGACCAGGTCGTCAAGAGCCGGATCGCGCCGTCCACCGATCGGGAAGCCCACTGCGACATCGGAACTCGTGCTGAGCTTGCCCAGCAGCAGCGCCAGTGCGGCTTGCACCACCATGAAGGGCGTCGCATTGTATTCGCGGGCTACCCGCGTGATCCGCTCCTGCAGGTCGACGGACCAGCGCCACGACGTGGTGGCGCCCCGTTGATCGGCCACCGGCGGGTATGGCCGGTCGGTGGGCAGCTGCAGCCGTTCGGGCATGCCGGCCAACGCGTCTTGCCAGTACGCCAGCTGGGCGTTGATCAGGCTGTTGCTGTCGTCCAGGTCACCGAACTGTGCGCGCTGCCAGAGCGTGTAATCGACGTACTGAACCGGCAGTTCGGTCCACATCGGATTCAGACCCGCGCTCCGACAGACATAGGCCACGCCCAGATCACGCACCATCGGGCCCATCGACAAACCGTCAGCGGCGATGTGGTGCGCCACGGCGACTACGACGTGCTCGTTGTCACTGACCCGGAACAGCCGTGCCTGCATGGGGATCTCGAGGGCAAGATCAAACGCGTGTAGCGCGACCGCGCCCACGGCCTCATCGAGTTGCGCCGGCGTCCAGTCGGTCGCATCGATGACGGCCCAGCCGAAGTCGGCCTGCTCGGCGGGCACCACCACCTGACGGGGTACGCCGTCGGGTGCGGTGAATATCGTGCGCAGGCTCTCGTGGCGGCCGACCACGTCGGCAAGGGCAGCACCCAGCGCCTCGACGTTGAGGTGGCCTTGCATGCGCAGTCCGACGGCCATGTTGTACGTCGGCGAGGGCCCCTGGAGTTGATCGAGGAACCACAATCGGTTCTGCGAGAACGACAGTGGGATCGCCGCAGGGCGCTCCATGGGGACGAGCGGAGACAACCGGTCGTCTTCCCCGCCGATGCGCAGCGCCAGTTGCGCGACCGACGGAGCCTCGAACAACGTCCGCACGGACAGCCTGGTATTCATCCCGGTGTTGACCGCGGCGATGAGGCGCATCGCCGACAGCGAGTCGCCGCCGAGATCGAAGAATGAATCGTCCACGCCGACTCGTTGCACGCCAAGCACATTGGCGTAGATTCCGACCAGGATCTCCTCGACCGCGGTCGTCGCGGCGCGGTAGGAATCGGTGTCGACGAATTCCGGTGCGGGCAGGGCGCGTCGGTCGAGTTTGCCGTTGACGGTCAGCGGCAGCGCCTCGATCACCATGATCGCGGCCGGAACCATGTATTCCGGGATTCGCTCGGCCAACGCCGCGCGGACGGCGGCCGGATCCGCCACTCCCGTGATGTAGCCGACCAGCCGCTTCTCGCCGGGCCTGTCCTCGCGTGCGATCACCACCGCGTGCTCGACCCCGTCCAGCGCGGCGAGTGCGGCCCGGACTTCGCCGAGTTCGATGCGATAACCGCGGATCTTCACCTGCTCGTCGGCGCGGCCCACGTACCGCAGCTCGCCGTCGGCACCCCACCACACCAGATCGCCGGTGCGATACATCCGCTGTCCCGGCGGCCCGAACGGGCTTGCGACGAAGCGCGACGATGACAACCCCGGGCGACGCCAATAGCCAAGGCCGGCCTGCGGTCCTGCCACGTAGAGGTCACCGATCACACCGTCCGGAACCGGTTTCAACCACTGGTCCAGCACGAAGAACGCCAGATCGTCCAACGGCCCCCCGACGGGGCTCACGTCGGAATCGCCCGCGACATCCGCGTGCACGATCTCGCGGAATGATGCGTGCACGGCGGTCTCGGTTGTGCCGTACAGGTTGAGCAGGCGCGGGGAGTCCGGGTGGTTTGCCAGCCATGGTCGGAGACGTTGCGGCTCAAGGGCTTCGCCGGCGAAGATGACCGCGTGCAGATTGAGCTCACGTCCGAGCTCGGGCCGCAGCGCATCGGCGGTCTGCAAAGCATAGAACGCGGACGGCGTCTGGGACAGCATGCTGACCTGCTCCGCGGCCAGCAGCGCATGAAATTCCTCCGGTGCGCGAGCTACCGATTCAGGCACCACCACCAGCCGTCCGCCATACAGCAGCGCACCCCACATCTCGCACACCGAGACGTCGAAGGCCAGTGAGTGCCAGAGCGACCAGACCTGCTCGGCCATTGCGACCTTGGTGTCCATCGCCGCCAGCAGCTGGGTGACGTTCTGATGGGTGATCGCCACGCCCTTGGGGATTCCGGTGGTGCCCGAGGTGTAGATCAGGTACGCGATGTCCTCTGGTGCAGGGCCTGGTAGCGGGGTGCTGGGGTAGCTCGCGACAGCGGGGTCGTACACGTCGATGATCGGTAGTCCGTCGAGGCGCTCGGCGAGCTGCGGGGTGGTGATGGCCGCGACCGGCTCGGCGTCGCCGAGCACCAGCTGCATGCGCGCCGACGGCGCCGCCGGATCGATCGGAACGTACGCTGCGCCGGTCTTGAGCACCGCCAAGATCGACACGATCGCCTCCGCAGAGCGAGGCACCAGCAGTGCCACCCGCCGCCCCGGCCCAATCCCCCTATCAGCCAACAGATGCGCGAAGCGGTTGGTGGCTTCGTCCAGCTCTCGGTAGGTGAGTGACTGCTCGCCGAACGTCAGCGCCACCGTCTCCGGAGCGCGCGCCACCTGTGCGGCGAACAACGCGGGAATCGACCCGGTCGGCACCGGCGCCGCCAGAGCGGCCCGGTTGCTCCACTGCTCCACTCGGGCGTGCTCGGCGTCGTCGAGTACGTCGATCGACGACAGCGGGCGGTCCGGATCGGCGACCATGGCAGCCAACACCCGCTTGAGCCGCTCAATCAGTGTCGTAATCGCAGCCGAGTCGAAAAGGTCGGTGTCGTACTCGACTCGCAGGCGCAGGTCGTCACCGGGGATCGCTTGCATCGCGAGCGGGTAGTGGTTGTATTCGCGGTGCGCGAAGTTCTCGACGGACAGCCCGTCTGCGCCGCTGAGCTTGGCGGCGTCGATAGGGTAGTTCTCGTACACGAAAAATGTGTCGAACAGGTGGTCGTGACCGGTCGCCCGGTGTATCTCGCTGAGCGCCAAGTGCTCGTGGTCCAGCGTCTGCGCATGCGAGTTCTGCAGCTGGTGTAGCAGTTCGGTAGTGGTTGTCGACGCTGTGATCGTGGCCCGCACAGGCACCGTATTGATCAGCAGACCCACCATCGAGTCTGCCCCCAAAACCTCATCGGGACGGCCCGACACGGTCGTGCCGAATGCGACATCGCGCTGTCCCGTGAGCGACATCAACACCCGCGCGAAGGCGCTCTGCAACACCGTGCTCACCGTCGTGTGACGTGAGCGTGCAAGTTCGGCAAGAGCTTTCGTGGTATGCCACGGGACCACGGATCCCACCACATCGCGGTGCCCGACGCTTGCCCGGCCGGCGTTACCCACCAATGTCGGGGTGTCGAACCCCGCCAGCACCTCACCCCACGCCGCGCGCGCGGCGTCGAGGTCACGGCCGGCCAGCCAGCTGACGAACCGCCGATACGGCGCGGGCGGGGGTAACCGCTGCCCGTAATAGCTGGCGAACACCTCACCGAGCAGAATGGGAAGCGACCAACCGTCCAGGACGATGTGGTGATTGGTCAACACGAGCCGGTGTTGATCAGCCGCCGTCCGAATCAGCGTCGCACGGAACGCCGGCTGATTGCCCAATTCGCACACTGCGACACGTTCCGCCGCGCAGATCTGCGTGATCTGCTCCTCGACGTCTCCACCGGAGGCTTCCAGGTCGAAGTACTGCCACGGCACCGCCGGGTCGGCCGGTATGACCTGTACGGGTTCGGCGAACTTCTGCGAGAACCGCGCGGCCACGTTCGGATGGCGCACCACGACTTTCTGCACCGCATTCTGCAGGCGCTCATCGTCCAGCGGTCCTCGCAAACTGACGTACAGCTGCACCGCATAGACATCGTCGCCGCCCAGTGCCGCACTGGCGTGGAACAGCAGCCCCTGCTGCAATGGAGTCAGGGGCAGAACGTCGGCTATCCGGAGACTTCCGCCGCCGGTCGGTGCGCTGCTCTTGGCGACGACGGGAGTCGGCGCGGGCTTCGCTGCCGCCGGTGTCGGTGCGGCCTCATCTCGTGCGATCACGGCGGCCAATTGCGCGACGGTCGGGGCGTCGAAGAGGGCTCGCACCGAGAGTCGCGTGTTCACACCGGCATTCACGGCCGCGATCAGGCGCATCGCCGACAGCGAATCCCCACCCAGGTTGAAGAACGAGTCGTCCACGCCGACGCGCTGAACGCCCAGCACCTGAACATAGATGCCGGCCAGAACTTCCTCGACGGCCGTCGTCGGTGCGCGATAATGGCTGACGTCTTGGAATTCCGGAGCCGGCAACGCTTTTCGGTCGAGTTTTCCGTTGACGGTCAGCGGAAGGACATCGATCACCATGATCGCGGCGGGGACCATGTATTCGGGCAGGCGCTCGGCCAGCGCCGCGCGAAGTGCCGCAGGCTCGGCTGTCCCGACGATGTAACCCACCAGCCGCTTCTCGCCGGGACGGTCTTCGCGTGCGATCACCACCGCTTGCTCGACGCCGTCCAGGCCGGCCAGCACCGAGCGGACCTCGCCGAGCTCGATGCGGAAGCCGCGGATCTTCACCTGGTCGTCGGCGCGCCCGACGTAGCGCAGCTGGCCGTCCGGACCCCACCACGCCAGATCGCCGGTGCGGTACATGCGTGTTCCTGCTCCGCCGAACGGGCAGGCCACAAAGCGGGACGCCGTCAACCCCGCGCGGCCCGAATAGCCGACACCGACACCGCGGCCTGCGACGTACAACTCGCCGATCGAGCCGGGCGGCACCGGCCGCAGCCAGCCGTCGAGCACGAACAGTGCCGCCCCCGCGATGGGTGGCCCGATAGGCACCGCTCCGGAGCCGGCGGTCAACGGTGCGCTCAACGCGACGTCGACCGTTGTCTCGGTGGGGCCGTAGGCATTGATCATCACCCGTCCGGGCGCCCACTGATCCCTCAGCTCGGTCTGGCAGGGTTCGGCGCCGATGATCAGTGCCACCGACTCGAGTGTCGCGGGCGACAACATCCCCACTTCGGACGGAGTGGTACTGAATACATTTACGCCTTGCGAAATCAGCAGACTCTGAAGGTCTTCCGGCGCGCGGGCCACCGACTCCGGCACCACCACCAGCTGGCCACCGCCCAGCAGCGCGCCGAAGATCTCCTGGACCGAGACGTCGAATCCATAGGAGCGGCACTGCGACCACACCCGTGTCGGTGGTAGGGGCGCCGCGTGCAGCGAGTCCATCAGTTGCGCGACGTTGCGATGGGTGATGGCCACGCCCTTGGGGACCCCGGTGGTCCCCGAGGTGTAGATCAGGTAAGCGATGTCGTCCGGTGTCGGTCTGACGAGGTCCGTGCCGGGCTGATGATCGAGGGCCGGGTCGTTCACCTCGATCAGCCGTACGTTGTGTCCCGCCAGCCGCTCGGCCAACGCAGAGTTGGTGATCGCCGCGGCCGCCTCGGCGTCAGCCACCACCAAGTCCATGCGGGCAGACGGCGCCGCCGGATCGATCGGCACATACGCTGCCCCGGTCTTGAGTACCGCCAGAATCGACACGATCGCGTCAGCAGACCTCGGCAGGTACAGTACGACTCGCTGACCCGGACCAACGCCCTTGTCCGCCAGCACATGCGCGAAACTAGTGGCGGCATCGTCGAGCTCGCGGTAGGTCATCGTGCGGCCATCGAAGCTGAGCGCCGGCGCCCCCGGGGTACGCGCGACCTGCGCCGCGAACAACTCGGGGATCGAGGGTGAAGGGGTCGGCGGCTGGGCCAGCACGGCCTGATTACTCCAGCAATCCAATCTGGCGTGTTCGTCGTCGGTCAGCAGGTCCAGTGTCGACAACGCCCGGTCGGGATCGGCAATCATCGCCGCCACAACCCGTGTGAGTCGCTCGACAAGAGCGTCGATACCCGCCGTGTCGAACACGTCGGTGTCGTACTCGACGCGCAGGGTCAGCTCGTCCCCCGGTATGGCCTGAACCGACAGCGGATAGTGGTTGGTCTCGTGGTGCGCGAACGTCGTCACGGACAACCCGTCGCTGCCGGAAAGCGTGGCCGCGTCGATCGGATAATTCTCGTAGACGAAGAAGGTGTCGAACAGCTGATCCAGCCCGGTGAGACGGTGAATCTCGCTCAACGCCAGGTGTTGATGGTCCAGCGTCTGGGCATGATCACTTTGCAACTGCCCCAATAGATCAGCGGTTGTGGTCGTCGCTTCGATGCCCGCCCGAACCGGCACGGTATTGATAAGTAGGCCCACCATCGCGTCCGCGCCGAACACCTCGTCCGGTCGCCCGGATACCGTCGTACCGAAGACGACATCGCGCTGACCGCTCAGCGACATCAGCACCTGAGCGTAGGCGCCCTGCAACACGGTGCTCACCGTCGTGTGACACGAGCGCGCCAGATCACCCAGCGCCCCGGTTGTGTCCTCGGACAGCTGGAACGAAGCGATGGCGCGTCCGCCGGGTTCGCGCCCCGCTGCGCCTACCAGGGTCGGGGTCTCGACATCGGCGAGCACCCCGCGCCACGCCGCGCGAGCCGCGTCGAGGTCACGGCCCGTCAACCAGCTGACGAACCGGCGGTACGGGGGCGCCGGGGGCAGTCGCTGCCCGTAATAGATGGCGAACACCTCGCCCAACAGGATCGGCAGCGACCACCCGTCGAGCACGATGTGATGATTGGTGAGCACGAATTGATACCGGTCGGCCGCGGTCCGAACCAGTGCCGCCCGAAACGCCGGCTGATTTGCCAACTCGCACACCGCGACTCGTTCAGCGGCATATAGGTCCGCGAGCCGGTCTTCGGTATCGAGTTCCAAGTACTGCCAGGGCACCACCGGATCAGCCGGAATGACCTGCACCGGCTCGGCGAATTTCTGCGAGAACCGGGCGGCCAAATTGGGATGCCGTGCCACCACCGCCTGCACGGCGTCGTGCAACCGCTCCGGGTCCAGCGGACCGCTCAATCCGACGTACAGCTGCACGGCGTAGACATCGTCGCCACTCTGAGCCGCGCTGGCGTGGAAGAACAACCCCTGCTGCAGCGGAGTCAGCGGTAGAGCATCAGCTATCCGCATACTGCCGCTGAAGCTCGTCGATCTGTTCTTGGGTGAGACTGGCCGCGATATCCGACGGAGTCAACCCGCCTCCGCCGCTCTGCACGTGCGCGCAGATACCGGTCAACGCCTCGAACCACAACTGGCTCAGCCGATTGACCTGTGTTTGCTTGAGTGCCGACGGCGCCCACATCCACTGGGCGGTGAGGATCGGACCCGCGTCGGTGTCCACTGTGCCGGCATTGAGCTCCAGGGTGTGCATCAGCGGGATCGGCGGCTTCACGCTCGGACTGATGTTCGCGAGGCCGTCCCAGCAGATTTGCCAGGCGTCCCCGGATGTTTCTGCGGTCGTCGCGCCCTGGCGGCCCAGGTAGTTGAACCCGATCACCGGATCGGGTGATTGCAGATCGACCTCGGGGTTGAGGTAACGCAAGACCCCGTAGTTCAGCCCTTCGGGCATTGCGCGAAGCTGCTCCTTGGCCGCTTTGACCACCGCGCCGAGCCGTGCGTCGCCGGCGGCCACCTGAGCCCAGGTCAGACCACCGACTTCCAGCGCCACCGGGTATTTCGCCGTGAACCAGCCGACTGTTCGCGACAGGTCCACGTCGGCGGCCAATTCCTCGTCGCGCCCGTGCCCCTCGACGTCAATCGAGATCGGCGCCCCACCCGTTCCCAGGAATTCCGTTGCGGCCAAAGCGAAAGCGATCAACATGATCTCGTGCACACCGGCATGGAACGCCGCAGGCACCTCCCCGAGCAGAGTCTGGGTGGTCTCGATGTCAAGAACTGCCGCGAGGTTTCCGGCGGTCACCAGCGTGTCCACGAAGGGGTCCACCTCAGGCAATGCGGCCGGGGTCGCGGCGATCTTTCGCCACCCATCGGTCTCCGCCACGACATCAGTGCGGCGTGCGTGCTCAGAGAGCAATGACGCCCACCGAGCGAAGGACGTACCCGGCTCGGGCAGTAGGACCGGCTCGCCGGCGCGATGCTGAGCCCAGGCGAAGTTGAGGTCCTCCAACAGAATTCGCCACGACACCCCATCGATCGCCAGATGGTGGATGATCGCCACCAACCGGTTCGTCGAGGTCACCCACACCGCGCTCAGCATGACGCCGTCGGACGGGTTCAACTGCGTTCCGGCATGAAGCACGGCGTCGTCAGTCAGTACGTCGACGGTGTGCAGGCGCGAACGTGCGTCCACAGAACCGGCCTCGGGCACCTCCAGGGACCAGCGGCCATCGTCGTCACGGTCGACCCGCAGTCGCAGCATTGCATGCCGGTCCAGCAGAAACTGCAGCATCTCGAGCACATCGGCCTCGGTCGTCCCCACGGGTGCCTGGACAACCACTGTCTGGTTGAAGTGAGCGACGGGGCTGCCCGCGGCTTCCAGACTTTCCAGCCAGCGGATGATCGGCGTCGCGATCACCGGACCGACCCCGTCGGTGGCCAGGTCGGTGTCGGCGTCGATCACCTTGGCCACTTGAGCCAACCGGGCCACCGTCTGCTCGACGAAAACGTCACGCGGACGGCACAACACACCGGCTGCCCGGGCCCGGGCCACCACCTGCATCGAGAGGATGCTGTCCCCGCCCAGCTCGAAGAATGACTCGTCCACGCCGACGCGCTCCAGCCCCAGAACCTGGGCATAGATTCCCGCCAGGATCTCTTCGACGGCGTCGCCGGGGGCACGGTAGGAGTCGACGTCCTGATATTCGGGTGCCGGGAGTGCCCGCGTGTCGAGCTTTCCGTTGACCGTCAGCGGCAGCGCGCCGATAGTGACGACCGCGGACGGAACCATGTAGGCCGGAAGGCGCTCAGCCACGGCCGCACGCACCGCAGCCGGGTCCGCGGTCCCGGTGATGTAGCCGACCAGCCGCTTATCGCCGGGGCGGTCCTCGCGGGCTATCACGACCGCTTGCTCAACCCCCTCCACATCGCCTAGGGCGGACTGGATTTCGCCGAGTTCGATGCGGTAGCCGCGGATCTTGACCTGCTCATCTGCGCGGCCCACGTATTCGAGTTCACCGTCTGCCGTCCACCGCACCAGGTCGCCGGTGCGATACATGCGGGCGCCCGGCTCCCCGAACGGGCATGCCACGAACCGGGTTGCCGCCAAGCCGGCCCGGCCGACGTAGCCGTAGGCCAGCCCCGAGCCGGCCACGTACAGTTCGCCGACCACACCGGCGGGGGCGGGCTGCAACCAACTGTCCAGCACGAAGAAGCCCAGATTGGCCAGCGGCCGGCCGATCGGGCTGACCGCGCTGTCGGTGTCGGCCGAGGCGATCTCTCGGAACGACGCGTGCACGGTGGTTTCGGTGATGCCGTACATGTTGATCATCCGTGGTGATCCCGGGTGATTCTGCAGCCAGGTCCGAAGTCGTTGCGGTTCAAGCGCTTCGCCACCGAACACGACGGCTTTGAGCGACAGGTCGGAAGCTGCGGGCGAGTCGACGCTCTGCAGTGCGTAGAACGCCGACGGGGTTTGGCTTAGAACCTCTACCCGTTCGGACACCAGCAGGGTGTGGAAGTCTTCCGGCGAACGGACCACCGCGTCCGGTACCACCACCACCCGGCCGCCATAGAGCAACGCACCCCATATTTCCCACACCGAGAAGTCGAATGCCAGTGAATGGCATTGGGTCCATACCTGATCCGCCAGAGCCATGTCGGTGGCGAGCGCCTCCAGCAGTCGGGTGACGTTCTGGTGCGGAATCGGCACGCCCTTAGCCTCGATCCACCGATAAATTGGTTGGTCGTGGGGTGTCGGAATGAGGAAAGTG
>NZ_PDHO01000002.1 GCF_002887815.1 Mycobacterium sp. ENV421 | reverse complement strand
GACGCCCTCGCCAAGATCAGCCACGGACTTGAACACTAAATTGAGCCAAGTCGGGTGACAGGCGCACAACACTTTCGACCATCAGCTGAGTATCCGCGGGGTCCAGCGAAGGCCATTGAGCGCTGACCCATCCGCCGAAAACCTCCATACCGCGGTTGATCAATGGGTCACCACGGGTCGTGATGAGAGGTAGCAGCGACAGATCGCTGTGATCGGGCGAACGGGTCAGGATCGTCTGCAACAGCGGATTGTCCCGTACGACATCGAGGATGTAGCGGCTGGCTTCCTGCACTGCACCGGAGAGGTCACCGGGGTGTTGAGCCAGCCGCGCCTGAACGCCGTCGAAAAAGATCGACGTCTCGCGCTGAACCAGGGCTACTCCCAGGTCGTCTTTGGTGCCGAACTCGGCGTGCAGGCTCTGCCTGCTGATGCCGATCGATTCCGCGATTGAGCCCATTCGCACTGCTGACCAGCCCCGTTCGAGCACGACGTGGCGGGCGGTGTCCAGCGCAAGTTCTCTGAGCCGAGCACGACTGAAAGCCCTGGTTTCGGCGCGAAGGTCGACGACAGCCACGGCTCGGAGTCTATCTCTCCCGACAAAACTTACGGATCGTTAACTCTCATTAACAAATTATCGTAAATGTCAGAAAGTGGCAGAAGTCACGCCCGAGTCGGCGCGTGCCTGGCCACGTCCCCGTGGCGCCCTTGTTGTAAAGGAGAACCGTGTTGACAACGCCGGAAGCCGGCAGCGTGAGCAGAATCGCCACCGCGCTGGAGGCCTGTTACACGTCGATCGAAAGCCTGTGCGCTGATCTGAGTGACGCCGACTGGAGGGCGCAGTCGCTGTGCCCGGACTGGGATATGCGCGCTGTTGTTCAGCACGTCGCCAGCATCGAGGCCGTGATGGCCGGGTGGCTGCCGCAGGACAACACCACGCCACCGCCGTTCGAGCGGGCGGCGGAGTTCCTGGCCGGGACCGACGATCCGGCGGTGCTGGTCGAGAAGGTGCGGAGCGTCTTCGCCGAGCGTCGGCGGGATCTGAGCGCGCTGAGTGCCGCCGATCTGGACCGGCCGTCGTGGATGCCGGTCGGTCCAGGTACTTACGGGCGCTTCCTGGAGATCCGGGTCTTCGATTTCTGGGTGCACGTCCGCGACATCACGATTCCACTGGGCCGCGCGACCGACGATGACGGTCTCGCGGCCGAGCTCGCGCTCGCCCAGGTCGAGAGCTCGATCGGCTACATCGCCGGCAAGAAGGTGGGTGTGCCTGAGGGCAGCAGTATTGCCTTCAAACTGACCGGTCCGCTTGTTCGGGAGATCGACGTCGCGGTTGATGGACGCGCGAAACTGGTTGACCACCTTGATCATCCGGATGCCACGCTGTGCACGGACTCGACGACGTTCATCATGCTGGCGTGCGGGCGCATCGATCCGCAGGCCCAGATCGATTCGGGTGCGGTCAGCTGGACCGGTGACGCCGAACTCGGTGAGCGTGCCGCCCGCAACCTGCGGTTCACGATGTGAGCGGGCGGCCGGAGTTCGTCGACTTCCACTTCGACGTGATGTGTCCCTACGCCTACCAGACCTCGCGGTGGATCCGCGAGGTGGCGGACCGGACGGGGCTGGTGGTGAACTGGCGGTTCTTCAGCCTCGAGGAGATCAATCGCACAGAGGGCAAGAAGCACCCGTGGGAACGGGCCTGGTCCTATGGCTGGTCGATGATGCGCATCGGAGCCCTGTTGCGGCGGCAGTCGATGGGCGATGTGGGGGCTTGGTATCAGCGGGCCGGCCGGGCCCTGCACGTCGAGGGGCACAAACCGCACGATCCGGCGGTGGCGCGCCATCTTCTTGACGAGCTGGGTTTCGATCCGAGGTTGGTGGACCAGGCGGTCGCTGATCCCACGACCGGCGATGAGGTGCTGGCCGACCACAGGCGGGTGGTGGCAGCCGATGGCTATGGCGTGCCGACACTGTTCTTCCCCGACGGGCAATGTTTGTTCGGCCCGGTGCTCATTGACCCGCCCACCGGCGACGCGGCGGTTCGGCTGTGGGACGCCGTCGTCGCGTGGACGGAATTCCCGCATCTCTACGAACTCCAGCGGCCAAAGACACCGGCTGACGAACGGCTGATCGCCGAGACGTTCCGGCCGTATTTGGAAGCGCGCGACTGGGTGTCGATCAACCGGGGCGAGGTCATCAGCTTCGGCGACGGGGGAGTTCAGCGGTGACCGGAGGCGGCCTGGCCTATGACACGCGCGGCGCGGTCGCTGTCGTGACGATCGACGATGCGCCTTTCAACCGAATGTCGTTCGCGTTCATGGATTCACTGGAGTCACTCGTCGCCGACATCGCCGCCGACGAGCAGATCCGCTCAGTCGTCCTCACCGCGGCGGGTGACCGGAACTTCTCGGTCGGAATGAATCTCAAAGAGTTGGCCGGCTCCCTAGGGCGGCCGACCGAGCTCGACGAAATCTTCGATCAGCGGCTCCGTGTGCTCTCCGCGATTGAGAACATGGACAAACCCTGGATCGCGACTCTGTTCGGCAATTGTCTCGGGGGCGGCCTGGAGCTCCCACTGGCCTGCCATTTCCGGCTTGCCGCCGAAGAGGGAGCGAAAATTGGTCTGCCGGAACTGCATTTGGGAACGGTTCCGGCCTGGGGCGGCAGTGCGCGGCTGGTGCGATGCATCGGTCGTGACCGCGCGGTCGATCTGATTCTGCGGGCCAAGACCGTCTCGGGTCGGGAAGCGCTGGCCCTGGGTCTGGTCACCGAGGTCTGGCCCAACGCTGAACTCAAACAGCGGGCAATGGATCTCGGTGAAGAACTGGCGAGGCAACCGAGGAGCGCGGTGGCCGCGATGCTGCGGTGTTTGGTGGCAAGTGAGGACAGGACGCTAGCCGAGTCGTTACACGACGAGCGAGCGGCCGTCCACGCCACATTGGGCAGTCCGGACATGGTCGAGGGCCTCACGGCCTTCCTCGAGAAGCGGCAACCCAGGTTCAATCGGACACGCGAGACGCAGTCGGACGTCACCGGCTGAGGCAGTTGTCCACAGATCCCAACTGATCCACAACGGGCGCCTGTTCGGGCCATTCCTGTCGCGTGGTCGTCGGTGAGCTACGGCTCACTGGAGGCGCAACTCACGCCAATGGAAAGGACCCAAGTCATGTTCGAAACCCATCTCACCGTCGTCGGCCGCGTTGTCACCGACCTTCGCCGCCGAGTCGTCGGCGACCAGGAAGTGATCAGCTTCCGGGTGGCCAGTAACTCCAGGCGCCGCACGGGAGACGGCACCTGGGAGCCCGGCAACTCCTTGTTCATCACCGTCAACTGCTGGGGCAAGTTGGTCACCGGCGTCGGCGCCGGCCTGTACAAGGGCGCCCCGGTGATCGTCGTCGGCGACGTGTTCACCAGCGAGTACGACGACAAGGACGGCGTCCGGCGGTCTTCGCTGGAGATGCGGGCCACGGCGGTCGGCCCCGACCTGTCGCGGGCGATCATCCGCTTCGAGCAGACTCAGTCCAAGCCGGCCGAAGCGGTCGATGCCGAGCCGCTCGCCGAGGACCAGCCCGACGCCGCCGACGATGTCGAGCAGACAGCTGATCTGGCCTTCTCGGCGTAGCGGAGGCGGTGGCCGCGCTGGCGTGGTCCAGCGCGGCCGCGAGGCCTGGCCGTGGCGCGCCTAGGATGGTCGGCGAGCATTTCACGACAAAGACGGAAGGCACCCCCGCGGCAATGGCCGAATACATCTACACGATGCGCAAGGTCCGCAAGGCACACGGCGACAAGGTCATCCTCGATGACGTCACGCTCGCCTTCCTGCCCGGAGCCAAGATCGGCGTCGTCGGCCCCAACGGTGCGGGTAAGTCCAGCGTGCTGAAGATCATGGCCGGCCTGGACCAGGCCAACAACGGCGACGCGATGCTGGCGCCGGGAGCCACGGTCGGCATCCTCATGCAGGAGCCGCAGCTCGACGAGACCAAGACCGTCCGGGAGAACGTCGAAGAGGGCGTGGCGATCAAAGCCAAGCTCAACCGGTACAACGAAGTGGCCGAGCTGATGGCCACCGACTACACCGACGAGCTCATGGACGAGATGGGCAAGCTCCAGGAGGAACTGGACGCCGAGGACGCCTGGGACATCGATTCGCAGCTCGAGCAGGCGATGGACGCGTTGCGCTGCCCGCCGCCGGACGAGCCGGTGACGCACCTGTCCGGTGGCGAAAAGCGTCGCGTGGCGCTCTGCAAACTGCTGCTGTCCAAGCCGGACCTGCTGCTGCTCGACGAGCCGACCAACCACCTCGACGCCGAGAGCGTGCTGTGGCTCGAACAGCACCTCGCCGCTTACAAGGGCGCGATCCTGGCCGTCACCCACGACCGGTACTTCCTGGACAACGTCGCCGAGTGGATCCTCGAACTCGACCGCGGCCGCGCCTACCCGTACGAGGGCAACTACTCGACCTATCTGGAGAAGAAGGCCGAGCGCCTCGAGGTGCAGGGCAAGAAGGACCAGAAGCTGCAGAAGCGCCTCAAGGAGGAACTGGCCTGGGTGCGCTCCGGCGCCAAGGCCCGGCAGGCCAAGAACAAGGCTCGCCTCGGCCGGTACGAGGAGATGGTCGCCGAGGCGGAGAAGACACGGAAGCTCGACTTCGAGGAAATCCAGATCCCGGCTCCGCCGCGGCTGGGCAGCGTGGTGGTCGAGGTCGAGCACCTCGACAAGGGGTTTGAGGGCCGCACGCTGATCAAGGACCTGTCGTTCACGTTGCCCCGCAACGGCATCGTCGGCGTCATCGGCCCCAACGGTGTCGGTAAGACCACCCTGTTCAAGACCATCGTCGGACTGGAACAGCCCGACAGCGGATCCGTGCGGGTCGGCGACACCGTCAAGCTGAGCTATGTCGACCAGAGCCGCGCCGGCATCGACCCGAAAAAGACGGTGTGGCAGGTGGTTTCGGACGGTCTCGACTACATCGAGGTCGGTCAGAACGAGATTCCGTCGCGGGCGTACGTGTCGGCGTTCGGGTTCAAGGGGCCCGATCAGCAGAAGCCGGCCGGCGTGCTCTCCGGTGGTGAGCGCAACCGGCTCAACCTGGCGCTGACCCTCAAGGAGGGCGGCAACCTGATCCTGCTCGACGAGCCCACCAACGACCTCGACGTCGAAACGCTGTCCTCGCTGGAGAACGCGTTGGAGAACTTCCCGGGCTGCGCGGTGGTGATCAGCCACGACCGCTGGTTCCTGGACCGCACCTGCACGCACATCCTGGCGTGGGAGGGCGACGACGACAACGAGGCCAAGTGGTTCTGGTTCGAAGGTAACTTCGGTGCCTACGAGGAGAACAAGATCGAGCGAATGGGAGCCGACGCGGCCCGTCCGCACAGGGTCACCCACCGCAGGCTCACACGCGACTAATGTTGGCGGCTGCGGACCAGCGTCGGTTCGCACGCTGATCAGGAGTCGCAGGTATGACGGTTGACCCCAAAGCTACCGAGTCACTGGGTGAGGCCTATCTCGCCACCTATCGCGGGCCGCACGGCGGGGCCCCCGACGTTGACGCCACCGACACCGGTCCGCTGGTCGCGGCGGCCGCCGAGCAGGCGGTGCCCACTGAGCTGATTGCCGCCCACGAGCGGCTGGCGCGCGTCCGGTCCGTCGGCGAGACACTGGTCGCGGTTTATCCCGGCGACGATCCCGGCGGCTTCGGGCCCGCGCTGCAGATCGTCACCGACCAGGCCACCATGCTCCTGGATTCGGTCACCGTGCTGCTGCATCGGCTCGGCGTCAGCTATGTCGCGTTGATGAACCCGGTCTTCCGGGTGCGGCGCAGCGCAACCGGAGAGCTGCTGGACGTACGGCCGTCGTCGATGAACGAACCGGCAGGCCCGGAGTCCGACGGGATCGACGAATCGTGGATCCATGTCCAACTCTCGCCGTCGGTGAACCGCAAGGCGCTGGCCGAGGCAGAGCGGATGCTGCCGATGGCGGTGGCCGACGCCCGGCAGGTGGCGCTGGATTCGACGGCGCTGTCCGCCGCGCTGCACGACCTCGCCCGCGAGATCGACACCGACACGGGAAGCCGATTCGTCGGCGCGGACCGCAGCGACGTCGCCGACCTGTTGCGGTGGCTGTCCGACGGCCACTTCATCCTGCTGGGCTGTCAGGACTGCACGGTGCGCGATGGGGTCGCCACCGTCGTCGAATCCAGCAGGCTGGGTGTGGCGCGGTTGCGCACCGAGGTGCTGCCCGAGCTCACCAACCCCGGCGATGTGCTGGTGCTGGCGCAGGCCACCATGCCCAGCTTCCTGCGCTACGGGGCGTACCCGTACATCGTGGTGATCCGCGAGCACATGACCTCCGGGGATGTGGAACACCGGTTCGTCGGGCTGTTCACGGCGGCGGCGATGAGCGCCAACGTGCTTGACATTCCACTGATTTCGCGGCGGGTGCGCGACGTGCTGGCGATGTCGAAGAGCGACCCCAGCCACCCCGGGCAGCTGATGCTCGACATCATCCAGACCATTCCGCGCTCGGAGCTATTCTCGCTGACCGCCGAGCAGCTGCTGGCGATGGCGATTGCCGTCGTCGACCTCGGCTCGCGCCGTCGCGCCCTACTGTTTCTGCGTGCCGCCCAACTAGGCCAATTCGTATCCGCCCTGGTGTATCTGCCCCGCGACCGCTACACCACCGTTGTGCGGCTGGCGATGCAGGACATCCTGGTGCGTGAGTTCGGCGGTCTGAGCATCGACTACACCGCGCGGGTCAGTGAATCACCCTGGGCGGTGGTTCATTTCACGGTGCGACTGCCGGACAGCTCAACACGTGAGTCGATCGACGACAGCGAGCAGAACCGCACCCGGGTGCAGGGCCTGCTCACCGAGGCGCTGCGCACGTGGGGTGACCGGCTGATCGGTTCGGCACGGACCGGCAAGATCGACCAGGCGATCGCCGAACACTACGCCGAAGCGCTGCCCGAAACGTTCAAGCAGGCCGTCACCTCGACGGAGGCGATCACCGACATCGGCTTCATCGAAGCGTTGCAGGAGGATTCGGTCAAACTGCAGTTCGAGGAAGGCGACGAGGGCAATGAGGCCTTCCTCACCTGGTACCTCGGCGGGTCGACCGCATCCCTGAGTCATCTGCTGCCGATGCTGCAGTGCATGGGAGTGCTGGTGCTCGAGGAGCGCCCGTTCACCGTGGTGCGCCCGGACGGACTGAAGGTCTGGATCTACCAGTTCAAGATCCGGCCGGACGCGTCGATGCCAGAAGCTGCCAGCCAGGAGGAGTGGGACGCCACCGCGCAACGGTTCGCCGATGCCGTCACCGCCATCTGGCAGGGGCGCGCCGAGATCGACCGGTTCAACGAACTGGTGCTGCGCGCCGGGCTCACCTGGCAGCAGGTCGCGGTGCTGCGCGCCTACGCGAAGTACTTGCGGCAGGCGGCTTTTCCCTACAGCCAGTCGCACATCGAGTCGGTGCTCAACGGTAATCCGGGTACTGCGCGTTCACTGGTCACCCTCTTCGAGGCGATATTCGACCCGGACTCCGCCGACAAGGGCCTGGACGCGCTCGCCGCGGCCGACGCGGTGTCCGCCGACATCGACGCACTGGTCAGCCTCGACACCGACCGGGTGCTGCGGGCGTTCGCGACGATGATCCAGGCGACGCTTCGGACCAACTACTTCGTCACCAGCGAAGACTCGGCGCATGCGCAGAACGTGCTGTCGCTGAAACTCGACCCGCAGCTGATCGGCGAATTACCGCTGCCCCGGCCGAAATTCGAGATCTTCGTCTACTCACCTCGGGTCGAGGGCGTGCATCTGCGGTTCGGTCACGTTGCGCGCGGTGGCTTGCGGTGGTCGGATCGCCGGGAGGATTTCCGCACCGAAATCCTCGGCCTGGTCAAAGCCCAGGCCGTCAAGAATGCGGTGATCGTGCCCGTCGGCGCCAAGGGCGGATTCGTCGTCAAGAAGCCACCCGCGCCGCTCGGGGATGCCGCCGCGGACCGGGATGCGTTCCGCCACGAGGGAATCGCCTGTTACCGGCTGTTCATCGCCGGCCTACTCGATGTCACCGACAACGTCGACCGGGCTACCGGACAGGTCATCACCCCGCCCCGGGTGGTCCGCCGCGACGGCGACGACGCCTACCTCGTCGTCGCCGCCGACAAGGGCACCGCCACCTTCTCCGACATCGCCAACGACGTTGCCCAGTCGTACGGCTTCTGGCTGGGCGACGCGTTCGCCTCCGGCGGTTCGGTCGGTTACGACCACAAGGCCATGGGCATCACCGCCAAAGGCGCCTGGGAGTCGGTCAAACGGCACTTCCGCGAGATGGGCGTGGACACCCAGACCCAGGACTTCACCGTCGTCGGAGTGGGTGACATGAGCGGCGACGTCTTCGGCAACGGAATGCTGCTGTCGCACCACATCCGGCTGATCGCCGCGTTCGACCACCGGCACATCTTCATCGATCCGGACCCGGACGCGGAGCGGTCGTGGCAGGAGCGGCGTCGGCTGTTCGAGCTGCCCCGGTCGAGCTGGGAGGACTACGATCCCAGCCTGATCAGTGCGGGCGGAGGCGTGTTCAGCCGCCAGCAGAAGTCGATTCCGGTCAGCCCGCAGATGCGTGCCGCGCTCGGCCTGCAGGGCGAGGCCGACGAGGTCACCCCGCCCGCGCTGATGAAGGCCATCATGCAAGCCCCGGTGGATCTGTGGTTCAACGGCGGCATCGGCACCTACATCAAAGCCGAGTCCGAATCCGATGCCGAAGTTGGTGACCGCGCCAACGACACCATCCGCGTGAACGGAAACCAGGTGCGCGCCAAGGTGATCGGCGAGGGCGGCAACCTCGGGGTGACCTCACTGGGCCGGGTCGAGTTCGACCTGTGCGGTGGCCGCATCAATACCGACGCCATGGACAATTCCGCCGGCGTGGACTGCAGCGACCACGAGGTCAACATCAAGATCCTGGTCGACTCGTTGGTCACCGCGGGCAAGGTGAGCGCCGACGAGCGCACCGCGCTGCTGGCCTCGATGACCGACGAGGTGTCGCGGCTGGTCCTGACCGACAACGTCGACCAGAACGATCTGATGGGCACCAGCCGGGCCAACGCCGCGACGCTGCTCAACGTGCACGCCCGCCAGATCGTCGAGCTCGAGGAGCGGCGCGGACTCAATCGCGGGCTGGAGGCGTTGCCGTCGAACAAGGAGATCCGCCGCCGCCAAGAGGTGGGCATCGGGCTGACCTCCCCGGAATTGGCGACCCTGATGGCCCACGTGAAGCTGTCCCTCAAGGACGACGTGCTGGCCAGCGAGCTGCCCGACCAGGAGGTGTTCGCCGCGCGGCTGCCGCAATACTTCCCGAGCCAGCTGCGTGACCACTTCGCAGCTGAAATCCGCGGCCACCAGCTGCGCCGGGAGATCACCACGACGATGTTGGTCAATAATGTGGTCGACACCGGCGGCATCACCTTCGCCTACCGGGTCACCGAGGACACCGGTGTGGGATACGTCGACGCGGTCCGCACGTTCGTGGCCACCGACGCGATCTTCGGGATCACCAAGGTCTGGCAGCGCATCCTCGACGCATCGCGGGAAGGGTTGCCGGTCAACGTGTCCGACCGGATGACCCTGGATCTGCGTCGCCTGCTGGACCGGGCGTCGCGCTGGCTGCTGAACTACCGGCCGCAGCCGCTGGCCGTCGGCGCTGAGATCAACCGGTTCGCCGCGACGCTGGCCGAGCTGACGCCGCGGATGTCGCACTGGCTGCGCGGCGACGACAAGGCGATCGTGGCCAAGGAGGCCGGTGAGTTCGAAGCGCACGGCGCCCCGGCCGATCTGGCCTACACGGTGGCCACCGGCCTGTACCAGTACAGCCTGCTCGACGTGATCGACATCGCCGACATCGTCGACCGGGATCCTGCCGAGGTCGCTGACACCTACTTCGCCCTGATGGATCACCTGAGCACCGACGGTCTGCTGACCGCGGTGTCCGGACTCCCTCGCGACGACCGCTGGCATTCGTTGGCACGCTTGGCCATTCGCGACGACATCTACGGATCGTTGCGGGCACTGTGCCTCGACGTGCTGGCGGTCGGCGAGCCCGAGGAGACGGGGGAGGAGAAGATCGCCGAGTGGGAGCACACCAACGGATCCCGGGTCGAGCGGGCACGTCGCACGCTGGCCGAGATCTATGCCGACGACGAACGTGACCTGGCCACACTGTCGGTGGCGGCACGCCAGATCCGAAGCATGACCAGGACGAGTGGAACAGGGTCAAGTGGTTAATGGATTCACCACCGGCGTGCACGTGCGCTGGTCGGACATCGACATGTATCAGCACATCAACCACGCCACGATGGTGACGATCCTGGAGGAGGCGCGGGTCGACTTCCTGGCCGAGCCGTTCGCCGAGGACATCACCACCATCGGTTTGCTCATCCACGAGGTCCAGGTGCTCTACAAAGGCCAACTGCGGTTGGACGATTCACCACTGCAGGTGACGATGTGGACCAAGCGGCTGCGCGCCGTGGATTTCACCCTCGGCTATGAGGTGCGATCGCTCAACGCCGCGCCGGACTCACGACCGTCGGTGATCGCCGAGACACAGCTGGCTGCGGTGCACATCAAAGAGCAACGGTTGGTGCGGCTTTCGCCCAAGCATCGGGAGTACCTCCAGCGCTGGCAGCGATGACCGGCGGGCAGGAGCGGGGCGACCGGGGGATGTCACCGCCCGAACGTGCCTTGGTCATTCCCGACGCTGTCGTCCGCAGCGATCTGGCGGTGTTCGTCGAACATGCGCTGCGCCTCGACGAAGCCGCGGTGGTCCGGCTGCGGGCGCGGGCCGACGGCGTGGTGACGGCCTGGGTGGCCACGGGGTTCGACGTGCTCGCGGTACGGGCAGTCGCCGGTGAGATCAGACCCGCCGACTTGTCCTGCGGAGCAGACGAATTAGCCCGCGGCCTCCGTAATCGCGAGGTGTCCGGCCGGGTGGATCCCGGCTTTCCGATGGATTCCGCTTGGCGCGGCGTTCTGCCGCCGGACAGCGGCTTCACCCACCTCGACGATGTGCCGGCCGCAGTTCTGATCGACCTGGCCCAGCGGGGTGCCGACCTGGCCAAGGAGCACAGCAGCGCGCACGGACCGCCGGCGTCGCTGCTGGATCAGGACGTGCTGCGGGTGAGTTCGGGTGACACCGAGGTCGGCGTGCCGATGCGGTGTGTGTTCGCTTTGACCGCAATGGGATTCATGCCGGAACCGCCGGGTGAAGACGAGATCGTCCGGGTGCGGCTGTCGCCGACGTGGTTGCGGATCGACGCGCGGTTCGGATCGGTGTATCGCCGACGCGGCGATCCCGCGCTGGTGCTGCGTTAGTATCCGCGCGTGGCTGACAACGTCCACGGCACCCTGCCGTTCTGGAGCCGCCCGGCCGCCCGCGTGACGGTCGGGGGTGCGGTCGGCGCGGTCGTGACTGCCGTGCTGTGGCGCCAGAACGGCATGCTGTCGCTGCTCGGCGGGTGGACGGCGCTCGCGCTGATCTTCACCGGCTGGACGTGGCTGGCGCTGTGGGGTTTCGACCACAAGGAGACCAAGCAGCACGCCAGTCAGGAGCAGCCGCTGCCGTGGGTCGTCACGGCTTTGGTGCTCGGCGGCGCGGCCGCCAGCCTGGTCGGGGTCTGGGTCCTGTTGGGCCGCAGCCAGGATGCGGCAGGCGGCGTCCGGCACGATTCGGGTGCGGGCTGGATGGCCGTCGGCAGCGTCGTACTGTCCTGGCTGACCATCCACACGCTGTACGCGATCATCTACGCCAAGCACTATTTCGACTCGAAGCAGCCCGGCGGAATCGACTTCAACAGTCCGCCCGGCCACAAAGATCAACCCTGCTTCAAGGATTTCTTCTACGTCGGCTTCGCCGTCGGGATGAGCTTCGCGATCTCCGACACCAACCTGACCTCGACGCGGATGCGGGCCACCGCGCTGGGCCACGGGCTGCTGTCGTTCGTGTTCGGCTCGATCATCGTCGCGTCGGTGGTGAACCTGCTGGCCGCAGGCGTCTAGCCGGTCACGACCCACGCCGCCGAATCGGGAGGCAACTGCCCGCCGACCAATGGCGCACTGGCGGCGAGCACATCGCCGGCGGGCAGCTCGAGTGGCGTGCGGCCGGTGTTCAGCACGCACAACATCCCGGCCGACAGGAACGCCAGCGCGTCGTCGCGCAGAAGGAGCCACTCCACGTCGAATTCGGTGAAGTGAAAGTGGCTGCGCCGCAGCCGCAGGATCGTGCGGAAGAAGAGCAGCGTCGAATCCGGTTCGGCGAGTTGGCGTTCGACGGTCACGGTGGACCAGTCCGGCGGCATCGGTAGCCAGGTGTCCGGGTTCGACGAGAAGCCGAACGGCGGTGTGTCACCCGACCACGGCATCGGGACCCGGCAGCCGTCGCGGCCGCGTTCGGTGTGCTTCGATCGCTCCCACACCGGATCCTGCAGCGCCTCGTCGGGCAGGTCGACGTTGGGCAACCCCAGCTCTTCCCCGTTGTAGAGGAACACCGCACCGGGCAGCGCCAGCATGACCATCGCCATCGCGCGTGCCCGGGTGAGCCCGGCGGCGCCGTCGCCGTAGCGGGAGACCTCGCGCTCCACGTCGTGGTTGGACAGCGTCCAGGTAGGGCTGGCGTCTGCCAGCGCTGCCGCGGCCAACGCGTTCTCGATCGCACCGCGAACGCTGGCCGGGTTGAATTCGGCTCGTACCAAACGGAAATTGAAGCCCATGTGCAATTCGTCGGGCCGCAGATACTTGGCGAAGTCCGCGTTGTCGAACACCCAGATCTCGCCGATCGTCACCGCATGGGGATAGTCGTCGAGCACCGAGCGGATACCGCGGTGGATGTCGTGGACGCCCTCGTGGTTGAACCGGGGATCGTGGTCATCGAGGGTGAGCATCTCGACGTCCGGGTTCGTCATGTCCGGCAGACCGGGCGGTTTGGCCATGCCGTGCGCGACGTCGATGCGGAAACCGTCGACCCCGCGGTCCAGCCAGAACCGCAGTGTCTTCTCCAGGTCCGCGAATACTTCGGGGTTGTCCCAGTTGAGGTCTGGCTGTTCGGAGTCGAACAGGTGCAGGTACCACTGGCCGTCGGCGACCCGGGTCCAGGCCGGCCCGCCGAACACCGATACCCAGTTGTTGGGCGGCTGAGCGCCGTCCGGTCCCAGGCCGTCGCGGAAGATATAGCGTTGCCGTTCACTACTTCCCGGTGCGGCGGCCAGCGCGGTCTGGAACCAGGCGTGCTGCGAACTGGTGTGGTTGGGCACCAGATCCATCGTGATGCGGATGCCGCGGGCATGCGCCTCGGTGATCAACCGCTCCAGGGCGCCGAGACCGCCGAAGAGCGGGTCGACGTCGCGGGGGTCGGCCACGTCGTAGCCGTGATCGGCCATGGGGGAGACCATCACCGGGTTGAGCCAGATCGCGTCGACGCCGAGCTCGCTCACGTGATCGAGGCGCGCGGTGACGCCCTCGAGATCGCCGACGCCGTCACCGTTGCTGTCGGCGAAGGAGCGGGGATAGACCTGATAGAAAATCGCGTTCGTCCACCACGGGACGGCTTCGGTCATCGGTGTCCTCTAGAACGGGGAGTTGACCATCGACTGCGCGGCCATCTCGAGGTAGGCCAGCAGCTCCCGCCGGTGCGCGTCATCGAGCGTCTGGGAGTCGATTGAGGCTACCGCGGTGTGCATGCAGCGCAGCCATGCGTCGCGCTCGATGAAACCGATCTTGAACGGGACGTGGCGCATCCGAAGCCGGGGATGTCCGCGAAGGTCTGAATAGGTCCGCGGCCCGCCCCAGTACTGCTCGAGGAACATGCGCAGCCGGACCTCGGCATCGTCGAGCTCGTCGGGGGGATACAGCGGAAGCAGCACCTCGTCCTCGCGGACCTGCTCGTAGAAACGGGCCACGATCGTGCGGAACGTGTCATGGCCGCCCACGGCGTCGTAGAAGGTCTGCCCACCGCCGTCGGACTGAGTCTCTGTCACCCCACCATTGTGTACATCCACCTCAGACGGAGCCCACGTCACCCGATGTTCACGGATTTGACCTGCGAACACCGAACAAATAGCCGTGCGATCGCGGCGGATCCGTGGTGCACTGGTTGGCGGAGGACGCATGTCGCAGCGCAAACGGAACCGCGGTCACCGCGCCGCGGCGGGCCCGATCGGGTCCGTAGCCGGTTCCAGCCTGCACGCCGACCCTCACATACCCAGCCCGGCCGACGGATCAGTGTGGGGACGTCGCCGGGTGCTGTTGCTGAATTCAACCTACGAACCGCTGACGGCGCTCCCCATGCGCCGGGCGGTGATCATGCTGCTGTGCGGCAAGGCCGACGTGGTGCACGACGACCCGACTGGGCCGGTGATCCACTCGGCGTCGCGGGCGATCGTGGTGCCGTCGGTGATCCGGCTGCGCAGCTTCGTGCGAGTCCCGTACCGGGCTCGCATCCCGATGACCCGCGCCGCGTTGATGCACCGCGATCGGTTCCGCTGCGCATACTGCGGCGGCAAGGCCGACACTGTCGACCACGTGGTGCCGCGCAGCCGCGGCGGTGAGCATTCCTGGGAGAACTGCGTGGCCGCCTGCGGGACGTGCAACCACCGCAAGGCCGACAAATTGCTGAGCGAACTGGGCTGGACGTTGCGGCTAGTGCCGATGCCGCCGAAGGGCCAGCACTGGCGGTTGTTGTGCACCATCAAAGAACTCGACCCCGCTTGGGTGCGCTACCTGGGTGAGGGCGCGGCCTGACTGCTACGGTTTGCAACGTGAATGCTGCCGTCATCCACGGTCTATTCGTGGGCATCCCGTTTGGGCTCGCCGCTGTGTTGGCCTTGCTGTTCATCCCCGGCAAGAGCAAGCACCCAAAGACCTACAAGCTGTCCGAACCGTGGACGCACGCTCCGATCCTGTGGGCGGCCGTCGACGAGGTGGTTCCCGGCGGTGGCCATCACGGTCACGGCTCGGCCGAGGTGAACGTGGGAGGTGGAGCAAGTGGCAAGTGGTGACCACGGCACCGCGGTGGCGACCGTCGATCCGGCCAACCTGCCCTATGGCTGGGCGGTGACCACCAGCGGACGCCTGTCCGGGGTGACCGAGCCGGGTGAGTTGTCGGTGCACTACCCGTTCCCGATCAGCCAGCTGGTCGAACTCGACGATGCGCTGAAGTACGGCAGCCGGCAGTCCAAGGCCCGCTTCGCCGTCTACATCGGCGACCTCGGGGGCGACACCGCGGCCCGGGCTCGGGAGATCCTGGCCGACGTGCCGACGCCGAACAACGCGGTGCTGCTGGCCGTGTCACCGGACCAGAAGGCCATCGAGGTGGTCTACGGCGCCGACGTGCGCGGCCGTGGAGCCGAGTCGGCTGCCCCGCTCGGGGTGTCGGCGGCCGCGTCGGCCTTCAAAGAAGGCAACCTGATCGACGGCTTGGTCAGCGCCGTGCGGGTGATGTCGGCGGCGATCTCCAGGCCGTAAACACCGGGCGTGCCGGCGCCGGTGGGATACCCGCTCGCTGCCCGCCTCGCAGCGACAGTCACCTGGCGTAGAGGTGGTTCTGCGCGAGGTTGAACTGCACGCAGGGGGAGTTCGAGTAGCCGTCTGACGGAGTTCAATCTCGTAGGAAGCATCCGCGGGGATCGATTGTCGCTCGAAGGCGGACACCAAACTCATACCGCAGTCTCCGCCGCCGCCAGCAACTCTGCGCGGATGCGCACGTACCGCTCGAGGAACAGCCGTTCGTCGAGCCGCTTACGGCGCAGCCAGCCGGTGACCTCGTCGTTGCACTTGCTGGCATTGCACGCCCCGCAGGCGGGCACCACGTTGTCGATCGTGTAGCGCCCGCCCCGCGATATCGCCATCACGCAGTCCCGTTGCAGCGGCTTACCCGTCGCCCCGCAGTAGGCGCAGCCGTTCCAGGCCAGCTTCAACATCGCCCACTGCTCGTCGGTCAGGTCGTTGACCACCGCTTTCACCCGTCGGGTGCGTCTGCGCGCCGCGCGTGCTCGTCGGGTGTTCCTGGCTGCCATGGCGTGATTTTGGCAGCGCGGGATCACTGCGCGTCGAAGGCGCGCGCTTTCAGCGAGCGTTCGATACCGGCCCGGCCTTCCAGCACGAGCCTGCGCAGCGCCGTCGGCAGCTCGCCGGCCAGGAAGTTGTCGGCGGCCAGCAGGGCTTCGGAGCTGATGTCCCACGACGGGTACAGCCCGATCACCACGGTCTGGGCGACCTCACTGGAGCGACGCTCCCACACCCCGGGGATCGCCGCGAAATAGCGCTCGGTGAACGGCTGCAGCAGCGCGCTCTGTCCGGTCTGGACGAACCCGCCGATGATCGCGCGTGCGGTGATGTTCGGCAGGGTGTCGTCCTCGATCACCTGCTGCCACGCCGCATTCTTGACCTCGAGCTGCGGGCGGGCGGCTGCCGCCGCGGCCGCGTGCCTGCGACCGGCAGCGGTCGGATCACGCTGCGCCTCGGCGTCGAGGAACGGGGTCTGCACGCCGTCGCCGTCGATGTCGCCGGACGCGGCCAGCGCGGTGACGATCCGCCACCGCAGGTCGGTGTCGATCACCAGACCGGGCAGGTTCACCTCGGCCGGCTCGTTGTCCAGCAGAGTCGCCAGCACCGCGACGTGGTGCAGTTGCAGCACCGACGAGCACAGTGCGTTGACGAACGCGAGCTGATGATCCGACCCGGGCGAGGACTCCCGCGCCAGGTCCAGCAGCCGGTCGGCAAACGCCGGCCACCCGTTGGCGCACGCCCACTGCGGATCGGCATACGAGTTCAGCGCGGTCTGCGCCTGCAGCAGCAGCCGCTGAGCCACCCCGACCTCGGTCTCGGCCTGCACGCCACTCATCACCAGCGCCACGAAATCGCGGGCCTTCAGCTCGGCGTCGCGGGTCATCTCCCACGCCGCCGACCACACCAGCGTCCGCGGCAGCGGCTCGTCGATGTCGGCGATGCGGCTCAGTGCCGTCCGCAGCGAATCGTCGTCCAGCCGCAGCGAGCAGTAGGTGAGGTCGTCGTCGTTGACCAGAACCAGCTTGCCGCGGGAAACGCCCTGCAGCGCAGGGACTTCGGTGACAGACCCGGAGATGTCGAGCTCTTCGCGGTGCACGCGCACCAGCTTGCCGGTCGTCGGGTCGTCGTCGTAGATGCCGACCGCGAGCCGGTGCACCCGGGTCTCCCCGGCTCCCGGTGCCGCACCGCCCTGATTGATGGCGAACCGGGTGAACCGGCCCTCGTCGTCGACGTCGAAGTCGGCGCGCACAGTGTTCAACCCGGTGGTCTTGAGCCACTGGCGGCCCCAGTCGGACAGGTCGCGCCCGGACGCCTTCTCCAACGCACCCAGCAGGTCGTCGAACGTCGCGTTGTCGAAGGCGTGCGCGGCGAAGTAGTCACGTAGCCCGGCCAGGAAGTGCTCCAACCCGACGTAGGCGACGAGCTGCTTGAGCACGCTGGCGCCCTTGGCGTAGGTGATGCCGTCGAAGTTGACCTCGACGGCGTGCAGATCCGGGATGTCGGCGGCCACCGGATGGGTGGACGGCAACTGGTCCTGGCGGTAGGCCCACGACTTCTCCACATTGGCGAAGGTGGTCCACGCCTGGTCGTACTCGGTGGCCTCGGCCTGGCAGAGCACCGAAGCGAACGTGGCGAACGACTCGTTGAGCCACAGGTCGTCCCACCACGTCATCGTCACCAGGTCGCCGAACCACATGTGGGCCATCTCGTGCAGCACGGTTTCGGCCCGGCGCTCATAGCTGTAGCGGGTCACCTTCGACCGGAAGACGTAGTCCTCCAGGAACGTCACCGCCCCGGCGTTCTCCATTGCGCCTGCGTTGAATTCGGGCACGAACAACTGGTCGTACTTGCCGAACGCGTACGGCACCCCGAAGTTGCGGTGGTAGAAGCCGAAGCCCTGCTTGGTTTCGGTGAACAGCCGCTCGGCGTCCATGTATTCGGCGAGCGACGAGCGACAGAACAGCCCGAGCGGAATCTCGCCGTGCTCGTCGGTGTAGACGTCGTCCCAGCGGGCGTACGGACCGGCGATCAGCGCCACCAGGTAGGTGCTCATCCGCGGGGTGGTGGCGAAGGTGTGCATGCCGTTGTCCACCGACACCGTCGCGCCGTTGGAGATCACCTGCCAGTGCGACGGTGCTGTGACCGTCACGTCGAAGGTGGCTTTGAGGTCGGGCTGGTCGAAGCAGGCGAACATCCGCTTGGCGTCCGCGGTTTCGAACTGCGAGTACAGGTACACCTCGCTGTCGACCGGGTCGACGAAGCGGTGCAGACCTTCACCGGTGTTGGAGTAGCGGCAGTCCGCGTCGATCACCAGGACGTTGGTCTTCGCCAGGCCCTGCAGCGCGATGCCGGTGGACTCGTCGTATCCCGACACATCGATGTCGCGGCCGTTGAGCACCGCACTGTGCACGGCGTCGGCGGCCAGGTCGATGTAGGTGTCGGCGCCGGGTGTCGCCTCGAATTCGACGGTCGTCGTGGATCGGAAGGTCGACTCGGAGCCGGTCGTCAGATCCAGAGCGATGGAGTAGTTGCCGACGGTGACCAGAGCAGCGCGCTCGATGGCCTCGTCACGAGTCAGGTTGGGTAGTGCCACGCGTCCAACCTAGCGGCAGTGGGAACAGTGTTCTATTGGGAGAGGTTGAGTTGAAAGTCTGCGTCCATCGCTGGGAGGAGCCCGCATGTCCGAGAAATCAGTAGCCGGTTTTTGGTTCGATCCGCTGTGCCCGTGGTGTTGGATCACCTCCCGCTGGATTCTCGAGGTCGAGAAGGTTCGCGATATCGACGTCGACTTCCGGGTGATGAGCCTGGCGGTGCTCAACGAAGGCCGGGACCTGCCCGAGGAGTACCAGGAAATGATGAAGAAGGCGTGGGGCCCGGTCCGCGTCGCGATCGCCGCCGAGCAGGCGCATGGCCGCGAGGTCCTGTCGCCGCTGTACACCGCGATGGGCACCCGGATTCACGACCAGGACAACAAGGATTTCGATGTCGTGATCGCCGAGTCGCTTGCCGAGGTGGGACTGCCCGCCGAGCTCGCTGAGGCGGCCACCTCGGACACGTACGACGACGCTCTGCGCAAGAGCCATCACGAAGGTATGGACGCCGTCGGCGAGGACGTCGGTACCCCGACCATCCACATCAACGGTGTGGCGTTCTTCGGCCCTGTCCTGTCGCGCATCCCGCGCGGTGAGGAAGCCGGCAAGTTATGGGACGCGTCGGTCACGTTCGCCGCCTATCCGCACTTCTGGGAGCTGAAGCGGACGCGGACCGAAGCCCCGCAGTTCGACTGAAATTTCCCCTCCGGTTGCGCGCCGGCTCGGTAGAGACAATTTTTAGTCCATGACAGTGGCTGATCCGACCGAGCCGAGCGTGCAATCCGACGGCACCTACCGCGACAAGTTGGTGGCCGTCGAGCCCGGTGGCAACGAGTTCATCGCGCACGAGGATCGGCACGGGCACCCGCGCCAGCTGTTCTGGACGTGGACATCGCCCAATCTGGAGTTCGCGACGATATTCGTCGGCGTGCTGGCGGTGGCCGTCTACGGCATGACCTTCTGGCAGGCCGTCGCCGGAATCGTGATCGGCACCGGGCTCGGCGCGATCGCGCACTATTTCCTGTCCGCCCGGGGTCCGTTGCACGGCGTGCCGCAGATGGTGTTGGGCCGCTTGGCGTTCGGGTTCAAGGGCAACGCGGTGCCTGCCGTGCTGATGTCGGTGACCGCCGGGGTCGGCTGGTTCGCCACCAACAGCGTCAGCGGCGCGTTCGCGCTGTCCACCCTCTTCGGCATCGGACCGCTGGCGGCACTGGTCATCGTCGTGCTGATCCAGACCGGGTTCGCTTTCTTCGGCCACAACCTCGTCCAGGCCTTCGAGCGCTGGTCGTTCCCGGTTCTCGCGGTGATCTTCGCTGTCGCCTCGGTCGTGATCCTCACCAAATCCCACTTCGACGCACCCGCGATCGACGGCGGCATGGGCGGCCTGGGCGGGTTCCTGCTGACCGTGGGCACCGCGTTCGGCTACGCCGCCGGCTGGACCCCCTATGCCGCCGACTACACCCGCTATCTACCGGCGACCGTGTCGACGGCGCGCACCGGACTGTTCGCCTCACTGGGGCTGTTCCTGTCGTGCGCCATCCTCGAGATCGTCGGCGCCGCATCGGTGACCATCGGCCCGGCGTTGTCCGACAACCCGACCGAAGCGTTCACCAGCGAGCTGGCCTCGCCACTGGCCAAGGCCACCCTGCTGGCCATCGCGGTAGGCGCGATCGCCGCGAATGCGATCAACATCTATTCCGGCGCAATGGCTTTCGTGACCATTGGCGTGAAGCTGCCGCACCATATCGCCCGCGCCCTGGTCACGGTGTTCTTCGGCGTCGCGGGCTTCTGCATCGCATGGTGGGCGCTGGCCGACGCCGCCGCGAGCTACGAGGCCTTCCTGCTGATCATCGCGTACTGGATCGGGCCCTGGCTGGGCGTGGTGTTCGCCGACCAGTACCTGCGCCGAGGCCAGCCCATCGCCGCATTCCTCTACGACCGTAGCTATGCGAACTGGGGCGGATTCGCGTCGTTCGGCCTCGGCCTGGTGGTGTCGGTGTTGCTGTTCTCCAACCAGGAGAAGTTCGTCGGCTACATCGCCAGAGCGGTGCCCCAGCTCGGCGACATCACCTTCTTCGTCGGCTTCCTGATCGCCGGAGCAAGTTATCTTGTGCTATGCCGATCGAAGATCACCGCCGAACGAACCGCGGTATGACGCCGGAAGCGATGCTCGACGTCGCCTACGACGAGGCCCGAAAGGGATTGGCGGAAGGCGGAATTCCGATCGGGGCGGCGTTGTTCAGCGCTGACGGGAAGCTGTTGGGCAGTGGGCACAACATGCGCGTGCAGGACGATGATCCGTCGATCCACGCTGAGACCGCGGCGTTTCGCAATGCCGGCCGCCAGCGCGACTACCGTTCGACGATCATGGTGACCACGCTCTCGCCATGCTGGTATTGCAGCGGGCTGGTGCGTCAGTTCAACATCGGTGCAGTGCTGATCGGGGAGAGCCGGACCTTTGTCGGCGGCCACGACTGGCTGGCCGAATCCGGCGTCGACGTCACGCTGCTCGACGACGGGCGCTGTGTGGCGATGATGACCGACTTCATCGCTGAGAACCCGGAGCTGTGGAACGAGGACATCGGAGTCGCAGAGTGATCGCCACGATCGACATGTCCCGCTGGTACGCCGGGGGAGAGCAGGCCGACGCCGTCGCCGCCGAACTCGACGAGGGACTGCAGCAGGCCGGTTTCATCCTGGTCACCGGGCACGGCATCGATCCCGAGCTGGCCGCCGGCGTGCGGGCCGCATCGCGGAAGTTCTTCAGCCTGCCCGACGACGTCAAGCGCCGGTACTCGGTGCCGGTCGGCGGCCACGGCTGGATCGCTCCCGGAGCGGAGGCCAACGCCTACGCCGAGGGCACCGAGACACCGCCCGACCTCAAGGAGAGCTACAGCCTGGGTGCGGAAACGGCTGTCGGCGACGCCGAGGTCGACCGGATCTGGTTCGCGCCCAACGTCTGGCCCGCCGAGGTGGCCGAGCTGAAGCCGCTGGTCAACGAGTACACCGCAGCCGTACACCGGCTCTCCGACGATCTGCTGGCCCTGATGGCGCACGCGTTGGGGCTGGCAGAGAATCCCTTCGTCGCCCTGGCTGACCGGCCGACCTGGACGATGAACATCAACCACTACCCACCGGTCAGCGTGGTCGGCGAGCCCGAACCGGGCCAGTTCCGGATCGGCCCGCACACCGACTTCGGCACCGTGACGATCTTGGACCGCGAGCCCGGAGCCGGTGGGCTGCAAGTCTTTTCCGAAGCCGACGGATGGGAGGATGCGCCGTACGATCCGGCGGCGCTGACCATCAACATCGGCGATCTGCTCGAGTATTGGAGCGGGCGGCGCTGGCCGTCCGGGCGGCACCGGGTGCTGCCCCCGCAGCCGCACGCACCCGAAGAGGACCTGATCTCGCTGATCTATTTCTATGAGGCCAACCACGACGCACTCATCACTCCGCTGGAGCCGCCGGTCGGGCGGGTGTCGGGGTTGACGCCGGTGACGTCATCGGCGTTCATCAAGGAACGGCTGGACGCCATTACTGTGGGCTGACCGCGTGCCGAAGTAAGGTTACGGCCATGCGTGTCTACCTCGGCTCTGACCATGCCGGATACGAACTCAAGCAAGCCATCATCGAGCACCTGAAAAACGGTGGTCACGAGCCGATCGACTGCGGCGCCTACAGCTACGACGCCGACGACGACTACCCGGCCTTCTGCATCGCCGCCGCGGTGCGCACCGTCGCCGACCCCGACAGCCTGGGCATCGTGCTCGGCGGCTCGGGCAATGGCGAGCAGATCGCGGCCAACAAGGTGCCCGGCGCCCGCTGCGCGCTGGCCTGGAGCACCGAGACCGCCTCGCTGGCCCGCGAGCACAACAACGCCCAGCTGATCGGCATCGGCGGACGCATGCACACCCAAGAGGAGGCGTTGGCGATCGTCGACGCGTTCCTGTCCACCCCGTGGTCGAAAGCGCCACGGCACCAACGCCGTATCGACATCCTCGACGAGTACGAACGCACCCACGTCGCGCCGCCGGTGCCCGGCGCCCCGGCCTGACCTGTGCCCGAGGGGCACACCCTTCACCGGCTCGCGCGGCTGCACCAGCGCCGCTTCGCCGGCGCCCCGGCGGCCGTGTCGAGTCCGCAGGGCAGGTTCACCGATGCCTCGATCGTCGACGGCCGGGTGTTCACCCACGCCTCGGTCTGGGGCAAGCACCTGTTCCACCACTACGACGGCGGTCCGATCGTGCACGTCCACCTGGGGCTGTACGGCACCTTCACCGAGATGCCGGTGCCGATGCCGCTGCCGGTCGGGCAGGTGCGCATGCGGATCGTCGGCGACGAGTGGGGTACCGACCTACGAGGCCCGACCGCGTGCGAGGTGCTCGACGAGGCGCAGGTATCGGCCATCGTCGCCCGGCTCGGGCCCGACCCGCTACGCCGGGATGCCGACCCTGCGCTGCCGTGGTCCCGAATCTCCAAGTCCCGCAAGACCATCGGCGCCTTGCTGATGGACCAGAGCGTGATCGCCGGGGTCGGCAACGTGTATCGCAGCGAACTGCTCTTTCGGCATCACCTCGACCCGTTCCGGCTGGGCCGGGACGTCTCCGAGGCCGAGTTCGCCGACGCCTGGACCGACCTGGTCGCGTTGATGAAGGTCGGCGTACGGCGCGGCAAGATCGTGGTGGTGCGGCCCGAACACGATCACGGTGCGCCGTCGTACGCCCCGAACCGTCCACGCACCTACGTATACCGGCGCGCCGGTGAGCCCTGCCGGGTGTGCGCGACCCCGATCCTGACCGCCGAATTGGAAGGTCGCAACGTGTTTTGGTGCCCCACCTGCCAGGTGTGATCAGCGCCGCCGGACGGCACCCGCGAGAATGCTTGTATGGAACTGATTCTCGTCGTCGTCGGCGCCATCGTCGTCGCCGCGATCGCCAAGAACCGTGGCTTGGAACCCGCCCTGATGATCGTCGTCGTGGGTATCGCCGCGTCGTTCCTGCCCGGCTTCACCGCGCCTGAACTGGATTCCCATGTCCTGCTGTCGGTGGTCCTGCCGCCGCTGTTGTACTCCGCGGCACTGGACTTCTCGTTTCCCGCGTTCATACGCAACATCAAGCCGATCCTCGGCCTCGGGGTGGGCCTGGTCGTGGTCACCGCGTTCGCCGTGGCGGCGGTGTCCGCCTGGCTGGTCGTGGTGCCGCTGACGTTCGCGACCGCGCTGGTGCTCGGCGCCATCGTCGCGCCGCCTGATGCGGTCACCGCCGTCGCCGTCGGCCGCAAACTGGGCCTGCCCAAGCGGGTGATGACGATCCTGACCGGTGAGAGCCTGATCAACGACGCCGCCGCGCTCGCGTTGTTCTCGATCGCCGTCGCCCAGATCGCCGGCACCCACGTCTTCATCGCCAACCCGCTGCTGCTGTTCGGCTACAGCGCGCTGCTCGGTCCGGTGGTTGGCGTCGCGCTGGGATACGTGACCCTGTGGATTCGCGAACGCCTCAACAGCGCCAGCCTGGAGACGATCCAAGGCCTGGTGGTGCCGTTCGCCGCGTACCTCACCGCCGAGCGATTCCATGCCTCCGGCGTGCTGGCCGTGGTGGCCGCCGGGTTCATCGTCGGCAGCGGCACCCTGAGCGCCGGCTACCAGACCCGGCTGCAGGAACGCTACGTCTGGCACTCCGTGGACGTGCTGCTGGAGGCGTTCGTCTTCGCCTATATCGGGCTGCATCTGCGCTTTGTCCTGGAGGATCTGCGCGACGCCCACGAGTCGCTGGCGGAGGTCGGCATCGGCGCGCTGGCGGTGCTGGCGATCGTGCTCGTGATCCGTCCACTCTCGGTGTTCGTGATGTTCGGCCGAGGTGTGCTGTCCCGTCACGTCGACCGCAGGCTGAGTGTGCCGATTCCCGAGGGCGGCCGCGGCGCACTGGGCGTCCGCAAACCCGGAAAGTCAAAAGGCAAGTGGCGCTCCATGATCGACCACACGGCGTTGACGTGGCAGGAGAACGTGGTGGTGTCATGGACCGGGATGCGTGGCGTGGTGACGCTGGCTGCCGCGGCCGGTATCCCGCCGACCGTCGCCAGCGGCGAGCCGTTCCCGGAACGGGCCACCATCCAGGCGATCGCATTCGCCGTGGCGGTGGGCACCCTGCTGCTGCAGGGTTGGACGTTGCCGCCGCTGATCCGCCGGCTGCATCTGTCCTCGAGGGAGGACGACCGGATCTACGACCGCGAGGAGACCTACAAGACCGAGCAGACCGTGCACTTTGCCGCCGACGAGGTGCTGGCCCGGTTCGAGGCGGAGCCACCGGCGGGCCTCGACCCGCACGTGCTGACCGAGATCCGCACCTGGATTGCCCGCCATTCCAAGGATGCTGATGAGATGCCCGACCCTGAGGAGCACAATCTTCGCGCGGAGGTGTTCTCCACGTTGTACCGCAATGTGCTTGCCGCGCAACGTGCTGCGTTGATCACCGAACGCGACGAGGGACGCATCGACGATGAGGCCGTGCGTGCGATGCTCGACAGGCTGGACTTGCAGGAGGCCAGCGTGACCGCCCGGATGGAGAGCCGGATCTAATTCCCTGGGTCGCTACGCTCCTGCCCGCCGGATCTAGAAGTCGCCGAACCCGCCGAAGTCGCCGCCGCCCCAGCCGCCGCTGTCGCCGAGACCGCCGCCGTCCCAGCCGCCGCCGTCGCCACCCCAGCCACCGTCCTGGCCGCCGGCGTCCAGACCCTGGTCAAATCCCTGGTCGTAGCCTTGGTCGAAACCCGAACCGAAGCCGTTCTCGAATCCCGAAGCGCCGTAGTCGACGCCGTGCATGCCGGAGAACAGTGCGTCGAACAACAGCACCGACCCGACACCCCACGCGCCGGCCACCAGGGCCGTCTTCCACCACGGCTCGGAATACCAGCCCGCCGGCACCGGACGGCCCGCGACCCGACCGCCGGGGTAGTAGTTCGGGGTCCGCTGGCTCGGTGTGGGGGAGGCCTCGATCTCGCGGCCCTCGAACTGAACCTTGCGATCCTCGGTCACCGCGCCCGCAGCCTTCTGGCCGGACACCGTCTCCAGTTCGGGCCCGGGATCCATACCCATCGCGGTGCGGGCGGCTCGCACGTAGTACAGCCCTTCGATGGCGCTTTCCTTGGCCAGCATCGCCTGCTTGGCGGTGGTGGCCTGATCGATCTGAGAGGAGGCGGCGGTGAACCGCTCGGAAGCGTCGGCCAGTGCTTGACTGGCGGCCTCGTTGTTGCCGGACAGGTTGAGCACCTGACCGCCGAGGCGCTCGATCAGCCGACGGGCATCGGCCTTCGCGTCGGCCAGTGCGGCCGCGTTGCGATTGCCCGAGGCCCGCGATGAACTCACCACCGCCAGCACGATCACGCCGATGACGACCAGGATGAGCACGACCAGCACACCGTTCATGGCGTCCACAGTACCGATCCTGTGAAAGTGCTCCGGAGAACGAGAATTAGCTCATCAGAGCACACCGAGGGTGCGATACACCTCGTCGCTGAGCGCGGTGCTGCGCGGGTCGGCATTGCACTTGGTGGCGTCGAAATAGTTCATCACGTAGGCGTAGCCGATGCGGTGCTCGAGGTCGACGAACCCGTAGGAGCCGCCCGAGCCGCCGTGGCCGAAGCTGCTCAGGTTAGGGCCTGCCACACCGCGTTGGTTGAGCATGTAGCCCAGGCCCCAGCCGTGATCGGCGACCCGGGGCCCGAGCACGACGTCGGGATCGAAGCCTCCCTGAGAGACCCGCACCGCCTCCAGATGATCGCGGCTGAGCAACTTTTCCTGCGCGAGGCCGTTGTAGAACGTGGCCAGGCCGAGCGCCGACACATGACCGTTTGTGCTCGGGAACTCGCTGACACGCCATCGCTCGAGCTCGTTCGAGCCCAGCTCGTCATCCGGGACGAAGCCCATCGCGACGGCCATCCCGGCCATCGGATGCTCGGCGAGTGAGGTCGGATATCCCGGTGCCTGGCCGTTGGCCAGGACATCGCGAATGTGGGGCTTGTTGATCATCTCCGCGCAGCGGTGGTGTTCGGCGGTAGGCAGACCGATATGGACGTCGACGCCCATCGGCTCGGCGATCTCGGTCCGCAGATACTGGCCGATGGTGCGCCCGGTGACCCGGCGGACGACCTCGCCGAGAATGAACCCGAAGCTGACCATGTGGTAGCCCTGGGCTGTGCCCGGCGGCCACCACGGCTCGGCGGCGGCGAGGTCGGCGCACACCTGGTCCCAGTCGGTGGTGTCGCTCCAGTGCATGCGGGTGCGGGGCCCGATCACCCCGGAGCGGTGCCCGAGCACCGCCGCGGTCGTGATGTCCTGCTTGCCGTTCGACGCGAATTCCGGCCAGTACCGGGCGACCGGGGCGTGCAGGTCGAGCTCGCCGCGATCGGCGAGCAGGTGCACACACGTGCTGGTCAGACCTTTGGTAGCGGAGAACACGCTGGCCAGCGTGTCCTGGCGCCATCGGCGGCGCCTGCGGGCATCGGCATACCCGCCCCACAGATTGACCACCAGATCCCCGTCGACCCACACGGCGACCGCTGCGCCGACCTCAGCGCGAGAGGTGAAGTTCGCCTCGAAAGCGTCGCGCACCGCGCCAAAACCCGCGGCGCACGCACCGCCGATGGGAATGTGGTCGCTCAACGCGCCTCCTGGCCGCCGGGTATCGCCTGAATCTACGGCGGCCAGGTTAGCCAGCGAAGTTGTGAGGACGATTGGAGCGGAATCGAAACCACCCTGTAATTAGCGCTGACGCCGGCCGATGTGTTCATGTGGATTTTCCGGGCGGTTTGGCGTTCTCGCAGGACCGTACGTCACGATCCTGATGTGGAGATTCCCGATACGGGCATTCCGCCGGCGCTTGCGAGCCGGATGACGATGGCCGAGCAGTACGAATGGCATCAGAGGTATCTACGCGCTCGCCCGGTCTCGCGGCGTAACTTCCTGCGCGGGTCGGCGGCGGCAGCAGCCGTGGCGGCACTGGGAGCCGCCCCGTTCGGGCGCCGCGCATACGCACAGGATGCGCCGCTGGCGGTGGCGGGCCGGCGCGTCGGCTACGGCACAGACGCCTCGAGTCAGCTGCGCCTGGCCGGCCAATTGTCGCGAAATCCAGGCGCCACCAAGGTCTTCCTCGACCACGGCCCGACGCCCGGGCTGGGTGCGACGGTCGAGGCGGAGGTGCGCAACCTGGTGACCCAGATCCCGGACAGCAGCGGCGGGGTGCTGTCGGCCGAGCAGTTCTACGTCCATGCGCCGGTGGACGGACTGCCCGGGCGTACCCCGCACTTCTACCGGTGGCGCACCGACGACGGGTTCGTCAGCGACGTGCGTTCCGCGGCGACCGCCATGCCCAGTGCGCGAGATGCGGTGGGCTGGTTCCGGTTCACCATGATGGGGGACCAGGGCACCGACGAGACGCCGCTGGCTCCGCCCGGTCTCACCCGGGGCGACTACGACGACAGCTATTACAAATCCGACAACGATCCGACCGTGTCGCACACCGGCAACGTGCTGGATCAGATCGTGGCGGCGCGTCCGGACTTCCATGTGCTCGCCGGTGACATCGCCTACGCCGACCCATCCGGTGCGGGCAAGCCGCCGCAATTCGTCCGAAAGGGCGAACCGCCCAAAGGTTTCGACAAGTTCAACCCGTATGTCTGGGACGTGTATCTGAACTCCATCGAGGCCAGCGCCTCGACGACACCCTGGATGTTCGCCACCGGCAACCACGACATGGAAGCCGCCTACCCGGTGCACGGCTACGGCGGCCACCTGGCGCGGCTCGACTTTCCGGGCAACGGTCCGTCCGGCTGTCCGTCGGTCTATTCGTTCACCTATGGCAACGTCGCGGTGCTCTCGCTGGACGCCAACGATGTCAGCTATGAGATCACCGCCAACCGGGGTTACTCCGGCGGCACTCAAAATGGTTGGGTAGAAAGGACTTTGGCTGCGCACCGGGCCGATCCCGACATCGATTTCATCGTTTGCTTCTTCCATCACTGTGCCTACTCGACCACCGAGGCTCATGCCAGCGACGGCGGTGTGCGGGCCGCGTGGGTGCCGCTGTTCGACCGGTACCAGGTCGATTTGGTGTTGCAGGGCCACAACCACGTGTTCGAACGATCGGACCCGATCCGGGGCGGCGCACCGACCCGGACGGCCGAAGACAATGCGATCGTCTATCCGGAAACCGACGGCACCGTCTACTACACGGTGGGATCAGCGGGACGGCCGCGGTACAACTTCCAGCCCGGCGAACCGGAGAGCTATCGCGGCAATGTGGCGCCGGATACGTTCGTGGGCAACAGCTATGTCTGGACGGCCGACGGCCACAAGCAGACCGAAGCGGTCGGCTGGTCCAGGGTGCGGTTCCGCAACTACGCCTTCATCCGGGTCGATGTGCGGCCCGGCAACCTGATGAGCGAGATGGATGTGACCGCGGTCGACGAGTACGGCCGCGAGTTCGACAAGCTGACCTACCGCCGGCAGGTTCAGAAGTAGTCGAAGTGGTAGCCGGCCGCGCTGACATGTAGACGATCTCCGCGTTCCCCCGGCCGTACGCACCAGGCTGAGTAGACCGGCTTGTGACACGGCAGCGGGCGACCCGAGAAGTCCCATCAGAGGGACGGTCAGATCGGCGGCAACAGCGGGCGCGGCGGCCTGTTCTGGGCATTGGTGGTGATGGCGCCTCGGCCCAAGCGGAATGCCTCCTATACCCCATGGGGTATGATCAAATCATCGGGAAAGAAGGAGGGTCAGGATGGCTAAGAGGGTGAAGCAACTGGCAGGTGCACTGGTCGCGATCGCGGTTTCCGCGGTCATCTGGGCTCCGGTCTCAGCTGCTGCTGAGAGTAACTCGACCTGCGTCACAACCGGCGGATCGACCGATTGTCAGGCGCCGGACAATGCCCAGATTTACGCGGCTCCGCACGCGCTGCCCGCCTCTGGGGGCCATTCCAATCCCAAGTGGCAACCGCTTGGTTACAACCCGAAGTGGAATGGCTTCCAGCCTTGAGGTCGGGGCGCGTGAACTACCCGCCAATGCACTAAGTTTCGGCCCGATGAGGCGTGGACGCGCTAGGCGCATGCGCAGCCTCGTCGGCCTGCGTTGCCAGCACTTCCCTGGCCGCGCGTTCTCCGGAGCGGACCGCACCGTCCACCCAGCCGTGCATAACCCCCGACGTCTCGGTGCCCGCCCAGTGGATTCGGCCGCAGGGTTCGGTGATCGCCGGCCCGAACTCGGTGAGCACACCTGGGGGGCAGTGGCTGAGCATGCCTCCGCCCGAATATCTTTCGACGCTCCAGTCCTGATCGAGGTAGGCCACCGGGGTAGCGGCCCGGTGGCCGAAGCGCTCCACCAGATGGGCCAGCACTTGCTTCTTGCGCGCGTCGGGATCCATCTTCGAATACCGGCGGCCTTCGGGTCCCTCGGTGATCACACACATCACCCCGGGTCGGGGTGCGTCGGTGGATGCGTCGATGGTCAGCGTCGCGAGCGTTCCGGGTGCGAATGACTGGCCCGTCAACCCATCTTGTCGCCAGAACGGCTCGTCGTACACGATGTTGATCTTCACCACAGCACCACTCGGTACCCGCTGGTGCAGGAAGGCGCGGTCCACCGGAAGCATCGGCTCGTAGAGGATGTGGCTGGCGATCGCCATCGGTACCGCCACGATCACCCGTTGTGCACGCACGGTCATGCCGTCGCTCTCGACGGTGACACCCTGGTCGTCCTGAATGATCCGCCGCACAGGCTGATTCAGATGCAGTGAGTCTCCGAGCGCGACGGCCATCTTGCCGGACACCGCGCCCATGCCGCCGACGATGCGGGAATCCTGCGACCCGTCCTTGATGCCGAGCACGAAGGACGGCCCGCCGCCGGAGGCCAGCTGACGCAGTACGAACAACATCGACGTCTCGGACGCCGCTGATGTGTACAAGCCGGCGATGGCCGCTTCCAGCAAGGTGTGTGCGGGCTTGGACAGTGTGCGGTCATTGAGCCAGGAGGCGTACGTGATGCGGTCGAGCTTGTCGGCGTTCTTGGCTTCCCACGGCGCCTCGAGGGGGATCGTCTTGCACAGTCGGGTCAGATCGAGGAAGACCGCACCCATGTTGAGCGCCGCCCAGGGACTCATCGTCAACGGGATGGTGCCCTCGTAGCGATAGTGCTTGCCGTCGACGACCATCATGGCTTCACCGTCGGTGTACTGCTTGTAGCTGCCGACGCCGAATTCCTTCAGCAAGCCGTAGATGGCATCTTGGCCCGGTCCGATCCACGCGCCGCCCCGGTCGATCCAGACACCCTCGGGGCCCTCAACGGTAAAGGTGCGTCCGCCGATCCGATCGCGGGCTTCCAGCAGCGCCACCGATCGGCCTGCCTGTCGGAGTCGCAAGGCGGCAGTCAGCCCGGCGAAGCCGGCCCCGACCACGCAGAAATCCACAGCGGCCATGGCTTATGGTGCGCTTCGCGATATACATCCTGTGGGCATTTGGCAAAGTATTGACCTGCCCGCCGCACGGTCCCCGGGAGGACAATGAGCACCGACGAGTCCGTACGAACCGCTGTGGTGTTCGTGCACGGTTTGCTCGAACGCCGACCTATGGACGTCCTCGACGATTTCGCCAAGACGGCGTTGACGCCGCACGGTGGCCGCTGGGAGTACGCCCCGCAGCCGATCGAGATCACCGACTCCTACGAGGCGCGCCGCTACGCCGCGCCGTCGGGCGTCGATCTCTATGAGTACGACTGGTCGTTTCTGATGATGAGCGGTCGGTATGCCGGCTTCATCCCCGCTCTGGCGCGGGTGTTGCTACGGCGTCCCCGCCACGTACCGGACCAGTTATTCGGCATCTGGCGCGTGGTCGCGCTGACGGTGCTCATCCCATTGGCCGTCATCGTGGCGCTGTTCGTCGTAGGAGGCTATTTCCTGCACACCGGGGTAGCCGGCTGGATCATCGGCGTCGCCACCAGCGTCGTGGTCTTGACCGTCGCGCTGGCCGTGTTCCGGCTTCTCCCGCGAGCATTGACCCGCAGCTTCTTGACCACGGGCTTCGTCAACGTCGCCCGCTACTTCGACATCGCACCGGAATCTCACGCCGCGAGGCGCGCGATCCGCGGCGGGCTCGTTGACCTGTTGTACACGCTGCATCAAGGGCGTTATGCGCGAGTGGTCGTGGTCGGGCACGGCATCGGTGGCTACATCGCCTATGACGCCCTCACCGAGTTGTGGGCCGAGTTGCACGAGCTGCGGGCCGCGCCAGGCCCGGCACCGAGCTGGTCGACGGAGGTTGGCGACTCGACCGAGGAGTTTCAGCACCAGCAGTTCTCCCGGTGGCAGGACCTCCGACGACTGGGAAACCCATGGCGGATAACCGATTTCGTGACCATGGGAACGCCAATGGCGTTGGCCGACCTGTTCGTGGCCCGGCCGCCGATTCTCGGCGGCTGCGGTCGCGTCGACAGGCGGCACGCACTGTTCAGCTCACTGATCCGTCGGGGTGTGGTGTGTAGTTGTCCACCGCTGGACGAGGAGTCCGCGGATTCGACGACGGTGGGTGGGCTGTCGCCATTCGCGGTGACTCGCTGGAGCAACATCTGGTTCCCGGTGCGGCGGGGCGCTATTCGCGGCGACTGGTTCGGCGGGGCGCTGGCGCCGTTGTTCGGAACAGGCGTCCGCGATATCGCGGTCAGCGGCAGTCTCCCCGAACGCTTGACCCCCGGGCTCGCGCACACCCGCTATTTCAAGTATCCCGAGAAGGATGCTGACGGTGACGTGGCATCCGAGCTTCGGAAAATGCTTGCCCTCGAAGACCATTCGGGACTGGATGTGTCGGTCAGTGCACCCGAGCCCGATCCGGCGACGGTCGGCCGGGTGGTGTACCGGTCATGGCAGCGCAGCATGTGATGCCGGGTCGGGGGCGGAGAATCGCCGTGCGGGTGGTGTGCGCGGTCAGCGCGGTTGCCGCAGTTCTGTTGGCTGTCTTGGCGGCCAATGATCTGTACTTCGCCGGCTTCCCGGACTCGCATCTCACCGACTATGACCGAGCGGCCGGGACGCCCAAGCGGGTGCTGATGTGGGCGCAGTGGGGTTTCGTTCCGATCTTCCTGTTGCTGGCACTTGCGCCGATGAAGTCGAAGGTTCGCGCCACCGCGTTGGTCGTCGGTCTGGTCGTACTTGTTGGCACCGCCGTCGCTCAACGGGTCGGTATCCCTTGGTATTTCGCCACCCATCTCGGTCTCGACAACGGAGCCGGCGGTTGACATCGCGATGTGACGCAGATCACTAAATCGCTGTGAACCATCTCTACCGTCCCTCTCGTGAACCGAGGAGTCAACGAAGACGAATCCCACGGAAGGGTCGGGGCGATGGCGCATGCCGCAACCAGGATGATCACAGTAGCGGCGATGAATGTACTCGCCACGGCCGCAATGCATTTCCCCGGTGATCCGCCCGCCGCAGCGCCTGTGTTGCACACCCGGCCGATTGCTCTGGCCGCATCGCTGGATCACCAGTCCGCGCCGCCCGCACCCAACCGGCTGATCGCGGCCACTGGTGAAACAGCTTCAGGCACAGAGAGATCGATTGCCGAGGTGGTCGAATCTCGCACCGAGTCGGCACCGCCCAGCACGCCTAGGCGGGTCCGGACGGTCAGCTCGGCGCCGAGCCTGGTGGTCCCCTTCCATCCCCGCGTGAGCAGTGTGCACCCCGGTGGACACCGTCAGGCCGCCGCGGTGCCGGCGCTGCCGACCCCGGAGGCCATCGCCGGCCAGATCCGCGCGTTCGTCGCCGTCTACATCAGTAACGGAACTGCTGCGCATCCCGACGCAGGGTTGTTGATAGGCAACGGGTTCGACGGTGCGACCGGCCAGGACGGTGGGCGCGGCGGCATGCTGTTCGGCAACGGCGGGCGCGGTGGTGACGGGCTGCAGTCGGTCCAGAATGGCCGGGCAGGCAACGGCGGCAGCGCTGGGTTGTTCGGCAATGGGGGCGACGGCGGCCGAGGCGGCGACTTCACCGGCACGCAGGGAACCGCATCCGTCGGTCGTCAAGGCGGCAAGGGCGGTAACGGCGGGCTGCTGATCGGCAACGGCGGTAAGGGTGGCAACGGCGGCACCGGTCAAAACCTCGATACCGGTGCAGGCAACGGTGGTCTCGGAGGACAGGGCGGCAACGCCGGGGTGTTCGGTCGCGGTGGTGACGGCGGCCAAGGCGGCACGGGAAATGCCGGAACCGGCACGGCCCGAGGGGGAGCGGGCGGCAATGGCGGCCGCGCGGGAACGGTCGGAGGCGGCGGTGCGGGCGGCGCCGGCGGAAGCGGCTCCAGTAAGGGCAATGCGTTCGGCGGCGACGGCGGGACCGGGGGAGAAGGCGGACGGATCACCGGCCGCGGCGGTGATGGCGGAACCGGCGGTGCGGCCGGCAGCAATGTCGTCACCAGCACGGCCACTGGTGGCCACGGTGGCAACGGCGGCGACAGCCATGGGATCCGCCAGACCGGCGGCGCGGGCGGCCAGGGCGGCAACGCTCAGTCGATCCCGGGGACCGGCATCGGCGGCGACGGTGGCAGCACCGGCCGCAGTGGACCCGGCGGTGGCCGTGGTCCGGCCGGATTAGGTGGCGTCGGCGTCGGGAGCACGCCCGGCAGCCACAACGGCAACGCGGGCGCCGGCGCCCCGTAGGCCGGTCGCGCGGAACCCGCATTGCGGGGCGAGATGGATGCTTACGCTCGGCGGGTCATCGACACCACCGGTGTGTCGGCGAACCTGGAGCAGAAATGACCATGTCGAAATTGGGCCTCGCGGCGGCGACAGTGGCCGCACTGTCGATGGCTCCGGCCGCCGCGCACGCGGATCGCGCTGAACCGCCACCCTTGTACGGGTACTACAACCTGTTGATCGACTTCTCGAAGCAGACGTTCAACGGGGTGCCCACACCCATGAACCCGATCACCTTCCCGGTCCCGTTCGCCACCCACTGCGATGCCGGCGGCTGCGTCGCGACCCTCGACAACACCGACGATCATGCCCGTAATCCGGGCGCGCCAATGTCATACGACTACCGATGGAATGGTCAGCGCTGGGAGACCAGCGGTGAGTACCCGTACTTCTGCGACCGCAACGACCCCACAAGCGTCGTGATGGCGCAACGCTCCGACTATTGGGTTCCGAAACCCGACGGCAGCTTCGCCGGCGAGCGCACCCTGATCGTCGGCGGAGCCGGCTGCCCGGGTGAGGGTCCCGGCACGCATCGGCTGCCGATAGCGCTGACGCCCATCGCTCCGCCGCCGGCGGGTTGACCAACTCAGCCCGCTGCGGCGCTCGTGGCCCGCTTGCTGCCGGCCCTGCCGGCTTTCGCCGTCGCAGACGTGGTCGGCTTCTTGGCGCCGCGAACTTTCGCGGCCGCACGGGAAGGAGCCGTACGGCCGCTCGACGCTGTGGAGCGGCCGGTGCTGCCGGTGGCCCGGGTGGGTGTCGCGACACGGTTGGCCGGCTTGATCCGCGCCTGCGCCGGCGATGAGCCGCTGCATGTCTGCCCGGCGAAACACACCGGGAACTTCGGCACTCTCGGAACGTGGAAGACCCGCAGCACCGGATTGACGAGGTTGGCGAAGCCATTCCAGGCGTAGGCGGTCGCGGCGAAGGCCACGACGAGGCCGCTGAGCCCGATGGCCGCGAGACCGGGGCCGGCGCCCAGACCGAGACTGTTGAGGTACTCCAGGATCGACGCCGCGAACGCGAGGAAGTCCGGTGGCGCGGTGCTGTCGTTGGCGGTCTGGCTCGCCGATGCCGGCCGGGGCGCCGCCGTCTCGACGACGGCGCTGAGGTCGATCACATCGACGGACGCCAATGCGACCGCGTGAACTTCATTGCGAGGTGGCGTGACACTCGGCGGCGCTGTCACCAGACCGAGAGCAAGGATTCCGGCGGCGGCCGCCGCGGCATACGGACGAACAACCCTGCTCTGGAGTTCTGGGCTCATCATCACCTTTGGTCGTCGGCCCCTACGGCGAATCGATCATGACACCGGCGCATCCACCCGGAGTTGATTTCCCGAACAGTATCTGCGCATCCGTCAGTCCAGTTTGGGCACTGCCCGAATTGGACATGATGGGACGGTGAAACTGCTTCCGACCCCCGACGTGAAGCTCGCCGACTCCGACGTCGAAGACGCACTGGGCCGGGCCGTCGCGGTCATCAATCCGCTGCTCGACGTGTTGTGGTGGACCGACCCGCTCGGAATCAAGCGGCAAGAGCCGCCGAACGTCGTCTCCCGGGTCCTCAACGCGGCCGATGTGCCCGGCACCCTGGCGTGGGACGACCTGGACACCGACGACCGGATCGCGTGGTGGGTGTGGCGCGTCGGTGCCCTGAACACCGTCGTGGTGGCCGTGCCCGGCCTGCTGGGAGTCATCGGACGACGACTGCCGATCCAGGATCTCCTCGGCTTCGCCAACCAGGCCATCGTGCTGTGTGCCGTGGCCCGCGAACTGGGCGTCACCGACTACCGGCGGCAGACCCGGATGCTCGCCTCGGTGCTCTGCGAGCGGGATCTGGCGGTCGTGGTGCACGACCCCGACCGAGTGGCGATGGCCATCCCGTTCACCCCGCAGGGCATCGCCTCAGCGGTGTGGAAGCTGGTCGGAGTCCTCGACGCCGTCGGCGACGAGCTCGCCAAGCGGCCGCACCCGCGAGCGCCGTTCCGGTATGTGGCCATGCTGCCGGGCCTGGGCGCGGTGGCCTCGTACCTCGGGGAAATCGGCGCGCTGTCCCGAGCCGCCAAGCGGGGGCGAAAGTGGGTCGACCAGCAAGAACGACCCAGGTAGGGCGGTTCGGTGGAGCGGGCGACGGGAATCGAACCCGCGTAATCAGTTTGGAAGACTGAGGCTCTACCATTGAGCTACGCCCGCGTGTTTGCGCGAGCCCAAATGTACCGGTCGACCTGATCAAATCCGAATCGGCCCACCTGGAAGCGCGTCGCGGAGGTCGATTGCCGCTGAGCAGGCATCGGGCCGTAGGATTCGGGCGCAAGAAATGCAGTACCGGGGTGTAGCGCAGCTTGGTAGCGCATCCGCTTTGGGAGCGGAAGGCCGCAGGTTCAAATCCTGTCACCCCGACACGCCCAACGAAGTCCCGCACGAGAACAAGACTGAACCGAGGAGTACAGCCGTGAAGAGCACCGTCGAGAAGTTGAGCCCGACCCGGGTTCGCATCAATGTGGAGGTGCCCTTCACGGAATTGCAGCCCGACTTCGACCGGGCCTACAAGGAACTCGCCAAGCAGGTCCGACTGCCCGGCTTCCGCCCCGGCAAGGCGCCGGCCAAGCTGCTCGAGGCCCGTATCGGCCGCGGCGCGGTGCTGGAGCAGGTCGTCAACGACGCGCTGCCCAGCCGCTACAGCGAAGCCGTCACCGCCACCGAGGTGACGCCGCTGGGCCAGCCCGAGATCGAGGTCACCAAGATCGAGGACGGCGAGGAACTGGTGTTCACCGCCGAGGTCGACGTGCGACCCGAGATCGAACTCCCTGATCTGAGCGCGCTCAAGATCGAGGTCGAGGCGATCGAGATCAACGACGAGGAAGTCGACGCCGAACTGGAGTCGCTGCGCGCCCGCTTCGGCACCCTCAAGGGCGTCGAGCGGCCCGCCCAGACCGGCGACTTCGTGTCGATCGATCTGTCGGCCACCGTCAACGGCGAAGAGCTTCCCGACGCCGCCACCGAAGGTCTGTCCCACGAGGTGGGTTCCGGTCAGCTGATCGACGGTCTCGATGACGCCATCGTCGGGCTGTCCGAGGGGGAGTCGAAGGTCTTCACCACCAAGCTGGCCGCCGGCGAGCACGCGGGCGCCGATGCCGAGGTCACCGTCACCGTCAAGTCGATCAAGGAGCGCGAGCTTCCCGAGGCCGACGACGAATTCGCCCAGTTGGCAAGCGAATTCGACACCATCGATGAGCTGCGCGAGAACCTCGTCGAGCAGGTCAAGCGCGTCAAGCGCATTCAGCAGGCCGAGAAGATTCGCGACAACGCCCTCGAGTTGCTGCTGAAGAAGACCGAGGTCCCGTTGCCCGAGGCCATCGTGCAGGCCCAGGTCGACCAGACCGTGCACAACGCGATCCACGGTCTCGACCATGACGAGGACAAGTTCGCGGAGACGCTCGAAGCCGAGGGCAGCTCGCGAGAGAAGTTCGACGCCGAAACCCGTGAGGCCGCCGAGAAGGCCGTCAAGACGCAGCTGCTCATGGACGCGATCGCCGACGACCTCGACATCCAGGTCGGTCAGAACGATCTGACCGAGCGGCTGGTGCTGATGTCGCGGCAGTACGGCATCGAGCCGGCGCAGCTGCTGCAGATCCTGCAGCAGAACAACCAGCTGCCTGCGATGTTCGCCGACGTGCGCCGTGGCCTGACCGTCGCCGCGGTGGTCGAGGCGGCCACCGTCACGGACAGCGAGGGCAACGTCGTCGACACCGCCGAGTTCTTCGGCCCGCCGGCCGGAGCCGAGGACGACGAAGTGGTGGCCGACGCCGACGACGTCGACATCGACGAGGTCGCCGAAGACGCCGAGGCCATCGAGAAGAACGTTGAGCAGGAAGCCGAGAAGTCCGAATAACGCCGACAGCGAAAGCGCACTCTCCCGGGAGTGCGCTCCGCCGTGGGTTCGTTAGGGTCGGGTAGAACAAAGCCGTAGAAAGCAGGTATCAAGTCGTGACTCATATGCGTTCGGGCGCGCCAGGGCTGAACCTCACTGACTCGGTGTACGAGCGATTGCTCGCCGAGCGCATCATCTTCCTGGGGTCCCAGGTCGATGACGACATCGCCAACCGGTTGTGCGCGCAGATCCTTCTGCTGGCCGCCGAGGATCCGACGAAGGACATCAACCTCTACATCAACTCGCCGGGCGGCTCGATCAGCGCCGGCATGGCGATCTACGACACCATGGTGCTCGCGCCGTGCGACGTCGCCACCTACGCGATGGGCATGGCCGCGTCGATGGGTGAGTTCCTGCTCGCGGCGGGCACCAAGGGCAAGCGCTACGCGCTGCCGCACGCCCGCATCCTCATGCACCAGCCGTTGGGCGGGATCACCGGCGGTGCGGCCGACATCGCCATCCAGGCTGAGCAGTTCGCGCTCATCAAGAGGGAGATGTTCCGGCTCAACGCTGAGTTCACCGGCCAGACGATCGAGCGCATCGAGGCCGACTCGGACCGTGACCGCTGGTTCACGGCTCAGGAAGCGCTGGAGTACGGCTTCGTCGACCACATCATCACCCACGCGAACTTCAATGGAGCGACCAATGCCTGATTACACTGACGCGCGGCTCACGCCGCAGGGCCGCTACATCCTGCCGTCGTTCGTCGAACACTCCAGCTGGGGCGTCAAGGAATCCAACCCCTACAACAAGCTGTTCGAGGAACGCATCATCTTCCTGGGTGTTCAGGTCGACGACGCCTCGGCCAACGACATCATGGCCCAACTGTTGGTGCTGGAGTCGCTGGATCCCGACCGCGACATCACCATGTACATCAACTCACCGGGTGGCTCGTTCACCTCGCTGATGGCGATCTACGACACCATGCAGTACGTCCGCGCCGACATCCAGACGGTGTGCCTGGGGCAGGCCGCCTCGGCTGCCGCGGTTCTGCTGGCCGCGGGCACCCCGGGCAAGCGCCTCGCGCTGCCCAACGCCCGCGTGCTCATCCACCAGCCGTCGCTGGGCGGGGTCATCCAGGGCCAGTTCTCCGACCTGGAGATCCAGGCCGCCGAGATCGAGCGGATGCGGACCCTGATGGAAGAGACGCTGGCCCGCCACACCGGCAAGGATCCGGCTGTGATCCGCAAGGACACCGACCGCGACAAGATCCTCACCGCGGCCGACGCCAAGGAGTACGGGATCATCGACACGGTCCTGGAGTACCGGAAGCTCTCGGCTCAGAACGCTTGATGACGGTGGCTGCCGGGCCCACCCGGCGGCATCCGATGTTCGCGCCCGCCGCGGCCCGTCGGGTCGCGGCGTTCGGCGAACGCCTCGACGACACTGCACGGGTAGCGCAGCCGCGTGCCTCTCGGTTTGGTAACAGCGGCGACACGCCAAAACGTTCCGAGGCGACGAGAGCGGTGTCAGGGGATATGTTCACCATCACGCACGAATACCACTGGCGCGATTCGTCTTTATCTGTCGCACCGCGGCGGAGCAAGCGGGTAGCGTCGGGACAGAGCCCAACGCGGACTTGATAGCAACGATCGAAGACCCGGCGAAGGAAAGTAGGACCCCACCACCATGGCGCGTATCGGAGACGGCGGTGACCTGCTGAAGTGCTCGTTCTGCGGTAAGAGTCAGAAGCAGGTGAAGAAGCTCATAGCGGGTCCGGGCGTCTACATCTGCGACGAGTGCATCGACCTCTGCAACGAGATCATCGAAGAGGAGTTGGCCGACGCCGACGACGTCAAACTCGATGAGCTGCCCAAGCCGGCCGAGATCCGCGAGTTCCTGGAGAACTACGTCATCGGGCAGGACACCGCCAAGCGCACGCTGGCTGTCGCCGTCTACAACCACTACAAGCGGATCCAGGCACAGGAGAAACACCGTGACTCCCGCGCCGAGCCGGTCGAGCTGGCCAAGTCCAACATCCTGATGCTCGGCCCCACCGGCTGCGGAAAGACCTACCTGGCGCAGACGCTGGCCAAGATGCTCAACGTGCCGTTCGCGATCGCCGATGCCACCGCGCTGACCGAAGCCGGATATGTGGGCGAGGACGTCGAGAACATTCTCCTCAAGCTGATCCAGGCCGCCGATTACGACGTGAAGCGCGCCGAGACCGGCATCATCTACATCGACGAGGTCGACAAGATCGCTCGCAAGAGTGAGAACCCGTCGATCACGCGCGACGTGTCCGGCGAGGGTGTCCAGCAGGCATTGCTGAAGATCCTCGAGGGCACGCAGGCATCGGTTCCGCCGCAGGGTGGCCGCAAGCATCCGCACCAGGAGTTCATCCAGATCGACACCACCAACGTGCTGTTCATCGTTGCGGGTGCGTTCGCCGGGCTGGAGAAGATCGTCTCCGACCGTGTCGGCAAGCGCGGTCTGGGCTTCGGCGCCGAGGTGAAGTCCAAGGCCGAGATCGACACCCAGGACCACTTCGCCGAGGTGATGCCCGAGGATCTGATCAAGTTCGGGCTGATCCCGGAGTTCATCGGTCGTCTGCCGGTGGTGGCCTCGGTGACGAACCTGGACAAGGAATCGTTGGTGCAGATCCTGTCCCAGCCGAAGAACGCCTTGGTCAAGCAGTACACCCGGTTGTTCGAGATGGACGGTGTCGAGCTCGAATTCGCCGACGACGCCCTCGACGCCATCGCCGATCAGGCGATCCATCGCGGCACCGGTGCCCGCGGTCTGCGCGCGATCATGGAAGAAGTCCTGCTGCCGGTGATGTACGACATCCCCAGCCGCGATGACGTCGCCAAGGTCGTGGTGACCAAGGAGACCGTCCAGGACAACGTCCTGCCGACGATCGTGCCGCGCAAGCCTGCGCGCCCCGAGCGCCGCGACAAGTCCGCTTAGGCGTCGTACGGTTTCTACATGAAGAGACTCCGCCACCGGTCCGCGGTGGCCGCGGTAGCCGTCACTGTTGGCCTGCTGGGTATCACCACGGCCTGTAGTTCCAACGAGAAGCCTGCGCCGACGACCAGCACGCCGACGACGACCACCACCACCACCACGCCGGTCAGCAGCAGCGTGCCTGCGCCGCCCTCGCCGACGGAAAAGGGCTCGGACGGTGGCGGACCCAACAGCTTCTCGCCGACGGTGAAGGCCCCGCCGCCGCCGACGGCGATTCCGGGGAACAACTGACCCACGGTCAGTGGCGGATGCGGTCGGCCCGACTGTAGACGTTCATCGATTCCCCACGCAGGAACGCGACCAGCGTCAGGCCCGATTGGGTGGCGAGGTCGACGGCCAGTGAGGAAGGCGCGGACACCGCGGCCAGCACCGGAATGCCGGCCATAACCGCCTTCTGGGTCAGCTCGAACGACGCGCGGCCGCTGACCAGCAGCACCGTGGCACTGAGCGGGATGTGCTTGGCTTCCAGAGCCCACCCGATGACCTTGTCGACGGCATTGTGGCGACCGACGTCCTCGCGTACGGCGAGCAGCGCGCCGCCCGTCGTGAACAGCGCCGCCCCGTGCAGTCCGCCGGTGCTGGCGAAAACCTTTTGCGCCGAGCGCAGTTGGTCCGGCATCGCGGTCAATACCGAAGCCTGGACCGTCGCCGGGTCGTCGCCGGGGGAGTGCTGGCTGGTGAGTCGCACCGCGTCGATCGAAGCCTTGCCGCACACCCCGCACGAGGAGGTGGTGTAGAAGTTTCGGGTCACGTCGACGTCCGGCATCGGTACGCCGGGGCGCAGCGTCACGTCGAGGACGTTGTAGGTGTTCACCCCGTCGGCCTCCGCGCCGCGGCAATACCGCACGGTGAGCACGTCGTCGCGATGGGCGATGAGTCCTTCGGTCAGCAAGAAGCCCTGCGCCAGTTCGACATCGGATCCCGGTGTGCGCATGGTGACCGTCAGCGGGGTCCCGTTCACCCGGATCTCCAGCGGCTCCTCGACCACCAGCGTCTCCGGACGCTCGGTGGCAGTGCCGTCGTAGACGTGACTGGCCCGTCGCCGCGCGGTCACCCGGCCCATGCTGCGCCTTTCTCGGGGTTCTGGCCACCTGGTTCCAGCCGGATGACGACCGCCTTCGACACCGGCGTATTCGACCGGGCGGCAACGTGATCCAGGGGTACGAGGGGGTTGGTCTCGGGGTAGTAGGCGGCGGCGTTACCGACCGGCGTGGAGTAGGGCACCACCAGGAAGTCCTTGGCGCGGCGCTCCTGCAACTGGCCCGCGCCGTCGGTGAACTCCGACACCAGGTCGACGCGGTCGCCTTCGGCGAGGCCGAGGGACTCGATGTCGGTTGGGTTGACGAACACGACACGGCGCCCGCCCTTGACGCCGCGGTAGCGGTCGTCCAGACCGTAGATGGTGGTGTTGTACTGGTCGTGGCTGCGCAGTGTCTGCAGCACCAGCCGCCCCGGCGGTACCGGCACCCACTGCATCGGGTTCACCGCGAAGTTCGCTTTGCCCGTGACGGTCGGGAATTCACGGGAATCCCTTGGCGGATGCGGCAATTGGAAGCCATCGGGCTGACGCACCCGGGTGTTGTAGTCGGCGCAGCCCGGCACCACCTCGGCGATCGCGTCGCGGATCGTGTCGTAGTCGGCGGCGAAGCTCTCCCACGGGACCGGGTGATCGGCACCCAGCACGGTGCGGGCCAGCTGGCAGATGATCGCGACCTCGCTGCGGACCTGGTCGCTGGGCGGTGTCAGGCTACCGCGCGACAGGTGCACCATCGACATCGAATCTTCAACCGAGACAACTTGTTTGTGACCGTTCACCAGGTCGCGGTCGGTGCGGCCCAGGGTGGGCAGGATCAATGCCGTGCGCCCGTGCACCACGTGGCTGCGATTGAGCTTGGTCGAGATCTGCACGGTCAGCGCGCAGGTGCTCAGCGCCGACTCGGTGACCGCGGTGTCCGGGGTGGCCGAGGCGAAGTTGCCGCCCATCGCGAGGAACACCGAAGCCCGGCCGTCGCGCATCGCCCGGATCGCGTCGACGGTGTCGAAGCCGTGCTTGCGGGGACTGGCGATGCCGAATCGGGTGTCGAGCGCGGCAAGGAACGGCTCGGGCGCCTTCTCCCAGATCCCCATCGTGCGGTCGCCCTGAACATTGGAGTGACCACGCACCGGGCATACCCCGGCGCCGGGCTTTCCGATCATGCCGCGCAGCAACAGCAGGTTGGTCATCTCGGCGATCGTCGCGACGGCGTGGGTGTGCTGGGTGATACCCATCGCCCAGCACACGATCGTCCGCTGCGACGCCGCGAGCATGCCGGCGACCCGGTCGAGCTGCGCGCGGTCGATACCGGTGGCGTCGGTGACGGTGTCGAGGTCGACCGAGCGGGCCTCGGCGAGATACTCGTCGAATCCGTGGCAGTGCGCGTCGACGAATTCGCGGTCGATCACACTGCCGGGGGCGCGGTCGTCGGCCTCCACCAGCAGCCGGCCCAGCCCCTTGAACAGGCCGAGGTCACCCCCCAGGCGAATCTGGACGAACTCGTCGGCGATCGGCACACCATGCCCGACCACCCCGTGGACCTTCTGCGGATCCTTGAATCGGATGAGGCCCGCCTCGGGGAGCGGATTGACGGCGATGATCTTGGCGCCGTTGGCTTTCGCCTTCTCCAGCACGTACAGCATCCGCGGATGGTTGGTGCCGGGATTCTGCCCGGCGATCACGATCACGTCGGCGTGCTCGATGTCGTCGACGGTCACCGAGCCCTTGCCGACGCCGATGGAGTCGATCAGCGCGGTGCCTGATGATTCGTGGCACATGTTGGAGCAGTCCGGCAGGTTGTTGGTGCCGAAGCTGCGCACCAGCAACTGGTAGAGGAACGCGGCCTCGTTGCTGGTGCGGCCGGAGGTGTAGAAGACGGCCTCGTCCGGGGATGCCAGGCCGGTGAGGTGGTCGGCGATCAGCTGGTAGGCGTCGTCCCACCCGATCGGGGTGTAGTGCTGCGCACCGGGGCGAAGGACCATCGGGTGAGTGAGCCGCCCCTGCTGGGACAGCCAGTACTCGGGCTTGGCGGCCAGCTCGGCCACCGAATGGCGGGCGAAGAACTCCGGGGTGACCCGGCGCTTGGTGGCCTCCTCGGCCACCGCTTTGGCGCCGTTCTCGCAGAACTCGGCGAGCTTACGATTGTCGTGTTCCTCGGGCCACGCGCACCCGGGACAGTCGAAGCCGTGGCGTTGGTTGATCCGTGCCAGGGTGGACAGGGTTCGGACCGGACCCATCTGCTCCAGGGCGCGCTGCATGGTGACCACCACGGCCTTCACCCCGGCGGCCTCGTCTTTGCGCTCGCTGACGTTGACGGCTCGTTCGTCATAGTCGGCGGGGATGTCGCGGCCGGTGCTCATACCCTCAAATCTAGGCCGCCGTGCCGGCCGCCGACACTAACGGGCGGACTTGGCGGTCCCCTTGCTGCCCGTCGGGCGGGTGTCGCGTGCTCGAGGCGAATCGCTGGGCCGGCGGTTGGCGGTGGCTGTGGCGGACGGCGCGGCGGGAGACGAGTGCCCGGGTCGGGCTCCCGCGACGCCTCGCGCCGACGTGGCGTAGGCGGTGGCGCGCGTGGTGCTTGCGTCGACCTTGGTGGTGTCGCCGGCTGCCGGGAGGCCGTTCGGAGTGCGGAGGGCCCGGGCTGCGGCCGGGGCCACGGCTGCCGAGGAGGATCCGCCGGTGAGGGTGGCCGAGATGGACTGCAGCACATTCCTGACGACGTCGACCATCATGGCGATGCCCTTGGCTGCGGCGGTCACCACCTCAGTGATGCCGGCTTGCACGGCCGCCCCGAATCCATCCGAACCCCCTGCGGCGGCGGTCTTGATGAAGGCATCCACCACCGCCCCGACGACTGGTAACGCCGCTTCGGGAATGGCCGCGAGAACCGTGAACGCACCGCCGATCACGGTGGCAGCCAACGCAATCACCGGGCCGATCTGAGTCAGTATCCCCGACAGCGGTGAGCTCAGGTCGCCGCCGGTCGGCGGGGACAGGAGCAGGCTGACATTGACCATTGCCTCGCCCAGCGGCGTGCCTTGCGCCAGTTGATCGAGCAACTCGGTGTTGATGAACTGCATCGTCGCGGCAGCGTCTGGGTTGAACGCGGCCAGCGCCGTCATGATCGCCAAAACCTGTGGCAGGCCGAAGGGTATCGACACCCCGGGGGCCGCAGCCGCCGAGCCCGGCTGAACGTTGTTCCATGCAGCGCTATCCAGGCTGGTGAGTTCGAACACGGTCGTCTGCGGGGCCGTCGGTGAGATCGGCGAACCGTGCGCATCGAGTGACGGCGCCACCGCCACGACGACACATACGGCTAACGGTGCGATGACGGTTGATCGAAGCATGACTACCCCCGAAGTTGAATTCAAATCTCCCTGTACCAGGTATACGACGTGTCATTCCTTGCTGAACAAAAATTTGGCAACTCGTCAATATTTCTTTTTTAGCTGATCTACGTGCATAAATACCAGTTGAACCTGGCATTTGTTTGCCCAGGTTCAGTTTGCGGATAGTTGTTGCGGATCAGGCCGCATTCTGTCGTTGACGCAGGCGTAACGAGATCGGCATGGAAGCGACCTAACGTGGGCCGGTCACACGCCCGCGAGCAGACGGGGGCGTCTTGGGTGCAGAGGAAAGACAGTTGAGCGGTAACGCGGCCCGCCTTCAGGCGATCGTCAATGTCGAGGCGTACGAGCCTCCCCCTTTCAGCTTCGATCCGGGCGAAGCGCCAGGCGAGATCTTCGGCGCCAACGTCTTCACCCTGGCCGAAATGCGGCTTCGGCTGCCTAAATCGGTTTACAAGTCGGTCGTCGCGACCATCGAGAAGGGCGCGAAGCTCGATCCGGCTGTCGCCGACGCCGTCGCCTCGGTGATGAAGGACTGGGCATTGTCGAAGGGCGCGACCCACTACGCGCACGTCTTCTACCCGATGACCGGTCTCACCGCCGAAAAGCACGACAGCTTCCTGGAGCCGGTGAGCGACGGCGCGACACTCGCCGAATTTGCAGGCAAGACCCTGATTCAGGGCGAGCCCGACGCATCGAGCTTCCCGTCGGGCGGTCTGCGCAGCACGTTCGAGGCGCGCGGGTATACCGGCTGGGACGTCACCAGCCCGGCCTACATTCTGGAGAACCCGAACGGCAACACCCTGTGCATCCCGACCGTGTTCGTGTCGATGACCGGTGAGGCGCTCGATTTCAAGACCCCGCTGCTGCGTAGCCAGCAGGCGATGGGTGCACAGGCTGAGCGAATCCTGAAGTTGTTCGGCCACAAGGATTTCGATCACATCGTGTCGTTCTGCGGCCCTGAGCAGGAGTACTTCCTGGTCGACCGGCACTTCTTCCTGGCTCGTCCCGACTTGATCAACGCCGGCCGCACGCTGTTCGGTGCGAAACCGCCCAAGGGTCAGGAATTCGACGACCACTACTTCGGCGCCATTCCCGACCGGGTGCTGGCGTTCATGATGGACACCGAGCGAGAGCTGTTCAAGCTCGGCATCCCGGCCAAGACCCGCCACAACGAGGTCGCTCCAGGCCAGTTCGAGATCGCGCCGATGTTCGAGCGGGCCAATATCGCGGCCGACCACCAGCAGCTGCTGATGACGACGTTCCGCAACATCGCCAAGAAGCACGGCATGGAGTGCCTGTTCCACGAGAAGCCGTTCGCCGGTGTCAATGGTTCTGGCAAGCACGTCAACTTCTCGATGGGCAACGCTCAATTCGGCAGTCTGCTGGTGCCGGGTGATACCCCACATGAGAACGCCCAGTTCCTGGTGTTCTGTGCCGCAGTGATCCGTGCCGTGCACAAGTTCGGTGGGCTGCTCAGGGTCTCCGTGGCCTCGGCCACCAACGATCACCGACTTGGCGCGAACGAGGCACCGCCGGCCATCATCTCGATCTTCCTCGGCGCTCAGCTGGCCGACGTGTTCGAGCAGATCGCCAAGGGAGCGGCCACCTCGTCAAAGGGCAAGGGCGTCATGCACATCGGTGTCGACACGCTGCCCGAGCTGCCGACCGATCCGGGCGACCGAAACCGGACCAGCCCATTTGCGTTCACCGGCAACCGATTCGAGTTCCGCGCGCCAGGCTCGGGGCAGACGATCAATGTCCCGATGATCATCCTCAACACCATCATGGCCGATTCGCTCGACTACATGGCCACCGTGCTGGAGACGGCCGTCGCAGGCGGCGAGAGCTTCGACGAGGCGGTGCAGAAGCTGCTCACCGAGATCATCACCGAGCACGGTGCAGTCGTGTTCAACGGCGACGGTTACTCGGAGAACTGGCAGATCGAGGCGGCCGAGCGCGGCCTGCCGAATCTCAAGACGACACTCGATGCCATTCCGCAGCTGGTGACACCGGAGGCGATCGAGGTCTTCGAGCGGTACGGGGTCTTCAACGCCCGGGAGCTGCACAGCCGCGAAGAGGTCCGGTACGAGACATATGCCCTGACGGTCAGCGTCGAAGCCAAGTTGACCCTCGAGATGGGCTCGACCGTGATCCTGCCTGCGGCCGTTCGATACCAGACCGAGTTGGCGCAGAACGTCGCGGCGCTGAAAGCGGCCGGGGTGGAGGCGGACACCACCTTGCTGGAGACCGTGTCCACGCCGATTTCGGAGCTGACCGCCGCGTTGGCCGCACTCAAGGAAGCGCTGGGTGCACACGGCGGCGATACCGCGAAGGAGGAGGCCGAGCACGCGGCGAGCTTGCTGCCGCTGATGGATGCGGTGCGTGCGGCCGCGGACACGTTGGAAAGCCTTGTTGCCGACGACCTCTGGCCGCTGCCCACCTACCAGGAGATGCTCTACATCCTCTGAAGTTGCGATGTCGATGCCGACGCCCGGGAATCTCGGGCGTCGGCATTGTCGTCGTAGGGTCGAAAGTCCCTGCTGTTTTGCCTGCCTGCGACATAGGGTTGCGCGCATGACGGATCATGATCACCACTCGGATGTGCTCAGCGAACTGAACCCACAGCACCGGGCCCTGCGCCAGATGATTCCCGAGGTCTACGACGGGTTCGGTGCGCTGAGTCGGGCGGCGATGGGCGGCGGCGCGGTCGAGGCCAAGATCAAGGAACTGATCGCGATGGTGATCGGGGTCGTCCAGGGCTGCGACGGATGCATCGCCTCGCACGCCCGTGGTGCGGCCCGCGCGGGTGCCACCAAGCAGGAGGCGGCCGAGATCATCGGTGTCAGCATCATGATGCACGGCGGCCCAGCCACCATCTACGGCGCGCGCGCCTACACGGCTTTCTGCGAATTCGCCGACGCCGCTGGACCTCAGCCGTCGTAGCGCCTTGGTTTAACGTAGGAGGCGATCATGCGTACCGTCGAGGTCTTTGCCGACGTCCTGTGTCCATTCACCCACGTTGGGCTGCGGACGCTGGTCGACCGGCGCGGTGACCGCGGACTGGCCGAACCACGCCTGCGTATCCGAGCCTGGCCGCTCGAATTGATCAACGGCAGCCCGCTTGACCCCGACCACGTCGGTGCTGAGATCTCGGCGCTGCGGTCGTCGGTGCGTCCCGACCTCTTCGGGGGCTTCACGCCCGATGCTTTCCCGAGAACGTCGATGACGGCATACGCGCTGGCCGCTGCTGCTGACCGCGTCGGCGACCCCGTGCTGATCGAAGAAGTCGGCTTAGCGCTGCGCAACGCGATTTTCGAAGAGGGGCTTGATATCGGGCGAACTGAAGTGGTCGAATCCATCGCCGATCGCTTCGGCCTGGCACCTCTCGATGCGGAGTCGACGTTGGTTGCGGTCCAAGCTGATTGGGATGAGGGCCGCGCTCGGGGTGTGGTGGGCTCACCGCACTTCTTCACCGAGGACGGTGGGGACTGGTTTTGCCCCGGGCTGGCAATCAGCCGCGACGATGTCGGCAACTTCGTCGTCGCCTGGAAACAGGGCACGGAGGCGTTCGTCGAACGCGTCTTCGGCTGATCCCAGTCAGATGACGGTGCCGGGCGCACCGTTATCGCGGATTACGGGTTGCCCGATCCGCTGCCAAGCCCCCATACCGCCGACCAGGTTGTAGACGGTCAACCCGGCAGCTGCGAGTTTCGTTGCCGCCGAGCCGGATCGGTTCCCCGACCGGCACACCGCCACAATCGGCGCGGCTGTCTCGAAGGTGCGTGCGTCCAAGTCGCCGAGTCGCACATGAATCGCTCCAGGAGCGTGTCCGGCGCTCCACTCGTCGTCCTCGCGAACGTCAAGCAGGACGGCGCCGGCGTTGTTGACAAGCTCCATCGCGCCGGTGGGGTCGATCTCCAACACATTCATCACACTCGCCTTTCACTCGGATGGCCGAATCGATGCGCCGGCCGGGATGCCTGGGATGCCAGAAGGGGCGGTGTTCACCGCGGACCGTCCTGGCTTCCTCCGATAGTCACATTATATACCCATGGGGGTATATAGAGGAGGGGTTCAGCACCCGCGGATTGTCTGGTCCGTCACAGTTCGAAGCATCGGAATAAGATACCCCCTGGGGTACATTATGATACCCATAGGGGTATAGCCAATATGGCGATGCCGACAGACCAAGAAGGAAGACGGCGATGATTCTGCAGCAGTACTACCTGGACTGCCTGTCCCACGCTTCGTACCTGATCGGTGATGAAACCACCGGCCGTGCAGTCGTTGTCGACCCGCAGCGTGACGTGGCGGAGTATGTGGCCGATGCCAAGAAGCGTGGGTTGACCATCGAGTTGGTGATCGAAACCCATTTCCACGCCGATTTTCTGTCCGGCCACCTGGAGCTGGCCGCGGCGACCGGGGCGAAGATCGTCTACTCCTCGGTCGCGGAGACCGAGTTCGACTCCATGGGCGTTGCCGACGGCCAGCGCTATTCTCTCGGTGACGTCACGCTGGAGTTCCGACACACTCCCGGCCACACGCCGGAGTCGATGAGCGTGGTGGTCTACGAGCACGCCGGCGATTCCGTTCCCTATGGCGTGATGACCGGGGACACCTTGTTCATCGGCGATGTCGGCCGGCCTGATCTACTCGCCTCGATTGGATTCACCCGCGAGGAGCTCGCCGACAAGCTGTACCACTCGCTGCACGACAAGCTGATGACGCTGCCTGACGCGACGCGGGTGTATCCCGCACACGGTGCCGGCTCGGCCTGCGGCAAGAACCTGTCAACGGACCTGTGGTCGACGATGGGTGACCAGAAGGCGACCAACTACGCGCTGCGCGCACCTGACAAGACGACGTTCGTGAGCCTCGTCACCGAGGGTCAGCCGCCCGCACCCGGGTATTTCGTCTACGACGCCATCCTCAACCGCAAGGATCGCGGACTGCTGGATGAGACCAAGATGCCACCCGCCATGACCTACGACCAGGTCCGTGCCGCGATCGACGGCGGCGCCGTCCTGGTGGACGGGCGAACCCCTGAGGAATTCGCCCAAGGCCATCTTCGCAGCGCGATCAACATCGGACTCGAAGGTCGTTATGCCGAGTTCGCCGGATCGGTGCTTCCGTCCGACGTCGACATCGTCCTCTTGACCGAACCCGGTCAGGAACTGGAAGGCAAGAACCGGCTCGCCCGGATCGGTTTCGATCGGGTGATCGGCTACCTGGATAAGCCTTTCGAAGTGATGTTCAAGAATCCCGGCGACGTTGCAGTTGCCTCCCGGCTGACCGCCCAGGCATTCGATCAGCGCGCCGCGGAGCTGGCTGATCTACAGATTGTCGACGTGCGCAACCCGGGTGAGGTCGCGGCGGGCGCTGTTCCGAATGCCATTGCGATTCCGGTCGGCCAGTTGCCTTCCCGATTGGATGAACTGGATCCCACCAAGCCCACCGTCGTGTACTGCGCCGGCGGCTACCGGTCGTCGGTCGCCGCGAGCCTGTTGCGGCAGAACGGTTTCCCCGATGTGAGCGACATCCTGGGCGGCTATGGCGCCTGGGACGACGCCCACCAGAACGCCTGATTTTCCAAGGAGGACAGACACCATGACCATCACAGCCAAACATCAGATCCTGATCGTCGGCGGCGGAACTGCCGGTATCACCGTCGCGGCGCGGATGCTCCGTAAGGGCTACACCGACGTCGCCGTGATCGAACCGTCGAGCAAGCACTACTACCAACCGTTATGGACGTTGGTCGGCGCCGGACAGGCGAAGGCCTCGACGACCGAGCGCGACGAGTCCTCAGTCATGCCCAAGGGTGCCACCTGGATCAAGAACGCCGCCAGTGCCTTTGCCCCCGACGACAACACGGTGACATGCGTCGACGGAGCGACCTACGAGTATGACGTGCTCGTCGTGAGTCCGGGCATCCAGCTCGACTGGAACCGCACCGAGGGCCTGGAGGACGCCCTGGGCCACGACGGGGTCTCGTCGAACTACCGGTTCGACCTCGCGCCGCGCACCTGGGACTTCATCCGTAACCTGCGTTCGGGAACCGCGGTGTTCACCGTTCCGTCCGGCGCCATCAAGTGCGCCGGCGCCCCGCAGAAGATCGCCTACCTGGCATCGGACTATTGGCGCAAGCAGGGAGTGCTCTCCGACATCGACGTCCACCTGGTCATGCCGGGTGCGCGGCCGTTCGGCATTCCGGCGATCGCGGACAGCCTCGACAAGGTCATCGCCGACTACGGAATCACCTTGCATACCAGTTCCGAAGTGACGTCGGTCGACGCCGCGGCGCGCAAGGTCGGCATCACCAGCGTCGCCCCCGGCGGGACGGACACCATGCTGCCGTACGACGTATTGCACGCCGTCCCGCTGCAGTCGGCGCCCGACTGGATCAAGACCAGTCCGCTGTCGACCGGTGACGCAATGGGCTACGTCGATATCGACAAGCACACAATGCAACATGTGCGGTACCCGAATGTGTTCAGTCTGGGTGACGCTGGTTCGTCGCCGAACTCAAAGACGGGTGCCGCGATCCGCAAACAAGCCCCCGTGGTCGCCGACAACATCGACGCGTTCTTGACGAAGCAGCCACTGCGGGCATCGTACGACGGTTACTCCTCGTGCCCGATCATCACCTCGTCGCACGCGATGCTGCTCGCCGAGTTCGACTACGACCTGCAGTTGGAACCCACATTCCCTCTGCTCAATCCGACCACGCCGCATCGCGCCTACTGGTACCTGAAGAAGTACGGGCTCCCGTTCATGTACTGGAATCTGATGCTCAAGGGCCTGGCTTAGCAATTCGCTTGCAACACAGAAGACTTGCATCCCAAAGGAAAGGAATCACAATGACAACCAGCAACCTGACCGCCGCCGACTTCGAAGCGACGGTCACCGAGAATCCAGTTGTGCTCATCGACTTCTGGGCTTCCTGGTGCGGCCCGTGCCGCGCCTTCGCTCCGGTCTTCGACCGCTCGTCGAAATCGCACCCCGACGTGGTTCACGCCAAGGTCGACACGGAAGCGCAGCAGGAACTCGCCGCCGCGCTGGAGATCCAAGCCATCCCGACGATCATGGCGTTTCGCGACGGCATCCTCGTCTACCGCCAGCCGGGTGCGATGCCGGCTGCCGCACTCGAGGACCTGATCACCCGGGTCAAGGAACTCGACATGGAAGACGTCCGCGCCAAGATCGCCGCGAAGTCCTGAATGGTGTTCGGCCCCAACACCTGAAAGTTGCCCGAGAGCGGGACGCTCGACGGTCGTACTCGGGAGCCTCAGCTACCGGCCGGCCCGGAATCCCTGAGGTGTTCGCCGAAGAACGCGAACACCCGCTGCCAGGCGTCCTCGGCTTCGGGGCGTGAATAGTTCATCTTCACCACGCGTTCGATGACCTTCACCGGTCGCGGGGTGTCCCAGTTGTTCATGAAGGAATGCCCGACGGTCGGATATTCCTTGATGTCGCGCGGCACGTCGTTGGTCGACAGCAGGTCTTCCAGTTTGTCGGCCGCACCCTTGAGCATCCAGTCCTTGGCGCCGTAACTGGCCACGGTCGGGCACGAGTTCGGGATCGCCGAGATGTCCGAGGGCCATTCCCCGTAATTGGGGGCCGAGGCGTCGAAGTGCCCGGTCGGTGCCAGCACGAGGCAGAACCCACCGCCCATGCAGAATCCGATCACGCCGACTTTGCCGTTGCACGCCGGGTCGGCTACCAGGTGGTCGCGGGCGGCGATGAGGTCATCGACGGCGGTCCCTTTGCCGTTCTTGAACGCCTGCAGGGTGCGCACCACGCAGAGCAGCCGATTACCCCGGTGATACAGCGCCGGGGTGATCGCGAGGTAGCCGTTGTCGGCGAACCGGTCGGTGATGCGTTTGATGTCACCCGTCATGCCCATCGCGTCGTGCACGATCACGACGCCGGGCCACGGTCCGTCGCCGGCCGGCCGTGCTTGATAGGCAGGCAGCGGGCCCGCCGGAGCGGGAAACGTGGTCTCCATGGAAGGGCATCTTGCCCGTTAGGTGATCAACTCCGCCAGGGGTTGTTGCCGGCGTCCCAGGCTTTCTGGATGTCCGGGTAGATCGACGTCTGATCGGTGGGTACCGAATTCTTCGTCATCCGGGTGCGCTCGTCGGCCAGGACCTCGGGCGAGCCGCCCTCGATGGCGTCCATGGTCTGGGCCGCGACGTCCTCGGGTGCGATCTTCGGGCCGTCGATCACCGCGGCCATATCGGTGTCGATGAACCCGGCGTGCACACCGACGACATGCGTGCCCTGGCCATGCAACTCAATCCGCAGCGCGTTGGTCAACGCCCACTCGGCGGCCTTGGAAGCCCCGTAGGAGGCGTTGAAGGGAGAGACGAAGAAGCTGACCACCGAGAGCATATTCACCAGTGCGCTGCCGCCCGGCTGTGCGGCCAGGACGGGCGCGAACGCGCGTGCCATCGCCAGCGTGCCGAAGTAGTTGGTCTCCATCTCGACCCGGGCGGCATCGGGATCCTCGGCGGTCAGGAACGGCGACTGCAGCATGGCGCCGGCGTTGTTGATCAACACCGACACGTCGGCGCAGGCCTGCGCCGCGGCGCGCACGGCGTCGCCGTCGGTGATGTCCAGGGCGACCGGTACCACCCGCGAATCGTCGAACGCGACGCTGCTCGGGTTACGGGCGGCGGCGTAGACCTTGGTGGCGCCGCGGTCCAGCAGCGCCTGGGTGAACGCCCGGCCGAGGCCGCGGTTGGCGCCTGTGACCAGTGCGATGCTGCCGTCGATGGCTTTGCCGTTGGTTGCGGCCATGGTCTGCTCCTCGGTGTCGGTTACCTGGGGTCAACACCTACCGGCAGGCGCGGTATTTCGCGACGTAGTCCGTCATCGTCGCCAACTGGTAGCGCGAAAGCTCGCGAGCGTTCTCATCTCACGCGCCCGTGATCGTCTCGCGGGCCACCATCTGAACCTCAACCGGCATGCCGCCGCGCAGCGACTGGACGCCGGCTTCGCATACCGCCGCGGCGGCGTAGCCGTCCCACGCCGACGGGCCGTCTACGTAATTTCCGGTCGATGACCCGTGCCGCACGGCGTCCACCCAGCGCTGGAACTCCGTGTCGTAGGCCTGCCCGAAGCGTTCCCGGAAGCCGGGCGTGATCTGGCCACCCCAGGTGCCCGGCGTGGTCTTGCGGATCAGGCCGACGTCCAAACCGATCATGGCGCTGCCCTTTTCGGCAACCACCTCGGTGCGTACCTCATAGGCCACACCGGTGGTCACGAACAGCTCGACATCAACATGCTTGCCAGATGCGGTGCGCATGATGGCGATCTGCGGGTCGGCCACCCCGTCGGGCGCCCCCGGGTTGGCCGACGGCGTGATGATCTGGATGGAGACGATCTCTTCGTCGAACAGGAAGCGCGTCACATCGACCTCGTGCACCAGCGAGTCGCGGACGATCATCGCGCTGTCGAATGACGGCGGCACGGCGGGGTTGCGGTGCGCACAGTGCAACACCAGCGGGCGGCCCAGTTCGCCCGAGTCCAGCATCGCTTTCAGCGCGGCGTACTCGTGGTCGAAGCGGCGCATGAAACCGACTTGGATGAGCCGCTTTCCGAGCTCGGCCTCACGTTTGACCACCTCCAACGAGGTCTCCACATCGGTGGTCAGCGGCTTCTCGCACAGCACCGGCTTGCCGTGCTCCAGGCAGGCCAGCAGTTGCTTCTCGTGGGCGGGTCCCGGCGTGGCCAGCACGACGGCGTCGACGTCCGGGTCGGCGATGGCGTCCAGCGGATCGGCGACCACCCGGCAACCCGGCAGGCCCGCAGCGATCTGCTCGGCCTTGTCGGTGAGGTAGTCATTGAGGACGGTCACATGGGCGCCGGAGATCGTCGACGTCAGGCGGGCGACGTGGTCGGCGCCCATGATGCCGACACCGAGTACGGCGACACGAAGGTCAGACATGGCGTGATCTCCTGAACTAAAAGCGGACGGACGGGACGCCGCAGGATCCGAGGTAACTGCGGGTGCGCGTGGCGATGGGCAGTGGAGCGTCGACCTCGCACGGGTACATGTCCTGCTCGACGATCGCGAACACGTCGATGCCGAGCTTCTCGATCTCGGCGAGAAGCGGTGGCATGTCCGGGATTCCGCGTGGCGGCTCGGTCATCGCGCCGAGCTTGACGGCCTCGCCGAACGGCAGGTCCTCGGCTTCGACCTTGGCTCGCACTTCCGGATCGACCTGCTTGAGGTGAAGGTAACCGATGCGCTCGGGTGCGCGGCGGATGATCGCGATGTTGTCGCCGCCGCAATAGGAGATGTGACCGGTGTCCAGGCACAGGTTCACGAATGCGCCGTCGGTGCTGTCGAGAAAGCGGTAGACGTGCTCCTCGGTGTCGACGTGACTGTCGGCGTGCGGGTGGTACTGCGCGCGCACCCCATACTGCTCGAACATCGCCTTGCCCAGTTCGTTCATGCCCTGCGTCTTCTTGCGCCACTGCTCGGGTGTCAGAGTTCGGTCTTCCAGCACCGCGCCGGACGACGGGTCGCGCCACATCTCCGGGATCACCACGACATGCTTACCGCCAACGGCGGCAGTCAGTTTCGCGACGTCCTCGATCTGCTTCCAGACTGCGGACCACGAATCGTCGTGATGCAGGTGTTCGAAGACCGTCCCCGCCGAAAGCTTCAGGTTGCGCGCCGCCAGCTCATCCGAGAGCTGCTGAGGGTCGGTGGGCAGGTAGCCGAACGGACCCAGTTCGATCCACTGGTAGCCCGACGCAGCGACCTCGTCGAGGAACCGGGAGTACGGGCTCTGCTGCGGATCGTCGGGGAACCACACACCCCAGGAGTCGGGAGCGGAACCGACGATGATAGTGCTCACGGTGCGTGCCTCTTAGCGATCGGACGGGTTGATAAGAGGGCGTTGAACTTTCTTCCAGTCCGCATACCGTTGGTAGGCCTGTTGAGTGGAGGCCAACGTTGATTCCTGGCTGACCGGTACGTCCCACCAGCTTTGACTGTCGGGCGCATAAATCAACGGATCGGTCTCCACATGAATGACGGTGACGCGCTCCGATGCCTTGGCCGTCTTGACCGCGTCGGTGAACTCCGCGGCCGTGCCCACCTTGATGACGTCGGCGCCCAGGCTGGCGGCATTGGCGGCCAGATCGACCGGCAGCGTGTCGCCGTCGAGCCGGCCGTCGTCCGTCCGGTACCGGTAGGCGGTACCGAATCGTTGCGAACCCAGTGACTCCGAAAGCCCACCGATGGAGGCGAATCCGTGGTTCTGCACCAGGACCGGGATGATCTTGATGCCCTCCTGGACGGCGGTCACCAGCTCGGTGGCCATCATCAGGTAGGAGCCGTCGCCGACCATGACGAACACGTCGCGGTCGGCGTCGGCCATCCGTACGCCGATACCGCCGGCGATCTCGTAACCCATGCACGAGTAGCCGTATTCGACGTGATAGCCCTTGCGGTCGCGGGCGCGCCACAGCTTGTGCAGGTCCCCGGGCATCGACCCGGCCGCGCACACCACCACATCACGGGGATCTGAGAGTGTGTTGACCAGGCCGATGACCTGATTCTGGTTGAGCGGCGCACCGTCCTCGCAGCTGTACGCCGACGATACGGTGTCGTCCCACTCGGCGGCCAGTTCGGTTACCCGGGAACGATATTCGTCGCTGACGGTGTAGCCCTTGAGTGCGGTACCCAGCGCGTCGATGGCTTCCCGGGCATCCGACACGACGCTGACGCCGCCCTGTTTCACCGAATCCAGCGAGGCGACATTGATGTTGACGAACCGGACGTCGGGGTTGTTGAACGCGGTGCGCGATGCCGAGGTGAAATCGCTGTAGCGGGTTCCGATCCCGATGATCACGTCGGCGTCGGCGGCCAGTGCGTTGGCCGCCGTGGTTCCCGTCGAGCCGACGGCCCCGACCGACTGCGGATGGTCGAAACGCAGTGACCCCTTGCCGGCCTGGCTTTCGGAGACCGGGATGCCGGTCTGCTCACAGAACGCGGCCAGGGCGTCTTCGGCTTCCGAGTAGTGCACGCCGCCACCGGCGATGATCAGCGGCTTGGTCGCGGCGGCGATGATCTCGGCGGCGCGGGTGATCACCGCACGTTCCGGCTGCGGACGGGCGACGTGCCACGTGCGTTCGGCGAACAGCGATTCCGGCCAGTCGTGGGCTTGCGCTTGCACATCCTGGGGGATCGATACGGTGGCCGCTCCGGTTTCGACCGGGTCGGTGAGCACGCGCATGGCACCCAGAAGTGCGGCGGGCAGCTGCTCGGGTCGCCACACCCGATCGAAGTAGCGTGACAACGGCTTGAACGCATCGTTGACCGTGACGTCACCGGAGGACGGCAGCTCGAGCTCCTGCAGCACGGGTGAACTGACCCGGGTGGCGAAGGTGTCGGCAGGCAGCAGTAGCACCGGCAGCCGGTTGATGGTCGCCAACGCCGCACCGGTGAGCATGTTGGTGGATCCGGGTCCGACGCTCGCGGTGACGGCCCAGGCCTCCAGGCGGTCCTTCTGCCGGGCGTACGCGACGGCGGTGTGCACCATGGCCTGCTCGTTGCGGCCCAGCACATATTTGAGACCCGGCGGGCGACCGGCCGCCAGCGATTCGACTTCGTCCTGCAGCAGCGCCTGACCCAGGCCGGCCACGTTGCCATGGCCGAAGATGCCCAGGCATCCGGCGAAGAACTTCCGGCGTACCCCGTCACGCTCGACGTACTGGTTGGCAAGGAACCGAATGGTGGCCTGTGCCACGGTGAGTCGCACGGTGCCTTCGGAGTCGGCCAGCTTCTCGGTCGACTTCGGCGCGGTGGATACCACGATCAGACTCCTTGCCCGGACGGGCTGCCCATCGGCAGCCGGGGATCGACCTGCTGGTGTTCCCAGCTGCCGCGCAGCCAGGTGTGGTTCGGGTCGTCACAGATCAGCCAGGCCCGGTTCGGTCCGGAGCCGGCCATCACGTTGAGGTAGTACATGTGGTGGCCGGGCGCGGCGATCGACGGACCGTGGTAGCCGTGCGGTACGAGCACCACGTCGCCCGAGCGGACTTCTTCGAGCACCTCGATCGGGCGCTGCGGGGTGCCGTAGACACGGTGATAGCCGAAGCCGGGGGTGCCTGCCGGGCTGTCGGCGATCTCGAAGTAGTAGATCTCCTCGAGCTGCGTCTCGACGTCGCTGTTCTCCTCATGCTTGTGCGCGGGATAGCTCGACCAATTGCCGCCGGGGGTGATGACCTCGCAGGCGATCAGCGAGTCGGCCTCGAACGTGGTTGCGGTGCCGAAGTTGTGCACCTGGCGGCTACAGTTGCCGGCCCCGCGTAACTCGACGGCCACGTCGGCTGCCGCGACCCGGCGGTTCGGGAAGGACCGGGTGGCGCGCGCCCCACAGATCGCGAAGCGGCCTTCACCGGTCAGCGTGAACGTCTGGTCGATGCCGAGGTAGACCATGTCGGCAGGCCCGTCGAAAACCGATTCGCGCCCTGACAGCTCGAATGTGTCTCCGGCACAGTCGATCCTGCCGCCCCCCGATAGCGGCAGGATCATCACCTCGGTACCGCCGGTGGTCAGCTCGATGGTTTGGCTGTCATCCAGTTCCACCACCTGTAGCGAGGACTCCGCCCATCCCGCGGACTCGGGCGTCACGTCGACGGTGAACGGCAACTCGGCGCTGCGGGCGGGAATGTAGTACTTGCTGTTCATCCGTTGTCACCTCACCATCGCCACGGCTGTCGCGACCGCGGAACTCACATCGTCATCCGTCGGATACAGCAGAGTGCGGCCGACGATCAGACCCCGCACCGACGGCAGCGACAATGCCTTCTCCCAACTGGCGAACGCCTCGTCGGGATCGGCGGGGTCGCCGCCCAGCAGGAGAGTCGGCAAGGTCGTGGAGTCCATCACTCGCTCCATGTCGTCGACGACCGGCAGCTTCATCCAGGTGTAGGCCGACGTCGATCCCAGCCCCTGGCTGATATGGATGGACTTGATCACCGCATCGGGGCTCAGGTCGTTGCGCACCTTGCCGTCGACCCGGCTGGACAAGAACGGTTCGAGCATCGCAATCAAGCCGTGGGCGGCCAGCTCGTCGACGGCCTGCGCGCATGCGGCCAGGGTGGTGACTGTGCCCGGATCGGCGAGGTCGATGCGGCACAACATCTTTCCGCCGTTCATCTTCGCCGCGGCAGTCGATGCGGCGGTCGCGGCCGTCATCCGGTCGTCGAGCTCGAAACAGGCGCCGGCCAGGCCGCCGCGATTCATCGAGGAGAAGACCACCTTGTCCTCGAGTGCGCCGAGCAGCAGCAGGTCATCGAGGATGTCGGAGGTGGCCAGCACCCCGTCGACGCCGGGATCGGCGAGCGCGCAGCGCAGCCGGTCGAGCAGATCGGTGCGGCTGTTCATCGCGGTGGGCCGTGCGCCGACGGCCAGGGCGCCGCGGGCCGGATGGTCGGCGGCGACGATCATCAGCCGTCCGTTGCCGCGCAGGACGGGCCGGGTGGTGCGCTCCTGCCACGCCCGCGCGATCGCGGCTGGGTCGGTAGCGCGCAGATCGGTGATGTCCGCGTAGTCCTTGCAGACGTTAGACATTCACGGCCCCCACCGCCGTCTGGTCGGCGAGTTCGGCCACCTCGTCAGCGGTTGGCATCGCCGTCGAGCATTCCAGCCGCGACGCGACGATCGCGCCGGCCGCGTTGGCGTAGCGCAGCGTCTTCTCCAGCGGCCAGCCATGCAGCAGGCCGTGGCACAGGCTGCCGCCGAAGCTGTCGCCCGCGCCGAGGCCGTTGACGACGTCGACGTCCACCGGCGGCACCGTCACCGAGGCGCTGCGGGTCTTGCCCAGCACCCCGCGCGGGCCCTGCTTGACGATCGCCAGCTGGACGCCGAGGTCGAGCAGTGCGTCGGCGGCCTTGTGCGGGTTGGTTTCCCCGACGGCGATCTCACACTCTTCGCGGTTGCCGACAGCGACTGTCACGTGGGCCAGTGCACGCTGAACCTGCGCGGTGGCGGCGGCGGGGGAGTCCCAGAACATCGGCCGGTAGTCGAGGTCCAGAACCGTCAATGGTCTGCGTGCGCGCGCCTCCCACGCCGCGAAATGCGCACCGCGGCTGGGCTCTTCGGAGAGACCGGTGACGGTCGACCAGTACAGCCGGGCGTTGCGTACGGTGTCGAGGTCGATGTCGGCGGCGGTGATCTGCAGATCGGGCGCCGACGGCTTGCGGTAGAAGTACAGCGGGAAGTCGTCCGGCGGGAAGATCTCGCAGAAGGTCACCGGAGTCGGGTATTGCGGGTCAATGGTGACATAGCGGTTGTCCACGCCGAGGCGGCTCAATTCGTCACGGACGAACCGGCCGAACGGATCTGCGCCGACTCCGGAGATCAGCGCGGTGCGGTTGCCCAGTCGCGCGGCGGCCACCGAGACGTTGGCTGCGCTACCGCCGAGGAACTTGCCGAAGGATTCCACGCGTTCGAGCCCGACGCCGATCTGCAGCGGATAGATGTCGACGCCACTGCGCCCGATGGCGAGTACGTCGAACGGTGCGTCAGTAGTCACGTCAGCTCTCTTCAGGGCTCGGTGGGGACTTGTGTACGAGCGTGCCCCGCGTCACAGCGCTATGTCAATACTTTGTCCTGACATTCTGTCTTTTGCTCAATAGATGTTAGAGTGCAGCTACTGTTGGGTTTTCGAGTTCGAGATCGGAGTCGATGTGCCGTTGGCGGTTGAACTGGACAGGTCAAGCCCCGTTCCCCTGTACTACCAGCTCTCCCAGGCAATCGAGGCGGCAATCCGTAGTGGCGAACTCGCGCCGGGCGACCGTTTCGAAAATGAACTCGCATTGGCCAAGAGGTTGACGCTGTCGCGGCCGACCACGCGGCGAGCCATTCAGGAACTCGTCGACAAGGGTCTTCTGGTGCGCAAGCGGGGTGTCGGAACCCAGGTCGTCCAGAATCCGGTCCATCGCCGCGTCGAACTGACGAGCCTGTTCGACGACCTGTCCCGGGCGGGACAGGACCCCACCACCCAACTGCTGGAGTACCACGTCGGTCCGCCGAACGAGGACGTCGCGCGTGAACTGAGTCTTGCCGAGGGTCGCGAGGTCGCCTGCATCAAACGACTCCGCTGCGCCAACGGTGAGCCGCTGGCCCTGATGACCAATTACCTTCCGGTCGAGATCGCCCCGGATGCCGAGGAACTGGAACGCAGCGGGCTGTATCAGTCACTGCGGGGCCGCGGCGTCCATATCCGGCTGGCCAGCCAGCGCATCGGCGCGAGGGCGGCCAGCCGAAGTGAAGCACGACTGCTCGACGAGAAGCCGGGCGCGCCGCTGCTGACCATGGACCGCACGGCATTCGACGATTCCGGCCGCGCCGTCGAATTCGGTACACATTGCTATCGCGCCGCCCGGTACTACTTCGACACCACGCTCGTCGACCGCTGACGTTCTAGTTCTTGCGCGAACAGACAGAAACTCCCCCGAACGTTCGGCGTATCGGGGGAGTTTCTGTCTGTTCGGCGTCAGGAGAAGGCGGCGCGGAAGGCCGCCAGCGCCTCGTCACTGTCATCGGCTGCCCATGCCTCCAGGCCGATCGTGCCGCGATAACCCATGTCGCGCAACGCCGTTGCGATCGCGGGGTAGTGGATCTCGCCGGTGCCCGGCTCGCATCGGCCCGGTACGTCAGCCACCTGGATCTCGCCGATCACCGAGCCGCACCGGCGCACCAGCTCCACGAGATTCCCCTCGCCGATCTGGGCGTGGTAGAGGTCGAGCATCATCTTGACGTTCGGGTGGTCGACCCCCTCGACGAGCGCGAGCGTGTCCTTGGCGCGGGCCAGGGGGACGCCGGGGTGATCGACGATCGTGTTCAGGTTCTCCACGCAGAACGTCACGCCCGCGGCGGCGCCGAGTTCTCCGATCCGTTCCAGCGTGTGCTGCGCGGTCAGCCACATCTGCCCGGAGGCCCGCTGCCGTGGCCGGGCGGCCTGACCGTTGACGAGTTCTGCGGTGTGCAGGTTCAACCGCGGCACGCCTAGCGTCTCAGCGGCTTTGATGCTCAGCTGTGCGGTCTGCACCACCTCGTCGGCTCCGGCCGGGTCGATCAGATCGCCGTGCAGATACCCGGTCATCGACGAGAACCGCGCGCCGGTTGCGGCGAGTGCGGGGAGGTCCTTGTCGTGCCAGCTCCAGATCTCCACCGCGAAGCCCAGCCCGTGGATGCGTCGCACCCGCTCGAGAAGCGGCAGATCGCGAAACACCATCTCAGCGCATACCGCCAGGTCAAAGTCGCTCACCCCGGCACCCTAGCATTTGACCTGCAGTCCGAATGTCCTAACAAAGTATTGACTTTCTGCTGTGAGCCGTATTACATCGAGGCAAGGGCGTGTCGTGGGCGACGAACACCGCGATGGAGACAAGGAGTCGGCATGAAGTTCAATCGGCTAGCGGCTGTGGCAGGGGTGAGCGCGGTCGTGATCGGGCTGGCTGCCTGCTCCGCCACCGGCGGCAAACCGCGGGACAACGGAAGCGGTTCGGGCGGCGGCACCGTCGACACGCCACGGATGACCATCGCGATGATCACCCACGAGGCGCCCGGTGATTCCTTCTGGGATCTCGTCCGCAAGGGTGCCGAGACCGCTGCCAAGAAAGACAACCTCGAGCTGCGCTACTCCAGCGATCCCGAGGCGCCCAATCAGGCCAACCTGGTCCAGAGCGCAATCGACAGTGGTGTCAAGGGTATCGCCGTGACACTGGCCAAGCCGGACGCGATGAAGGCCGCCGTGCAGAGCGCCGAATCCAAAGGCATCCCCGTGGTTGCGTTCAACGCCGGCCTTGACGCCTGGCAGGCGATGGGCGTCAAGGAGTACTTCGGCCAGGACGGCTACATCGCCGGCCAAGAGGCGGGCAAGCGGCTGCAGTCCGAAGGCGCCAAGAAGGTGGTGTGCGTCATCCAGGAACAGGGTCACGTGGATCTCGAAGCGCGCTGCGCAGGTGTGAAGAACACCTTCCCCGCAACGGAGATCCTCAACGTCAACGGCAAGGACATGCCGTCGGTGGAATCGACGATCACCGCGAAGCTCCAGCAGGATCCGGGCGTCGACGCGGTTCTGACTCTCGGGGCGCCGTTCGCGCTGACCGCAGTCCAGTCGGTCAAGAACGCAAACAGCAACGCCAAGGTTGCCACCTTCGACACCAACGCGGCGCTCGTCGACGCGATTCAGAAGGGGGACGTGCAGTGGGCCGTCGATCAGCAGCCATTCCTTCAGGGCTACTTGGCCGTCGACTCGCTGTGGCTCTACCTCAGTAACAAGAACATCATCGGCGGCAACCAGCCGACCCTGACTGGGCCGTCCTTCATCGACAAGTCCAACATCGACGCCGTGGCCGAATTGGCCAAGGCCGGAACCCGATAGCGACCTGGGGACAGACATGAGTACGCAAGCAGATCTCGAGGTCGGCGACCACAAAGTCGTTCACGACGAACGGGTCAAGGAACGGAATCGGCTGCAGCGCCTGTTGATTCGGCCTGAGATGGGCGCGGGCATCGGCGCAATCGGGATCTTCATCTTCTTCCTCATCGTGGCCGACCCGTTCCGGCAGGCCTCGTCACTTGCCACGGTCCTCTACGCCAGCTCGACCATCGGGATCATGGCCTGCGGCGTCGCGGTGCTGATGATCGGCGGTGAGTTCGACCTGTCGACGGGCGTGGCGGTGACGTTCAGCTCGCTCGCGGCGTCGATGCTGTCCTACAACCTGCACCTCAATCTGTGGGCGGGTGCCGGCCTCGCCCTGATCCTGGCGCTGGGCGTCGGGTTCTTGAACGGCTTCCTGGTGATGAAGACCAAGATCCCGTCGTTCCTGATCACCCTGAGCACGTTCTTCATGCTGGCCGGCATCAACCTCGCCGTCACCAAACTCCTTGCCGGACAAGTCGCCACGCAAAGCGTGAACGACATGCAGGGTTGGGACTCGGCGCAGAAGGTGTTCGCCTCGTCGTTCACCCTGTTCGGTGTGAGCATCCGCATCACGGTGGTGTGGTGGCTGGTGTTCACCGCGGTGGCCACCTGGGTGTTGTTCAAGACCAAGATCGGCAACTGGATCTTCGCGGTCGGTGGTGATGCCGAAAGCGCTCGCGCGGTGGGTGTTCCGGTGACCAAGGTCAAGATCGGGATGTTCATGTTCGTCGGCTTCTGCGCCTGGTTCGTCGGCATGCACCTGCTGTTCGCGTTCAACACGGTGCAGTCCGGGCAGGGCATCGGCAACGAGTTCTTCTACATCATCGCCGCGGTGATCGGTGGCTGCCTGCTGACCGGCGGCTACGGCACCGCCGTCGGGGCCGCCATCGGCGCGTTCATCTTCGGCATGACGAATCAGGGCATCGTCTACGCGGGCTGGAACCCCGACTGGTTCAAGTTTTTCCTCGGCGCGATGCTGCTGTTCGCGGTGATCGCCAACAACGCTTTCCGTAATTACGCCGCCAAGAGGTGAGAGAAGTGACTGCGACCATGGATCGACCCACCGAAGAAGCCCCGTCCGGCGGCAACGTGCCACTCGTCGAGCTGAAGAACGTCGGCAAGACCTACGGCAACATCACCGCGCTCAAAGGCATCTCGCTACGGGTGCATGCCGGTGAGGTGACCGGCATTCTCGGCGACAACGGCGCGGGCAAGTCGACGCTCATCAAGATCATCGCCGGATTGCATCAGCCCACCGACGGTGAGCTGCTGGTCGACGGCGAACCGACGAAGTTCAGCTCGCCCGCCGACGCGCTGGGCAAGGGCATCGCGACGGTGTACCAGAACCTCGCCGTCGTTCCGCTGATGCCGGTGTGGCGAAACTTCTTCCTGGGTCAGGAAATTCGTAAGAAGAGTTTCCCGTGGGCGCTGGACGCCAACGCGATGCGGGCCACCACGCTGACCGAGCTGGCGAAGATGGGTATCGAGTTGCCCGACGTCGACGTGCCGATCGGTTCGCTGTCCGGCGGGCAACGCCAGTGTGTGGCGATCGCCAGGGCCGTGTTCTTCGGGGCGCGGGTGCTGATCCTCGACGAGCCGACGGCCGCGCTCGGCGTCAAGCAATCCGGGGTGGTGCTCAAATACATCACCGCCGCCAAAGAGGCCGGCTTCGGCGTCGTGTTCATCACCCACAACCCGCACCACGCGCACATGGTCGGCGATCATTTCGTGCTGCTGAACCGGGGCCGTCAGAAGCTCGACTGCAGCTACGACGAGATCACCCTGGAACACCTGACCCAGCAGATGGCCGGTGGCGACGAGCTCGAGGCGCTGTCCCACGAGCTGGGCCGCTGATCTACCGCGGCGTCAGCGCGAACAGTCGCAGCTCCCGGTCGGTCCGGGTGCGGTAGGCCTGGTACATCGGATAGGCCAGGAAGCGTGCCAAACCGGCGTCCCGCTCGGGCCCGGTCACCAAGGTGGCCGTCGCCGGGATCTCGATCCCGTTGATGGCGACGACGGCCTCCGGGTTGGCCAGCAAGTTCAGGCTCCAAGCCGGGTGATGCTGCTGGCCGAAATTGCTGCCGAGCACCAGCAGGCGCTCGCCCTCGCGGAGGTAACTCAACGCCGACAACCGCGGCTGGCCGGACTTGCGGCCCGTCGTGGTCAACAGCAGTTCGGGCATCGAGGTCGGGCCGAACAAGGTGTATTTGCCCTTGGTCGCCCGCAGCACGCGACGGTCAAGGGGCACGAGTGCTCTGATGACACGCGAGCCCACCGCCGTCGAGGCGAACGCGAGCGCAGGCTTGAACAGAGGCGAGATGTCTTCCCGGCCCCAGTGACCGTCAGGAAAGCGTTGCGGCATACCTGCCATCGTGCCCGATGGCGGCCCGGCGGAGGACCGGTTCAGCGCGGTGACATGCCCGCCGCCCGGTAGGCGGCATCGACATAATGCATGTTCTGCACGGCATCGTCGACGCCGATCGGCAGCGGCACATGGTCCAGGAGGTGGGCGGCGAACGCGTCGAGTTGGTAGGTGTACGACGCTCGGGTGCCCAGGTGCTCCACCCGCGTTCCGCCCGGCGTGCGGATGGTGATCCGATCGTCGGTGTGCGGCTTGATGAAGTCGTGGGCCAGTGCATCGCCCTTGGAGCCGACCAGCTTGACGGTGAACGAAAACGCCTCGGCGGTCATGGTGTTGGCACTGCAGCCGGTGGCGCCGGACGGGAACCGCAGCTCGACGTCGCACCACTCGTCGACGCCGGGGCTGCGCTGGGAGGCGTGGGCGGCGGTGATCGCCGGACGGCCCAGACCGCGGGCGCCGAGCTGGCGCATGATGTGCAGGCCGTAGCAGCCGAGGTCCATCAGCGCCCCGCCGGCCAGATCCAGCGACCAGCGCGGGTCATCAGGCGCGGGCGCCGGCATCGCCATCCGGACCTCCACGTGCCGGATCTCGCCGAGCTCACCGTCGGTTGCCAGTTCGAACATCCGCTGGGTCACCGGATGGAACAGGTAATGGAACCCCTCCAGCATGCTCACCCCGGCAGCTGTGGCGGCGTCGGCGACCTGCTGTGCCTCGATGTGGTTGCGCGCGAACGGTTTCTCGGTCAGCACCGGCTTGCCCGCCTTGATCGCCGCCAGATTCCACGGGGCGTGCAGGCTGTTGGCCAACGGGTTGTAGACCACATCGACTTCCGCGTCCCCGACCACGTCGGCGTAGCTGTCTGCGATGCGCTCAACCCCGTACGTGTCGGCGAACCGGCGGGCGCGCTGCGGATCTCGGGCAGCCACCACCACGAGCCGGTGACCGAGATCCCGGGCCGGCCCGACGATCGCGTTCTCGGCGATCCGGGATGCGCCGAGCACGCCGATGCGCAGGCTCATGCAGTCCCCTCGCAGGCTCGGGGACTGCATGCCCGCTGACGGTTCGCTCCGCAAGAGTCGCTCACGCCGGCACGCCGCCCGCGACTTGCTGCAGATAGGCGACGCTGGTCAGTACGTCCCGTAACGGACCCTCGCCGACCGGCTCGCCGTCCAGGATGGTGTCCTGCTCGAGGACGAACCAGCCGTCGAAGCCGTTGTTCCGCAACGCTGCAACGATGCCCGCGATGTCCACGTCACCGGTGCCCAGCGGGGTGTACATGCCCTGGGAGACCGCATCGGTATAGGTCAGTTCGCCGGACTGCACCCGGGCGGCCAAAGCCGCGTCGACGTCCTTGAGGTGAGCGTGCGCAATGCGCTCCGGCACCGTGCGGGCCAGCTGCAACGGATCGGTGCCACCGATCAACAGGTGCCCGGTGTCCAGGCACAGTGGGATCGACGACCCGGCCAGCACCCGGGCCACCTCGTCGCCCTTCTCGACCATCGTGCCGACGTGCGGGTGCAGCACCGCCGTGACACCACTCCCGGCGGCGGTTGTCACCAGCCGGTCGAGGTTGGCGAGCAGCGTCGACCACTGTTCGTCGTCCAGATCGGGCCGGGAGTCATACCCGTCGGTGCCGGTCGCGGCGGCCAGCACCAACATCGAAGCTCCGGACGCCACAATGGATTCCAGCACCCCGGCGACATCGGGAACCGGGTCGTGGCCGGCGTCGTGCAGCACCACCGGTGCGAAGCTGCCGACACAGCTCAGGCCGTGGCGGCCCAGCAGCGCGGTCAGCTCGGCGGGGTCGGCGGGCAGGAACCCCTCCGGGCCGAGCTCGGTGGCCGACAGGCCGGCTTGTTGCATCTCGGCCAGCACCCGCTCGGGTCCGAGTTGATGACCCCAGCCGGGCACTTCGCATACACCCCAGGAGATGGGGGCTCCGGCAATTTTCACTGACGTACCTCCTTGATGCGGACCGGTGCGCCGCGGCGCAGCGATTCGGTGGCGGCTTCGGCGATCCAGGCGACCTCTACGGCGTCGGCCACGGTGGCACCGCGCACCGGGGCACCCTTGACGACGTCGACGAAGCCGCTCAGTTCGGTGCGGAACGCCTCGGTGAAGCGGTCCATGAAGAAATGGTGCGGCTGCCCGGTCGGAAAGTCGTTGTGGGGATCGGCATTCCGTACCGGTACACCCTGGTCCCAGCCGGCGACCACGGTGTCGTTGAACCCGTGCACCTCCAGCCGGCAGTCGTAACCGCGGCCGTTGTAGCGTGCGTTGGAGATGACGCCGAGCGCGCCACCGTCGAATCGGACCACCACTGCTGCCGTATCGACGTCACCGTATTCAGCGAACAGCGGATCACCCTGCGCGGTGCCGGTGGCATACACCTCGACGGCTTCCTGGCCGGTGATCCAGCGGACAGTGTCGAAATCGTGGACCGCGCAATCGCGGAAGATGCCACCCGACCCGGCGATGTACTCCATCGGCGGGGGAGCCGGGTCCATCGTGGTGCTGCGGACGGTGTGCAGCGTGCCCAGCGCGCCACGGTCCACCGCGGCCTTGGCGGCTGCGAACGCGGCGTCGAAGCGGCGCTGATAGCCGATCTGCACCGGAACGCCGGCCCGCATGATGGCCTCGGCGACCCTGGCGCTTTCGGCTGCGGTGGAGGCCACCGGCTTCTCGCAGAACGTCGGCAACCCGCGCTCGACGGCGGCCAGCGTCAGTTCGGCGTGCGCCGGGGTGGCGGCTGCCACCACGACCCCGTCGATACCCGACGACAGCAGCGCGTCGACCGAATCAACCGACCGCACACCGTACTTCGTCGCCACCTGAGCGACGACGTCGGGACGCTCATCGGTGACGACGAGACCGTCGACCCCGTCGAGTTGGCTCAGTGTGTCGGTGTGGAAGGCCCCGATCCGGCCGAGGCCGATCACGCCGAGGGTGGTCATGGGATTCTCCGTTCGTTCTGGTCGCACAGCGCGACGTCGAGGGCTTGGGGGGACAGATCGTCGGCCAGCGCGGCGAGCACGACGTCGACTTGGCTTGGCGGCGCCAGACTTCCGATCGGCTGGTCGCGGTCCAGGTTGGTGGGGAAGGGGTAACCCTCCGCGGTGGCCACCACGGCGTTGAGCAGCTCCGCCGCCGGTCGGCCCGCGGCCTTCATGGCGCGCAGCGCCGGGTACACCGAACGCACCATCGCGGTGCGGTCCAGGGCTTCCATCGCCCGGCCGAACGGCGACGAGATCTGCAACAGGTTCGCCATCCGACGGACCGCGGCCGAGGTGTTGGCGCCCGCACCGTGATAGAGCGCCGGATTGAAGAACACCGCATCACCCTTGCTCAGCGGGATCTGCACATGATGCGTGGCGAAGTAGTCGCTGAACTCCGGTGAATTGAAGGCCACGTAACCGCCCTCGAACAGCTGCGAATACGGCAGCAGCATGGTCGGCCCGCTCTCCACCGGCATGGCGGTGTGGGCGACCGCTCCCTGCAGTGTCAGCGTCGGCGACAACCGGTGCACGTGCGACGGGTACTCGGTCAGCTGGCCGGGCGCGACGAATCCGAGATGGTAGTCGCGGTGCGGAACCTGCGCGGCGCCACCGGGATTGACGACGTTGACCTGAGAGGTGAGCTGATATCGCGGCCCGAGCCAGGCCTGGCAGACCAGGGCCAGCAGGTCGTTGGCGTAGTAGTCGGCGTACGCCGCGGGGGAGTGCAAAGCCAGCTTCTGGGCGGCGTTCCACACCCGGTCGTTGGCACCCGCGGCACCGAAGTGGTCCCCGGCCGCACCGCCGGTGCGCCGCTGATCGGCGATCAGTGCCGCGAACGCCGCGCTGGCGGCGTCGACGACCGCGGCCGAGAAGGCGCCGGTGAATACGACGACCCCGGGCCCCTCGGCCAGCGCGGTGATGAGTTCGCCCTGTAGAGCCCGTCGGTCGGCGCGGGTCATCTCGGCGGCGGAGTAGATGAGGACGTTCTGCCGAACCTCGGCGGCATGCGGGTACGCCTCGAGATCGGTCTCGCGCTCGGTCAGGCTTATCAACTCGTCGAGTTCATAAGCCTGTGCCGTCAACCAAGGTTGAACCCGCGCACGCACATCGGCCATGCCGAAAGTCTTGCTGTGACTCAGGCCGCAATCAACACCAGAAATCCATCAAAAACCCATCAGCTCGATAGGGTGCGAACATGGCGCACCGTTTCAAGGTCCGTGAGATCGCCCAGCAGTCCGGACTGTCCGAAGCCACCGTCGACCGGGTGCTCAACGACCGGCCGGGTGTCCGGGCGGCCACCCGCGCCGAGGTGCTGCAGGCCATCGAGGATCTGGAGAAACAACGATCTCAATTGCGGCTCAACGGACGTCGCTTCCTGCTCGACGTGGTGATGCAGACCCCGCAGCGGTTCTCCGACGCCTTCCGCGCCGCGGTCGAAGCCGAACTGCCCGCATTCGCGCCCGCGATGCTGCGCGCGCGGTTTCACCTGTGGGAATCCGGGTCGACAGATCAGATGGTGGACACGCTCGCCCGGATCAAGGGCAGCCACGGAATCGTGCTCAAGGCGCAGGATGAACCGGAGGTGGCCGAGGCCGTCGACAGTCTGGTCGCCGCCGGCGTCCCGGTGGTGACCTACACAACCGACATCCCGGCCAGTGCGCGCTGCGCGTACGTCGGCATCGACAACCACGGAGCCGGAACCACCGCGGCCTATCTGGTGGACCAGTGGCTGGGTGACACGCCGGCGGACGTACTGATCACGTTGAGCCGCACAGTGTTCCGCGGTGAGGCCGAGCGTGAAGTGGGCTTCCGGACGGCGCTGCGCAGGTCCGGCCGCGGCATCGTCGAGGTCGGGGACAGCGACGGTATCGACGCCACCATCGAACGCCTGGTGGTCGACGCACTCGAGCGCAACCCTGACGTCGCGGCCGTCTACTCCGTCGGCGGCGGAAACACGGCGACGGTCGCGGCGTTCGACCAATTAGGACGCGCGTGCCGAGTTTTTATCGCTCATGACCTCGACGCCGACAACCGCCGGCTGCTGCGGGAGGGCCGCATCTCGGCGGTGCTGCACAACGACCTGCGTGCCGACGCCCGGCTCGCGATGCGGCTGATCCTGCAGCAGCACCGCGCGTTGCCCGCCGAGCCCGCGCGGCCCGTCCCGATCCAGGTGATCACCCCGTACAACCTGCCCGCCTGAACTCGGCGAGTCGTCGATTCGAAGAAATCGCGACTAGCATTCCGCGCCGACGGCGACGATGAATGGCGCCCAACTCACGAAGCACCCAAGGAGACCGACCCGTGTCACGACACCGCGCTGAGCTCGCCGCCGGTGTGACCGTGCTGGGCAATCTGGCCGTCGACGTGATCAACGGCGGCCCGAAGACACCCGGCGGGTGCGCGTCGTTCTCCGGTGTCGCCATGGCAGCAGCAGGCGGGCCGGGCGGGATCGTCGCGCTGGCCGCCGACGAGGACCACTCGCTGTACGAGCCGCTGCTCGAGAGGTTCGGATCGCTGATCCGGATCCTTCCCGCCGAATGCACAAGCGCGTTCCGGCTGGACTATGAGGACGTCGATCACCGCCGGATGTCGGTCGACGCCATCGGCCCGGTGTGGAGTGCCGCCGAGGTGGAGTCCGCGGACCCCGACACCACGTGGGTGCATCTCGCCCCGCTGCTGCGGACCGACTTTCCCGCCGAGACACTGGCTCTGCTGGCCCAGCGCGGCCACCGGGTCGCCTACGACGGCCAGGGTCTGGTCCGTGCCGACCAGCTCGGGCCACTGGTGGTGGACCGTCACTACCCGCCCGAGCTGCTGGATCACCTGAGCATCCTGAAGCTGGCCGAGGACGAGGCCGTCATCGTCGCCGACGGCCCCTTCGACGAATCCACCGCCGCCCGCCTCGGGGTCCCCGAAATCCTGGTGACCTACGGATCCGAGGGCTGCGACATCTATACCGGGGACGCGAAGGTTCGGGTGCCGGCCGCGTGGCGGGTCGACGGTGTGCAGACCACCGGCGCCGGTGACATGTTCACCACCTGTTACGTGGCAAATCGGGCAGCCGGGGCCGACCCGCGCGCCGCGGCCGCGGCAGCGAGTGAACTCGTCGCCGGCGAACTCGAGAAACGCCTCGGGGCGCGCCGCAACTGAGAGCTACCGGCGAGTAGCGACTTCTCTTAGAGAACGACGTTCTCAGGAAGTGACGAACGACACACTTTTGTCTCACTCCGCCGTCGATCGTGTCCGTGAGCTGTGTCTTCGATGCAGGCCGCACGGCGTGTCACGATCGGGGCGCGGTCAGCCATGCCTAAGAAAGTGCAATAATCGGTACTGCGAGTGACAGCAACTCCTGGGCTGTCGATTCCGTCGGCGCGTCCACCCGATAGCGACGCGGTATTTACACCCGGCGGTCAGGACGAAAGGCGGGGACGTGGGTCCGAACGGCAACGGGGCTGCGGGCAACCGGCAGAAGCTGGAAAAGGTCGTCATCCGGTTCGCCGGTGACTCCGGAGACGGAATGCAGCTCACCGGTGACCGGTTCACCTCCGAAGCCGCGCTCTTCGGCAACGACCTTGCGACTCAACCGAATTACCCCGCCGAGATCCGTGCGCCACAGGGCACGCTGCCCGGCGTCTCGTCGTTCCAGATCCAGATCGCCGACTACGACATCCTCACCGCCGGTGACCGTCCCGACGTGCTGGTCGCGATGAACCCCGCGGCGCTGAAAGCCAACATCGGCGATCTGCCGCGCGGTGGTCTGGTGATCGCCAACTCCGACGAATTCACCAAGCGCAACCTGGCGAAGGTCGGCTACGAGAACAACCCGCTGGAGAGCGGCGAACTCGACGACTACGTGGTGCAGGCCGTCGCGATGACCACCCTGACCCTCGGATCCGTCGAGGCGATCGGCGCGTCCAAGAAAGACGGCCAGCGCGCCAAGAACATGTTCGCGCTCGGGCTGCTGTCGTGGATGTACGGCCGGCCGATCGAGACCAGCGAGACGTTCATCCGGGAGAAGTTCGCCCGCAAGCCCGATATCGCCGAAGCGAACGTGCTGGCGCTGAAGGCCGGCTGGAACTACGGCGAGACCACTGAGGCGTTCGGCACCACCTACGAGATCTCCCCGGCCAAGCTCGCCCCGGGCGAATACCGGCAGATCTCCGGCAACACGGCCCTGGCTTACGGCGTGATCGCCGCCGGCCAGCTCGCCGACATCCAGGTGGTGCTCGGCACCTACCCGATCACGCCGGCGTCGGACATCCTCCACGAGCTGTCCAAGCACAAGAACTTCAACATCCTGACCTTCCAGGCCGAGGACGAGATCGCCGGCGTCGGCGCCGCGATCGGTGCCTCCTACGGCGGGGCGCTGGGCGTGACGAGCACCTCGGGCCCCGGCATCTCGCTGAAGTCCGAGGCCATCGGGTTGGCCATGATGGCCGAGCTGCCGCTGCTGGTGATCGATGTGCAGCGTGGCGGACCATCGACCGGCCTGCCGACCAAGACCGAGCAGGCCGATCTGCTGCAGGTGATGTTCGGTCGCAACGGCGAGTCGCCGGTTGCCGTATTGGCCGCCAGCACGCCGTCGGACTGCTTCGAGGTGGCCATCGAGGCCGCGCGCATCGCGCTGACCTACCGGACGCCGGTGATCCTGCTGTCCGACGGCGCGATCGCCAACGGCTCGGAGCCGTGGCGGATTCCGGACATCGACTCGTTCGAGCCGATCGAAACCAACCTCGCCAAAGCCGGCGAGGACTTCCAGCCGTACGCCCGCGACCCCGAGACGCTGGCCCGCCAGTTCGCGGTTCCGGGCACGCCCGGCCTGGAGCACCGCATCGGCGGCCTGGAGTCGGCCAACGGTTCCGGCGCCATCTCCTACGAGCCGGCCAACCACGACCTGATGGTCCGGTTGCGGCAGGCCAAGATCGCCGGTATCACGGTGCCCGACGTCACGGTCGACGACCCGACCGGCGACGCGGAGCTGCTCATCCTCGGCTGGGGAAGCTCCTTCGGCCCGATCGGTGAAGCCTGTCGCCGGGCCCGCCGCCGCGGCATCAAGGTTGCGCAGGCTCACCTGCGGCACCTCAACCCGCTGCCGGCCAACCTCGGCGAGGTGCTGCGTCAGTACAAGTACGTGGTGGTCCCCGAGATGAACCTCGGCCAGCTGGCGCTGCTGCTGCGCGGCACGTACCTGGTTGATGTGCAGTCGGTGACCAAGGTGGAAGGCATGGCGTTCCTGGCCGACGAGCTGGAAGGCATCATCGATGCCGCACTCGACGGGACGTTGGCTGAAAAGGAAAGCGACAAAGCGAAATTCGCCCGGCTTGCGGCAGCTACCGTGGGTACCGGCACAGATGTTGGCGCAGGAGTGAACGCATGACTGACCTGATCGGCTCGGACCTGCTGGCACCGAGCGTGTCCAAGACGGCGTGGGTGCCGACCACCGACGAGCCGCAGAAGGCCAAGGACTTCACCAGTGACCAGGAGGTCCGCTGGTGCCCCGGTTGCGGTGACTACGTCATCCTGAACACGATCCGCAACTTCCTGCCGGACCTCGGTCTGCGCCGGGAGAATATCGCGTTCATCAGCGGCATCGGCTGCTCGAGCCGCTTCCCGTACTACCTGGAGACCTACGGCTTCCACTCGATCCACGGTCGTGCCCCGACCATCGCCACCGGGCTGGCGCTGGCCCGCCCGGACCTGTCCGTGTGGGTTGTCACCGGCGACGGCGACGCCCTCTCGATTGGTGGCAACCACCTGATCCACGCGCTGCGCCGCAACGTCAACATCACGATCCTGCTGTTCAACAACCGGATCTACGGTCTGACCAAGGGCCAGTACTCGCCGACCTCCGAGGTCGGAAAGGTCACCAAATCCACCCCGATGGGCTCGCTGGATCATCCGTTCAACCCCGTGTCGCTGGCTCTGGGCGCCGAGGCGACGTTCGTCGGCCGGGCGCTGGACTCCGACCGCAAGGGACTGTCCGAGGTCCTGAAGGCGGCGGCCCAGCATCGTGGCGCCGCGCTGGTCGAGATCATGCAGGACTGCCCGATCTTCAACGACGGCTCGTTCGACCTGCTCCGCAAGGAAGGCGCCGAGGAGCGGATCATCAACGTCCGCCAGGGCGAGCCGGTGGTGTTCGGCGCCAACGGTGAGTACTGCGTGGTCAAGAGCGGCTTCGGCCTGGACGTCGCCAAGACCGCCGACGTGGCGGCCAGCGACATCGTGGTGCACGACGCCACCACCGCGGACTCGGCTTACGCGTTCGCGTTGTCGCGGCTCAGCGACCAGAACCTCGAGCACACCGTGATGGGAGTGTTCCGCCAGGTCAACCGGCCGACGTATGACGACGCCGCCCGTGACCAGGTTCGGATGGCCCGCGAGGCCACCCCGCACGACCGGCACGCGCTGCAGTCGCTGTTGCGTGGTCGCGATACCTGGACTGTGGACTAGATCCAACCGTGAGCACGCCCGCCCCGCTGGCCGCCGTAGTACTGGCTGGTGGGGCGTCGCGGCGCATGGGCCGAGACAAGGCCACGCTGCCTCACCCCGACGGCGGCGCCACGATGGTGGAGTACACCGTCGCCACGCTGAGCTCCCGCTGTGCGCCGGTGTTCGTGATCGCCGCCCCCGGTCAGGCGCTACCCGCCCTCGACGGGCAGATATTGCGTGACGAGGTCCGGGGAGTCGGGCCGCTGCTGGCCACCGGGCGCGGGCTGCGGGCGGCGGCAGAGGCCGGGGTGGAGCGCGCCTTCGTCAGCGCCGTCGATATGCCATTCCTGTCCACCGAGATCATCGACGATCTCGCCCAACACCGGGGTGTAGACATCGTGCTGCCATGGGACGGCCGCGACCACTACCTGGCCGGCATCTACAACACTGGTCTCGCCGACCACATCGACGCCTTGGTCGCCGCGGGAGAGCGGAGTATGCGAGCGCTTGCCGAATCTGTCGTCACTCAGCGGATCGTGATGCCGGCCAGTCGCGCGCTGGCGAACGTCAATTCACGGGCCGATCTGGCCCAGCAAATCGCCGGATAATCGGCGTCCGGAGCGAATTCGGAATCGACGGACAATGTGATCGGTGCCGATTGTCATATTGCGAACCGGCTGTCCTGCCGGTCCTGCAGGACGTCCTGAGGGACAACACAATTCGGGCGCTCGACGGGTGTCGGGAGCCGTCCCGTCCGTCCGCTGCGGATTGAGGCCGGGGCGGTGCGGAATCACGTCATGCCGCCGTCGCCGTGAACACGGCCGCCAGCTAACGAATGGCCCGGTGCCGGTGCTGTTGGGGCAGGTGGGGCTCGGTTTGATTCCTGGGAACGCGCGAAATCGCAAAGGTCAGTGCCTTGCGTTATCAATAACGTGTGTGCGGGGCCACAATTTGTACGTGATAAACGTCACGTTATTTACGGGCGTGTCAACAAAATAGCTGGCTGTGAAACTGCGCGCTGACCTGCACAGACAACGCATAGCTTTCGCTCGTAACCATCTCGTGATCTAACCGAGATAAGCGTGTCGTTGATGTGACTTCATTTCTCCCGCTTTGTAGCGTCCTACCCGGTCCCGCAAGGGAGCAAACAACTGCAGATATGACTCCACACATTTGAACCCTGCGTGTGAGCGGGGCCGGGGAGGTCGCAACGACCTTCTGTGGATCACCGGAGAAGTGATTCCACGGTGATGCCGGCCGCCGCTGTCGTGCCCGACCGAGACGGCGCGACCCGAAACCCGGCTGTCCCACGGGACCGCATCCGTCCGACGGCGGAGGTCTGGCGCGCGTATGGCGAAAGGAAAACTGTTGAACAACGTCCGCAAAACGCTCGCACGGTCCTTCGGCATCGCCGCCATCGGTGGCGCTACCGTCCTTGCTCCGATGGTCCTCGGGACCGCCACCGCCTCGGCGGACGGCATGAACTGGGACGCGGTCGCAGCGTGCGAGTCCGGCGGTAACTGGGCGATCAACACCGGTAACGGCTACTACGGCGGGCTGCAGTTCACCCTGGGCACCTGGCGTGCCAACGGCGGTTCGGGCTCGCCGCACCTGGCCTCGCGCGACGAGCAGATTCGGGTGGCCGAAAACGTGCTGCGCAGCCAGGGCCGAGGCGCCTGGCCGGTGTGCGGCCGTCGCGGCTGATACAGCGCTCATAAGGGTGGCGCCGGGTCGATGACCCGGCGCCACCCTTATTTCTCGGGCCACTTCCTTATCAAAATTCTCAGAAAAATCAATCGACACGCCCGTAACAACTGCATCACGCGCTGCGATTCACATCACAGCGGCACACCAGTGCCCCCTTTGTCGGGAAGGGACAACACCAATGAGCACTCTGCGCAGGATCATCACCCTCTCAGTCATCTCCGCCGCCCTCGGCCTCGCCGGGTTCGTTCTGAGCATCGGAAACGCCAGCGCAGACAGCGGGGTGAACTGGGACGCGGTCGCACAGTGCGAGTCGGGTGGCAACTGGGGCGCCAACACGGGCAACGGCTTCTCCGGCGGCCTGCAGTTCAGCGACGCCACCTGGAAGGCCAACGGCGGCATCGGCAGCGCGGCCCACGCCTCCCGCGAGGAGCAGATCCGGGTCGCCGAGAACGTCGCCCGCAAGCAGGGCATGGGCGCCTGGCCGACGTGCGGCCAGGCCGCCGGAACGCCCGCCTTCGCCACCCCCGTTTCCACCGGTGCCGCCCCGGCCCAGGGTGGGGCCTGCGCCAACGTGATGAGCGGCCCGTTCAAGTCCATCGACTTCAACAAGATGTGCCAGGCCTTCCACGACCCGGGTCGCGCGATCGCCAACGCCCTCGGCCTTCGCTGATCTATCGCTGACGACGCCCAGCCGGCTCAGGCCGACCGGGCGTCGTCGCATGTGGGGAGCCGAAAAGCCGACCGCGCGGCGATCGACGCCAGGTGGCGGGTCACCACCACCTCCGGCACCACCACCGTGGCCCTGCTTGCCAGTGCGCTCAGCGCCGCGGGGCGCAGGTTCACCAGCCGACCGATCAGCCGCGATTCAGCGGCGATGCCGTGCACCCGGCGGCGGCGGAACGATTCGAACGCGGCGAACGCCCTCGGCAGGTCGGGGGACAGGTCGACGAACGCGCCCAGCACGGCCGCATCCTCGAGCGCCTGGCACCCGCCCTGACCCAGGTGTGGTCGCATGGGGTGGGCGGCGTCGCCGACCAGCACCACCGGGCCCACCGCCCAGCGTCGGGCGGTGCTGCGGTCGTACAGGTCGTTGCGCAGTACCGCGCTGGGGTCGGTGGCGGCCAGCATGGCCGGGATCGGCGCGGCCCACGATGCGAACTTTTCGCGCAGATAGCTGAGCTCGCCCTGCGGCGCCGACGCGCCCTCGGCGGCACGCTCGGTGGCGAACCAGTACGTCCGCTGGCCGCCCATCGGCACATGGCCGACCTCAGCCCCCGCGCCCATCGTCTCGCCGGCCAGGTCGGGGTCGATGGACATCGAAGCGACACCGCGCCAGGCCGTGTAGCCGGCGTAGCGGTGCATCAGCGGACCGTTGAGATGGCGCGCCACCACCGAGCCGGTGCCGTCGGCGCCGACCACCGCGTCGACGTCGCGGGTCGTGGAATCCGTCAGATGAAGCTGCATCCGGGCACCGGACGAGCTGAGCTCGCGAACCCCCACCCCCTCGACGACGGTGGCGGGCGACAGGGCGCCGGCCAGAACGTCGCGCAGCGCTGCGCGCTGAAGCACCACCAGCGGCTCACCCAGCGCCGTGACGATCCGCTCACCGGCCGGGCGGCGCAACCACCGGCCGTCCTTCCAGCGGATGGCGCCCGCGGCGATCCGGCCGCCCGCGGCCCGCACCTGATCGCCGAGACCGAGATGGTCGAGGGCGGCCAGAGCGTTCGGCCAGATACTGATGCCCGCACCGGAACCGGTGTCGGTGCGCTCTTCGATCACGGAGACGGTATGACCACGCCGGGCCAGCGCCGCGGCGGTGGCGAGCCCGGCGATGCCCGCCCCGACAACTGCGATCTCGGCCATGTCCCGAACCTAACCGGCGTGTGCTACCAACGGGACATGACCTCGGGCCCATTCGACGATCTCGACGACTACATCGCGCTGCCGCGGGTTTCCGGGCTGGCGGTGTCGGCCGACGGGTCACGTGTCGTCACGTGCGTCGCCGAACTCAACGCCGCCAAGACCGAATACATCACCGCGCTGTGGGAACTGGACCCGGCCGGTGCGGCGCCGGCACGCCGGCTGACGCGCGGCGCCAAGGGCGAAGCCGCACCGGCGTTCACCGCCGACGGCGATCTGCTGTTCACCTCGGTACGGCCTATTGAGGATGATGACAAGCCGCCGGCCGCACTGTGGCTGCTGCCCGCCGCAGGCGGGGAGGCCGTCCAGCTGGCCGAGCTGCCTGCCGGGATCACCGCTGTCCGGACCGCGCGTAACGCAGCCGCCGTCGTCGTCGGTGCGCCGCTGTTGCCGTCGGCCGGCACCGTCGACGACGAGCGCCGGTTACGAAAACTGCGCAAGGACAACAAGATCAGCGCGATCCTGCACACCGGGTATCCGGTGCGGCACTGGGACTGCGACCTCGGCCCGGATGAGACGCATCTGTTCCGTGTGGCAGCCGGCGGCGAGCTCACCGACCTGACCCGCGAGCCCGGGCCGGCGCTCGGTGAGGCGGACTTCGCCGTCAGCCCGGACGGCACCTTCGCGGTCGCGACCTGGCGGGTGTCCGCGCCGCGCGCCGCCCTGCGATCGATGCTGGTGCGCATCGACCTGGCGACGGGTGAGCGCTCGGTGATCGCCGAGGATCCCGCCGCCGACCTGGAACACCCGGCCATATCACCGGACGGTACGGCCGTGGTGTTCACCCGTGAGACCGTCTCGACGCCGCACCAGGCACCACGAATTACGGTGTGCCACTTGGATCTGCGGTCGGGAGAGTGGACGCAGCTGGCAGCCGGGTGGGACCGGTGGCCGGCATCGGTGACCTGGACGCAGGACGGTTCCGCGGTTCTGGTCACCGCCGACGACAACGGCCGCTGCCCGATCTTCGAGATCGGATTGGACGGCGACGTCCGCCGGATCACCGACGACGACTTCAGCTACTCGAACGTCACCGCCGCACGTGACGGCACCATCTACGCGCTGCGAAGCTCCCACGCGGCGCCGCCACATCCCGTACGCGTCGACTCGCACGGTGCGATCAGCGTGCTGCCGTGCGTGGAATTGCCTGCGCTGCCCGGCGAATTGACCGAGACCGTCGCGACCACCGCCGACGGCACGACGGTGCGGTCCTGGCTGGTGTTGCCGTCCGGCGGGCAGGGACCCGCGCCGCTGCTGCTGTGGATTCACGGCGGACCGCTGGGCAGCTGGAACGTGTGGTCCTGGCGGTGGAACCCGTGGTTGATGGCGGCGCGCGGGTACGCGGTGTTGCTGCCCGACCCGGCACTGTCCACCGGGTACGGGCAGGACTTCATCCAGCGCGGGTGGGGCGCCTGGGGCGGGCCGCCCTACGAGGATCTGCTGGCCGCCGTCGACGCCGCGGTGGCGCACCCGCGCATCGACGCCGGGCGCACCGCGGCGATGGGTGGCTCGTTCGGCGGCTACATGGCCAACTGGGTGGCCGGTCACACCGATCGCTTCGCGGCGATCGTCACCCACGCCAGCCTGTGGGCGCTCGACCAATTCGGCCCCACCACCGACGGCGCCTACTACTGGGCCCGCGAGATGACACCGGCCATGGCACAAGACAATTCGCCACACCACTTCGTCGAGCACATCACCACCCCGATGTTGGTGATTCACGGCGACAAGGACTATCGCGTGCCGATCGGCGAGGCGCTGCGGCTGTGGTACGAGCTGCTGACCGACTCCGGGCTGCCCGCCGCCGACGACGGCACGTCGGTGCACCGGTTCCTGTACTTCCCGTCCGAGAACCACTGGGTGCTCTCGCCGCAGCACGCCAAGATCTGGTACCAGGTGGTCACCGCGTTCCTCGCCGAACATGTCCTGGGTGAGCAGGCGCAGTTCCCCGAAACGCTGGGCTGACCCGCCCCCGGTAAGTTGGCCACCATGACCTCAGCGGAGCGGGAATTCGACATCGTCGTCTACGGGGCCACCGGATTCGTCGGCAAGCTCACCGCCGAATACCTGGCCCGTTCCGGCGGTGACGTCCGGGTGGCCCTGGCCGGCCGATCGCCGGACAAGCTGCGCAAGGTGCGCGAGACGCTCGGCGAATCGGCGCAGAACTGGCCGATTTTGACCGCCGATGCCGCCTCCCCGTCATCGTTGGCCGACATGGCCGCGCGCACGCGCGTCGTCATCACCACCGTCGGCCCCTACAGTCGCTACGGCTTGCCGCTCGTCGCGGCGTGCGCCGCGGCAGGCACCGACTACGCCGACCTCACCGGTGAGGCGATGTTCGTGCGGCAGAGCATCGACGACTACCACAAGCAGGCCGTCGACACCGGCGCCCGCATCGTGCATGCGTGCGGATTCGATTCCATCCCTTCGGATATGAGCGTGTTCGCGCTGTACCGGCGGGCGCAGACGGACGGCACCGGCGAACTCGGCGACACCGACTTCGTGCTGCGCGGATTCTCAGGAGGAGTGTCGGGCGGCACGGTCGCCTCGATGATCGAGGTCTTCCGCGCCTCGTCGAACGATCCCAATACCCGGCGCATGCTTTCCGATCCGTACACCCTCACCCAGGACCGCGGTGCCGAGCCCGAACTGGGTCCGCAGCCCGACCTGCCGTGGCGGCGCGGCCGCGAGATCGCGCCCGAACTGGCCGGGGTGTGGACCACGGGCTTCGCGATGGCGATGTACAACACGCGGATCGTGCGGCGCAGTAACGCGCTTCTGGAGTACGCCTACGGACGCCGGCTGCGTTACGCCGAGTACATGAGCGTCGGCTCGTCGGTCGCCGCGCCGGTGGTGTCGGCGGTGGCCAGCGCGGCCAACAACGGCGCCGTCGCGCTGGGCAGCCGGTTCTTCCGGCTCCTGCCGCGCCGGTTGGTCGAGCGCATCGCCCCCAAGCCCGGCACCGGACCCAGCGAGCAGGCCCGCGACCGCGGCTACTACCGCGCCGAGACGTACACCACCACCACGACCGGCGCGCGGTACTGCGCCACCATCGCCCAGCAGGGCGATCCCGGATACAAAGCCACCTCGGTGATGCTCGGCGAATGCGGCCTCGCGCTGGCACTCGACCGTGACAAGTTGTCGGATCTGCGGGGTGTGCTGACGCCCGCCGCGGCCATGGGTGACGCCCTGCTGGACCGTTTTCCCGCCGCCGGGATTTCCCTGCAGACGGTGCGCCTCGACGGCTAGTGTCAGCTGGGCGTGCCGCACATCCAGCAATGAAGGTGGACATCATGGCCGGTCTCGACGATCTCTACAGCCAGATTCCCGTCGCGGATATCGCCAGCAGGCTCGGTGCGCCTGAGGGGGAAGTGAACCAGGCGATCCAGACCCTGGTGCCCGCCCTCGTCGGCAGCATCCAGCACAACGTCGTCTCCGGCGACATCGACTCCAGCACGCTCGAATCGGCGATCGCCTCGCAGGCCGGTAGCGGGCTGCTTGACGGCGGCGTGAACGTCGACCAGGTCGACACCGGGGCGGGGGAGCAGTTCGTCGCGCGGATCTTCGGCGGAAACGACACCAACCAGGTGGCCTCGGCGCTGGCCGGATCCGGTGCGGGCGGCGGGGACCTGATCAAGAAGCTGCTGCCGATCCTCATCCCTATCGTGCTGGCCTACCTGGGCAAGCAGGCCGGTGGCTCGGGCCAGGCCGGGGAGTCCGGCGGCGGGCTCGGTGACGTGCTGGGCGGCATCCTCGGTGGCGCCGGCGGCGGAGCCGGGGGCGGGAACAACCCGCTCGGCAGCATTCTGGGCAACGTGCTGGGCGGTAAACAGGGCGGCGCCATCGGCGACATCCTCGGTGGGCTGCTGGGCGGGAAAAAGTAGCGCGGATTTCCGTCGCACTGCGGGCGGTACGAAGCAGCCCGAGGCGCGTTCCTAGAATTGTCGGGTGACCACCACTGACGACTCTCGCGCCGACGCCCTCCCCAAGTCGTGGGATCCGGGGGCGGTAGAGACGCAGATGTATCAGGGCTGGGTCGACGCCGGTTATTTCACGGCCGACGCCACGAGCGGTAAGCCGGCGTATTCGATCGTGTTGCCGCCGCCCAACGTCACCGGCAGCCTGCACATGGGCCACGCCTTGGACCACACGCTGATGGACGCGCTGACCCGGCGTAAGCGCATGCAGGGCTACGAGGTGCTGTGGCTGCCCGGGATGGACCATGCCGGCATCGCCACCCAGAGCGTGGTGGAAAAGCAGCTCGCCGTCGACGGCAAGACCAAAGAGGACTTCGGCCGCGAGCTGTTCGTCGAGAAGGTGTGGGACTGGAAGCACGAATCCGGTGGCACCATCGGCGCCCAGATGCGCCGCCTCGGCGACGGCGTCGACTGGAGCCGCGACCGGTTCACCATGGACGAGGGCCTGTCCCGGGCGGTGCGCACGATCTTCAAGCGGCTCTACGACGCCGGGCTGATCTACCAGGCCGAGCGGCTGGTCAACTGGTCGCCGGTGCTGGAGACGGCGATCTCGGATCTCGAGGTCAAGTACTCCGACGTCGAGGGCGAGCTGGTGTCCTTCCGGTACGGATCGATGAACGACGACGAGCCGCACCTGGTGGTGGCCACCACCAGGATCGAGACGATGCTCGGCGACACCGCGATCGCGGTGCATCCCGACGACGAGCGCTACCGGCACCTCGTCGGCCAGAGCTTGCCGCATCCGTTCGTGGATCGGCAGATCATCATCGTCGCGGATGAGCACGTCGACCCCGAATTCGGCACCGGCGCAGTCAAAGTCACCCCGGCGCACGACCCGAACGACTTCGAGATCGGCATGCGGCACAACCTGGCGATGCCGTCGATCATGGACACGAAGGGCCGGATCGCCGACACCGGAACGCAATTCGACGGCCTCGACCGCTTCGAAGCCCGGGTCAAAGTGCGTGAGGCACTCGCCGAAGAGGGTCGCATCGTCGCCGAGAAGCGGCCGTACCTGCACAGCGTCGGGCATTCTGAACGCAGCGGTGAGCCGATCGAGCCCCGGCTGAGTCTGCAGTGGTGGGTGAAGGTCTCCTCGATGGCGAAGGCGGCCGGTGACGTGGTGCGTCAGGGCGACATCGTCATTCACCCGAAGAGCCTGGAGCCGCGTTGGTTCGGCTGGGTCGACGACATGCACGACTGGTGCATCTCGCGCCAGCTGTGGTGGGGGCACCGCATCCCCATCTGGCACGGCCCCGACGGCCAGAAGGTCTGCGTCGGTCCCGACGAGACCCCGCCGGACGGCTGGGAGCAGGATCCCGACGTCCTGGACACCTGGTTCTCCTCGGCGCTGTGGCCGTTCTCCACGATGGGCTGGCCTGAGCGCACCGCCGAGATCGAGAAGTTCTATCCGACAAGCGTTCTGGTCACCGGATACGACATCCTGTTCTTCTGGGTGGCGCGCATGGTCATGTTCGGCACGTTCGTTTCGGGCGACGAGGTCATCACCCTGGACGGTGCGCGCGCTCCGCAGGTGCCGTTCGAGAACGTCTTCCTGCACGGGCTGATCCGCGATGAGCACGGCCGCAAGATGAGCAAGTCCCGCGGCAACGGGATCGACCCGCTGGACTGGGTGGAACTGTTCGGCGCCGACGCGCTGCGATTCACGCTGGCCCGCGGGGCCAGCCCGGGCGGCGACCTGTCGATCGGCGAGGACGCGGCCCGCGCCTCGCGCAACTTCGCCACCAAGCTGTTCAACGCCACCCGGTTCGCGCTGATGAACGGCGCGGCCCCGGCACCGCTGCCCGACCTCGCCGAGCTCACCGACGCCGACCGATGGATCCTCGGCCGCCTGGAAGGGGTTCGCGCCGAAGTGGATTCGGCCCTCGACGGTTACGAATTCAGCCGGGCCTGCGAATCTCTCTACCACTTCGCCTGGGACGAGTTCTGTGACTGGTATCTGGAGCTCGCCAAAGTGCAGCTCTCCGAGGGTCTTTCGGACACCACCGCAGTGCTGGCCGCAGTGTTGGACACCCTGCTCAAGCTGCTGCACCCGGTGATGCCCTTCGTCACCGAAGCGTTGTGGAAAGCGCTGATGGGTGGGGAATCGCTGGTGATCGCCGGGTGGCCGACCGCCTCCGGTGTGGCCCTGGATCAGGTTGCCGCCCAACGGATCGCCGATGTGCAGAAGCTGGTGACCGAGATCCGGCGGTTCCGCAGCGACCAGGGCCTGGCCGACCGGCAGAGGGTTCCGGCCCGGCTGACAGGTCTCGACGCGACCGGTCTGGGCGGCCAGGTCGCCCCGGTCGCCGCGCTGGCGTGGCTGACCGATGCGAGTGCGGACTTCAATGCCAGCGCGCACATCGAGGTGCGGCTGTCTGCCGGCACCGTCAACGTGGAGGTCGACACCTCCGGCACCGTCGACGTGGCCGCCGAACGCCGCAGGCTGGAAAAGGACCTGGCCGCCGCCAACAAGGAATTGGCCGGAACCACAGCCAAACTCGACAACGAGGCGTTCCTGGCCAAGGCGCCGGACGAGGTGGTGGCCAAGATCCGTGGTCGCCAGCAGCTGGCCACCGAAGAAGTCGAGCGGATCACCGCCCGGCTGGCTGCGCTGGCATGACCGAGCCGCTTGACTGGCGACACGAGACCCCGCCGCCCACACCCGACGAGATCGCCGCACTGCTGCAGGTGGAGCACCTGCTCGACCAGCGTTGGCCGGAAACCAAACTGGAGCCCAGCACCGCGCGCATCGAGGCGCTGATGGAGATGCTCGGCTCACCGCAGCTGAGCTACCCGTGCATCCACATCGCCGGGACCAACGGCAAGACGTCGGTGGCCCGCATCGTTGACGCGCTGCTCACCGCGTTCAGTCGGCGGACCGGACGCACCACTAGCCCGCACCTGCAGTCGGCGGTCGAGCGCATCGCGATCGACAACGAGCCGATCAGTCCGGCCCGCTACGTCGAGGTCTACCGCGAGATCGAACCTTTCGTGCACCTCGTCGACGCTCAGTCGCAACAAGACGGTGGCCCCGCGATGAGCAAGTTCGAGGTGCTGACCGCGATGGCGTTCGCCGCCTTCGCCGACGCGCCCGTCGACGTCGCCGTCGTCGAGGTGGGGATGGGCGGGCGCTGGGATGCCACCAACGTCGTCGATGCACCGGTCGTCGTGATCACCCCGATCGGCATCGACCACGCCGAATACCTCGGCGACACCATCGGCGAGATCGCCGCCGAGAAGGCCGGCATCATCGGGGCGCCGCGCGGCGATCTGGTGCAGACCGACACCGTCGCGGTGATCGGTCACCAAGCCCCTGAAGCGATGGAAGTGCTTCTGGCTCAAGCGGTCAAGTCCGACGCAGCCGTCGCGCGGGAGGATTCCGAGTTCGCGGTCCTGGGCCGCCAAGTCGCCGTCGGTGGACAGGTGCTGCAGCTGCAGGGCCTGGGCGGGGTGTACTCCGACATCTTCCTGCCGCTACACGGGGAGCATCAGGCCCACAACGCCGTGGTAGCTCTGGCCGCGGTCGAGGCGCTGTTCGGTGCCGGGGCCGACCGCCAGCTCGACGTCGACACGGTGCGAGCCGGGTTCGCTGCGGCCGCCAGCCCGGGCCGTCTCGAGCGGATGCGCAGCGCCCCGACGGTGTTCCTCGACGCCGCCCACAACCCGGCCGGCGCCGCCGCACTGGCCGACGCGCTGACGTCCGAATTCGATTTCCGGTTCCTGGTCGGGGTGCTGTCGCTGATGGGGGACAAGGACGTCACCGGCATCCTCACCGCGCTGGAGCCGGCCTTCGACCAGGTCGTCGTCACCCACAATGGATCACCCCGCGCGCTCGAGGTGGATGCGCTGGCGCTGCGGGCCGAGGAGATCTTCGGCCCGGACCGAGTGGCGCGGGCCGACACGCTGGCCGACGCCATCGAGATCGCCACCGCGATGGTCGAGGATTCCGCCGCCGACGAGGGGCTGTCCGGGGCCGGGATCGTCATCACCGGGTCGGTGGTGACCGCGGGCGCGGCGCGCACCCTATTCGGGAAGGACCCGCAGTGAGCGAGACCCCGGCGGCTCCGCCGGATCCCTGGAAGAGCTTCCGCGGCGTCATGGCCGGCACCCTGATCCTCGAGGCGATCGTCGTGCTGCTGGCGCTGCCGGTGGTCAACATGGTCGGCGGCGGGCTGACCGGCTGGTCGATGGCCTACCTGGTGGGGTTCGCGGTGTTCCTGGTGCTGCTCGCCGGCATTCAGGGCAGGCCGTGGGCCATCTGGTGCAACCTTGCCGTGCAGCTGATCCTGGTCGCCGGGTTCTTCGTCTACCCGGCGGTCGGCATGGTCGGACTGTTGTTCGTCGCGGTGTGGGCGATCCTCGCCTACCTGCGCGCCGAGGTGCTGCGCAGGCAGCGCCGCGGGCTGCTGCCCGGCCAGCAGCAACCGCCCGAATGACGGGTACGCTGTGCGCCGTGTCTGCGCCGGTGACGGTGCTACAGCGATGCGATGAGGAGGAACGGCGCCAGATGACGACCGAGCGGACCCTGGTTCTGATCAAGCCCGACGGCGTGCAGCGGCAGGTGGTCGGAGAGATCATCAGCCGAATCGAACGCAAAGGCCTCACCTTGGCTGCCCTGGAGCTCAAGCAGGTCAGCGACGAGCTCGCCCGCGCGCACTACGCCGAACACGACGGCAAGCCGTTCTTCGATTCGCTGCTGGAGTTCATCACCTCCGGCAAGGTGGTCGCGGCCGTCCTGGAAGGCCCCCGCGCGATCGCGGCGTTCCGGCAGCTCGCCGGTGGTACCGACCCGGTCGAGAAAGCCACGCCCGGCACCATCCGCGGCGACTTCGGCCTGGAAACCCAGTTCAACCTCGTGCACGGCTCGGACTCCCCGGAGTCGGCCGAACGCGAGATCAACCTCTGGTTTCCCAACTTCTGAACACACTTCCCACGCCACTGTCGTCCGAACCGCCCCCGCGGTGTGGGATACTGGCTGCGGATGAGCCCCTAAAGCCCATCCGGATGAAGACTTACGACGTGCGCGACCACCACCTGGTGAGGCGCCGACCGTCACAGCCGTCATTCAGCCAGGCACCGAATTCGTTCGTTATGAGCCGTTCGGAGCGAGACCAATAAACAAGCCCGGGGAAAGTTACCGGGCACATAGCGGAAGCCCTCGCGTGGCCGCGTCGATATGACGCGCCCGGGGGCTTGAGGAGAATACGTGGCCAACGATGACCTCTATCAGGATCTACCCGAAAACCCCACCTCGTCACAGTGGGAACCCCCGGCACCAGCCGCGGATGACGAGTTGCCCGAACGCTTGAGAGTGCATTCGCTGGCTCGGGTGCTCGGCACCACCAGCAGGCGCGTGCTCGACGCCCTCAGCGAGCTCGACGGTCGCACCCGCAGCCCACACTCCAGTGTCGACCGCACCGATGCGGTTCGGGTGCGCGACGTGCTGGCGGCGGCTGCTCCCGAGGACACCGCCGGCGAGCCCGTCGAGGCCGCTGCAGTCGTGGCGGAGGAGACCACCCCCGAGGCGGCTCCCGACATGCCCGACGTCGCCGAGACGCCCGACCCGGCCGAGGAGCCGGAGTCGCGGCTGATCCTGGAGACAGCATCCATCGAGACCGAGACCGCCGAGACCGCCGAGACGGTTGAGCAGGCGGCCTATATGCCGCTGTTCGTCGCCCCCCAGCCGGTCGAGGTCGAACGCAAGCCCCGAGCCGTGGTGGTCGAGGACGACGACGAGGGCGAGGACGACGACGAGGAGTCCGCCGCCGAGTCCGATGACGACCAGTCCGAACGTCCCGCCAACCGCCGCCGCCGTCGGGGACGCCGCGGCCGCGGCCGCGGGCGGGGTGAGCAGGGCGGCGCCGACGGCGAAAACGGCGACGACTCCGAGGCGGGCGATGAGAGCGCCGAATCCGGCGACGAGTCCGAGAGCGACGACGACGACAGCGACGACGAGACCAGCACCGGTGAGGGCGCGACCCGCCGGCGCCGTCGGCGGCGACGCCGCAAGACCGGCGGCGCTGACGATTCCGACAACGGATCGTCCGACGACCCGCCGAACACCGTCGTCCACGAACGTGCCCCGCGTGCCAAGGCCGAGCGTGACCCGGACGCGATCCAGGGCATCAGCGGTTCCACCCGTCTGGAAGCCAAACGCCAGCGCCGCCGGGACGGCCGCGACGCCGGTCGCCGGCGTCCACCGATCCTGTCCGAGGCCGAATTCCTGGCTCGCCGGGAGGCCGTCGAACGCGTGATGGTGGTGCGCGACAAGATCCGCACCGAACCGCCGCACGAGGGCGCCCGCTACACCCAGATCGCGGTCATGGAAGACGGCGTCGTCGTCGAGCACTTCGTGACCTCGGCCGCCTCGGCGTCCCTGGTCGGCAACATCTACCTCGGCATCGTGCAGAACGTGCTGCCCTCGATGGAGGCGGCGTTCGTCGACATCGGCCGCGGCCGCAACGGCGTGCTCTACGCCGGTGAGGTGAACTGGGAAGCCGCCGGCCTCGGCGGCGCGCAGCGCAAGATCGAACAGGCCCTCAAGCCCGGCGATTACGTCGTCGTCCAGGTCAGCAAGGATCCGGTCGGACACAAAGGCGCCAGGCTGACCACTCAGGTGTCACTGGCCGGGCGCTACCTCGTCTACGTACCGGGTGCCTCGTCGACCGGGATCAGCCGCAAGCTGCCCGACACCGAACGTCAGCGGCTCAAGGAAATCCTGCGCGACGTGGTGCCCGACGACGCCGGCGTGATCATCCGGACCGCCTCGGAAGGCGTCAAGGAAGAAGACATCCGCGGCGACGTCACCCGGTTGCAGGAACGCTGGACCACGATCGCGGCGGAGGCCGAGCGGGTCAAGGGAAACAAGGCCGGTGCTGCGATCGCGCTCTACGAAGAGCCCGACGTGCTGGTCAAGGTCATTCGCGACCTGTTCAACGAAGACTTCTCCGGGCTGATCGTCTCCGGTGACGACGCCTGGCAGACCATCAACGACTACGTCAGTTCCGTTGCGCCCGACCTGGTTTCGAAGCTGACCAAGTACGAGCCCGCGGGCGGGCCCGACGGTCCGGATGTGTTCGCCGTGCACCGCATCGACGAGCAGCTGGCCAAGGCGTTGGACCGCAAGGTGTGGCTGCCCTCCGGCGGCACGCTGGTGATCGACCGCACCGAGGCGATGACGGTCGTCGACGTCAACACCGGCAAGTTCACCGGGGCGGGCGGCAACCTCGAGCAGACCGTCACCAAGAACAACCTCGAAGCGGCCGAGGAGATCGTGCGCCAGCTGCGGCTGCGCGATATCGGCGGCATCGTGGTGATCGACTTCATCGACATGGTGCTGGAGTCCAACCGTGACCTCGTGTTGCGGCGACTCACCGAGGCGCTGGGCCGGGATCGCACCCGCCATCAGGTGTCGGAGGTGACGTCGCTGGGCCTGGTCCAGCTGACCCGCAAGCGGCTGGGTACCGGGCTGGTCGAGGCGTTCTCCACCACTTGTACGCACTGCAGCGGCCGCGGCATCGTGCTGCATGCCGATCCCGTCGACACCACCCAGGCGGCCGGGCGTAAGTCCGAGTCCGGCAATGGCGGTGGTGGCGGCGGCGGTGGACGGCGCGGCAAGCGGGGTAAGCGTGGCCGCGCCGAGGAGGCGCCGGTGGCGAAGGTGCCCCAGCACAGCACCGAGCATCCGATGTTCAAGGCGATGGCAGCGGCCAACGGCAAGCACGAGGGTGACGAGGCCGAAGAGGAACTGGCCGACGAGATCGAGCGGGAGACCGAGGCCGAGGAATCGGACGACACCGCCGAGCAGGTCGCCCAGGAGGTCGCCGACGAGGACCTCGATGACGACTCGGACGACGACGACGACGACGATGACGACGACGACGACGATGACTCGGACGAAGACGACGATGAGTCCGACGATGACGATGAGTCCGACGACGACGACGACGACGACGACGATGACGAGATCGACGTCGACCTGGACGAAGACGACGAGGACCTCGACGAAGTCACCCTCGATGTGGATGACGACGAGGACGACGACGACGACTCCGACGACGACTCCGACGGCTACCAACCGGTCGTGACCTCGGCACCTGCGGCCCCGGCGCGCCGGCCGCGGCGCCGGTCGGCGGCCCGACCAGCGGGCCCGCCGACGTCCTAGGGTGGCGGTTTGACCCTCCCGGTGCTGGTCACGTACCCTTGACCAGTTGTCGCCAGGCGTCCGTCGCCGGTGGCAGCGGGCTCAAGATCCCGCACCCCAAGACCCGCGCACGCAGCTTCGGTTAGCGCGCGCCCGCAGAGCAAGAGCGAAGGACCCACAATGGCAGGCGATAAGGTCACGTACGCAATCGTCAAGACCGGCGGCAAGCAGTACAAGGTCGCCGTCGGCGACATCGTCAAGGTCGAGAAGCTCGAGGTCGAGGCCGGCGCTTCCGTTTCGCTGCCCGTCGCCCTCGTGGTCGACGGCGCCACGGTGACCACCGACGCCAAGGCCCTGGAGAAGGTCGCGGTCACCGGTGAGGTACTCGAGCACACCAAGGGCCCGAAGATCCGCATCCACAAGTTCAAGAACAAGACCGGTTACCACAAGCGGCAGGGGCATCGTCAGCCGCTGACCGTGATCAAGGTCACCGGAATCAAGTAGCGACAGGGAGCAATCTGACATGGCACACAAGAAGGGCGCTTCCAGCTCACGCAACGGTCGCGACTCCAACGCCCAGCGCCTCGGCGTCAAGCGCTTCGGCGGCCAGCTCGTCAAGGCCGGCGAGATCCTCGTCCGCCAGCGTGGCACCCACTTCCACCCCGGCGTGAACGTCGGTCGCGGCGGTGACGACACCCTGTTCGCCACGGCTCCCGGCCTGGTGGAGTTCGGCGTCAAGCGCGGCCGTAAGACCGTCAACATCGTTCGCGCCGCGCGACCGGAGTAGGTCTGGGATCGCGAGTGTGAATCCACTGCGAGGTCCAGACCCATAACTCGCATCAGATTCACACTCGACGATTGAAAGGACGCTCCGATGCCTCGTTTCGTCGACCGCGTCGTGATCCACGCGCGGGCAGGCAACGGCGGAAACGGCTGTGCCTCGGTTCACCGGGAGAAATTCAAGCCACTCGGTGGGCCTGACGGCGGTAACGGCGGCCGCGGCGGCAGCGTCGTGTTGATCGTGGATCCGCAGGTGCACACCCTGCTCGACTTCCACTTCCACCCGCATGTCGCGGCGCAGTCCGGCACGCAGGGAATGGGCAGTAACCGCGAGGGGGCCAACGGCTCTGATCTCGAAGTGAAGGTTCCCGACGGCACCGTCGTGCTCGATTCCGACGGGCGGCTGCTGGCCGACCTGGTCGGTGCGGGCACCCGTTTCGTCGCCGCCGAGGGTGGCCGCGGCGGGCTGGGGAACGCCGCATTGGCGTCGCGGGCCCGCAAGGCTCCGGGGTTCGCGCTGCTCGGCGAGAAGGGCGAGGAACGCGAACTCACCCTGGAACTCAAGACGGTCGCCGACGTCGGTCTGATCGGCTTCCCGTCGGCGGGCAAATCCTCACTGGTGTCGGTGATCTCGGCGGCCAAACCCAAGATCGCGGACTACCCGTTCACCACGCTGGTGCCCAATCTCGGTGTCGTGTCGGCCGGTGACCACACGTTCACCGTCGCCGACGTGCCCGGGTTGATTCCCGGCGCTTCGGAAGGCCGCGGTCTTGGCCTGGACTTCCTCCGTCACATCGAACGCTGCGCGCTGCTGGTGCACGTGGTCGACTGCGCCACCTTGGAACCGGGCCGCGACCCCATCTCCGACATCGACGCGCTGGAGGCCGAACTGGCCGCGTATCGCCCGACGCTGCAAGGCGATACGACGCTGGGGGACCTGGCCGACCGGCCGCGGGCGGTGGTGCTCAACAAGATCGACGTACCCGAAGCCAGGGAGCTGGCCGACTTCGTGCGCCCCGACATCGAGGCGCGCGGCTGGCCGGTCTTCGAGGTGTCGACCGTGAGTCGGGAAGGCTTGCGCGAGTTGACTTTCGCGCTGTGGGACATGGTTGCGGCCTACCAGGCGGCCCAGCCCGAGGTGGTGCCGCGCCGCCCGGTGATCCGGCCGGTCCCGGTCGATCAGACCGGGTTCACCGTCGAGGCCGACCCGCACAACCCCGGCGGTTTCGTGGTGCGCGGGGTGCGGCCCGAACGGTGGATCGCTCAAACGAACTTCGACAACGACGAAGCAGTCGGCTATCTGGGCGACCGGCTGGCCCGCCTAGGGGTGGAGGACCAACTCCTCAAGCGCGGCGCCAAACCCGGCTGCGCGGTCACCATCGGCGACATGACCTTCGACTGGGAGCCGCAGACCCCGGCCGGTGTCGACGTCACACCGACCGGCCGCGGCACCGATGCCCGGCTCGAGCAGAACGACCGGATCGGGGCGGCCGAGCGCAAGGAGGCCCGCCGCCACCGTCGGGAGCACGAGGACGACGCGTGAGCCAGTACCGCGACGCGGTGCGTTCGGCGCGCAGTGTCGTCGTCAAGATCGGCACCACGGCCCTGACAACGAAATCCGGGTTGTTCGACGCCGGTCGGCTGGCGAAGCTTGTCGAGGCGATCGAGGCGCGGATGAAGGCCGGCTCCGATGTCGTGATCGTGTCCTCGGGTGCGATCGCCGCCGGGATCGAGCCGCTTGGGCTGAACCGGCGCCCCACCGATCTCGCGACCAAGCAGGCCGCCGCCAGTGTCGGGCAGGTCGCGTTGGTCAACGCATGGAGTGCGGCGTTCGCCCGCTACGACCGCACCGTCGGCCAGGTGCTGCTGACCGCACACGACATCTCGATGCGGGTGCAGCACACCAATGCTCAGCGGACACTGAACCGGCTGCGCTCACTGCACGCGGTGGCGATCGTCAACGAGAACGACACCGTGGCCACCAACGAGATTCGCTTCGGTGACAACGATCGGCTCTCGGCACTGGTGGCTCACCTGGTCGGCGCCGACGCGCTGATCCTGCTGTCCGACATCGACGGGCTCTACGACGCCGACCCGCGCAAGTCGGACGCCCGCTTCATCCCGGAAGTGACCGGGCCCGACGACCTCGGCGGGGTGGTGGCCGGTGAAGGCAGCCGGCTGGGCACCGGCGGGATGCGCTCCAAGCTGTCCTCGGCGCTACTGGCCGCAGACGCCGGAGTTCCGGTTCTGCTGGCCGCATCGGTCGACGCCGCAACCGCACTGACCGACGCATCGGTGGGCACGGTGTTCGCACCGCGGCCCGACCGGATGTCGGCGCGGAAATTCTGGGTTCGCTACGCCGCCGAAGCGTCCGGCGCATTGACGCTCGATCCCGGGGCGGTCCGTGCGGTGGTCAAGCAGCGCCGGTCGCTGCTGGCCGCAGGCATCACCGGGGTATCGGGCCGATTCTTCGGCGGTGACGTCGTCGAACTGCGCGATACCGACGGTGACATGGTCGCCCGCGGGGTGGTGGCCTACGACGCCGGTGAACTGACCACCATGATCGGCCGCTCGACCTCGGACCTGCCTGCCGAAATGCGCCGTCCCGCAGTGCACGCCGACGACTTGGTGGCCGTCTAGCCACGCGAGCGTGTTTGGTCGCCGAAGTATGGCACTCGCTCGATCCCACGGTGGCCACCGGTGCACCGATGCATCGGAACTATAGGTTCCATTCCAGGGCAAGCAGCGCTAGTCGACCCTCAAGCGGAATCGACCAGCCCGTCTGAAACCCACTATTGGTGATGTCAACCGCAACGCTGACGCTCTCATGGGTAGGTGTGCTCACCTTGGCGACCGCCGAGTAGTTGCCGAGCAGCGTAGGGGTCACATCCACTGAATCGAAATGGAAACCGTACTTCGAATAATTCGAATCCGTGTCGAAGTAGCTCTGCAGACTCTGCCGTACTAGGGCACCCAGCTGCGCGTCGCCGCCGAGAGCAAGGTCGTAGATCAGTGAGGCGACAGGTGCGCCCACGATGGGAATCAACCCGATTGTGTCAGCCACTATCTGCCCGATTTCGTTACCGACTCGGCCGGCGTCGAGTGATAGGGCTGCGGTGACCAACTCAAGGGTGTCGACCGCCATCTTGACGGCGTTGATGACAGTGCCGACGAACGGAACCCAGCCGATAGAACTGTTGAACCCGTTGAAGACGAGGTCGAGCGGCAGGTCGGCCGCATCAGCCGACGCCATACCTTCGGTCCGCGTGCCTGTCGAGCGTTCGACTGCAGAATTGGATAGGGCAGCTGCGGCGACTGATACGGCAGCTGGGCCGCCGGTGTCGTCGTTTTTGATGGTGACGGATGTGAAGTTGGTGGTGCCGATGATGGCGTTGGTTGCGGTGTTGAGGAAGACGTAGAGGGTTTCGTCGTTTTCGTAGGTGGTGTCGCCGTAGATGGTGACGGGGATTGTTGCCTGGGTTTGGCCTGGTGTGAATGTGAGTGTGCCGGTGGTGGATTGGAAGTCTTCGCCGGCGGTTGCGGAGTCGAGGACGCTGCCGACGGTGTAGTTGACGGTGATGGTCTGGGTCGACGCGCCGGAGAGTTGGACGGTCAGGGGGACTGTTGTGGTTCCGCTGTTGCCTTCGTCGACTGGGGGGACGTAGCCAACGAGATTGGCCGTGACGCCGCCGGTGTCGTCGTTTTTGATGGTGACGGATGTGAAGTTGGTGGTGCCGATGATGGCGTTGGTTGCGGTGTTGAGGAAGACGTAGAGGGTTTCGTCGTTTTCGTAGGTGGTGTCGCCGTAGATGGTGACGGGGATTGTTGCCTGGGTTTGGCCTGGTGTGAATGTGAGTGTGCCGGTGGTGGATTGGAAGTCTTCGCCGGCGGTTGCGGAGTCGAGGACGCTGCCGACGGTGTAGTTGACGGTGATGGTCTGGGTCGACGCGCCGGAGAGTTGGACGGTCAGGGGGACTGTTGTGGTTCCGCTGTTGCCTTCGTCGACTGGGGGGACGTAGCCAACGAGATTGGCCGTGACGCCGCCCGTGTTGTTTTCTTTAACCGTGATGTTGACGGTGGCAGGCGTCGACGCGACGCCGTCGGTGGCGGTGTAGGTGAAGCTATCGGGACCAACGTAGTTGGTAGTCGGCGCGTATACGAACGACCCATTCGGATTCACGCTGACCGAACCGTGGGATGGCCCTGTCGCCAGAGCGGCGCTGAGCGGATCTCCGTCAGGGTCGGAGTCGTTGGTCAGCACATCGCCGGTGATGGCTGTGCCTTCTACGGCTGTGAAGTCGTCATTGCCGGCCACGGGCGCTTCATTGATCGATGTGCCCAGGATCGTGACGGTCACAGTCTTGGTAGCGGTGCGCACGCCGTTCGATGCGGTCACCGCGATGGTGTCGGCGGTCGCGTCGGAGAGACGTTGTGCGTGAGTCGGGGTGTAGGTGAATACGCCGGTTGCCGCGTCGATGCTGACTGCTCCGCCGCCGGTGCTTGTGGTGACAACGCTGTAGGTGACGGAGCGTCCAGCAGTGTCGGTGAACTTCGCACTGCCAGTCACGACGCCCGTCGTCGGGTCCGGACTGTTGACCAATGCCGTGCCTGCCACCGGGGTTCCCGGGTCGAGGGGAACCACCACCGTCACTGACCTCGTCGAGAGACCGCTGTGCACGGTGGCGACGAAGGCGTCGGTGGTGGAGCCAGTTGCAGCTTGCCGGGCGGCTTCCGTCGGCGAGTAGGTGTAGGTGCCGTCGTCAGTCACGGTCACCGTGCCCTGGCTAGGGTCGGTCGCCGTGAACGTTAGGCCATTGCCCGTGGCAAAACCCAGCGATCCGGCGACGGCGCCGGTCACCGGATCAGGTGTCCCTACTGTTGGGGTACCGGGGCCCGGAGCTGGATCGAACGTATTGCTAACGCTCTTGGCAAGTGAATATAGCGCTCGCTGAAGAGGATTCGTCGGTGCCGGACCGGTAGTTGTCGCGCCGCTCAATGACAGAAGTATGCCTACTACCACTCGAGCCAGCGGAGCCAGCGGGGATGTCGACCGTCTGGCCGTCGCCGCAGCGATCGGTGTGCTGGTATCGATTGCGATGGCCGCGGACGCGGCCGTAGGCGCCGACGCCGACGGCGTAACCTGTCCTGCGCCGGTTGCCGCTGATGACGCCGCTTCTGACAGCGCGGACGGGGCTTCGTCAGCGGTCGACGCCGACGAGGAAGTCGTTGATTCGGTTGGAGTGCGGTTTATGTTTGACCCTGTGGGAGCGGAACGAGTCGCGCGCCGTGAGGTGCGATCGGAGTGTCCACTGCGTTTGGCTGCGGTGGTGTCCTTGCCTCGTGTGCCGGTCAAACCGGATTTCTGGGGCCGGGACGATTGGCCGGTGCTCTTGGAGTGTCCGGGAGCCTCCGACCCCGCCGAGGTGGATCCATGCCCGCTGGTATCGGCATTGGCCAAGGCCAGGCTTGATGAGATGCCCATCCCGACGCCCAACGCGACGGCCAAAGCTCCCACGCGACCCACATTCCGACCAGCGCCCACTATCGGTTCCTCCCGATATCTCTGCCATACGCCGAAATGTCGGCGGCGTTAAATATTGCACAAATAGCCAGCGGTTTTCCAAACAGTTCACAGCAACTGCGATGGTTCGTACTGGAGGCTCTCGCGTTCGACTGGTCAAGGAAGCGGAGATTGAACGTGACCCAGCGGCGCCGCTAAACGTTGGTGTCCGGTATCACCCGGGACATGGTCGCCCGCGGGGTGGTGGCCTACGACGCCGGTGAACTGACCACCATGATCGGCCGCTCGACCTCGGACCTGCCTGCCGAAATGCGCCGTCCCGCAGTGCACACCGACGACTTGGTGGCCGTCTAGGTCGCGGAGGTCAGGCCGGACAGTTCGTCGGCCAGCAGCGCCAGCATCGGCGAACAGCCGCTGTCCACTGTGACGGTGGCCAGCGCGTCACCGCGCGTGGGCCCGCGGTTGATGATCGCGACGGGCATGCCCGTCGCGGCGGCGTGCCGCACGAACCGGTAGCCGGAGAACACCGTCAGCGAGGACCCGGCCACCAGCAGTGCGTCGGATTCGTCGACCAGTGAATACGCCTGGGCCACAACATCTTTGTGCACGCTCTCGCCGAAATAGACGATGTCGGGCTTGAGCATGCCAGCGCACGACGGGCAGTCGATGAACCGGAACGACTCGGTATCGGTGACCATGGCGTCCGCGTCGGGGGCGACGGCAATACCGCCGAGCCGTTCGGCGCGTTCGGCGAATCCCGGGTTGGCCGCCTCGAGTTCGTCGGCCAGCGCCGCGCGCGACATGGTGTACCCGCAGTCCAGGCAGACCACGTGCGCGTAGGTGCCGTGCAGGTTGATGACATTGCGGCTGCCCGCCTTGGTATGCAGCAGGTCGACGTTCTGAGTGATGATGCCGGTGACCACGCCGGCGCGCTCCAGATGGGCCAGCGCCCGGTGCCCGGCATTGGGCATGGTCTGGGCCATGTGGCGCCAGCCCAGATGATTGCGCGCCCAGTAACGCTGCCGGAACGCCTGACTCGAGGTGAACTGGCGAATCGTCATCGGATTTGCCGGCGGCGAATCCGGGCCGCGATAGTCGGGAATGCCCGAGTCGGTGGAGATCCCGGCACCGGTGAGCACGGCCACACGCCGGCCCGCCAACAACGAGACCAGTTCGGGGCTTTCCACGCCCTCCAGAGTAGGCGGGCTAGCCGAAGTTGGTGAGCGGGCTCAATACGTCGTGAGCGAACTGCGTGATGTTCAGCGTCGGGTTGCCGTCCGGATAGCTCACGGTGGCCAGCAGATTGGCGCCGGCATCGACGAAATCGCCGTCAGCACGACCCTGATGAGTCGACGACGTCACCAGGATGATGCCCGAGGTGCCGGCCTTCTTGGCCAGCGGCACCGAGAACTGGGCGTTCTGCACCGTGCTGTTGGCCCGGTCCTCGACGATGATCCGGCTGTCCGGAAAGTTCAGCATCAACAGCATCCGGCGCATCTGGGCGGCTTCGGTCACGCCGTTCTGCGGGTTACCGCCAGTGACGATGATCGGCGAGTGCGGGTACATCTGAGCGACCGCTAGCCCGGTCAGCACCCGGCGTCGCAGGATCATTCGCATCGAGCCGTCGGGTAGCAGGCCGTAACCCAGAATGACGATCGCCGGATTGGAGAAGTCCTTGGCCGCGGCCACCGGCTCGGCGTGGGCAGCCGGCACAACCTCGCCGATCAGCGTGGCGACAACCAGGAGCGCGGCGCCGCAAGCGGCCTTCCATCGACGACGCACGCTTCCTCCGACCCGTTTGACGGTGCTGCTTGCGTAATCGCGCGGGTCTGCACAGGTGTTACTTGCGTCGCATCGGTCACAGGTGTTCCATAGCCCGCGCCATCGCCGAATGCTCGAGAAATTCGTAGTGCACCGGTGAGTACCGCTGGCGCTGGTGCCGAGCTTCGGTAGCCGCCCGATGATGAGTGAGCCACCGCTGCAGCAGCCCCGCCTTGGTGGACGGCATCGCCGCGGCGGCCGTCAGCATCTTGACTTCGTGCTCGGTGATGAGCACGGTCGGCCGGGTGTCGACGATTCGAGGCGTCGGTTGGACAGGTGCGTGTATGGACATTTCGATCCCCCAATCTGTCGGCCGGCAACTCCGGCCATGGGGCAAACGTACGACCGCAGGCACCGGTGGGGGCGCGTAGATCGCTACTCGAAAACGGCGCGGAACCCCGCAAAAGCCATGCGCCACAACACGAGTAGCCCTGTGACCCAGGTCACCGATGATGTGCTAGCTAGTTAGCGCTTATGGCGAGAACTCGTTGAGCATGGCGTTGGCCCAACGCATTTGGCGTAGCGACTGGGGATGACAGTGTTGCGAGAGATCACTCAAGGCAGGCACTTCTCGGCCGTGACGATGTCGGCACTCATGTTGCGTTGCATCATCGCCAGGGCGGCTGCGCCGAGGTCCGTATCGATGTGCGCCGCCGCGTCTTTGGGCACCATCACCGAGTAGTGGCGAACATAGGCGTCCAGGGCGCTGTAGAGGATGCACTGTTCGGTGACCTGCCCCGTGATAATGACCTTGTCGACGTCGAGCCGAGTCAACAGGTAGTCCAGCGGGGTGGCGTAGAAGGCGCTGTGCCGCACCTTCGTCATGATCCGGGCACCCACGTGCGGGGCGATGGGGCGGACCAACTCCGGCCGGGCCCCGTCCAGGGCGTTTCGAACGAGGTCACTGGGCTCGGCAGTGAAATCGCCGTAGTTGTCGTTGACGTAGATCAGCTCGACGTCGTCACGGTCCCTGGCCTCGGTGATCAGGTTAGCCAAGGGTTCGACGATGTCGGTGACGTTGCCGGCGAGCATGTCGGCGTCGGGATGTTGGTAGGCGTTGAGCATGTCAACCACCAACAGCGCGGTATTGGACATGTCCCGGCGACCACCCGCTCAGGGCCGAAAGACACGTCGGAGGCGTCCGAACGGGTGGTTCCCGTTCCGCCGCGGGAGTGACGGGCAACAATAGGGCCATGGATTTCTACTCCGCCTACCGGCACGGGTTCGTGCGGGTCGCTGCCTGCACACACCACACGGTGCTGGCGGACCCCGCAGCCAACGCCGAGTCGGTGCTGCGGATCGCGCGGGCCAACCACGACGACAGCGTCGCGGTGACGGTGTTCCCCGAGCTCACCTTGTCGGGCTACTCGATCGAGGACATCCTGCTGCAGGACTCGCTGCTCGACGCCGTTGAAGACGCCCTGCTCGAGGTGGTCGCGGCGTCGGCCGATCTGTTCGGCGTGCTGGTGGTCGGAGCGCCGCTGCGGTATCTGCATCGCATCTACAACACCGCAGTGGTCATCCACCGCGGTGCGGTGCTCGGGGTGGTGCCGAAGTCCTATCTGCCGAACTACCGCGAGTTCTACGAACGTCGTCAGGTCGCGGCCGGTGACGACGTGGCGGGCACGATCCGCATCGGTGGTGTCGACGTGCCGTTCGGTCCGGACCTGTTGTTCGCCGCCGACGACGTGTCCGGGCTGGTGTTGCATGTCGAGATCTGCGAGGACATGTTCGTCCCGATTCCGCCGAGCGCCGAGGCAGCTCTGGCGGGTGCGACGGTGTTGGCGAACCTATCCGGTAGCCCGATCACGATCGGCCGGGCCGAGGACCGCAAGCTCCTGGCCCGTTCGGCGTCGGGGCGCTGCCTGGCTGCCTACATCTACGCCGCGGCGGGCGAGGGGGAGTCCAGCACCGATTTGGCGTGGGACGGCCAGACGATGATCCACGAGAACGGCCGTCTGCTGGCCGAATCCGAGCGATTTCCGAAAGGGGAGCGACGCTCGGTCGCCGATGTCGACCTGGATCTGTTGCGCTCCGAGCGGCTCCGGATGGGCACCTTCGACGACAATCGTCGCCACCATCAGGATCGGTTGAAGGCGTTCCGGCGCATCGGGTTCCGCCTCGACCCGCCGAGTGGAGACATCGGATTGATGCGCGAGGTGGAGCGCTTTCCGTTCGTGCCGAGCGATCCGCTTCGCCTGGAGCAGGATTGCTACGAGGGCTACAACATCCAGGTCGCCGGTCTCGAGCAGCGATTGCGGGCACTGAACTATCCGAAGGTCGTGATCGGGGTGTCCGGCGGCCTGGACTCGACGCACGCCCTCATCGTGGCCGCCCGGGCCATGGACCGGGAAGGCCGGCCCCGCAGCGACATCCTGGCGTTCACCCTGCCGGGGTTCGCGACCGGTGAGCGCACCAAGAGCAATGCGATCAAGCTGTCGCAGGCGCTGGGAGTCACGTTCTCCGAGTTGGATATTCGAGACACCGCCACGCTGATGTTGACGGAGATCGGTCACCCCTTCTCCCGCGGCGAGAAGGTGTACGACGTGACCTTCGAGAACGTGCAGGCAGGGCTGCGCACCGACTACCTGTTCCGGATCGCCAATCAGCGCGGCGGGATCGTCCTGGGTACCGGCGACCTCTCCGAACTCGGCCTGGGCTGGTCGACCTACGGTGTCGGCGATCAGATGTCACACTACAACGTCAACGGCGGAGTGCCGAAAACCCTTATCCAGCACCTGATCCGGTGGGTGATCTCGTCCGGAGAGTTCTCCGATGAGGTCGGCGAGATTCTGCAGTCGGTCCTCGACACCGAGATCACCCCCGAACTGGTGCCGACCGGTGAGGACGAGGAGATCCAGAGCAGCGAAGCCAAGGTCGGCCCGTACTCGCTGCAGGATTTCTCATTGTTTCAGGTGTTGCGATACGGCTTCCGGCCGTCGAAGATCGCGTTCCTGGCCTGGCACGCCTGGAGCGATCCGGCCGGCGGAGCCTGGCCGCCGGGATTCCCCGAAGGCAAGCGTCCGGCCTACTCGCTCAAGGAGATTCGGCATTGGTTGAGTGTCTTTGTGCAGCGCTACTACTCGTTCAGTCAGTTCAAGCGGTCGGCACTGCCGAACGGGCCCAAGGTGTCGCACGGCGGATCGCTGTCGCCGCGCGGTGATTGGCGAGCGCCGTCGGACATGTCGGCGCGGATCTGGCTTGCCGAGATCGAGCAGGAGATCCCGGAGGACTGATCACCGGCAGCAATCGTCTCCGCGCGACAGGCTGAACTACAGCCTGCCGTCGATGCGCAGATCCGGATGCACCCAGTCTGGCGACCGGCGTTCCTTGAACGCCATGAAACCTTCGATGGACTCCGGCGATCCGAGACTGCGCTGCATGCCGATCCGGTCGTACAGCCCCAGATAGTTGTCGATGCTGGACTTGACCACCGAACGCGCGACCGGAGCGGTGCGGCAGCACTGGGCGAGGATGTCCCGTGCCGTCTCGGCCAGTGCGTCGTGTGGAACCACCCGGGCGACCATGCCCCAATCCAGCGCCTCGTCGGCGGTCAGCGTGCGGCCGGTGAACATCAGGTCGCGGGTCCGGACCGGGCCGATCAGCCGGGCCAGCATCTGGCTGTAGTAGGTGTCGGCGATCCCGCGGTAGAGCTCGGGGACGCGAAACGTCGCGCGGTCACTGACCACCGCCATGTCGGCGCACAGTGCGATCTGCAGCCCGCCGCCCTGACACAGTCCGTTGACGGCAGCCACCACCGGCTTGGCGGACTGCCGCAGCGTGTCGAACGGCAACGCGTCCATGCCGAGCGCCGCCCCGAACGTGAGCCAGTTGTCCACCCCGCCGCCGCCCATGTCCCCGCCGGGGGCGAACACGTCGCCGGTGCCGGTGATCAGCAGACCGGCCAGGTCCGGGTCCGCCGCGACGTGGTTAACCGCGTACTTGATGCCGAAGTACATCGCCGGCGTCATGGCGTTGCGCGCCTCGGGGCGGTCCAGGGTGCACACCCCGAACGCGCCCTCCCGGGTGAATTTCAGGAACGGGGTGCCGAGCCAGTCGCCCTCGGGCGGCCGCGGACTGTCGCTGTGTGTCATCGAGTGCACACTATCGCCCCAACCGTAACGAATTCAGTACCGGGTGAGGGCGTCGTCGATCGCCTCGCTGCGTGGTGCGCAATCGCCTGCGCCGGCGATCAGTGTCGCCAGCGACCCCGCGGCGCAGGCCCGCCGTAGTGCGCGGTCACGGCCGCTTGCCCAGCTGGCGGCGAGCACGCCCGCGAAGACGTCGCCTGCGCCGGTGGTGTCGATCGCCTCGACCTCGGGACTGGGGACGTCGACAGCGCCGTGCGGCCCACGGTACGTCGCGCCGCGGGAACCGCGGGTCACCACGAGATGTTCTGTCGGCCAACGCCAGTGCGGTTCCTCGGCCTCGTTGACGATGACGACGTCGGTGACATCGGCCAGCTCGGCCAGTCCCTGGTCGGCGCTGACCGGGGAGGCGTTGACCATCACCGTGGCCCCGACGGAGCGCGCCTCCCGGGCGGCGGCCACAGCCGTCGCGACCGGCACCTCCAACTGAACGAGCAGCACGTCGCAGTCCGCGATGACGGCGCGGGCAGCCGCGTTGAGCGTCAGATGCCCGTTGGCTCCGGGCGCCACCACGATCATGTTCTCGCCGTGGTCGTCGACCAGGATGACAGCCCGGCCGCTGGCAACCGACAACGCCTCAACACCGTCGAGGCGAACGCCGTTCGCGCGCAGATGGGTCCGCAATTCATCGCCCTCCCGGTCGGTGCCGACCGCTCCGACGAACTGCACATCGGCGCCGGCGCGGGCCGCGGCCACCGCCTGGTTGCCGCCCTTACCGCCCGGGGCGGTCACCACCGACGAGCCCAGAACCGTCTCGCGGGCCCGCGGCAACGCGGCTACCCGAAAGAATTGATCGACGTTCACGCTGCCCACCACGCACACTCGTGTCACGGAGTCCACGCTAGCCCCCACCTGCCGGTTGGTCGGGAGACCGATATCCTGGGCGAATGAGTGTCGAAGCACCGTCCGTGGACCAGGGCTTGCGCGGTCAGGTTCACGACGCCGCCCGCCGGGCGCGGGTCGCCTCACGCACCCTCGGCACGCTAACCACCACCATCAAAGACCGCGCCCTGCACGCCGCCGCGGACGCCGTGCTGGCCCACGCGGATGCAATCCTGGCCGCCAATGCCGCCGACCTCGACGCCGCACGTGCGGCGGGCACCGCGGAGGCCATGCTGGACCGGCTGGCACTCAACCCGCAGCGCATCGACGGCATCGCCGCCGGCCTGCGTCAGGTCGCCGGGCTGCCGGACCCGATCGGTGAAGTGTTGCGCGGCCGCACCCTGCCCAACGGGCTGCAACTGCGCCAGCAGCGGGTCCCGCTCGGAGTCGTCGGGATCGTCTACGAGGGCCGGCCCAACGTGACCGTCGACGCCTTCGGACTCACCCTCAAATCCGGCAACGCCGTCCTGCTGCGCGGCAGTTCCTCGGCCGCCAACTCCAACGCCGCGCTCGTCGCCGCGCTGCGCGGCGCCCTGGCCGCCGAAGGCCTGCCCGAAGACGCGGTCCAGCTGCTGCCCAGCGCCGACCGCGCCAGCGTCACCCACCTCATCCAGGCCCGCGGGTTGGTGGACGTGGTGATCCCGCGCGGGGGCGCCGGCCTGATCGACGCCGTCGTGCGCGATGCCACGGTGCCGACCATCGAAACCGGCGTCGGCAACTGCCACGTCTACGTGCATTCCGCCGCGGACATCGACGTCGCTGAACGAATCATCCTCAACGCCAAGACCCGTCGGCCCAGCGTCTGCAATGCGGCCGAGACCCTGTTGGTCGACCAGGCGCTGGCCGACACCGCGCTACCTCGCCTGGTCGACGCCCTGAGTCGGGCCGGCGTCACCGTCCACGACAACCCGACCGAGGATGACCTGCGGGCGGAGTTCCTGTCGATGGACATCGCGGTGGCCACCGTGGCCGGCCTCGACGCCGCCATCGAGCACATCAACACCTACGGCACCGGGCACACCGAGGCGATCGTCACCACCAATCTCGAAGCGGCGCAACGGTTCACCGAACGTGTGGACGCCGCCGCGGTGATGGTCAACGCCTCCACGGCATTCACCGACGGCGAGCAGTTCGGCTTCGGAGCCGAGATCGGCATCTCCACCCAGAAGCTGCATGCCCGCGGCCCGATGGGTTTGCCCGAATTGACGTCAACCAAGTGGATCGTCTGGGGAGACGGCCACACCCGACCTGCCTGAGACGACAACAGGAGAATCCGTGACTGAAACCCCGGCCCGCCCGGCGCCGCTGTTCGCTGACATCGACGATGTCGCCAAGCGGCTGGCCGAGACCGGCTACCTGCCCGACACCGCAACCGCCACCGCGGTGTTTCTCGCCGACCGGCTGGGCAAGCCCCTGCTGGTCGAGGGGCCGGCCGGCGTCGGCAAGACCGAGCTCGCCCGCGCGGTCGCCCAGACCACCGGGTCGGGCCTGGTACGCCTGCAGTGCTACGAGGGTGTCGACGAGGCCCGCGCGCTTTACGAGTGGAACCACGCCAAGCAGATCCTGCGGATGCAGTCCGGGTCGAACGACTGGGATCAGGCCAAGTCCGACATCTTCAGCGAGGAATTCCTGCTGTCCCGCCCGCTGCTGACCGCGATCCGGCGCACCGAACCCACCGTGCTGCTGATCGACGAAACCGACAAGGCCGACATCGAGATCGAAGGCCTGCTGCTGGAGGTGCTCAGCGATTTCGCGGTCACCGTGCCCGAACTCGGCACCATCACCGCCTCGCGCACTCCGTTCGTGGTGCTGACCTCCAACGCCACCCGGGAGCTGTCCGAGGCGCTCAAGCGTCGTTGCCTGTTCCTGCACATCGACTTCCCCGACCCCGACCTCGAGCGACGCATCCTGTTGTCGCGGGTGCCCGAACTACCGGAGTCGCTGGCCGCCGAACTGGTGCGGATCATCGGGGTGCTGCGCGGCATGCAGCTCAAGAAGGTGCCCTCGGTCGCCGAGACCATCGACTGGGGCCGCACGATCCTGGCCCTCGGGATGGACACCATCGACGACGCAACCATCGCCGCGACGCTCGGGGTGGTGCTCAAGCACCAGTCCGATCAGCAGCGCGCCACCGGCGAACTTCGGCTGAACTAGCCCGATGGCCGTCCGCAGGGTGCGTCCCGCACAGCCGCTGGCCCCGCACGGGTTGCCCGGGCATCTGGTGGGGTTCGTCGAAGCGCTACGCGCCCAAGGTATCTCGGTGGGCCCCTCGGAGACTGTCGACGCCGGCCGGGTGCTGACGGTGCTGGGGCTGGGGGAGCGGGAAGCGCTGCGGGAGGGACTGGCCTGCGCGGTGCTGCGGCGCGCTGACCACCGGCAGACCTACGACGCGTTGTTCGACCTGTGGTGGCCTGCCGCGCTGGGCGGCCGCACCGTGCTGGTCGACGAGGATGCCGACGAGGAGCCCCAGCAGGGCCTGCCGCCCGAGGACATCGAGGCCATGCGGGAAATGCTGCTGGACCTGCTGGCCGACAACCCCGACATCGGCGACATGGACGAGCGGCTGGTCGCGATGATCGCCCAGATCGTCGAGGCGTACGGCCGCTACACCTCGAGTCGCGGCCCGTCGTACTCGTCGTATCAGGCGCTCAAGGCGATGGGACTCGACGAGCTGGAAGGCCGGCTGCTGGCCGGCTTGCTCGCACCGCACGACGACGACCCCACCCCCACGCAGGAGCAGATCGCCAAAGCGCTTGCCGCGCAGAAGATCGCACAACTTCGCCGGATGGTGGAGAGCGAGACCAAGCGGCGCACCGCCGAACAGCTGGGCCGTGACCATGTCCAGATGTACGGCATCCCGCAGCTGTCCGAGAACGTGGAGTTCCTGCGGGCGTCCGGGGATCAGCTGCGCGAGATGCGCAAGGTCGTCGGCCCGCTGGCGCGAATGCTGGCCACCCGCCTGGCGGCCCGCCGTCGTCGGTCCCGGTCCGGTGCCATCGACCTGCGCAAGACCCTGCGCAAGTCGATGTCGACGGGGGGTGTGCCGATCGACGTTGTGCTGCGTAAGCCGCGCCCGGCTCGGTCGGAACTCGTTGTGCTGTGCGATGTCTCGGGTTCAGTGGCGGGCTTCAGTCACTTCACCCTGCTGCTCGTCAACGCCCTGCGTCAGCAGTTCTCCCGGGTTCGGGTGTTCGCCTTCATCGACACCACCGACGAGGTGACGCACCTGTTCGGTCCGGACGCCGACCTCGCGGTCGCGATCCAGCGCATCACCCGCGAGGCGGGGGTGTACACCCGCGACGGGCACTCCGACTACGGCAACGCGTTCGTCTCGTTCACCGAGAACTTCCACAACGTGTTGTCGCCGCGCAGTTCGCTGTTGGTGCTCGGCGACGGTCGCACCAACTACCGCAATCCGGCCGTGGAGGTGCTGGCCCACATGGTCACCTCGAGCCGTCATGCGCACTGGCTCAACCCCGAGCCGCGGCACCTGTGGGGCAGCGGCGATTCGGCGGTCCCGCGCTACGAAGACGTCATCACCATGCACGAATGCCGGTCGGCCAAGCAGCTTGCCGCCGTGATCGACCAACTGCTGCCGGTCTAGCGCGCCTACCCCTCGCCCAAACCGACGTTTCGCCGAATTTGTGCGAGTGGAGCCCGACGCAACGTCGATCTCGGTCTAGTCGCTAGGCCCTGGGCGTCGCGTCGCCGCCGGTGCGCCGCGACCAGATGTACAGCGCCCACATGACAATCGGCAGCAGAAAATCAGTCCACAACGGGAACCCGATGTTGTACGGCCGGGTGTTGTTTTCGGCCAGCCAGTAGTAAATGTGGCCGGCACCGTCGCCGAGGTACTGGATGGTCAGCACAATGATCGTGCACAGCCAGAAGTGGCCGCGAAACCAGTACGCCAGGATGCCGACGACGCCGATTGCGGTGTCGCCCATCGCGTTCTCCCATTGGAAACCGCCATTGCCGCGGGTGTAGCCGATCAGTTCCGCCGTGTGCGGGCCGTCGAAGATGTGGAAGGCGGCGCCCAGCAGCGACGCGACACCGACGACTGTGACCATCCACCACACCATGTGGACGTCGGCCGGGTTGCGGTCCCTATGACGGCGACTCTGAATCAGGGCACCGATCACCGCGATCAGAGCGGCAACGACTGTGGGCATAGCCGATCATGACATGCGCCAGCCCTGAAAGATCCGGCCTAGCTCGCCTTCTTGGCCGACGGCCGCGCGCTGCCGCCGGTGGACTTCTTCTTCGGTGCAGCGCTGCCCGACGAGTCGCTCGACGCGGCGCTCTTCTTCGCGCCGGTGGCCTTCTTGGCGGGACTGCCGGCTTTCGGCGTCGACGCGGCCGCCAGTGCGCTCACTTCAGGTGTGCTCACCGCCGGCTTGCTCACCTCGGCTGTGCTCGCCTCCGGTTCGGCTGCCGCCGCCGTCACGGCCTTCGGCGCGGCGCTGGGCGCAGCGGGCAGGCTGGGGAAGGCGGGCAGGCTGATGCCCGGCAGCAGTTGGGCCCTGGTCGGCGTGCTGTAATCGGCGCGGTTGTAACCCATTTCGATGAACTTGCGCAGGACCGGATCGATGGCGCCAAGTATCGGGTCCGGCACGATTCCCTTGAGCGGCATCAGCAGCGGGACCAGCGGGGTCCGAATGAGGTAGTACGTGGTGTCGCCGTGCTGTTGGTAGTACGCGCTGCCGCCGGCCTTCGCGGCCTCGATGTCGGCGGCGGTGAGCTCGGTCTGGGTCTGACCATGGACGTAGATCATCCCCATGATCGCGTTGACCGTTGCCAACAGATTCAAGGGGTAGGTGGGGAAGTCGGCCCAGCCGTCGTACTGGCGGGCGACGTCCACCGTAGTATCGCCGTTGTCTGGAGTCGCCCCGCTCACGCTGATATCGAGGACCGGAATGTACAGTCCGGCAAACCTTTCCAGAATTCCACCGTTGGGTCGGCTCGGGTTCTCGACGAGGACGAAGGTGTTCCCGGTGCCCTCGGGGTGGGCGGCTTTGTAACGGGACAGCACCACCGCGCCCTGCGACAGTCCGAAGATGACGTCGCCCTGGGGGTCACGCGCTTCGACGTTCTGCACGCCCTGCGCAACGGACTGGTTCCACGTTTTGTCGAAGATGTAGTTGTTCGACACCGGCCAGAAACCGGCGTTGTAGGCGATGTTGCCTGCCGAGGTGGGGGTGGCCGCCGGGGTGTCGGTGCCGTCGAGCACGCGGGAGATGAAATCGCGGTACTGCTGGTCGGTGGGGGTCCAGCCGATATTCGTGCCGCGCAGATAATCCACGGTGGCGGCGGTCAACACCGGTGCCGACGACACCGTCGGCGTCAGCCCCACCGCGACGGCCGCGGCCACAGCCACCACACTGGTCACAGGCACAGATATCCGTCGGCTACCGAGCTTCTTCATCACAGGCCCCCTGATCGGCATAACTCGACTCGGGGAAAAGGCTACCTGAACTTTAGTGATATCCCTCACGTGCCTTTGCCAGGGCACAGAGTCCGCGACCGATCGCGAGCGTGCGGAAACGCACCAGCGCCTCCCGTAAGCTGGTCAATCGTGGTTTCCTCGGCGCGGCGCAGGCTCGGCGTGATGGGTGGGACGTTCGATCCCATCCACAACGGCCACCTGGTTGCGGCCAGTGAGGTCGCCGACCTCTTCGAGCTGGACGAGGTGGTGTTCGTACCCACCGGCCAACCGTGGCAGAAGTCCCGGGAGGTGACCCCGGCCGAGGATCGCTACCTGATGACGGTCATCGCGACCGCCGCCAACCCCCGGTTCTCGGTGAGCCGCGTCGACATCGACCGTGGCGGAGCCACCTACACCAGCGACACCCTGCGCGATCTGCGCGCGCTGAATCCCAACGCCGACCTGTACTTCATCACCGGAGCCGACGCACTGGCCTCGATCCTGTCCTGGCAGAACTGGGAGGAACTGTTCGCGCTGGCGAAGTTCGTCGGTGTCAGCCGGCCCGGTTACGAGCTCAACGGCCAACACATCGTCGCCGCGTTCGACCAACTGCCCGAGGAGGCACTGAGCCTCGTCTCGGTGCCCGCCCTGGCCATCTCATCCACCGACTGCCGGCTGCGCGCGGCCAAGAACCGGCCCATCTGGTATCTGGTGCCCGACGGCGTCGTGCAGTACGTGTCCAAGCGCCACCTCTACAGCGACTTGGGCCAGGTGGACCGTCTGTCCGTCACCACAATCGAGGAGACCACCACGTGACCGCGTCCGACGAAGCCGTCCAGATGGCGACGGTGGCCGCGCGGGCCGCCGCCGCCAAGCTCGCCCAGAACGTCGTCGTGATCGACGTGTCCGGCCAGCTGGTGATCACCGACTGCTTCGTGATCGCCTCGGCGTCCAACGAGCGACAGGTCAACGCGATTGTCGACGAGGTCGAGGAGAAGATGCGGCTGGCCGGATACAAGCCGGCCCGCCGGGAAGGCACCCGCGAAGGCCGCTGGGTGCTCCTGGACTATGTCGACATCGTGGTGCACATCCAGCATCAGGAGGAGCGCAACTTCTACGCCCTGGATCGGCTGTGGCGGGACTGCCCCTTCCTGAGCGTGAACCTGGATGACGTTGAGGTCGAGGACGCTCCATGAGGGTGCGCAGGCTGGTGATGCTGCGCCACGGACAGACGGAGTACAACGCCGGAAGCCGTATGCAGGGCCAGCTCGACAGCGAGCTCACCGACCTGGGCCGGGCTCAGGCTGTTGCCGCCGCCGAGGTGCTGGCCAAGCGTCAGCCCGTCCGCATCGTGTCCTCAGATCTGCACCGCGCCTACGACACCGCAGTGGCGCTGGGGGAGCGCACCGGCCTGCGGGTGGAGGTCGACACCCGGCTTCGCGAAACCCACCTCGGCGACTGGCAGGGTATGACCCACCACGAGGTGGATGCCGTGTCGCCAGGTGCGCGGCTGGCGTGGCGCGACGACGCGACCTGGGCTCCGCACGGCGGCGAGAGTCGGGTTGATGTTGCCAACCGCAGTATCCCGCTGGTCGCTGAATTGGTTGCCGCAGAACGCGAATGGGGCGTCGACGAGCCCGACCGCCCGCTGGTGCTGGTGGCCCACGGTGGACTGATCGCTGCGTTGTGTGCCGGGCTGCTCGGGCTTCCGGTCGGGAACTGGCCGGTGCTGGGTGGCATGGGCAACGCGAGTTGGGCGCAGCTGTCCGGACACGGTGCCGACGACGCGGTCTTCGAGGACATCCGCTGGCGTCTCGACGTGTGGAACGCTTCGGCGCAGGTGGCCAACGATGTCCTCTGAGTCGACGTTGCTGATCTTCTGCGACTCCCTGTCCTACTACGGTCCACAAGGCGGCCTGCCCTCCGACGATCCGCGGATCTGGCCGAATATCGTTGCCCGTCAACTGGGTTGGGATGTCGAACTGATCGGCCGCATCGGGTGGACCAGCCGCGACGTCTGGTGGGCGGCCACCCAGGATCCGCGGGCGTGGGCCGCGCTGCCCCGTGCCGGTGCGGTGATCTTCGCGACCAGCGGGATGGATTCGCTGCCTTCGCCGCTGCCCACCGCGCTGCGTGAGTTGATCCGCTACGTCCGGCCGTCTTGGCTGCGCCGCTGGGTGCGCGACGGCTACGGCTGGGTTCAGCCGAAACTCTCACCGATCGCGCGCCCGGCGCTGCCGCCTCATCTGACGGTGGAGTACCTCGAAATGACCCGCGGTGCAATCGACTTCAACCGCCCCGGCATTCCGATGGTCGCGTCGGTACCCTCGGTGCACATCGCGCCCACCTATGGCATGTCCCATCGCGGCAGGCCCGGCACAGTTGCCGCGATCAACGAGTGGGCGGCGCAGCATGACATTCCGGTGGTCGATCTGAAAGCCGCCGTGGCCGAAGAGGTGCTGGCCGGCCGCGGCAACCCGGACGGTATCCACTGGAACTTCGAAGCGCATTCCGGCGTCGCCGAGCTGATGCTCAAGGCCCTCGCCGAAGCAGGCGTCCCACTCGACAACCCGCACCGCTGATCCATGGCCGTCGTCGTGGTCACCGATTCGTCGGCTCGGCTTCGGACCGATGATGTCCGCGCCTGCGGTATCCACGTTGTGCCACTGCACATCTTGGTCGACGGCCGCGACCTGCGCGACGGGGTCGACGCGACCCCGGCCGATCTGTATCAACGCGGTCATGTGACGACCGCCGGCGCGACACCGAGTGAATTGTCCGCGGCCTATCGGGAGGCTTTGCGCGCCAGCGACGGTGACGGGGTGGTGGCCGTGCACATCTCCGGTGAGCTATCCAGCACGCTGGGGGCCGCCGAATACGCGGCCCGCGAGTTCGACGGCGCCGTTCGGGTGGTGGATTCCAAGTCGACGGCGATGGGCACCGGGTTCGTCGCACTGGCCGCTGCGCGTGCCGCGCTCGGCGGAGCTGACCTGGAAGCCGTTGCTGCCGAGGCGGAATCGGCCGTGTCGCGGGTGCGGGCCTACATCGTGGTCCAGCGGCTGGACAACCTGCGCCGCAGCGGCCGGATCGGTGCCGCGGCATCCTGGCTGGGCACGGCACTCGCGCTCAAACCGCTGCTGCGCCTCGACGAACAGGGCCGGCTGGTGCTGGCCCAACGGGTGCGCACCGCATCCAAGGCGCAGGCCGCGATGATCGAGCAAGTCCTCGAGGTGGTGGGTGAGCGGCACGCCGCGCTCGCCGTCCACCACATCGACAGTCCCGACGCTGCAGGAGAATTGGCCGCCACGCTGGCGTCGGCGCTGCCCGGTTGTTGGGACGTGGTCGTCACCGACCTGGGCCCGGTGCTCGGCGTGCACGTCGGCGCCGGCGCGGTGGGAATCGTCGTCGCACTCGATCCCACCCCGCCGGATCGCCTCACGCCTGCTTGAGGGCTTCGATCTCCAGGGTGATGGTGACCTTGTCGCCGACAACCGCGCCGCCGGTCTCCAACGGCATGTCGATGTCGATGCCGAAGTCCTTGCGGTTCAGCACCACTGACGCCTCGAACCCGGCGACCGCGCCGTGCCCCATGCCGGGGTTCACGCCGTTGAACTGCACGGGAAGGCTGATCCGGCGAGTCACACCCTTGAGGGTGAAGTCGCCCTCGAGCCGGTAGGAATCCCCGTCGGGGACCACCGACGTCGAGGCGAATGTGGCGGTGGGGTACTGCTCGACGTCGAAGAAGTCGGCCGCGCGCAGATGCGCGTCACGCTGCTCGTTGCCGGTGTAGACCGAGGTGACGTCGATCTCGGCGGTCACCGTTGGCGTGCCGTCGGCCGCGACGGTGACGGCGCCGCTGAACGCGCCGAACGTCCCGCGGACCTTGCTGACGACGAGGTGGCGTACTGAGAAGCTGATCGACGAATGGACGGGGTCGATCGCCCAGGTTCCGGTGAGTTCGGTGGCCTGAACTGCTGCGGTCATCGTGAGGTCTCCTTGATCGGCGGCGCCGTGCCCTGTGCCCGGCGCCTCTCACGAAGTAACCGGACCGTGGTCCGGTTTCATTCCCGCGCCGTCAGCTGGCGGCGAACCGGCCCGTGACCGGCGGCAGATCGGCCAGCGTCGCGATGCCAGGCTTGGCGGCGACAACGGCGGGCACCGCGTTGGTGACCGGCAGCGCGGTGTAGATCATGCCCAGCCCCATGAAACCCGGCTCAGGCCAGTTCTTGGGCGGCAGGCAATGCAGCACCGTGCGCATGTTGGGCACGCCGTACACCTGGATGACGTGACCGTGCTCGAGTGGTTTGGGCGGCACCACGTGGCTGCCCATGATCCAGTTGAACCCGACGCTGACCACATTGCGGTCGCCCACCCAGCCGCGGTGGTAGCCGTACACGCCGCCGACCGTGCCCTCCGGGATCGTCATGAAGCCGAGGTCGCTGTCGCCGGTGGCGGTGGTGAACGTGACGTCGAAGGTCATCCGGTCCAGCTTCGCGCCGATCGCGTCGGCCATCATCGCCGCGGATTCGGCGAACACCTCGCTTTCCACCCGCACACTTTCGGCCAGACCCTCGGTATCGGGATCGCAGCCGAACCCCATCGCAGACTGGGTGCCCGCCGACTCATACGTCGAACAGTCCACCGACTCGGTGATGCGGATCTCGTCGACGCGCTCGCAGGCGCCGGAGAGCACCATGCCGACCATGTTCGTCATGCCGGGATGCGCGCCGCTACCGAAGATCGTGGAATTGCCTTGCTCGCAGGCCTTTCGGATCCGGGCCAGGTCTTCGGGCGACTGCTTGCCGCCGGTGATCCACGCGGCCGACGAACACACGTTGACGCCGGCCTCCAACAGCCGTACCAACTCATCCACGCTGGGCCATAACGGGTTGTAGCAGCAGGCGTCCGGCTTGGCCGCCAGCAGCGCATCGATGTCGTTGGTCGCGCTGACGCCGGTGGGTTCGGGCCAGCCGGACAACTCCGCGGCGTCGACGCCGAGCTTGTCTTCGCCGTGGGCGTACACCCCGACCAGTTCCAGGTCCGGCCGGCTGATGATCGCGTGCAGCGACCGGCGGCCGATGTTGCCGGTGGTCCACTGGATCACCCGGATGGGGCGGTCGGTGATGGCGGTCATGGGGTGCTCCCTGGGTGGCGAGGTTCGGACGTGTACACAGTTCCGGATTCATCCACAGGTTCGCACCGCGCAGTCCCGCACAGCGGATCTCCAGTCGCCATCGCGCCCTACGGTCGCGGCATGCGAACCGATCAACCGCTGGCCGGCCTGCAACGCCGCCTCCGGGGTGACCCGCCGGGTGAACCGACTGATGCTGACGACGATGACGAGGTCCCGGTCCCCAGCTGGATCCCGGACGGGCGCGCCGACCGCGGCGCGAACTGGCTCGCCGCGATCCGCGCTGATCCCGGCCGTTCGGGTGGCATCGCCCTGGCGGTGATCGCCGTTGTGGCGGTGCTCATCACGGTGTTCGCCCTGATGCGCGACGACCCACCACCGGTGGTGTCGGCCAAGCTGCCGCCGGTGGAGATGGTGTCCTCGGCCGCCGCGCGGCCCGGACCGGATCCCAACCAGCCCGTGGTGGTCAGCGTGGTCGGGCTCGTCACCAAGCCAGGGCTGGTGACCCTGGCCCCGGATGCCCGCATCGCCGACGCGGTGTCGGCCGCGGGCGGCGCACTGAACGGAGCCGACACGCTGGGGCTCAATCTGGCACGCCACCTCACGGACGGTGAACAGATCGTCGTCGGCATCGGCACCCCGGCCGGCCAGCCGAGCGCACTCGGCAGTTCGGTCAAGGGCACACCGCCCGCCGCGTCCGATCCGCCTGCGGCGCCGGGAAAGGGCGGGCCTGCCGAGCCGGTCAACCTCAACACCGCCACCGTCGAGCAACTTGATGCGCTGCCGGGGGTGGGGCCGGTGACGGCCGCCGCGATCGTCGCCTGGCGGGACGCCAATGGAAAGTTCGCCAGCGTCGACCAGCTCGGTGAGGTCGACGGCATCGGTCCGGCGCGCCTGGAGAAACTACGGGCCCTGGTCCGGGTGTGACGGATCTGGGCGCCGCGCTTGATCTGCGGCTGGTGCCCGCGGCGCTGACAGCCTGGGCGGTCACGGCGGCGGCGATCACGTGGGCGGTGGGGCCGCAGCTGGCCGCGGCCTGCGCGGGCATCGCGATCGGTTGGGTGGCGCTGGCCCGATGGCGTGGCGAACAGGTACCAGTTCTCCGCACGGCCGGTGTCGCGGTGGTGGGCGCGGCGGTGGTCGGTGCGGGTTTCGCGGTGGCCGCGGCGATGCGCAGCGACGCCGTTCGCGAACATCCGGTCGCCCAACGGTTCGGCGCGGTCGCGACAGTGACGGTGACGCCGCAGGAGGAGCCTCGTCAGCTCGGCGGTGGACGACTGATGTTTCGTGCCGCGCTCTCGCAGTTCGACGGCGCCGAGATGACCGGCAGCGTGGTGGTTTTCGCTCAGACGCAGGGTTTCGGCGAGTTGATGGCCGGCCAGCCGGTCCGCTTCGCAGCCCGCATCAGCCGGCCGACTCGGCGCGACTTGACGGTGGCCGTGCTGAACGCGACCGGCCGGCCCACAGTGGGGCGGGCGTCGCCACCACAGCGGGCGGCCCGTGCGGTGCGTGACCATTTCGCCCGATCCGCCCGCGACGCGCTACCCGCCGATCAGGCTGCCATCCTGCCGGGGCTGGTGCTGGGTGACACCTCCGCTGTATCAGCCACCACCACAACGGAATTCAAAACCGCCGGGCTGACCCACCTTACCGCGGTCTCCGGCGCGAACGTCACGATCGTCTGCGGCGCCGTGCTGCTGTCCGCAGGCCTGGTGGGACCGCGCGCGGCGGTCGGGCTGGCGGCCCTCGCGCTGGTGTCGTTCGTCATCGTCGTGCAGCCCACGGCCAGTGTGCTGCGCGCGGCGGTGATGGGTGCCATCGCATTGGTGGCCATCGTCAGCGCTCGCAGACGGCAGGCGATTCCGGTGTTGGCGGCCACCGTCCTCGGATTGCTGATAGCGGCACCGCAGCTGGCGGTCGATGCGGGCTTCGCGCTGTCGGTTTCCGCGACCGCCGCACTCATCCTGCTGGCCCCCGGCTGGTCGGCTCGGCTCGTCGCCAGAGGTTGGCCCAAACCCCTGGCCGAGGCGTTGTGCATCGCGCTGGCCGCCCAATTGGTCACCGCACCGTTGGTTGCCGCGATATCGGGCAAGCTGAGCGTAGTCGGTGTGCTCGCCAATCTGGCTGTCGCCGTGGTGATCCCGCCGATCACCATGCTGGGTACCGCGGCCGCCGCACTGTGCTGGCTGCTGCCGCCGGTCGCCGGGCTGCTGATCCGCTTCACCGGTCCGGAGCTGTGGTGGCTGCTGCGCGTCGCGTCCACCGCAGCGGATGTTCCCGGCGCCGCGGTGAGCGTGCCGTCCGGACTCGGTGGCGTGTTGACTGTCGCGGGGACCTCGCTCGCCGCGCTGCTGGTGTGGCGATCCGTGAAGGTCGGTGTCCGCCGCTGTCGGCCGCACGTGAAACGATCATCGGGTGAGCGCGACGGTAGACGGTCTGCATCTGATCCTGGGTGACGAGGAGTTACTGGTCGACCGCGCCATCTCCGAGGTGATGCGGCTGGCCCGCGACGCGTCTGGCGGCGGCGACGTTCCGGTGGACCGGTTGCGGGCGGGCGATGTGTCGGTCAACGAGCTCGCCGAACTGCTCAGCCCGTCGCTGTTCGCCGACGAGCGGGTGGTGGTGCTCGAGTCGGCCGCCGAGGCGGGCAAGGAGGCCGTCGAGCTGATCGCGACGGCGGCCGCCGACCTGCCGCCCGGCACCGTGCTGGCGGTCGCGCACTCCGGTGGTGGGCGCGCCAAGGCGCTCGCCGATCAACTCAAGAAACTCGGCGCGCAGGTGCATCCGTGCGCCAAGATCACCAAGGCCGCCGAGCGGGCCGACTTCGTGCGCGCCGAGTTCCGCAGGCAGAAGGTCAAGGTCGACGACGACACCGTCACCGCGCTGCTCGACGCCGTCGGATCCGACATCCGGGAACTCGCGTCGGCGTGCTCACAGCTGGTCGCCGACACCGCCGGTCACGTCGACGCGATCGCGGTCCGGCGCTATCACAGCGGCAAGGCGGAGGTCTCCGGCTTCGATATCGCCGACAAGGCCGTGGTGGGTGACGTCGCGGGCTCGGCCGAGGCGTTGCGGTGGGCGATGCTGCGCGGCGTCCCGCACGTCGTGCTCGCCGATGCGCTCGCGGAGGCGGTGCACACGATCGCGCGGGTGGGCCCGGTATCCGGCGACCCCTACCGGTTGGCCTCGGAGCTGGGGATGCCGCCGTGGAAGATCCAGAAGGCGCAAAAGCAGTCGCGGCGCTGGTCGCGCGACAAGGTGGCGACGGCAATGCGGCTGGTCGCGGCGTTGAACGCCGACGTCAAGGGTGCCGCAGCCGACGCGGACTACGTGTTGGAGGACGCGGTGCGCAAGGTGGCGCAATTGGCCGCCGGAAGCGGCCGGGACTGAATCAGATCTTGTTGAAGGCCTGCGCCAGCGCGGACTTCTTGTTGGCCGCCTGATTCTTGTGAATGACGCCCTTGCTGGCGGCCTTGTCCAGCTTGCGGCTGGTCGACACGAGCAGCTCGGCGGCCTTGTCCTTGTCGCCCTCAGCAGCGGCCGTCCGGAACCCGCGGATCGCGGTGTGCAGCGCACTCCTCACCGACTTGTTGCGCACCCGGCGCCGCTCGTTGGTGCGGATGCGCTTTTCCTGCGACTTGATGTTGGCCACGCGTAAGTTCCTCGTCTTCAAGCTTGGGTTCGTCAGTCTTGCCGGGGCCGTCAGGCCCTCGGGCAGCGACTGCTCAGAGTACCAGTGGGGGCCCTGAACTCACAAAATGGAGGCCACTGGCCTGCCGAAACGGAGAACGTGCGGCAGCATGGGACACGTGAGCCTGCGAACCCTGCCTTCGGAAACCAACCGGTCGTCGCGCAATGGGTCGCGACAACCCCGGCGCCACGACCATATCTTCGGCGGCTACAACAACCTCGGCTCCTATGCCAAGGCCTTCGACGAGATGTTCGACAACCAGGGCAACGTCCGTGGGCCGTACAAGGGAATTTTCGCCGAACTCGCGCCGTCCGACGCCGAGGAGCTCGAGGCCAGGGCCGAGGCGCTGGGCCGGGCGTTCATCGATCAGGGCATCACGTTCTCGCTGTCCGGGCAGGAGCGGCCCTTCCCGCTCGACCTGGTGCCCCGGGTGATCTCCGCCGCCGAGTGGTCCCGGCTCGAACGGGGCATCACCCAACGGGTCAAGGCCCTGGAGATGTACCTCGACGACATCTATGGCGACCAGGAAATCCTGCGCGATGGGGTCATCCCGCGCCGACTGGTCACCTCCTGCGAGCACTTTCACCGGCAGGCCGCCGGCATCAGCCCGCCCAACGGGGTGCGCATCCACGTCGCCGGCATCGACCTGGTTCGCGACGCCCAGGGCACCTTCCGGGTCCTCGAAGACAACCTGCGGTCCCCGTCGGGCGTGTCCTACGTGATGGAGAACCGGCGCACGATGGCCCGGGTGTTCCCCAACCTGTTCGCCACCCACCGGGTACGCGCGGTCGGTGACTACTCCTCGCACCTGCTGCGGGCGCTGCGCAACGCCGCGGCCACCAACGAAGCCGATCCGACGGTCGTCGTGCTCACCCCGGGGCCGTTCAACTCGGCCTACTTCGAACACTCCCTGCTGGCTCGGCAGATGGGCGTGGAACTGGTCGAGGGGCGCGACCTGTTCTGTCGAGACAACGTCGTCTACATGCGCACCACCGAAGGCGAGCGCCAGGTCGATGTCATCTACCGCCGCATCGACGACGACTACCTCGACCCCATGCAGTTCCGTCCCGACTCGGTGCTCGGCGTTGCGGGCCTGCTGAATGCCGCACGTGCCGGCAACGTCGTGATCTCCAGCGCGGTCGGCAACGGCGTCGGCGACGACAAACTGGTCTACACCTACGTGCCGACGATCATCGAGTACTACCTCGGTGAAAAGCCGTTGCTGGCCAACGTCGACACGTTCCGCTGCTGGCTCGACGAGGAACGCGACGAAGTGCTCGACCGGGTCGACGAACTGGTGATCAAACCCGTCGAGGGATCGGGCGGCTACGGCATCGTCTTCGGCCCGGACGCGTCCGACAAGGAGTTGGCGACCATCCGCAAGAAGGTGATCGCCGATCCTCGCGGCTGGATCGCGCAGCCGGTGGTCCAGCTGTCGACGGTGCCCACCAAGGTCGGCGACGCGCTGGCCCCGCGCCACGTCGATCTGCGGCCATTCGCCGTCAATGACGGCGAGGACGTCTGGGTGCTGCCCGGTGGACTCACCCGCACCGCGCTGATCGAGGGGTCGCTGGTGGTCAACTCCAGCCAGGGCGGGGGATCCAAGGACACCTGGGTGCTGGCCTCCAAGACATCGGTGGCGGCCCGCGAACTCGGCGATGCCGAGGTGGTGCGCAAGATTCCGAAACCCGGCAAGGCGGCGGTCGCCGAGAAAGGCCCCGAGTCGTCCGGTCAGCAGCAACAAGGCCAACAGCAGCAACAGCAACAGCAGGTGATGCGCTGATGCTGGCCCGTAACGCCGAGGCGCTCTACTGGATCGGACGCTACGTCGAGCGCGCCGACGACATCGCCCGCATCCTCGATGTGACTGTGCACCAGCTGCTCGAGGACTCGAGCGTCGATCCCGACCAGACCTCTCGGATTCTCTTACAGGTGCTGGGCATCGAGTCGCCGAAACATGAGCTCGACCTGTGGTCGCTGACTGATCTGGTGGCATTCAGCCGCGACACCGCGGGCGGCTGCTCGATCGTCGAGGCGATCTCGGCGGCCCGTGAAAACGCCCGTTCGGCAAGGGAAGTCACATCCAGCGACATGTGGGAGTGTCTGAACACCACGTATAACGCGCTGGCCGAACGGGAGCGGGCGGCCCGCCGGCTGGGCCCGCACGAGTTCTTCAGCTTCATCGAGGGCCGGGCTGCGATGTTCGCGGGGTTGGCTGACTCGACGCTGTCCCGCGACGACGGGTACCGCTTCCTGGTGCTCGGACGCGCTATCGAGCGGGTCGACATGACGGTGCGGCTGCTGCTGTCCCGGGTGGGGGACAGCGCCTCGTCACCGGCCTGGGTGACGGTGTTGCGATCGGCGGGTGCCCACGACACGTATTTGCGCACCTACCGCGGTGTGCTCGACGCCAGCCGGGTTGTCGAATTCATGTTGCTGGACCGGCTTTTCCCGCGGTCGATCTACTACTCGCTGAAGCTGGCCGAGCACAGCCTCGACGAGCTCATGCACCGCCCGCACAACCGGCTGGGGTCCACCGCAGAGGCGCAGCGTCTACTCGGTCGTGCCCGCAGCGAGTTGGAGTTCATCCGTCCGGGCGTGCTGCTCGAGTCGCTGGAGGAACGGCTGGCCGGGCTGCAGGCAACCTGTCGCGACGTCGGAGAAGCGGTGGCGCTGCAGTACTTTCACTCCGCGCCGTGGGTCGCGTGGTCCGATGCCGGGCAACGCGGTGCGCTGGTCATCGAGGAAGGGGAGATCTGATGTGGCGGATGCGGGTCGTACACGCGACGGGGTACGCCTACAAGTCACCGGTCACCGCGTCGTACAACGAGGCTCGGCTGACGCCGCGCTCGGACTCCCGGCAGAACGTCATCCTCAACCGCGTGGAGACCATACCGGCCACCCGCAATTACCGTTATGTCGACTATTGGGGCACGGCGGTAACGGCTTTCGACCTGCACGCGCCGCACACCGAGTTGGAGGTGACCGCGTCATCGGTGGTCGAGACCGACAAACCGGAAGCTCCGAGCGAGGAGGTGACGTGGGACGAATTGGCCTCCGCGGCGGTCCGGGACCGTTTCGACGAGGTGCTGACTCCGACGCACTACACGCCGGCCAGCCGGCGACTCGAGCGGGTCGGCAGACGCATCATCAAGGAGAACGATCCGGTGCAGGCCGTGATCGCCGCCGCCCAGTGGGCGCACAGCGAACTCAGTTACGTTCCCGGTACCACCGGGGTGCACTCGTCGGGTCTCGACGCACTCCGTGAAGGCAAGGGTGTATGCCAGGACTTCGCCCATCTGACGCTGATCCTGTTGCGCGGCATGGGAATTCCGGCCCGGTATGTGTCGGGGTATCTGCACCCTAACCGCGATGCCGTGATCGGCGACACCATCGACGGGCAGAGCCACGCGTGGATCCAGGCCTGGACCGGTGGCTGGTGGAACTACGACCCGACCAACGATGCGGAGATCAACGAGCAGTACATCAGCGTCGGCGTCGGCCGGGACTACGCCGACGTCACCCCACTGAAGGGCATCTACTCCGGTGAGGGCTCGACCGATCTCGATGTGATCGTGGAGGTCACCAGACTGGCGTGATCGGACGGTGGCCGCCGGGCACTGATGATCGCTTCGGCCACCAGCACCACCAGCAGCGAAATACCGAAGGCCGGGAACAGGATTCCGAGAACGACCGCGATCACGGCCACTGTGATCATCGCCTTCTTCGGGGTGTTCGCCCGGGTGGATTCGCTGGCCGGTCCGGGCAGCCCGCTGGCGCCGGTGGGGCGGCGTTTCCACCACATCAGCACTCCGGTCGCCGCGCTGAGGAGAACCCCGAGGCAGGCGACGGTGGCCGAAATGCGGGTGAGCCAACCCATCTGGTTGCCCATGTGCATGGCGATCCCGAAGCTCGTCAGCCGGGACAGGGCACCGTCCTGGGCGGCGGTGGCGTTGGTGATGGTGGCGCCGGTGAACTGGTTCAGATACAGCGTCCGCTGTTCGGACACGCGTTGCGGCCACCGGTTGACCACCGTGTAGCTGCCGTAGACCGTCGCGCCATCCTGCATCGTGTCCGTTGGTGGGAAGATCGAATAGCCGGGCACCATGTGCTCGTCCTTCGCGATCCGGTCAATGTCGTTGTAGGACAGCCGGGCCGCGCCCGCGGTGGGCTGCGATGCGTAGATCGGGTCGTCGGTGGCGGCCCAGGCGATGCGGCGCCCCAGGCGGTCGTAGTCGCCGAGCTTGGCCGGCGTTGAGGGAGCGTCGATTTCGGTGGACGGGGTGACCGTCGCGGTCACCGCCCGCCAGTTCTCACCCCAATAGCGCGTCCAGGTCATCCCGGACAGGATGTAGCAGATCAGGATGACCGCGACGACAACACCGGTCAGCGCATGCACATCGCGCCACCGCAGCCGGCCGCCGGCGCGCCATCGCACGCCCAGCAGCGGTTTCGCGGCTTCGATGGCGCGCGGCCACCACAGATAGATCCCGCTGCCGAGCAGAACCAGGATCCAGGTCGCGGTCAGCTCCATCCAGAGGTTGCCGATCCCGACCGGGATGGTGGACTCGGGATATGCGGACGGATTGATGAGGTGTCCCAATGACGGCAGCTGGATGTGCGGGCCGTCGTTGCCGAACATTCGGTGCAGCTGATTGGCCCAGCCCACCAGGCCGGACAGTTGATCGCGCTGCCCCAGATAGGCGCCCGTGTAGGGATCGACGAACACCTGGATGACGTCGGCTTCGGCCTGCGGGTAGCCCTTGGCGTCGGCGGCGGAGAAGTCCACCCGGGTCGAGGAGTTCGGGCCGTCCGGCGGGGTGACCGCTTCCAGTGTGCTTCCGGCGCCGGCGTGTTGGGTGGCGGTGGCCACCTGCGCATCGAGGGGAACCGTCTGCGGTCCCTGCTCGACCACGAGCAGGTGCCGGTTGAGCAGGGCGTCCAGCGGCTGGCTGTAGAGGATCACCAGGCCGCTGCAGGCCAACACCACCAGCACCGGCGCGGCGAACAGCCCCACCCAGAAGTGCAGCCGCCAGATCCGGCGCAGCACAGCCGCGTCACCGCGGCGCGTCGAAGTCTCGGTCGTCGTCATCGCCCATAAGTCGGACGACGGCGCGGCTTAGTTCCCGACGGATACCCGAAGCAGGTCGTTGCCGATCTCCACCGGGCCACTGAACTCGGTGGCCGCCTTCGCGCGCCACTGGTCCTCCTGGCCGGGCACCAGGGGCGGTACATAGTGGGTGAGCACCAGTGTGCCGACCCCGGCGCGGGCGGCGGTCGCGGCGGCCTGCTCGACCGACGAGTGATAGTCGAGGATGTCCCGGAGCCGCTGAACCGGCATCTGCTCGACGAGATCCGCGCGGATGACGGTGTGCACCAGTGCGTTCGCCCCCTTGGCGAGTTCGTCGAGGCCGGCGCAGGGCACGGTGTCACCGGCCAGCACCACCGCCGCCCCGTCGTATTCGACGCGGAAACCGAGTGTCGGCTCGACCGGACGGTGGTCGGTGGGCGCCGCGGTGATCCGGACGCCGCCGTCGTCCCACACCTGGCCGGAGGCGTACTCGTGCACCTGAATCGACGGAGGTTCGGTGATGTCGGGGTGGTGGCCGATGCGGTAGGAGATGTCGGGGGCCAACGCCGCCAGCGTCGCGTCGACGACGGCTTTGGTGCCGGGCGGGCCGATGATCGGCAGCGGGGTGGGCACGAACGTGGTGACCCACCGGGTGGTGATCACATCGGACAGGTCGGTGATGTGGTCGCTGTGCAGATGGGTCAGCAGCAGCGCGGTGATGTTGGCGGCGCCGACGCCCGCAGCGGCGGCCCGCATCAGCACCCCCCGCCCGCAATCCACCAGGAACAGCGAGTCGCCGGCTTTGACCAGGGTTGACGGCCCGGCGCGATTCGGGTCGACCATCGGGCTTCCGGTGCCGAGCAGCGTGACGTCGATCATGGGGTTAATTACTACCCTGCCGGGCAGCTGCTCGGGAGCAATTGGCCCTCGGTATGGCGGGTTTCACTACGCAGGCGCTTTTCAATGACCTATTGACACAACTGTGCCGGCGATGACCGCCAACTGCTCTGTTCACAGCCGTCATCGCCTGCCAAGTTTCAATAGGTCATTCATTATTTGGAAACAGCGCAGTTACAGAGCGTGGCTACGGTGGCGTCGACCGGTGCGAGAAAGGGAACAGATGACAAGCACGCTCAACGGGCAGGCGCACACCGACGTCCGCGAGGTCGCCGAGAAGCTGACCGCCGCGGGAGTCCGCTACGCGGCGATCAGTTTCGTCGACATGCACGGCAAGCCGAAGGCGAAGATGGTGCCGCTGGGCCATTTGGAGCAGGCCGCGAACGGGTCGGAGATGTTCACCGGCGCCGCCCTGGACGGTGTGCCGCAGGACGTCAACGACGACGAGGTCGCGCCGCACCCGGACCTCGACGCGGCGATCGTCATGCCGTTCAATCGCGAGATCGCGTGGTTTCCCGGCGATCTGTGGATCGGTGACAGCCCGTTCGAGTCGTGTAGCCGTCAGATCCTCAAGCGGGTCACCGCCGAGGCGGCGACGTTGGGCTACACCTTCAACCTCGGGATCGAGACGGAGTTCTTCCTGCTGTCGGATCGCACCGGGGTGCCGGAGCCGGCCAGCCCCGACGACAACCTCGACAAACCCTGCTACGACCTGCGTGGGATGCTGCACAACTTCGGCGTGGTCGACGAGATCGTCGCGGCGATGAACGAACTGGGCTGGGATGTCTACTCTTTCGACCACGAGGACGGCAACGGTCAGTTCGAGACCGACTTCACCTACACCGATGCGGTGTCGATGGCGGACCGGTTCGTCTTCTTCCGGATGATGGTCGGCGAGATCGCCCGCAAGCACGGCCTGTTCGCCTCGTGGATGCCCAAACCCTTCGCCGATCGAACGGGCAGCGGAGCGCATTACAACATGTCGCTCGCCGACGCCGGTGGGACCAACCTCTTCGAATCCAGCGACGATCCGCATGGCTGCGGGCTTTCCTCGCTCGGCTACCAGTTCATCGCCGGAGTGCTGCGCCACGCCCGGGCGATCTGCGCGGTCATCGCGCCGACGGTCAACAGCTACAAGCGACTGGTCAAGCAGGGCAGCATGTCCGGTCTGACGTGGGCACCGATCTTCGCCTGCTACGGCGACAACAACCGCACCAACATGCTGCGGATCCCCCGGGGCGGCGGCCGTGTCGAATGCCGCGCCGCCGACAGCGCCAACAACCCATATCTGGGTGCGGCCCTGATGCTGGCCGCCGGACTGGAAGGGATCCGGGAGGGGCTCGACCCCGGTGCTCCCAACCGCGACAACCTCTACCGGCTCTCGGAACCGGATCTGATCGAGCGCGGCATCACCTGGCTGCCCCGCTCGCTGGGTGAGGCCATCGACGCGATCGAAGCGGACCCGTTGGTGCACAGCGTGTTCGGGACCGCAATGTACGATTCGTTCGTCTCCGAGAAGAAGCTCGAGTGGGATTCCTACAACGCACACGTCTCGTCGTGGGAGTCCGAGCGCTACCTACGGTTCTTCTGATGAGCAGTCGCTGGGACGACCTCAACTCGGTGCAGATCGCCCACCGGCTTTCCGCCGACCCCGACACCGTGGCCCTGATTCCGGTCGGCGCCACCGAACAGCATGGGCCGCATCTGCCGGTGGGCACCGACACCATCATGGCCACCGCCATCGCCGAGGCTGCCGCCGGTGAGCTCGCTCTCGTGTTGCCTGCGATCGCGTTCGGCGCCAGCTTCTTTCACGGGACCGCGCTGCCTGGCACGGTGGCGTTCGACGGGGACCAGATCGCGACGGCGGCAGTCCGGGTCGGCGAGGCGTGTGCGGACTCCGGGGTGCGCCGCATCCTGTTCGTCAATGGTCACGTCGGTAACAGCGCGCCATTGTGGTTGGCCTGCGACCGGTTTCGCCGACAGCATCCCGACCGGCGGATCGGCGTCATGCAGTGGTGGGACTTGACACCCGACATCGCCCGGCGAGCCACCGAGGACGCGGTCGACTGGCACGCCAATGCGGCGGAGACCTCGCTGATGCTGGCGGTCCGGCCGGAACTGGTGGACGTCGACGCGATGCGCGATGCCGACGACCCCGACCGCACCGCGGGCACGGTGTTCCGTTATCCCGTCCAGCAGGTCTCCACCAACGGAGTGACCGGGTACCCGTCGCGGGCGTCGAAGAGCTACGGCCTCCAGTTGTGGGCAGACGTCGTGGCCGCAGCGCGTGACGTGGTGATGCGTGCGCACGCTGAAGTCCCACCGCTGGAATGACGGCGGATCCCGGCCGTACAATTCGCGACGTGCCGACACCGCAGGACCGGTCACGGGTTCGCGTGATCGGACGGCCCCGCAACGATGCCGATTCGGCGGCGACGACCTCGCCACGCACCGGGATCGTCAACGCCGCGACCCGGCTGTTCTCCGAAAAGGGTTATGCGCAAACCACAATGAGCGACATCGCGCGGGCCGCCGGCCTGCAGCAGTCGTCGCTGTACTACTGGTTCCGCAACAAGGAGCAGCTGCTGGGGGAGACGCTGCTGGTGAACCGGGCGCCGCTGAAGTTCATCGCCGAGGTCGGTGCCGGTTCGGGATCGCCGGCCGTCAAGCTCTACCGGCTGTTGCGGTTCGACACCATCCAGTTGGCGCTCTCGCCGATCGACTTCAACGAGATCCAGCGCATCGCCCACGACCAGCGGGCCGACTTCCACCAGTTCTGGACCGACTATGAGCGGCTCAAAGACTGGGTGTCCGACCTGATCGGTGCGGCGATCGCGGAGGGCAAGTTCATCGACTGCGACCGGGAGGAAACCGCCGGGTTGCTGCTGAACTTCGATGAGGGTGCGCAGAAGCGCACCCGCCTGCACACCGAGGGGGGCGACCGGGTGGCCGAGGCGGTCCGGGTCGCCGAACAGGTTGCCATCATCTCGGTTCGCGGATTGCTCAAGCGGCCCAGCGAGATCGGCCGGATCAGCGCTCAGGCTGCCCAATTCGACGACACCGCGGTGGCCTTGTCGGTGAGCCAAACCTCGTCGGGGACGTGACCGCCGGGGTCACTCCCGCGCCGAGGACACCCAATTCGGATCGATGGACCGGTGGCCGGACACACTGGCGCCGGCCGCCTCCAGGGCCACCACTTGATCGGGGTTGAGCTGCACCGCCAGCGACGCGGCGTTCTCGTCGACGCGGGCCGCGCGTCGCGTACCCGGGATCGGCACCGACGCCACACCGAGGACCTCGGCGCGCTGTCGCAACCACGCCAGCGCAACCTGCGCCGGCGTCGCGCCCACTTCGTCGGCGATCGAGCTGACCACCTGCACCACAGCAAGATTGGCGTCCAGTACGTCTTCGGCGAAGCGCGGTATGCGGCTGCGGAAGTCCCCGGCCGAGGAGAGGTCGGCCGCCGACCGGATGGTCCCGGTGAGGAATCCGCGTCCCAGTGGCGAATACGGCACGAAGCCGACGCCGAGTTCGGCGGCCGCCGGCACCACATGGCGTTCGACGTCGCGGCTCCAGATCGACCATTCGCTCTGCACGGCGGCGATCGGGTGCACGGCGGCCGCGGCCCGCAGCTCGTCTGCAGTCACCTCCGACAGGCCGAGGTGGCGCACCTTGCCCGCGGTCACCAGCTCGGCCATGGCGCCCACCGTCTCCTCGATCGGCAGCGACACGTCGCGGCGGTGCATGTAGTAGAGGTCGATCACGTCGGTGCCGAGCCGGCCCAGGCTCTCGTCGACACAGCGCCGGACGTACTCCGCGTCACCGCGGGCCTTGAGCTTGCCTGTCGTCGGGTCACCGTCGATCCCGAACTTCGTCGCCAGCGTGACCTCGTCGCGGCGGCCGGCCAGCACCTGGCCGATCAGTCGTTCGTTGGCGCCGCCGCCGTAGACGTTGGCGGTGTCGATGAAGGTCATCCCGACGTCCAGGCAGTGGTTCAGCGTCGCCAGTGACTCGGTGTCGTCGACCGCGCCGTAGACCGGCGTCAGCGCCATGCCGCCGAACCCGATCGCGCTGACCGTCAAGCCGTCGCCCAACTCCGTTTTCGGCAAGGTGCCCATGCAGATCTCCTGTTGTCTCGTGGTCAGCCTGTTCTGTCTTAACGCAACCGATGCGGTTTGCTTCCCCGGCGCTCTCACAAGCCTTAACCTGGTGTGACATCCATCACAAGGGGGTGGCGATGCGTATCGCCGACATCCTTCGCAGTAAGGGAACGACGGTGGCCACGGTCACCGAGACCACCACGGTCACCGGCCTGCTGGCCGAGCTGGTCATCCACAACATCGGCGCGATGGTCGTCGTCGGCCCGGACGGCGGCGTGGTCGGCATCGTCTCGGAGCGCGACGTCGTGCGCACGCTGCACGATCACGGTCCGGACCTGCTCCGCAGCGCGGTCGCCGACATCATGAGCACGGTGCTGGTGACGTGCTCGCCCGACGACCAGATCGACGACCTGAGCGCGCTGATGACCAACAACCGGGTGCGGCATGTACCGGTGATGCAGGGCGGGCGGCTGGTGGGCATCGTCAGCATCGGGGACGTGGTCAAGAACCGGATGGAGCAGCTGCAGGCCGAGCAGGAGCATCTCCAGGCCTACATCACGCAGGGCGGGTAGCGGCTCGCTTCTGCGCCGAGATCGACCTCAGGGTCGTGATCCGTGCCTGGCGACAACCCTCACGTCGATCTCGACCGTGACGTCAGGGGCGCCCGCGCACCGCGGGCACAACCGTCAACTCCAGGAGTATTCGGCGCGCAGCCGCGCAGCGACCAGCTCGAAGGTGTGCTGATCCAGAATCGCGCCCTCGCGACGGATGCCCTCTTCGGGAACATCGAGCACCCGGTCCAGGCGCACCCAGCTGGGGCGGCCGTCGTAGTCCCAACCGCCCGAGCCGATCGCGATCCAGTTGCGGTCCTCGGCGTGGTGGGCCTGGCTGGACAGCATCAACCCGAGCAGCGTCCGGCGATCCCGGCCGACCACCAGCACCGGCCGGTCCTTGCCTTTGGTCGGGTCGTCCTCGTAGACCACCCAGGTCCAGACCACCTCGCCAGGGTCGGCTCGACCGTCGAGATCGGGTGCGTAGACCAGCCGGCGGGCGCGATGCGCCGTCGGGACACTGTTGTCGGTGACCGGGCGGCCCGCGGTGATCGCGGCGGGCTGATCGATCGGGGTGGTGCTGGCCACCAGAACTTCGATGCCCAGCCGCAGGCCCTGTTGGATGGTCCGAGGTACGGCCTGGGGTATCGGCAACTGTCGGATGAACTTGGGCGCCTCGGTGAAAACGAGGTGCTCCGCGATTCTCTGAAACGTCCTCCACTGCGACGCCATTCTGATGAGCATAGGCGGATCGCGCGAGCCTCGTGGCGCGCGATTGTGCCGGGCCGGGCCCTACTCGATACGCTGGAGACGCCCGAGGGCCCCCTCGAAGTACCACCCGACCAGGAGATTTCCCATCAGCAGTTTCGCCGACCAGACGTTCACCGCGCCGGCGCAGATTCGGAACTTCTGCATCATCGCCCATATCGATCATGGGAAGTCGACGCTGGCCGACCGGATGCTGCAGCTCACCGGCGTGGTCGATGAGCGGTCGATGCGCGCGCAGTACCTGGACCGGATGGATATCGAGCGGGAACGCGGCATCACGATCAAGGCGCAGAATGTGCGCCTGCCCTGGGAAAGCAACGGCGAGAAGTACGTCCTGCACCTGATCGACACCCCGGGCCACGTCGACTTCACCTACGAAGTGTCCCGTGCGCTGGAGGCCTGCGAGGGTGCGGTGCTTCTGGTCGACGCCGCCCAGGGCATCGAAGCTCAGACCCTGGCGAATCTGTATCTCGCGCTGGACCGCGATCTGACGATCATCCCGGTGCTCAACAAGATCGACCTGCCCGCCGCCGACCCCGACCGCTACGCCGGTGAGATCGCCCACATCATCGGCTGCGAACCGAGCGACGTGCTGCGGGTGTCCGGCAAGACCGGCGAGGGCGTGGGAGAGCTGCTCGACGAGGTCGTGCGTCTGGTGCCCGCACCGACCGGAGATGCCGACGCGCCGGCCCGGGCGATGATCTTCGACTCGGTCTACGACATCTACCGCGGCGTGGTCACCTACGTCCGCGTGGTCGACGGCAAGATCACCCCGCGCGAGAAGATCAAGATGATGTCCACCGGGGCCACCCACGAACTGCTCGAGGTGGGCATCGTCTCGCCGGAGCCCAAACCCACCGCGGGGCTGGGCGTCGGCGAGGTGGGCTATCTGATCACCGGCGTGAAGGACGTCCGGCAGTCCAAAGTCGGTGACACGGTGACCAGCGCGCGGCACGGCGCCACCGAAGCGCTCACCGGGTACCGCGAGCCCAAACCCATGGTCTATTCGGGGCTGTATCCGGTCGACGGCTCGGACTACCCGAATCTGCGTGAGGCGCTCGACAAGCTGCAACTCAACGACGCCGCGTTGACCTACGAGCCGGAGACGTCGGTGGCGTTGGGCTTCGGATTCCGCTGCGGCTTCCTCGGCCTGCTGCACATGGAGATCACCCGGGAACGCCTCGAGCGCGAGTTCGACCTGGATCTGATCTCCACCTCGCCGAACGTGGTCTACCGGGTGATCAAGGACGACGGCAGCGAACTGATCGTGACCAATCCGTCGGACTGGCCAGAGGGCAAGGTCCGCGAAGTGTATGAGCCGGTGGTGAAATGCACCCTGATCGCGCCCAGTGAGTTCATCGGAACCATCATGGAGCTGTGCCAGTCGCGGCGCGGCGAACTCGGCGGCATGGATTACCTCTCGCCGGAGCGTGTCGAGCTGCGCTACACGATGCCGTTGGGGGAGATCATCTTCGACTTCTTTGATGCGTTGAAATCGCGCACCCGTGGGTATGCCAGCCTGGACTACGAAGAGTCCGGTGAGCAGGAGGCGGCGCTGGTGAAGGTGGACATCCTGCTACAGGGTGAGGCCGTCGATGCGTTCAGTGCGATCGTGCACAAGGATTCGGCGCAGGCCTACGGCAACAAGATGACCACCAAGCTCAAGGAGCTGATCCCGCGTCAGCAGTTCGAGGTGCCGGTGCAGGCTGCGATCGGCTCCAAAATCATTGCCCGCGAGAACATTCGGGCGATCCGCAAGGACGTTCTCGCCAAGTGCTACGGCGGTGACATCACCCGTAAGCGCAAACTGCTGGAGAAGCAGAAAGAGGGCAAGAAGCGGATGAAGACGATCGGGCGGGTCGACGTTCCTCAGGAGGCGTTCGTCGCCGCGCTGTCCACCGATTCGGCCGGGGACAAGGCCGGCGACAAGGCCAAGAAGTAGGGGGCGAGGGCTCAATCACACGCGACCAAGCTGTCGTTCGGGGGCGATCGATTGTTGGTGCCGTGGTCGGCATCGCTGTGCTGGCAGGGTGCACGAGCACCCTTGACGGCTCGGCGGCACGCCAAGACGACGGTGTTGTCCTGCGCGATTTGGCCGAGGTGTTGCCCACCGGTGCGGAGGTGAGCCGGGCAGCGGGGAATCCGTTGTCCGACAGCGAATCGCCAACCGTCGGCGGAATCGATGCCCTGCCCAACGGAATTCGCGACAATGCCGCCGCCAACCCCATCGAATGTCTCGGGCCTGCCACACCCTTCATGCGCGTGGTGTACGAGGTGGGTGACGTGCGCCGGGCGGCCTGGCAGGAATTCTCGAACTTCGGTGGCGGCCAAACCGTTTCCAGCGTGGATGCCGGTGTTGTCCAATTCGCTTCCGATGCTGAGGCGCAACGGATGTTCGGTGCTTTCGTCAACCAATGGAAGGCGTGCGAAGGCAAGACGGTGCGTTCCGCCCTGCCCACCCCGGCCGGCGCCGAGATGCGCCAGAAGGTCACCGACGTGAGAGTCGATGGTCCGGTGTTGTCTGCGACGGTGGTCAACTCCGACAACCAGGGCGACGCGTCGTTCCCCACCGAGCGGGCCATCGGGCTGGCGGCTGATTGCGTGGTGGACGTGGACGCCGCGGTCACCGGCGGTCAGCGGCGGCCCTCGGGCCGGGCCGTGAGCCTGGCCGGAACCATGCTGGACAAGGTCGCGCACGGACGGTGATCGGTCGTTGACCCACTGGAGCGGGTCGCCCGGGGGACAATGTCGTGCGTGAGCCGCATGCCCGTGTTCTGCGCCGCCGTCCTGGTCAGCGTGCTGCTGTCCGGTTGCGTGTCCACCGTCGGGGGTACGGCACTGCGCGCCGACAGCGCCGTCCCCACGTCCGTTGACGTCCCCACCCTCACGGAGTCCGACCTCGACCGGGTGCTGCTCAGCGCGGGAGAGATGAACGGCATCATGGGCGCCACCGGGATCCGGGTGACCGGGTCCTCGCAGAACATGAGCGACAACTCCGACGGAGTGTCCGACGTCGACTGCCTCGGGGCGATCTACGGTGCCGAACAGATGGTGTACCAGGGCAGCGACTGGACGGCGGTCCGCGACCAGTTGCTCCAGGAGCCGACCGCCGACAATGCGCACTGGGTCGAACAGATCGCGGTGCTCTATCCGTCGAGTGAGAAGGCCACGGCGTTCGTCGACAGCTCGCGCACCACGTGGCAGAAGTGCGGCGGCACATCGATCGACATCGACAACGCCGACGTGCACTCCACCTGGAAGATCGATGCTGCGGATGTGAGCGGTGACGTCCTGACGCAGGTCTCCACTCAGCGCAACGCCGGCGGATGGGGCTGCCAGCACGCGCTGACCTCGGCGTCCAACGTGGTGGTCGAGGCATGGGCGTGTAGCAATTCCATCGCCGACGAGGCCAGTGCCATCGCCTCGGACATGATCAAGAATGCGGCAAAGAAGTAACTACCGTTCTTGAAGGCGTTGTAGTGCAACGGATCTCGTGCTCGCGGCTCAGCCAGGCCTGATCAGCTGACCCGGCGGCCGACGAGGAAGGCCGCCAGCGCCAGCACCGCCAGGGTCACCATCACCACTGCCAGCGGCAGGGCGGTGTGCTCTCCGCCCAGGCTGACCAGCGGTGAGACGGCGGCGCCGAGTCCGAATTGCAGCGCGCCCAGGCCGGCCGACCCCGTGCCGGCAGCGCGGGGGACTGCGGCCAGCGCCAGCGCGGTGGCATTGCCGAGGATCAGGCCCTGGGATGCGACGGCCACGAAGATCGGGATGGGGATCAGCCAAGCCGGTGCCCCGGTGAGAACCAGACCGAGTAGCACGAGCGTGGCGGCCATGGTCAGGCCCAGGCCCACACCCAGCAGCGTGGCGGTGGCGATGCGCCGGTTCAGCCGCGCCGACAGCGAGCTGACGCTGACGATGCCCAGTGCGTTGATGCCGAAGGCGACGCCGTACTGCGTCGGGGTGAGCCCCACCATCACCTGGTAGACGAACGGTGAGGCCGAGATGTAGGCCATCATCACCGAGAAACCGAACGCAAAGGCCAGCGTGTTGGCGATGTAGGCCCGGGACCGTAGCGCTGTCCACGGCGAGATACCGTGTGCGGCATCGGCTTTCAATTCTTCCCTACGATGAGCCGGGTGTGATTCGCGCACCACGGCCACGGTCGCGACCAGCATGGCCACCGTGAGGCCGCAGACCACCCAGAGGATGCCGCGCCAGCCGACGGGGCCGACCAGCAGTCCGCCGGCGAACGGTGCGACCACCGGCGCGACGCCGCCGACGATCATCATCAGGCTGAACGCCCGGCCCGCGCTCTTGCCGCCCGCGAGGTCGGAGATCACCGCGCGACCGATCACCATGCCCGCGGCGCCGGTGAAGCCCTGGGTGAACCGGGCCGCGATGAGGACGGCGATGTTCGGGGCGGTGGCGGCGACGACGCTGGCCAGCACGCACAGCAGCGCCCCGACGATCAGCGGGGTGCGCCGGCCCAGTCGGTCGGACAGGGGGCCGAACAGCAACTGGCCGAACGTCAATCCGAGCAGGAACGCCGTCAGGGTCAGCTGCACGGCCGTGGCGCTGGCCTGCAATTCGGCGGTCATCTCCGGGAAGGCGGGGAGGTAGAGGTCGGTGGCCACCGGTGCGACCGCATTGAGCAGCGCGAGTACCACCAGCAGCCACGGCGAGATCGCGGTCTCGTGGGTCTGGGTGTCCCGGGTGGCGGTCGTCATGAAAGAACCTCATCTAGATAGTTATGAGAAAATAACTATCAAAGAATAACTAATGCGCTAGGATTTGTCCATGGATGGTGAGTTGGCCGATCTCGCCGAGGCGATCATCGGAGTGGCGCGGGAGCTTCGACTCCACCTCGACACGGCAGCTGCATCGGACGCCGACATCGTCGAGTTGACGGCGTCGGAAGCCCACTTGATGCGGCACATCGACCACCACCCGGGCGTCACGCCCAGCGACCTGGCCCGGGCGACCGGCCTGCAGCGCAGCAATATGTCCACCGCGCTCCGAAGCTTGGAGAACCGCGGCTTCGTCGAACGCCGTGCCGATCCGCACGACGCGCGCGGCGTGAATCTGTACCCGACCGATCGGGCTGCCGAGAACCTCGAGCGCCTGCGGCGGCAGTGGTCCCAGCTGATGGACAACGGCCTCCGGGGAGATCGACAGGATGCCGCGGCCGCGAAAGCTCTCCTCGAACGGGTCGAAGCGGCTCTGAAGGTCGACCGGCTGGGGTGACGACCTCCGCCTACATCTGCCCATTTGTAGGCCATCCGCCTACATCGGGGCGTTGGCCGGCTGGAACACGCCCGTGCTGTCGGCCTCTTCCTCGGCGCGGATCACGTGCACCACGGCGTTGATCAACGCCAGGTGGGTGAACGCCTGCGGGAAGTTACCCAGATGCCGGCCGGTGCGCGGTTCGATCTCCTCGGCGTACAGATGCAGCGGGCTGGCGAAGGACAGCAGCCGTTCGCACAGATGCCGGGCCCGGCTGACCTCGCCGATCTCGACCAGCGCCGACACCAGCCAGAACGAGCAGATCGTGAACGATCCCTCCTCGCCGGACAGGCCGTCGTCGGTTTCCTCGACGCGGTAGCGCAGCACCAGACCGTCCTCGGTGAGCTCGTCGGCGATCGCCAGCACCGTGGCCCGCACCCGCGGGTCGTCCGACGGCAGGAACCGCACCAACGGCACCAACAGCAGTGACGCATCCAGGGCGTCGTCGCCGTACCGCTGGGTGAGCACCCCGCGGTCGTCGACGCCGTGCGTCAGGATGTCGGCCTTGATCTCCTCGGCGATTGCTCGCCACTGCTGCGCGTAGCTCTTCTCGCCGACCAGTTCGGCCAGCTTCGAGCCGCGATCCAGCGCCACCCAGCACATCACCTTCGACGAGGTGAAGTGCTGGGGTTCGCCGCGCACCTCCCAGATGCCCCGGTCGGGTTCCCGCCAGTGTTTGATCGCCTCTTCGACCTGCTCCTTGAGCACCGGCCAGAGCTGATCGGAGATCTGTTCGCGCGACTTGGCGTGCAGGTACACCGAGTCCAGCATGGTGCCCCAGATGTCGTGCTGCATCTGGTTGTAGGCGCCGTTGCCGATGCGCACCGGCCGGGCGTTGTCGTAGCCGGACAGGTGGTGCAGCTCCTCTTCGACCAGTTCGCGTTCCCCGCCGACGGCGTACATCACCTGCAGCGGATGCCGTTCACCGTTGTTGGCGCCGGAGACGTCGGCGATGAAGGAGAAGAAGTCGTCGGCCTCACGATCCAGACCCAGGGTGTACAGACCCCACAGCGCGAACGTCGAGTCCCGCACCCAGGCATAGCGGTAATCCCAATTGCGTTCGCCCTGAGGTGTTTCCGGCAGCGACGTGGTGGACGCGGCCAGCAGTGCGCCGGTCGGCGAATACGTCAGACCCTTGAGGGTGAGCGCGCTGCGTTGCAGATACGACCGCCACGGGTGATCGGGGAAGTCGCCGATGTTGATCCACTGCCGCCACGCCTCGCTGGTCTGCCACATCTTGTCGGCGGCTTCCTCGTAGGTCTGCGGCGACGGATGCTTCGACCAGGACAGGGCGACGAACACGTTGTCGCCTTCTTTGAGGCGGGTGCGGGCGCGTGCTTCCCGGCCCTCGAGGCCGATGCGAAGGTTCGTGGTCAGCCGCAGCGTCGGATGCGCGTCAGGATCGGTCCTGGCCCGCGCGATCGCCTCGCCGTAGGCGCTGGCCGAGTACTCCCAGGCGGCGTTGACCCGGCCGTAGTCGAAGGACGGTTCGCAGTTCATCACCACTTCGACCGTGCCGCTCACACAGCGCACCGTGCGCAGCAGGATGTGCTCGGCGTCCCAGTCCATGGGGGTGCGCCGGTGGGTCCGCGACCGGGCCTCGATGTCGTGCCACGGGCCCATCACGAGTGCTTCGCGCACGATCAGCCAGCCGGTGTGCGTCTGCCAGGTGGTCTCCAAGATGAGGCTGCCCGGTAGATAACGGCGGGCCGCCGGAACCGACACACCGTAGGGGCCCAGCCGGAAATGCCCGGCGCCGCGGTCCAGAATCGCCCCGAAAACGCTGGGGGAGTCGGGCCGGGGAACGCACAGCCACTCCACGGCGCCCGCCGACGAGATCAGACAGGTGTTCTCGCAGTCGGAGAGGAAGCCGTAGTCCGCGATCGGTGGGAACGGGTTGCGCAGCGCAGCCGGCGAGGCATAGGGCACCGGGGCGGTCACGGACAACGGCGCGGGCGCCTGGACGCGCACGGCGTCGGTGTTCTCACCGGCTGGCTGGGCTTGGAGGACCATCTGGACATCATCGAACGCCGACCCTGTTGCCGTCTACTTATGCCCCGATCCGTGGCTTTGCTGTTACCGCGGCAAAGACCCGCAGGCAGGCACCGCCTACGCTGGAGCAATGCAGGGAGTGCTGAGCTGGTGGGACGGCGTCGAACTGTGGTTGTCCGGGCTGGGTTTCGTCGTTCAGACCATCGTCGTGATGCCGGTCGTTCTGCTGCTCGCCTACGTCATCGCGGTGGTGATCGATGCGCTGCTCGGCAACGGCATGCGGCTGGTGCGCCGGGTGCGTCACGCCGACCGGCGGCAGGAGTGACCGGGATGCCACGATCACGCGTGACGCTCGCCCTGGTGGCCCTGCTGGTCTTGATCATCGTCCTGTGGCTGGTCAACCGCTGATACCTCCGCCGGTCGTCCATCGGAACTCTGTTAAGCTTCGCGCCATGCATTCGGCGACCGGTTACGGCGAGGGCCACATTTTGGCCCTCATTGCCGTTGGCCCGTTGGCTGTTGCTGATGTTGCATGTTGTCGCTGACACCGTTGTGCCCGTCCGCGGTCTGGTGTCGGTGATGGTCGTTGACACTTCGTTGTCCAACATCGCCATTCCGTTGCGACGGGGCTCGATTCGCCCGTAACCCGCAATGAGAAAGGCCAGTAATGCCCAAGATTCACCTTCCCGGTCGCCGGTGGGGTACCGCCGTCGCGTTGGCGACGACCGCAACGGTGCTCGCCGCCTGCGGAGGCGGGTCCAGCGACGTTCCCGGTGGCGGCAACCAGCCGAAGGCTGACACCACCCTCACCCTGGTGGCCTATGCCGTCCCCGAGCCAGGCTGGAGCAAGATCATCCCGGCGTTCGCCGCCACCCCGGAGGGCAAGGGTGTCGCAGTGACGACCTCCTACGGTGCCTCCGGCGACCAGTCGCGGGGTGTGGTCGACGGCAAGCCGGCCGACATCGTGAACTTCTCTGTCGAGCCCGACGTCACCCGCCTGGTCAAGGCGAACAAGGTGGCCGCCGACTGGAACAAGTCCACCACCCAGGGCATCCCGTTCGGTTCGGTCGTGTCCCTGGTCGTCCGCAAAGGCAACCCGAAGAACATCAAGGATTGGGACGACTTGGTGAAGCCCGGCATCGAGGTGGTCACCCCGAGCCCGCTCAGTTCGGGATCGGCCAAGTGGAACCTGTTGGCGCCCTACGCCGCCAAGAGCAACGGCGGCAAGGACGCGCAAGCCGGCCTCGACTTCGTCAACAAGCTGGTGACCGAGCACGTCAAGACCCGTCCGGGGTCGGGCCGCGAGGCCACCGACGTGTTCCTGCAGGGCACCGGAGACGTGCTGATCAGTTATGAGAACGAGGCGATCAACACCGAGCGCCAGGGCAAGCCCGTCGAGCACGTCATCCCGCCGCAGACGTTCAAGATCGAGAACCCGGTGGCGGTGGTGACCACCAGCGCCCATCTGGACAAGGCGACCGCGCTGAACAACTACCTGTTCACGCCGGAAGGCCAGAAGATCTGGGCACAGGCCGGTTTCCGGCCGGTCGATCCGTCGGTGGCCGCTGACTTCGCCACCGACTTCCCGACGCCACAGAAGCTCTGGACGATCGCCGATCTCGGTGGCTGGAGCACGGTCGATCCGGCCCTGTTCGACAAGGACAATGGCACCATTACGAAGATCTACAAGCAGGCCACTGGATGACAGCAGCTATCGAGCCAAATCCTCAGGCGGTCCGGCCCGAGCTCACTCCGAGTGAGCCGGGCGGGCCGTCCGGCTTCCTGGCCCGCAGGCACGGCACCACCAGCCTGCGGGTGGGGGCGGCGTCGATCTGGCTGAGCGTCATCGTGCTGCTGCCGCTGGCCGCGATCATGTGGCAGTCGGCCAAGGGCGGCTGGCACGACTTCTGGGCGACCGTCACGTCCAACGCGGCGCTGGAGTCGTTCAAGGTGACGCTGACGATCTCGATCGGCGTCACTGTGGTCAACGCGGTGTTCGGGCTGCTGGTCGCCTGGGTGCTCACTCGCGACGAGTTCGTAGGCAAGCGGTTGGTCGATGCCGTGATCGACCTGCCGTTCGCGCTGCCCACCATCGTGGCGAGCCTGGTCATGCTGGCGCTCTACGGGCCGAACAGCCCGATCGACTTGCACCTGCAGCACACCAAATGGGGTGTGGGCGTAGCGCTGCTGTTCGTCACGCTGCCCTTCGTGGTGCGGTCGGTTCAGCCGGTGCTCCTCGAACTCGACCGCGAGGTCGAGGAGGCCGCCGCGTCGCTCGGTGCGACGAACTTCGTCATCTTCACCAAGGTGGTGCTGCCCGCGTTGCTGCCGTCGCTGCTGTCCGGCGCCGGTCTGGCGTTCTCGCGTGCGATCGGTGAGTTCGGCTCGGTGGTGCTGATCGGTGGCGCGGTACCGGGGGAGACCGAAGTCTCCTCGCAGTGGATCCGCACGCTGATCGAGAACGACGATCCTTCCGGTGCGGCGGCGATTTCGATTGTGCTGCTGGTCGTCTCGTTCATCGTCTTGTTCATCCTGCGCGCCATCGGTTCCCGCGCCGCCAAGCGGGAGGAGCTGTCGGCATGATCCCGTCGCCCCTGGTCCGCTTTCTCACCCGTTACGTGGCGCTCGCCTACATCGCGGTCCTGGTGCTCGTGCCTGTCGGCCTGATTCTGTGGCGGACGTTCGCACCCGGCTTCGGTACGTTCGTCGAATCCATCACCACGCCCGCCGCGATTTCGGCACTGCAGTTGTCGCTGCTGGTGGTGGCGATCGTGGTGCCACTCAACGTGGTCTTCGGGGTGCCGACCGCACTGGTGCTGGCGCGCAACAAGTTTCGCGGCAAATCCGCGCTGCAGGCCGTCATCGACCTGCCGTTCGCGGTGTCGCCGGTGGTCGTCGGTGTGGCGTTGATACTGCTGTGGGGTAGCTCGGGATTGTTCGGGTTCGTCCAGAACAATATGGGCTTGAAGATCATTTTCGGCTTGCCCGGCATCGTGCTGGCCAGCATCTTCGTCACTGTTCCATTCGTGATCCGCGAGGTCGAACCGGTTCTGCACGAGCTTGGTACCGATCAGGAACAAGCGGCGGCGACACTGGGATCCAGCTGGTGGCAGACGTTCTGGCGAATCACGCTGCCGTCGATCCGGTGGGGCCTGACCTACGGCATCGTGCTGACCGTCGCCCGCACGCTCGGCGAGTACGGCGCGGTGATCATGGTGTCCTCCAACCTGCCCGGCACGTCGCAAACCCTGACCCTGCTGGTCTCCGACCGTTACAGCCGTGGTGCCGAGTACGGCGCCTACGCCGTTTCGACTCTGTTGATGGCCGTCGCGGTACTGGTCCTGGTCGTCCAGGTGGTTCTGGACGCCCGGCGGGCCAAGGCGAGCGAGTAATCCCACTAGGAGAACGACTCTCATGACCAATGCCATCACCGTCGCGGGCGCGAACAAGCGTTATGGCGACTTCGCTGCCCTCGACAACGTCGATTTCGTGGTGCCGGCCGGGTCGTTGACCGCACTGCTCGGCCCCAGTGGATCGGGAAAATCGACACTGCTGCGTGCGATCGCCGGGCTGGATCAACCCGACACCGGCACCATCACCATCAACGGGCGGGACGTCACCAACGTGCCCCCGCAGCGCCGCGGGATCGGCTTCGTGTTCCAGCACTACGCCGCGTTCAAGCACCTGACCGTGCGGGAGAACGTCGCGTTCGGATTGAAAATTCGCAAGAAGCCGAAAGCTGAGGTCAAGGCGAAGGTCGACGACCTGCTCGAGGTCGTCGGGCTGGCCGGCTTCCAAACGCGTTATCCCAACCAGCTTTCCGGCGGTCAGCGCCAACGGATGGCGCTGGCACGTGCGCTGGCCGTCGACCCTGAGGTGCTCCTGCTCGACGAACCGTTCGGCGCGCTGGACGCCAAGGTCCGCGACGATCTGCGGACCTGGCTGCGGCGACTGCACGACGAGGTGCACGTCACGACGGTGCTCGTCACCCACGATCAGGCCGAAGCTCTGGACGTGGCCGACCGGATCGCGGTGCTCAACAAGGGCCGGATCGAACAGATCGGCTCGCCGACCGACGTCTACGACAGTCCGGCCAATGCGTTCGTCATGTCCTTTCTCGGCACGGTCTCGTCGCTCAACGGAATCCTGGTGCGCCCGCATGACATTCGGGTCGGCCGCAATCCGGAGATGGCGATCGCGGCGGGGGATGGCACGGCCGAGTCGACCGGAGTAACCCGTGCCACCATCGATCGGGTGGTGTATCTGGGCTTCGAGGTACGAGTCGAACTGACCAGCGCCACCAACGGCGCCCCGTTCACCGCGCAGATCACCCGCGGCGACGCCGAGGCGCTGGCCCTGAAAGAGGGCGACACCGTCTACGTGCGGGCCACCCGGGTCCCGCCGATCGCCGGCGAGGTCCAGGTCGCGGCCAGTTAGGCGGCCATTCGGGTCGCGACGGCGGTATCGAACCGGTCGAGCACCGTCTCGGCCACCAACCGATGCGCGCCGAGCGGGGCGACCATGGACAGGCCTGCGGCATCGGCGATCGCGGCCACCCGGTCGGTGATGCGGCCCGGCGCGATGAACCACGGCGCCACCACGATCCGCCGCGCGCCGCTGTTGCGCAGCAACTCGATCCCGTCCTGCACCGACGGCTGGGGACCGGTGGCGTAGGCGACGTGCACTCCCGACCATCGGGTACCGCGGCCCAACGTGTCGGCGAGCGCCGCGGTGCGGGCGTTGGCGGCGGCACGGGACGAACCGACCGCCACCACCAGCACGCCGAGGCCGCGCTCGAACTGATGAATCTGGTGCTCCGCCAAGCGTTCCCGCATGACGGTCAGCAGACGTGGATCCTCGCCGAGGGTGTCGGCCTGGATCACGTCGGCGCCGGTGTCGGCGATCATCGCCGGGATGTCGACGCGGGCGTGGTAGGCGCTCGCCAACAGCAGCGGGGTGACGACCGCGGGGCCGTCGAGTGACCGCAGGACATCACTGAGGTTCGGGGCGTGCTTCTCGCAGAACGCCACTCGCACGTCGAGCTCGGGCCGCAGCATGCGGATGTGCTCGGCCACCCCGTATGTGGTCACCGCGGAACGCGGATCGGCACTGCCGTGCGCGGTGAGGATGAGCCTCACGAAACGTGAAGCCCGCATTCGGTTTTGGCCAGGCCCTGCCAGCGTCCACTACGCGGGTCGGCGCCCTCGACCGGCTTGGCCGTGCACGGCGCGCAACCGATCGACGGATAGCCTTCGTCGACAAGCGGATTCACCAGCACGCCGTTGGCCTGGATGTAGGCGTCCATGTCCTCATCGGTCCATGCGGCCAGCGGGTTGATCTTCACCAGCTTGAAGCCTTCATCGAAGCTGATCAGTGGCGCGTTGGCGCGAGTGGGTGCCTCGACCCGACGGATACCGGTGACCCAGGCGGTGTATCCCCCCAGCGCCTTGCTCAGCGGCACCACCTTGCGCAGCCGGCAGCATTCGCCCGGATTGCTGGCGAACAGGTCCTTGCCCAGCAGTTGATCCTGCTCGGTCACGCTGTGCTCGGGCGTGACGTTGACGACGTGAATGTCGTACACCGCCTCGACCGCATCGCGGGTGCCGATCGTCTCGGCGAAGTGGTAGCCCGTGTCGAGGAACAGCACATCCACGCCGGGGCGCACCTTCGAGGCCATGTCGACCAGCACCGCGTCCTGCATGTTGGAGGCGACGACGTAGTCACCACCGAAGTGCTTGTCGGTCCAGGCCAGCAGTTCGAGCGCGCTGGCGCCGTCGAGTTCGGCCGCGCCACGTTCGGCAAGCTCCCGCAGCTCGGCCTCGGTCGCCCTGTCCACCCCAATACTCATCGCAACTCTTCTTCCTGTGCCCGTACGGCCCACTGGGCGAAACGCTCGCCGTCGCTTCTTTGTTTCACGAAGTTGCGCACCACTCGCTCGATGTAGTCGCCGAGCTCGGTGCTGGTGACCTTGTGCTGGCGCAGTTTGCGGCCGAAACCGCTGTCCAGCCCCAGGCTTCCGCCCAGGTGCACCTGGAACCCTTCCTCCGGGCCGTTGCCGTCGTCGATCATCTGACCCTTGAAGCCGATGTCGGCGATCTGGATGCGCGCGCACGAGTTGGGGCAGCCGTTGATGTTGACCGTGACCGGGACGTCGAGCTGGGAGTTGATGTCCTCGAGCCGCTTCTCCAGATCGGGCACCAGGCTCTGAGCGCGCACCCGGGTCTCTGCGAAGCTGAGCTTGCAGAACTCGATTCCTGTGCAGGCCATCAGGTTTCGTCGCCAGTGCGACGGTGTTGACGGCAGGCCGAGCGCGTCGAGCCCACTTCGAAGTTCGTCAAGCTTGTCATCGGGAACGTCTAGGACGATCAGTTTCTGGTACGGCGTGAACCGGACGCGATTGGAGCCTGCGGCCTCAGCCAGGTCGGCGACCTTCGTGAGGATCGTGCCCGAGACGCGTCCGGCGATCGGCGCCACCCCGACAGCGTTGAGCCCGTTCTTGAGCCGTTGCACACCCACGTGGTCGATCGGGCGGACGACGGGCTCGGGTGCGGGCCCGTCGATCAGGGGCCGCTTCAAGTACTCCGTCTCGAGAACTTCGCGGAACTTTTCTACTCCCCAGTCCTTGATCAGGAACTTCAGCCGGGCTTTGGCGCGCAGCCGCCGGTAGCCGTAGTCGCGGAACACACTGACCACGGCCTCCCAGACGTCGGGCACCTCGTCCAGTGGCACCCAGGCGCCGACGCGTTGTCCGAGCATCGGATTGGTGGACAGACCGCCGCCGACCCACAGGTCGAAACCGGGACCGTGGTCGGGGTGGTTGACCCCGATGAAGGCGACATCGTTGACCTCGTGCACCACGTCCTGCAGACCACTGATCGCGGTCTTGAACTTGCGGGGGAGGTTCGAATACTCCGGCTTACCGATGTAGCGCTTCACAATCTCGTTGATCGCGGGCGTGCCGTCGATGACCTCGTCGAGCGATTCTCCCGCCAGCGGCGAGCCCAGCACCACGCGTGGGCAGTCACCGCACGCCTCGGTGGTTTGCAGACCCACCTCATCGAGGCGGCGCCAGATCTCCGGCATGTCCTCGACCTGGATCCAGTGGTACTGGACGTTCTCGCGGTCGCTGATATCCGCGGTATCGCGGGCGAACTCGGTCGAAATGCCGCCGAGAGTCCGAAGCGCGGCGGTGGTCAGAGCGCCACCGTCGCTGCGCACCCGCAGCATGAAGAACTCGTCTTCGAGCATGTCGGTGTTCTCATCACCGGTCCAGGTGCCGTCGTAACCGGGCTTGCGCTGGGTGTACAGACCCCACCAGCGCATCCGGCCGCGCAGGTCGGTCTTGTCGATGCTCGCGAAGCCCTGCTTGGCGTAGATGTTCTCGATACGGTCCCGGACGTTGAGTGCGTCGTCTTCCTTCTTGAACTGCTCGTTCGGGTTCAGCGGCTCGCGCTCACCCAGAGCCCACTGGCCTTCACTGCGTGTCTTCGCCGCGGCCTTGGTCGGCTGAGTCATGAAATGTGCTCCTCGATGTCAAGGAGCTGGCGTTCGAATCGCGCGAATCCACCGGTGAGCTGTTCCGGCGGCGCAGATCCGGCCGGCCAGCTGAGGTACAGGTGGGCGGGTCTACGGCGTCAAGCCAGACAACAACAGGTACAGACGCGCTTGAAATCCACATGCCGCCGAGCCACCAGTGCCACACGGCGCAGGTTCTGGGGGGCGAGCATGCGGGCCATTCTGCCACGAACGGCCCCGATAGCTCTAACCGGGCCAAATTTCGGCTCGCGGTGAGCGAAAGTCGGGTCTGGGACACTGAACGGATGTCGGTCCGCCCCGCGCCGGCCGCCCTACCGGAACTCGCACTGACTCCCGGAACGGCGTTCGGCATCTACGTCCACGTGCCCTTCTGCGCCACGCGGTGCGGGTACTGCGACTTCAACACCTATACGGCTGCTGAGCTCGGCGCCGCCTCGCCGCAGGGCTGGCTGACCGCGCTGCGCTCCGAACTGGAGTTGACCGCCGCCCTGCTGGGTGAAGTGGCCGTCGACACGGTCTTCGTCGGCGGTGGCACCCCGTCGCTGCTCGGTGGCGCGGGATTGGCCTCGGTGCTCGAGGCCATCCGCGCCAACTTCACGCTGGCTGCTCAGGCCGAGGTCACCACCGAGGCCAACCCGGAGTCGACGTCGCAGGCGTTCTTCGCCGAGATCCGCGCCGCGGGCTACACCCGGGTGTCGTTGGGCATGCAGTCCACGGCGCGACGGGTGCTGGCGGTGCTGGACCGGACCCACTCCCCGGGGCGGCCGCTACAGGCCGCCGCCGAGGCGATGGCGGCGGGCTTCGAGCACGTCAACATCGACCTCATCTACGGCACGCCGGGGGAGTCCGATGACGATTTGGCACGTTCGGTCGACGCCGCGCTGAGCGCCGGCGTCGACCACATCTCGGCCTACGCGTTGGTGGTCGAGGATGGTACGGCGCTGGCTCGCCGGGTGCGCCGCGGCGAAATCGAAGCGCCCGACGACGACGTCCTCGCGCACCGTTACGAAATACTCGACCAGCGGCTGGCGGCGGCGGGGCTGAGTTGGTACGAGGTGTCCAATTGGAGCCGTCCCGGCGGTGAGTGCCGGCACAACATCGGCTACTGGAACGGCGGGCAGTGGTGGGGTGCGGGGCCCGGGGCCCACGGGTTCGTCGGGGACACCCGGTGGTGGAACGTCAAGCACCCCAACACGTACGCCGAGCTGCTGGCTGACGGGCGGCTGCCGGTGGCAGATTTCGAGCGGCTCGGTCCCGATGCCCGCCACATCGAGAACGTGCTGTTGGGAATCAGGTTGCGCACCGGGTTGCCGGTCGCCGCGCTGACCGAATCCGAACAGGCGCGTGCGGTCCGGGCGGTGGACGACGGGCTGTTGACGCGGGCCGGAGAGCGGTTGCTGCTCACCGACCGTGGCCGGCTGCTGGCCGATGCCGTGGTGCGCGACCTCCTCGACGACTGAGGGCCGGACACGGCAAGGCCGCGGGGGAGCCTTAGGGGGGTAGGCACATCCCGCGGCCTTGCCCGGCATACCTGCCGGTTAGCCCAGCGCCCACATCGGGATGCCGTTGAACCCGAACGCCTGCTGAGGCGAGGTGGCAGGAGGTGTGGCGTGGATTCGTGCGTGGCCCTGCTTCTGGCACATCGTGGCACCGCCCTTGTCCAGGCAGTCCATCGGGTTGGGCGATGCGCCGGCGCTGGGCGCGAGGCTGACGGCCAGCGCCGCGGCACCGGCGGCGACGAGCGGGGCGAGGTGGCGGAGTTTGATCGTCATTGATCGTCCTTTCTTCTTCCGGGAGAGAAACCTTGGGGGGATTAGGTTTTCGTTGACTCTTCCCGATAACTCAACTCTATGTCTTGTGGGGGATCCAGTCACGGAGTTCATATCAGAGTCAAATCTATTGATGGACAAATGAACTCAATCAGCGCACAGCAATCCCGTTGGTATGCAATGACAGTGCTGGCGTGGGCTCGACGTGAAGAACCTGGGCGCTGGCGATGTCATAGAACAGGCCGATGACCTTCAACCGGCCCTGCTCGTGCAGGTCGTGGATCAGTGGGTGGCGCACCAGGGTGTCGACCTGGACGGCAACACTGACCATGCTCAGCTGGTCGGCGGTGTTGAACCCCTGCTCGGCGGCCGATTGTGCGATCGGGTGCCGGCCCTCGTCGAAGGCGTCCAGGGCCGGCTGAGCGTACTTCAGCCAGGACCGGAGGTGTTCCTCGCCGGGTGGGCGCGGCGCCGCGACGCTTTGCCCCCGCAACGCGGCATGCATTGCGCTGCAGGCGGAATGGCCGCACACGACGATCGATGACACGTTCAACCTACCGACCGCGAAGGCGATCGCCGCTTCCACGGAATAGTCGTGCTGGTCGGCGGGCACCAGGTTGCCGACGTTGCGCACGGTGAACAGGTCACCCGGCCCACTGCTGGTGATCGCGTTGGGCACGATCCGGGCGTCGGTGCACGTGATGAACAGCGTCTCGGCGGTGTTGGTGTGCGCCAATTTCTCCATGTGCGGCCGTATTTGGGGAGCGGTCCTGCGGTGGTACACCTCCAGGCCGTGGAGAACGGACTGGCCTGCGGTGTCGTGCCGTTCGTGGCCGTTGGTGGTCAGCGGGTCCTGCCACGAACTCCACGGCACGATGCCGAGCCGCTTGTCGACCATGCCGAAGGAGCGCTGGGGCGGCCCGTCCAGCGCGCTGCTCAGTTCGACGGAGCCGACTTCCTGCACCAGAACGCTGCCGCCTGAAGCCTCGTGCTGCCGCTGCCAATCCTCGATGACCTGGTGTGCGGCGTGGTCGATGAAGTCCACCGAAATCTCCAGTGTGACGCGCACACCGGGCGGCACCGACGCCAGCGTCTTGTGCAGCTGGGGCAGCGACAGGAACGTCGCCGAGCCTTCCACGGCGACGCGCCAATCATCGTTGTCGTCGTCGTCATCGTCGGCGGGTTGGGCATGGATCCTGGCGCGCGCCACCCGCCAGACGGTCAGCACGACGGCCAGCGCCAGCCCGAGCAGAACGCCTTCGAGCAGGTTGAGAAAGACCACCCCGGTGATCGTCACCAGATAGACGGCGATATCGCCGGTTCGGCGTGCTGTCTTGATGTGGCTGAGTTTGACCAGCTGGATGCCGATGACGATCAGCAATCCGGCCAGCGCCGCAGTCGGAATCTGCTGAGCCAACCCGGCGAACGGCAGCGCGAAGACCAGCACCCACACGCCGTGCAACATCGCCGATGCGCGGGTCTTGGCGCCTGCGGTCACGTTGGCCGAGCTGCGCACGATCACGCCCGTGATCGGAAGTCCGCCGACCGCTCCCGAGACGACGTTGGCAGCGCCCTGTCCCACGAGTTCGCGGTTCAGGTTCGACCGCGGGCCGTCCTGCATCCGGTCCACGGCGACCGCGGTGAGCAAGCTCTCGACGCTGGCGATGAGGGCGACGGTGATTACGCCCGTCGCGAACGCACCCCAGTTGCCCTCCGGCAGGCCCGGCGGCTTCAAGGCGTCGAGCAGTGACCCGTTGAGTTGGATGCGGGGCACGTTCATCGCGAAGAGCACCGACACGGCGCTGGCGACGACGATCGCGACCAGCGGCCCGGGCACCTTGCGGATCTTCGCGGGCATCCAGCGCCAGCTCACCAGGATCCCGATCACCAGCAGCCCGACGGCCAACCCCGCGTGATCAGCGGCGAGCAGCTGACCGGGCAGTTCGGTGATGTTGCGCCAGGCCGAGCTCTCGGAGCTGCCGCCCAGCAGGACGTGGACCTGCTGAAGCGCGATCGTGACGCCGATGCCGGCCAGCATGGCGTGTACCACCATCGGTGAGATCGCCAGCGCTGCGCGGCCCACCCGGCTGACTCCCAGCAGTACCTGGAGGATGCCCGCGCAGACGGTGATTGCGCAGGTCACGGCCCAGCCGAATTCGGCCACCAGGCCCGCGACGATCACAGTGAGCCCGGCGGCGGGACCGCTGACCTGCAGCGGCGATCCGCCAAGGGCGCCGGCAACCACACCGCCGACGATCGCCGCGATCAGTCCCGCCAGCACCGGTGCATCGGAGGCGATGGCGATGCCCAGGGACAGCGGCAGGGCCACCAGGAAGACCACCAGCGAGGCCGGTAGGTCGTAGCGCAGGAGGGTGGACATCCTGCCCGGGTCTTCGGAACCCTCGAGTGGCGCAGTTGAACGCTGCAAGGCCAGACTCCTGTCTGCGTATGCGAGATCTATTAATTGACAGTCGATTCACGAATCGTGCCGCCGAAGCGAAACGAATTCACAAGCGCGACAGTAGGTGTGGTGAAAGATCGACTTCAAGGAATCCATATCGGATCCATATCTGCGGACACTCGGCGCGGTCGAGTTGTGACCAAAATGTGTCGCGTCTAACAGATGAGTGCGGAATGCTCTGGCCGCGAACGCAATACGACAACACCGTCAGTAGGGCTGCGACCGGGCAAGATATGAAACAGATATGGGGTCCATGACAGATTCATGTGTCTTCACCAGAATCGAAGTATGGCTATCCCGGTCGCACCCTCAACGTCTCGTCCTCTTCGCCCCCGTCAGGCCATCCTCGGTCAGCTTCCGCGCATCTCTCGCGCAGATGGTTCGCCCATCCGCGTACTGCTCGTCGACGACGAGCCGGCGCTGACGAATCTGGTCAAGATGGCCCTGCACTACGAGGGTTGGGAAGTGGAAACGGCCGGCGACGGTCGTGACGCCTTGTCGAAGTTCCGGGAGTTCGAGCCGGATCTGCTGGTGCTCGACATCATGCTGCCCGACACGGACGGACTGCAGATCCTCAAGATGACCCGGGAGACCGACGGCTATACACCGACGCTGTTCCTGACGGCGCGGGATTCGGTGATGGACCGGGTGACGGGGCTGACTGCGGGAGCCGACGACTATCTGACCAAGCCGTTCAGCCTCGAGGAGTTGGTCGCGCGGTTGCGGGGCCTGCTGCGGCGGTCCAAGGCCACCACCGCGCCCGAGGACGAGGTGCTGAAGGTGGGCGATCTGGTGCTGGACGGGCCGAGCCGTGAGGTCACCCGGGGCGACGAGCAGATCTCGCTGACCACCACCGAGTTCGAGCTGCTGCGGTATCTGATGCGCAACCCGCGCCGCGCTGTCACGCGCGCCGAGATCCTGGACCGGGTGTGGAACTACGGCTTCGGCGGCCGTTCCAGCATCGTCGACCTCTACATCTCCTATCTGCGCCGCAAGGTCGACGCCGGACGCGAGCCGATGATCCATACGGTGCGCGGTGTCGGCTACATGCTGCGGCCCGAGCGGTGAGGCCGGCCACCCACGGCGAGAGGCGGTGGCGCCCGCGTTCACTGCGCAGGCGGTTGGTCATCTGGGTCTCGGCGATCAGCAGCGTGGCGATGATCGCCATCGGCGCGGTCGCCGTGATGAGTCTGCGCGACGAGGCGATGAGTCTGGCCAACAGTCAGGTGTCGAATTCGCTTGCTGCGTTCAGCTATTCGTATTCCAAGGCCAAGCGGTTCGGGGACATCGAGCAACCTTCCGAAGACGGCAGTGCCGGTCACGGCGACCTCGGTGAGTTCCCGGGTCAGGGGCCGGGCACGGTGATCGCGATGCTGCGCGACGACCGGGTGGTGTACGCCAGCGCGTTCACCGATGGTGAACCCGTCCCCGCTCCGCCGGACGCACTGCGCGCGTTGGAGACGATCAACTGGGCCGGCGGCGATCCGCAGACCGTCGAACTCGGCGACATGGGGTCGCATCGGGTCGGGCACCGGGATTTCCCGGGCGGCGAGCGGCTGGTGTCGGCGGTGTCGCTGGATCTGGCGAACAAGACCGTCGCCGGCAAAGGCCTGACCGTGGTGATCCTGGTGGTCGTCGCTGTGGCGCTCACCGCGTTGGGCACGATGATCGTGGTGAACTACGCGTTGCGGCCGTTGCGGCGCGTCGCGGACGTCGCCGCCAAGGTTGCCGCCCTTCCCCTGGATCCCACCGACTACCGGATCACCGCCCGGGTGAGCCCGGCCGACACCGACCGGGCCAGTGAGGTCGGGGTCGTCGGGCATACCCTCAACCGGCTGTTGACCAATGTCGATTCCGCGCTCGGCGATATCGCGGCCTCCGACCGCCGAACCCGCCAATTCCTCACCGACGCCAGCCATGAACTGCGCACACCGCTGGCCGCGATCCTCGGCTACGCCGAACTGACCCGCCAGGACAGCGACTTGCTGCCGCCGACCACCGAGTACGCGCTGGCCCGCATCGAGGCGGAGTCACGCCGGATGGCGTCCCTGGTGGCCGACCTGCTGCTGCTGTCGCGGCTCGACGAGGGCGGTGACCTGGAGCTCGAAGACCTCGACCTGTGCGACGTGGTCGCCGACGCGGTCAACGACGCCGCGGTGAGCGCGCCGGATCATCACTTCATGATCGACCTGCCCGACGAGGCGATCTGGGTTCGCGGCGACCGCGCCCGGTTGCATCAGCTGCTGGCGAACCTGCTCGGCAACGCGCGGGTGCACACCCCGGCGGGAGTCACCGTCAACACATCGCTCACCAGGGGCGGCGACGGGCGGGTGCAGCTTGTCGTCAGCGACGACGGTCCCGGTATTCCCGAGGAGATCATGCCCAACCTGTTCGGCCGGTTCGTCCGGGCGGACAAGTCGCGGTCGCGCGAGCTGGGCTGCAGTGGGTTGGGGCTGGCGATCGTCCTGTCGATCGTGGAAGCACACGGCGGCACGGTGAACGCGCAATCCCGCCCGGGCAGAACTCAATTCACGGTGAGCCTGCCGGCCGCCGGTCAGCTGGCCGAGAACTGGTCGGCGACGCCGTCGTCCATGTCGTAGACCCGGGCGTGCAAGACCGTGCGATTACGCAGCGCGGCCCGGACCGCCCGGTGCAGGCCGTCCTCGAGGTAGATCACGCCGCGCCACCGGACCGCGTGCGGGAAGAGGTCGCCGTAGAACGTCGAGTCCTCGGACAGCAGGCGGTCCAGTGCCAGCACCGTCGTCGTGGTGACCAACTCGTCGAGGCGGATCTGTCGCGGCGGAATCTGCGACCAGTCGCGGTAGGAGAGGTTGTGCTCGGGGTATGGCTTGCCGTCCCGAACGCCTTTGAAGATCATCGGGCCGTCGTCCCTGCCGGCCGACCCCGCACCACCATTCGAGCAAGGCTAGTCGCTGGAGGCCCCAACGTCAGCGGTGGGCGAACATCCGTGCGCGCGGCCCGAGTCGGTGGCACTCCGCGTCCGTGGGTGCTAATTGTGCTGTTGGTGTCCGTAAAATGGAGACGACTTGGAGGTGTACCAGATGGGAAGTGCTGACGACCGTCGCTTCGAGGTGCTCCGTGCGATCGTCGCCGACTTCGTGGCGACCAAGGAACCGATCGGTTCCAAAGCCCTCGTCGACCGCCACAACCTGGGGGTATCCAGCGCAACGGTGCGCAATGACATGGCGGTACTGGAAGCCGAGGGCTACATCACCCAGCCCCACACGAGCTCCGGGCGAGTGCCCACCGAGAAGGGCTACCGCGAGTTCGTCGACCGCATCGACGACGTCAAACCGCTGTCGGGCTCCGAGCGCCGAGCGATCCTCCAGTTCCTGGAATCCGGCGTCGACCTCGATGACGTGCTGCGGCGTGCGGTGAAGCTGTTGGCCCAGCTGACTCGGCAGGTCGCGATCGTCCAGTACCCGACGCTGTCGACCTCGACGGTGCGGCACCTGGAAATCGTGGCGTTGACGCCGGCCCGGCTGCTGATGGTGGTGATCACCGACTCGGGCCGGGTCGACCAGCGCATAGTCGAGTTGGGCGACACCATCGACGACCACCAGCTGTCCCAGTTGCGCGAATTGCTCGGGCAGGCGTTGGAGGGCAAGCGGCTGGCGGCGGCGTCGGTTGCGGTCGCCGACCTGGCTGCGCGGCTGGATGGGTCGGGCGGCCTCGGCGATGCCGTCGGCCGGTCGGCCACGGTGCTCCTCGAGTCGTTGGTGGAGCACAATGAGGAACGTCTGCTGATGGGCGGCACCGCCAACCTGACCCGCAACACCGCCGACTTCGGGGGATCGCTGCGCTCCATCCTCGAAGCCCTCGAGGAACAGGTCGTGGTGCTTCGCCTGCTGGCCGCGTCACAGGAAGCGGGTAAGGTCACGGTGCGCATCGGCCAGGAAACCGAGGCCGAGCAGATGGCCGGAACGTCGGTCATCAGCACGACCTACGGCAGCTCGGGCACCGTGTACGGCGGCATGGGTGTTTTGGGACCCACCAGAATGGACTATCCGGGAACTATCGCCAACGTCGCAGCTGTTGCGATGTACATCGGCGATGTCCTAGGACACCGAGCCGGCTAGCCGGCGGGGAATTCGAAAGGTCAACAGTGGCACGGGATTACTACGGCTTGCTCGGGGTGAGCAAGGGCGCCAGCGATCAGGAGCTCAAGCGCGCCTATCGAAAGCTGGCCCGCGAATACCATCCCGACGTCAACCCTGACGAAGAGGCCCAGCACAAATTCAAGGAGATCAGCGCCGCCTACGAGGTGCTCTCCGATCCGGAGAAGCGGCGCATCGTCGACCTGGGCGGCGACCCGCTGGAGGGCGCCGCGGCGGGAGCCAACGGGTTCAGTGGCTTCGGCGGTCTGGGTGATGTGTTCGAGGCGTTCTTCGGCGGCGGCGGTGCGGCGCGCGGCCCGATCGGCCGGGTGCGGCCCGGTTCGGACTCGCTGCTGCGAATGCGCCTGGATCTGTCGGAGTGCGCGACCGGGGTCACCAAGCAGGTGACCGTTGACACCGCGGTGCTCTGTGATGTGTGCCAGGGCAAGGGAACTCACGGCGACTCCACGCCCGTCGCCTGTGACACCTGCGGCGGACGCGGCGAGGTGCAGACGGTGCAGCGTTCGCTGCTGGGTCAGGTCATGACCTCCCGGCCCTGCCCGACCTGCCGCGGCGTCGGCGAGGTCATTCCCGATCCCTGCCATCGGTGCGCCGGCGACGGACGAGTGCGCGCCCGCCGCGACATCAGCGTGAAGATTCCGGCCGGTGTCGGTGACGGCATGCGGGTTCGGTTGGCCGCACAAGGTGAGGTCGGCCCGGGTGGCGGCCCGGCGGGCGATCTGTACGTCGAGGTCCACGAGCAGCAGCACGACATCTTCGTCCGCGACGGCGACGACCTGCATTGCACCGTGTCGGTGCCGATGGTCGACGCCGCGCTCGGCACCTCCGTCACCGTCGACGGCATCCTCGACGGGCTGACCGAGATCGCCATCGCGCCGGGCACCCAACCCGGTTCGGTGACCACGCTGCGCGGGCACGGTATGCCGCATCTGCGGTCCGGGGTCCGGGGTGACCTGCACGCGCACATCGAGGTGACGGTGCCCGGCAAGCTCGACGCCCGGGCCAAGGAACTACTCACCGAGTTCAAGACCCGCAGCCACGCCGAACCCGAGGTCAAATCCACGCACGCGGTGGCCGGCAACACCGGCGGACTGTTCAGCCGGCTCCGCGAAACATTCAGCGGCCGTTAGGCGTTGGCCGACACACTGTTTTTCGCCGACGCCATTCCGGTGGTGGGGCAGCGTGCTGTCATCGACGGTGACGAGGGTTTCCACGCCGCGACGGTCCGGCGCATCCGGCCCGGCGAAAAGCTCGTCCTGTCCGACGGTGACGGGACGATGGCTCGCTGCGAAGTGGACCAGACCAGCAAGCGCGGGTTCTCGGCCCAGGTGTTGGAGCGCTGGACGCTCCCGCGTCCGCTCCCGCCGGTGACCGTCGCGCAGGGGATTCCGAAATCGGAGCGTTCGGAACTGGCGATCGAGCTGGCCACCGAGGCCGGTGCCGACGACTTCGTCGCCTGGCAGGCCGACCGGTGTGTGGCGCGCTGGGACGGCGAACGGGCTGAGAAGGGCCTACGCCGGTGGCGGGCGGTGGCGCGGTCGGCGGCGCGGCAATCGCGGCGAGGCTACATCCCACCTATCGACGGCCCGGTCGCGACGGCCGCGCTGGCCGACCTGGTCGCCCAGCGGGTCGGGGCCGGCGGACTGGTCCTGGCGCTGCACGAATCGGCCGACCGTCCCCTGGCGGAACTGCCGGTGGCCCAAGCGGATTCGATCATGTTGATCGTGGGTCCCGAAGGTGGGATCAGCGACGCCGAACTCCACAGGCTGGCAGACGCGGGGGCAACCGCGGTCCGGTTGGGTCCGACGGTGCTGCGCACCACGACGGCCGCGGCGGTGGCCCTCGGCGCGTTGGGTGTGCTGACCGGGCGCTGGTCGGATCAGCGTCAGTAGCGGTCAGGCCGGCTCGGGCCGGGCTGCCAAGCGCGCGTAGATCGACGCCGCCTCGGCGCGGTTACTGGCATGCAGCTTCCGAAGTACCCGCTTCACATGGGATTTCACCGTGCCGGGGGTGATCACCAGTTCGTCGGCGATCTGCTGGTTGGTGCGCCCGTCGGCCATCAGTCGCAGCACCTCGGCTTCGCGGCGGGTCAGCATCTCGTGCACCCGCGATTCCACTTCCGCCAGCCGGCGGCTGGCCGTGCTGCGCTCGGCGGGCTCGACTTTGCGCAGTTCCAGGTCGGCGTCCTGGAGGGCTTGGGCGGCCTGCTCGGCGGTGGCCAGCGCGTTACGCACGTCGGCGTGCTGGCGGCGCATCCGCTCCATCAGCACGGTTCGTTCGAAGGCGTAGCCGAATCCCTCGGCGAACGCCCACACGGTGTCGCGGTCGATCTCGTCGACGGTGCGCCCGGAGTACAACCGGTCGGCGTGCAGGAAGCCGATCACCCGTCCGGTCGGCATCACGGGTGCCGCGACGTAGGAGTGGGTCAGCGAGAAGTCGATGATCGGTCGGTTGACGCGGGGATCGTTGCGGGCGTCGCGCACGATTTCCGGTGCGTGCCTGCGGATCATCTGCGTCTCGAGGAGCATGTGGTCCAGCGGCGGGGCGACCGACTGGGCGAACGCGACCATCTTCTCGGCGCCCTCGGCGTCGTCACCGAAGTAGGCCGACTCCATCACCATCTTGCCCTCGTGCACCCGGAACAGGACCGCGCGGTCGAAGCCGCACGACTCGACCAGTTCGCGCGGCGCGCGGTCGACGATCTTGGCGACCTCGTCGATGCCGCGCAGTTTCGACAAGCCTTCCTGCACGCGCAGCAACGCCAGCGTCCGGCGCCGGGCGCTGTCCTCGATCAGCTGGCGCTCCAGCAGGGACAGGTCCAGTACGGCTTCGAGCGCGGCGAGCGCGTGTTCGTCGCCGAGCGCTTCGAGCGCTTCGCGGACCAGGGTGGCCTGCGCGTCGACCGTGTCGGCGACGGCTCGGACCGGGTCGTCGGCAGGTTCGACGATCCCGAGCCGGCAGGCCTCGTCGTAGCGGCGGGAGACCGCACTGACCGGCGGGGCTTTGGATGCCCAACCGGGGTGGTTGCCGTCGGTCAGCGCGGTCACAGGCAGACAGTCGGTGGGAGTGGTCACAGTGAGGCGATGCTCTCACCGCGATCGGGGCCGTGGTGGCAAAACCGCTCGGTCGGGAGCGCAACTGACCTCCATCGGGAGATCGACCAGGCTCATACGAGCAATGAGGCTGTTCGCATGACCTCGACGACCGCCTCTGCCCTGCATCTGCTCACCACCCCGGAGGGGATCGCGAACCCCTACCCGCTCTACGAGCAACTGCGCGATTCCTCGCCGGTGGCGGGGTATCGGGACTGGCCGCCGGGCACGGTGCCCGGCGCCGACGAACCGGTCACCGCGTGGGCGCTGTTCCGCTACGACCAGGTGCTCGCGGCGGCGCGGGACAGCGAGACGTTCTCGTCGCGTGATCCCATCCAGGAGGCGTCGTCGGCTCCGAGCCTGATGCTGGTCAACACCGACGCGCCCGCGCACACCGCCGAACGCAAACTGGTCAGCCAGGCGTTCTCGCCGCGGCGCATCCGGCGGCTCGAGAACTGGCTGGACCAATTGGTGCCGCTTCTGCTCGCCGAGTTCGACGACCGCACCGGCGACGGGGATCGCGACGTGATGGAGTTCGCCGACGAGGTGCCCACCCGGGCGATGGTGCGGCTGCTGGGTCTTCCCGAAGGCGACCACGTCCGATTCAAGAACTGGGCCAACGCGTTCATGCTGTCGTCGACGATGACTCCCGAGGAGCGGATGGCCAGCAACTTCGAGATGGTCACGACGTTCACTGAGCGCGTCACTGAAAAGCTTGCGCACGTTGATGATTCGCAGGACATCGAGGATGCCGAGGACCTGATCTCGGCGCTGCTGCGGGCCGAGCTCGACGGTCAGCGGCTCACCCCGGAGCAGGTGGTGCGGTTCTGCGTCACCCTCGTGGTCGCCGGCAGCGAGACGACGACCTATCTCATCGGCAGCGTTCTCGACGCGATGGCGCGGGAACCCGCGGTCACCGCCAGGCTGCGGGCCGACCGTTCGTTGCTGAGCACGTTCATCGAGGAGGTCGCGCGGCTCACCGGGCCGAACCGGCTGTTCCGCATCGCGACCCGCGACGTCGAGATCGACGGCGCCACGATCCGCAAAGGGGAGTGGGTGGCATTGTTCTTCGGCTCGGCCAACCACGACCCGGCCGTGTTCGAAGATCCGGCACGCCTGGATCTGGACCGGCCCAACATCCGTCAGCATCTGGCGTTCGGCCACGGTCTGCACTTCTGCCTCGGTGCGCCGCTGGCCCGGCTGGAGGTGTTGTCGATCGTCAATGCGGTGCTGGACCGCTACTCGGTGATCGGCCTGTCCGAGGAGCCAGCCGAGCGGCAGACCGCCAGCCTGCTCACCCACGGCTTCGTCCGTCTGCCGATGCAGCTGAGCCGATGAGCGAGACCCTCAACATCGCCACCACCCGGGCCATCTACGCCGCGGTTCCGGCCGGTGACCTGGCGACGGCGCTGAGCCATATGGATCCGGACGTCCGGATCACCTACTACGGCAGTGCCGCCATCCCGTACGCCGGGGACTATCACGGCATCGAGGCTGCGGGAGAATTCTTCAGCACCGTCGGCGCCCACATCGAGATCGTGGCGATGGAGCCGTGGCTGTTCATCGGCGACGGCGACAACCTGGCGGTCTGGGGTCACCAGAAGTTCCTGCGCACGGCCACCGGGCACACCTGGGAGTCGGAGTTCGCCCACATCATCACGCTGCGCGACGGCAAGTGGCTGCACTTCCGCGACTTCATGAACTCGGCGCTGACCCATCAGGCGTTCACCCAGACTGTGGGTTAACCAGTGGGAGGTGCGGCGCTCGGACGGTAAACTGGTGTTTTCGACCTAACCGGAACCCAGGAAGCAGGCTTCGAAGACCACGTGACGCCCCGCGAGACGACCGCTGCCTCGCAAGTGCGCAGCAGCATGACTGTTCCGCCCGACCTCGTCGTGGGCCTGCTGGGTTCCGCTGACGAAAATCTGCGCGCACTCGAACGCAGCCTGTCGGCCGATGTTCATGTCCGAGGCAACACCGTCTCCCTGTCCGGTGAGGCGGCCGACGTCGCGATGGCCGAACGGGTGATCTCCGAACTCATCGCTGTTGTGGCCGGTGGTCAGTCGCTGTCCCCGGACGCGGTCCGTCGCAGCGTCGGGATGCTCGCCGCGGCGGACAACGAGTCACCGGCCGAGGTGCTGACGCTGGACATCCTGTCCCGCCGCGGTAAGACGATTCGGCCCAAGACGCTCAACCAGAAGCGCTACGTCGACGCCATCGACGCCCACACGATCGTGTTCGGCATCGGTCCGGCGGGCACCGGCAAGACCTACCTGGCGATGGCCAAGGCGGTCAACGCGCTGCAGACCAAGCAGGTCACGCGGATCATCCTGACCCGGCCCGCGGTGGAAGCCGGTGAGCGCCTTGGGTTTCTGCCCGGCACGCTGACCGAGAAGATCGACCCGTACCTGCGTCCGCTCTACGACGCGCTGCACGACATGATGGACCCCGCCGCCATCCCGAATCTGCTGAGCACCGGGGTGATCGAGGTCGCGCCGCTGGCATTCATGCGTGGCCGCTCACTCAACGACGCGTTCATCATTCTCGATGAGGCGCAGAACACCACCGCCGAGCAGATGAAGATGTTCCTCACCCGGCTGGGGTTCGGCTCCAAGATCGTGGTCACCGGTGACATCACCCAGGTCGACCTGCCCGGCGGCGCCAAGTCCGGTCTGCGGGCGGCGATGGATGTGCTCGACGGCATCGACGACATCCATTTCGCCGAACTCACCAGCGCCGACGTGGTGCGCCACCGCCTGGTGTCGGAGATCGTCGACGCCTACGCCAAGGCCGAGCAGCCGGCGCTGATGAACCGCTCCCAACGTCGCTCGACGCGGCGCTAGGGGCATCTCACATGACCATCGAGGTATCCAATGAATCCGGCCTCGACGTTTCCGAAGAGGAACTGATCAGCGTCGCGCGCTTCGTGATTCGTCGTATGGACGTCAATCCGGCCGCTGAGCTGTCGATGGTGTTGCTGGACACCAACGCGATGGCCGACCTGCACATGCGCTGGATGGACCTGCCCGGCCCCACCGACGTGATGAGCTTCCCGATGGACGAGCTCGAGCCCGGCGGGCGCCCGGATGCGCCCGAACCGGGGCCGTCAATGCTCGGTGACATCGTGTTGTGCCCGCAGTTCGCCGCCGATCAGGCCACCGCCGCCGGTCACAGCCTCGGTCAGGAACTGGCGCTGTTGACCGTGCACGGCGTGCTGCATCTGTTGGGCTACGACCATGCCGAGCCGGACGAGGAAAAGGAGATGTTCGACCTGCAACGCACCCTGCTCGAAGAGTGGGTGGCCGAGCAGGTCGAGGCATACCACCAGGATCGGCAGATCGAGAAGGACCGTCGACTGCTCGACAAGTCACAGTTCTTCGACGAACCGTGACGGGCTGGAGTGCGCTGCTCGGTGCGATCGCCCTGATAGCGCTGGGCGGTTTGTTCGCCGCGATCGATGCCGCCATCAGCACCGTGTCGATTGCTCGGGTCGAGGAGCTGGTGCGCGACGAGCGACCCGGCGCCCTGCGGCTGGCCAGGATCATGGCCGAGCGGCCGCGGTACATCAATCTCGTTGTGCTGCTGCGCATTGCCTGCGAGGCCGCCGCGACGGTCTTGCTGGTCGCTTTCCTGTGGGATGACCTCGGGCTGACCTGGGGCCTGGTGGCGGCGGCCGGCATCATGACGGTGGCCAGCTTCGTCGCGATGGGGGTGGGCCCGCGCACCATCGGCAGGCAGAACGCCTACACCATTGCATTGACGTCGGCCGTTCCGCTGCAGGCGATCTCGGTTCTGCTCACTCCGATCAGCAGGCTGCTGATCGTGCTCGGCAATGCGCTGACCCCGGGCCGCGGCTTCCGCAACGGACCGTTCGCCTCCGAGATCGAGCTGCGTGAGGTCGTCGACCTGGCTCAGCAGCGCGGCGTGGTGGCCGACGACGAACGCCGAATGATCCAGTCGGTGTTCGAACTCGGCGATACCGCCGCACGTGAGGTGATGGTGCCGCGCACCGAGATGGTGTGGATCGAGAACGACAAGTCCGCCAGCCAGGCGACGTCGCTTGCGGTGCGCAGTGGTTATTCGCGCATCCCGGTGATCGGGGAGAACGTCGACGATGTGGTCGGCGTCGTCTATCTCAAAGATCTTGTGCAGCGCACCTATTACTCCTCGGACAGCGGCCGCGGCACCAAGGTGGCCGACATCATGCGCCCGGCGGTCTTCGTCCCGGACTCCAAACCGCTCGACGAGTTGCTGCGCGAGATGCAGCGCGACCGCAACCACATGGCCTTGCTGGTCGACGAGTACGGCGCCATCGCCGGCCTGGTCACCATCGAGGACGTCCTGGAGGAGATCGTCGGCGAGATCGCCGACGAGTACGACACCCGCGAAGTGGCGCCCGTCGAAGAGTTGGGCGACAACAAGTTCCGGGTGTCGGCCCGCCTGCCGATCGAGGACGTTGGCGAGCTTTACGACATCGAGTTCGCCGACGATCTCGACGTCGACACCGTTGGCGGTCTGCTGGCCCTCGAGCTCGGCAGGGTGCCATTGCCCGGCGCCGAGGTGGTCTCGCATGGGCTGCGTCTGCAGGCTGAAGGTGGCCGCGACCACAGAGGGCGGCTTCGTATCGGCACCGTGCTGGTCAGCCGGATCGAGCCGGAAGGAAGCGACGAGGATGACTGACGCTGCGCAGAGTGAATTCCGGTCCGGCTTCGTCTGCTTCATCGGCAGGCCCAACACCGGCAAGTCGACGCTGACCAATGCGCTCGTCGGCACCAAGGTGGCGATCACCTCCAACCGGCCGCAGACCACCCGGCACACCATTCGCGGCATCGTGCACCGCCCGGCTTTCCAGATCGTTCTGGTCGACACGCCGGGTCTGCACCGCCCGCGCACGCTGCTGGGCAAGCGGCTCAACGACCTGGTCCGCGACACCTACTCCGAAGTGGATGTCATCGGGCTGTGCATTCCCGCCGACGAGAACATCGGGCCGGGTGATCGATGGATCTACGAACAGATCCGCGACGTCGCACCCCGTACAACGCTTGTCGTCATCGTCACCAAGATCGACAAGGTGTCCAAGGAGCGGGTGGCCGAACAGTTGATCGCCGTCCACGAACTGGTCGGCGACACCGCGGCTGAGATCGTGCCGGTGTCGGCGACGAGGGGAGACCAGGTCGACATCCTCATCGATGTGCTGGCCGGCCAGTTGCCGCCCGGCCCGGCGTTCTACCCCGACGGGGAGCTCACCGACGAGCCCGAAGAAGTGTTGATGGCCGAGCTCATTCGCGAGGCCGCACTGGAAGGGGTGCGCGACGAGTTGCCGCACTCCCTGGCGGTGGTGATCGAGGAGATCGAAGAGCGGCCCGACCGCCCGGCGGATGATCCGTTGATCGATGTGCACGCCGTGCTGTATGTCGAGCGGGACAGCCAGAAGGGCATCGTCATCGGCAAGGGTGGCGCTCGGCTCAAAGAGGTTGGGACGGTGGCCCGTACGCAGATCGAGAAGCTGCTCGGCACCAAGGTCTATCTCGATCTGCGGGTCAAGATCGCCAAGAACTGGCAGCGCGACCCCAAACAGCTTGGCCGGCTGGGGTTTTAGCTCTCGGTGGGCACCGGGGTGTTCCACCAGATCTCGGGTTGCTTGCTGGCCCACCCGTTGATGGCTTCCAGCTCGGCTGCCAGGGAGATCAGCAGCGGCTCACTGTTGGCCGGGCCCATCAGCTGCACGCCGATCGGCAGGCCCTCGGAGGTGAAGCCGGCCGGAACACTGATCGACGGCCAACCGAGCAGATTCCACGGGAACGTCACCGGGCACGCCGCGATCATCGCGCGGTCGGTGCCCATGGGTCCGAGGCGGTCGAACGTGCGGGCCGGGGGAGGCGGCTGCGCAGTCGTCGGTGCCAGCACGACGTCGACGGAGCGGAAGATCTGCCCGACGCGGCGGTGCAGCTTCGGCTCGCTGGCGCGGGCTCGGCGCAGCATCGAGCCAGACAGCAGCCGGCCCATCCGCATGTTGGACTCGGTGCGGGGGTCGAAGGCGACATCGTCACCAAGGCGGTCGGCCCACTCCAGCAGTCCGGCGGTGGACCGGGGCAGGAACGTCAGCGGCAGCCGCAAGCCGTAGTTGGGGTTGCCCGCCATCACGGTGTGGCCCAGCAGGCCCAGCTGCTCGGCGATCCCGCTGAGCGCGACCCTGATCTCGGGATGCAGCCTGGCGGGAAAGAAGGTGAACGGAAAGCGGGTCGACAGCGCGATCTTCAACGGACCCGGCGCGGCCCCGACGGAGTCGGTCATCCGTACCGGCGGTGGCTTGAACGGGTCGTCTTCGTGGTTCCCGGAGGCGGCGTCGAGCACGAGCGCGGCGTCGGCGACCGTCCGGGCCAAAACCCCGTTGACGGTGATCCCGTTGAACGGGTCATGGACCGGCCAGGTCGAGATGCGGCCGCGCTGCGGCTTGATGCCCACCAGGTGGGTCCAGGCGGCCGGCACCCGGACGCTGCCCGCGCCGTCGGATCCGATGGCCGCGGCGACCAGGCCTGCCGCGACGGCGGCGGCGCTGCCGCCCGACGAGCCACCGGGAGTGTGCTTCCGCGACCAGGGGTTACGGGTATGGCCGAAGGCGGGGCCGCTGGTGAACGGCCATTGGCCCAGTTCGCAGCAGTTGGTCTTGCCGACGATCACCGCGCCCGCCTCGCGCAGCCGGCGGACCACTTCGGAGTCGTGTGTCGCGGGGCGCACTGGTCCGGCGGTTCCGAAGGAGGTCGGCACCCCGGCGATGTCGACGTCGTCCTTGACTGCGATGGGAATGCCCAGCAGCGGGGCCTGCTCCCCGGCGGCGCGCCGTCGATCGGCGTCGGCGGCATCGGCGAGTGCCGATTCGGTCAGCACCACCCGGAAGGCGTTGAGCGTGGATTGGCTGGCGGTGATCGCACGCAGCGACCGGCGGGCCAGTTCGGTGGACGTGACCGTGCCGCTGGCCAACTGATAGAGCTGCTCACCGATGGTCGGAAACCGCGGTGGCCTGCCCAGACTCCGGTGAGCTGTCATGGCGACGTCGAGACTAACGGCGCGCGTCCGCGGTTATGTCGCAATGCGGTGGGAAACTAGTCGGATGCGGTTGTATCGGGATCGGGCGGTCGTGCTGCGCCAGCACAAGCTCGGTGAAGCCGACCGCATCGTCACCTTGCTGACCCGCGATCACGGTCTGGTCCGCGCGGTTGCCAAGGGCGTGCGCCGTACCCGCAGCAAATTCGGTTCCCGGCTGGAGCCGTTCGCCCACATCGATGTGCAGCTGCACCCCGGTCGCAACCTGGACATCGTCACCCAGGTGGTGTCGATCGACGCCTTCGCCACCGACATCGTCAGCGACTACGGCCGCTACACCAGCGCCTGCGCGGTCCTGGAGACCGCCGAGCGGCTCGCCGGAGAGGAACGCGCCCCGGCGCCGGCGCTGCACCGGCTCACAGTCGGGGCGTTGCGGGCGGTGGCCGACGGTGCCCGCAGCCGCGAGCTGGTCCTGGACGCCTACCTGCTGCGGGCCATGGGGATCGCCGGCTGGGCGCCGTCACTGACCGAATGTGCCCGCTGCGCGGCGCCGGGACCGCATCGAGCGTTCCACATCGCCGCTGGTGGCAGCGTCTGCATGCATTGCCGTCCGTCCGGCTCGACGACGCCGCCGCAGGCGGTGCTGGATCTGATGTCGGCGCTGCACGACGGCGATTGGGAACTTGCGGAGGCCTCGACGCCGTCGCATCGCAGCCACGCCAGCGGCTTGGTGGCTGCGCATCTGCAGTGGCATCTGGAACGCCAGCTGCGCACTTTGCCGCTGGTGGAGCGTGTCTACCGGCGGGCCGCTGACCACGGGATGGAGATGTTCAGGCAGGATGAGCCATATGGCGATGAACCGGGTGACCAGCTCGTGGCGGGGGGCTGAGCGCAGGCGGAAAGAGACCTTTCCGCAGCTGCCCCCGGCGCCCGACGACTACCCGATGTTCCCGGACACCTCTGTGTGGCCGGTCGTGTTTCCCGAGCTGCCGCCCGCGCCGGACGGCGGCCCGCGCCGGCCGCCCCAGCACACCTCCAAGGCCGTGCCGCCGGCGATCCCGGCCACCCAGATGCCCAAGCACGTGGCTGTCGTGATGGACGGCAACGGGCGATGGGCCACGCAGCGCGGGTTGAGCCGCACCGAGGGCCACAAGATGGGCGAGGCGGTGCTGATCGACATCACCTGCGGAGCCATCGAGATCGGTATCCAGCACCTGTCGGTGTACGCGTTCTCCACGGAGAACTGGCGGCGCAGTACCGAAGAGGTGCGGTTCCTGATGGGCTTCAATCGCGAGGTGGTGCGCCGGCGCCGGGAGAACCTGGATGCCATGGGCGTCAACATGCGCTGGGTGGGGTCGCGGGCGCGGATGTGGCGCAGCGTGATCAAGGAATTCGATATCGCCGAGAACATGACGGTCGGCAATGACGTCATCACGGTGAACTACTGCGTGAATTACGGCGGGCGGGCCGAAATCGCCGAAGCGGCAAAGCAAATCGCGCGTGATGCGGTCGCCGGCCGGGTCGACCCGGAACGGGTGAACGAGGCCACGATCACCGAGCACCTACACCGGCCCGACATTCCTGACGTCGACCTGTTCATCAGGACGTCGGGGGAGCAGCGGGCAAGCAACTTCATGCTGTGGCAGGCCGCGTACGCCGAGTACGTGTTCCAGGACAAACTGTGGCCCGATTACGACCGCCGCGACCTGTGGGCGGCGTGCGAGGAGTACGCCGAACGCAACCGGCGTTTCGGCCGGGCCTGAGATGGGACTCGACACCCGGTTGGCCGATGCACTGAGCGCGGTCGTGCCGGTCGAGGTGGAGCCGGACGGTGCGCTGACGGTGCGCTATGAAGGGACCTTCGCCTCGCTGCGGACGGTCACCATTGCCGAGGACATCGAGATGGTGTCGGTGACGCAGGTGCTCGGGTGGGATCTGCCGGCGACTGCCGACCTTCGCAAACATGTTGCCGCGCAAGCACAGTCGACGATGCTGGGGACGGTGACGCTCGTTGAGTCCGGCAAAAAGGGCGACATCATGCTGCGCTACAACTTTCCCGGCGATGGCCTGGCGGACCATGCGCTGCAGACTCTGGTGCTGATGGTGCTCGCCGGCGGGGCTGATGCCCGTCGCGCGCTCGTCGACTAGGTGTCAGGCGCCCTGCCGAGATCGACACCAGCGCGGGAAAGTTCGAGTAGGTCCCACGCTGACGTCGATGTCGGCGCGCTCGTCCACTAGCTCAGCCGCGGCACTGCTCGCAGGTGCCGAACAACTCGATTGTGTGGCTGACGTCTGAAAAGCCATGCTCGGCAGCCACTTCCGCAGCCCAGGCTTCGACTTCGCGACCACTGACCTCCACCGCCGCACCGCAACTGCGGCACACCAGGTGATGATGATGGTCCGCGCCGGCGCAGCGCCGGTAGACCGACTCCCCGTTATCGGTGCGCACCATGTCCACCAGATCGGCCGCCGACAGTGACTGCAGCGTCCGGTACACCGTGGTCAGCCCGATGTTCTCGCCCCGGCGGCGCAGCTCGTCGTGCAACTCCTGCGCCGAGCGGAACTCGTCGACGGTGTCGAGCAGCGCGATGATGGACGCCCGCTGTCGAGTGGCGCGCACCCCGCCCGCGCCGGCGCGCGGACGGATGTCTGCCCCGGTCACGAGTGCTCCTCGCCGGCGTGGCTGATGGCGGCGACGATGATCTCGGCCAGGTGCTCATCGACCAGCCGGTACATCACTTCCCGCCCGGATCGCTCGCCGGCGACCACTCCCGCGGCCTTGAGGATTCGCAGGTGCTGGCTGACGAGAGGCTGCGGGACGTCGAGGGCGTCGACGAGCTCGTGCACGCACCGTCGGGATTCCCGCAATTGCAGGACGATCGCTATACGCACCGGGGCGGCCAGCGCGCGCAGCAGCTCACCGGCACGTTCCAGCAGCGCGGCATGGTCGGTGGCGGTGGTCATGGAACACCTCCCCGTTATTGGAAACCATTTCCAGTTGGCTCATACTTTTCCATGCACGATCACGCATGTCAAAAGGTTCGGTGCTGAGGTCGCTAGGCTATGGGGCTGTTGTCCGTTCACAGAACAGGAGTCGCACCCACCGTGGCGTCCATCATCGATTCCGTCGTCAACCTGGCCAAGCGTCGTGGCTTGGTCTATCCAGCCGGCGAGATCTACGGCGGGACCAAATCGGCCTGGGACTACGGCCCACTGGGTGTGGAGCTCAAGGAGAACATCAAGCGGCAGTGGTGGAGGTCGGTGGTGACCGGCCGCGACGACGTCGTCGGTCTGGACAGTTCGATCATCCTGCCGCGCGAGGTGTGGGTCGCCTCCGGTCACGTTGAGGTGTTCAACGATCCGCTCATCGAGTGCCTCAACTGCCACAAGCGTCACCGCCAGGATCACCTGCAGGAGGCGTACGCGGAGAAGAAGGGCATAGCGGACCCCGAATCGGTTGCCATGACCGAGATCGTCTGCCCGGACTGCGGCACAAAGGGCCAGTGGACCGAGCCCCGCGAATTCAACATGATGCTGAAGACCTACCTCGGGCCGATCGAAGCCGAGGAGGGCATGCACTACCTGCGCCCGGAAACCGCGCAGGGCATCTTCGTGAACTTCGCCAACGTGGTGACCACCTCGCGTAAGAAGCCGCCGTTCGGCATCGGCCAGATCGGCAAGAGCTTCCGCAACGAGATCACCCCCGGCAACTTCATCTTCCGCACCCGCGAGTTCGAGCAGATGGAGATGGAGTTCTTCGTCGAGCCGGCCACCGCACCCGAGTGGCACCAGTACTGGATCGACACCCGGCTGCAGTGGTACATCGACCTCGGCATCAACCGCGACAACCTGAGGCTCTTCGAGCACCCCAAGGAGAAGCTGTCGCACTACTCGGCGGGCACCACCGACATCGAGTACAAGTTCGGCTTCCAGGGCAACCCGTGGGGTGAGCTCGAAGGCATCGCCAACCGCACCGACTTCGACCTCAAGACGCACTCGCAGCATTCCGGCACCGACCTGTCGTTCTACGACCAGGCCGCCGACACCCGCTACGTCCCGTACGTCATCGAACCCGCAGCGGGACTTACCCGTTCGTTCATGGCGTTCCTGGTCGACGCGTACGCCGAGGACGAGGCGCCGAACGCCAAGGGCGGGGTCGACAAGCGCACGGTGCTGCGGCTGGACCCGCGGCTGGCGCCGGTGAAGGCCGCGGTACTACCGCTGTCGCGGCACGCCGACCTCAGCCCGAAGGCCAAGGATCTGGCCGCGGAATTGCGCAAGAACTGGAACATCGAGTTCGACGACGCCGGTGCGATCGGCCGCCGCTATCGCCGCCAGGACGAGATCGGCACGCCGTACTGCGTGACGGTCGACTTCGATTCTCTGGAGGATCACGCGGTGACCGTCCGCGAGCGCGACCAGATGACGCAGGAGCGCATCGGGATCGACTCGGTGGTCGACTACCTGGCCACCCGGTTGAAGGGCTAGAAGCGGCCTAGAAACGGCCGCCGCCGCCCAGCATCCCGCCGCCGTCGGAGCCGCCTGACGATCCGCCGAAGGTCGTCGACGACCATCCGCCGCCACCGCCGAAGCCGCCGCGCATACCGCCGGACAGGATGTTGCCGAGGATGATGCCGCCGATGACGGCGCCCATGTTCGACGAACCGCCAACGCCGCCATAGTGATTCATATAGGTGCGCTGCGCCGACTGCACATCGTTGTTGGCCAGTTGCTGAGCTTGGGCAGCCAGCATCGACGCACCATTGGCATGCGCGATCGCCTCGGCGACGTTGGTCTTCCGTTTGGCCTGTGCGGCCTCGAGTTGACGCACCGCCTCGTTGAGGCGGGTGCGCGCCTCGGGCCCGACGCTGCCGCGGCGGGTGTCGACGTAGTCCGCCACCGAACGCACCCGCGACTGCGCGGTGAACAGCGCCTGGTCGTAGGACCGGCCCAGCCGTTCGGCGTTCTCGCGTTCCTCTGCCACGCTCGCCAGTAGCCGGTCCAGATCGGCGTCGGCCTGGGTCAGCTGGGTGAACGCCCCCAACGGGTCGGCAGATCCGTTGGTCTGTGCCGCGGCCACCGCCGCGACCGCGGCGTCGCGGGCGGCCGTCAGCTCGGCGGTGTTGGACAGTCCGCCCTGGGTCAGCTGAGCCACGGCCTGGTTGATGCCCTGCTGGGTGTCGGCGATCGCCGCCGGCAAGGTCGCGACCGCACGCCTGATGTCGCTGGCCGCGCTGTCGACCGCGTCGAGCATCGAACTGGCCTGCTGCAGAGCGGCTTCCGCGCCGCGCACGCAATCGACCAATTCGATCTGCTCGCCGGCGACCGGTTTGGCCACCAGCTCGCGGGCCCGGCTGATCGAGTGGTCGGCGAAGTCCAGCCGTTCCTTGGCGGCAGCAGCGTTGCGCGCCACCGAAGCCAGCGCCGACTCGGCGAACTCGGTGTGCAGCTGGGTCAATGTGCCCTCGGCGGGATCGATGCGGGCGCTGACGTCGACCAGCTTCTGGGTCAGTATGTCCAGCCGGTCGGGCGCGTTGATGACGAGATCGCGCAGCTGATGGAACGCCTGGTTCTGGGCGTCCAGCTCGCGGTTGGCCCGCGCGGCGGCGACGACCACCCGGGTGAGCAGATCGCGGCGCTGGGCCGGGGTTTCGGGCACCGCGTCGTCGAGTTGCTGGCGCACGTTGAACGCCTGCTGCAGGGTGGCCTTGGCGTTCTCGACGGCGCGAACGAATGGTTGCGTCTGCTGCTCACCGAATTCCTCTTGCGCCAAGGTCAATTCGTTGGAGCTGGTGCGCACGGCATTGTCGACGTCGACGACGATCGAGCGGGACAACTCGTCGAGGGCGTCGAGTGGAACCGAGGCCAGGGCATTCGGATCGGTGGGGTCGACCCTCTTGGCGGCGGCCACCTCGGCCTCGTGCCGCTTGCGCCGGCGCTGTCGGCTCCACACCAGCAAGACCACGACCGCCAGCACGATGACGCCCAGGATGATCACCAGCGGCAGTAGCGAGGAGCCGCCGGCGCCGGTGGTGGTCTTGGCCGCCAGGCCGTCGGCCGCCGCGATCGCGGCGCCCGCCCAGTCGCCGTTGTGCAGGGCGGGCTCGATCTTGTCGTGGCGCAGGTCGTCGATCTTCGCGCCGCCGGCCGCCGCGGTGGGTACCAGGAAGGCGTAGGAGCGCTGCCCGGTCGCGACCGCCAGGATCGCGTCCTGGTTGCTCAGATCGCTGGCCTGGCGGGTTTCCTCGGTCCAGCCCACCGCGCTCTTGGGGGCGAAGGAGTCGACGAAGACCACCCACAGCCGCACGTTCCGCTCGCGGTAGAGGGTGTCGACGGCGTTCTGCACGCTGGCCAGTTGGCCGCCGGCCAGGACGCCGGCGTTGTCGGTGACGTAGTCCGGCAGCCGGAACGGTGGCTCGGCCGTCGCGGCGGGTGCCACCAGAGCGGCGGTGGCCAGGATGGCCGCGAGCAGGCTGAACAGACGAGCGAGGCGCATGACCGTCAAATGTAGTAGGGCCGGTGCTGGCAGACTGTGCGTCGGTGACGACGAATGAGCACGGCCACTACGACGAGGCCGACCGTGAGCGGGTGGTGCACGAGCCGCCGAAGACTGCCGGGCTACCCGGCACGTCGACGGAGCACCGCACCGACTTCGCTCGCGACCGTGCGCGCGTACTGCACTGTGCCGCTCTTCGCAGGCTGGCCGACAAGACTCAGGTGGTCGGTCCGCGGGAGAGTGAAAACCCGCGCACCAGGCTGACGCATTCGTTGGAGGTCGCCCAGATCGGGCGGGGGATGGCGCTGCCGCTGGGATGCGACGCCGACCTGGTGGACATGGCCGGCCTGGCGCACGACATCGGCCATCCGCCGTACGGCCACAACGGGGAACGCGCGCTCGACGAGTTCGCGGCCGCCTGCGGCGGCTTCGAAGGCAACGCCCAAAACTTCCGCATCCTGACCCGCATCGAGCCGAAAGTGCTTGATGGACACGGTCGCAGCGTCGGGCTGAACCTGACCCGCGCGGGCCTGGACGCCGTCACCAAGTATCCGTGGTTCCGTGAACCGGGCGTGCGCAAATTCGGCTTCTACGAAGACGACCGGGCGCTCGCCGAGTGGGTGCGGGGCGCCGCGCCGTCGCGACGACCGTGCCTGGAATCCCAGGTGATGGACTGGGCCGACGACGTGGCCTACTCCGTGCACGATGTCGAAGACGGAGTGGTGTCGGGCCGCATCGACCTGCGGGTGCTGGCCGATTCCGACGCCGCGGCCGCGCTGGGCGCGCTGGGGAAGTCCAGCACGATCGCCGCCGCCGACCTCGAGGCTGCTGCCCAGCGGTTGTCCCAGCTGCCGGTGGTCGCCGGCGTCGGTAAATATGACGGCACGCTCGGGGCCTCGGTGGCACTCAAACGGCTGACCAGTGAACTGGTCGGCCGGTTCGCCTCGGCGGCAGTTCGGCTGACCCACGAGGTCGCCGGGCCGCAGCCGCTGGTGCGCTACCAGGCCGATCTGCAGGTGCCCGCGACGGTCCGCGCCGAGGTTGCGCTGCTCAAGACGCTGGCGCTGCAGTTCATCATGTCCGACCCGCGGCACCTGGAACTGCAGGCGCAGCAACGGGAACGGATCCACCGGGTGGCGAGCTGGCTGCTCGACGGCGCGCCGGCGACACTCGATCCGGTGTTCGCTCCGGAGTTCACCGCTGCCGCTGACGACGCGGCGCGGATGCGTGTCATCGTCGACCAGCTCGCCTCGTACACCGAAGGCCGGGTGGAGCGCATCGACGCGCACATCGCCGGTGGACCCGCGTCCTAGACTGTGCCGATGACGACAGCGGTGAGCGGAGGTGGAGACCGCAAGGGTCGGATCTCCGACCGCGACATCGCCGCGATCCGTGACCAGGTCCGCATCGAAGACGTCGTCGGCGACTACGTGCAGCTGCGCCGGGCCGGTGCCGATTCGATGAAGGGCCTGTGCCCGTTCCACGACGAGAAGTCGCCGTCGTTCCATGTGCGGCCCAATCACGGTCATTTCCACTGCTTCGGCTGCGGCGAGGGCGGCGACGCCTACGCCTTCATCCAGAAGATCGAGCACGTCAGCTTCGTCGAGGCCGTGGAAATGCTCGCCGACCGCGTCGGCTACACGGTGACCTACAGCGGCGGCGGAACCAGTGTGCAGCGCGATCGTGGCAGCCGGAGCCGGCTGATCGCCGCCAACGCCGCCGCGCAGGAATTCTATGCTGCCGCACTGGAATCCGAGGAAGCGGCGCCCGCGCGGCAGTACCTCACCGAGCGCAATTTCGATGCCGCGTCGGCCCGCCAGTTCGGCTGCGGGTTCGCGCCGTCGGGCTGGGATTCGCTGACCAAGCATCTGATCCGCAAGGGCTTCGAATTCAAGGAGCTCGAAGCCGCCGGGCTGTCGCGGGAGGGCCGACGCGGGCCGATGGACCGCTTCCACCGCAGGCTGTTGTGGCCGATCCGCACCGCCAGTGGCGAGACCGTCGGCTTCGGCGCCCGCCGGATCTTCGCCGACGACCAGATGGAAGCCAAGTACGTCAACACCCCCGAGACCGTGCTCTACAAGAAGTCGAATGTGTTGTTCGGCATCGACCTGGCCAAGCGCGATATCGCCAAGGGACATCAGGCCGTCGTCGTCGAGGGCTACACCGACGTGATGGCCATGCACCTGGCCGGTGTCACCACCGCGGTCGCGTCCTGCGGCACCGCGTTCGGCGACGAACACCTGTCGATGTTGCGGCGGCTGATGATGGACGACAAGTTCTTTCGCGGCGAGCTGATCTACGTCTTCGACGGTGACGCGGCCGGCCGCGCGGCCGCGCTCAAGGCGTTCGCCGGCGAGCAGAACCTCGCCGGGCAGAGCTTCGTGGCGGTTGCTGCCGACGGAATGGACCCGTGTGATCTGAGGCTGGCGCAGGGCGACGGCGCGCTGCGCGACCTGGTGGCGCGGCGCACGCCGCTGTTCGAGTTCGCGATCCGCACGGCACTGGCCGAGCTCGATCTGGAATCCGCCGAGGGCCGGGTGGCGGCGTTGCGCCGCTGCGTGCCGATGGTCGCCCAGATCAAGGACCCCACGCTGCGCGACGAGTACGCCCGTCAGCTCGCCGGCTGGGTCGGTTGGGACGACGTCGCCCAGGTGATCGCACGGGTGCGGGAGGAAGCCGGTCACAAACCGGGGGGCCGCGACAACAAACGCGCCGCTCCCGCCCGCACCAAGGTCACCGAAGCCGGGGCCCGGCGTCCTGACCCGCGCGACCCGACGCTGTGGCCGCAGCGTGAGGCGCTCAAAGCCGCCCTGCAGTACCCGGCGCTGGCCGGCCCGGTGTTCGACTCGCTGACCGTGGAGAGTTTCACCCACCCCGGCTACGCGGCGGTGCGGATCGCGATCGAGGCCGCCGGGGGCACCTCGTCGGGCATCGTCGGCGGCCAGTGGATCGATACCGTGCGCGAACGGGCCGGCGCGCCGCTGACCGAAGGCTTGATCACCGAGCTCGGAGTCGAGGCGATCCGGGTCGAGGAGGAAGAGAAACTGCCGCGGTACGTCGGCAGCGTCCTGGCCCGGCTGCAGGAGGTCTGGGTGGGCCGTCAGGTCGCCGAGGTCAAGTCCAAGCTGCAGCGAATGTCGCCGGTGGAGCAGGGCGACGAATACCACGCATTGTTCGGCGACCTGGTCGCGTTGGAGGCGTATCGGCGCAGCCTGCTCGAACAAGCCAGCGGTGATGACCTCACTGCGTGAAAACTCACCTCGGGTTATGGTTAACGTGCTGCCTGTCTCCGGCGAAAGGTCAAATATGACTACCGCGAACTCTCGTGCCCGGCGTATCGCCACCTTCGGTGCGCTTGCCGTGGCTGCGGCAGCGGTGCCGGCATTGGCCGCTCTGACTGCCCCGACCGCTTCGGCGAACCCCGGCGGCACCTGCCTGGCCTGGTTCGGTTCGCGCGGCGACGGGCAGTGCCTGTCGTACTCGAACAACAACGTCAGCATCGGCACGCCGCAGTTCGGTGTCTACGGTCCTGACGCGGGCTCGATGCCCGGTGGCGGAATCGGTGTGAGCACCGGCCCGCTGCTGCCGGGTCAGACCATCAGCATCCCGCTGGGCTGAGCGCCACGTCAGGTCGCGAGATCGACCTGAGGGCTGTGATTTTTCGCGATTGATGACCGTGAGGTCTATGTCGTCGTGCCTACTTCTCCGACCGCTGTGGTTCCACCACGGTGGTGTTGGCGTCGATCTCGGTGAGCGTGACCATCTTCGGGTCCGGATCCGGTGACACCCGGTCGGCGAGCTTGCGGCGGCCTGCGTCGAGCACAGTTTTGGTGGCGGGATTCTCGGTGATGGCGCGGTAGGTGCCGACGATCTGCTCGTAGCGCTTACGGCCCGCTTTGGTGCCCAACACATAACCCACGCCGAGCACGGCCAGATACTGGATCACTGCATTCCCTTCCTGAATCCTCGCGCCTCCATCCTGCCTGACGTACCTGTGTTGGCGCTCGCCCGCCGGTTTGGCATCCGGGGTCCCCGGTAAGCTAGAGTCACTCTCCGGTCCGCATCAGCGCGCAAGCGTTCACGCGGGCAGCAGATAGTCCCCTGTAGCTCAATTGGCAGAGCTTCCGACTGTTAATCGGACGGTTCTTGGTTCGAGTCCAAGCGGGGGAGCAGAGTTTGGCCCCAACTCCGCAGGCATACGCGGTAGGCCTTTCGTTTCCGGGCAGTTCCTCGCTGTGCTTGCGAGTGTGCCTCAGCTGCAAGCAGATTCACTAGTTCGTTGGGTAGCGGCAGCCCACGTCGCGACCCGGCATGCCGAACCGAACGGATATTTGCCATCCGGCCGTCGGTGTCGGAGTATCCGCGGGGCTGGGGTGCGGGCGAATACCGCCTATTGATCTGCAAGTTCTGATCCGAATAGCGGCCCGTGGCTGCATGCTTGATGGGGGGATTGGTCATAGGGGGTGCGATGGCTCGAGTTGTGCGATCCGCGGCAGTCCTCTGCGTGTTTGCTGTCGCATATGCCATGTCGGTTTTGCTCGGTCGTGCCACACGGGTGGGCGGTGAAGTCTCGCTGTTGTGGCCGGCTGCGGCCGTGGCGATCATCTGGTTGCTCGCAGCACGCAAATACGGGCGGCGTGCCTGTCTGTTGAATGTCGCGATGCTGGGTGTCGCGAACTTCGGCACCAATATGGCGACCGGCGCCACGTTCGAGCTCAGCCTCTGGTTCGTGGTGGTCAACATTGTGTTAGGTGTGGTGACGGCCGCGATCCTGAGCCATGGGCGCGATGAGGTCGTCCTCCGTGACCCCGCCGATCTCGCACGACTGGTCGTGGCGGTCACTTGCGGAACCATCTCCGCGGCCGCGGTGGCCACCGTGTACATGGCAGCCGTCATGCATCAACCGACACTGCAGACTTTTGCTCTCTTCGCGGTGCGTAACGGCGCCACGGCGCTGCTGGGCGTGGCCATCTGGCTGCGAGTGCGTGACGTCACCTGGACACGGCCGCGCTGGTCGCTGGTCGGCGTGGTGGAGGCACTGCTGGTCGGGATTGGTGTGGTGGGTGTCTTCGTATGGACCTTCTGGACGAATAGCGGCGTGCCACTGGCTTTCTTGACTCTGCTGCCCGCGGTGTGGGTGGCGTTGCGATACAGCACCACGACGAGCACCGTGTTCCTGCTGCTTGCCGGCATCTGGATCGTCTACGCCACACTTCTCGACCGAGGCGTTTTCATCGTCCCGAACATTCAGACACGTGCCTTGCTGGCTCAGGCGCTGGTCGGCAGCCTCACAACGGTGGTGCTGGCGTTGGCGCTGTACCGCGACTCGCGCGTGCGCCTCATCTCGCAACTGGAGGTCGCGCGTGATCAGGCGGATAGCGACTCCGAACTGTTCGGCGCCGTGTTGGACAGCATTCACGACGGCGTACTGCTGATCGATCCTTCGGGCGAGGTCGTTTTGGAGAATGCGCGGGCGTCCAATTCGGGCATCGTCGGCGAGGTCGTCGCTGCGGCTCGGGTCGGCACCATCGGCCAAAAAGGGAACCTCGGCGCGGTGGGCTGCGAGCCCCGTGACGTGGTGGTCGCCGCCGAAGAATCCCGAGTGGTCGAGCTCACCACGGCCCCTCTGGTGCGACGGTCGCTGTTTCAGGTCGTCGCTTTTCGGGACGTGACCGAAGAACGGACGAATGCGCGGTCGCTTGCCGAGGCGCGCGACCTGTTTGCCGGAGTCCTGGACGCGGCGTCCGAGCAAGCAATCATCGGTACCGATCCGGATGGGCACATCACCGTCTTCAACAACGGCGCGGAGCGGCTGCTGGGGTGGACCGAATCGGAGATGCTCGGTCGCACGCCGATGGATTTCCACTACGTCCCTGAAGTCCGTGCCAGGGCTGCCGAACTCGGGATCCCAATGGGTTTCCAGGTGTTCGTGCGCAACGTCACGCCCGAGCACGCGGAGATTCGCGAATGGACATACGTGCGACGTGATGGCCGCACGGTGACCGTCAGCCTGGCCGTTTCACAAATGGTCAACGAGGATGGCGGCTGCGGGGGATACATCGGCGTGGCTACCGACATAACCGAACAGAAAGCCGCCAAGCAGGCGCTTGGTGAAAGTGAGGAGCGGTTCCGGCTGGCGTTCGACACCGCCCCGATGGGCATGTTCATGTTCGAAATCACACCGCGGCGCGATGGACGTATCACCCGATGCAATCAGGCGATGGCGGACTTCCTCGGCCGCTCGACGGCCGAGGTGCTTGAGACCGCGGTGACCGACCTGATCGAAGACCAGCGCACCGCCGGGGCGCCCGGACTGGGATCACTACTCGCGATGCGTGCCGGCCAGCAGTTCGAAGCCGAGACTGCATTCCGGCGGGCGGACGGCGCAACAGTGTGGGGCGCGATCTCGGCGTCGGTCATCGGGCCCGCGGGGTCTGGCTCGTACGGGATGTGCTTGGTCGAAGACATCACCAGCCGCAAGCGGGTTGAGGCTGAATTGCAGTACCTAGCTCTGCACGACCAGTTGACCGGACTGGCCAATCGAGCGTTGTTCGTGGATCAGGTAGAGCAGGCTCTGGCGGCGGTGGACGGCACTGCTTCCAGCCGGGTGGGGCTGATATTTCTCGACCTGGACGGGTTCAAGACTGTCAACGACACCTGGGGTCATGCGCAGGGTGACAACGTGCTGAAGAAGGTGGCAGGGCGGATTGCGGCCTCCATCCGGCGGGGGGATGTCGCCGCGAGACTCGGTGGCGACGAGTTCGCTGTGCTGTGTCCGGGCGTTGCCGACGTCACAGAGCTCGACGAGGTGGGTAAACGCATCCGAGAGAGCCTGCACCAGCCCCTTGGATTGGCCGACGGCACGAGTTACGACCAGCTCTCGCTGAGCGCCGGCGCGGTGATCGCCCAGCCGGGATGCACCGCAGAATCGCTTCTTCAGCGCGCCGATCTGATGATGTACCAAGCAAAGAGGTCGGGCAAGGATCGGGTGGCGATCGGTGACCCGTTACAGGAGGCAGCCATACTGCGCAGCCTTCAGCTGACGCGCGACCTCGAGCAAGCCCTCCATCTGGAGCAGTTCGAAGTTCATTTCCAGCCGATTGTGAACCTTGGTAGTGGCGAACGCGTTGCCGCCGAGGCCCTTCTGCGCTGGAAGCATCCGCGCTGGGGGTTGCTCACTCCGGAGGTGTTCTTGGATCTTGCCGAAACATCCAGTCACATGCCGGCGATCGGGCGTTATGTCCTCAACGAGGCGTGCTCGCAGGCGGCCGGATGGTCGGGGGGGATGGCCGCCGCCGCCGTCCACGTCAATGTCTCGCCCCGAGAACTGGCGGACGGTAACTTCCGGGTGGGCGTGATTGATGCGCTGCGCAAGAGTGGACTCGCTCCGCAACGGCTCGTTCTCGAACTGACCGAGAGCCACGCGGGGCAAATCGCCGAGTCAGCCAAAGCCGATCTGGAGGACCTTCGCCGAGTCGGTATGCGCATCGCGATTGACGATGTCGGCACCGGGTTCAGCAGTCTTGCCAGGATCGTCGCCCTGCCACTGGACATCCTCAAGATCGACAAGCAATTCACCGTTGGGCTCCTTGAAGACCTGCGCTGCGAGGCAATCACCAGAGCGGTGGTCGGCCTCGGCAAGAGTCTGGGCCTCGACGTGATCGCCGAGGGCATCGAGCGATGGGAACAACGCGATGCACTCGTGGAGTGGGGGTGCGAGCTGGGTCAGGGATTCTTGTTCGGAGATCTCGACACCACACCTGGCTGCGAAGCAAGCGTCCGACTCGTGAGCGGACGAGGTGCGATTGAGCCGGAATGCAGCATCACAGCCACAGATACAGGCCGGACAGCAGCGCCCACAACGCCACGCAGTAGACCTCGAAGGCCACCCGCAGCGGGATCGGGGCGTGCCGCAATTCCATGAAGTCCAGGCCCACCAGCCGCACCTTGATCGCCGCGATCGCCAGCACCGCGACAGCCACCAGCGAGCCGGTGCCGTGGTCGGCCCCCAGCGCGAACGACGCCAGCGTGGCGGCGACCAAAATCAGCCAGCTCACGCCTGCCCGGTTACGCATCAACTGCAGCATCAGCTCACCAGGTACAGGAGCGGGAACAGGACGATCCACAGCAGGTCGACCAGGTGCCAGAAGCAGCCGCCGCCCTCGATGACGGCCAGCCGGGTCGCCGACAGCTCATCGCGGCGCGTCTGGGTGAACATCAGTGCCAGCACCAGGATGCCGATGCAGACGTGCAGCAGGTGCAGTCCGGTCAGGATGAAGTAGTACAGGTAGAAGTGGTTGACGCCCGCGGTGTGCCCGTCGTGCACCAGCAGGACGTACTCGGTCACCTTCAGCGCCACGAACACCACACCGCACCCGGCCGCGATCACCAGTGCCCGCGCGGCGACGGCACGAGCCCCGGTGCGCAGACCGCCGATCGCCGCCACCACGAACAGCGAGCTGGTCAGCAACACCAGGGTGTTGACCAGTCCGATGTTGACGTGCAACGTCTTGCGGGCCGCGTCGAAAACCTCTGGCGCTTTTGATCTTTCGACCATGAACGTGGCGAAGAAGGCGGCGAACACCAGCATGTCGCCGAGCAGGAAGACCCAGGTGCCCTGTTCGCCAGGGATGCGACGGCTGGCGGTAGAGCCCGCCGTCATGCTTGTTCGGCGCGTTGCTGCGCCTTTATCCCACGGTTCAGCACGTAGGTGGTGCTGAACATCCACACCGTCAGCGCCAGTCCCGGGATGTAGAACGCGAACACCCCGTGCCAGGCCAGCGGGCCGTCGTTGAACACCACGACAACGCAACCCGGCAGCGACAGCAGCGCCACCCACAGGTTGAGGTAGCCGTACCAGCGGGGAAACGTCTGCGGTTCGGTGCTGTCGATGAACGACGCGATCGCCAGTGTGATGTTCTGCATGATGATCGTGCCGACGATGCCGATGAACATCAGCCAGAACACGTCGTTGAGCGCCTGGGTGATCTCCGGCGACCTGCTCTCGGGCCGAAATGCCGCTGCGGCCAGCACGAGGAACGGGAACAGCAGGGCGGGAACGAATATCGTCGCCGCGAACAACTGCGTCATCGACAACATGCCCCAGCGTCCTTCGACGCGGCGGATCCGCAGCACGATGGTGGCCAGGAACGGCAGGGCGATCACCGACGTCAGCAGGCAGCCGGCGATACCGATGCGGATCCAGATCTTGTGGTCGGTGAAGAAGTCGGCGACCTCCGTCGGCGACCACACCGGCGAGATCGGCGGGAACAGCCGCGCCAACCCCGACATGCAGGTGCCATACAGCACGATCATGATCGTTCCGCACCATGCGCCGATGCGCTGCAGCGTGAGCTCCACGGCCGCGACCTTACCGAGTCACACCCGCGGTTTTGTCAAAAATGTCAAAACTGTTAGTCGAGGATGTTCTCCGGGTGCAGCATCTCCGCGTACCGCAGCTGTTCGGGAATCCCGAATCCGTCCACCAGCAGCTCGGCGTGCGGTCGAAGATCGCGGCAGCGTTGGTTGATGCCGCGGGTCACGGCCTTGGCCCGTTCGGTGGACAGGAACCGGTGCTCGATGAACCACGCCTTGTCGTCCTCGATCACCGACAGGGCGTACAGGTCGCACACCATGCCGAGGATGTTGCGGGCGTCCTCGTCCTCGCAGGCGTCGATACCGGCGACGAAGGCCTCGAGCACGATCCGGTCGATGTGCGCCTTGGCGGTGTGCAGCACATGATCCTGCACGGAATTGAAGGCGTCGAACGCCGACATCTCCTTGGATTTGCGTTGCAGCCGGCGTGCCACCGATGCGAGCAGGTACTCCTCGCGGTCCTCGAACATCTTGACCTGGGTGCCGCGGTTGAACAGGCTGCCTTCCTCCTCGTTGTCCTGGCGGGAATCGAGGATGGTCTGCATGATCGTCTCGGCCGCAGTCCTTTTCAGCACGCGGTCGCCGGCGAAGTTGGCGGCGAAGCGCACCCACTCCACCGGGCTCATACCCTTGATGTCATCGGCGTAGGCGGTCAGCAGTTCCTTGGCGACCAGTTGGGTCAGCACATGGTTGTCGCCTTCAAAGGTGGTGAAGACGTCGGTGTCCGCGCGCAGCGCGATCAGCCGGTTCTCCGCGAGATAGCCTGCGCCACCGCATGCTTCGCGGGCCTCCTGGATGGCGGTGCTGGTGTGCCAGGTGTTGGCCGCCTTGAGCCCGGCCGCCCGGGATTCGAGCTCGCGCTGCTCCTCGGCGTCGGGGTTGTCCGAGGTCTGCAGGTCGTGCAACCGGGCCACCAACTCATTCTGGGCGAACTGCAACGCATAGGAGCGGGCGATCAGCGGGAACAACCGGCGCTGGTGCACCAGGTAATCCATGATCAGCACTTCGCCGTCGTCATCGGGTGCGCTGAACTGCTTGCGCTGCAAGGCATATCGCACCGCGATATCCAGGGCCACCCGGCCGGCGGCCGCCGCGCTGCCGCCGACGGTGACCCGGCCGCGGATCAGGGTGCCCAACATGGTGAAGAAACGCCGGTTCACGTTCTCGATGGGGGAGGAGTAGGTGCCGTCCGCGGCGACGTCACCGTATTTGTTCAGCAGGTTGTCGCGCGGGATGCGCACGTTGTCGAACATGATGCGGCCGTTGTCGACGCCGGGGAGGCCGCCCTTGTAGTGGCAATCCGAGGTGGTGATGCCGGGCAGGTCGTTGCCGTCCTCGTCCCGAAGCGGAACGACGAAACAGTGCACACCGTGTGATTCGCCTCCTGTGATCAGCTGCGCGAAAACCGCTGATACTTTGGCGGTTTCGGCCGCGCCCCCGATGTAGTCCTTGCGCGACGTCGGCGTGGGGGAGTTGATCACGAACTCTTGGGTCGCCGGATCGTAGGTGGCGGTGGTCTCCAACGCCTGGACATCACTGCCGTGCCCGGTCTCGGTCATGCCGAAGCACCCCATCAGGTCCAGGTCGATGATGCGCTGCACGTAGGCCTTGTGGTGGCGTTCGGTGCCGAGGTTCTCGACGGCGCCGCCGAACAGGCCCCACTGCACGCCCGCCTTCACCATCAGTGACAGGTCGGACATCGCGAGCATCTCGATGCGAGTGACGGCTGCTCCCACATCACCGTTGCCGCCGTGCTCCTTGCGGAAGCCGTCTTCAGCGGCGCCCTTGGCTGCCATGATCTTCATCTGCTCAGCCACCTTCGCGCGGGCGATGGCGGTGTTGGGCGTGTAGTGCGGCCGGAAGACTTCGGTGGAAAGTTCGCCTCGCACGGCGTTCTTGACGTCTCGCCAACGGCCGTCGAGCGCGTTCCGGAGGTGCTCCGCAGTGGTGGTCATGGCATGAAGGTATCCGCGCAGCGCATTTGGCAAACGCGGATGTGGCAAACACAGGCCAACCTCAGTGGATGTGACTCGAGGGGCTGGCGTTCAATGGCGCGTATGACCGAGTCCGAGGGGGTCCCCGCATCGGGACACCTGCCCCACGACATCGATCACTCCCATCCCGACGTCACCGGAGGCTGGCTGCGTGCGGCGACCTTCGGGGCGATGGACGGATTGGTCTCCAACAGCGCGCTGATCGCCGGCGTCGCGGCCGGCGCCGGGGCGCACACCGTGGTGCTCAGCGGCGTCGCCGGATTGCTCGCGGGCGCATTTTCGATGGCGCTGGGCGAATATACGTCCGTCACCACCGCCAACGAACAGATCGACTCCCAGGTCCGCATCGAACGGCGCTCGTTCGAGCGGCATCCGCACGCCGAACGGGACGAACTGGTGTCGATGTTGATGGACATGGGGATGTCGGAGGCCACCGCGCGGCAGGCCACCGAGGAGATTCATCGCGATGAGGACCAGGCGGTGCACTTCCACCTGTCCCAGGAGCTCGGCGTCGACCCGCGGGATAAGCCGTCCCCGGTGATCGCGGCGGTCTCCTCGTTCGTGATGTTCGCCCTGGGTGCGATCGTCCCGCTGCTTCCGTATCTGTTCGGTTCGGAGAAGTTGTGGCTGGGTCTGGTGTGCAGTGCAGTCGGCCTGTTGGTGGCCGGTGCGGTGGCCGCAAAATTCACCAAGGGCTCGATGTGGCTCGGCGCCGGACGACAATTGGCGTTCGGTGCCATCGCGATCGCCGCCACCTATGCGGTCGGAAATCTCGTCGAAGCCGCCTTGTGAGCAATACGCTGACGCGGTGATTCGTAGCGTCGGGAAGCTCGGCCCACTGAAGGTCTCCGGCCTGGTGTGGTGGCAGATGCGCTGGGATCTGCTGGCGATCATCGTGGTGGCCGCGATCTTGATCCCCATTCCCGACCCCACCCAGATCGATTACGCCGCGGCGGTGCTGTCGGTGTTGGGTATCGGTGCTTCGGTGTTCATCGGTTTCCGCAACACCACCGCCTACAACCGGTGGTGGGAGGCCCGAACGCTGTGGGGCAACGTCATCATCAACTCGCGTGCCACCGACAACACGCTGTGCTCGGTGGACTCCGGCTCCCCGGAGATGGCGGATGTGCTGAGCCGGATGCGTCGTCGGCAGGTGCGTTATGCCTGGCAGCTCGCCGCGGATCTGCGCAAGATTCCAGCGGTGGCGGGCGTCGCTGATCTGACACCGGAAGATCCCGCCGACATCGGCGCCACCGAATTGATGACCCGCCAGGCGGTCGACATCCAAACCCTTTCGGCGAACGGACATATCGACAACCAGGCCCGCGTGATGCTGATGAGCGTCAACACCGCTCTGGTGGCTGCCCAGAGCGGCCTGGAACGCATCCGCAATGAGCCGATCCCGCTGCAATACGAGGTCTTCGTCCGCGGACTGGCCTGGTTCTTCGCGATCATGGCGTTCAGCAGGCTGGACGGCTCGTCACACCCCTACGCGGGGGTGATCATCGGCCTGCTGCTGATGGCGGTCTTCATCGGCGCCGAACGCCTCGGGCACTTCATCGAGCAGCCCATGCAGAACGGAATCTTCGACATCTCGATGTACCGGTTCTGCGGCGTCATCACCGGCGACCTGTTGGGCAGGGACCATTCGCTGGCTCAGCCCAGGGAAAGCGCGAAGGCCACCATCTGGATGTGAGCGCCCACGGCGTTGAGCGACAACGGTTTCAGCTGTCGCTGCCGATGGTCACCGCGGTGGCCTGCTCGGTGATCTCCTCGACGTCATCTTCGCCGGAAGCGTCGATCCCACTCAGGTGGCGTGCGGTCAGCGCCAGCACCCCGGCGCCGAGCAGCACCGCGCCGGCGCCGACCCAGAACGGCAGGTGCACGCTGACCCGCTCACCGAGCACGCCGGCCAGCCACGGTGCGACGGCGGCGCCGCCGAACCGCATGAAGCTGTAGGCGGCCGAGGCGACACCGCGTTCGACGGGCGCAGCCTTCATGACCGTTTCGGTGATCAGCGTGTTGTTGATGCCGATGAACAGGCCGGCGATGACCACACAGGTGGCCAGGATGGCCTTGTTGTCGGTGCCGACGGCCATCACGACCAGCAGCGCCGAGAAACACAGCAGATTCAGCAGCAGCACCCGGACGGTGCCGAAACGGTGCTGCAACCGGGGTGCCACCACCACCGAGGTGAAGGCGAGGCACAGACCCCAGCCGAAGAAGATGAGCCCGATCTCGTGCGCGTTCATGTCGAGTGGGAACGGGGTGAACGCCAGCAGCGTGAAGAAGCCGAAGTTATACAGAAGCGCGGTGACCGCGACCCCGAGCAGGCCCCGGTGCCGCAGCGCGCGGAACGGGTCGGCCAGCGTCGTCATGCGCTGCGGGCGGGGCGTCTCGGGCAACAGCAGCGCCGTCACCACCAGGGCGATGGCCATCAGCACCGACACCCCGAAAAATGGTCCACGCCAAGAGATTCCACCCAACACGCCACCGACCAGTGGGCCAACCGCGATGCCGAGCCCCAGTGCGGCTTCGTAAAGGATGATCGCCTGGGCAACCGAGCCGCGCGCGGAGTTGACGATGGTGGCCAGCGCGGTCGCGATGAACAGCGCATTGCCCAGTCCCCACAGTGCGCGCCAGCCGACGATGCCCATCACGGTGTCGCTCATCCCGGCGAGTCCGGCGCCGGCGATGATGATCACCAGACCGAGCAGCAGCGTGCGCTTCGGGCCGATACGGCTTGACACCACGCCGGTGACCAGCATCGCCACACCCATGACGGCCATGTAGCTGGTGAACAGCAGCGACACCTGCGACGGTGTGGCATTGAGATTGTCGGCGATCGGTTTCAGGATCGGATCGACGAGTCCGATTCCCATGAACGCGACGACGGATGCGAACGCAACGGCCCAGACGGCCTTGGGTTGGCGCCACATGAGTGGCTCACTCCTAACTACTTCGGTGACGTGTCGAGGTCGTCGAGCAGGCGATGCAATGCACCGACGGCAGTCGACAGGATTTCGCGGTCCTCGTCCGAGAGGCGCTCGATGCGCGGATCGATCACCGCGGCGCGGTCGGCGCGGACCTGGGTGAGCATTGTCTTGCCCTCAGGGGTGATGCGAATACGGACCGCACGCGCATCGTCGGGATCGGGGGTGCGGGCCACCAAGCCGGCATCCTCGAGACGACGGACCTGCGTGGTCATCGTCGGCTGCGAGCAGTGGTCGAGCTCGGCCAGATCGGAGATGCGGGCCTCGCCCTGGTCGTCGATCGTGCTGAGCAGCCGGGCCTGCGCCCACGGCAGCGGCAGCCGGATCCGCTGGGTGGCCAGCCGGTTGAGCCGGGCGACGACGGTGAGCAGCTCAGACCCCAAGCCCGTGTGCGACGTGGACGCGGCGCCGGGGTGCTCCTGGGTGGGCGTCGGACTCATACCGACCATATTTACATAGAAATACTATGTTGTCGCCCGGCCGGCCGGTGTCATTTCTCACAGCTTTCCCACAGGCGGCCCTGGCCGCGGCAGGCCGAGACCCCGAGCAGCCCCAGGCGGCTGGCAGAATCAGGTGATGACCGCGACGAGACCGGAGGCCCCTGCGCAGCAGCCCTCCCGCCCGTCGCTCGATGGCCGTCGAACAGGATCGCTGTCACCCGTCGAGATGGCGCAAGCCTCCGTGATGGCCGCGCTGGCCGCCGCCTTGGCGATCATCTCCGTCGTCGTGCCGTTCGCCGGGGGACTCTCGCTTCTCACCACAGTGCCGATGGGACTGCTGGGTTACCGGTACCGCCTGCGGGTGTTGGTCGCGTCGACGGTCGCGGCGAGTGTCGTCGCCTTCCTCATCGCCGGTGTCAGCGGGCTCATGGTGGTGGTCAACTGCGCCTACGTCGGTGGGTTGGCCGGCATCATGAAGCGCCGCGGGCGGGGCACCCCGACGGTGATCGCGGTGGGCCTGGTGGCCGGTGTGGTGTTCGGTCTTTTCATCATCGCCGCATTGACCGTGCTGGTACGGCTGCGCACGCTGACGTTCGAGGCGATGACGGCCAACTTCGACGGCGTGGTGTCGGTGATGTCGCGCTTCGAGCCGTTCCGGCCTGCCGCCGAGGACGCGCGGCACATGTTCGGCGTCGCCCTGCAGTATTGGCCGGCACTGCTGATGGTCTACGCGATGTTCTCGATCATGGTCGTCACCCTGGTCGGGTGGTGGGCGCTGTCGCGGGTGCTGGACCGCTTGCGCGGCATCCCCGATGTGCACAAGCTCGAGCCGCCCGACGAATCCGGGCCGGTCGCACCGGTTCCGGTGCGCCTGGTCGACGCCGGGTTCCGGTACCCCAACGCCGCGCGCGACGCGCTGCGGCCCGTGAGCTTGTCGGTCGACGTCGGCGAGCACGTGGCGATCACCGGCGCCAACGGCTCCGGCAAGACCACGCTGATGCTGCTGCTGGCCGGACGGAACCCCACCTCCGGCGTGATCGAGCGGCCCGGTGCGATCGGACTGGGTAAACCGGGCGGGACTGCGGTGATCCTGCAGCACCCCGAAAGTCAGGTCCTGGGAACGCGAGTCGCCGACGACGTGGTGTTCGGACTGCCGCCGGGGACGCACACCGATATTCCGGCGCTGCTCGACGAAGTCGGCCTGACGGGCATGGAGGAGCGCGACACCGGCGGACTGTCCGGCGGCGAGTTGCAGCGGCTCGCGGTGGCCGCCGCGCTGGCCCGCACGCCGTCGATGCTGATCGCCGACGAGGTCACCAGCATGGTGGACCAGCGCGGCCGGGAGGCATTGCTGAACGTGCTGTCCGGTCTGACCGAACGCCACCGGATGGCGTTGGTGGCGATCACCCATTACAACAACGAAGCCGATACCGCCGACCGGATCGTCGATCTCACCGAGTCGCTGGACAACACCAACATGGTCGAAAGCGCCGCCGCGCCGACGGCGACGACCAGTGCTGCACCGCGCGCCGCGGAACCGGTGTTGCAGCTCGACCATGTCAGCCACGAATACGCTGCGGGTACACCGTGGGCCAAGCCCGCGCTGACCGATGTCAACTTCACCGTCCACGAGGGCGACGGCCTTCTCATCCACGGCGGCAACGGTTCTGGCAAGTCGACCCTGGCCTGGATCATGGCGGGCCTGACCACGCCGACGTCCGGCGCGTGCCTGGTGCGTGGGCGCCCGGCACCCGAGTGTGTCGGCGAGGTGGCGATCGCTTTCCAGGCCGCCCGGCTGCAGCTGATGCGCAGTCGTGTCGACCTGGAAGTTGCGTCCGCAGCCGGCTTTTCGCCCCGCGACACAGCCCGGGTGCACGCCGCGCTGGCCAAGGTCGGCCTGGATGCCTCATTGGCCGGGCGTCGCATCGACCAGCTCTCGGGCGGACAGATGCGCCGAGTGGTGATCGCCGGGCTGCTGGCGCGCTCGCCGCAGGCACTGATTCTCGACGAGCCGCTGGCCGGCCTCGACGCGGCCAGCCAGCGCGGGCTGCTGCGGCTGCTGAGCGATCTGCGCCGCAACAGCGGATTGACCGTCGTGGTGATCTCACATGATTTCGTGGGCCTCGAGGAGCTGTGCCCACGCACTCTGCACCTGCGCGACGGTGTGCTCACCACCGCGCCGACCGCGGAGGAAGTGTCGTGACGACCGCGCGCCAGCCCCGCCCGGTGGTGCTGTTGCGTCCGGTGCCGGGCACGTCACCGATCCACGAGCTGTGGGCCGGCACCAAACTGGTTGTGGTCCTCGGTTTCTCGGCACTGTTGGCGTTCTATCCGGATTGGGTGCCGATCGCTCTGGTCGCGATCCTCATCGGCACCGCGATCCGGATGGCCCGCATCCCGCGCGGTGTGCTGCCGTCAGTACCCAAGTGGCTGTGGTTATTGCTGCTGCTCGGCGCGGTGACCGCGACGCTGGGTGGTGGAGCGCCGGTGCTGCATCTGGCGTCCCACGCCTTTGAACTCGGTGGGCTGCTGAAGTTCGTGCGCATCACCGTGGTGGCGATCGTGCTGCTGGCGTTGGGGATGATGGTGTCGTGGACGACGAACGTCGCCGATATCGCGCCAGCGGTGGCGCGACTGGGCAGGCCGCTGAAATTCTTCCGCATCCCGGTTGACGACTGGGCGGTGGCTCTTGCCTTGTCGCTGCGGGCATTTCCGATGCTGCTCGACGAGTTCCGGTTGCTCTACGCCGCGCGACGGCTGCGGCCCCGCCCGGTGCTGACCAGTCGGCGGGCCCGGCGCCGGCGGTGGGCCATCGAGATGGTGGACCTGATGTCGGCGGGCGTCACAGTGGCGCTTCGGCGCGCTGACGAGATGGGTGACGCGATCACTGCGCGCGGCGGGACCGGCACGATCTCGGCGGCGCCGTCGGGGCCCAAGCGCGCCGACTGGGTGGTCTTGGCGATCTCCGCGCTGGTGTGCGTGGTGTCGGTCGGCCTGCAGGTGACGGTGCTCGCCGCTATCTAGCGCGACGCCGCGGTGTTGGCCGCCTCCTGGGCGCCGGCCAGTGCATCCGCGACGGGTGTTCTGCCCAGGAACATTTGGTCGAAGTACGGCTTGATCGCCTGATACCCGGCGGCGAAGCCCGATCCGCCCGGCGCGGCGATGCGCGGGCCGTCGAGCACCCGGAAGAACGGCGTCACGTCAACGCCCTTCGCTGACCAGTAGTCGAAGTACTCCTGCTGGGCCGGCAGCACCGCCGGGATGGCGGCGCCGTGGCGGCCGACATAGGAGTTGCCGCGTTCGCTGCCCAGCCAGGCCAGTACCTCGCGCACCGCGTCGGGGTGACGGCTGACGGGATTGCCCGCGGCGACAATGCCGTTGGTCACGCTGACCCGTCCCGCCGGTCCGGCCGGCAACATCGCCACGCCCCAGCGGAACGTCGCCCGCTCGGCGACCTGGGCCAGGTTGTAAGTGCCCGACTGGAACAGCGCCATCCGCCCGGATAGAAACTGGTTGCGGGAGAAGTCGCCGTTGTCGTTGGTGTCCGACGCGGGCGGGGCGACCCGATCGGTGTTGATCAGCCCGACGACATAGCGGAACGCGGTGGCGGCCTGCGGGTTGTCGAAGGCGAACCGGTCGCCGTCGGAGAACACCCCGCCCGCCGAGCCGATGTAGTTGAGGTAGATGGCCTGTAAGTCGTTGGCGGCGTTGTACGCCCACTGCCTGCCGTGGGTGAGGCGCTTGAGTAGGGGCCGCAGGGTGTCGACGCTCGGGTCGGGATCCCAGCGCAGCGAGTTCAGTGCGGCGGTGTCGACGCCGTCGGCGACCAGCAGATCGGCGTTGTAGTACAGGGCGATTCCGGCGTCGGTCAGTTGCGGCACGCCCCACAGTGCGCCGCCCCGGGTGAATTGAGCGGTGACCGACCGGTCCCAGTCCGGGCTCGGCGTCACCGACATCAGCCGGTGGTTGTCGGCGTATTCGGCGAAGTTCGCGTTGTTGAGCCAGAAGATGTCGTCGGCGCCGCCGCCTGCGACGTCGGTCCGCAGGGTGGTGAAGTAACTGGCGTAGGGGACGACGTTGGTGCGCACCTCGATGTCCGGGTGTGTACGGCTGAATTCGGTGAAGGACTCGGCGTAGGCGGCCGCCACCTGCGGATCCCAGAGTCGCACGGTGACCACGGTCGTGCCCGACGGTTCGCCTGTGCGGCCCAGCACCAGGGCCGCGGAGACCAGCACCACGGCGACCGCGATCAGCCCGGCCAGCATTCGGGTGGAGAACCGTGGCGGCCAGCTCATTTGGTCACACCCTCGTCGAGATCGACACCAGGGTTGTGAAATCGGCTCGACCGCAGCCATGACGTCGATCTCGGCGGGTGGGGCCATCTCATTGGCGAGGGCGGCCAGCTCATTTCAGCCCGGTGACGACGATCGAGCGGACGATCTGGCGTTGGAACGCCAGGAACAGCGCGATCAGCGGAACGATCGCCACCGTCGTCGCCGCCATCACCAGCGTCCACTGGGCGTTGTACTGGGTCTGCAACCCCGCGGTCGCGACGGTGAGCACCCGCCAGGTGCCGCCGCTGGTGATGACCAGCGGCCACATGAACGAATTCCATTGACTGACAACGGTGATCAGGGTCAGGGTCACCAGGATCGGCTTGCTAGCCGGCAACACCACGTGTACAAGGACGTCGAGGGTGTTGGCCCCGTCCAGCCGGGCGGCGTTGACCAGGTCGGCGGGGATGCCGCGAAAGTACTCGCGCAGCAGGAAGATCGCGTAGGGGGAGCCGAACACGAACGGCAACACCAACGCCCAGAACGTGTTCCGCAAGCCCAGCTCGGCCATCATCAGATACAGCGGCACCACGGTCACCGTGCCGGGGACCATCAGCGTCGCGATGTAGATCCAGAACATGGCGTCGCGGCCGGTGAACTCCAGGCGGGCGAATGCGTAAGCGGCCAGGACCGAGAACGTCAGCTGCGCCAGTGTGATGATGGCCGTCATCAGCGCTGTCACCGCCAACGCCCGGCCGAATCCGGCATCGCCCAACGCGCTGTAGTTGGCCAACGTCGGCGGGCTCGGTAGCGATAGCGGAGTGCCGGTGGCGAACTGCTGCGCCGAGGTGAACGACGTCAACAGGCCCAGCCCGAACGGGGCCAGGGTGATCACTGCACCGGCCAGCAGACCCAGGTAGATCAACGCGTTACGTGAGGTCATAGCTGATCCGCCGCCGGAAGTAGAGGTGCTGGACGATCGTTGCGCCGACCAGGATGACGAACAGCACCAGCGCCATCACCGCTGCCCGGCCGATCGCGGCGGCGCCGAACGCCTCGGCATAGATTCGGTGCGCCACCAGATCGGTGCGCCCGGCGGGCCCGCCACCGGTCAGCGCGTACACCGTGTCGAACACCTGCGCCGCGCTGACGACGCCGGTCACCGAGACGAAGAACAATGTCGGTCGCAGCATCGGCAGCGTGATGTGCCAGAACCGCTGCCAGCTCGTCGCGCCGTCGAGGCGGGCCGCGGCGTGGATTTGCGGCGGAATCGCCAGGATCCCGGCCAGGAAGAACAGCGTCACGTAGCCGACGTTCATCCACACCGTCACCGCGGAGACGACCGGCAACGCCAGCCCGGGATCGGTCAGCCACTCGACGCGATGCCCCAACACGGTGCTGACGGCTCCGTCGGTCGGCGCCAGGATCCAATGCCACAGCACCGCGACCGCCAGCGGCGAGCACACCCACGGCACCACGTACACGGTGCGGAACACGCCGCTACCCGGCAGCTCGCGGGACAACAGCGCCGCGGCGACCAGACCCAGCACGATCTGCACCGGAACCACGATCGCAATGAACGCCAGCGTCACCAGCAGGGAGTTGCCGAAGCCGGCGTCGGTGAGCACCGAACGCCAATTGTCCAGCCCCACATAGCGGATGGGCCCCAGCAGATCCCAGCGGTGCAGGCTCAGCCACACCACCACCAGCATGGGCAGCAACAGGAAGCAGACGACCCCGAACAGGCTCGGTGCGAGCAGCGCGTACCCCAGCAGGGTCGAGCGCACACGCCGAGTCATCACCTTGGCCATTAAAGCGGGTCACCGAGCCGCCCGTTACCGTGTAGCACGTGAGTCCTCGCGACGTTGACGCCGACTTTCTGGCCCTGCCGCGCCATGCGCTGGCCGACGCTGCCCTGTCGGCGGCTCGTGCCGCCGGCGCCAGCTACGCCGATCTGCGGATCCACGCGATCACCAGCGAGGTGGTCCAGCTGCGCGACGGCGAGCTGCAGAGCGCGGTCACCGACCGCGAGATCGGGCTGGCTGTGCGGGTGATCGTCGACGGAACCTGGGGGTTCGCCTCGCACGCCGAGCTTGCGCCCGAGGTCGCCGCGGACACCGCACGCCGCGCAGTCCAGGTCGCCACCACGCTTGCGCTGCTGAACGCCGAGCGCATCGAGTTGGCGGCCGAACCGGTCTACAGCGATGTGACGTGGGTGTCGAATTACGGAATCGACCCGTTCACCGTGCCGACCGCCGACAAGATCGCTCTGCTGGGGGAGTACTCGGGTCGTTTAATGGCGTCGGACGGGGTGGATCACGTCTCGGCGATGGTGATGACCGTCAAGGAGCAGACGTTCTACGCTGACACCTTCGGCTCGTCGATCACCCAGCAGCGGGTGCGGCTGCAGCCGGCGCTGGACGCGGTGGCCGTCGACGCGGCGGCCGGCAGCTTCGAGTCGATGCGCACGCTGGCCCCGCCGACCGCCCGCGGCTGGGAGGCGGTGGCCGGCGACGAGGTCTGGAACTGGAGTACCGAACTGGCCGAGCTGCCCAGCCTGCTCGCCGAGAAGACCAAGGCGCCGACGGTGGTGGCGGGGCCGACCGATCTGGTGATCGACCCCACCAACCTGTGGCTGACCATTCACGAATCCATCGGCCACGCCACCGAATACGACCGAGCGATCGGCTACGAAGCCGCCTACGCGGGTACCTCGTTCGCCACCCCGGACAAGCTGAACACGATGCGCTACGGCTCGCCGGTGATGACGGTGACCGCTGATCGCACTGTCGAATACGGTTTGGCCACAATTGGATACGACGACGAGGGAGTGGCCGCCCAGAGCTGGGATCTGGTGCGCGACGGCATCTTCGTCGGCTACCAACTCGACCGGGTGTTCGCGCCGCGGCTGGGCCACGCCCGGTCCAACGGCTGCAGCTATGCCGACTCCCCACACCACGTCCCGATCCAGCGGATGGCCAACGTCTCGCTGCAGCCCGGCGCCGAGGATCTGAGCACCGAGGACCTGATCTCCCGGGTCTCGGACGGCATCTACATCGTCGGCGACAAGTCCTGGTCGATCGACATGCAGCGCTACAACTTCCAGTTCACCGGCCAGCGGTTCTACCGGATCCGCGACGGACGGCTGGACGGCCAGCTGCGCGACGTGGCGTATCAGGCCACCACCACCGATTTCTGGAATTCGATGGAAGCCGTTGGCGGGCCGCAGACTTGGCGTCTCGGCGGGGCGTTCAACTGCGGCAAGGCCCAGCCCGGTCAGGTGGCCGCCGTCAGCCACGGCTGCCCGTCGGCGTTGTTCCGCGGGGTGAACGTGCTCAACACGCGCGAGGAAGCGGGCCACGCATGATCCCCGCCCAGCAGGTCGTCGAGTTGGCATTGCAGGCCGCCACCGTCGACGAGACGATCGTCATCGTCACCGATCGGGCCGAGGCCTCGCTGCGGTGGGCGGGGAACTCGATGACCACCAACGGTGTCTCGACCACCCGGTCGACCACCGTGATTTCGATTGTCCGCAAAGGTGATACGTCGCATACCGGCGCGGTCCGCAGCAGCGACGTCAACCCCGCGGCGATCGCGATGTTGGTGGCCGCCGCCGAACACGCCGCCCACGCCGCTCCCGACGCCCGCGACAGTGCGCCGCTGCTGACCGGCAGCGGCACCCCGGACGACTGGAACGAGTCGATTGCGGAGACCGGGGCCGAGGTGTTCGCCGATGTCGCCGAATCACTGTCGGGCGGGTTCGGGCGCACCGACCGGTTGTACGGCTACGCCCACCACGTCGTCGAGACGACGTTTCTGGCCACCTCGACCGGGATCCGCCGCCGCTTCACCCAGCCCACCGGAACCGTCGAGATCAACGCCAAACGCGACGGTGCCAGCGCGTGGGCGGGCATCAGCACGCCATGGTTCACCGAGGTGCCCACCGACACGCTGCTCGACGATCTGGCGATGCGACTCGGCTGGGCCAATCGGACCGTCGAGCTGCCGGCCGGCCGCTACGAAACCCTGATGCCGCCGTCCGCGGTGGCCGACATGATGATCTACCTCGGCTGGTCGATGGACGGTCGCGGCGCCCAGGAGGGCCGGACGGCGTTGTCGGCTCCCGGCGGTGGAACGCGGGTCGGGGAGCGGCTCACCGAACTGCCGCTGACGATGTACTCCGATCCGTTCGCACCGGGACTGGAGTGCGCGCCGTTCGTCGCGGCCACCAGCGGTTCGGAGACGATCTCGGTCTTCGACAACGGGCTCGACATCGGGCGGGTGGACTGGATCCGCGACGGCGTCATCAACGCGCTGGCCTACCCGCGGGCGGCGGCCGCCGAGTTCGGGACGTCGGTCGCGGTGCCGGCCGACAACCTGCTGATGACCGGCGGCAGCGCCGACTTGGCGGACATGGTGGCATCCACCGAGCGCGGGCTGCTGCTGACCACGCTGTGGTACATCCGCACCGTCGATCCGACCACCCTGCTGCTGACCGGGTTGACCCGCGACGGGGTGTACCTGATCGAGGACGGCGAAGTCACCGGGGCGGTCAACAATTTCCGCTTCAACGAGAGCCCGCTGGATCTGCTGCGGCGCGCCACCGAGGCCGGGGTGCCCGAGCAGACGTTGCCCCGCGAGTGGGGCGACTGGGCGACCCGCGCGGTGATGCCGACGCTGCGAATCCCCGACTTCCACATGTCGTCGGTGAGCCAGGCGCAATAATCGGCAGATGGCCGATGATCTCGACGCTGTCCTGACCCAGCTGGTGGTGCAATCACCGGCCGACCTGCAGCGGCTGGTGGGGTTGATCCGCACCACCTGTGGGGACACCCTCTCGCTGACTCCGCTGCCCGCGCAAACCCCGCTGAGCGCGCCCGAGTCGGACGCCGAGAAGGTGGTGGCCGAGTTCGCCGAGCAGTTCAGCGTCGATGTGTCGGCGATCTCCGATCGCCAGCGGGAGGCGTTGACCGGTGCGCTGGGTGCGGCGAGCTTCGCGGCGGTGATCCAGATGTTCTTCGCCGATTTCCTGCCGCGGGTGCGCACCGGGTTGGAGGTGCTCGGGTTGCCGGTCGGCTGGGTGCCCGACGTACCGGTGTGGGATCCGAGCATCGACGCCGGTGACGTGTTGTTCAACCAGCTGCTGCCCGGGGTGGCGCGGCTGCGGTCGCTGGACCCGGTCACCACCGAGGTGGTGCGGCTACGCGGAGCTGTCGCGCACAACTGCCGGCTGTGCAAATCGCTGCGGGAGAGCAAGGCCCTGGACGCCGGTGGCAGCGAATCGATGTACGACGACATCGAGCACTTCGAGTCTTCCGAGCTGCTGACCGATGCGCACAAGGCGGCGCTGCGCTACGCCGACGCGCTGATCTGGTCGCCGGCGCGGATCAGTCCGGCGGTGGCTTCCGGTGTGCGGGAGCACTTCTCGCAGGAGCAGGCCCGCGAGCTGACGCTGGACGTGATGCGCAATGCCAGCAACAAGATCGCGGTGTCGTTGAAAGCCGATCAGGCCCGCGTCGAGGAGGGCACCGAGCGCTACCTCATCGACGAGGACGGTCAGACCGTCTTCGCCTGAGCAAGCGCCGCCAAGGCCGCATCGACGTCGGTGTCGGTGGTCGCCCACGAACAGACGAACCGGGCGGCGGGCTTGTGCGGGTCGGGGACGTGCACGGCGAAGTGTTGTCGCACGGCCGCCAACGCGTCGGCGGGCAGGTCGACGAACACTTCATTGGCATCGGTGGCCGACGCCAGGCGCAGGCCGAGTGCGGTCAAGCCTGAACTGAGCTTGCCGGCCATGGCATTCGCGTGGGCGGCCGTGTCGAGCCAGGCGCCGTCGGTCAGCATGGCCTCGAATTGCGCTGCGACATAGCGGTGTTTGCTGGCCAGGTGGCCGATCTGCTTCTGGACGAACTCGATACCGGTGAAGTGTTCGGGGCGTCGCACCAAGACCGCGTCGCCGAACAGCATGCCGTTCTTGGTACCGCCCACCGTGACGATGTCGGCGTCACCGACAGCATCCAGCGGCGAGACATTCAGGGCTGCAATCGCATTGGCAACTCGGGAGCCGTCAACATGGACCAGCAGGTCGAGGTCGTGCGCGTGGTCGACGAACTCTGCGATCGCCTCGGGCTGCCAGACGCGGCCGTTCTCGGTGGACTGGGTGATGGTGACGATGCGTGGTTGGGAGTGGTGCACCTCGCCGCGGCGGGTGATGCGGCGATCCAGGAGTGCCGGGTCGATGAGGCCGTCCTCGCTGGGCAGCGCGACGAGGCTGGCGCCGGACACCCGCACCGGACCGCCGGCCTCGTCGAGCAGGCTGTGGGCGACGTCGCTGCAGAGGATTTCATGCCAGGGCCGTACGGCGGCCGTCAGCGCGATGATGTTCGCGCCGGTGCCGGTGAAGGTGAAAAGTACATCGGCGCCGGGGGAGTCGAAGACGTCCCGGATCCGCTCGGCCGCGCGGTGAGTGATGGGGTCACCGCCGTAGGACATGACAGCGCCGTCATTGGCGGCCTGGATCGCCTCGAGCGCCCGAGGGTGTGCGGGAGCGGCGTTGTCGGAGGCGAAAGCGCTGGAAGGCATCGGCACAGTACCCATCGTGCACCTCGCCGTGAGTGAAAGTGTTGCCGCCCGCTGCGCGCGCCGGGAGACTGGTGCCATGTCTGATGCCGAACCCCACAAGACGGACACCACCGCGGGGCTCTCACCGCTGGCCGGTCAACTGGAAAAGATCGCTGAGCAGCTCGGGGTGAAGTCGGTTCTGGTGATGCGCTCCGAGCCCGATTCGATGGTGGTGGCGGCGACTGCCGGTGAGGCCACCAAGCACTACACGGTGGGGGCGGCCGGCAAGAAGGCCCGTGACGATGGTTCCCGGGTGCCGCTGTACTGCGAGAAGGTGGTCGACGCTGACAGCCCGCTGTTCGTGCGCGATTCGCGCGAGGATGCGACGTTCGCCGGCAATGAGGACGAGACGGAGTTCGGCCTGCACAACTATCTGGGCCTGCCGGTGCACGACGCGTCGGGGACTGTGGTGGGCACGGTCTGCGTGCTCGACGATTCCTCGCGCGAGTACACCGACGAGCAGCGCGAGCAGCTCGCGGCGTTCCGCGGTGATGTCGAAGCGGTACTGCGCAACGACGGCACCGCACTGGGCTGAGGCCGACCAATCTGCCTCGGAGCGAGGCGGACATGCGACGATAGGGTCCGCACCAGGGGGCGGTAGCTCAGTTGGTTAGAGCCGTGGACTCATAATCCATTGGTCGCGGGTTCGAGCCCCGCCCGCCCTACTTCAGTAAGTGCCTTGACATGACGATGTCCCGAGACACCCGTCAAAGGTGTCTCGGGACATCAGAAGTCATTCAGTGCCTCCGGATTACCGGCGGCTCGAAAGGCGCCGCGATGCGGCGCTAGAACCAGACTTTTCGTCCCCCGACCGGGCGCCCGACTGCTCCGAGGATCCACAGCACGAGGCCGACTACGACGAGGATGCCACCGATTGTGTAGAGGATCGATAGGCCGGTGAAGTAGCCGATCAGAAGGAGGATGATGCCGAGGATAATCATGTTTCATCCGTTCATAGAGCGTGTGTAGCGATGTAGTACTGCGCCTAGGGAATTGCCGGATCTGTCATTTTCAAACCGGGCGCCCAAACAGCCGTCGGGGATGCGTTGTGCGGCAAACCTCGGCGGCACAACGCATCCCCGCGTCACAGCTGAATTACTCGGCGGCCTTCTGGCGAGCCTCGGCGGCCTGCTCCGCGGTGCGGGCGGCCTCGGCTTCGGCTTCCTTCTTGGCTACATCGCGCGCGGCATCGGCTTTGTCCTGCTGAGCGCGGCCTTCTTCACGCAGATCGTCCTTGTCGGTGACGATGCCGATGACTTCCTTGGCCTTGCCCTTGACGTCTTCGACGACGCCTTTGACGGCTTCTTCGGGTCCGCTGTCGCCCATAATCGTTCCTTCCGTTCAGGTCAGGTGTACAGCGCTGTGTACCCGCCATCAGCGAAGGTTCAATCGTCAACTTCTGTGACGCCGCGCACCGTCGTGATCGTGAATCGGCGGAAGGTTCCGGCCGGCGTTGGACGTTCCTATGATCTGAACCGTTGATCGTCACCAGAAAAGAGGCACCCCTAATGGTCGAAAATCTGCCCGACAAAGCTCTCGAGCTGCGTTCGCTGGTGACGTCCGACGGCAAACTCGAACTCTCGTTGCAGGACGTCGACGTCCCGTCGCCCGGCGACAACCAGGTGCTCGTGCGGGTCGAGGCCGCGCCGATCAACCCGTCAGACTTGGGCCTGCTGATCGCGACCGCGGACATGAGCACCGCGGCCGTGACCGGCACACCAGAACGTCCCGTCGTCACCGCATCACTACCGGAGCGCTCCCTTGCCGGCCTGGCCGCGCGACTCGACAAGTCCCTCCCGGTGGGCAATGAGGGCGCGGGCACCGTGGTGGCCGCCGGGTCATCCGAAGCGGCTCAAGCCCTCATCGGCAAAACCGTCGGCGTCGCGGGCGGCGCGATGTACTCCCAGTATCGAGTGGTGGACGCACCGATGTGTCTGGTCCTGCCCGACGGTGCCACGGCGCGTGACGGGGCGTCGTCGTTCGTCAACCCGCTTACGGCGCTCGGAATGACGGAAACCATGCGGCGCGAAGGACATTCGGCACTCGTGCACACCGCGGCCGCATCAAACCTGGGGCAGATGCTGGTCAAGATCTGCCAGAAAGACGGCATCCCACTGGTCAACATCGTCCGTAAGCCCGAGCAGGAACAGCTACTTACCTCGCTCGGCGCCGAGTACGTCCTCAACTCGACGTCGCCGTCGTTCACCACCGATCTGGTGGAGGCACTCAAGGCGACCTCGGCGACCCTGGCGTTCGATGCCACCGGCGGCGGGACGCTCGCGAGCGACATCCTCAACGCCATGGAGGCGTCGGCGAGCGCGAAAGCGGGCGAATACTCCCGGTACGGATCGGATGTCCACAAGCAGGTCTATATCTACGGCGCACTCGACACCAGTCCGACCGTGCTGACGCGAAACTTCGGGATGTCGTGGGGGATCGGTGGCTGGCTGCTGACCCCGTTTCTCGCCACCGCCGGCGCCGAGACGATCGGCCGGTTACGCGCACGGGTGGCCGCGGAGCTCACCACAACTTTCGCCAGCAGCTACACCCGTGAGGTGTCACTCGCCGGAATGCTCCAGCCGGACGCGTTCACCGAATACGTCAAGCGGGCGACGGGGGAGAAGTTCCTGGTAACCCCACACAACGGCTGATCCCTAACGAATAAGTCAAATAATCGCAGGCCGGCGGTCAGGCTCGTTTAGGCTGCCCTTTGGCCCTCCGCCGGGGTGTGGCCGGAGGGGAGTTCGCTGTCATGGACCCTGTACGCACGCGAGCAATCGTCCGAGTGACGGCAGCCGCCGTGGCGCTCGGACTGGTTGTCGCCGGATGCGGTAAGGATGAGGAGAAGTCGTCGCCGACGACGAGCACCACGACATCCACGACGACGTCGACCACCACCGCTGCCGAAACGACCAGTGCTGAAGCCACCACGCCGGCCGGTACCCCGGACTACGCGACGCTGCTGGTGAAGCCGGCCGACATCCCGCAGGTGGGCAACACCCCGTGGGCCGGTGACGCACCCAAGGTGACGCTGACGCCGGCGCCGCTGGACGTCTCGCAGACCTACACCTCCGGTACCGACGCCATCAACATCTCGGTGATCGTCAGTGACAACCCCTCACAGGCCGCGACCGGTTTGACCGGCGCCGCGAACAGCGTGCCCAGTCAGGTGACCGGCTCCCCGGTGCCGCTGCCCGCGGTCACCCCGGATGCCACCGTCACGATCGGCACCTCGGTGGACGGCAAGTCGGCGATGGCCGCCCTGCTCTTCACGGTCGAGCGCACCGTCGTGGTGGCGATCTTCAGCAGCGCACCGGGTGACCTCAACCCGGTGCCGCAGGACTTCGTTGAAGCCGTGGGCAAGGCTCAGGTCGCGGCGATCCAGGAGAACCTGCCCAACCTGAAGTAACTCAGCACCAACGGCAAAGAGGTCAGGGGCGTTGCGCCCCTGACCTTTTTGCGGGCCGCGACCGCTACACCCCGGCCGGCACCCGGTCACGCGCGGCCGAACTCCGCATCTCGGCACGCAAGGTCGTGAAGTCCGAGATCGTCTTGGACACCACGGTCGCCACCGGGCGGGCGTTGCGGCTGGTGGCCTCGGTCTTGGACACCATGATCACGCTGTCGATGTAGGGCTGAATCGTGGTGGCGTTCTGCACCGTGGCCACGATGACGAGCTGGAAACCGAACTTGCGAAAGGCCTGCAGCGCCTGCTGGGCGAACTGCGGGTCCGACTTCGAGAAGGCCTCGTCGAGCATCAACTGCGCGAAAACCGGCTTGTTGTCCGAACTCTCAGGGCTCGCCAGGTTGAAGCTCAGTGCCCCGGCGAGACAGAACGCCATCAGCTTCTCCTGCTCGCCGCCGGAGTTGTCGCCGGCGTTGCTGTGCGTGCGGATCAGCTCCTCGGTGCGGACATCCCACTCAGCGCAGTCGAAGGTGAACCGGTTGCGGACGTCCAGCGCGTCGCGGGTCCACGCCTTGTCCTCCGGCGCCGTCGACGCCAGTCGGTTGCGCAGCCGCAAGATATCGGCGTACTGATCCAGGATCGCCTGCTTGTCACCCAGGCCCACCTCGGCGATGCGCCGCGAGATCGCCCGAACGATTTCGGTCAGCTCTGCCACCGCGGTCAGGCTGCGTGGCGTGGCCCGCAGCGTCAGCCGGGTACCGCTGTTGAACTCGACCGCGCCCAGGCCGGTGTTGACCCGGTCGATCTGCTCGCTGATCCGCCGGGCCTCCTGCTCGGCCACCCGGTGCAGCGTGAGGATCGCGTCAGGCGCCTGCTCGGTGACCAAGCGCATCATCCGCTCGTAAGCATCGGGCAGTTCGCGCTCGTCGATGTGCCGGCACAGCGCCACGTAGTCGTGCACCCGCTCGTCGAACACGTCGCTGTCGTTGGGAATGGCATCGGGGAACGCGGTGTCGAAGGTGTTCAGGATGCGAGCCAGCTCATCGTATGAGCGCCTGCGACTTTCGCGCAGCTGCTCGCGCTCACGGCGAATCGTGTTGAACACGGCCTCGCGGTGCGGCTCGGGATTGAGCACCTCCAAGGCCACCGGCACGAGGGCGGCGTAGCGGTTCAGCAGCTCGGTCAGCGGTTCGGAGACGAACGCGGGCGCCAGCCGGTCCTGTAGTTCCAGCAGCTGGGTGCGCCGGGCGTCCAGATCGTCGCGGCGGGTCTGAATGGCCCCGCGACGCGTCATCAGCGTCTGGATCTCCTCCCAGCACTCGTCGGCGCGCGCGGTCAGCGCCTCGATGTCCGGGTTGTCCGCTAGTAGGAGCTCGAACTGCTCGCGCAGCCGGTCGGCGTGCCCGTCGGCGGTATCGCTGTCGACCTGGTTCCACTGCGGGAACTGCTCGCAGATCGCCTTGCACGCCGCTGCCCGATCCCGCCACTGCTGACGCTGCGCGGCGATCTCGTCGGCCTTGCGGCGCGCCTGTTGGTACAGCTCTTCGGCATTGGCGAGGTCGACGGTCAGCGCGTCGATCTTCGCCCGAACGTCGCCCTGGTAGATGTAGTCGGCCTGTTTGAGCGGACGACGGTCATCCTTGATGGCCAGCCGCTCGGAGTCCTTGTACAGGCCGGTGTCAGTGACCGCGCGGCGGAACCGGGAGAACACATCCGGGGTGTCCACGCAGATGTGGTCGCCCGCGGCGGCGATGACGTCGGCGGCCTCGGCCGCGCACGGATGCGTCGGATCGACCACGAATAGCTTGCCGGCCAACGTGTTCGGCTCGGCGTCAACCGGTTCGGCGCCGACCAGCGAGGCGCGGACGTGGTGCAGCTGCAGCCGTCCGCCCATGTTGGTTTCGTTGACGAATCGCAGCACCGCCGAATACCGGTCATCGGGCACCAGCAGCCGCAGACCCACCCCGCGCAGCACCTTTTCCACGGCCACTCGCCACCGGCTCTGATCGGGACGCAGATCCATCAGCTCGGCGATGTACGGCAGCTCGCCGGGGTCGACACCGACTGCAGCGCAAATGTGTTCACGCATGGTGATCGCAAACTCCGGCAGCGCCGAGCCGACGTGTTCGACGCGCTTGAGCTCCTTGGCGGCGTCATCGCGGGCGATGCGGGCGGCCTTCTGCGCGTATTCGGCATCGGTGGAGGCTTCCCGGCCCCGGTCGAGTTTGGCCAGCAGCTCGGTGACCTCGGTGGCGAGTTCCTCACGCAGATTCCAGAATTCGTCGGCGGTGTCCGGGACGTCGATGTCCTGGGCGGCCAGCATCGCCTCGTAGGCCGCCCGGCGCCGCGACACCTGTTCGGCCTGTGCCTCCGCGCCGGCCACCTGGGACTGCAACGGTCCCAGGCTGGCGCTGGATCCGCTGATCTGCGCATTGAGCGAATCACCCTCGGCCTTGGCGAGATTCAGCTGGCGGGTGACGTCCTCGTACTCGTTGCCGAGCTGGTCGATGGTGGCGTCCAGCGACTGGATCTGCGGCCTGCATTGCGTGAGCCGGACATGGTCGGTGTAGGCGCGGACCATCGGCTGATCCACCAGATCGATGATGCCCAGATCGGACGACTCCGAGGCGTAGCGCTGCTGGATCTTCTCGATGTCGCCGAGGATCTTGCGCTTCTTCTGGGCGACGGCCAGCAGCTCGCGGGCCTCCACCAGCGGGTCGATCTGCTTGAGTGCCTCGGGTAGCCGGGTCAGACTGCTTGGTTCGTCGAGCATGAATTCGCGCACGAACTGTTCCAGGCCGCCAACGCTTTTCAGCGATTTCGCCTTGCCGAGCAGCTGCTGAGCGGCGTCGGAGGCGCGGATGCCGATCGTGGCGTACAGCTGGGCGAGGTATTGCGACTCCACCTTGGTGGAGAATCGCCACTCGTCGTCCTTGAACACTCCGGAGTCGAAACGCCCTGCCGCCCAGCGGTTACAGACGTCCTCGATGTCGCGGTCGCCGTCGGCCAGCACGAACCGGCTCGACGAGTCCGAGCGGGACTCCCCGGTCAGCCATTTCAGTACCAGGCCGGTGACCGTGCGCCCGGTGTTGCTGCGGTAGCTGACGGCGATGGCCGACCATGCCGTGCCGTCGCCGCGTAAGTACATCACCTTGCTGGCGCCGCCGTCGCTGCGCTGACCCCACGCCCCGCGCACATACTTGTCGACCGTGCGCCGGCCCGCGCTGGATCCGGCCGCGGTGTTGTCGCCGGAAGCGTTGAAATTACGCCGGTTGAACGGCAGGAAGCCCAGCGAAATCGCATCCAGCAGTGAGGACTTCCCACTTCCGGACGCTCCGGCGATCAACGCGCCGCCTTCGCTGAACGGGATGTCGTGGTAGCCGTCGAACACACCCCAGTTGATGACCTGCAGCCGCGACAAGTGGAACTGTTCAGCCATCGAGCGCGGTCTCCTGTTCATCGCGGTCCGGGGATGCGCCGCCGGATAGCAGCATCTCGAACTGCTGCTGCAGTTCGGCGATCACCGATGCGGTCATCACGGCATTGATCACCGGGCTGACGGTATAGCTGTCTTCGTCATCGCGGGTCTTGCGCAGGATCTCCAGTCCGGCCAGGCGCGCGATGGCGGCGTCGATGCGGGCGGTGAAGGTGACGGTGTCGCGGTCCACGTCGTTGAGGACACCGGAGAACAGCCCGTGCACCTCCTCGCGGCTGATCAACACGGCTTGGCCACCCGTGGCTCGTGACATCTGCGCCAGGTGCAGCGCCAGGATCGAGTCGTAGGTACCCAGCGGCTCGCGACGCAAAAGCTTGGCGCCCCTGGCGGATTCGTACCGGGCCTGCTCGACGAACGCGACGTCAGCACCCTCGACCACGCGCAGCATCAGGTCGAGCTCAGACAGCCGAACCGACAGTTGCGCACGGTATTCCAGCACCCAGCTGTAGAGATCGGCGTCGCCTTCGGCGCTGATGTAGCGGCGGGTCAGCAGCTGCTGCAGCGCCCAACAAGCCCGGTCGGGCAGCTCGCTCACGTCGCCGTCGAAGCGTGGGCGCCGCTGATGCGGGGTGCGCGCGGTCTGGTCGACCTGGGGGAGTGAGCTGAAGGCCGTGATGTCCAGGTCGGCTGTGTCCGTCATGCGCTGGCTCCCAACAGGCTGGAGATCGGTTCGGTGAAGACCAGGTGGGGGACCTCCATCTCGCGGTCCCGTCCGTCCAGCGACTGGAATCGGACGGTCACCGGTGTGTTCGAGGCTGGGTCTGTCTGTGATGGTTGTTTGAGCGCCCACGACCACAGCACGATGACGTGACCCAGGTACGCCGCGTCGAGCATCTGCACCGCGTCCGGCAGCGACACCGGGCCGGTATCCAGGGCGGTGTTGATCATCTCCGACATCGCCGGGGCGTCGACCTGGGTGGTCAGCGCGGCGAAGCTGGTCAGGTCCAGCTCGCCTTCGGAAGCCTGAGCCGGCCTGGGCGATGACAGGTCACCGATCCGGAAGCTCAGTGCGCCAACCGAACTGATGGCGTGACGGGCCAGGGGGAGTTCGATGTCGAGCCGCGAGTCGGTCAGCGAGCTCTTGAGCAGGGCGCGGGCGGCGCCGATCGCGTCGCTCAGCTGACGGGCCACACCGCGGCTTTGCTCCAGCGTCCCGAACGCGGTGAAGCGCTTGACCCGCTGCGCGCAGCGCTGCTGGATGCGCTCCACCTCGTCGATCTGCTGTCCGACGAGCTCGAAGAACCCCGCCATCACCTTGCGCAGCGCCGGATCGAGGGCGGGCAGCGCGTGGGCGACGGCGGCCACATCGGCCTCGAACTCCGCGCGCTGGTCCGGGTCGTTGATCATCCGGAGGAAGGCGCGGTGCGAATCGCGGCCCTGGGAGTCCCAGGCGGCCTGGTAGTCGGCGTACATCTGGCGCTGCCGGTCGCGGTAGGCCAGGTTGCTGTCGATGGGCTCGTCGAGGGCGGCGGTGGCCCGCTCGATCATCGTCCCGTATTGGCCGATGTCGGTGATCAGCCGTTCCATCTGCAACGCGATGGCGTGGGCCTCGTCGTACATGTCGGTCATGTCGACGTCGGCGGAGCGGTCCAGCTCTTCACCGCGTTCCAGCGCATCCAGTTCGGCGTGCAGGGCGGCGATCTCGGCCTGGATGCCGGCGCGGATGCGGACCGGGTCGTTGCCGACGCGCAGGGCGATCTGCTTGAGGCGCGCGGCGATGCCGTTGATCGACCCGCCGGTGGCGATGGTGTCCTGGCGGCGCAGCCCGCGCAGGAAGTCCAGCGCTCGGCGGGCGTCCTGGGTGAGGTAGCAGAGGTTGCGTTCGATGCCGCTGCGCTGGTCGGCGACCCGATGCAGCCAGCCCTGGCTGGCCCAGCTCTTGATCAGGCCCAAGCCGGACTGTTCGCCACCGGGCCGGCCCAGCTCGTCGAGGTCACGCTCGAGTCGCACGACCAGCTCGGTCTCGCTGATCTCGCCCTCGCTGAGGTGGCGCTCCATCAGGGTGGCGTAACCCCCCAGGTTGAGCGCGGCCAGCAGCCGGATCGTGGGGGAGCCCTGGATCTCGCGGTTGATGTCGAGGAGGTCGACGGCTGACAAGCCGGTCTCGTCCTCCACGCTGTTTCCCCCTCGATGAAGTTGGTTGGACGGTCCAAGATAGGCGATCGCGGGGACATCGGACGACGCCATCTCCGGGGTGTCGGACGGCCGCCTGAAAAGGTACGTCACACGTGTCTCAGAGGCCTCGGTGGCCACACCTCTTACCCTGTCGAGTGTGCGCTTCGATACGCCTGCGGCGGCGTGTTGCGTACGAAACCGCACGCTCGCGACAGCCGCTACCGCAGCAACTGACCACTCGGCCGCGTGGACAGCGGCCGTGATCGCACGACGCGCGGCCACCAGAACCACCGGCCGAGCAGTGCCGCGATCGCCGGCGTCATGAATGCCCGGATCACCAGGGTGTCGAACATCAGGCCGAGTCCGATCGTCGTGCCGACCTGCGCGATGACTTTCATGCTGCTGACGGACATCGCCATCATGGTGAAGGCGAACACCAGGCCGGCCGCGGTGACCACCGATCCGCTGCCGCCCATCGCGCGGATGATGCCGGTGTTGATGCCGGCCGGTATCTCTTCTTTCATCCGGGCGACCAGCAGCAGGTTGTAGTCGGCGCCGACCGCCAACAGGATGATGACCGCCATCGCGATCACGATGAACTGCAGCGGCATCCCGAGGATGTGCTGCCAGAGCAAGATCGACAATCCGTAGGACGCGCCGAGTGACAGCACCACGGTGCCGACGATCACGGCCGCCGCGACCAGAGCCCGGGTGATCAGCAGCATGATGATGAAGATCAGCGACAGCGCCGCCAGTCCGGCGATCAGCAGGTCGTAGGAGTTGCCTTCCTCCATATCCTTGAACGCCGAAGCGGTACCGCCGAGATAGACCTTCGAACCCTCCAGGGGCGTGCCCTTGATGGCTTCGAAGACGGCGTTCTTGATGGCGTCGATCCGGCGGATGCCCTCGGCCGACATCGGGTCCTGCTCGTGGGAGATGATGAACCGGGCCGCATGACCATTGGGGGAGATGAAGTTCCTCATGCCGCGCTTGATCTCGTCATTGTCGAAGATCTCCGGCGGCGCGTAGAACGTGTCGTCGTTCAGGGAGTCGTTGAATGCGGCAGCCATGGCCGACGAGCCGTCGTTCAACGCGGCGATCTGATCCTGCATGCCGGACTGGGTGGACTGCAGCGTCAGCATCATGATGCGCATCCGCTTCATCGACTCGATGGACGAGCGCATCAGCGGAATCATCTGCGGCATAATGGAATCTAGGTCGCGGAGATCGGGTACCAACCGCGCGATGTCGTCGGTCATGGTGTCGACGCCGTCGAGAGCCTCGAAGGTCGACCGAACCGCCCAGCACATCGGAATGTCGAAGCAGTGCGGCTCCCAGTACAGGTAGCTGCGGATCGGGCGGAAGAAGTCGTCGAAGTCGGAGATGTGATCCCGGAGCTCGGCGATATCCTGGGCGGTCTTGTCGGTCTTGCCGACCATGTCGTGCGTGGTGGCGCTGAGTTGCTCCATCAAACCGATCATCTGGGTCATCGTGTTGATGGTGTTCTGCATGTCCTGACCCTGCACCAGCATGTCGGCCATGCGGTCTTCCAGGTAGGACCGGTTCAACGTCTGCACCGAGCCGCTGATACTCATCTGAGCCGGAATGGTGCTGTATTTCAACGGTTTTCCGTCGGGTCGCGTAATGGACTGCACCCGGCCGATGCCGGGAACCTTCGTGACGGCCTTGGCGATCCGCTCGAGTACCAGGAAGTCGGCCGGGTTGCGCAGGTCTTGATCGGTCTCGACGAGCAACAGTTCCGGGTTCATCCGGGCGACGGGGAAGTGCCGCTCAGCTGCCGCGAAACCCTCGTTGGCCGGCAGGTCGGCGGGCAGGTATTTGCGGTCGTCGTAGTTGGGCCGGTAGCCGGGCAGTGCGATCAGCCCGATCAACGCGATGAACACGGTGAGAAACAGCACCCACCCCGGCCAGCGCACCACCACCGCACCGATCCTGCGCCAGAACCGAATTCGCATCGCCCGCTTGGATTCCAGCAGCCCGAACCGGCTGGCCACCGTCACGATCGACGGCCCGAGTGTCAGCGCGGAGAACACCGCCACCACCATGCCGACGGCAAGCGGGATGCCCAGCGTGTGGAAGTACGGCAGCCGGGTGAACGTCAGGCAGCACGTCGCGCCGGCAATCGTCATGCCGGACGCCAACACCACATGCGCGGTACCCCGAAACATGGTGTAATAGGCCGACTCTCGGTCCTGCCCGGCCACGCGGGCTTCTTGGTAACGGCCGATGAGGAAGATGGCATAGTCTGTCGTCGCGGCGAGCGCCAGCGGTACCAGGATCTGCGTGACGAACGTCGTCAAGCCAATCAGGTTGTGATAGGCCAGGAATGCCACTGCGCCCTGGGTCACCGACAGCCCCATGACGAGCATCACCAGGACGATTCCTACCGTGGTGATCGACCGGTAGAAGAACAGCAGCATGCAGATGATGACGGCGACGGTGGCGATCTTCACCACCTGGATGCTGCGGCCGCCTTCTTTCTGTTGGTCGGTCTGCATGGCCGAGCCGCCGGTCACGAATGTCTTGACGCCCGGCGGCGCAGGCAGGTCTTTCACGATCTTCTGGACCGCCGCGACCGACGCGTTGCCCAGCGACTCGCCCATGTTTCCGGCGAGTGCCACCTGCACGTAGACGGCTTTCCCGTCGGAGCTGAGCGCGCCGGACTCGGTGAGCGGATCGCCCCAGAAGTCTTGAATGTGCTGCACGTGCGTGGTGTCCGCGCGCAGCGTGGTGATCAGCTCGTCGTAATACTCGCGGGCCGCCGCGTCGAGGGGGCGCTGCCCCTCCAGGACGATCATCACGGCGTTGTCGGAATCGGACTCCTCGAAAACCTGGCCGCTGCGCATCAGGGCGATCACCGACGGGGATTCCTTCGGCGACAACGACACCGCCCGCATCTCACCGACGACGTCTAATGGGGGCACGAAGATGGTCAGCGCGCCGATGACAGCGAGCCAGCCGAGGATGATCGGTATCGCCAGGCGCCGGATCCAGCGGGCCACCCCGGGTTTCGGCTCGACGGAGGCCTCACCCCGCCGGTGCGGTACCTCGGTCTGAGTCCCCACGGCGTCCAGTCATAGCAGAACCGGCGACAGCTAGCGCAGCAATTGACCGTGCGGACGTTTCGACAGCGGTTTGGGCCGTACGATTTGCGGCCACCAGAACCACGGCCCCATCAACGCTGCGATCGCCGGCGTCATGAATGCCCGCACCACCAGGGTGTCGAACAGCAGGCCCAGTCCGATCGTCGTGCCCACCTGAGCCACCACCACCATGGCGCTCACCGACATCGAGATCATGGTGAAGGCAAACACCAGGCCGGCCGCGGTGACCACCGATCCGCTGCCGCCCATCGCGCGGATGATGCCGGTGTTGATGCCGGCCGGTATCTCTTCTTTCATCCGGGCGACCAGCAGCAGGTTGTAGTCGGCGCCGACGGCCAACAAGATGATCACGGCCATCGCCATGACCATGAACTGCAGCTCGATACCCAGGATGTGCTGCCACAGCAGCACCGAAAGCCCGAACGACGCTCCGAGCGATAGCACGACGGTGCCGACGATCACCGCCGCGGCCACAATGGCCCGGGTGATCAGCAGCATGATGATGAAGATCAGCGACAGTGCCGCCACACCGGCGATCAACAGGTCGTACTTGTTGCCTTCCTGCATGTCCTTGAAGGCCGATGCGGTGCCACCGAGGTAGACCTTCGAACCTTCCAGGGGGGTGCCTTTGATGGCTTCGAAGACGGCGTTCTTGATGGCGTCGATGCGGTTGATGCCGTCAGCCGAGAGCGGGTCGTCCTCATGGGAGATGATGAACCGGACGGCGTGGCCGTTCGGGGAGATGAAATTCTTTATGCCGCGCTTGAATTCGTCGTTGTCGAAGATCTCCGGCGGCAGGTAGAACGTGTCGTCGTTCAGCGAATCATTGAAGGCGGCACCCATCGCCGCCTGGTTTTCGCTCAAGGCGGCCTGCTGATCCTGCTGGCCGGCCTGGGTGGCCTGCTGGGTCAGCATCATGATGCGCATCCGCTTCATCGACTCGATTGACGAGTTCATCAGCGGAATCATCTGCGGCATGACGGCATCGAGCGCATGCATGTCCGGCAACAGCTGCTGGATGTCGTCGGTCATCTTGTCCACGCCGTCGAGAGTGTCGAAGACCGATCGAGTCGACCAGCACAGCGGGATGTCGTAGCAGTGCGGCTCCCAGTACAGGTAGCTGCGGATCGGGCGGAAGAAGTCGTCGAAGTCGGAAATGTGGTCTCGGAGCTCGGCGATATCCTGGGCGGTCTTGTCGGTCTTGCCCACCATGTCGTGAGTGACGCCGCTCAATTCCTGCATCAACCCGATCATCTGCGTCATCGTGTTGATGGTGTTCTGCATGTCCTGACCCTGCACCAGCATGTCGGCCATCCGGTCCTGCATGTATGACCGGTTCATCGTCTGACTGGTGCTACCCATGCTCATCTGGGACGGAATGGTGCTGTATTTCAACGGTTTACCGGCAGGGCGGGTGATCGACTGAACCCGGCCGATGCCGGGCACCTTGGCGATCGCCTTGCTGATCTTCTCGATCACCAGGAAATCGGCCGAGTTGCGCACGTCCTGGTCGGTTTCCAACAGCAGCATCTCGGGGTTCATCCGAGCGATGGGGAAGTGCCGCTCGGCGGCGGCGAAGCCCTCGTTTGCAGGCAGGTCGGCAGGCAGATACTTCCGGTCGTTGTAGTTCGGCTGGTAACCCGGCAGCGTGATCAACCCGATCAGCGCGATCATCACCGTCGAGAACAAGATGGCCGCGGGCCAGCGCACCACGGCCGCACCGAGGCGGCGCCAGAATCGAATCCGCATCGCCCGCTTGGGTTCGAGCAGCCCGAACCGGCTGGCCACCGTGACGATGGCCGCGCCCAGCGTCAACGCCGACACCACTGCGACCACCATGCCGACGGCCAGCGGAACACCGAGCGACTTGAAGTACGGCAATCGGGTGAAGGACAGGCAGAACGTCGCGCCGGCGATCGTCATGCCCGAACCGAGCACCACGTGCGCGGTGCCGTGGTACATCGTGTAGTAGGCGTCCTCGCGGCTTTCGCCGACCGATCTGGCCTCTTGATATCGCCCGATCAGGAAGATCGCGTAGTCCGTTGTCGCTGCTATCGCCAACGTCACCAACAGCTGGGTCGCGAACGGCGATAGGCCTATGAGGTTGTGATAGCCGAGGAAGGCGACGGCGCCACGGGTCACCGTCAGGCCCAGGATCAGCATCACCAGGACCAGCCCGACCGTGATGAACGATCGGTAGAAGAACAGCAGCATGATGACGATCACGCCGATGGTGGTCATCTCGATGATCCGGATGCTCTTGTCACCGGCATGCTGCTGGTCGGCCTGCAATGCGGGGCCGCCGGTCACGAAGACCTTGACGCCCGGCGGCGGTGACAAGCCCTTGACGATCTTCTGGACTGCCTCCACCGAATCGTTGCCCAGCGTCTCGCCCATGTTTCCGGCGAGCGCCACCTGCACGTAGACGGCCTTCGAGTCGGCGCTCAACGCCCCGGCTTCGGTGAGCGGATCGCCCCAGAAGTCCTGGATGTGCTGCACGTGCGTGGTGTCGGCCCGCAGCGCGGTGATCATCTCGTTGTAGAAGCGGTGCGCGTCATCGCCGAGGGGCTGGTCGCCTTCCAGCACGATCATCGCCGAACTGTCGGAGTCGGACTCCTCGAAGACCTTGCCTGAGCGCATCATCGCGATGACCGACGGCGCCTCTTTCGGCGACATCGACACCGCTCGCAGCTTGCCGACTTCTTCCAGCTGTGGAACCGAGACGTTCAGCACCACGATCAGCCCGAGCCAGCCAAGGATGATCGGCACGGCCAGGCGGCGGATCCACTTGGCCAGCGCCGCGCGCTGCGGCGGCTCGGTGTGGACCACGCGTTCTTCGATGGGGGTGCTCACCAGGCCCCCTTCGGCTCAACGCCCCAGCTGGGCACCTCGGTGCTAATCCTCCCGTGCGGCAAAAATACTTAGATAGTCATACCAGACTGCGGGCTTCCTGTGTGAGGTCGGTAACGGCGTTCCAGGCGCGCTGGGAGTGACCCGCCGGCATACAAGGGCGCACGCGCGCTACAGCGCCCCCAGATCGTCGGGCACGTCGACGGCGTACTCCTGCAGAGTCTCCAGCGGCACCACATCCAGGGTCCGCTCGTGAGTGCAGGCCAGCACCACGGGCGCGGCGTGCCCGTCGGTGTGGGCCCGCAGCCAGTTCAGCGCTGTGACACACCACCGGTCGCCGGGCGTCAGGCCGGGGAATCGATACTGCGGCATCGGGGTGGACAGATCGTTGCCTATGGAGCGCTGATGGGCGAGGAACTCGGCGGTCACCACCGCGCAGATGGTGTGCCGGCCGGCGTCCTCCGGGCCGGTCGAACAACAGCCGTCTCGGTAAAAACCCGTCATCGGATCGGTTCCGCACGGTTCGAGTGGGCCGCCCAGGACGTTGCGATCAGCCATGTGAGCCAGTATTCCGTGGCGCGGGATGCGATGCGGCTTGTCGGGAGTTGTTAACAGAAATGACTAGTTGCACCGGGTCGGGCCGTCGATGGCACGACCCGTCCTGAGAGGCCGGAACGCCGAACTGGCTGCCGTGGCGACGTTGCTGCGGCGGACCCGTGACGTGCGGCAAGGCTGTGTGATCCGGCTGCGCGGCGAGCCTGGCATCGGCAAGAGCACGATGCTGCACGCGGTCGCGCGGCACGCGGCCGCGGCCGGTTTCGCCGTCGGTTTCGGCAAGGCCGAGGAACTGGATCAGATCTCGGCATGCGCCCCCCTGCTGGTCGCGTTGCGGTCCGGCTCGAAGCCGTTGCTGGACGCCGACACCTTCGCGGGTCTCGCGCCGCTTCATCACCAGCCGGTGTGGCTCATCGACCGCATCGCTTCGCTGCTTGCCGAGATCTCGGCCCGAAGCCCCGTTCTGATCGTCGTCGACGACGCTCAGTGGGCGGACCCGGTAACCCGATTCGCCCTCGAGACATTGCCGGCCCGTCTCGCCGAAGCGCCGGTGGTCTGGCTGACTGCCAGCCGTGACGTCGGTACCGAGCCCGCCGGTGCGCTCGACGACATCGACCGGCACGACGTGGTGCTGGGGCCGCTGACCGATGCCGAGCTGGATGCACTGGCGCGCGACTACCTGGGTGGCCCCGCCGAGGGGCTTACACATCGACGCCTACATGCGTTGGGCGGCAACCCTTTTCTGGCGGTGCAGCTGTTGTCGGGAGTTGCCGCGGCTCGCAGTGCCGGGGCGGAGACCGACGACATCCCGCCGGCGTTCGCCGACGCGATCGCCAGCCGCCTGCGTTCGCTCCATCCAGGCACCGCCGAGCTGGTCGAACTCGCGGCCGTCTGGGGCCGGCCGCTCGACCTCTCCGACGCCGCCGAGTTGCTCGGCGGCCCGTCCGTGGTGGCGATCACGGCGCAGCGGCGCGAAGCGCACGGGCGCGGCCTGCTGGCCGAGGATCGCGACCACATCGCGTTCGCCCACGACCTGATCCGGGAAGCGGTCTACGAGACCGTGCCCGCAGCGGTTCGCCGCGCTCTGCACCTGCGGTGCGCCAGATATCTGGTGGCATCGGGCAAGGGCGTGGTCGCGGCAGCGCCGCACGCCCGCGCCGGCGCCCGCTCGGGTGATTACGAGGCGGTGGACATCCTCCGTGGTGCCGCCGCGCAGACGTCGCTGACCATGCCCGCGGTTGCCGCGCCACTGATCGTCGAGGCATTCGGATTGCTCGATGCCGAGGATCCGCGGCGTCTGGAGATCGGCGAACAGTGCGCCGAAGTTCTGATTCGCGCGCAGCGCGGCAACGACGCTGTCACGATCATCGATTCGCTACTGATGGAGACATCCGACACCGAGGCGCGGGCTCGCCTGCAATCGCTTGCCGCCCAGGCGCTTTGGCTGATGGGCCAGCTCGGCGAGATCGATCGCCGAATCGTCGAGGTGCAGGGCCGTCCTCCGGCGTCGTCGCGACTACAGGCCCGCCTCGGCGCGGTCGAGGCTTTGATGCTCACCCGCGCCGGGACGGCCATGGCGGCCACCGAAGCCGCCGAGGCAGCGCTGGCCCGCGGGCGCGCACTGGGCGATGAGCGAACTCAACTCCTGGCCCTCGAGGCCCTCGCCGAGGCCGACACCGCCGAGGGCCGGCACGGGTCGGCCCGCAGACATTTTCGCGCACTGCGCGCCCTGGGCGGGACGACCTACCTGGCCGGTGAGGTCCTGGCGTTACAGCAACTCGACCGCTTCGAGGAGGCCGAGGAACTGCTCGCTCGGGTACATCAGCGCCACGACCATAGTCTGCCGTCGCTCGTGTTCGCCCAACTCCTGCAGGACTTCAAGCTCGGACGCTTCGCCGAGGCCGAAGCCGGCGCCATGACGATGGTCCGCCTCTGCGACGAAATGGGCACCTACGTCCACAAATTCGAGGCCTGGCTGATCGGCAGTGTCGTCGCGGTGATCCGCGGTGACCTGGCGCTGGCCCGGGAACGGCTTCGGCCTGCCGAGGAAACCAGGCAGGCTGACGACGCCTTCCGCAAGGCTCCGACGTTGTTGATCAAAGGGCGGATAGCCGGAGCCGAAGGCCGATTCGAGGACAGTGTGCGAATCCTCAAGCCGCTGATGGACTCATTGGCGCAGTCGAGGTCGTGGTGGCCGAGGAGCCCCGAGCTGCTCCGTGTGCAAGCGGGTATCGCCGTCGCCGCTGCCGACGACGAATTCGCCTGGCAGACAGTCGAACGGGCGAGGACCGCTGCCGAACGCAACCCCGGCGTCGCCAGCTTCGAGGGCGTGGCGCTGCAAGTCGAGGGATTCGTCACCGGCGACGCGGGGACGCTACGCAGCGCGGTCAAGATCCTTCGTGAGTCACCGCGCTCGTTCTTGTTGGCGGGGGCGCTGGCCGACTACGGTGCCGTACTGGTCGACCAGGGCGACCGACACACCGCGGTGGCGGCGCTGTCCGAAGCGTGGGACCTCTATGCCGAGCTCGGCGCGAACTTCTATCTGCCCGGTGTGGAGCGCAACTTGAGCAGGGCCGGTGCACCCACCGGCAGCGGGGAGAGCCTGACGAAGGCCGAGGAGCGGGTCGCCCAGCTGGTGAGTGAGGGTCACACCAACCAATCCGTGGCGTCCACTCTTGGCGTGTCGGTCCATACGGTGAACACCCATCTACGTGCGGTGTTCCGCAAGATGGGGGTTCGTTCGCGGGTGCAGCTCGCCAACGTGATGAATTCCAAGGCGATTCGACGCAACTGATTCCGTAGGCACAGCCCGGCCGGCTCCCGCTGACGATCTCATCAATTTGTGCGATGGTCAGCCAAACTTACCCGGCAGTAGGTTCCCGAATGTCAGTACAACCTCAACATCTCGGGATTCCTCATGCAACGTGCTGTTCGTTCCTCCGTCATGGCGAGTGTGGCGCTGCTCGGCGCCGGCGTCATCGCCGCCTCGCCGATCGCCCCACCGGTGCCGGATCTCCATCTGCCCGCAATCCACCTGGACGCAACGACGCTCGCGGCTGCGGTCAGCCCCATCGACACCTACAAGCAGGTATTCGCAACCGCGACCGCCAACCTGCAAGCCCTCGTCGACGCCGCCGATCCCGGTGAGGTGCTCAAGCAGATCGTGGCCAATCAGGTGGCGAGCTTCACCGGCCTCGGCACGGCGCTGGGCGCCAGCGGCAGCGAGTTGTTCACAGCGCTGACGAAGACGGCTCCGGATTCGCTGCGGATCGCGTTGACCGCGCTCGCGGCCGGCGATGTCGAAACCGCCACCAACGCACTGCTGTTCGTTCCGCTGGCGGCGGCGCAGCCGATCATCAACTTGCTGCCTGCCCTTGAGAAGTTTTACACCCAGCCCGTCCAGAATCTCATCAACGTCGCCAAGGTCTTCGCCGACCCCGTCGGCGACGCGATGATTGCCGTCGGCCTGCTCAGCCCAGTCATCGAGGGTCTGGCCGCGTCCGGTACCGCGATCCAGAACGTCATCGACGCGACCCGCACCGGTGACGCGCAGCAGATCGCCAACGCGATCCTCACCGGCCCGGCGACCATCATCGACGGCGTCCTCAACGGTGGGTACGGTCCGGATCTCGGCCCGCTGGTCGGCGGCGGTATCACGGTGTTCGCCGGTGGACTTCTGAGCCAGGCGGGCGTGGTGTTCGATGCGAGCGGCAACTTCTTCATCAAACTGGGCGGTCCGATCAACACCCTTCAGACGCTGGCGCATCAGATCGCCACCGCGCTCAAGCCGCCGGCCACAACGACTGCTGCCGCGGTCAAAGCCCTACCCGCGGCATCGGCCGCAGCAGCCGACAAGCCGACCCCAGTGGCGGCGGCCACGGCCGAGGGGCCGGCCAAGGCCGAAGAATCGGCCACGCACGCCGCGCCCCAGACTGCGGCAAAAGCGGTGCGGCACAAGGCGGCATCGGCTTCGGCGGGTAAGAGCGGCGACGGTAAGTCCAACTCGGCCGGCGGGGCCAAGGGGCCGCACAAGGCGGGTGGCCGCGGACACAGCGGCCGCTAATCGGGAGTGGGTCTCTCCTCACCCCCGGGGAGGGGCCCACCCTCGCGCCGCCCACGCCAGCCGCGATACCCGCGATGGGCGGCGAACGCCCCGATGATCGCGGTGATGCACCACACCGCGATCGCGGTATAGCCCAGCGGCGACGACAGGTCCGAAATCGACGCGCCCAAGGCGGTATACACGAATGCGCGTGGCGCAGATCCGACGAATGCTCCAACCGCCATCTGCCACAACGGCATTCCGAACGCGCCGAATGCGTAGGACGCCAGTGCATCGGAGATGCCCGGCACGAACCGCTGACCGACCACCGCCCACAGGCCGCGGCGCTGGATCTGTGAGTCGATGCGGGGCGACCAGTCGGGGCCGAGCAGAGCCCGGGCGCTGTCGCGGCCGGCTCGCCTGCCCAGCAGAGCGGCGATGACCGCCGTCAGGACCGTCGAACCGAGAGTGACGAACGTGCCCAGCAGCGGGCCGAACAACACGCCACTGCCTGCGGCCAGCAGCGGGCCCGGAACGAACACGGCGGCCAATCCCGCGGACACCACGACGTAGACCAGGGGAGCGGCGGGACCCGTCGCCGATACCGCGGCGCGCACACCCGCCGGATCGATGACCTTGGACACCGCAACGAGGTAGAACAGTGTCAGCAGGGCCGCGACGAACAGCACGAGCCGCAGCACGTGCGGCCACCGCCGGGGTGCGGGCTGTTCGGGATCGTCGGCCATTCAGTCTTTGTAGTAGACGATCTGGTGACTGGTGGCCAGCAGGGTCCCGGTGCGGCCCCAGATCTGCGCGGTCTGATCGAAGTATCCGCGGGCGAACCGCTGGGCGTGCGCAGTGGCCAGAACGAAGTCGGAACCCTGCTCGGTGAGTTCGGTGCTGTCGACGTGGAAGTAGGTGGTCAGCGAGATGGTGCCGGCCGGCAGCATCCGGCCGCGGCGCAGGAACACGCGCGGGTAGAAGACATCGGTGAGCGCGCTCAGCGCCGGGAAATCCAGCCCGCGGACCGGGCGTTGTCGCACCCACAGCGTCGTCGTCGACGACGAAATTTCCGCCGCGTCCGTCGGCACCCCTCCCTCGACGTAGTGCATGTCGTAGTTGCGCATCCACGGGACCGGTCCGGGAACTGTTGTGTGCGCGATGCTTTCGGGATCGGGGGCGTCGGGCATGGTCGCTTCGGTGTCGGACCAAGCATCCCGGCGCAGCCCGAAGACGGCGGTGGCGGTCGTGGTGATGCCGTTCTCCTGGGTCACCTCGGCGGTCCAGTGCTGGTTGGTCCGGTTGGTGCGAACGGCGCGCACCTCGACATCGAAGGAGCCGTCGGTGACCGCGGCGAGATAGTTGACGGTCAGCGCGACGGGTTCGCCGATCCGATCCGGGTGCCGCTCGATCGCACGCACGATTGCAGCGGCCGTCACTCCACCGAACGGGCCCACCATGTTCGCGTAGTCCGGCGTGGTCTGGCCGACATAGCTCCCATTGGCGTTGTCAGACAGGCTGATCGCGGTGTCAAAAGGGTGCGTGGTGGTCGTGGTCATCGACTCGTCCTTCCGGTCGTGGCTGGGCGGGCGCCGGGACCCGGCCGCGGCTCGGTGTCGTGGGCGGTCAGCGGGGCGTGGTCGTCGCGACATCGCAGAACCAGTTCGACGGGATGGCCGCACTCCCGGTGCACGACCTCGACCGGTGGACCGGCCGCGTCGGCCTCCCACTTGTCGCCCCAGTGCATCAGCGCGATCACGGCCGGCAGCAGGTCGCGGCCCTTCTCGGTCAGCCGGTACTCGTGACGCTCCCGCTGGCCGGGCTCCTGATATGGCACCTTCCGCAACACGCCCGCCGCGACGAGGGTATTCAGGCGGTCGGTGAGAACCTGACGGGGACAGCCGATGCGGCTCTGGAACCGCTCGAAGCGCCGGGCGCCGTACAACGCCTCCCGCAGCACCAACAGAGTCCACTTCTCGCCGACGATGTCCAGTGCTCGCTTGACCGAACAGTTTTCGGCACTGATCAGGTCGCGGTCGATGGGCATAGCACCGAGACTAGCAGAGTCTGAATTTTGGACTCAGAGGGCGACGCCGAACGTCACACCGGCGACGTTGGTTGGGCGGGTGGCCTCAGACCAGAGTGGCCTTCAGCGAGGACAGGTCGGTCTTCATCAGCACGACGTTGTAGTTGCCCCACAGCGACATGTTCCAGTACAGCGTGCTGTCGTCGGGATTTCCGTTGCTGTCGACCAGCTTTCCGGTGCCCGACCACGGATGGATCATCGGCGCGTACAGGCCCGGATACGTCGCCGACGTCGCAACGGTGATCGGTGCCGACCATGCATCCTCGGGGGAGTCGGCGTAGCGCATCTTGACGTTGTTGTTGCCGTCGGCGTACATCATCACGTACTTGCCCAGATAGTCGTTGTACTGAACCGACATCTCGCTGACGTTGCCACCCGTCTTGGCGCCGAACAGGCCACCGAGCATTCCACCAAGCACGTTGGGGTTGTTGGCCCAGTCGATGACGGGTCCGAAAAGCCCGGCGGAGCGGGTGGAATCGCCGATGATCGGCGTGGCCGCGACGGGCTTGCCGGTAACCCAGGTGCTCGTGGTCGCGTTCCAGTACTGATACTTGGCCAGGTTGTTCACGTCGTCGACCGAGACCCGCGACAGATAGGCCGAACCGGCGCGACCCGACGGGGTGCCGAATGCGTAGAGGTACTGGGTGTCGCCCTCGGCGACCTGATCGGCGGGCTGCAGGACATACGCCGCCTGCTGGAAGTTCTGGTTACCGGGCACGTAGGGCTTCGTCGAGCCGAACCAGCTCGCCGAGCGGATGGTCGACCGCTGCAGCACCCACTTGTCCGTGGCCGGGTCGTACATCGAGATCGCCGAGTAGTTGGTGGTCCACCGGCCCGGGGTGTCCCAGGACTTGACCGACATGTAGTTGACGTACTGCTCGTTGTTCACCGAGATGGCCGACGTCGGGATGACCGTCACCTCGGAGCCGAGGAACGGGAACAGGACGCCGGAATTGCGCGGGATGAACTGGTAGGCGTAGCCGGTCTGTAGCAGGGTCAGGCCATTGGTCAGGTTCTTGTCCTGGCTGAGCAGCAGCACATTGGAGCGCCAGTCGCCGGTCATGCCCGGCGCGCTGAAGGTGTCGCCGAACGCCAGCTGGATGTTGCCGGTCAGCCCGTTCTCCCACATGATGCCGAGGTCGGTGCCGTAGATCCCGAAGCCCTTGGTGTTGTTCGTCTGCGGCCATCCGATGCCGGGGTAGGCGTTGTTGGCCTGCCCGGTCACCCAGCCGACCGGATACGACGGGATGGTGGTGGGTGCGGTCGGCACGGCTGCGGTCGACACCGCCGCGCTGGCGACGGCCGCACGTTGGGAGGTGGCCACACCGGTGGTGCCGGTCGTCACGCCGACTGCGGAGAGCAGCCCGGTGACGATCTTGGGTGCGGTGGGCTTGGCCGCGGCGTCGACCGCGCTGGTCTTTGGTGTGGCGGCGGCCTGGGGGGCCTTGTTGGCGCTGCGCGCGGTGAGCTTGTTCGTCGTGCGGGCCGACGATGCGGTGGTCTTGGGCTTCGACGGTCCGGACGAGCCGGTGCTGGACGAGCTGTGCGAAGCCGAGCTGTGCGACGACGAGCCCGAATCGCCCGACCCGGACCCCTCCGCCCACGCCGCGCCGGCGCCGGCGAGGATGGCCACCCCGACACCCAATCCCACTGCCAGGCCGCCGATGCGGCCCACATATGCCGAGGCATTATTCGTCGAACCCATTACTGCTTCCCCTTAGAAAACACTGAGAAGACGGTACCGCACCCGGCAAACCTCGTGGAGGACTCGGAGTCACAAGTCTGCAAACAAAATCACCGGGCATGCAATGACGAGAAGCCGGTCAGCTTGGGTGATCACGGCATACAGCCGAATGGTCCGGCGAACCCGCCGGCCCGCGTCGCGGAGCCGCGAGGAAACAACACCCTCGGCACGAATGTTTGCCAATTCCGGCAGTCCGTGGCAAGATCTCCGCTTGAACAGGCATTCAGGCCTATCTAAGGCCCCCGGCGAGGGCGAGATCGCCGCCTTCGGTAAAGGATTTTCATGAATTCGCCCTCTGTTTCTGCCCGTCTCGCTGCGGTCGTCGGCGGTGCCGCACTCGTTGCCATGGCGTCGTTTGTCGCCTCCTGCAGCAAGAACGAGAACCCGGCTCCGGCGCCGTCGGTCTCGACCACGACGTCCTCGACGTCACCGAGCCCGTCGGCGACGCCCACCGAGAAGGGGCTCAACCCGTCGAACCCCAACAAGTTCAGCCCGACGGTGATCGCTCCGCCGGCGCCGACCGACTCGGGCGGCAATCACCACCACGGACTCAACGGGATTGGCTGAGCTCCCGCGCGATAGCGGCGTGGTACCGGTCGATATTGGCCGGGTTGACGATTCGGAAGAAGCCGTCGGGCATCGGCGCGTCCTTGGGCGCCTCGATGGTCATCGTGCGGGTGAACAGCGTGATGTCCGGGCCGGGCGTGGTGAAGTGGTACTGGACGGTGATCCGTCCGTCCATTCCGCCATTGCCCTCCCGGTCGTGGCCCAGCCGGCCCACCGACGTGAACACCCACAGTTTCGGTCGCACGGCGATCGCCAAATGCCACGTGAAGATCCGGTCCCCGTCGGGCCCGCCCTCTTCCCACGTGTCGCCCACGGCCAGCGGTAGCTTGTCCAGCTTCCCCACGTAATTGCTGCCGGGGTAGGTCTTGGTCCAGTTGGCGGGATTGGTGACGAAGTCGTAGATCGTCTCCGGTGATTGGCTGAAGGCCGTCTCCGAGCTGGTGGTCACGATGCCCAATTGCCTTGCCTTTCATGTCGGCTGTGCGCGCAGTTTACACTTCCTCTCCAATTTGTAACTACGCGCGCCGCGGTGGCGGTATGGTCCACCGGTGCGATCAGCTGCACGCTTCGGCGTCCATCTCGGCCGCGGTGTGCGGCGTCTCGCTCTCGACGGTGCCCTCGGCGGCAGGCGGTCCTTTCCGCGCCGGATCGCCGACCTCACGCCGGCCGCGTTGTCCGCGATCATCGGCCGACCCGTCGACTCGGTGGCCGTTCTGGACGGCGCGGCCGGCACGTCGAGTCGTGCCCGTCTCGGCCTCACCGGCGCCGGCGTGCCGTCATCGGTGTTCGTGAAGATGACCGCCGCCACCGCCGCAATCCGAATGCTGGGGGAGCTGGCCGGACTCGGGGAGACCGAGGCCCGGTTCTACCGTGAGCTGGCGCCTGAACTCGGAGCGGGGATTCCGCGGTCATACGGCTCGGCGTTCGACGCGCTGACGGGTCGGTATGTGATCGTGCTGGAGGACATGTCGCGCACGCCATGCGAATTCCCCGACACCCTGCACCCACTGTCCACCGACCAGATGGCTCAAGTCGTCGAAGCGCTGGCCGGACTGCACGCGACATTCTGGGGCCGGTTACCGCAAAGGTCCGGTGGCGGTGGCCAATTCGGCTGGCTGCTGGCCCCGTCCGGTGACCCGGCCAATCTCATCACACCCACGGTGATGCGCGCCTCCGCGCGCCGGCTGGCCGGCTCGACGACGATACCCGTGCACGCCGGTCGCTATATCTGGGAGAACTTTCCCGCCGTCGCCGAACTGATCGACAGCGGCCCGCACACCGTCTTGCACGGCGACTCCCATCCCGGAAACACGTTCTTCCGCAACGGACATGCCGGATTGCTGGACTGGCAGGTGGTGCGCCGCGGTCATCCGTCGCGCGATCTTGCCTACGCGATCGTCCTCGGCACCCCCGTCGCCGACCGCGGCACTGTGGAGCGCGACCTACTCGATACGTATCGGAATGCACTGACGGACCGTGGCGGCCCGAACTTCGACCGTGACGAATTATGGACGCGATACCGGCAAGCCGTTGTGCACCCGTATCTTTCGGCGCTTGGCACTGCGGGCCTCGGTGGCATGCAGTCCGAAGGCATTGCCCTGGAGGGTCTGCGGCGGGCGGTGACGGCACTCGAGGAGCTCGAGACCGTCGAGGCGCTTCAACGCGGGCGCGCTGAGCCTACTTGGGGCAGTTGATGGTGATGTAGGCGAGGCCCTGGCTGCCCGCCGATCCCGTCGTGTTGATGTCGGTCACTGTGCACTGCGACAGCGGAGACAGCGGAGCGCCGTTCTCGTACTGCAACTGCACGTCGTAACCTGCTGCGTCGAGGTCCCGGATGGTCGCGGCGGCCGACTCCGATCCCGGCTCCGGGATGCTCGGGGGATCGGCAACAGCCAACGGGGCCAGCACAATCGACGTACCGACACCAATCAGCAGCGTCGCGAAGCAGCGCAGTTCGAGCGACATCGGAGTCCTTTCATCGGTGGCCGGTCTTCAGGGCTGCCGTCAAGGATGACAGCAAAGTCATGGCCGGACTTACCGATGTGCGAACGGCGGTTGAACAGGTGCCGAACAGCCGACGACTCGCCAGGTGAGCTCGCCGCGCTGATCAGGTCGAGCCGCCGGGCGCGTTCGCGTCCGCGGGCCGCCGGTCCGCCGCCTCCTGCGGCGTCGGCCATGACTCCGGCAGCGGGCGCTGGCGCACCCGCTGCGGCCACCAGAACCACCGACCCAGCAGGGCCGCGATCGACGGCGTCATGAACGACCGAATCACCAAGGTGTCGAACAACAGGCCCAAGGCGATCGTCGTACCCACCTGGCCGCCGACCCGAAGGGGACTGACCGCCATCGAGGCCATCGTGAAAGCAAAGACCAGGCCGGCCGACGTCACCACCGATCCACTGCCGCCCATCGCCCGGATGATGCCGGTGTTGAGGCCGGCGTGGATCTCCTCCTTGAACCGCGCGACCAGAAGCAGGTTGTAGTCCGATCCCACCGCCAACAGGATGATCACCGCCATCGCGATGACCAGCCAGTGCAATGGCTGACCCAGAATGTGTTGCCACAGTAGGACTGACAGCCCGAACGACGCACCGAGCGACAGCACCACCGTGCCGACGATCACCGCCGCCGCCACCACGCTTCGGGTGATCACCAACATGATGATGAAGATCAGACACAGCGCCGCGATACCGGCGATCATCAGGTCGTAGTTCGCGCCCTCCTGCATGTCCTTGTAGACCGACGCGGTGCCGCCGAGATAGACCCTCGAGCCCTCCAGTGGGGTGCCCTTGATCGCTTCGAAAGCGGCGTTCTTGATCTTGTCGATGTGTGAGATGCCTTCCGGCGTCGCGGGATCTCCTTCGTGGGAGATGATGAACCGCACCGCTTTTCCGTCCGGCGAGACGAACATCTTCAGGCCGCGCTTGAACTCCGGGTTGTCGAACACCTCGGGCGGCAGATAGAAGGAGTCGTCGTTCTTCGAGGCGTCGTACGCCTGGCCCAATGCCGTGGCATTCTGCTGCATGGCGTCCATCTGATCCTGCAGCCCACCCATGGTCGACTGCATGGTCAGCATCGTGGTCTTCATGGTCTTCATGGTCGCGATCATCGGCGGCATGACCTCGAGCATCTTGGGCATCAGGACGTCGAGCCTGTCCATGTCGACCACCAATGCCCCGAGATCGTCACTGAGCGTGTCGATTCCGTCGAGGGAGTCGAAGATCGACCGCATCGACCAGCAGATCGGGATGTCGAAGCAGTGCGGCTCCCAATAGAGGTAATTGCGGATCGGCCGGAAGAAGTCGTCGAAATCGGAGATGTTGTCCCGGATTTCGTTGGTGTCGGCCACCATCTGCTTGGTCTTGCCCACCATGCTGTGGGTGATCCCGACCATCTCTTTGGTCAGCGCCAGCATGCGCTCCATGGTGTCGATGGTGACCTGCAGCTCGTCACCCATCTTCAGCATGTCCTTCATGCGGTCCTGCAGATAGGACATGTTCATCGTCTGGTTGGTGCCCTGCATGCTGATGATGAACGGGATCGAGGTGTGCTCGATCGGGGTGCCGAGTGGGCGCGTGATCGTCTGCACCCGACCGATGCCCGGAATGTGGAAGACGGTCTTGGCGATGCGGTCGATGACGAGCATGTCGGCCGGGTTGCGCACATCGTGGTCGGTTTCGATCAGCAGGAGCTCGGGATTCATCCGGGCCTGCGGGAAGTGCCGGTCGGCGGCCGCGTAACCCTGGTTGGCGGGGATGCTGCCGGGCAGGTAATAGCGATCGTTGTAATTGGTCTTGTACGACGGCAGCGCCAGCAGTCCGATCAACGACAGCGCGATCGAGGCGACCAGGATCGGTCCGGGCCAGCGAACCACCGCGGCGCCGACACGTCGCCAGGTACGGGTGTTCATCTTCCGCTTGGGCTCGAACAGGCCGAACCGCCCGCCGATCGAGATGACGGCCGCGCCGAGGGTCAGCGCCGCGATGACGACGACGAGCATGCCTATGGCCAGCGGGAAGCCCAGCGATTGGAAGTACGGCAGCCGGGTGAAGTGCAGGCAGAATGTCGCGCCGGCGATGGTCAGGCCCGAACCCAGGATCACATGCGACGTGCCGTGATACATGGAGTAGAAGGCCGTCTCGCGGTCCTCACCGGCCAGTCTTGCCTCGTGATAACGGCCGATCAGGAATATCGCGTAGTCGGTCGCGGCGGCGATGGCCAAGGTGGCGAGCAGGTTCACCGCGAACGTCGACAGGCCGATGAGTTCGTAGTGGCCGAGGAAGGCGATGACCCCCCTGGCCGCGGTGAGCTCGGTGAACACCATCACGAGCACGAGGATCACCGTCGTGATCGATCGGTAGACCAGCAGCAGCATCACGAAGATGACGCCGATCGTGATGGCCTCGATCAGTTTGACCGCCGAGTCGCCGGCGTTGTGTTGGTCGTGGCTCAACGCCGTCGGTCCGGTGACGTAGACCTTTATCCCCGCGGGCGGGGGATTGTCGTCGACGATCTTGCTGACCGCGTCGATCGATTCGTTGGCCAGCGCCTCGCCCTGGTTGCCTGCCAGGTAGACCTGGACGTAGGCGGCTTTGCCGTCCGCGCTCTGGGATCCGGCGGCGGTCAGCGGATCACCCCAGAAGTCCTGGATGTGCTCGACGTGCTTGGTGTCCGCCCGCAGCTTCTGCATCAAGCCGTCGTAGTAGTGGTGCGCCTCGGGGCCCAGCTGGTGATCGCTTTCGAGCAGCACCATCGCACTGCTGTTGGAGTCGAACTCCTGAAAGTCCTTGCCAACCTTCTTCATCGCCTTCATCGACGGCGCGTCCTCGGGAGCCAGCGAGACCGTGTGCTCCTGGCTCACCTGTTCCAGCGAGGGAACCGCGACACTGAGGACGACGACCAAGCCCAGCCACAGCAGGACGATCGGCACCGAGAACGCCCGGACGAACCGGGGGATCAACGGATTCTTCTTGGGCGGGGTCTGCAGGTCGATCATGCGGACTTCACCAGGCAGAAGGTCTGGGCATTGACTCCGGTGGAGGTCTTCTCGTCCTTGAGCACGCCGTCGACGAGGATGCGGCACCCGATCGTGTCGGTGTCGCCCTGGGCGACGATGTTGGCGCTGGCGGCCGGGGCGGTCGTGGTGAGCGTCAACGACCAGGGCAGCGTGATGTCACGGGCGATCTGCGGTTGCGCGTCCAGGTCGAGATAGTTGATGGTTGCCACAGCGCCTTCGGGGCCAAAGATCTGATAGGTCACTTGCTTGGGGTTGAACGGCTTGGTGTCGTTGGCCAGGCCGCTACCGGGACGGGTGAGCTCGGTCTTGCCGAAGACACCGTGCAGGCGGACGACGCCGAACGCGGCGATGGCGACCACAACCACGATGAGCAGCGGTATCCACGCCCGCCTGAGTGCCTTGACCATAGGATTTCCCGACGAAACTACGACGCCGGCACGGACAGCGCGGTGACTCCTTCGGCGCCGTTCGTGAGCGCGGCCGTCCGTCCCATCTCAACCCCGATTTCTTGTATGTCGCGATAGCTTAGCTGACTTAACGTAAGAGATTAGCTCACTTAATTGATCGGACGATACCCCCCGGTAACGGCTGTAATCGATTCTCCCTCGGCGTTCGTGCCCGAGGTCACATCGCCGACCGCAGTCGGCTGTGGTCACACCCGCGGAGGGCCGATTTCACCGTCGTGCGGCCAATTGTGCGGGATGGCTCGTGCAGCAGTGTTTAGCTGTCCTACAATCTTGGCCATGAACGTTACGAGGCTTGCCATGGCCGCCGTTGCGGCCGTTGCGGCGCCGATTGTGCTGGCCGCGCCGTCGCACGCCGACCCCGACACCGATTTCGCCAATCAGTTGCACACGTTCGGGATCTACGGGCCTCGTGACTACAACGCATGGATCGGCAAGATCACCTGCAAGCGGCTGGCCACCGGCCTGGACAAGGACGCGTACGCCTCGGCGAAGTTCCTGGTGACCAACCTGCCGCTGGGTACCACCCAGGGCCAGGCTCTGCAGTTCCTCGGCGCTGCGATCGGCACTTATTGCCCGGACCAGGTCGGCGTTCTGCAGGCAGTCGCCGTCCAGTAGTCGGCGTGGCAGGTCCCGTCGACCGGGTCGTCGCACAGGACGTGCCCGGCGCACCCGATGCGGTGCGCGCGCACTACGTCGATCTGAACAACATCAAGGACGTGCACCCGCTGGTGGTGTCTGTCGAAACGCTGTCGCACACGGTCAACGACGACGGCTACGTCCACGTCTACCGGGTTCGTGACCGCATCCCGCTCGGCATCGCGAGCCTTCCGATCACCTATACGGCCCGACTCGAGGTTCCTGAGTCCGGTCCGGTTCGCACCGAGGCCCGCCAGTTCCCGGCCGTTCGGCTGGACTCGGTGGTGTCCTTCGATCCGATACCCGTCGGCACCCGGCTGACCGAACGCATCCGGTTCACCGCGCCGTGGCCGCTGCTCGGTATCACCGTGCGGCAGGCGGTTGACGCCCACGAGGAGATGCTGGCCGGCATTCGCCGCCACTTCGAGGCCTCGGGTTAGCCCGCCGTCTTGCCGTTGTCGACGTTGTAGACCGCGCCGTGGATGGTCGTCGCATCGTCGCTCGCCAGGAACGCGATCACCTTCGCCACATCGGCAGGCGCCATCATCCCGCGGGGAGCGGCGATGCGCATGATCAGATCCCAGTCCGCGTCCTCGGGGGTCTTGAACTCGGTCACCTGCGGGGTGAGCATGCCGCCCGGGCAGATGACGTTCACCCGCAGCTGTTCCTTGGTGTATTCGATCGCCAGGGCCTTCGTCATTCCGACCAGCCCGTGCTTGGCCGCGCAGTACGCAGCTGAATACACCTCACCCTCGATGCCGGCGATCGAGGCGACATTGACGATGTTGCCGCCCACCTCCAGCAGCTTCGGCAGCGCCGCGCGGGTCAGATAGAACGGGCCGTTCAGGTTGACGGCGAGGTCGTAATCCCAGTCCTCGTCGGTGACCGACGTGGTGCGCCGCATCTGGTGAAAACCCGCCGCGTTCACCAGCACGTCGAGCCGCCCGAACTTTTCGACGCACTGCGCGACCGCGTCCTGGCAGGCCTGTGCGCTGGTGATGTCGACCGACGAATAGGCGCCGCCGGGAACAGATTCGAACACCGTCGCCATCCGCTCGGCGTCTCGCGCGATGCCGAAGACCGATGCACCGCGCTCGGCGAACACCTGCGCCGTCGCAGCCCCGAGGCCCGACGACGCGCCGGTCACCAGGGCGACCTTTCCGTCCAGCTGTGTCATAACCCGACCCTTCGCTCAAGCGTGTACGTCGCGAAGTCCCTTCGCGTTGCGTAGTCCCGAGCAGTTGTAGCACCCAACGCAGCCGACGCAGTCGGTGCATCTCACACAGCCGACGCAGGCGGTGCAACCCCGGCATGCGACGCACGCCAGGCACGCCACGCATTTGCGGAGCCGCACCGAGAACACCGAGAGCACGCTGCCGGCGATCAGCGCGCTGCCCGAGGTGGCCACCGAGCCGACAACGAGGGCGCTGCCCGCGGTGGCGATGGATCCGACGACGGCGGCGCTGCCCGCCGTCGCAATCGAGGCGTTGACCACCGCGCTGCCGACGGTGGCGATGGACCCGGCGACGACTGCGCTGCTGATGGTGCTGACTGATCCGGCCACGACCGCGCTGTCGGTGGTGGCGACCGAGCCGGCGACGGTGGCCGCCTCGGAGGGTTCGATGACGGCGAGTGTTTTCACGCCACGAGCATGTCAGCCTGCGCGCGGTCGTGCTGGCGGTACGGCCGCCAAGAGGGCGCGGGTGTACTCCTGCTCGGGCGTCGCGAGTAGGTCGGCGGCGGGCCGGTATTCGACGGTGGCGCCACCGCGCAGCACCAGCACGTCGTGGCTCATCCGTTCCACGACCGCCAGGTCGTGCGAGATGAACAGGTAGGTCAGTCCGAGGTCGCGCTGCAGGTCGGCGAGCAGATCCAGAACCCGGGACTGGACCGAGACGTCGAGGGATGCTGTTGCCTCGTCGAGAATGACCAGTTCCGGTTCGGCAGCGAGCGCCCGGGCGATGCTGACCCGCTGCCGCTGGCCCCCGGACAGTTCATGCGGATAGCGCGACGCGAACTCGCCCGGTAGGCCGACCAGCTCCAGCAGTTCGGCCACCCGCGCGCTGCGAGCGGACTTACCGCGCCGAATGCGATGCACAGCAAGGGGTTCGGCGATCGCCGAACCGATGCGGGAGCGCGGGTCGAGTGCCGCGAACGGGTCCTGCAGCACCAGGCTGATCCGGCGTCGCAGCGCCTTCTCGTCCGCGCCGCGCACCCCGAGAATGTCCACCCCGTCCAGCGTCGCCGTGCCAGACGTGGGGGTGACCAGTCCGGTCAGGGCACCGGCCACCGTCGACTTACCGGACCCGGATTCGCCGACCAGACCCAGGGTGGTGCCGCGGCGGATCTGGAATGAGAGGTCGTCGACGGCCGTGATCCCGCCGAATCGCACATGAAGCCTCTCGACGTCCAGCAGGACAGCGGCATCGGCCGGCGCGGGCGGTGGCCCGCCGGCGCCGATCAGGGGTCGAGCGTCGAGCAGTTCACGGGTGTAGGGATGACTCGGGGAGTCGAAGATGTCCAGGATCGGTGCCTGTTCCACCGACACCCCGTCCTGCAGCACCGTGACGGTGTCGGCCACCTGCCCGACGAGGCCCAGATCGTGGCTGATCCACACCACCGCGGCGCCGAAATCGCGCTGCAGATCCTTGATCAGGGCGACGATCTGCGCCTGCGTGGTCACGTCCAGGGCAGTGGTCGGTTCGTCGGCGACCAGAAGTTCGGGGTCGCAGGCCAGCGCGATCGCCACCATGACCCGTTGTCGCTGACCGCCCGAGAGCTGATGCGGGTAACTGTCCAGGCGCCGTTCCGCCTCGGGCAGCCCGACGGCCTCCAGCAGTTCGAGGGCGCGCTGCCGGGCACCGCGCCGGGTCAGGTTCTTGTGTGCCTGAAGGGATTCGGTGATCTGCCGCTCCAGCGTCAGCAGCGGATTGAGTGACGTACCGGGGTCCTGGAACACGAAGCCGATACGCCCGCCGTGCACGCTGCGCAGCACCCGGGGTTTCGCACCCACCAGCTGAATCGTGCGCGAATCATCATTGGGCGCAAGCAGACTCGAGCCGGTTGTGACCGCGCCCGGGGTGTCCAGCAAACCGGTGGCTGCCAGTGCCGTCATCGTCTTGCCGGAGCCGGATTCGCCGACAATCCCCAATGTCTGCTCAGGCTCGACATCGAATGAGATGCCCCGCACGATCTCTCGGCGACCGAGCCGCACGTGCAGATCGCGCACACTGAGCACGGGAGTCATGAGCCCCGCCCGGCTTCGGTGGACGTGCGCTGCTTGGGATCCAGGACGTCGCGGAGCCCGTCGCCCAGCAGGTTGAACGCCAGCACGATCACGAAGATCGCCGCGCCGGGGAACACCGCCACCCACCACGCCAGCGTGACGAACCCCTGCGAGTCGAAGATCATCCGGCCCAGGGACGGCTGCGGCGGTTGCAGTCCCAGCCCGAGGAACGACAGCGCAGCCTCGGAGAGGATCGCGAACGCCAGCGACAGCGACGTCTGCACGATCAGCGGCCCGGCGATGTTGGGAAGTATGTGGTGAGCCAGGATGTAGCGGTGCGGGCTGCCCATCGAACGTGACACCGCCACATACGGTTCCACTCGTACACCCAGTGTGCTGGCCCGGGCAACCCGGGCGAAGATCGGCGTATACACCACGCCGATGGCCAGCATGGTGGTGGTCAGCCCCGGGCCGAGGACGGCGACGATCGCCAACGCCAGCAACAGAACCGGGAACGCGAACATCACGTCGACGCATCTCATCAACACCGTGTCCGCCCAGCCGCCCCGGTACCCGGCGAACAAGCCAATGCTCACCCCCACGACAAGAGCGAACGCGACGCTGACGACCGCGACCTCCAGCGACGCCCGAGTCGCGACCAGTACCCGGGAGGCGATGTCGCGGCCGAGCTCGTCGGTGCCGAACCAGTGTGCGCCGCCGGGAGCCTGCAGGGCATTCGGCACATCCACATCGTTGACTCCAGACGGGGCCAACCACGGTGCGCCGAGGGCCGCGACGACGATGGCCAGCAGCAGTATCGCACTGATCAAGGCGACCGGATTACCAAGCAGCAAGCGCCAATTCGACACTCTCATGACAGCCGGATCCGTGGATCGGCCACCCCGTACAGCACGTCGACGATCAGGTTGATCAGCAGGAACAACGCGGCGATCAGCAGCACCGCACCCTGGATCACCGGATAGTCGCGGGCGGCGACCGCGTTGAAGGTCAGCCGCCCCAATCCGGGCCACGCGAAGACCACCTCGACGACGATCACGCCGCCGAGGATCGTCGCCAGCTGAATACCGGTGATGGTCAACACCGGAACCAGCGCGTTGCGCACGATGTGCCGCGACGTGATCACCATGGGTGCAAGTCCTTTGGACCGGGCGGTTCGCACGTAGCCGGCCTCGGCGACCTCCAGCACCGCGGACCGGACATACCGGGTCATGATCGCTCCGGCCACCAATCCGACCGTGAGGCCGGGCAATACGATGTGGCGCAGCCATCCGCCAGGGTCCTGCAACAGCGGCCGGTACCCGGATGTGGGCAACCAGCCCAGGGTCGAGGCGAACAGGCCGATCAGCAGGATCGCCATCCAGAAGTCTGGGATCGAGACACCGAATTGGCTTGCCACCCGGATGATTCCGTCACCCGGCCGACCGCGGTGCAGAGCCGAATAGATGCCCGCGGGCACCGCGATCAGGAGCGCGATCAGGATGCCGACCAGGGCAAGGGACACCGTGGCGGGCAGCCGCTCGAGCAGTGTCGCGGTCACCGGTTCGCCGTTGCGGAAGCTGACCCCGAGGTCGCCGGTCAGCGCCGAGCCGGCGTAGGAGAAGAACTGTGTGATCAGCGGGCGGTCGAGACCGCTGGCCGAGCGCAGGGCTTGGTAGGCCTCCGGTGTGTAGCGGGTGCCCAATGCGATGCGCACCGGGTCGCCGGGCACCAGGTGCACCAACGCGAACACCACGACAAGCACACCGAACATCACCACCGCCGAGTACAGCAGGCGTCGCAGAAGAAACGCGATCACGCCGCACCACCCCTCGTCAGGTAGGCCGAGCGAAACCTCACGGCCCCGTCGCGGCGGGCGTCATATCCGGCCAGGCTGGTCGACCACGCCTGAATGACCGAGGGGTTGTAGAGGTAGATGTAGCTGGCCTTGTCGGCGATGATCGTCGCGGCGCGGGCGTACTCGTCGTGGCGGCGCGCACGGTCGGTCTCCTCGCGCGCGGCGTCCAGTAGTCGGTCGACAACCGGATCGGAGAACTTCTGCGCATTGCTCGAGCCGCCGGTGTGGTGCTGGGCGTAGTAGAAGTCGTCGGGATCGATGTTGCCGAGCCACCCCATCATCAGCATGTCGAAGTGGCCGCTGTTCTGTTCGTCGAGCCAGGTCGCGAAGTCGACGGTGCGGATGCTGACGTCGATGCCTATCCCCGCGAGGTTGTCGGCGATGATCTGCGCCGCGGTGACCGTCTCCGGGTACTCGCTGGTCACCAGCATGTCCAACTTCTGGTTGCCGATCCCGGCCTGCCGGAGAAGATCCCGGGCCCGGTCTTCGTCGTGGCGGTAGCGGTCGTACGGCGTGTACCACGGGTTACCTGCGGGAATCGCAAGCTGATTCGCAGTGGCGGTCCCGTAGCTGGTGGCTTGCACGATCGACGCCCGGTCGATGCCGTAGGCGATGGCCTGCCGTACCCGTTCGTCATTCCACGGAGCGCGTGCCTCGTTGAGCGCCAGATACCAGTAGTCGTTGGACGGCGTGACGGCCAAGTGGATCGAGTCGTCGCCCTTCAACTGCTCGACACGCTGCGGCGGAATCGCGTCGGTCCAGTCGATCTCACCGGCCTGCAGTGCCGACAACGCCGTCGACGGTTCGGAGATGAACCGGAACGTCACCCCCGGAACCTTCGGGGCGCCGCCCCAGTAGCTCTTGTTCGCGGTCAGGGTGATCGAGTCACCGCTCTTGCGTCCGGTGAAGGCGAACGGTCCGGTGCCCACCGGATGCGTTGCGATCTGGCCGCTTTCGACGTTGCGACGCTGCACGATCGCCATCCCTTTGAAGCCGCCGAGGTTCGTCAGCAGGTTCGGGGTGGGGTGCCGGACGTCGATGACGACCGTCTGCGGATCCGGTGCGCGCACGTCGCGAACCGCGCTGAGCTTGTCGACGTTGGCGAGTTTCTCATCGATGATCCGCCGGTAGGAGTAGACGACATCGGAAGCGCGCAGTGGCGAACCGTCGTGCCAGCTGACGCCGGGGCGCAGGTGAAAGGTCCAGCTGAGTTGGTCGGGGGAGACCTCCCAGGATTCGGCGAGTGCCGGTCGCATCTCGAGGTTCTCGTCGGGCTCGACCAGGGTGTCGAAGACATTCTCCAGCACCTCGAAGGAGAAGTACGCGGTGCTGCGCTGGGGATCGAGCTGGTCTGGTTCGCCGGCGATCGCAGCCGTGATGTTGCCCGCCGAGGCGCCGCCCAGATCGACCCGCGAGCCCATCGAACACGCCGCCAGCAACCCGATCATTACGAGGGCAGCGGTCAATACCGCTGGTCGTCTCATGATGGGATGCGAGTTTCCCGAACCGTTGATAGGTAAACGCCGTCGCTGCGATAATCGGCCGGGGTGGGGAAACCGAAGCCGCATTACGTCCGCCACCTGGACCAACTCGCCGATGTGCGTGCCGGTCTGCTCGGTCGGGACCTGCCGCCGGAGACCCGGGAGGAAAATTACGCGTGCGTGACAAACGCCCGTGACCGCAGCATGGCGACCGCAACTCGCATTGAATGGAGGCCAGACCGCAGCCAGTTGATTGCACGTGCATCCGGCGGGGTATCGCCTAGGGGCTCGGCCGGGGCGAACCCAGCCCTCGGCGTGGAGAGGAGCGAGAGATGCGTACCGTCCCGGGCGCCACAGATCATGTCGTGGTGGTGGGTGCGGGCCTGTCAGGGCTGTCGGCAGCGATGCAATTGGCCGGTCGCGGACGCTCCGTCACCGTGGTCGAGCGTTACCCGTTCCCCGGCGGCCGGATGGGGCAGGCCGACATCGCCGGCTACCGCATCGATACCGGGCCGACCGTGCTGACGATGCCGGACATCATCGAGGACGCGTTCGCCGCCGTCGGTGCGTCGATGACCGACCATGTGGACCTCGTGCAGGTCGCCCCCGCCTACCGGGCCACCTTCGCCGATGGCCGCTCGCTGGATGTACACCCCGACGCCGCAGCGATGACGGCCGCCATCGAGGAGTTCGCCGGCCCGGATCAGGCCGCCGGCTATCAACGCCTGCGTACCTGGCTCACCGAGCTCTACCGGTTGGAGTTCGACGGCTTCATCGCGTCCAACTTCTCCTCCCCGCTGTCGCTGCTGACCCCGCAGTTGGCCCGGCTGGCCGCGATCGGCGGATTCCGCGGCTGGGAACGCATGGTCGGCCGGTTCATCACCGACGAGCGCGTCCAGCGGCTGTTCACCTTCCAAGCGCTCTACGCCGGTGTCCCGCCGCAGCAGGCGCTGGCCGCCTATGCGGTGATCGCATACATGGATACCGTTGCGGGCGTGTACTTCCCGCGCGGCGGCATGCGCGCGGTTCCCGAGGCGATGGCCGCCGCGGCCGAAGCGGCCGGTGTGCAGTTCCGTTACGGGTCGACCGTGGACGCGCTCGAACGCAGCGGCTCACGAGTGACTGCGGTGCGGACCGGCGACGGTGAGCGGATCGCTTGTGACGCTGTGGTACTCACCACCGAACTGCCGCTGACCTATCAGCTTCTCGGCCGCACACCGCGGCGTCCGATCAAGGTGCGGCCCGCGCCCTCCGCAGTCGTCGTGCACGTCGGAGTGCCCACGGTCGGTGAGCGCCTGCTCCACCACAACATCAGCTTCGGGCATCAATGGGCTCGCACATTCGACGAGATCATCCGGGATGGCTCGCTGATGAGCGACCCGTCGCTGCTGGTGACCAGGCCCACCGCGGGCGACCCGAGTCTCGCGCCGCCCGGCCGTGATCTGCTCTATGTTCTGGCCCCCGCGCCGAATCTCGAAGTGGGCAAGGTCGATTGGAGCTCGACCGGGGACAGCTACGCGCGCGAGGTGGTGGCCACTGCCGCCGAACGGCTCATGCCCGGGCTCGCCGACGATGCCGAGATCCTGGACGTCGTCACCCCCGCCGACTGGGCCGCGCAGGGCATGGCCGCCGGCTCGCCGTTCGCGCTGGCACACACCTTCGCCCAGACCGGGCCGTTCCGGCCGGCCAACATGGTCCGCGGCATCGACAACGCCGTGTTGGCCGGCGGGTCGACCGTGCCCGGTGTCGGCATCCCGACCGCGATGATCTCCGGGCGGCTGGCCGCCGACCGCGTCACCGGGGCCGTCGACGACCCGTCCGCCAAACGCACTATCGTCGGGTCGGGAAGCAGGTAGCGATGATCCACACCGAGTTGCATGCCGCAGGCATCGACGATTCGCGACTGGTCGAGTCCTACCGCTACTGCCGGCGCCTCAACGCCCAGCACGGCCGGACCTACTTCCTGGCCACCCGGCTGCTCGCCCCGTCGCAGCGCCCGCCGGTGCACGCCCTCTACGGGTTCGCCCGCTATGCCGACGACATCCTCGACGACATGGACATCGACGCCAGCACCGCCGACCGTGAGCGGCGCCTCGACGAGCTGTCGGACAAGTTCTTCAACGGCGACGAGACGGAGCCGGTGCTGGCCGCCGTGCTGCACACCGCGCAGACCTACCAGATTCCGCGTGATCTGTTCGACGACTTCCTGACCTCCATGCGGATGGATCTCACCGTCACCGACTATCCGGATCGTCCCGCGCTGAACCACTACATGCGTGGCTCGGCCGCGGTCATCGGCCTGCAGATGCTGCCGATCCTCGGCACCGTCGGGCCTGCCGAGGAGGCTGCGCCGTACGCCGAGGCGCTGGGCAATGCCTTCCAGCTGACCAACTTCCTGCGGGACGTCGACGAGGACCTCGCGCGCGACCGCATCTATCTACCCGCCGACGAGCTCGCCGCCTTCGGCGTGGACCGCGACGTGCTGACCTGGTGCCACCAGAACCGCCGCACCGATCCCAAGGTGCGTCGCGCGCTGGCCGCCCAGCACGACATCGCCCGCGGTGTGTACCGGCAGGCGCGCAAGGGGATCGCCCTGCTCGCCCCGCAGTCGCGGCCCTGCGTGACGACCGCGTTCACGCTGTACTCGGAGATTCTCGATCGCATCGAAGCCATCGACTTCGCCGTGTTCAGCCGGCGTGCCTCGGTGTCCATCGGACGACGACTGCAGGTGTTCGCGTCCGGATTGGTCCGGGCCCACCACGCCCGTGGCGCCGCCTGATGGATGGCAGGACCTGCTCCCGTGGGACATCTCGATGAAAGACGTCGTGTTGGGTTGGGTGATGGTCGCCGCTGTGCTGTTGTTATGGGTAGAGCAGCGGCCCCTTCGCGATGATCCAGGAGATCTATCATGACCGTAACCAACCGCGGCCTGGATCGCGCCGAGGTGCCCGGCGCCTTCGACATCGGCGCGCACGCCTACGACAAACTGGTCGGCGCCAATCCGGGCTACCACGACCACCTGCGGATCTCCGCGCGACGGATGCGGATTCCGGGCGGCGGGCGGGGATTGCGTCTGCTGGACGCGGGCTGCGGCACGGGTGCCTCCACGGCCGCGCTTCTGGAGGCCGCCCCGCATGCCGAGATCGTCGCCGTCGACGCGTCGGCGGGCATGCTGGCGGAGGCCAGTGTGAAGTCCTGGCCGGATTCGGTCCGCTTTGTGCACAGCCCGATCGAGAAGATCGCCGACGCCGGCGTCGACGGTCCGTTCGACGGCATCCTCGCGGCATACCTGTTGCGCAACCTTGCCGATCCGGACGCGCAGTTGCGGACGTTCCGCGAGATGCTGCGGCCCGGCGGAACGCTGGCCGTGCACGAGTACTCGGTGCGTGATTCCCGGGCGGCGTCCGCGATCTGGGACGCGGTGTGCTGGGGCATCATCATCCCGTCCGGCTGGCGGCAGACCCGCAATGCCACCCTGTATCGGCACCTGTGGCGCAGCGTGAAAACGTTCGACGGGGCGGCTGCCTTCCAGCGACGGCTGACGGCAGCGGGTTTCGCCGGCGTGCACAGCGAGACGATGCCCGGCTGGCAGCGTGACATCGTGCACACCTTCTTGGCGGACGCACCGCGATGATCGACCCGCGCCGCGTCGCCCACCCCGCGATCACCGGGGTGCCGCACGCCCACGCGCTGCCCTCGACTCCACACGTCGTCGTGGTCGGCGGCGGGATCGCCGGCCTGTCGGCTGCCACCGGCCTGGCCGAACGTGGTGTCTCCGTTGACCTTCTGGAGTCTCAGCACTATCTGGGCGGGCGGGTCGGCGGCTGGACCGAGCAACTTCCCGACGGCTCCCAGGTGGCGAACAATCGCGGCTTCCACGCGTTCTTCCGGCAGTACTACAACCTGCGATGGTTGTTGCGCCGAACCGATCCCGAGCTCGAGCGGCTGCAAGCGGTCGAAGACTATCCGCTGGTCGACGGCGAAGGCCGGCGCGATACCTTCCGCGGCCTGCCGAAGGCCCCGCCGTGGAACGCACTGGCCTTCGCGCTGCGCAGCCCCACTTTCCGGATGCGGGACCTGATGCGGCTCAACGCCGTTGCCGCGGCCCCGCTGGCCGCGGTGTCGGTACCGGACATCTATGAACAGCTCGACGGACTCGACGCGGGCACCTTCCTGACCGACATCAACTTTCCCGTCGCCGCCCGCCACCTCGCCTTCGAGGTGTTCGCCCGCAGCTTCTTCGCCAGGCCGGAGCGGCTCTCGGCGGCTGAACTGGCGACGATGTTCCACATCTACTTCCTGGGCTCCAGTGAGGGATTGGTCTTCGACGTCGCCGCGTCGAATTTCGACACCGCGCTGTGGGAACCGTTGGGCCGGTATCTGATCGAACACGGTGTTCGGGTACGTCGGGGAGTGGCGGTGGAATCGGTGACCCGCGGCAGCGCCAAGGCGCTGCAGGTGGGCGATTCCACCGGAGCCACGACCGACGCCGACGGCGTGGTGCTGGCCACCGATGTCGCTGCCCTGCAACGAATCGTGGCCGCCTCGCCGGGCCTCGGCGACGAGGGCTGGCGTCACAACGTGGCACAGATGCAGACCGCGCCTCCGTTCATGGTGCAGCGACTCTGGCTGGACCGTCCGGTGAACTCCGACCGGCCGGCCTTCCTGGGTACCGGCGGCCTCGACCCTGTCGACAACATCAGCGTGGTCAGCAGCTACGAAAGTCAGGCCGCCGAATGGGCTCGCGCACATCATGGTTCGGTCGTGGAAGTGCATTCGTACTCGGTGGGTGAGGAGCCTGACGTCGACGACGTCCGTGAGCGCATGCTGGCCCGGCTGCACCAGCTCTACCCGGAGACCGCGGCGGCCGGCATCGTCAAGGAGACACTGCTGGTCCGCGACGACTGCCCGTTGTTCTCCCCGGGTTCCTTCGCGAACCGGCCGACGGTCAACACCCCGGTCCCCGGCCTGATGCTGGCCGGCGACGGCATTCGCATCGATCTGCCGGTCGCGCTCATGGAGCGTGCCGCCACCACCGGATGGACGGCCGCCAACCAACTGCTGGCCGGCTGGGGGATCTCCGGGCACACCCTGCACACCGTGCCGGTGCACGGACGCTCTCCGCTACTTCGGCGGCTGGCCGGCCGGGAAAGGCGTGCGTCATGAGCTTCCGGTCGCGGATGAAATCGATTCCGCTGCAAGTGATCCCGAAAGCGAACTGGGCGGGTCAGCGACCCACCTATCAGGACGCCCAGCCGGCGCTGATCGCCGCCGCGCTGCGCCGTGCCGAGGGCCGGCCCAGCGGCAACTGGTATGTCTTCGGCGCCAGCACCGACATTCGGGCCAACCGGCCGTTCGGTACCCGAGTCGGTGGACTCGACATCGTGGCGTGGCGGGATCAGCAGCGCCGCTTGCACGTCGGGCCCGCAGCCTGCCCCCACCTGGGCGCCGACCTTGCGACCGGAAAAGTGGAGTGTGGCGGCCTGATCTGCCCATGGCACGGACTGCGGCTCGAGGGTGGCCGCGAATTCGGCTGGAAGCCGCTGCCCGCCTACGACGACGGAGTCCTGGTCTGGGTCCGGCTGGACCGGGTGGGCGGCGAAGCGCCGCTCGACGCACCGGTGATCCCGGTCCGTCCCCGCGGGCCGCGGCTGGCCGCGGTGACCCGCCTGGACGGCGTGTGCGAACCGTCGGACATCATCGCCAACCGGCTCGACCCCTGGCACGGCGCCTGGTTCCATCCGTACTCGTTCACTCAATTGGAGGTGCTGAGCGCCCCGGCGGTCGACGCCGACGAGGACGCCGACCGATTCCTGGTGGCCGTGACATTCCGGATGGGACGTCTCGGTGTCCCGGTGATCGCGGAATTCACCGCCCCGGAGCCGCGCACCATCGTCATGCGGATCGTGGACGGCGAGGGTACGGGCAGCGTCGTCGAAACCCACGCAACACCGATGGGGCCGGGGCGCGACGGGCGCCCACGCACAGCGGTGATCGAAGCCGTTGTCGCACAATCTGATCGCACCGGCTTCCATTACTCGCTGCGCGTGGCACCGCTCATCACCCCATTCATGCGCCTGGCGGCCACCCGGCTGTGGCGTGACGACCTCGCCTATGCCGAGCGGCTCTACGCCCTGCGCGACAACACCTCCGGCTAGGCAGGCGTCAGGATCGTCTTGCCGGGCAGCCGGCCGGCGTCGGCATCGGCGTGCACCGCGGCGATCTCGGCCAGTGGTCGGCGATCGGCGACGTCGACCGTCAGTTGTCCGGCATCGACGCGGCCGACCAGATCGGCGAGTTGGGCTGCGTCGCTGCGGACGAACACCCGTTGGCTGCGCAACCCACGCCGCGGAGTCTCCGGCCCCGAGGTCATGGTGCCGACGTAATGCCCGCCGTCGGCCACCAGGCCCGCCAGTGCCTCGGTTTCCTCGACCGTCGTGCCGATCAGATTGAGCACCACGTCGAACGGCGCTCCGTCGGCGACCGGGGTGGCCGTGTAGTCGAGGTAGCCGATCAGGTGGTCGGCTCCATAGCCGCGGAGCCGTTCGGCTGCAGCCACTTTCGCGGTCGCGGTGACCACGGCACCGGCCTGCTTGGCGAGCTGGACCGCGTAGCCGCCGACCGCTCCGCCCGCGCCGTTGATCAGGATCGTCTGCCCGGCCGTCAGGCCGGCCACCTCGAACAAGGCCTGCCAGGCGGTGAGAGCGACGGTCGGCAGGGCGGCGGCATCGGCCAGCGGCACCGACTCCGGCGCGGCGGCCAGTGCCTCGGCCGGTGCGACCACGTACTCGGCGGCCGCGCCGCGGGCAATCATGGGCAGCAAGCCCACGACTGCGTCGCCGACCTGCCACCCGCTGACCCCGGAGCCGAGTTCGGCGATCCTGCCCGCCACGTCGATACCCGGCACGTGCGGGAAGGTGATCGGAAAGACGTCCGACAGGTAGCCGCCGCGGATCCCGGCATCGACCGGGTTGAACGAGGTCCCGGCGACCCTCACCAGGACCTCGCCGGGGCCGGGTGCAGGCCGCTCGATGTCCCCGTACTGCAGAACGTCGCTGTCGCCGCACCGGTGGTAAAACGCTGCCTTCATGGTGGTCTCCTCGGTTAGTTGCTTCGAACTCGAAGCAGTTACACACGCGATAACTTGCTTCGAGTTCGAAACATTCCCGGGTAGGATCGTTCAATGGCCGAGGCGCTCCACCCGTCGCAGATGCGCACCTACTTCGCGCTCACCGAAGCGGCGAGCCTGCTGCAGTACGCCGTGCAGCAGCAGCTGCAGGCCGAGGGCGGATTGAGCTACGTCCAGTTCGAGATCCTGGCCAAGCTCGTCGATGCCGGCCGGCCGCTGACGATGACCGAACTGGCCGACGGCGTGGTCTACAGCCGCAGCGGGCTGACCCATCAGGCCGGAGTACTCGAGGCCGACGGGCTGATCACCCGTGCGCCCAGCACCGTCGATCAGCGCGCGACCGTCGTGACCATCACCAAGGCGGGCCGCCGCCGACTCGACAAGGTCCTTCCCGGCCACATCGACGTCGTGCGCGGACTGCTGTTCGACACCCTGTCGGCGCAGGACGTCCGCACCCTGGGCAACCTCATGACGCGCGTCCGCGACCACATGCGGGAGCAGCCGCCCCGGTCCGCCGCGCCGCGCAAGAGCCGCGGGTCCGCGCACTGAGACAACGGCCCTGACGCCGGCGACAACCGGGCTAGCCTCCGTACATGGCCAAGCGCGTGGTGATCTGGGGTACGGGTTTCGTCGGCCGGATGGTCATTCCAGAAGTGCTGGATCATCCCGACTTCGAACTCGTCGGTGTCGGCGTCAGCAACCCGGCCAAGGTGGGTGTCGACGTGGGGGAGATCTGCGGCATCCCCCCCGTGGGCATCGCGGCCACCGACGATGTCGACGCGCTGATCGCACTCAAGCCGGACGCGCTGGTGCATTACGGCCCGACCGCGGCGCAGGCCGACGCCAACATCGACCTGATCGGCCGCTTCCTGCAGGCCGGCATCGACGTCTGCTCGACCGCGATGACGCCGTGGGTGTGGCCGAAGATGCACCTCAATCCGCCCAACTGGATCGACCCCATCACCCGGGCGTGCGAAGCGGGCCAGTCGTCATGCTTCACCACGGGCATCGACCCCGGCTTCGCCAACGATCTGTTCCCGATGACGCTGATGGGCCTGACCTCCCAGATCACGTTGGTCCGCGCCTCCGAGTTGCTGGACTACACCAACTACGAGGGTGACTACGAGTTCGAGATGGGCATCGGCCGCGAACCGGAGTTCAAGCCGCTGCTGCAGAACTCCGACATCCTGGTGTTCGCCTGGGGCGCGACGGTGCCGATGATCGCCTACGCCGCCGGCATCGAGCTCGACGAGATCACCACCACCTGGGACAAGTGGGTCACCCCCACCGAGCGCAAGACCGTCAAGGGCGTCATCCCGGCCGGCCACGTCGCGGCGGTCCGCTTCACGATCAACGGCGTCTACAAGGGCGAGACCCGCATCCAACTCGAGCACGTCAACCGCATCGGTCAGGATGCCGCCCCGGATTGGCCGTCGGGCACCCAGGACGACGTCTACCGCGTCGACATCCAGGGCACTCCCAGCATCTTCCAGGAGACTGCGTTCAGGTTCACCGACGGTTCCGGGCGCGACGCCGCGACCGCGGGCTGCCTGTCCACCGGGCTGCGCGCGCTCAACGCCGTACCGGCCGTCAATGACCTGCCCCCGGGCTGGGTCACCCCGCTGGACCTGCCCCTGATTCCGGGCCGCGGCACCATTCGCTGAGTAACGTCCAGCGGCTTCGGATCGACATCTTTGATGAATCCGAAGACTGGAGGAGCCCGCCTGCTCACGTTGCAGGCTGGTGCCCGGATTGGACGACATGACAGACCCAACACGGCCGGCGGTCGGCCTGTCGGTCGGTGCTACCACACTGGCCGCTGTCACCCCGGATAACGCCGTCACCGGCCCTGCCGTTGTGACGCTGCCCAGCGGCGTCGTGATCACCGACTTCGTCGACCGGGTCGGCGACCCGGTCGGGATCGTGGCGCCTGACGGCTCGGTGCATCACGCAGAGCTTTTGCTGGCCGATGCGCTGAGGTCACTGGCCTACGCCGCCACGAGTGGCCGGCCGCTGCCGCCGGCCGCCGCGATCACCCACCCGGCGCACTGGCGGCAAGCCGCCGTCGACGGGTTGCGGCGCGCGATCCGGCAGGTTCCCGAGTGGGCGGCCGAAGAGCCCCTGCTCATCCCCGACACCACTGCCGCGCTGACCGCGCTGGCCGCCAATCCCGGGCTGCCGACCCGCGGTGTGATCGCGTTGTGCGATTTCGGTGGCACCGGCACGTCGATCACCCTCGTCGACGGCGCGACCTCTGCGCCGATCGCACCGACCGTGCGGCACCTCGACTTCTCCGGCGACCTGATCGACCAGGGCCTGCTGGCACACGTGATCGCGGAACTGTCAGCAGGTGGGACGCTCGACGTCACCGGCACATCGGCGATCGGATCGCTGACCAGGCTGCGGGCCCAGTGCCGAGCGGCGAAGGAGCGGCTGTCGACCGTCACGGTCACCGCCTTACCCGCCGAGCTGCCCAACTTCCGGGGCGACGTCCGGCTCACCCGCACCGAGCTCGACGGAGCGATGGGCAATGCGCTGAACGACTTCGTCGCGGTCCTGCAGGACACCCTGGTCAGGAACGGAGTGCGGCCGAGCCACTTGGCAGCGGTGGCCTCGACCGGCGGCGGCGCGGCCATTCCGGTGATCACCACGACCCTGTCCGAGCACCTGCGCGTTCCGGTGATCACCACTGCCCGCCCGGCCCTCACCGGCGCCATCGGCGGCGCACTGCGAGCCGCGCGGGGGCCTGCCGACGACAGCGCCACCGCGCTGGCCCCGGCGGCCCCGGTCGTTCCGGCCGCCCCGTTCGAACCGGCGCCCGGCCCGGCCACCGGTGCCGCGCTGGCCTGGTCGGAGGCGCCCGACGGGCCGGACCTCGAGTCGGCGGTCGACCCGGTGCCGCAACCCGTCGCCGGTCCGCTACTGGATTTCGAGCCGGACCCCGAACCTGAGGGGACTGCGGCCGCCACGCCCGCGTGGTACCGGCGCCCGATGCCCGTGGTCGCCGCCGCGCTGCTGGTGATCCTGATGGCCGGCGCGGGAACGGCGGTCGCGCTGAGCGCCGACAGCAGTCCCGACCCGGTGACCCCCACCCCGAGCGTGACCACCACTCCGCAGGCCGCGCCCGCTCCGGCGCCCACCGGCGACCCGACGTCGGCGCCGGTGCAGAACCAGGCAGTCCAGCAGGCCCCGGCGCCACAGACGGCGGTGCAGCAGGCACCCGCACCGGTGACCGTGGTGCAGCAGGCGCCAGCTCCGCCGCCGGTCACGACCGAGGCGCCGCCACCGCCGCCGGTGACCGAGACGCAGACGACGACCGTCGTCACCACCGAGGTGTCCACGCCGCCGCCGGTGACGCAGACCGAGACACAGACTGTTGCGCCACCGACGCAGCAGCCCCAACAGCCGCCGCGCTTCATCCCGACGATTCCGCCGATCCCGACGATTCCCGGTCTGCCGCAGATCTTCGTGCAGCCGCCGGCCTAGGCTGAGCGACGCCGCTTCTCCAGCACGACGAGCCCCAGCGGGATGGACATCCGCGCCGGTGCCGCCGCCAGCTGAGCAGCCAGGGCGGAATGCAACTGGTCGACGAATTCGCGCCGCCGCGCACTGCGCCGGTCACCGCTCGCCCCCTCGGCGTCGACCGCGGCGGCAAGCGTCGGAAACATCGAACCGCGAAGGAAATCAGCCCAATTCGCGCCGAAGGCGTCGGGGTCCTTTTCGCTTTGGAACTGCGACCAGAACCGGTCTTCGCCGTTGAACAGCTCCACGTCCTCGATCGAGAGACCTTCGAATCGCCCGGACGGGTGGAACGGCGCCCGAAAGTCCTTCTCGTCGCGGCCCGTCGACGGGATGGACATCCGACGCATCTCCTCGGCGGTGATCAGGCCGTCGCGGACGAACTGGTGCAGGGCCGTCATGATGGCGTCGAAGGCGGCTTCGAATCCTGACGTGCCATCCGGCTTGAGGCCGACGGTCAGCACCAGCAGCCGCCCCCCGGGCGCCAGCTCCCGACCGCGGAAGGCGACGAAGTCGCGCCAGTCCTCGGCGGCTTGGCGGGCGTAGGCGCGACGGGCTTCCTCGTCGGCGCTGTAGGAGATCTCGACGTGATCGGCGATGGGTACGGGCACCCGGCGCAGCCAGTGAATGGCCCACGAACTCCAGCCCAGCGCGATGCTGTCCGATGGCAGGATCTGGCTGTAGAACGAGCGGCCCACCACCGAGGCGTAGGTGGCTGAGTCCTTCTTCAGATAGCTGTCCTGATCGTCGGCCAGCGTGCTGAACAAGGTGGTGAAGTCGTTTCCCGGCACGTCGGTGTGGGCCACCAGGATGGCGTGGTCGGAGCGGGTGCGCTTGCGGATGACGCTGATCGCCGCGCCGATCGGGAGCAGCGAGTTGTACCCCGTTGCCGCGCCGTAGTCGACGATCGCGATGGGCTGCGGCGCCCGGGGAATCGCGACGATGCGCGCGGCCGCCTCGAATCGTGCTGTCGCGGTGCGTAATCCGGCGGCCTGCAGGCGCGAGGACTCAGTATAGGTGTGGCTGCCCATCGGCTGCGGGCGCACCACGATGCTCGACTCGCGCACGTCAGTTCCTGCGGCGGCGGTGCAACAGCAGCCCCACCACAAGACCCACGACCGCCATCGCGGTCAGCAACAGCCACATCGGCGATTCGACAGTGATCCACAGGACGTGCACCCGCTGGCGGTCGCGATTCTGGGCGATGAAGACTGCCGCCAGGACCACCAGGATGATGGCCAGCCAGTAGCGCAGAGCGAACCGCCGCACCACACCGCCGGCGGGCTTACCGTCGTCCTCCCTGGACATCGCAACCTCCCCGTTGTGTCAGAAGCTTGACGTTAGTCGCTGGTCGCGGATTCGGCGGAGAAGTCCGGCCGGTGCGCTTGCGGCGTGACACACTTTCCGCCATGGCCGGCACCAAGACTGTGTCCCGCATCCTGATGACCTCGGGGATTCTGATGATGGTGGTCGGCGCCATCGGCTTCTTCGTCACGATGATGCTCAATGCTTTCGTGCTCGACGAATTCGATGCCTACGGTGAGGTGCCCATTCCGGGGTCGGGTCAGGTGCAGCTGCCGGCCGGGCAGGCGCAGATCAGCTTTCACACCTCGGTGACCGGTTCGCCGTCGAGCGGATTCCCGCTGCCCACCCTGCGACTGAACATCGTGCCGCCGGCAGGTGTCCCCGACCCGGTGCTGACCGAAGATCACGGCACCTTGACGACGGTCAACAGTGACACCCACATCCGCATCTGGACAGCCGAGATTCCCGCCGCAGGCACCTACCAGATCCGCACCGAGGGCCAGGTGAACGGCTACATCAACCCGCGGCTGGCCTTCGGCAAGGAAAGCGGCTCCGGTTACCTGGCGTGGGTCTTCGCCGGCGTGTTCGGGCTGGGCCTGGTGGACCTGATCGTCTCGTTGTTCCTGCGTAGACGACGAGTTGCCGACCCGTCGTTCGCCTTCGTCGCCGACGCCCCGCCGGAGTCCTTCATCCCCACCGGTCACTACACTCCCTCAGACCAGGGCGTGCGCCTCGAGCAGCTGAAAACTCTCGCGGCACTGCGGGATTCCGGTGCGCTGACCCAAGCCGAGTTCGACACGGAGAAGCGCCGGATTCTCGGCGAGTAGGCTCGGACGCCGTGAAGGCTGTCAGCTGTGTGCACGGAAACCTGTCGGTGGTCGACCTACCCGCACCCGAACCGGCCGACGGCCAACTGGTGCTCAACGTCGCCAGCTGTGGCATCTGCGGGTCGGATCTGCATGCCAAGGACCATGCCGACGAGGTGAGTCGCAATACGCAGGAGATGGGCTACCACCACTTCATGCGCAGCGACACTCCGGTGGTGATGGGCCACGAGTTCGCCGGGGAGGTCGCCGAACGTGGCCGCAAGACGCCGAAGGCGTTCAAGGTCGGAACGCGGGTGGTGTCCTTCCCGCTGGTCCGTTCCCACGGCGGCGTGCACTTGACCGGGCTGTCCCCGCTGGCGCCCGGCGGGTATGCCGAGCAGGTTCTGGTGCAGGCGGCGATGACCTTCGCAGTGCCCAACGGGCTGTCCCTGGATATCGCGTCGCTCACCGAGCCGATGGCGGTCGCGCTGCACGCGGTTCGCCGAAGCGAGATCAAGAAGCGCGACAGTGCCGTTGTGATCGGTTGCGGGCCAGTCGGTTTGGGTATCATCTGCCAGCTCAAAACGTTGGGGGTGAGCACGATCGTCGCCAGCGATTTCTCGGCGGGGCGGCGGGAGTTGGCTGCCCGCTGTGGTGCGCATATCGTGGTCGACCCGAGGGTGGAGTCGCCGTACGAGAAGGCCGGATCGGCGGGCCTGACCGATGCCACGGCCCTGTATGAGATGGGCATGGGCGCCATGGAGAAGCTGCGGAAGCTACCCGGCTGGCAGCACGTCTACCGCGTTGCCGACGCAGTGGGCGCGGCGGGGCCCAAGCGTCCGGTGGTCTTTGAATGTGTTGGTGTGCCCGGTGTGCTCGACGGGATCATCGGCGCGGCCCCGTTGAACTCGCGGGTGGTGGTGGCCGGGGTGTGCATGGGCACGGATCAGTTGCGGCCGTCGATGGCCAACGCCAAAGAGATCGACCTCAGGTTCGTATTCGCCTACACGCCACTGGAATTCCGCGACACCCTGCACATGCTGGCCGACGGCAAGCTCGACGCGTCCGCTCTGGTCACCGGCAAGGTCGGGCTCGACGGAGTTGCGGCGGCCTTCGACGCGCTGGGCGACCCTGAGGTGCATGCGAAGATCCTCGTCGATCCCCGCAGCACGGTGACGGCTCCTTAGGAGCCGTTCTTGACCCAGTCGTCGTAGTTCACCAGCTCGTCGCCGATCCGCGTGGTGTCGCCGTGGCCGGTGTAGACGACGGTGTCGGCGGGCAGCTTGCCGAGCTTGTCCTTGATCGACCCCAGGATGGTCGGGAAGTCGGAGAACGAGCGACCGGTCGCGCCGGGTCCGCCTTGGAAGAGGGTGTCGCCGGAGAACACCGCGCCCAGGGCCGGGGCGTAGAGGCAGGTGGAGCCGGGGGAGTGTCCCGGGGTCGCGATCGCGTGCAGCTCGATGCCGTCGGCCTTGAGTACCTGACCGTCCTCCAGGGTGTCGAACTGCTTGTCGCCGTGCGTCATCCGCCACAGCATGTCGTCGGCCGGATTCAGCAGAATCGGCGCGTCGAGGTCGGTCGACAACTGCGGCGCGACGGTGATGTGGTCATTGTGGCCGTGGGTGCACACCACCGCGACCACGTGGCGGTTGCCGACGGCGTCTTCGATGGCCTTGGCGTTGTGGGCGGCGTCGATGACGATGACCTCGGAGGAGTCACCGACGATCCAGATGTTGTTGTCGACTTCCCAACTGCCGCCGTCGAGTTCGAAGGTGCCGTGGGTGACCACCCGCTCGATGCCGCTCACAGGATCACCACCGAACGCAGGACTTCGCCGGCATGCATTTTGTGGAAGGCGTCTTCGATGGCATCGAGGCCGATGCGTTCGGACACGAATTTGTCCAGCGGCAGGCGGCCCTCGCGGTAGAGGCTGATCAGGGTGGGGAAGTCCCGTTCGGGCAGGCAGTCGCCGTACCAGGACGACTTGAGCGATCCGCCTCGGGAGAAGAAGTCCACCAGGGGCATGTCGAGGCGCATATCCGGGGTCGGAACACCCACCAACACAACGGTTCCCGCGAGATCGCGGGCGTAGAAGGCCTGCTTCCAGGTTTCCGGGCGCCCGACGGCGTCGATGACCACGTCGGCGCCGAAGCCGTCTGTCAGGTCCTGGATGGTCTCGACCGGGTCGAGATCCTTGGCGTTGATGGTGTGGGTGGCGCCGAACTCGCGCGCCCACTCCAGCTTCTTGTTGTCGGTGTCGACGGCGATGATCTTCTTCGCGCCGACCAGAGCGGCGCCTGCGATCGCGGCATCACCGACACCGCCGCACCCGATGACCGCGACGGTGTCGTCGCGGCCGACGTTGCCGGTGTTGACCGCCGCGCCGAGTCCGGCCATCACGCCGCAGCCGAGCAGGCCCCCCACGGCGGGGTCGGCCTCGGGATCGACTTTGGTGCACTGTCCTTCGTGGACCAGCGTTTTGTCGGCGAAGGCGCCGATACCGAGCGCGGGGGTCAGTTCGGTGCCGTCGGTCAGCGTCATCTTCTGGGCGGCGTTGTGGGTGTTGAAGCAGTACCAGGGGCGGCCGCGCTTGCAGGCGCGGCACTGCCCGCACACCGCGCGCCAGTTCAGGATCACGAAGTCGCCGGGTTCGACGTTGGTGACTCCGGCGCCGACCGACTCCACGGTGCCGGCGGCCTCATGGCCGAGCAGGAACGGGTACTCGTCGTTGATCCCGCCTTCGCGGTAGGTCAGATCGGTGTGGCAGACGCCGCAGGCGATGACATCGACGACCACCTCGCCGGGGCCCGGGTCGGGGATCACGATGTCCACCAACTCGACGGGCTGCTTCTTCGACCGGGAGATCACCCCGCGCACTGTCTGACTCATGGGCCAAACACTAGCGCGGCGGATGCCGAATGCGCCGTGTGTGTCCCGTTGGGGAGCTACGGTGAAGACTTGTTCACCGCGATCCGTCAAACCCGGTCCGACCTGCTGGTCACCGCCCGCGCCGCGTACCGCGGCGGCGATTTCGAGACCAGTTATGCGAGCTTTTCCCGGGCCGGTGCGGTCGGCCCGCTGACCCTGGACGATCTCGATGCGATGGCCACCTCGGCGGGGCGGTTGGGGCACGGCCGCGAGGCGATGCGGATGGGCGAACTCGTCTTCCTACGGCTGGTGCGGACCGACCCTAATGCGGCGGCGGGCAAGGCGGTCGAGCTCGGCATGGCGTGGTTGTCGAACGGTGAGGTGGCCGTCGGTGAAACATGGATTCGCCGGGCACGCGGACTGCTCGCCGATGCGTCGCAGGGTGCCGTGTCTGCCCGGCTGGCCCATCTGGAAGCCGTGCTGACGGCGCTCGGTGACGATGCCGATCTTGCCGCGGAACGGTCGGCGGTCCTGCGGGAGATGGCACTGGAGCCCGGGACGTCGGTCATGGGGCAGGCGTACCACCGGCTCGGTGATATTCGGCGCCGCCGCGGTGACGTGGATGGGGCGTTCGCGGCGTACGCCCGAGCGCTCGAATCCGGCGTGGTGCCTCAGCCGGGAGAAGCGTTATTGCGCTGCGCGCTGGGGGATGTGGACACCGCGAGAGCCCAGGTGCGGGCGGCGATCGCGACGGCTGCCACGCGGGAGCTGCCGCGGCTGCTGCGCGGAGGGATCGAGATTGCCTTGGCTGCAGGCGAAGTGGATGAGGCTGAGGGTTACCTGCGTGAGCTGGAGATGGCCGACGGCGACGACACGGTGTTACGCGGGGCGGTGCTGGTGCGCCGCGGCCGGTATCGCGAGGCACTGACCGTGTTGCGGGCGGCGCTGCGCGAGTACCGGCTGCGCGGTTCGCAGCACCAGGCCGCCGAGGCCTATCGCTGGATGGCCGCGGCGCACCGCGGGTTGGGGGCGGACGGCCTGGCGGCAGCAGACGAGGCCGCTGCCGGCCTGCACGAGACCGGGCTCACGCCGCTGTGAGGCGATCGGGGACCCCCGAATCGTGAGACGGAAGGAGCAGGCCTGCGTCGCGTAGGCGGGCCTGCAGGTTCCGTACCTGGCGCATGTCGGAGTGGATTCCCGCGGTCGGCGCGGCTGGATCCATACCAGCCGCGGTGAAAGCTGTGTCGCCGGTGAACCAGATGTCTGTCTGATCGGTGCGCAGTCGGACGGTCACCGAGCCCGGAGTATGCCCTGGGGTATGGACGGCCGTCAGGGCGCCGTCGCCTGTGAGAGCCACGGTGAGTCCGAGGTCTCCTGGTGATCCCTCGACGTCGACGTATCGGACTCGCGTCGAGCTGTCCCTCCAGCGCCAGTGCAGCGCGCCGATCCGGTTGGCGGCAGTGTCCTCGGCGTGGGTGGTCCAGATGTCGGTCTGGAAGTCGGGGATGGTGCCGGTGTGGTCGATGTGTTGGTGCGTCAGGACGACGCCGCGGACGGCGCTCGGCGCGAGCCCGGCGTCCACCAGCCGGTCGGGCAGGGTCTGCCCGGTGCAGACATCGAGCTTGATGAACGACCTGATCAACGCCGCTGTGCGCGGATCCCGATGCCAGGTCTGGGCGTCGTTATACGACGGAGACGCGCCGGCATCGACGACGAACACGCCGTCGGGGTGTTCGACGGCATAGCACCAAATCGGCATCGGTTCGGCAAAGCGGCGGTCGGCCAGTATGGCGAGAAACCGCAGCAGACTGGGTGTCCGCTCCGGCAGGCAGCAGGTGGCGTGGCAGCGCTTGATCGTCACCGTTCCGCAGTGCAGGGCATGAACTGTCACGCTGCGACCTGCGACGGTGAAATCCGCTTTGGCGTGGTAGCGCATGAGCCTCTCTTTTCCTGTGTTGAACGATGTTTATCTTGACCTATATGTTTAACACTGTCAATCTCAAGCGGTGTCGCGATCTGTTGGGCAGCACCACGGCGATCTGCGCCGTGCCCTCATCGGTGCAGCCCTCGAGCTCGTAGCGGAATCGGATACCGCGGGCGTCACCCTCCGGGCAGTAGCCAGGCGGGCGGGTGTCTCCGCGGCCGCGCCCTACCACCACTTCGCCGACAAGGACGCGCTTCTGGCCGCTGTGGCCAGGGATGGGTTCGACGCACTGTCGGACGTTCAACGTGCGGTGCTGAGCGGGCCGGGGTCGGCTCAGGACCGGCTCCAGGAAATGGTCGAGCAATACGTGCTGTTCGCGCTGAGTCATCGGACGCACTACCGCCTGATGTTTCGGACGCTCCCCACAGAAGTCGCAGGTGGCGAGGGCGAGGCTCTCCGGGATGCAGCGATGTCCGCATTTGGCCGTCTTGTCGAAGCGATACAGGCGGCGAACCCCCCGTTGTCTGTCGAGGAGGCTGGGCGTCGTGCAATCGTGGCCTGGTCCTTGGCGCATGGAGCCGTCGATGTCGCCCGTTGGGGGCAGGCGCTGCGCCCTGGGCTCGATGGCGAGGCCTTGGCTGCCGACGCCGGCCGTGCGGCCGGTCAACTAGCTGTCGACCATTAGGCTCACCGCTGTGCCTGCGCCACTCGACTCGATTGCTGACTGGCCGGTTTCGGCCGCCGCCGCCGCCGTGGTTGGCGCGACCGGGGTGCTGGCCGAGTACGGCGACGTCACGCACCAATTCCGGCTCGCATCGGTGACCAAGCCGCTCTCGGCGCGCGCAGCGCAAGTAGCGATCGAAGAGGGCGTGGTTGAGCTGGACACCCCGGCGGGCCCACCCGGCAGCACGGTGCGGCACCTGCTGTCGCACGCCTCGGGGCTGGCGATGCATTCGGCGGAGGTGATGGCCGAACCCGGCAAGCGCCGGGTCTACTCGAACTACGGCTTCCAGGTGCTGGCCGAGACGATCGAACAGAACTCGGAGATCGAGTTCGGCCGGTATCTGGCCGAGGCTGTCTTCGAGCCGCTCGGCATGACGGCGTCGCGACTGGAGGGCGGCGCGGAGGCGGCCGGCTACGGCGCGGTGTCGACGGTGGCTGACCTGGAGGCGTTCGCGGCGGATCTACTGGCTCCGAAGACAGTGTCGGCGCAACTGCACGAGCAGGCGATCAGCGTGCAGTTCCCGGGCCTGACCGGGGTGTTGCCCGGGTTCGGGGTGCAGCGGCCCAACGACTGGGGGCTGGGTTTCGAGATTCGGGACAAAAAGTCACCGCACTGGACCGGCTTCGCGAACTCGCCGCGGACGTTCGGCCATTTCGGCCAGACCGGCACCTTCATCTGGGTGGAACCGGAACTGGCATTGTCGCTGGTAGTGCTCACGGATCGGGATTTCGACGAGTGGGCCAAACCGGTCTGGCGGGCGATCTCTGATGAAGTTCTGAGAGTGTACGGAGCGCACTAGCGCAACACAGGCCCCACAAGGCACAATAGACACGCACGACACTATTGCAACTCGGTCACACCAGGTCGTTGGGGAAGACGTCCCTCGTAGAGCCGAAGGAGCAAGGTGATGCGTGCGTCGAACCAGTTCGCCGATGCGACGACTGGCGTGGTGTACATCCACGCCTCTCCCGCAGCGGTGTGCCCACATGTCGAGTGGGCGCTGTCGTCGACCCTGAATGCCAGGGCGAATTTGAAGTGGACCCCACAGCCGGCGATGCCTGGGCAGCTGCGGGCGGTGACCAACTGGGTTGGTCCCGTCGGCACCGGTGCCCGGCTGGCGAACGCGCTGCGCTCGTGGTCGGTCCTGCGGTTCGAGGTCACCGAGGATCCCAGTGCCGGCGTGGACGGCGAGCGGTTCTGCCATACGCCGCAACTCGGTCTGTGGGCCGGCACGATGAGCGCCAACGGCGACATCATGGTCGGCGAGATGCGCTTGCGGACCCTGATGGCATCGGGCGCCGACACGCTGGCGTCCGAGTTGGACTCGGTGCTCGGCACGGCCTGGGATGAAGCACTCGAGCCGTATCGCGATGGCGGTGACGGCGGCGAGGTCAGCTGGCTGAGCAGGGGTGTCGGCTAGTACGTGACGCTTGCCCGGCTAAAAGGGTGGGGGCCGGTTGCGTTCGGTGACGTGGGCGTCGTTGAGTTTGCGTTCTGCCGTGATGCGGTGGGCGCGCTGCGCGGCCCGGGCTTGTCGTCGGGTGGGCATCATGATGCCGACGGTGGGCGGGGGTTCGCCTTTCGGCGGTGGCAGCGTGGCGGTGGTGGTGTTCCAGGTCGGCATCAGCAGGTGGCTGCCGGGTCGGGTGGTGTAGGCGTGTCCGGTGGGTGAGGTCCAGGTGATGGTGGCGTCGGGGTGTTGACGGCTTGACCAGCCGGCCCAGAAGGTTTTGAGCAGGTGGTGTTTTCGGCACGCACAGGCCAGGTTGGATGGGTGGGTGGGCCCGAAGGGCCACGCGATGGTGTGGTCGATGTCGCAATACTCGGCGGGCATGTCGCAATTCGGGAACCGGCATGTCATGTCGCGCAGGCGAATCCACTCGTCCAGAGCGTTGGAGGGCCGGTAGTGCGGTTCCGGAGCATCCGTGGGCCGACGCAGGTGTCGGACCGTGGCGCCGGCGCGGATGAGTTCGGCCAGCAGCGAGGCGGGCACGATGCCCCGGTTGCCGGTCAGCACTGCGCCGCCGGCCCGTGAAGGTTCGGATGTCACATCGGGTTTCTCGCCGTGCATGGCGGGATCCGTTTCGGCGGCAATCACATCGGCGTCGGCGAGCACGTGCACGACCACGCTGGCTGCGCGGCTGTCCTCGCCGGCGGCGGGGCAGTCCGGGTTGCCACATAGGCACGCCAGCCGGTGGGCTCCGGCGCCCAGTGCGCCCATGGCGTCAGCGCGGCGCTGGGCGATGGTGCGCGGATCGTCCTCGCACACCTCATGCGCCATCTGGGTGAGCCGGCGATCTACTACCGCGGCGTCGGTGAGGCCAAGTCGACCCCAAATCTCGGCCACGCCATCACGAGCGTCGCGGAGGCCGATGCCGATCTCGCGATCGCGGCTGCGGGCCCGCGTCTGACGCACCGCTCCCGGATCGTAGCGATCTACCCAGGCGTCGATCGCGCGCTGCAGCTTCAGCGTCGACAACGTACCCCAGCCCACCGCGTCGTGGGCAATGGTCTTGTCCACCAACGCCAAGGCCGCTCGGTCCTGGATCAGGTAGGTGCGGTCGGTGATCGCCTCACATACCCGGTAGCTCACCGTGCCGGCCAGGAACAGCTCGGCGACCCGCGGCAGCCGATGCCGCAGCGACATCGCCATCAGCATCTCACTCGACGCCCGACCCGCGGTGACACCCAGTGCCGCCGATACTTCGGCCGTGGCGGAATCCCAGTCATCGCAGGCCCACTGCGCGTGCTCGTCATCGGCGCACCGGCGCGCGACCAATTCGGCGACCGCGGCGAGCCGCCGCGCGGCGTTCTGTGCCTCGATCCGCGCGAAATCGCCGATGGCCTCCACCACCGCCGCATCGCTCGCCGTTCTCAACCCACTATCGAACACGTGTTCGAGTATGCCACCGGGGTATGACACGTCATTCGCTGCGCACTCAGACGCCTAACCTGAGTCGCATGGTTCATCTGCACGTCGAGAAGACGATCGCCGCACCGCCCGACAAGGTCTTCGCCTGGTTGGCCGACCCGGTCAACTTGAAGACCGCTCCGCTGATCGTCACGGCCGAGTGGGCGCGGGATTCACCGCCTCCGGGTCTGGGTGCAATTCGGACGGGCTTCGCGATCGGCTTGTGGTTTCGCGAGGAGATCGTGGCCTACGATCCGCCGCACAGCTACACGTATCTGATCGTCGGATCGGTTCCCGCGTTCGACCATGAGGGCGGCACGCTGACGTTCACGCCCGAGGGTGCGGGCACTCATGTCGATTGGGTGAGCACCTACACCCACCCCGTTCGTGGCGGCGGCAAGGCGATGGAGGCGCTCACCGCGAAGCTGCTGCCATGGAACTTCTCTGCTGTCCTCGACGCGTGTGCGAAGGTGCTGGAACGCTAGACGGGTTCGGGGACAATGAGTTTGAGAGCAGCGGGCACCGCCGAAATCTCGGCTGGTAGCGGGCACACGTAGTCGCCGTCGGCGTAGGCGTTGATGCCGGGGGAGTCGACCGTGATTGTGCGGGCCCGGTAGGTGCTCACCTCGTCGAGGTTCACGTGCGTGCCTTTGAACACCGTGGGAAACAACCGAATCAGCTTGGTGCGTGAGGATGCGCGCACGATCGTGATGTCCAGAAGTCCATCCGAGTGATCAGCACCTGGGCAGATGAGCATGCCGCCGCCGTAGCTCCGGGTGTTGCCGAACGCGGCCAACGTCAGATCGGCGACGATCTCGCGCTCGCCGTCGAGCACCAGCCGAAAAGGCAACGGCCGCAACTGGGAAATCTCTGCCACCAGCGCGACGTTGTACCGCATCCGGCCGTGCGGCCAGCTCATCCGGTTCACTCGATCGCTGACCAACGAGTCGAAGCCCGTCGCGGCGACCGTGCCGAACCACGTACTGGACTCGTCGGCACCCTTGATGTGCCCGAGATCGACGGTCTCGGTGTGCCCGGCGGCGATCACGTCGACCGCAGCCACCGGGTCTGCCATCGGCAACCGGTACTCGCGGGCATGGTCGTTGCCGGTGCCGGCCGGCACGATGCCGAGCGGAATATCGGTGCGCGCCAACGCCTGGATCGCCAGGCGGATGACACCGTCGCCGCCGATCACCACCAGCGCGTCGGTGTCACGGGTCAGGGCCTCGTCGACCAGCCGACGTGCGTGGGCGGCGTCACGCCCGACGATTCCGGTCACGTCGATCCCGAGTTCCTGGAAGCGGGCGACCGCCAATTCCCCGGCGTGGGGCGCATTGCCGTGACCGGACTTGGGATTCGTCAGGACCGTGACGCGAGAGATCATGGAATCAGCTTGCCCGGATTCAGGATTCCCGCCGGGTCGACGGCCTGCTTGACCGCCCGCAGCACCTTCGCGCCCAGCTCACCGATCTCCGCGCCCATCCACGGCCGATGGTCCGCGCCGACGGCATGGTGATGGGTGATGGTGCCGCCGGTCCGCGAAATCGCATCAGAGGCAGCGACTTTGGCCGCAAGCCATTGCTGGGCGACGTCGCCGCGCTGGCCCGCGACCACGGTGAAGTAGAGCGACGCGCCGGTGGGATACACATGCGAAATGTGGCACATCACCAATGCCGGTGTCCCGCTTTCGGCGAGGGAAGTTGTCAGCGCCTCGGTGACCGCCGCCTTCAGCGCCGACAGGTTGGACCATGTGGTCGCCGTCTCCAGTGTCTCGCACAAGGCTCCCGCCGCCAGAAGTGAGTCCCGCAGATACGGTGCGTCGAAACGGCCATGCTCCCACGCGCGCGCAGGAGCCTCGCCCAGGGAGGTGCCGCCCTGGGCCTCCAGGACCGCGCGGGTCTCGGCATGTCGGCTCTCGGTGTGTGCGGCGCTCCCTTCGAACAACGTGATGCCCAGGCAGCCGCCGGTGATGCTCTGCTCGCCGATGCTCCCGGTGGTGGCCAGGTTCACGCCGGTCTCGGCTTCATCGGACAACCGCACGACGGTGGGCCCGGTGCCGATCTGGGTGACCGCGCGCAGTGCGGCTGCGCCGGTGGCGAAGTCAGGGAACGACCACGCCTCGTAGCGCACCGTTTCCGGTGTCGGATGGACTCGCAGGCGCACCCGAGTGATCACACCGAAGACACCCTCGGAACCGGAGAACAACTCCCGAAGATCGGGTCCGGCCGCGGTTTCCGGCGCCCGGCCGAGGTCGAGAACGCCCACCGGGGTCACCACCGTAAGCCCCCGGATCATGTCGTTGAACCGGCCGTAACCAGCGGAGTCCTGCCCCGAGGACCGGGTCGCGGCGTAACCGCCTATCGTGGCGAACCGGAAGCTCTGCGGAAAGTGCCCGAGCGAGAAACCGTGTTCGCCGAGCAGTCGCTCGGCGTCCGGTCCGGTCACCCCGGCGCCCAGTTCGGCCTGCATCGAGGTCTGGTCCAGCGAGTGCAACGCGTTCAGTCGGCGCAGGTCCAGTGTGATGACGGCGGTGAAGTCGCCGCGGATCGGGTCCAGTCCGCCGACCACGCTGGTGCCGCCGCCGAACGGCACCACGGCGATGCCGTGCGCAGAGCAATAGCGCAGGACGGTGGCGATCTCGTCCTCGGTGCCGGGAAGTAGTACGGCGTCGGGTGCATCCTGGTGGGTTTGCTTGCGGCGCAACAGGTCCAGCGTGGACTTTCCGCCCGCGTACAACAGCCGGCCGTGGTCGTCGGTACGCAGGTAGTCGGCCCCGACAAACTCTGCGAGCGCATCTCGGTGCGCCTCCGGCAACGTCGACGGGCGCACCTCCACCTCATCGATCGACGGCGCGGGGATCTCACTCGCGGTCACGCCGAGCGCCTGCTCGAGCAGCGCCTTGATGCCGTCGGAGAGGGGCTTGGCCGCTGCGGGGTCGCCCCAGGCATTCCAGGCCATCGGGGGAACAAGGGTGCGGGCGTCATCGCTCATGCGTTACAGTATTACAGATGCTGTCAATCAGTAACGATGAATCGGTGGACATCGGCGACCGGATCATGGCCGCCGCCGCCAGCTGTGTCCGTGACTTCGGGGTCGAGCGGGTTACGCTCGCCGAAATCGCGCGACGTGCCGGTGTCAGCCGACCGACGGTGTATCGCCGCTGGCCAGACACCCGCACCATCGTGGCGTCCCTGCTCACCGAGCGGATCACCGGTACTTGGCGCGCCGTCGCGCCGAGGGCGCCCGGCCGCAGCGGCCTCGTCGAGCGGATTGTCGAGGTGGCCCGTCGCCTACGGGACGACGAACTGATCACCTCGGTGCTGCGATCAGCCCCGGACTTGGCGATGACGTACATCGCCGGACGGCTGGGCACCAGCCAGCAGATCCTCATCGACCTGCTCGTCGACGCACTGCGGGAAGCCCAGGCCGACGGCAGTGTGCGAGCCGGCGATGTCCGCCAGTTGTCGGCGATGGTCCTGCTTATCGGCCAGTCCGCGATCCAGTCCGCCCAGATCGTCGAACCCATCCTCGACGCCGACGCCCTGGGTGCCGAGCTGTCGCACGCCCTGAACGGATACCTCGCCCCATGAGTGACCTCACCGCCCTCAACGCCGGCCGCCGAATTGCCGACCTGGCCGAACTCGGCGACGGCGCCCACGTCGACATCGTCGTGATCGGCGGCGGCATCACCGGGACCGGCATCGCGCTCGACGCCGCCAGCCGCGGCCTGTCCGTGGTGCTGGTCGAAAAGCACGACTTGGCATTCGGCACCAGCCGGTGGAGCTCCAAGCTCGTGCACGGCGGGCTGCGGTACCTGGCCACCGGCAACGTCGGCATCGCGCGGCGCAGCGCCATCGAGCGCGGCATCCTGATGACCCGTAACGCCCCGCACCTGGTGAGCGCCATGCCGCAGCTCGTTCCGTTGCTGCCGTCGATGGGACGCGGTCAACGGGCCTTGATTCGAACAGGTTTCGTGGCCGGCGATGCGTTGCGGATCTTGGCGGGCACCAAGTCGTCGACTCTGCCTCGATCACGGCGCGTTGGTGTGACGCAGGCGTTGGAGATGGTCCCGACGATTCGGCGGGAAGGTCTCGACGGCGGACTGTTGGCCTATGACGGTCAGCTGATCGACGATGCCCGGTTGGTGGTCGCCGTGGCGCGCACCGCCGCCCAGAACGGTGCACGGATCTTGACCCGCGTGTCGGCGGCCGCCGCCAGCGGCACCTCGGTCCGGTTGGTGGATGAACTCACCGGCGAATCGCTGGATGTGAAGGCGCGCGCGGTGATCAACGCCACGGGAGTATGGGCCGGCGAAGTGGACGCGGCAATCAAGCTGCGGCCGAGCCGGGGAACGCATCTGGTGTTCGACGCCGCCTCCTTCGGTAATCCGACTGCGGCGCTGACGATTCCGATTCCCGGCGAGGTCAACCGATTCGTGTTCGCGATGCCCGAACAGCTCGGTCGCGTCTATCTCGGACTGACCGACGAGGATGCGCCGGGCCCGATTCCCGATGTGCCCGAACCGACTCCGGGTGAGATCCGCTTCCTGCTCGACACGGTCAACACCGCGCTCGGGACAGCGTTGACGACCGCAGACGTCAAGGGCTCCTACGCGGGATTGCGTCCGCTGATTGACACGGGAGAGGGCCGGACATCGGATCTATCCCGTGACCACGCTGTCATCGAGTCATCGAACGGCGTGTTCAGTGTCGTCGGTGGCAAGCTCACCGAATACCGGCACATGGCCGAGGATGTCCTCGACCGCGCCCTGGCGGCACGTGAGATGACCGCGCAGCCGTGCCGGACCCGGAACCTGCCTTTGGTGGGAGCTGCCGCCAATCCGGTTGCGACGCTGCGGACAACCAGCGATCTGCCGGGCTCGCTGGTGGCCCGCTACGGCGCGGAATCGCCCAATGTCATCGCGTCGGCGCGGTGCAGCAGGCCCACAGACCAGGTAGCCGACGGAATCGACGTCACCCGTGCGGAATTCGAGTTCGCGGTTGCTCACGAGGGCGCGCTGAGTGCCGACGACATCCTCGACCGGCGCACCCGGATCGGCCTGGTGGAGGCCGACCGGAACCGCGCGCTCGCCGCCGCGCAGGAGTTCCTGGCCAGCGCCCACTGAGGGCCGCGGATAACCGACGCATAAACGGACTCGTAAGTGGGCATTCAACGTCCATCAAACGAAGCCGGAGGATGCGCCATGGCAGCGACACCAGCCTTGAAAAAGGCCCTCAACCAGCGGCAGTTACGGATGATCGCGATCGGCGGCGTGATCGGCGCTGGCCTGTTCGTGGGATCCGGCGTAGTGATCGGAGATACCGGACCGGGCGCGTTCATCACCTATGCACTGTCCGGGGTGCTGATCGTCATGGTCATGCGGATGCTGGCCGAAATGGCGGTGGCCAACCCGTCGACGGGCTCGTTCGCCGACTACTCCCGTGACGCTCTGGGGCATTGGGCGGGATTCTCGGTGGGCTGGCTCTACTGGTACTTCTGGGTGATCGTCGTCGGGTTCGAGGCGATTGCCGGCGCCAAGATCATCCAGTACTGGGTGGACGTCCCACTGTGGTTGTGTGCGTTGATCTTCATGGTGCTGATGACGGCGACGAACCTGTTCTCGGTGAAGTCCTACGGCGAGTTCGAGTTCTGGTTCGCCGGTATCAAGGTGGCAGCGATCCTCGCCTTCATCGCCATCGGGGCGTGCTTCGTCTTTGGCTTGTGGCCCAACAAGTCGGTGGACTTCTCGAACCTCACCAGCCACGGCGGTTTCATGCCGATGGGGGCCGGGGTCATCACCGTGGGGATCGTGACGGTGATCTTCTCCATGGTCGGGCCCGAGATCGCCACCATCGCCGCCGCCGAGTCGTCGGATCCCGAGAAAGCCGTTGCCCGAGCGTCCAATTCGGTGGTCATGCGGATCCTGGTGTTCTACGTGCTGGCGGTGTTCCTGGTCGTGGCGATCGTGCCGTGGAACGACAAGAACCTGGCCGCCTCCCCGTTCGTGGCGGCGTTCACCAAGATGGGCATTCCCTACGCCGACCACATCATGAACGCGGTGGTGCTGACTGCGGTGCTGAGTTGCCTCAACTCCGGGATGTACACCGCATCGCGGATGCTGTTCGTGCTGGCCGCCCGCCGCGAAGCTCCCAAGCTTCTGGTGAAGCTGACACCACGCGGTGTGCCGGCCAACGCGATCCTCTTCTCGTCGGTCGTCGGCTTCGCCTGCGTCATCGCCGCTGCGTTCGCCGAGAAGACGATCTTCGCGTTCCTGCTCAACTCCAGTGGCGCGATCATCCTGTTCGTCTATCTGCTGATCGCGATCTCGCAGATCGTGCTGCGCTACCGCCACCGCGACGCAAAACTACGACTCAAGATGTGGCTGTTCCCGGTGCTGTCCATCCTCACCGTGGTGGCGATGCTGGCCATCCTGGTGCAGATGTACCTGGACGACAAGCTGCGCTCGCAGCTGGTGCTGAGCCTGCTGTCGTGGGGCGTCGTCCTGGTGCTGTACTTCGTCACCCGACGGTTCAACCGCAATCGCCCTCAGGAAGAGCAGCCCGCAGTCGAAGCCGAGGTGGCGCGGACCTGAGCTCGCGCCTGGGCTACAGCGGGATGTTCTTGTGGCGCCCGCGACCGCGCCTGGCGCAGAGGAACTCCTGACCCGCGCGTGACTCAGTACCGAACGGCACTCTGCACCAGCGGGGGATAGACCGTCGAAGGCTCACCGTCCACCGTGGTCCCGGCGAACTGCAGCATCGAACGCGTCGTCCCGTTCACAGCGGCGGGATAATTCAGTGTCGGTGTGGACACCTCGTCGAGGCGGCGCAGCTGTTCGGCGGTCAATGTCACGTCGACGGCGGCCAGGTTGTCCTCGAGGTGGCTCATCCGCCGCGCGCCGAGGATCGGTACCACCGTGCCGGGTCGCGCTCGCAGCCAGGACAATGCCACCGCGGCCGACGTGGCGCCGATCTCGTCGGCGACGGCGGTGACCGCGTCGATGACCACGAACTCGTCGTCACTGGGACCGCCGACGTACGCGGCGCGGACCGAATCGTCGACGACCGCGCCGCGACGGTATTTGCCGGACAGGAATCCGTTCTTCAGCGGGCTCCACGGCACCAAGGCCATGCCCTGGTCGAGTGCCAGCGGCGCCAGCTCGCCTTCCACGGTGCGCGCCAGCAGCGAGTACTCCACTTGCAGCGCCACCAGCGGTGTCCAGTCACGCAGCATCGCCATGGTCTGTGCCTGAGCAGTCACCCATGCCGGGGTGTTGGAGAACCCGATGTAGCGAATCGTGCCTGCCCGAACCAGGTCGTCGAGGGTGCGCATGGTCTCTTCGATGGGTGTGTTGCGGTCCCAGTTGTGCAGCCAGTACAGATCGAGATAGTCGGTTTGCATGCGCCGCAGCGTTTCTCGCAGCTGCGCGTGGATGGCGGAACGACCCGCGCCGCCGCCGTTGGGGTCGCCGGGGTGGAGATTGGCGAAGAACTTGGACGCGAGCACGACCCGGTCACGTCGGCCCGAACGGGCGGCGAACCAGTCCCCGAGGATCTTTTCCGAGTGTCCGTTGGTGTAGAAGTTCGCGGTGTCGATGAAGTTGCCGCCGCGGTCCAGGTAGGTCTCCAGGATCCGCTTCGACTCCTCGACGCTGGAGCCCGCGCCGCCGGCGTCTTCACCGAAAGTCATCGCACCGAGCGCGAACGGGCTGACCCGCAGCCCGGACCGGCCGAGAGTGACGTAGTGATCGAGTGGCATGAATCGCTCCTTCAAGGTCGTATCTGTCATCTCCCATCAAACCGACCGTCGCAGCTCAGAGGTATATCGATGCGACGCAGTCCTTGCATAATCCGCTCACTCTTGATGTGATCGAGCGATGGATCGTCTGTCTGAGCTTCGCGCGCTGATCGCGGCACACGCCCAGCCGGACATGCGGACGCCGATCGACGGGCTCCTGCTATCGGTGGAGGCCGCTTCGGAGACGCCGGACTACTCGCTGACAGAGCCGCTCGTCGTGGTGCTGGCACAGGGCGGTAAGCGCCTGCTTCTCGGCGACGACGTCTACGAATACCGCGCGGGTCAATGCCTCGTGGTGACGGCTGATCTCCCAGTCACCGGCCACTTCATCGACACCGGCGACGGTCTGCCGTCGCTCGGGATGGCGCTGGTGCTGCGGCCCGCGGTGGTCGCCGAGTTGGTTCTGCAGGCGCCGTTCGTCCGGCGGGTGCGCAACTCGGGAAACGCGGCGATGTCGACCGCCGATGCCGACGAGGAACTGCTGGACGCGGTGGTCCGGCTGGTCCGATTAATCGAGAAGCCATCTGACGCAGGAATTCTCGCGCCGCTGATCGAGCGCGAAATCATCTGGCGATTGCTGACCGGACCCCAGGGCGAGACCGTGCGACAGATCGGCATGGCCGACAGCAATCTGACCTATGTCAGCCGGGCCATCGGATGGATTCGCCAGAACTATGCCGAACCGATGCGCATCGAGGAACTCGCCCAGCTGGCGGGGATGAGCCCCTCGACGTTCCATCGACACTTCCGTGCAGTTACGGCCATGAGCCCGTTACAGTTTCAGAAACGCATTCGGCTGCAGGAAGCGCGCTCCATGCTCGTCACCGCACCCGGCGACATCGCAGGCGTCGGGCATCGCGTCGGATACGACAGCCCCTCGCAATTCACCCGCGAGTACCGCAGGCTCTTCGGCGCACCGCCGGGACAGGACGCCCTGCGGTTGCGGCAGAGCGCTTAGCTACAGCGGGATGTTCTTGTGGCGTCCGCGCCGGGCGGGTGCCTCGGCGAGCGCCTGCGTCAGCTTGCTGCGGGTGTGGGCCGGGTCGATCTTCTCGTCGACCACGCCGATCTCGACCGCACTGTCCACGCCGCCGGCGATCCGCTCATGCTCGGCCGCCAATTCCTCGTGCAGCGCTTCGCGTTCGTGATCCGGCGTGGCGGCCAGCTTCTTCTTGTGCAGGATGCCGACAGCGGCCTTGGCGCCCATGACCGCGACCTCGGCGTCCGGCCAGGCGAACACCTTGGTGGCGCCCAGCGAGCGCGAGTTCATCGCAATGTAGGCCCCGCCGTAGATCTTTCGCGTCACCAGCGTCACCCGGGGAACTGTTGCCTCACCGAAGGCGTGCAGCAGCTTCGCGCCGCGGCGGACCACGCCACCCCACTCCTGGTCCACACCGGGCAGGTAGCCGGGCACGTCGACCACCACGACCAGCGGGATGCCGAAGGCATCGCACAGCCGGACGAAACGCGCTGACTTCTCGGCGCTTTCGGAGTTCAGGCAGCCACCGAGGCGCAGCGGGTTGTTGGCGATGACGCCGACGGTGCGGCCCGACAACCGGCCCAGGCCGACGACGATCGACGGTGCCCACTTGCCCTGGAATTCTTCGAACGGGGTGTCCGCATCGAGCAGTGCCTCGACGAGCGGGTGCACGTCGTAGGCGCGGCGGGCCGATTCGGGCAGCAGCGCGTGCAGGTCGGTGTCACCGGCTTCGGCCTTGCTGCGGTCGAAATGTCCCTGCTGGGAGAACAATCCGACCAACCGGCGACCGCGCTCGTAGGCGTCGAGTTCGGAGTCGGCGACGATGTGGCACACGCCGGACTTCTTGTGGTGGGTGTCGGGGCCGCCGAGGGAGGCCATGTCGACATCCTCGCCGGTCACGCTGCGCACCACGTCGGGTCCGGTGACGAACACCCGGCCCTCCTGGGCCATGATGACGATGTCGGTCAGGGCGGGGCCGTAGGCCGCGCCGCCCGCGGCGAAGCCGACCACGACCGAAATCTGGGGGATGTAGCCCGAGGCGCGGATCATGGCTTCGAAGACCAGGCCCACCGCGTGCAGCGCTTTGACGCCCTCAGCCAGTCGCGCACCGCCGGAGTGCCAGATGCCCACGATCGGGCTCTGCTCTTCGATGGCGGTGTCGTAGGCGGTGACGATGTGCTGGCAGCCCTCCACGCCCATGGCGCCACCCATGACGGTGCCGTCGGTGCAGAAGGCGATCGTGCGCACACCGTTGACGGTCCCGGCCGCGGCCAGCACACCGGAGCGGTCACGCTCGTGCAGCAGCTGCACGCTGCCGTCGTCGAAGAACGTGGACAGCCGCAGCAGCGGGTCGCGAGGGTCGAGGGATTCGCCGACCGTCTCAGGGGCCATGATCGTCATCTAAACCTCCATAGTGCGCGGATGTCGGTCAACGCTGTCGAGAGTCACTGGATTTCAGTACTTCCCGAAGGCGATCGCGACGTTGTGACCACCGAATCCGAACGAGTTGTTGATCGCGTACTGGTAGTTGCCTGGCCGGGGTTCACCGGCCACCACGTCCAGATCGATCTCCGGATCGAGGTTCCGCAGGTTGAGCGTGGGCGGCACGACGCCGTCCCGCAGCGCCAACACGGTGAGGATCGACTCCACCGCGCCGACGGCGCCCACCGAGTGGCCCAGCGCCGATTTGGGCGCGTAGACGGCCGGCCGGTGCTTGCCGAGCGCATTGTTGATCGCCTTGCCTTCCGCGACGTCACCCACCTGGGTGCCTGTCGCATGGGCGTTGATGTGATCGATGTCGGACGGCTCGAGACCCGCGAGCTGGATTGCCCGGGTGATCGCGTGTCCCGCCTGCTCACCGTTCGGGTCGGGCGCCACGATGTGGTAGCCGTCCGAGGTGATGCCTGCCCCCATGATGCGCGCGAGGATGTTGGCCCCGCGGGCCTTGGCGTGCTCCTCGGTCTCGATGACCAGGAGCGCACCGCCCTCACCGAAGACGAACCCGTTGCGGTCCTTGTCGAACGGGCGGCATGCGCCGGCCGGGTCGTCGTTGGTGGTGGACAAGACAATTCGCATTTGAGCGAAGCCGGCGATCGGCACGGCCTCGATCTTGGTCTCGACGCCACCGCACACCGCGATGTCGGCTTCGCCGAGAACGATCTGTCGCCATGCCTGGGCGATTCCCTCGGACCCCGACGCACAGGCCGAGACCGGGGTGATGACCCCGGCCTTGGCCTTGAGTTCGAGGCCGACGGCCGCGGCGGCCGCGTTGGGCATGTACATCTGGACCGCAAGCGGCGACACCGCTTTGAGGCCTTTGGCGCGCATCCCGTCATAGGCGAACACCAATTCCTCGGTGGATCCCATGCCGGTGCCGATCGACACCATCAGCCGCTTCGGATCCACCTCGGGTGAACCGGCGTTCTGCCACACGCGCCGACTGAGCACCGTGGACATCTTCTGCAGATAGGACAGCCGACGAAGTTCGACGCGAGTCAGCTCACCGTCGAACTCCTCGACCAGATGCCCCCCGATGCGGACAGGCAGGTCGTACTTCTCGACGAATTCGTCATTGAGAAGCCGGATCCCGCTCTGCCCGTCCAACAGCCGCTTCCACGTGCTGTCGGCATCGGATGCCAGGGCGGTCGTCATCGCAACACCGGTGACGACCACGTTGGGGAAACCGTTCCCCGTTGACAAACGCGTCAACCCTGCCATTGCTTCTGCTAATCCTTTCCCCCCGGATCGGTGTCAGTACCGCCCGAAGGCGAGCGCGACGTTATGCCCTCCGAATCCGAACGAGTTGTTGATCGCATACTGGTAGTCGCCGTAACGCGGTTCTCCCGCAACGACATCCAGGTCGACCTCCGGATCCGGCGTTTCGTAGTTCAGCGTCGGCGGGATGACGCCGTCGCGCAGGCTCAGCACCGTGAGAGCCGATTCCAAGGCGCCGACGGCGCCGATGGAATGGCCGAGCGCTGACTTCGGCGCGTAGACGGCGGCATGCTCGCACCCGGCGACCCGGATAGCAGTTGCCTCGGCGGTGTCACCGATCGGGGTGGCCGTTCCGTGTGCGTTGATGTGGTCGATGTCCTTGGGGGACAAGCCCGCCGTCTCCATCGCCCGCTTCATCGCGGCGCCTGCGCGCAGACCGTCTGGTGACGGAGCCACCATGTGGAAGGCATCCGAGGTGATGCCCGCACCCATGAGCCGGGCCAGCGGCTTGGCGCCACGGGCTTTGGCGTGCTCCTCGGTCTCGATGATCATCATGCAGCCGGCTTCGCCGAAGACGAATCCGTCGCGATCCTTGTCGAACGGGCGCGACGCACCTTGGGGATCATCGTTGCGCGTCGACATGGCGCGCATCATCGAGAACGCCGCGATCGGCAGCGCCTCGATGGTGCCCTCGACACCGCCGACGACCGCGAAGTCCGCGTCGCCCATGACGATCTGCCGCCACCCGTGGGCGATGGCCTCCGACCCGGACGAGCACGCCGACACCGGGGTGATGACCCCGGCGCGGGCGCCCAGTTCCAGGCCGGCGACCGCGGCCGCACCGTTCGGCATGACCATCTGAACGGCCAGCGGCGAAACCTTGCGGATTCCGCCCTCGTTCATCGCGTCGTAGGTCTCGACGATCTTCTCGCCGCCACCCAGGCCCGTGCCGATGACCACCGTGAAGCGGTCCGGGTCGACCTCGGGCTTACCCGAGTTCTCCCACAGCCGTCGGGATAGCACCAGAGACATGCGTTGCACGTAGGAATTGCGACGCAGTTCGACACGGGTGAGGTGGCTGTCCATGTCCTCGACGAGGTGGCCGCCGATACGAACCGGCAGGTCCCACTTGTCGACGAAGTCGTCGGTGAGCTCGCGAATACCGCTGTCGCCTGCCAACAAGCCCTTCCACGTGCTCTCGATATCCGTGGCGAGCGCCGTGGTGGCCTCGACGGCGGTCACGACAACGCTAGGGAAACCGCCGTTAGCAGTGGAAGGCCTGCTCATTCGCCCGCGAACTTCTCGCGCAGGGCGGCAGCAGCCTCCGGGTTCTCTTCCTCGAGCTTCTGGATGTAGGAGACGACGTCACCGACGGTGCGCAGACCGGCGAGGTCTTCGTCGGGGATCTTCACGCCGTACTTGTCCTCGGTCTGAACGGCGATCTCCACCATCGACAGCGAGTCGATGTCCAGGTCGTCGACGAACGACTTCTCCGGGGTGACCTCAGACGGCTCGATGCCGGTCACTTCTTCGATGATCTCGGCGAGACCGGCGATGATTTCATCCTGAGAGGCGGGCACTGTGGCTCCTTCGTAATCGGTTGTGCTACTTGGGTTCTTGATTTGGTGGTTCTTGATTTGGTTTGTTACTTCGTAACGGGCTTGCTATGCGGTTGTCCCGGACGGGGGGTTAGAGCTCGGTGAGTCCGTCCAGGTCTGCGGGGGTCTTGATCGCACGGTTGGCGACTCCCCGAAGTTCTCGTTTGGCGATTCCGGCCAGAGTGCCCGCGGGCGGGAACTCGACGATCGCTGAGCCCTCTGCGTTTTCAAAGAGCCGGCGCATGGTGTCGGTGCACAGATCCCAGCGCACCGGGCGGGTGAGCTGCGCGACGAGCTTGTCCATCGCGTCTTGCGCAGACGCTACCGGCTGACCGTCGGCATTGCTCAGCAGCGTGGTGGTGGGCTCGTTGGTGGCGACCTCGGCGGCCGCGGCGGCGTAGCCATCGAGCGCGGACGCCATGTAGTGGGTGTGGAACGCGCCTGCGGTGGCCAGCTGGCGTACGCGCGCCTTGGCCGGCGGATCCTCGGCCAGCTTCTCCAAGGCCGCGACGGCGCCGGCGGCCACGATCTGTCCTGCGGCGTTGCGGTTGGCGGGGATCAGGTCGAGCGCCTCCAGGCGGGCCAGTACCTCGGCCTCGTCGCCGCCCAGGATCGCCGACATGCCGGTCGGTTCGATGGCGCAGGCCTTGGCCATCTCAGACCCGCGGACAGCGGCCAGTTTGACCGCGTCGTCGGGGGAGATGACGCCTGCGATGGCGTAGGCCGCGATCTCGCCGACGGAGTGACCTGCGACGACGGTCTTACGCCCGGCCAGCGTGCCGCGCTTGACCAGCTCGCCGTTGGCAAGCAGGGTCGCCGCGACGACCAACGGCTGGGTGACCGCGGTGTCGGTGATCTCGTCAGCAGTTGCCGTGGTGCCCAGGCGGGCAAGGTCCAGACCGGCGATGTCCGACCAGGTCTTGATCTGATCGGCAGCGCCGGGCAGCTCCAGCCAGGGCTCGAGCATGCCGGGGGTCTGCGAGCCCTGTCCGGGCGCCAGCAATGCGATCACGGGTTCATGAGGCACTCTTTAAGAGAACCTTGTGAAAGCGGTTTTGCACGGTGTAAGAGATTATGAACCTCGTCTTAGGTTTTTGTGGAAGTCCTACAAAAGTGCATGTGATGCGACGTCCCCGATACCTGGCCGCGATCTACCGCCCTTATCAGACGTTGCCCGCACTTCCGACCAACGGCGGTGTGAGTTGTGCGACAGAACTGTTTGCCGTGGTGTTGGGGCGCGCAGGATAGCCGAGGCGTCCCACTGTGGACGCCACCCGCAGGACATACGCGTCGCGCGGCACGGTGGGATCACGGCCGGTGAAGTCGGCGATCCGCTTGAGTCGGTAGCGGACCGTGTTTGGATGAACGAACAATTTTCTCGCACAAGCTTCGATTGCGCCGCCGCTGTCGAGGTAGGCATCGAGGGTCTCCGACAGTGCCGGTCCGGCGTCGGCCAGGGGTCGCATGATGTCGGCGTGCAGCGCCGCGACTGCCGAGGTGTCGCCGAGAAGGGCTCGCTCTGGCAGTAATTCGCGGGCCAGCACCGGACGCGGCGCGCCGGTCCACCCCACGACGGCGTTCATCCCGGAGATGGCCTCGCGTGCGCTGTGATAGGCCGCGGTGAGCATCGGCGCGGTCGGCCCGATCACCACCGGACTGTCGGAGTAGGCGTTGATCAGGTCTTTGAAGAACTTGTCGGTGGGTCCGAGCGGACCGGAGATGATGCCGATGAGCCAGGTGCCGTGCACGTCGGCCAGGGCCGCCCGGTTGTGCCGTGCGGCGATCTCGCGGACATCCTCGCTGGCCAACTCCTCCCGGCCGGGCGGTGGGGTGCCGACCACCACCGTCGCGGGCGCGGTGGTGTCCCAGTTCAGCGCTGCCGCCCGGGACAGCAGTTCCTGACCGGTGTCGCCGCGGACGACGGCATCGACGACGCTGGCCTCCATCCGGCTGTCCCAGGACCCGCGGGCCTCGGCAGCGTCGGCGTACGAGGCTGCTGCGGCGAATGCCAGATCGCGGCTATAGCGCAGGATGCCGACCGCCAGCGCGGTGCGCTGCTCGTCGTTGCGGCCCAGCGCGGGAACGGCGAGCTCGAAGTACTGCATGCTGACGCGAACCATGTCGACGGTCTGGGCCAGCGCGATCCGGCGGGTCAGCTCCTGCGGAACCAGGGCGAATGCATCGGCGGTGTAGCCCACGTTGCTGAGCGGGTTGCGGATCCATTCGGCGAAGTTGACCACCGCGGTCTGCAGGACCAGCTGGACGCTGGCGCGCTGGGAGGCTTCCAGCTCGCCGAAGAAGGGCAGGTGCTCGTGCATGGCCTGCATGGCCTGGGTGGCCAGCCGGCCGGAGTACTGCTTGAGCCGGCGCAGCGTCGAATCCGGCACGTTTTCGAGCAACTCCAGTGCCGACGGCGGCAGAGGCTCGAGCAGCGGGTTGTCACTCACCCCTAAAAGCTACGCCGCGTTTCTGGACGTTCCCACCAAACGCGCAGGTGCGCGGGCGCCGGACTATGCGCTGCCGGTGTCCACGAACGAGACCTCCGCGGCCATCACGTCATCGATCCGGTACTCCCGCGCCGCGGCGATCGGGACCGACGGGTCGATCTCGCCGTCGCGAGCCAGTGCCTCGAGCACCGCCACCACCACGGACTCGGCGTCGGTGTTGAAGTACCGGCGCGCGGCCGGCCGGGTGTCGGAGAAGCCGAACCCGTCGGTGCCCAGCGTGACGTAGGTGTTGGGCACCCACGGGCGGATCTGCTCGGGCACCGCGCGCATCCAGTCCGACACCGCGACGGCGGGGCCCGCGGTATCGGCCAGCGCCTGCGTCACGTACGGCGTCCGGGCGGTGCGGTCCGGGTGGCGCAGCAGCTCCTTCTCGACCCCGACGCCGTCGCGGTTGAGTTCACCCCAACTGGTCACCGACCAGACGTCGGCAGCGACGTCCCAGCGCTCGGACAGCATGTCGGCGGCCCGCAGGGCCTCGGGCATCGCCACCCCCGACGCCAGAATCTGCGCGACGTTGGATCGGGACTGTTGCGCTTTCCGATACCGGTACATGCCGCGCAACAGGCCCTCGGGGTCGAAGTGCTCCGGCTCCGCCGGCTGAGCGTAGGGCTCGTTGTAGATCGTCATGTAGAAGTAGACGTTCTCCGGGTCCTCGCCGTACATCCGGGCCAGACCGCTTTCCACGATGTAGGCGATCTCGTAGGCGAACGCCGGGTCGTAGGCCACCACCGCGGGGTTGGTCGACGCCAGCAGCAGCGAGTGCCCGTCGGCGTGCTGCAGGCCTTCGCCGGTCAGAGTGGTGCGCCCGGCCGTCGCGCCGAGCACGAATCCGCGGGCCATCTGGTCGGCGGCCGCCCACAGCCCGTCTCCGGTGCGCTGGAACCCGAACATCGAGTAGAAGATGTAGATCGGGATCATCGGCTCGTTGTGGGTGGAGTACGAGGTGCCGACTGCGGTGAACGACGCCGTCGAGCCGGCCTCGTTGATGCCCTCGTGCAGGATCTGGCCGATTTCACTTTCCTTGTACGCCAGCATCAACTCGGCGTCGACGGCGGTGTACAGCTGGCCGTTGCGGTTGTAGATCTTCAGGCTCGGGAACCAGGAGTCCATGCCGAAGGTACGAGCCTCGTCGGGAATGATCGGGACGATTCGATGCCCGATCTCCTTGTCCCGCAACAGTTCTTTGAACGTGCGCACGGTGGCCATGGTGGTTGCGACCTGCTGGTGGCCAGAGCCCTTCTTCAGCGCCTTGTACACATCGCGCGGCGGCAGGGTCAGCACCTTGGCCTTGTTGCGGCGCTCGGGCAGGAAGCCGCCCAGGGCGCGACGGCGGTCGATGAGGTAGCGGATCTCCGGCGCCTCGGGCCCGGGGTGGTAGTACGGCGGCAGGTAGGGGTTCTCCTCGAGCTGTTCGTCCGACACCGGGATGCGGATGGCGTCACGGAAGTCCCGAAGATCTTGCAGCGCAAGCTTTTTCATCTGATGGGTGGCGTTGCGGCCCTGGAAGTGGGCGCCGAGCGAGTAACCCTTGATGGTCTTGGCGAGGATCACCGTGGGTTGGCCCTTGTGCTCCATGGCCGCCCGATAGGCGGCGTAGACCTTGCGGTAGTCGTGACCGCCGCGCTTGAGGTTCCAGATCTCGCTGTCGCTCATGTCGGCCACCAGCGCCTTGGTCCGCGGGTCGCGGCCGAAGAAGTGGTCCCGCACGTAGGCGCCGTCGTTGGCCTTATACGTCTGGTAGTCACCGTCGGGGGTGGTGTTCATCAGGTTCACCAGCGCGCCGTCTTTGTCGGCATGCAGCAGCGCATCCCACTCGCGGCCCCACACCACCTTGATGACGTTCCAGCCGGCGCCGCGGAAGAAGGACTCGAGTTCCTGGATGATCTTGCCGTTGCCGCGCACCGGTCCGTCCAGGCGCTGCAGGTTGCAGTTCACCACGAAGGTCAGGTTGTCCAGCGCCTCGTTGGCGGCGACCTGGATCAGGCCCCGGCTCTCCGGCTCGTCCATCTCGCCGTCGCCGAGGAAGGCCCAGACGTGCTGTTCGGAGGTGTCCTTGATGCCGCGGTCAGTCAGGTAGTGGTTGAACCGCGCCTGGAAGATCGCGTTCATCGGGCCCAGGCCCATCGACACGGTCGGGAACTCCCAGAAGTCGGGCATCAGCCGCGGGTGCGGGTAGGACGGCAATCCGCCGCCGGGGTGGCTGTGCTCCTGGCGGAAGCCATCGAGCTGGTCGGCGGTGAGCCGCCCCTCGAGAAATGCGCGGGCGTAGATGCCGGGGGAGGCGTGGCCCTGGATGAAGATCTGGTCGCCACCGCCGGGGTGGGCCTTACCGCGGAAGAAGTGGTTGAAGCCGACCTCGTACAGCGCGGCCGACGAGGCATAGGTGGAGATGTGCCCACCCACGCCGACCCCGGGGCGCTGCGCGCGGTGCACCATGACCGCGGCGTTCCACCGGATCCAGGCGCGGTAGCGGCGCTCGACGTCCTCGTCACCGGGGAACCAGGGCTCCAGCTCGGTGGGAATGGTGTTGACGTAGTCGGTGGAGGTCAGCGCGGGGATCGCGACGCGCTGCTCACCGGCGCGCTCCAGCAGTCGCAGCATCAGGTAGCGCGCGCGGGCCGGGCCCGAACGGGCCAGCAGGTCGTCGAACGACTCCAGCCATTCCGAGGTCTCCTCGGCGTCGATATCCGGCAGATACGACGCGACACCTTCGCGGATAACCCGTACTCGATCGGAATCACTTGGGCTGCTTGAGTTTTGAGCCAGATCGTGGCGCGCGAACTCGGTGGTCAACTTCAGCTCCTTAGTAGGAGGTGCAGGTTTTGCACCGTCCGCCTTCTATCGTGCCGCAATCGGGGCAGTACCGACGAGTAGTCAACCCAGGGGTTGGTGAATTTCTCGCACTGCGCCGAGCAGGGCCGTTACCCGGTAACCTGCCGGGGTGCTGATCAGACACGCGCGCAGACTGCGGATCGGCGGGTTGCTGGTCGGCAGTGCGGCGGCCGTGCTGGCCGGCGTGGTGGGCTGCACCAGCGTCACCGGCGGCGAGCCGTCGGCCAACGGACGCGACGCCCCTGCCTTCCGGACCTCGATGTCGGTATCGGTCTCGGAGTCGGCCGCCTCGTCGAGCGCCCGGGAATCCGAACGGCAGGCCTCACTGACCACCCAGGCCATGCACGACACCTGCGAGACGCTGTCCACCTCCAGCGCCGACGCGATCGACGCGGTCAACGCCTACGTGAGCGCGTTCAACCAAGCCACTCCCGATATCGCGGCGACCGAGGGTCCGGCGGTCGATGCGCTGAACAAAAGCGCCGACGCCGTCGCCGCCAGCATCACCGACGCGATCCCGGCCGAGCTGAAAAGCGCGTTCAAGGAATGGGTCGACGGGGCACACTCCACAGCGAGCGCAATCACCGGACACGCAGGTCCGGCAGAGTTCAACCAGACCATTCAGGACCTGAACGACACCAGGTCGAACGCATTGAGCTTGTGCGACGCGACGTACTGATTCCGACCGCACGGCGAGTAATCGTCGTCGTCGTGCGACGATAGGCCTAGACAGCCGACCCTGATTCCAAGGAGGTTCCGACGGTGGTCGCGGAGGGTGGCCCCCCGAGCTACGCCCAGAAGCTGGGCATCCAAAAAAATCAGGTCGTGCAGGAGCTGGGCTGGGACGAGGACACCGACGACGACATCAGAGTCGACGTCGAGGACGCCAGCGGCGCGGAACTGCTCGACGAGGATGCCGACGAGGTCGTTGACGTGGTCCTGCTGTGGTGGCGGGACGGCGACGGCGACCTGGTGGATCGGCTGATGGATGCGATCGCGCCGTTGGCCGATGACGGCATCATCTGGGTGGTGACACCCAAGACCGGCCAGCCGGGCCATGTTCAGCCCGCTGAGATCGCCGAATCGGCGCCCACCGCGGGATTGATGCAGACCAGCTCGGCCAACCTGGGGGACTGGATCGCCAGCCGGCTGGTGCAGCCGAAATCGAAGGCGGCCGGGAGGCACTCGTGACAGTTGGGGTCGGATCCGACGCCCCTGACTTCACGCTCAAGGACCAGAACGGCCAGCCCGTCACGCTTCATGACTTCCGCGGCGCAAAAAACGTGCTGCTGGTGTTCTTCCCGCTGGCGTTCACCGGTATCTGCCAGGGGGAGCTGGACTACGTTCGCGACCATCTGGACGAGTTCGACAACGACGACACCGCCACCCTGACGATCTCCGTGGGCCCGCCGCCGACGCACAAGGTCTGGGCCACCCAGAGCGGTTTTGGTTTCCCGGTGCTCGCCGACTTCTGGCCGCACGGTGCGGTGGCGCAGGCGTACGGGGTGTTCAACGCCGACGCCGGCTTTGCCAACCGGGGCACCTTCGCGATCGACCGCGGCGGCGTCGTCCGGTTTGCCGAATGCAAGGAGCCTGGCGAGGCGCGCGATCCATCGGTTTGGACGCAGGCGCTGGCGGCCGTGTAACCTGCCCGGGCACGGGCGCGTAGCTCAGTGGTAGAGCTCTGGTTTTACACACCAGCGGTCGGCGGTTCGATACCGTCCGCGCCCACCAAGATTTCGTAGCATCCGCACCATGCGGCCCGACCGCATTGTGCTGATGCCGAGGTGACAGCAGGCACCCTGAACTCAGGGAGCTCGGCGAGAGCGGGCGGTATCGGTGCGTCCGCTGCGCCGGCGTCCAAACTCATGCCGAGTGCTTTCGAGGTTTTGCTCGCCGATTCGGCTGACGATCGAGCCAGCGTTGGACATCACTAGCGGGCATCGGGCCGCCATGTCCGATGTGGAGGGTATGGGGTCCGAGGTTCAGCGCTGCCTGCAGGCTGTCAAGTGCTTGTTCGGGGTCATCGTGGAACGGGGGATTGGAGGGGCGATACTGCAGCAGGCCCAGGAAACCGCCGGTGAGCATGTCGCCTGCAATCAGGTCGCCCTGGTCCAGGAGAACCGACACCGACCCGGGGGTGTGTCCCGGGGTATGGATGATGCGGGCGTCGACGCCGTGACGTTCGAGTTCGTATTCGCCGCTCAGAATGAGGTCTGGGTGCAGAGGTCGGGTGACTTCGTTCGGTGGGGGAGTGCGCGTGAAGATGTGTCCGAAGACACCGATGGGCTGGCGCCTGGTTCGATCGGAGTGTCCGGCCAGATACGTCTCCAGGTCGGCCTCGTGCGCCGCGACCGGAGCGCCTGTGCGGGTCTGAAGTTCCGCGGCGGCCCCAAAGTGGTCGACATGACCATGGGTGATGATGATCATCTCCAGATCGGTGGGATCGACACCGGCGGCGGTGACGCCCTCCCAGATGCGGTCGCCGCTGCTCGGCATGCCGCAGTCAACCAGAATGGGGCGTCGTCCGATCAAGAGGTACGTGTTCACGAGGTGGTCACCGAGGACCGGTATCTTGACGATCTTCGTTTTCATTTCGCGGAGCTCCTTTGCGGATCAACAGTTTTCAGTTCAGCAGTTGCCCCAACATGCGACCCCGTGGCCTCGAGGCCGAAGTTGCTCGGCTGAGAAGCCCCAAGCCGCGGACGGAGATCGACTCGGTGGCGCTCCAATTGGTCAGCAAGTGCCTTGGGTGCTTCGAGAGGGATCAGATGACCAGACTCGATGACAACGTGTGTGCGCGCAGTCACGATGAACGGCTCGAGATGCTCGCGTAAGACTTCGACCGGTTCCACGAGGTCCTTGCTTCCGGCGACGACGACAGTGTCGACGGAGATTCGCCCTGCGGCTGCGGTGATGTCTTCGGCAATGCCATGAAGTGGCCATTCCGTTCGGGCCGCCGCCGCACTGGCGAGGCTGTCTTCGATGGCTGCCGCACGCACCGCGGCCGTCAGCGGGTTTGCGGTCAGGACGTGATCGACGACGCCGGCCACTGTTTCTGGGTTGTCGTAGGCGGTGGAAAGCTCTCGCTGGAACTGCGGAGTGATCGTGGACGGCGGTTCGGGCGGCGCGGGTGCGACCAGGATCAAACCCTTAACTGTCACAAGGTTTTCAGCTGCGACCAGTTGGGCAACTTTTCCGCCCATCGAATGCCCGACGAGCACCACGTCGGCGGCGAGTGCATTCACGACGGCGATTGCGTCTTCGGTCAGCTGCGCCAGATCGAAGCGTCCGGGCAAGGTGTTGGAGCGCCCCCAGCCGCGGTGGTCGTAGGACGCCACTGGCGTGCGCGAGTCGAGGTGGGCGAGCACCGGTTCCCACGTCCGGGCGCTGCCTCCCCAGTAGTGCAGAAACAACAACGTCGGTCCCTGGCCGGATCGGTGGTGCACCGTCAACGATCCGCCTGCCACCGGCACCTGCAACTCGTCGAGTGCGGGAGTCATGACTGGCTCTCGCGGACCGCGACGGGTTGGTCGTTCCAGCCAGCTGCGTCGACGAGGTCGAGCCAGGTAACCGAAGGCTTTGCGGGATACATCAATTCGTGCAGGTGTGCAGGGAAGCTCATCGGTGGGGCCTTGGCCGGATTTCGATGTGCGTGCTCGGCGACGACCGAGGCCAGGGCATAGCCAAGACCGTGGCGTGGCCACGCCGCGTGCACGCGGTCGGCGAATCCGTGTGGCAACTGCTGACGGTGAGTGCCGAGGATGTCGGTCCCAATGCCCATTTGCGCCAAGGCAGCGATGGGTCCGAACCGGTGGGCCAGGCCGACGCTGGTGTGCAACGCGATCGCCGTCCATGCAGTGTCGATCCGGGCGACGTCTACCCCTTGTCCTTCAAGGAATTTCGCGGCGGCGTCTGCGCCGTCCATCTCGAACCGTTGATCGGTGTTTGCGTACTCGGTGGCGCCGAGGTCGTGCAGAACGCATGTGAGGAAGAGCAACTCGTCGTCATTGTGATCAGGGGCTTCTTCGAGCGCTGACAGTTCGCGTGCGAACAGGTAGCTGCGCACAGCGTGGTTGTAGACGAACTCGGGAGAGACGTCGTACGCAAACCGGCGGGCAGCAGAGGCGGTCGGAGAATCCGGGATTCCGAATCGTGCAGCAGCGGCATCGTCGGGGGTGGTCATGGGTCTGGCCCTTCTTTGATCGAGCGGTATCCGTCAACTCTGCGCCGGCGGGACCGAGCACACTAGTGGCCAGGTAGACAGGTATCGCTAAGATCTGGCCATGATCGTTGGTGTGTTGGGGTGCGACCAGGTGTTGGGCTTCGAACTGATGGTCGCCGGGCAGGTCTTTGGAATGGCCAACGCGTCGTTGGCGGAGACGGGCCACGACGCGCGGTACGACGTGCGTGTCTGTGCCGCCAACCGAGTTACGACCACCACCCTGGAGTGGGGCGCCGTCGAGATCCGTACCCCGTTCGGCCTTGACGAGGTCGTGGCGGCGGACGTCGTGATCGTCCCCGGTAAGCAGGACTTCCTCGTACCGCCCCACCCCGACGTGATCGGTGTCTTGCGTGCGGCCTACGCCGCCGGTGCACGTATCGGGTCCATTTGTGTTGGAGCGTTCGTTCTGGCCGCCAGCGGGTTGCTGGACGGCAGGACGGTCACCACCCATTGGCAGTGGGCCGACTCGCTGAGGCGGCGGTATCCCGCCGTCGAGGTCGATCCTTCCGCGATGTTTATCGACGACGGACAAGTCTTGACCTCAGCCGGGGTGGCCGCGGGCCTCGATCTGTGTCTGCACCTGATCAGGCAGGACGCTGGGCCCGATCTGGCAGATCGAACCGCGCGGCGACTCGTTTTGCCGAGTTGGCGCGAAGGTGGTCAGGCGCCATACATCGAATCGACTCGGCCCGAAGATGATTCACTGCAGGGGATCGTCGAATGGATGGAGGACAACGCGCTCGAGCCATTAGATCTCGGCAGCATCGCCCGGCACGCGTCGATGAGCGTACGAAGCCTCAACCGCCACTTCCGCGCGCGTCTTGGTACGACGCCGACGCAGCTTCTGCTGCAGATGCGTATCGAGCGTGCACGCCGATTACTGGAGTCCACCCATCTAGCGATGGACAGGATCGCCGAGCAGTCCGGGTTCGCGACGCAGGCGTCACTTCGCTACCACTTCGTCCGCACCGTCGGTGTCCCGCCTCAGACCTACCGCAACAATTACCGCCACCATCCATGACAACGTCGGCGTGGTGGCCCCCCGAGTCGACCCCGCACTGTCATCGACCGAACATTCCGACCAGTCGCACAGGTGAACCCCGTGCCCCCGTCGCCGTGAAACAGCTGCATTGCGCTGAACTGCGTAGATCCGCATTCAACAGATCACACGAGACACCACGAACACATCAAAACCAGCTGCACACCAGCGGTCGGCGGTTCGATACCGTCCGTGCCCACCAACATTTTCCGTAGCATCCGCATCATGCGTCTCGACCACGTGGTGCTGTGGACCAAGGACCCCGCCGTCGCCATGGACTTCTACACCCGCGTTGTCGGACTGGAGCCGGTGCGCTTCGACGAGTTCCGCACCGGCGAGGCGCCATTCCCGAGTGTGCGGGTCTCGGCCGACTCGATCCTCGACCTGTCGCCGGAGGACAACGGCGGTATCCAGCACCGCGTCAATCATGTGTGCCTGGCGATGACCAAAGCAGAATACGACGCCCTCGATCAACGGCTGCGGGCCGAAGGCATCGACACCAGCGACCGGCTGGCGCCGACGTTCGGCGCTCGCGGCTGGGGACCGGAAGGGATGTACTTCCCGGATCCGGACGGCAATGTCATCGAAGCCCGCTACTACGACGACTAGTTGTGATGTTCAGGACGCCGAAGTTCGTACATATACGGTTACGGTCGGGAAAGGAGAACGGACGCATGGCGATTGCTCCGAGAACTACGGCCGGTGTGGGCGCAGCCGTGGCGCTGGTGGTGTTGGCAACTGGCTGTAGCGGCAACTCGAGTTCGCCGCCGCACACGTCGGGCTCATCCTCGTCGGCAACAAGTAGCACTGCGGCGCCGAATCCGGCGCAACCGGTCGATTACACGAAACTCTTGATCAAGCCGACCGACATCGAGGCGCCGATGACGTTTACCGCCACGCCGCCCATTTCGAACCCGGATGGCCGGCCCGGGGCGGCGATCACGTTCAGCGGACCGGAGAACTCCCGGGTCATCACCGACACCGTCCTGGTCTTCGCGGATCCCGCCGCCGCGGCCAATGCCTTGGATTCAGCCAAGAACGCACTGGGCAGCTCGGTAAAGGGGACACCCAAACCTGTCGACGTCGGCACTGGAGGTACGACAGTCGAGGGGAACTCACCCGACAAATCCAGAGGGAAGACGGTGTTGCTCTTCACCGAGGGAAGAGCCTTCGTCACGATCGACTTCGATGCGCCCGCCGACTTCTTCCCACCCTCGGACTTCGTCACCCAACTGGGACAAAAACAAGCCGCAGCCATCAAGAACGGTCTCTAGCGATTCGAAATGCCTTGGGTCGGAAGCTCACCGATGAGTTCGTCGAGGAAGTGCCCGGCTTCGGTTCCGGCCCGATCGGTGTCCTGCTCGGCAATGGCCTCGATCAGTGCGGCGTGGCCGACGTGCGGGTCCATCGTGCTGGTGATGGCAACACTGTCGGTGACTACCTCGGTCAATCCTCGGTACAGCTCGATGAGAACCGCGTTGTGTGACGCGCGGACGACCGCGAAATGCAACTGCGCGTCGGCCCGGGAGAATTCGGCCCGATCGGCGCCGCCGTGCAGAGCATCACCCCGCGCGAGCAATTCCTGAAGCTCGGCGAGGTCGTCGCCGGTCCGGGCAGCGGCGGCCAGTCGCGCCCCCTCGACCTCGAGGCACCGGCGCACCTGCAGAACCTCACGCAGCTTCGACCCGCACAGCCGGCTCAGGGCGCCGGAGATCTCGCTGGTGGCCCGAACGTAGGTCCCGTCGCCTCGACGGACTTCGAGGATGCCGCTGTGGGCCAGTGCGCGGACTGCTTCCCGCACGGTGTTGCGGCCGACGCCGAGCGCCGTCGCCAAGTTCGGTTCGGTGGGGATCCGTGTTCCGACCGGCCATTCACCGGTCGTGATCGACTGTCGCAGCTGGTCGATGGCATGGTCGACCAGCCCGGCGGGGCGCGCGGCGGCTAACGGCATTGAAAACCTTTTCATCCGATCATGGGATGTATGACACGATAGCGCGGTGAGCCGCTACGAGCACGACCTGAGCCTCGAACTGGACGGCGCTTGCGAAGTGCCGCCCGTCGGGCGGGTCGCCGGGGGTGCGGTCCTCATCGTCGCGGTCATCCTCACCGCGCTCAATCTGCGTCCCGCGGTCACCAGCATCGGGCCGGTGCTCGGCGACATGCAGCGCGCCCTCGGTGCGTCTGCGGTGTGGGCGGGCGTGCTGACCACGCTGCCCGGATTGTGCTTCGCCGGAGCGGGATTGGCGTCCGCGGCGCTGTCCCGCCGGTTCGGCCTCGGTCGATCCATCAGCCTGGCCCTGGCCACGCTGATCGTCGGACTGGTGGTCCGCGTCCTCGACGGACCGTACGTGGTCATCGGCGGAACCCTGGTCGCGACCGCGGGCATCGCCGTTATCAACGTCTTGATCCCGGTGGTGATCAAGACGTCGTTCCCGGCCCAGCTCGGGTTGATGACCGGCATCTATACCGCAGCGTTGCAGGGCGGCGGCGCGCTGGGCTCCGCCGTCACTCCACCTCTGGAGAACATCTCCGGCGGATGGCGCCCGGCGTTGGGCGCGTGGGCCGTATTGGCTGTTGTGGCTTTGGTGATGTGGCTGATTGCCGCGCGCCGGGTCGAGAGTCCCGCCAACTCGACCGAGTCCGGCGGCCGTCGGTCACTGATCCGGAATCCCTTGGCCTGGACGGTGACGCTGTTCTTCGGCACCCAGTCGCTATTGGCCTACATCATGATGGGCTGGTTGCCCGAGGTGTTCATCGACAGCGGGGTGAGTAAGACCTCGGCGGGTCTGCTCGTCGGGCTGCTCTCGGTGATCGCCGTGCCGATCAGCCTCGTCCTCGCGCCGATGGCGGCGCGAGCCACCCACCAGAGCGGCTGGATCGCCGGCCTCGGTGTGTGCGGTTTCGCCGGCGTTGTCGGGTTGCTGATCGCGCCGGACTTCAGCCCGCTGCTGTGGAGTGTGCTCGTCGGCATCGGTATGAGCGTGTTCTCGTTGGCCCTGACCGTGATTGCGTTGCGCGCGCGTACCCCAGAGGACACCGTGCAGCTCTCGGCCATGGCGCAGGGCATCGGGTATCTGCTGGCCGGTATCGGCCCGTTCCTGTTCGGCACGCTCCATGACGTGACCGGTGGCTGGACGGTGCCGTGGCTCATGGTGCTGGGTGTGTACGTGGTACAGATCACGCTGGGTGTGCTGGCCGGTCGAAACCGCTACGTCTGAGGAGATGCGCAGTGCTGTCGACGGCCTGGTCCCGGGCGATGGGAATCGCCGTGCCGATCGTCAACGCCCCGATGGGCGGCGCCGCCGGTGGCGCCCTTGCGGCTGCGGTATCCCGAGCCGGCGGCCTCGGCATGATCGGGATGGGAAGCTCGGCCACCGCCGAGAAGCTCGCGGTCGAACTTTCGCACGTGTCAAACCTGTACCGGCCCTTCGGCATTGGCTTGGTCGACTGGGTGGCCGCCGACCATCCCGACCTGCTGGATACTGCGCTGGCCGCCCAGCCCGCGTTGCTGAGCGTCAGCTTCGGTGACCGGTGGGAGTGGGTGAGTCGTGCGCACGACGCAGGCGTGCTGACCGCAACCCAGGTGCCCGACCTGACCACCGCACAGCGTGCGGTCGACGCCGGCGTCGATGTGGTGATCGCGCGCGGGGCTGAAGGTGGCGGGCACGGCCAGCCGCTCATCGGCATGTTGCCGTTGTTGACCGAACTGCTCGACCACCTGACGGTGCCGGTGCTGGCGGCCGGTGGGATCTCGTCGGGCCGCGGGTTGGCCGCCGTGCTGGCGGCGGGTGCGTCGGCGGCGTGGCTCGGCACCGCGTTCACGGCGTGCACCGAGTCGCTGCTGTCCGATGCGACGCGAGCCCGGCTGTTGGCGGCTGACGGAACCGACACCGTCACTACCCGGGTGTTCGACATCGCGCTGGGCTACGCGTGGCCGCCTTCGCTTCCAGAACGTGTGTTGCGCAACGCCTTCAGCGATCGGTGGGACGGTGACGAAGGCTCACTCGGCGCCGAAGCGGCCGCGGAACTGGCCCAGGCCATCGCTGCCGAGGACTTCACCCGGTCGCCGATCAATGCCGGCCAGGGCGTCGGGGCGCTGACCGCGGTCCGGACCGCCGCCGACGTGATCGGCCAGCTCGGTAGCGAAGCGGCCGAGTTGCTGTCGCGCTGGGCTATGCCGGATTGAACGCCTCGCGGGGGATGGTCAGCGGCAGATCGACCGAGCTGACCAGACCCGGCTCCGCCTCGACGACATAGGGGATGGCGTTGACCACCCGCATCGCGGTGGCCACCATCGCGCCGGCTCCCGAGGTCATCGATTCGATACCGGCCTTCTTGCGGTCCCGCAGTGTCACGTCGAACGTGCAGTCGATGTCCGGCGTTCCGGTGATCACCACGCGATAGCCCAGCGCGTTCGGCAGTGTCGGCCAGTGCGGCGCGACGCCGGGAGCCAGCCGCGTGACATGCTCGATGACGATCGCGTCCCTGCCGTCGACAATGCCGATCGCCTGCATACGCAGCGCGCCGCAGGTACCCGCCTCGACGGTGCCCATGGCCACCTCCAGCGTCCGCTCCGTCACCGCGCGGTCGAATGTCTCACGCACCGACTGCAATTCGACGCCGAGCGCGTCGGCGACCATGCGGAGCTGGCCGTGCCATTCGCCCGCGATCGCGCCGGGGAAACTGATCCACGGTTGATACTCCAGTGGCCTGCCGAAGCCCAGCGCATCGCTCATGATGTCCGGCACGCCGTAGTCGTCGTACAGCCCGATCTCGTAGGAATGGATCTTCTCGATCCGCGATGACTGGGTCGAGAGCACGAGCGGAAGGTAGTCGGCGGCGAAGCCGGGCTCGATGCCGGACGCGTAGAGCGTCACCTGACCCTGCTTGGCCGCGGCGGCGATCTGGTCGCGCCATTCGGCCGGCTCGTAGGCGTGCGGGTTGACCAGCCGGGTGGTGCTGGTCGTGACGACATTGATGCCCGCGCCGAGCAGCTTCACGTAATCAGGGATCGCCAACGCGTCACGCTCCGGCCCGCTGGCGGCATACACGACACAGTCCGGCTTGAGCGCGATCAACGCGTCGGCGTCGGTGGTGACCGCCAGGCCGATCGGCTCGCCGTTGGCCAGCTCGCCGGCATCGCGACCGTCCTTCTCCGCCGAGTGCACCCAGACGCCGACCAGGTCGAGGTTGGGGCGCTCCTGGATGGCGCGGATCGCGATGGACCCGATACCGCCGGTGGACCACACGACCACCCGATAGCTGCCACCAGCCATGACTGCCTCCAAAAACCTAACCTTTGATCCGGAACGTAACAGCCGCTCATCGGCATGGTCAAGGAACCGGGCAAAGCGAAGCAGGAAGGAACAAAGTTTAGGTTATGGTGACGCTGATGTTCACGTTGCGGTTCGACATGCGCGCACCGGCGGGCTCGGCACCGACGGCCGATCTCTATGCGGCCGCGGTCGACATGTGCGAGTGGGCCGAAGACCGCGGGGCCGTCATCGCCGTGCTGTCCGAACATCACGGCACCGATGACGGCCATCTACCGGCGCCGCAGCTGCTGGCTGCGGCTATCGCCGCGCGGACCAAGCACCTGGCGATCCTGCTGGCCGCGGTCCCCATCACCTTCTGGGATCCGGTCCGTCTGGCCGAAGAGATCAGCGTTCTGGACATCATCAGTAAGGGCCGGGTCTCCTACGCGCTCGGCATCGGGCACCGGGTCGAGGAGTACGAGCACTTCGGCATCGATCCGCACGGCCGCGGAAAGCGCGCTGATGAGTTACTCGATCTGCTGCGCAGACTGCTGCGCGGGGCGCCGGTCGACCACGGCGGTCGACGGGTCCGGGTGACGCCGTCGCCATTCACACCCGACGGTCCGACCCTGGTGATCGCCGGTGGCAGCACGGCCGCGGCCCGTCGCGCGGCCCGACACGGCCTCGGTCTCATCTCTCAGGTCGCCGCACCGGATCTCCGTGCGCTCTACGAAACCGAATGCCGGGCCAACGGATTCGAACCCGGCATGGCACAGTTCCCGGTCGACGGCGTCCCGACAACGGTCTTCGTTGCCGACGACACCGATGCCGCGTGGCACGAACTCGGCCCGTATCTCCTTCACGACGCGATGACCGCGGCGTCCTATCGGCACGACGATGACTCGGTCGCCAGCATCTGCCACGCGTCGACGGTGCCCGAACTGCGCGACGCCGGTGGTCCCTACCGGATCTTCACCACCGACGAGGCGGCCGAGTACATCCGCGGCGGCAGGCTGCTGCCGCTGTTGCCGTTGTGCGGTGGTCTGCCATCGGATACGGCGTGGCGATATCTCGACCAGGCCGTGATCGCGAGCCGCAACGCCCAGGAGCGGTCATGACATTGCGAGTCGTCGTCTGGGCGACGGGCGGTGTCGGGTCGATCGCCATCGACGCGATCCGGGGCCGGTCCGATCTGGAGCTGGTCGGGGTGTGGGTGCATTCCGCAGCGAAGGTCGGCAAGGACGCGGGGGAGTTGGCCGGAGGCGGTCCGATCGGTGTCGCGGCGACCAGCGACGCTGCCGAACTCATTGCGCTACAGCCTGATTGCGTGGTGTACACCGCCAGCGGACCGGATCGCGACGCCGGCGCGATGCCGCACTACCTGATGCTGCTCGAGGCGGGCATCAATGTGGTGTCGACCTCGTCGACCAGCCTGGTCTACCCGCCGGCCTATTACTCGCCCGAGTGGCGCGGTCAGCTGGAACGGGCCGCCGGCGCGGGAGATGCCTCGTTCTACGCATCAGGAATCTTCCCGGGATTCGGATCTGATCAGCTCGCGCTGCTGCTGTCGACGCAATCCAAAACGATCCGCACCGTGACAGTCAGCGAGGTCGCACTCAACGACCACTATCCCGTCGCCGACGTGATGATGAACGGGATGGGCTTCGGCCATCCGCTCGAATTCGAGCCGCTTCTCCAGACGCCCGGCTTCATCGAGATGGCCTGGCGGGCACCGATTCACCTCATCGCCGCCGGGCTGGGTATCGAGATCGAGGAAGTGCGGGGAACTCTCGACCGCCGCCTCACCGACCGCAACATCGAGGTGGCCTTCGGGACCATCACGGCAGGCACGTGCGGCGCGGTCAGGACCCGAGCGGCCGGGGTGGTCAACGGTCGCGAAGCCATCGTCGTGGAGCACATCATCCGGATGGCGCGTGACGTCGCTCCCGACTGGCCGTCATCGGAATTCGACGCCGACTACCGCGTCGACATCGAGGGCGACCCGGACATCCACTGCGCCATGAACGTCGGAGCCGCCGAAGGACATCGCGCCGGCCATGCCGCGATGACCGCCACCGCGATGCGGGTCGTCAACGCGGTTCCCTACGTCGTGGCGGCGCCGACCGGCCTGCTCAGCTCTCTCGACCTGCCCACCACCCTGCCGCGCAATGCGATCGACTGACAGGAGAAACGAATGACCGGCGCCAGTGCCGTGGACCTGTACTACGACCCGTTCGACTTCGCGATCGACGACGACCCGTACCCGATCTGGAAGCGGATGCGCGACGAGGCGCCGCTCTATGTCAACGAGAAGTACAACTTCTATGCGTTGAGCCGGTACGACGACGTCAGCCGGGAACTGCACAACTGGGAGACCTACCGGTCGGGACGCGGCACCACGATCGACGTCATCATGAGCGGTCTCGAGGTGCCGCCTGGTGTCATTTTGTTCGAGGATCCGCCGCTGCACGATCTGCACCGGCGGTTGCTGTCGAAGGTGTTCACGCCGCGGCGGATGGAAGCGATCGAAGACCGGGTGCGGGGATTCTGCGTGCGGGCCCTGGATGCGCTGGCCGGCGCCGAACGGTTCGACGTGATCGCGGATTTCGGCGCTCTGATCCCGATGCGGACGATCGGCTACCTGCTGGGCATCCCCGAAGAAGGCCAGCAACACATCCGGGACAGCACGAACGCCGAGATCGGCCTGAAAGACGGCGCGTTTCAATCGGTGTCGGCCAGCGCGTTCGAGAACGCATACCAACTGTTCGCCGACTACATCGAGTGGCGGGCCGAGCACCCCTCCGACGATCTGATGACCCAGCTGCTCAACGCGGAGGTGGCAGAGGACGGTCAGCTGCGACCACTGACCCGTCTGGAGGTGCTGACCTACACCAGCATGATCGCCGGCGCCGGCAACGAGACCACCACGCGCCTGATCGGTTTCATCGCCCAACTTTTGGCACAGCACCCCGATCAGCGCCGCGAACTGGTGGCGGACCACTCCCTGATCCCCGGGGCGATCGAAGAGGTGCTGCGCTACCAGGCGCCGTCACCGGTGCAAGCCCGCTACGTCGCGTGCGACACCGAACAGCACGGCCAGCGCATTCCCGAAGGATCGATCATGTTGCTGCTCAACGGCTCGGCCAACCGAGACGAGCGGCACTATCCCCGCGGTGAGGAGTTCGACATCCACCGCACCGGCGCGCACCTCTCGTTCGGGCAGGGGTTGCACTTCTGCCTCGGCTCGTCGCTGGCGCGGATGCAGGCCCGGGTCGCGCTCGAGGAGATGCTCAGGCGCTGGCCGCAGTGGGATGTCGACCTGGAGAACGCCGCGATGGCGCACACCTCCAGCGTTCGGGGCTGGGGCACGCTGCCGATGATCGTCGGCTGATCTCAGTCGCTGCGCGTCGCGACGCCGCGCAGCGAGGTGTCGCGAATGTGGATGAGTGCCGCTCGCGTCCCGATGTCACGCAGGATGTTCTCCGGGATCCAGCCGAGGCCGATCACGGCGCGCGCGAGCATCTCGGTCGACGGACCGTCGATCGTGAGCTCGCCGGAGTTGATCCCCTCGGCGAGAAGCGTTTCCATCTGACCGACCCGCGTCGAGAACAACCAGCCGGGATCCCGGGTGTCCGGCGGTGACTGCCGCATCCACGCCAACTGGATGCGGAACTCGTCGCCGAACCGGTCCAGCACGTTGGTGTGGATCCAGGACACGGCGTCGAGCTTCTCCAGCGGTGACGAGTCCGAGCTCAGGACGCCGGTCCACCCCGGCTCCATCTTCTCGCCGAACGCCCGCATGATGTCGGTCAGCAGTTGATCTTTGGACCCGATCAGCCGGTACACCGTTCCGGTTCCCATGCCCGCCGCGGCGGCGATGTCCCGGATCGACGTGAATTCATAGCCCTTGCGGCCGAACTCGGCCCGGGCGACCGCCCGGACGCGGGCGGCGTCGTCGTCCGGGGCGTCAGCTGTCTGCCAGGACCGCACCACCTCGTCGGCGGCGCGGAATGCGGCCGATGCGTCGAGCTCGGCATCGCTGACCGCACGAGTGGCAAGGCCTTGCAGCATGATCGTGCACAGCAGCGCGGCGACCTTGTCGGGTCCGGCGTCGTTTCGGATGACGTCGAGGCCGACGTGCAGCATGGTCTGGACGAAGCGGTCGGCGAGGATCGCGATGTCGACGTGCGATCCGATGTGACCGCTCCAGCGGGCGGCCCGCAGCGTCTGCAGGGTGGCCTGCAAGGTGGCAGAGGGACGCTGCCGGGCGAGGGCCGTCAGATCCGGGTCGTCGGACGGGAACTCGTAGAACGTCATCTGCAACGCCGCCCGGTGGGTCACCGCGCACTGGGCAATCACCGAACCGAGGTCGACCAGTCGGTCGAATGCCGATGTTGATCCGGCGTCGTCGAGCCGCTGCTCAGCCTGCCGGGCGATCTGATCGAGATCGTCGTGATAACGCCGCAGCAACTCGACGAAGATCGCTTCTTTCGATTCGAAGTGGTGGTAGAGGCTTCCGGGCAGAATGCCTGCGGCGTCGGCGATCTCCTGCAGCGACGTCCGCAGTCCCGAGGTGGCGATCAGCGCGGCGGCGGACTGAAGTATGTCGCTACGCCTGCTCACGGCACCTCCAATCCGGACCGGATGTTTGGTAACGGTAGCAGAAGTGCGTGGCCCGGCATCGTTGACGAGGAGTTTGCGGCTGGGTACTGTCTGAACAAAAGTTAGGTTTCACGGCTACATGTCCGAGTGGGGTCCATGTCGAGCACGTCGATGTCGGGTGAACGCCGCAGTGTCGTCATCACCGGCGCTTCCCGCGGGCTCGGTCTGGCGTCGGCGGCGAATCTCTACCGGCGGGGTTGGCGTGTGGTCGCGGCGATGCGCTCGGTGGACACCGGTATGAAGGTGTTGCGAAAGGCAACGGGGGCCGGCGACGACGATCCGAGACTCGTCGGCGTCAGCCTCGACCTGACCGATCCGGGTTCGGTGACCGCCGCGGCGCGGACCATCGAGGATGCGGTGGGCGCACCGTACGGGCTGGTGCACAACGCCGGCATCTCGGCGGCGGGCATGGTCGAGGAGACGCCGACCGAACTCTGGGAGCGAATGTTCGCGACCACGATCTTCGGCCCGGTGTTGCTGACCAAGGAGCTGCTGCCGTCGATGCGCCGAGCCGGCGCCGGCCGCATCGTCCTGGTGTCCAGCCAGGGCGGAGTTCGCGGAATGCCGGCTACCGCAGCGTATTCCGCGGTCAAAGGTGCCCTGGAGAGGTGGGGGGAGTCGATGGCCGGGGAGATCGCACCGTTCGGCATCGGTGTGACGGTCGTCGTCACCGGCACCTACGACACCGAGATCATCACCGATGCGGGCACCACCGACTGCCGTGACCTGCAGGGCGTGTACGCCCGCCACCACCAGACCATGGACAAACGAGGCCGCGCCGCGATGAAGATGGCGGCGCGTTCCCCGGACAAGTTCGCCGCGGGCCTGGCCAAGGCGCTCGACGGCAGGAAGCCCTTCGTCAAGACAGCGATCGGTCCGGACGCGCGAATGTTGTTGATCGTCAACCGGATATTGCCGTCGGCCGGACTGCACCAGATGACCCGGTTGATGATGGGTATTCCGCGGTTCGGCGCCATGAGATCAGGAGATACCCAGAGTGGCTGACAGCGCAGGCGTCCGCTTCGAAACCAAGATGATGATCGACGGCGCCCTGGTCGACGGTCAGGCGGGGACCTTCACCAACATCAACCCGGCCACCGAAGAGATACTCGGCGAGGTCGCCGACGCGTCGAAAGCCGACATGCGCCGGGCCATCGACGCCGCGCGGCGCGCGTTCGACCAGACGGACTGGTCGACCGATCATGCTTTCCGGCAACGGTGCCTGCTGCAATTGCAGGAGGCGCTGGAATCCGAACAGGAGGAGCTGCGCGAGGAACTGATCCTCGAGGTGGGCTGTCCGCGCGCCATCACCCACGGTCCCCAGCTCGACGCCCCGCTGGCCGACGGGCTGCGCTACCCGGCCAAGCTGATCGACGAATATCCCTGGGAGACATCCCTGGGCGACACGGTGGTGTCGGTCACGGGGGTGAACACCACCCGCAAGGTCTGGCGCGAGCCGGTCGGCGTGGTCGGTGCGATCGTCCCGTGGAACTTCCCGTTCGAGGTCGCCATCCACAAGATCGGCCAGGCACTGGCGACGGGAAACACCGTCGTCCTCAAGCCCGCGCCCGATACGCCGTACAACGCGACCCGGCTGGGCCGGCTGATCGCCGAGAACACCGACATCCCAGCGGGTGTGGTGAACGTCGTCACCGCGTTGGACCACCTCGTCGGTGAAGAGCTCACGCTGTCGCCGAAGGTCGACCTGATCTCGTTCACCGGTTCGACGGTCGTCGGGCAGCGGATCATGGAGAAGGGCGCCGCCACCATGAAGCGGCTGTTCCTCGAGCTCGGTGGGAAATCGGCGACGATCGTTCTCGAGGACGCGGACTTCGCGCTCGGCTGCATGATGGGCATCGCTCCGTGCATGCACGCCGGCCAGGGCTGCGCCAACCCCACCCGATTGCTGCTGCCGCGCTCCCGCTACGACGAGGGCGTCGAAATCCTGCGCGGCATCTATGCGGGTGTCTCCGCGGGCGACCCGCAGGACCCCGGCACGCTGTGCGGCCCGGTCATCTCCGACCGCCAACGCAGCCGCATCCGCGGCTACATCCAGAAAGGCGTCGAGGAAGGTGCCACGCTGCTCGTCGGCGGGGCCGAGGCGCCCGCCGGGATGGACAAGGGATTCTTCGTCAGGCCAACGCTATTCGTGAACGTCGACAACTCGATGACGATTGCGCAGGAGGAGATCTTCGGCCCAGTCTTGTCGGTGATTCCCTTCGACGACGAGGACGACGCGGTGCGCATCGCCAACGACAGCCCCTATGGTCTGGCCGGCAATGTGATGGCGGGCTCGCTGGACCGGGCCCTGTCGGTGGCCAGGCGGCTGCGGGCCGGCTTCATCGGTCTGAACGGCACCGCAGGCTACGGCGCCGACACCCCGTTCGGCGGATACAAGGCCAGTGGTGTGGGCCGACAGAACGGCGTCGCCGGATTCGACCAGTACACCGAGATTAAATCGGTTGCCTACCCAGCGAATTGAGGAGTCTGTGTTGTGACCGATTTCGACGTGGTGGACTTCTTCACCGATCAGTCCCTGGTGCCTGACCCATACCCCTACTTCGACCATCTGCGGGCGAGATGCCCGGTGACCCCGGCCACGGCTTTCAACGTGCTGGCCGTCACCGGATACGACGCCGCGCTGAGTGTGTACCGGAACCCGGCATTCTCGTCGTGCGTCTCGGTGTCGGGACCGTTCTCCGGCATGCCCATCACCCCGGGCGAGAGCGACGACGTATCGGATCTGATCGATCAGCACGGTCCCAGTGCGCCGATGTCCGAACACATCGCGGTGCAAGATCCACCGCGGCACACCCGCACCCGCAGCCTGATGAACACACTGCTCACCCCCAAACGCCTCAAGGAGAACGAAGACTTCATGTGGCGGCTGGCCGATCAGCAGCTGGACACCTTCCTGGCCAAGGGTGAGTGCGAATTCCTCGCCGACTACGCAAAACCGTTCTCGCTGTTGGTCATCGCCGATCTGCTGGGTGTGCCGGCCGAGGATCACGAGGAGTTCACGCTCGTCTTCGCCGATCAGCTCGTCGGCGAGGTGGGCAAGGAGGCGACGACGTCCCACAATCCGCTGGAGTGGCTGAACGAGAGGTTCTACCGCTACCTCGACGAACGCCGGCGCGCCCCGCGCGAGGACGTGCTCACCGGACTGGCGCTGGCCAAATACGAGGACGGATCGACACCCGATCTTGACGATGTGGTGAACCTGTCGACGTTCCTGTTCGCCGCCGGTAGCGAGACCACGACGAAGCTGGTCAGCTCCGCGGTCCGGTTCATCGGCGACAATCCGGGAGTCGAAGAGTCGTTACGCAACGACCGCAGCAAGATTCCGGCCTTCTGCGAAGAGACGTTGCGAATGGAAAGCCCTGTCAAGGCGCACTTCCGGATGGCCCGCACCACCACCACGATCGGCGACGTCAAGGTCCCGGCCGGAACGGTCGTGATGCTGCTGCCGGGTGCGAGCAACCGCGATGCGAGCAAGTTCGAGAACCCGCACGAGTTCCGGGCCGACCGGCCGAATGTCCGCGAGCACATCGCGTTCATCCGCGGTGTGCACTCGTGCCCCGGCGCGCCGCTGGCGCGGGCGGAAGGCCGGATCTCGCTGAACCGGATCCTCGATCGCATGACCGGCATCACGGTCTCGGAAGCCCACCACGGCCCCGCCGGGAACCGGCATTACAGCTACGAGCCGACGTTCATGATGCGCGGGCTCAGCGCATTGCACATCACCTTCGAGGAGAACCGATGACCGGAAAGCTGGACGGCAAGGTCGCTTTCATCACCGGGGCGGCCCGCGGCCAGGGCCGCGCGCATGCGATCGCGATGGCCCGGGAGGGTGCCGACATCATCGCCGTGGACATCTGCCGGGACATTCCGTCGAACCCCTATCCGTTGGCCACCCCGGACGACCTGTCGGAGACCGAACGCTCCATCAAGGAGACCGGCCGCCGGGTGCTGGCCCGGGTGGCCGACGTCCGTGAGCGCCACGAGTTGCGCGACGCGGTCGAGGCGTGTGTGGCCGACTTCGGCGCGATCGACATCGTCGTCGCCAACGCAGGCATCCTGCCGATGGCCATGGGGCGCCCGCACGATGCGATGTCGTTCGTCGACGCCAGCGATGTGGATCTGCTCGGCGTGATGAACACCGTCGCGGTCACCGTGCCGCACCTGCCCAACGGGGCGTCGGTTATCGTCACCGGCTCGACGGCAGGCATGATCCGCGGCACCACCGACAACCCGAACATGGGACCCGGCGGACGGGGCTACGGGTGGAGCAAGCGGGTCATCATCGAGTACGTCGAAGAGATGGCGATCGCGCTGGCGGACAGGATGATTCGGGTCAACGCCATACACCCGACGAACTGCAACACCCATCTGCTGCAAAACGACGGGATGTACAGCATGTTCCGGCCCGACCTGACCCAGGCGGGCCGGCAGGCGACCCGCGAGGACGCCGAGCCGTTGTTCACGATCTTCCAGGCGATGCCGATCCCGTACATCGAGCCGGAAGACATGGCCAACCTCGGGGTGTTCCTCGCCAGCGACGACAGTCGCTACATCACCGGACAACAGATCCGGGTGGACGCCGGCTCGCTGCTCAAGTGGCCCAACGGCCCAGGGGGATGAGAGCACAGGGGATAGGAGCACACCGATGGGTGCGGTAATCATGCTCGGCACGCTGTTCGGTCTGATCGTGCTGATCTTCGGACTGGTCATCTACCTCGACCCGGAAGCCCGCGACCGGTGACGCCGGTGATGATCGCCGGCCAGACCTTCGCCTACGTCGGCGGATTCGTCTTACTGGCCGTCGGTGTCTTCCTCAGCGTGCGTCGCGGGCGCATTCACCCCCTGCTGCTGGTGTCGATCTCGGCGATCTCGTTCTCTTGGATCGAGGCGCCCTACGACTGGGCAATGTATGCCCAATTCCCGCCCGCGCTGCCACGCATGCCGTCGTGGTGGCCGATGAACATGACCTGGGGTGGCGGGCTGCCGTCCGCGGTGCCCATCGGGTACATCTCGTACTTCGTGTTCCCCGCGCTGATCGGCGCCGCCATCGGCCGGTGGCTGGTCAAGAGGTTCGGGTGGCGCAGACCGCAGACGCTTCTGATCACCGGTTTCGGCGTCGGGTTCTGCTGGGCGCTGTTCTTCAACGCGGTGATCGGCGCCCAACTCGGGGTCTTCTACTACGGTTACGTGATTCCGGGGCTGGCGATCTTCGAGGGCACCAAGCACCAGTATCCGATCTACGACTCGGTCGCGATGGGCGTGCAGATGATGGTGTTCGCCTACCTGCTGGGCCGCACTGATGACCAGGGACGCAACGTGATCGAGGCGTGGGCCGACAAGCGGTCGCCGAGCAAGGTCGGCGCGGGTGTCCTGTCGGTGGTGGCGGTGATCGTCGTGGGACATCTCCTGTACGGGGCGGTGTTCGCGCCGCACCTCGTCACGAAGCTCGCCGGCTACGTCACCGTCGGTCCGACCGAGCAACTGTTCCCCGGCGTGCCGAATCAGCCGCGATAGATGGACTTGATCTCCTGATAGGCGGCCAGTCCCTCGGGCCCGAGTTCCCGCCCGAGCCCACTGGCCTTGACGCCGCCGAACGGTGCTGTCGGATCGGGCAGATAGTGGTTGATCCCCACCGTTCCCGACCGCACGCCGCGGGCGACGGCAAGGCCGCGCTCCGGGTCGGTGGTCCACACCGACCCGCCGAGGCCGTAGGCGTTGAAATTCGCGATCCGCACCGCGTCGTCATCGTCGTCGTAGCCGATGATCGTCAGCACCGGGCCGAAGATCTCCTCCCGGGCGATCGCGTCATCGTTGTCGACGTCGGCGAAAACCGTTGGCGCGACGAACCACCCGGTATCGCGCCCCGGCGGCCTGGTGCCACCCGTGGTCAACCGCACCCCGCGGTGTGCGGCGGCGGCAATCGCGGACTCGACACGGTCACGCTGGCGGGCGCTGACCAGCGGACCGATCTGGGTGGCCGGATCCAGGGAATCACCGACGGTCAACGACGCGGCCAGTGCGGTGACGGTGTCGACGACGTCGGCGTAGCGGCTTCGAGGCGCGAGTATCCGAGTCCCGATGAAGCAGGTCTGGCCATTGTTGAGCAATGTTGCGGCGAAGAGCTTTTCGCCGATCACCCCCAGATCGAGGTCGGCGTCGTCAAGGATGATCGCCGCCGACTTACCGCCGAGTTCCAGCGTCACCGGGCGCAACAGCCCGCCGCACACCCGGGCTATCTCACGGCCGACGTGCGTCGAGCCCGTGAACGCCACCTTGTCGACACCGGGATGCGCAACCAGGTGGGCGCCGGTGCGGCTGCCGCCTGGCACCACGTTGATCACACCGGGCGGGATGTCGGACTCGGCGACGGCCTCGGCGAACAGGGCGGCGTCGAACACCGTCTCCGGTGCCGGCTTGATGACGAACGTGCAACCCGCCGCGAGACCCGGCGCGTATTTGAACGCGCTCAGCACCTGCGGGAAATTCCACGGCACGATCGCGGCCACCACACCGACCGGTGTCCGGGTGATGGTCGTCGAACCGCCCAGCAGGCCAGGGCGTTCGGTGTCGGACTGCTCGGCGCACAGTTGTGCGTAGTACCTCAACAGTACCGAGGGGAAGACCGCCTCGAGTTGGCCCGCGATCGCGATGGGCATGCCGTTCTGGGCGCTGACGGCGTGAGCGAGCTCTCCGCTGCGGCGGTCGAGGGCGTCGGCCAGGGATTCCATCGCCGCGGCCCGTTTGTCTGCCGGCCAGTTCGGCCAGCCGTCGCCGGCGTCGAACGCCGCGCGGGCTGCGTAGACCGCCGCGTCGATGTCGGCCTCGACACCGGCGGCGACGGCGCCCAGTCGCTGTTCGTCGTTGGGGGAGACCACAACGATCTCTTCGTTGGAGCTCGGTGTGGTCCACCGGCCCCCGATCAGGAAAGTGCCGTGGTGGGTGCTCATGCGGCACAAGGTATTGACCTGCGCCAGGCGCTGGTGCGACCTTGTGCCGCAATGAGCCCCATCGAGCGTCGGAATTATCCCTTCCGGGGTTACGGCGCGTAGCAGCGTTCGTCGTTGTTGACGTTGATCCAGCAGTTGGGGCTGATGAAGTGCGCGTTGGGGCCGGGCACATTCAGCACGCAGTTGGGGCCGTCCAGGTGGTAGCCGATTCCGCAGCCGTCGGCTGCGCTTGCGGTGGGGGACGCGGCCTCGTCAGTTCGGCGTAAATCCCCCCACTCGGCCGCCGACCGGCAAATACTGGACGGGCAACGACAGGGGGACGCCATGCGCGCAGCGGCGTATATCGGGGGAATCGGCGGCTTCGCCGTGGCGTTGGGAGTCGGCGCCGCAGTGACAGCGGGATGTGGTGTCGCCTCGGCCGACTCTGCGGAGTCCGGATCCTCGGCCACCCACTCGTCGTCAGCTACCCGCTCGGCAGTCGGTCATCCGCAGCGGACCAAACCCAAAGCAATCGCCGCGTCCCGGCTGTCAAAGCCGCTGCCGGCCAAACAAACTCGAGCCGTCACGGTACGAACGAGCGCGGCCGCCGTCACCACAGCGCCAGTCACCACCAAGGTCGGCTGGGTGACCGGGCCCAACACCTCCACCCCCGGCAGATTTGGCGTCTACGGCACCGACGTCGGCATCATGTGGGACAACGGGATGGCCGGGGACAGGCGTCAGGTGCTGATGATCTTCGGCGACACCTTCAGCGGCCCCAACATGACCGGCAACTGGCGCTCCAACGTACTGCTGCGCACCACTGATCCCATCAACCGTGTGTTCGCACCCGGTTCGGCCACGGATCCGTTCGCCGGATCGCCACTGGCATCGCCGGGGATGTCCAAGCAGGTGATCGCCGGCAGTGCCCGCAATCTTGGGCCGTTCGGTTCCCAGGTGACCGTCATTCCGACCGCCGCCATCTCAGTGCCGTACGACAATCAGTACGGCGCAAGGCAATACGTTAACTTCATGTCGGTGCGATCGTGGGACTTCGGCGGCGCCTGGACCACCAACTACTCCGCGATCGCCTACTCCGATGACAACGGTCAGAACTGGACGGTGGCGCCGCAAACCGTCCGGGCCGCGAGCTGGCTGCGCTCGTCCACCCCATTCGTCTACGGAAATCAGAACTTTCAGCAGGGCGCCTTCGTGAAGCCGCCCGCGGACTCGCCGGACGCGGGCTACGTGTTCTCCTACGGCACACCGTCGGGTCGGCTCGGCTCGGCCTACCTGTCCCGGGTCAGCGAAGCCGACATCCTCGATCTGACGAAATACCAGTACTGGAACGGCACCGACTGGGTGACAGGCAAGCCCGGCGCCGCGGTGCCGATCCTGCCGACCACCCGAAGCAACCAGTACGCCGGCGGAATCCTGGGCCAGCTGGGGTTGTTCTTCGGCAGCTGGGTGGCGGGCATCTTCGGGGTGGGCGGCCCCAGCGGACATGTCAGCGAGCTGTCGGTGCAGTACAACACCTACCTCAACAAATACGTGGCGATGTACTCGAGCAGCGTCGGCAGCGTGATCATCCGCACCGCCGACACTCCGCAGGGCACCTGGTCGGCACCCACCACGCTCGTCACGTCGGCGCAATATCCCGGGCTCTACGCACCGATGATGGATCCGTGGTCCACCGGCCAGGACATCTACTGGAACATGTCGGTCTGGGGCAGCTACAACGTGCTGCTGATGAAGACGACGCTGGGCGGCGCCGCGGTTCAGGCCTGAGCCGCCGGCGCGAAGAACTCCAGCGTGATGCCGTCGGGATCGCGGAAGCTCAGCCCGGAACCGTAGTGTGCGTCCACGATTCCGCCGTGGCTGATGCCCAGCTCGTCGAGTCGGGCTTGCCAGCGCTCGAGGTCGGCGCGCTCCGCGCAGCCGAAACCGACGTGATCCAGGCCGACGTTGTGCTCGCTGAACGGCTGATCCGACGGGGCAGTGGTGTGTTGGTGCAACCCGAACAGGGTGCCGTTGTCCAGCAGGAACACCGAGTGATGGAAGCCGGCGGCGGTGTCCTCGTCGAGCACCGGATCCGAGCCGATGAGCGCTCGGTACCAGGGCACGCTCACTGACAGGTCACGCACGGTGACCGCGATGTGGGCAAGAGTGGGAAACGACATGGGACACCCTTCTGATGGTGGGGCTAACAACACGTATGACGGGGATGGTCCGCCAAATGTTCATGCGGACCCGGATCGGTGCCGCTGACCGCGGCGACGAACGTGCCCAGATCGATACGCTCGCCGCTCAGCCAGGTGCCGTTCACCGTGGCCTTGTCCGCCAGTTCGGCGGGGTCCACCGCGTAGGGGTCGGCGGCCAGCTCCACGAAATCGGCGAGCTTACCCACCTCGAGCGAGCCGATCAGATTGTCGCGGTGCAGGGTCCGGGCGGCGTTGATGGTGTGCGCCCGCAGGGCGTGGTCGAGGCTGATGCATTGCTCGGCACCGTGAACGCTGCCGGCCCGGGTGCGCCGGGTCACCGCGGTCGCGATGTTGAGCACCGGGGTCGGCGGCGACACGGACCCGTCGTTGTGCAGCGAGACCACCGCGCCCGAGGCCACCGCGTCGGCGAAGGCCCCCCACGTGCTGCCGTGCTCGTGATCGAAGATCTGCCCGTCCAGCAGATCGCCCCAGTAGTAGTACTGGAACGGAGCCATCGAGACGTGCACGCCGAGGCGCGCTGCCCGGTCGAACTGCTTGCGGGTGCCCGCCCCGAGATGCTCCAGACGCCAACGATGGTCGCTGCCTTGGAGATTGTGGCGATTCAGTGCGCCCTCATAGGCGTCCAGCGCCAACTCGATGGCGAGATCGCCGTTGGCGTGGAAGGCCATCTGCCACCCGGAGGGAGCCGCGACGTCCAGCACGGAGTCGAGCTGCTCGAGGGTGTAGTTCATCGACTGGGGGCCACCGGCCACCGCCGGGTCGATACCGGCCGTTCTGGTCGTCTCGGTACTCAGATAGGGAAAGGAGATCGCGATGTTGCCGATCCATGGGGAGCCGTCAGTCCACAGCTTGACACCCTGCTTGACCAGGAGTTGCTCAGCGACATTGAAGGTTTCGGCGTTGTTGTAGGTGTCGGTGGTCGACATCTCCCACATGCTCACCCGAAGCGGGCAGGACGGCGCCGTCGCCAGCGCTTCGTAGGCGCCCTTGAATTTCGGGTCGTAGGTCATGTCGGAGGTCGAGGTGTACCCGCCGCGCGACATCCAGGCGTAGTACTCGGCCGCACTGATCAGCGGGTTGCCCAGCTGGGACAGGATCGGCCCGGCTACGGCGAGCAGCACCGCGGTCTCGAATCCCTGGCCGTTGAGGCTGCCGTCGGGATTTCGGCCGAAGTGAGCGCCGACCGGATCGGCAGGCGGATTGACATTCCAGCCCCGCTGCTTCATCACGGCGGTATTGAAATACGCGCCGTGGCCGGAATTGTCGGTGACAACGGCGATTCGGTCGCCGAAGATACGGTCGAGCTCGGGGGCCTTCGGGGAGGGGCGCTTGTGCAGCAGCGCGTCGAAGCCGGCGAACAACAGCGGGGTGGCCGGGTCTGTGGTGGCGATCGCATCGGCGAAGATCTTCTCGACGTCCTGCCAGGTCGGTGCGTCCCACGGTGCGATCGAGCGGGCCGGCGGCTGGGTGGCGACACCGCTCATCACCGGATGGCTATGCGGTTCAACGAAACCCGGTAACAGTGCGGCCGCGCCGGTGTCGATCACCTCGGCGTCCGGGCACCGCGCCTGGCATTGCGCCAATGACCCGACCGCCGCGATCCGCCCGTCGGTGACGGCGACGGCCTCCGCGCGCGGCTGATCGGGATCCATCGTGATGACCGTTGCGGCGGTGAGGATTGTGCTGGACATGAGACCCCTTGCTGCTATCAGACGATGCGCTGTCCGCGGCGCGCCCTGGCTCGCATGTCCCAGAGGTACAGCTGGTACCCGAGAATCCAGGCCTGGTGCGGGATCAGCCGGTCGGCGAGCCGCAGTGCGGCCAGCAACCACTCGAAACGGCGTTGCTGCCCGGCGCTCCACGGCAGCCGCATCATCGACCGGAATTCGGACGGCAGGAAACCGACGGTGGCGAACAGGTTGAACCGGCCCAGCGTCTCCCGGATCGGGAACGGCATGAATGCCATTCCCGCAACACCTTTCAGATGCTCGCGGACCGGCGGGTCGATGGACAACTCGTCCAGTGACCGCTGCCAGTACTCGTCGAAGGCGGCGCGGTCGGCCGGCCACATCCCCTCGCGCACCTGCAGTGTGGTGCCGAGCCGGCTGGCGTCGGCATAGACCGCGTCGGCGGCGGCGTCGTCGAGCGGGCCGTAGAGGAACTCGTGCTGGTCGACGTAGTAGCGGTACAGGCAGGCCGCCACCCACAGCTGAAGCTTCGGGTCGAAGGCGCGGTAGGACACCGGGCTCGACGCGGTGGAGCGGACCTTGGCGTGCGCGGTGTCCACCGCCGAGCGGATGAGGGCTCGGTCGGCGTCGGTGCCGATGGTGGCCGCCGCGAGATAGGTGCCCGTGGTGCGGGCCCGCTTGATCGGATGCTTGTACACGTTGCCGCTGTCCACCGGGGACTCGAGAACGCCGTAACCGACGCCGGGGTGGGCCAGTTGCATGATGACGTTGGCGGCGGGCGCCAGCACCGCGGCCGGGTTGAGCAAGTCCGAGACCCGCGTCGGGGGTCGCGTCATCGCGGCCTCATCAGGGCAGTACATCACGTGTGAGAGAGTGCCGGGGTGTTTGCGCGCAGACGGTACCGCGGTGTCGGCATCCTGACGGCCCAGCTGGCGGATCTGGCTTTCGGCGACCCCGTCCACGGCCATCCGGTGGCGGGGTTCGGTTGGTGTGCAGCCGCACTCGAAAAGCTGACCTACCGCGACAGCCGGGTGGCGGGCGCGGTGCACACCGGTGTACTGCTGGGCGGGCTGGCCGTGGCCGGAACGCTGCTGCAGCGCGGTACCCGCGGCCCGGCGCTGGCGGCCGTCACCGCCGCCGCCACCTGGGCCTCCCTCGGCGGAACGACGCTGGGGCGGACCGGCGAGAAACTGGCCGATCTCCTGGCGGCCGGTGACATCGACGGTGCCCGGGCGCTGCTGCCGTCGTTGTGCGGACGCGACCCGTCGGCGCTGGACACCGACGGACTGGCCCGGGCGGCTCTGGAGTCGGTGGCCGAGAACACCTCCGACGCGCACGTCGCGCCGCTGCTCTGGGCGGCGGCCGGGGGAGTACCCGGTGTGCTGGTCTACCGCGGAGTCAACACACTGGATGCGATGATCGGGCATCGCTCGCCGCGCTATACCCGATTCGGTTGGGCGGCAGCACGTCTGGATGACGTTGCGAACTTCGGGGCGGCGCGGGCGGCCGGCGTACTGGTGGTGATGTGCGCACCACTGGTCGGCGGCTCACCGGCCGGGGCGCTGCGGGCGTGGCGCCGCGACGCGGCCCGGCACCCCAGTCCGAACGCCGGCGTGGTGGAAGCGACATTCGCCGGCGCGCTGGGTGTGCGCCTCGGCGGCCCCACCCAATATCACCACCAGCTGGAGATCCGCCCGACCCTCGGTGAGGGTCGCGTCCCGGGCATCGACGACCTTCGCCGCTCGGTGCGCTTGTCCCGGGTCGTTCAGCTCGCCGCCGCGGTTCTCGCGGTCGGGCTCACTGCCGCCGGCCGTAACGGTCGGCCAGCTTGTCCTCGACGGTGACCGGTGCCGCCTTCGTCGCGGTGGCCGCCGCGGCCTCGCGACGGCGGGCTTTGATCTCCGAATAGGCGAAGTAGCCCAGGCCGATCGGGGCCACGATGCCGAACGCGATCCACTGGATGCCGTAGGACAGGAACGGGCCCGGGTCCAGATGCGGTAGCTCGGCGATGCCGAGCCCGCCCGGTTGGTTCTCCACCAACTGCAGATACGAGCCGGCCACCGGCACCCCGGTGGTCGCCGCGGCCTGGGCGGTGTCGATCGCGTAGAGCTGTGTGAAGCCGCCTTCGCGGAACGGCGGTTTGTCGGGGGGTGCGGTCTCCGAATCGCGTAGCCGCGCTGTGATGCTCACCGTGCCTGTGGGCACCGGTGCGATGTCGGGCACTTTCGAACCCTGGACGGCGAGCACATAGCCGCGGTCGACCAAGACCGTCGGACCACCGTCGACGGTGAACGGCACCAGGACTTCGAATGCCGGCGCGCCACCGACCACCCGCAGCCTGGCGAGCACCTCGGCGGACGGCACGTAGCGCCCGGTCGCGGTCACGCGCCGCCACTGATCCTCGGGCGCCGACGAATCCTGTTGCGGCAGAAACGTTGTCACCGGAACCGGCTCGGCGTTGAGCGAGGACGCGATCTGATTGTTCTCGCGCGATGTCTTGGTGTTCTTGCCCAGCTGCCACGGTGCCAGCACGGTGAAGCAGAGATAGGCGAACGCGACGACCACCAGCGCCAGGGCAATCCAGCCCGGGCGCAGCAGGAACGTCCAGCGCTTCATCAGCCGGCCAGACCCTCGCCGGCCAGCCGTCGGTCAACCCAGGCATGCAGACCCGGCAGCGCCGCGTCGATGACGGTGAACGTCTCCTCGAAATCCGTCGGGCCGCCGTAGTACGGGTCGTCGACGTCGTCGGCATGCGCACCTGAGCGAGGGTCGAACGAGCGCAACAGCCGAACCCGCTCGGGTTCCACCCCGAGGTGGGTCAGCATCCGCAGATGGTTGCGCCCGAGCGCGACGACGAGATCGGCGGCCAAGTGGTCGTCGCCGACCTGCGCCGCGCTGTGCTCGGTCGGATAGCCGTGCGCTCGCAGGACGGTGTTGGCGCGTTCGTCGGCCGGATCGCCGGCATGCCAGTCGCCGGTGCCGCCGCTGGTCACCCTTACGAGGTGGCCCAGGCCACGCTGCTCGATCTGGTGGGCGAACATCTTCTCGGCCATCGGCGAGCGGCAGATGTTGCCCGAGCAGACGAACGTCACGTGGACAAGGCGAGTATCAGACACCGAGCACCTCGCGCAGGGCGGTCACGGTCGGAACATGAGCGGCCGCGGCCTCGGCCAGCTGCGGTTCGCGGAAGTCCTCGGCGCCATAGCCCCAGCCCACCACGACCGTGTCGATGCCGTGCTCGGCGGCACCTTCCACGTCGTGGGCGCGGTCGCCGACCATGATGACCCGCTCCGGCAGCGGCTGGAGTTGACCCAGCGCGTGGGCGAGCACGTCGGCCTTGCTGGACCGGGCCCCGTCGACACTGGCGCCGGCGATCACGTCGAAGTAGTCGGACAGCTCGAAGTGCTCGAGGATCCGCTGCGCGGTGGGCTCGGCCTTCGAGGTCGCCACCGCCAGGCGCACGCCGGCCGCCCGCAGGTCGGCCAACAGCTGCGGAATGCCGTCGAACAGGCTGTTCATCGCCCAGCCCCGGCTGGTGTAGTCGGCCCGGTACGCCGCGATCGCCTCGTCGGCGCGCTCGCCGAGGCCGAGCCCGCCCAACGTCTGATGCATCGGGGGCCCGACGATCCGACCGGTCAGATCGCCGCCGGGCGCCTCGGCCCCGACTGCGGCAAGCGCGTGACGGAAGCTGGCCACGATGCCCTCTGCCGAGTCGGTGAGGGTGCCGTCGAGGTCGAAGATCACCAACTGCGGGCGGGTGTCGGAAGCCGTGCTCGTCACCGGTCCATTGTGGCCGATCGCTGCGCACTACTGTTCTTGGCGTGGTGGAACACACGGCGACGGGCGTCAAACTGGCCGAGATCATCGCCGTGCTCGACGACGCCTACCCGCCCGGTCTCGCGCAGAGCTGGGACTCCGTCGGCCTGGTGTGCGGCGATCCCGACGACGTCGTCGACTCGGTGACGGTGGCCGTGGACGCCACCGCCGAGGTGGCCGCGACGGTGGGTGCGCGCGGGTTGTTGCTGGCACACCATCCGTTGCTGCTGCGCGGGGTGGACACCGTGGCGGCCAGCACGCCCAAGGGCGGGCTGATCCACCAGCTCATCCGGACCGGTGCCGCGCTGTTCACCGCACATACCAACGCCGATTCGGCCAATCCGGGAGTGTCCGACGCGCTGGCCGAGGTCCTGGGGCTGACGGTCGACGGTGTGCTCGACCCGATCAGCGCGGGCTCCGACATCGACAAATGGGTGATCTTCGTCCCGACCGCCGACGCCGAAACCGTCCGCTCGGCGATGTTCGCCGCCGGTGCCGGCCACATCGGCGACTATTCGCACTGCAGCTGGAGCGTGGCGGGCGCCGGACAGTTCCTGCCACTCGACGGCGCCGCGCCTGCCATCGGAAGGATCGGGTCCCTCGAGCGGGTGGCCGAGGACCGCGTCGAGATGGTGGCGCCGGTCCGGCTGCGATCCCAGGTGCTGGCCGCTGTTCGCGCGTCCCACCCGTACGAGGAACCGGCGTTCGACGTGCTGCCGCTGGCCGCCCTGCCCACCGGGGTGGGTATCGGCCGGATCGGGACGCTGGCCGAACCGCTGCGGTTCGCCGATTTCGTCGCCCGCGTAGGCGCGGTACTGCCGCAGACGACGTGGGGGGTCCGGGCGGCGGGGGATCCCGACGCCCCGGTGACCCGGGTGGCGGTGTGCGGGGGAGCCGGCGACTCACTGCTGGGCGCCGCCGCCTCCGCGGGAGTGGACGCCTACGTCACCGCCGACCTGCGCCACCATCCCGCCGACGAGCACCGCCGTGGCAGTGATGTCGCGTTGGTCGATGTCGCGCACTGGGCCAGCGAGTATCCGTGGTGTGCGCAGGCCGCCGGGGTGCTGCACGACCATTTCGGGGCTGCGCTCCCGGTCCGCGTCTGCGACCTGCGCACCGACCCGTGGAACATCACATCACCGAAAGGCATTTCGTGAAAGCTGAACTGGCACAGCAACGGTCGCTTCTGGAGCTGGCCGAGCTCGATGCCGAGATGGGGCGGCTGACCCATCGGGCGGCCAACCTGCCCGAGCAACAGGAGTACGACACCGCCCTGGGTGAGCAGCGGGCGTCCGCCGACCGGCTGGCGGCCCTGGCGATCGCGATCGAGGACATCGACGGCCAGGTGGCCCGATTCGAGTCAGAGATCGACGGTGTGCGCCAGCGTGAGGACCGCGACCGCAAACTCCTCGACTCCGGCACCGTCAACCCCAAGCAGCTCGAGGAACTGCAGCACGAACTCGACACGCTCGAGCGCAGGCAGGCCAGCCTGGAGGATTCGCTGCTCGAGGTGATGGAGCGGCGCGAGCAGCTGGCCGGTGAGCAGTCCGAGGAGCAGGCGAAAGCCGGAGCGCTGCAAGCCAATCTGACCACTGCCGGACACAACCGCGACGAAGCACTGTCCGACGTCGAACGGGTGCGCGGCGAGCGTGGGGCCCGGCGTGACGCGATCGTGGCCGGGCTCGACCCGGGCCTGGTGGCGCTCTACGAGCGGCAGCGGACCACATCGGGTGTCGGCGCCGCACGGCTGCTGGGCCGTCGCTGCGGAGCATGCCGCATCGAGCTGGATCGCGGTGAGCTGGCCAGGATTTCGGCGGCGCCGGAGGACGAGGTGATCCGCTGCCCCGAGTGCCAGGCGATCCTGCTGCGCATCGGCGGGCTGTAGCCGTGCGCGTTCTCATCGAGGCCGACGGCGGGTCCCGCGGCAACCCCGGGCCGGCGGGCTACGGCTGTGTCGTGTGGTCGGCCGACCACCAGACCGTGCTGGCCGAGCACGGCCAGGCGATCGGCATCACCACCAACAATGTCGCCGAATACCGTGGGCTGATCGCAGCTCTGGAGGAGGCCCGCCGGCTCGGGGCCGACGAGGTTGCCGTCTCGATGGACTCGAAGCTCGTCGTGGAGCAGATGTCCGGCCGCTGGAAGGTCAAGCACGCCGCGATGGCCGAGCTGCACCAGCAGGCGCGCGCGCTGGCCTCGACGTTCGATTCGGTTACCTACCAATGGATTCCACGCGAGCAGAACTCCTACGCAGACCGGCTGGCCAACGAGGCGATGGACCGTGAACAGCAGTCCACCGTGGCCGATCCGCCGGCTGGTGCGGTCGCGGTTCCGCCCGCGGCGTGGACAGGCAACCAGGGCGCCCCGACCCGCATGCTGCTGTTGAGGCACGGCCAGACCGAATTCTCCCGGCAGCGAAGGTATTCGGGTCGCGGCAACCCCGAACTCACCGACACCGGCCGGCGTCAGGCCGAGGCGGCGGCCAAATACCTGGCCGGGGGCGGTGGCGTCGACGTGGTGATCAGCTCGCCGTTGCAGCGCGCCTACGACACCGCGTCGGCCGCCGCCGCGGCGCTGGGGCTGACGGTGACGGTCGACGATGACCTGATCGAGACGGACTTCGGCGCGTGGGAAGGCCTGACGTTCGCCGAGGCCAGGGAGCGCGATCCGGAGTTGCACGGCCGTTGGTTGCGGGACACCGGTCTGCGTCCGCCGGACGGGGAGAGCTTCGTCGACGTCGAAGAACGGATCCAGCGGGTCCGGGCCCGCATCATCGCCGAGAATCCCGGCGCCACCGTGCTGGTGGTCTCGCACGTGACGCCGATCAAGACACTGCTGCGGCTGGCGCTCGACGCCGGGCCGAGCATCCTGCACCGGTTGCACCTGGACCTCGCGTCGCTGAGCATCGCGGAGTTCTATCCCGACGGCGGCGCCTCGGTGCGGCTGGTGAACCAGACGTCGTACCTGGCCTGAGCTAATCCCGCATGTGCACGCGTTCGCCGTGCGGGCCGAACAGGATGATGGCCTCCACCGGGCCGTCGACGGCGCCGAACCAATGCGGTGTCCAGGTGCTGAACTCCACGGCCTCACCGGGCTCGATCACGAAATTCTGCTCGCCGAGGATCAGCTGCAGGCGTCCGGAGAGCACGTAAAGCCATTCCTGCCCTTCATGGGTGGGCAAGTCGGCCGGTGGGGTACGCCGGCGCGGGTTGATGCGGATCTTGAAGGCCTGCGGCCCGCCCGCCCCGCTGTGGCGGGTCAGCGGCCAGTACGTGACCAGGTGCCTGGTGTGCGACGCCGCCCGCACCCGGGGGTCGGCGGCCGGGGGTGCGCCGAGCAGCTCGTCGGCGCTGACCGACAGCGCTGCGGCCAGCCGGGGCAGGTGATCGAGGGCCAGCCGGCGCTTGCCCGATTCCAGCCGGCTCAGCGTGGAGACGTCGATACCGGCCCGGGACGCGACGTCCTCCAGTGTCAGACCGAGCCGGCCGCGCAGTTCCCGCAGCCGCCTGCGCACCCGCAGATCGACGTCATCGTTTGCCTGCATGGCAAAAGACATTGCCACTTCTGGGGCGGCACCGGCAAGCTGATGAGCATGACTACTGATCACCACACCCACTGGGAGACGCGCTACGCGGAGAAGCCACGGATCTGGAGTGGGCGCCCCAACGCGCGTCTCGCCGAAATCGTCGAACCGCTGACCGGTTCGCGCGCACTGGATCTGGGCTGCGGCGAGGGCGGCGACGCCATGTGGCTGGCCGAGCACGGCTGGCACGTCGTCGCCGTCGACGTGTCCACCACCGCCCTGGCCCGCGCGGCGGAAGACGCTGCGGCGCGAGGAGTGTTGGAGCGCATCGACTTTCAGCAACACGACCTGACCCGGACGCTGCCCGAGGGGCCCTTCGACCTGGTGTCGGCGCACTTCTTCCACACCACCCTCGAAATGGACCGGCCCGCGATCCTGCGCCGCGCGGCGGCGACCGTGGCGCCCGGCGGAACGCTGCTGATCGTCGACCACGGTGGTGCGCCGCCATGGGCGCCGGAAGAGGTCCAGCACCACGAATTCCCGGCGCCTGACGAGGTGCTGGCCGGCCTGGCCCTCGACGACACCGAGTGGGAGAGGGTCCGGGTGGGGACCGCCCAGCGCGACGTGGCCGGGCCCGAGGGTCAGCCCGCCACCCTGGACGACAACATCATCCAGCTGCGCCGCAAATGAGCTACCGTGTTCAGGCGAACGAGTTGGCCGGGCGGCCGCGACGTTAGTCGAGGAAAGTCCGGACTTCACAGAGCAGGGTGATTGCTAACGGCAATCCGAGGTGACTCGCGGGACAGTGCCACAGAAAACAGACCGCCGCCACGCCTGAAGGATTAGGTGGGGCGGTAAGGGTGAAACGGTGCGGTAAGAGCGCACCAGCATTCCGGGTGACCGGGATGGCTTGGTAAACCCCACCCGAAGCAAGGCCAAGAGGCCGCACCTGGTGCGGCTGCGCAGGCGATCGAGGGCTGCTCGCCCGAGCCTGCGGGTAGGCCGCTCGAGGTACCCGGTGACGGTGTGCCCAGATGGATGGTCGCCGCCGTCCTGCCCCGGTCAGCCGGGGCGGGACGGGACAGAATCCGGCTTAGAGGCCAACTCGTTCGCTCACCGCAGCTAGTGCGATTTCTTGAATGTCTTGCGCAGTGCGCTCAGCGCATCGTCGAGCTGTTCGCGGCAGCGGTTCGCGAGGTCATCCTCCTGCTGATACAGCAGGCCGTAGGTGAAGGTGTCCTCGCCCGCGGCGTGCGCCGCAAGCGACTGCTGGGCCAGATGCGTGCGGCTGACCACACTGTCCTGGTGATCGCCGAGCAGAGTCTGGATGGTCTTGGCCCGGTCCGACACCTTGGGCTCGCCGGTGGCCGCAGCGACATACCGGAGTCGCTTGGCGCCCTTGCGAATTCGGTGCAACGCCTCATCGCGGTCCTCGGTGGCCCGGGCGGCGTTCTTGGCCGCCTTGTTCACCCGCTTGTACGCCGAGTCGATGCTGACCGGCTTGGGTTCCTCGCCCGGTGCCGCAGGCGGCGGCTGCGCGGCCACCAGCGCCTCCAGCGCGTCGAGTAGCCGGAAGTACCGGGTCGACCGCATCGCGGCCAGCGAGCGCCGCAAGCCGGCCTGATAGCTGCGCTGAGCCCCGGACACCAGACGCTCATACACCGGGCCGCGGATCAAGTCGGCCGGCAGTGCCGTCAGCGCGGCCTCATACCGTTCGGCGAGCACCTCGGCATCGCGGGCGACACCCAGCACACCGGCAAGCTGGCGCAGCTCGTCGAGGATCCAGGCGTCATCGCTCAACCCGAAGGCGTCCTCGGAGGCCTGCAACAAGCTGCGGATCTTGCGGCTGGTGACCCGCATCTGATGGACCGAGTCGTAGGTGTCCGCGCGCACCGCGCGGTCCCACACCAGCAGCTCGCCGACCTGCTCGGCGACCGCCTGATGCACCGGGTCGCGGGACGCCTCGTTCTCGTCGGGCACCTCCGCCGCCGTACCCGCCGTCTCCAGCACCTTCGCCAGCTTTGATCCGTGGCCGGCCGGCACGGCTCCGGCGTCGAGCAGCCGATTCCCCAGCCGCTTCAGCAGGTCGCGCCCGCCGTCGATCTCGCCGTCGACCAGCTCCAGCTCCCACTCGTGCCAACGCTGTTCCTCCCCGGTCTCGCCGCCGCTCCCGAGCGCCCACGCACTCACCTCGTCGTCGCAGAACTCGGCCAGCGCCGCGCCGTCTCCGTCGTAGAGCATCACCACGTTGCGGGTCGTCGAGATCCGGGCCACCGGGGCCAGTGGGCGGTCCCGCACCACGGCGAGCACGATGTCCAGCAGATCGGTGGGTACCGAGTCTCCGCCCTCGGGGGAGCTGTCCAGCGGCGCGTGCACCTCAGTTCGGGCGTCCGGCCCGGCGGGCAGCTTCAGGTGCCAGCCCGCATCGGGGCCGCCGGTGCGGCGGCGCAGCGTGATCCGATGGGCGTTGAGATCGCGATCCGGGGTGTCGAAATACACCGCGTCGAGCGATTGCGCGGGCTGCCGCTCCACGCGTGCCACCGCCGAGAGCCCGTCGAACGACGGCAGCGTCGCCCCGCCGGGGACGTCGAACTTGCGCTCCACCTCGACATGGCGATTTTTGCCCGCAGTACCCGAACCCATGCCGCTCAGGGTGTCATATCCAGGTGAACACGAGGTCAGCTGGCCAGCTGACCGGCGAACTCGCCGGCCTGATCCCAGGCCCGGCGTTCGGCGGTGAACGCCTCGGCCTGCTGGGCCCGGAACTCGGCGATGCCGTCGGCGTTCAGTGTCAGGAAGCGCTGATAATCCGGCATCGAGAACGTGCCGTCGACGATGTCGACGCAACCGCGGCCCGCAGCCATGTCGGCGCGCAGGTCCAGCAATTCCTCGGCGCTGACCGGATAGAAGCTGATCCGGTCGAAATAACGCAGCAGCCACGGTGTTCCGGGCTCGAACGAGCGCGAGTCCTGCGGATGGCGGTGGTTCCACACCTGCGTGGTGCGGCCGACGAACTGGTAGCCGCCCGGACCCTCCATGCCGTAGATGCACAGATAGGCCCCACCGATCCCGACGGCGTTCTCCGGTGTCCAGGTGCGTGCCGGGTTGTACTTGGTCGTCACCAGCCGGTGGCGGGGATCCAGCGGGGTGGCCACCGGTGCGCCGAGGTAGACGTCGCCGAGGCCCAGCACCAGATACTGGGCGTCGTAGACGGTGTCGTGCACCCGCTGCACATCGGCCAAACCGTTGATACGCCGGATGAATTCGATGTTCCACGGGCACCACGGGGCGTCGGCGCGCACACCATGCATATAGCGCTGAATAGCCTCGTGGGTGGCGGGGTCGTCCCATGACAGCGGCAGACGTACGGTGCGGCTGGGCACCACCAGCTGGTCGGTGGCGGGCAGGGTTTCCTCGGTTCGGGCCAGCAGATCGACCAACTCCGGCGCGCTCAGCACGGCCGGGTCGAACTGAACCTGCAGCGATCGCACGCCAGGGGTCAGTTCGGTGACGCCGGGAACCGCGCTGGCCGACAGTGATTCGTACAGCACGTGGACCCGGGCGCGCATGGCCAGGTCCAGCACCATGGGCCCGTATTCGACGAGGACACCGCCGTCGCCGTCACGGCGGACGGTCACGTCGGTGCCCTCGGCGCCGACGAATCGGGTCAGCACACCGTCGTCGGCGTCGCTGGAGGTCGAGATCACCAGCGGCATCGACGCCCGTCGGTCGGCGCCGATACTGCCCAGTGATGGAGCCCGGTCGGCGCGCACCGGGACGAAGCGCACGGTGTCGCCGGGTGCCATCTGTCCGAGCTTCCAGCGGTCGCCGCGCACGACGGTGACCGGGCAGACGAATCCGCCGAGGCTTGGGCCGTCCGGGCCGAGCAGGATCGGGGTGTCGCCGGTGAAGTCCAAAGTTCCTACGCAGTAGGCATTGTCGTGGATGTTCGACGGGTGCAAACCGGCTTCGCCACCGTCGGTGCGGGCCCACTGCGGCTTCGGGCCCACGAGGCGGACACCGGTGCGATCGGAGTTGAAGTGCACGGTGTAGTCCGTGCCGACGATCGTCGCCATGTCGGCGCGGGTGAAGAATTCCGGTGCGCCGTGCGGGCCTTCGGTGACTGCAAGTTGCCAGCGGTGACCGATCGCGGGCTGCTCGTCGATGGCGGCGCGGGCCGGCCGTGCCGTGGCAGGTCCGGGATCGTCACCGATGGTCAGCCTGTCGCCGGCGCGCAGCGGGCGACCGTCGTGGCCACCAAAGCAACCCAGCGTGAACGTTGCTGTGCTGCCCAGGTATTCGTCCTCGCACACACCGCCGGCGATCAGCACGTAGCAGCGCATGCCGGGGCCGTCGACCACTCCGATGTCCAGCACCCCACCAGGCGGCACCGGTACCGACTGCCACTGCGGCACCGGCTCGCCGTTGACGGTGACCGGAGCTGCCGCCCCCGTGACACACACCCGGGCACCGTTCGGGAAGCTCAGCGCGGGACCGGCTTTCGTGCATTCGAGGCCTGCGGCACCTTCGGGGTTGCCGAGCACCCGGTTGCCGACGCGGAAGGACAGATCATCCATCGGCCCCGACGGCGGCACGCCGACATTCCAGTAGCCGACGCGGCCGGGCCAATCCTGGACGGTGGTCAGGAGGCCAGCCCGCTGTACTTCGAGGGTGGTCATGAGTCGGTGATCACCATCCGCACCGGGGTGGGGTCGAATCCGTTGCAGGGGTTGTTGATCTGCGGGCAGTTCGACACCAGCACCAGGGTGTCGGTGTCGGCGCGCACCGTCAGCGACTTGCCCGGCGCCGACAGTCCGTCGACGATGCCCAGGGTGCCGTCGGCTTCGACGGGCACGTTCATGAAGAAGTTGACGTTGGAGACGATGTCGCGCTTGCCCATGCCCCACTTGGCGGCTTCGGCGAGGAAGTTCTCGGCGCAGGCATGCTGATGCACGGTGTGATGGCCGTAGCGCAAGGTGTTCGATTCCTTGGAACAGGCGCCGGCGATGGTGTCGTGGTTGCCCACCTCGTCGGCAATGATCGTCACCAACGGCCTGCCGTCGGCGGCCCGCAGCACCGAGCCGGTGGTCAGGAAGATGTTGCGCTGCGCGGCGATGGTGGCCTGCGCGCTGTACCGCCCGGCCGGATCGACCCGGTCACCGGTGACGCCGTAGAACAGGGTGTCCACCGCCTGGTTGCCGTGCAGATCGATGATCTGCAGGCACTGGCCGGCCCGCAGGATGGCCGACCACGGTGCGCACGCCGCGACGATCTCGTCGAGAATCATTGTGCTGCCGCCCAGGTGGTTTCGGTGTTGAACAGAGCTCGGAGGTATTCGGGATCTGTGTTCACCGGGGTGGTCAGCTCCTCGTCGGCACGCCAGGCCAGGATGTCGAGTCCGGTCACCTCGGGCTGTGGATCCAAGGGGTGTGCGGTGTTGACCACGGCGACGATGACGGGCAGATGGATCAGCAGCTCCACGGCCGTGCCTGGGCCCGCCGATCCGGTGAATGTCAGTGCTCCGGTGTCCTCGACTCGAACACCCTTGAACAGCGTCGCCGACGGTGCCACGTCGCGAATGTCCATTCCGTGCTTGATCGCGGCCAGCAGCATCGCGGGCTGTCCGGCGGCAGGCAATCCGCACAGCAGGTCGTGGTGGCCGGAACTGTCGGCGACGACCGTCGCCAGCACGCGACCCTGATCGGACAACAGCGGATGGCCCACGCCGAGGTAGGCCTGCCACGGGACCTTCATGGTGTCGGCGACGTTGAGCCGCTCCCAGGAGGCGTCGGCCCGGAACAGCAGCAGGTGCGCGCAGGCGCCGCCGTCGGGATCGGCCAGGCGCAGGCGGGTACCGCGGCCGAGCACCCGGCTGGCGTAGGACTCCGCGGGCACGGACTCGGCCCAGAGCAGCCGGGTGCCGTCCACTCCGTCGGGCAGGACGGGCACCCGCATGGTGGCGTCGTTCGCTTGGGAACGCGCGTGTGAGCGGGCGCCGTCGGTCGACGCGGTTGTCATCGTGGCACTCCTGAGTTGGCCGATTACCTGTCAAGTGAAAGTTTTCTCACGTGCCGTTCCCGGGGAATGTCGCCGGTGTAACGACTGGGTTGACTGCATTTCGATCAAATGACAGGTATTCGCCGACGACGCCGAGTGCCAGAATGGCGTATGCGCAGCCAGGGCCATGACGGGCGCGGCCGGCCCCGGCTCGAACAGTCCCGCCGGCCCGGCAACACCGCCCGCGAGGAGATCCTGGACGCCGCCGCCGAGCTCTTCACCACGATCGGGTACGCCGGGACGTCGACCAGGCGGATCGCCGACGCGGTGGGTATCCGCCAGGCATCGCTCTACCACCACTTCGCCACCAAGGACGACATCCTCGAGGCATTGCTGGCCGGAACGGTCGACGAGGCGCTGCGGCTGGCCGGCGACCTGCTGACCGGTGCCGGGCCGGCCAAGACCAGACTGCGCGCCCTGGTGATCGCGGACTGCTCGCAGCTGTGCGCCAGCCGCTGGAACCTCGGCGCGCTCTACCTGCTGCCGGAACTGCGCATCGAGCGGTTCGCGCAGTTTCGCGCCAGCCGTGAGGAGTTGCGGCGCCGGTACCGTGCGCTCGCGGCGCAGGTGATTTCCGAGTGCGACGGGATCGCCGAAGCCGACGACCTTCCGTTCCGCGTTGTCGAGTCGGTGATCAACCGGCGCTCCGACAATGAGGAGTGCACGCCCGAAACGCCCGCTGTGATTGCCGATGCCGCCCTGCGAATCCTCGGTTGCTAACGTTCCGGCCGTGAGCGACTACCAGACGTTGTCCTTCGATCAGGCCGGTCCGATCGCGCGGATCGCGCTGAACCGGCCCGAGGCCGCCAACGGTATGAACGACGTGATGACCGCCGAACTCGCGCAGGTCGCCGTTCGCTGCGACGTGGCGGAGGTCAAGGCCGTCGTGCTCACCGGAGCCGGCCGGTTCTTCTGCGCCGGGGGAGACCTCAAGGCGATGGCGGCATCCCCGTTGGGTCCGGGCCGATTCGTCAAGGGCATCGCCGACGATCTGCACCGCGCGATCTCGACGCTGGCCCGGATGGATGCCGTGGTGATCACGGCGGTCAACGGCGTGGCCGCGGGCGCCGGGTTCAGCCTTGCGGTGGCGGGGGATCTGGTGCTGGCCGCCGACACCGCATCGTTCACCATGGCCTACACCAAAGCCGGGCTGAGCCCCGACGGCAGCTCCTCGTACTTCCTGCCCCGCATCATCGGCGTGCGCCGCACCCAGGAGCTGATGCTCACCAACCGGACGTTGACGGCGGCCGAAGCCGCCGACTGGGGTCTGGTCACCGAAGTGGTCCCCGCCGACGATCTGGAGGCTCGGGCTCAGGTGCTGGCCGAGCAGATCGCTTCTGCGGCAAAGGGTTCCGGTGCGGCTGTCAAGAAGCTGATGCTGACCACGTTCGGCAGTGGGCTCGAGGAGCAAATGGAGCTGGAGGGCCGGCTGATCGCGGCGTGTGCCGACAGTGCCGACGGCCGCGAGGGCATCGACGCCTTCCTCAACAAGCGCGCGCCCCAGTTCAGCTAGAAGCTGTGCTCCTCGGCCGGGAACGCACCTGTCGCCACTTCTTCGGCGTATTGCGTTGCCGCGCGGCGTAATTCGCCGCCGACATCACCGAATCGCTTGACAAACTTGGCTGTCTTGCCGCTGGTGAGTCCGGCCATGTCCTGCCAGACCAGCACCTGCGCATCGCAGTTGGGCCCGGCGCCGATGCCGATGGTCGGGATCGTCAGCTTGCCGGTGATCTGGGTGGCCAGCTCGGCGGGCACCATCTCCATCACCACGGCGATGGCACCGGCCTCCTGGACCGCGATCGCGTCGTGAATGGTCTGCTCGGCGGCGTCGCCGCGGCCCTGGACGCGAAACCCGCCCAGCCCGTTGACGCTCTGCGGGGTGAACCCGATATGGGCGACCACCGGAATTCCCGCGGCGCTCAAGGTTGCGATCTGCTCGGCGACCCGCTCGCCGCCCTCGAGCTTCACCGCGTGGGCACCCGTCTCCTTCATGAAGCGGGTCGCGGTGCGCAGGGCCTGGGTGGGCCCTTCCTCGTAGCTGCCGAACGGCAGATCAGCGACGACGAGCGCGTGCTCCGCGCCGCGGACGACGCCCCGAACCAGCGGGATCAACTCGTCGACCGAAACCTGCACGGTGGTGTCGTAGCCGTAGACGACGTTGGCCGCGGAATCGCCGACCAGCAGCACGGGGATGCCGGCTTCGTCAAAGGCGCGGGCAGTGGAGTAGTCGTAGACGGTGAGCATCGCCCACTTGTGACCTTCGGACTTCCACTTCAGCAGGTGGTGAGTACGGACCTTGGTACGCGAAACAGGCGACGAGGAAGCGCCGCCGTAGACAGTCTGTTCAGACATCTTTGTCCCTAGTGATCGTCTTTGCCGATCCTCGAGGCCCATCCGGGTCCCCGGGTTCGCTTGACGCCCTCAAGTGTGCCACCACCGCACACAAAGGTGAACGAACAGTGAAGTGGACTTTCTCACACCTGTTCTCGCTGCACCGGCATACGATCGCGGGCATGGTGCAACACCTGCAGCGACTCAGCGGCCTCGATGCCAGCTTCCTCTATCTCGAAACCCCCTCACAGCCCCTGCATGTGTGTTCGATCCTGGAGCTCGACGCGTCCACGATCCCCGGCGGTTACAGCTTCGAGCGACTTCGCGACGAATTGGCCTTGCGGGTCAAGGCAATTCCGAGTTTCCGCGAACGACTCGCCAACAGCTTCCTCAATCTCGACCATCCGGTGTGGGTGGAAGACGAGCACTTCGATATCGACCGCCATCTGCACCGCATCGGCCTGCCCGCACCCGGCGGCCGGGTCGAGCTGGGCGAGATCTGCGGCCATCTGGCCTCGCTGCCGCTGGATCGCCGCCACCCGCTGTGGGAGACCTGGGTCATCGAGGGTGTCGGCGGTACCGACGCCCGCAACGGCGGACGGCTCGCCGTGCTCACGAAGGTCCACCATGCCGCGGTCGACGGGGTTACCGGTGCCAATCTGATGTCGCAGCTGTGCAGCACCGAACCCGACGCCCCGCCGCCGGACCCGGTCGACGGACAGGGCGACACCAACCAGCTGCGCATCGCGCTCGGCGGGCTGGGCCGGTTCGCCACCCGGCCCCTGACGCTGGCCACCAAGGTGCTGCCCGGCACGGTCACGACCGTCATCGACACCATCCAGCGCGCGGTCGGCGGCCGGGCGATGGCGGCGCCGTTCGCCGCACCGCAGACCAAGTTCAACGCCAGCGTCACCGCCCATCGCAATGTCGCGTTCGCCGAACTGGACTTCGAGGACATCAAGACCGTCAAGAACCACTTCGGGGTCAAGGTCAACGATGTGGTGATGGCCCTGGTCGCCGGGGTGCTGCGGCAGTTCCTGCTGGACCGAGACGAACTTCCCGAGGCGTCGCTGGTGGCCATGGTCCCGGTGTCGGTGCACGACCGCTCGGATCGGCCGGGCCGCAACCAGGTATCCGGCATGTTCACCAAGCTGGAGACCCACATCGCCGATCCGGCCGAACGGCTGAAGGCTATCGCCGAGGCGAATACCACCGCCAAGGAACACAGCTCGGCGATCGGGGCGACCCTGCTGCAGGACTGGAGCCAGTTCGCCGGCCCGGCCGTCTTCGGCATCGCGATGCGGGTGTACGCCCGAAGCAGCTTGACCGAGTCCCGCCCGGTGCACAACCTCGTGGTGTCCAACGTGCCCGGCCCGCAGATTCCGCTGTACTTCCTGGGCGCCGAAGTCAGCGCGATGTATCCGCTGGGGCCGATCTTCCACGGCTCCGGATTGAACATCACGGTGATGTCGCTCAACGGCAAACTCGACGTCGGATTGATCAGCTGCCCCGAGCTCCTACCGGATCTCTGGGACCTGGCCGACGACTTCGCCGTCGGCATGAAGGAACTGCTCGACGCGACCAGATGAGCTGCCCGGGCGGGTCGGTGTGCAAGGCACCCCCGCCGAGCATGGCAGCATGTTTGCCATGAGGCTTGACAGGAGATCACGCGCTGTCCGCGCCGCCCTGGTGCTCCCCGCCGTGGCCACGCTCGTCGTGAGTGCCGGCTGCAGCTCCACGGTGTCGGGCATGGCCGTGCTCGCCGGACCGCAGATCGGGCAACCCGTGCAGTGGGGCCCGTGCCGGGTGGCCGGTGGCGGCGGCGGCAACGCGTTGCCGATCCCGGCCGGGGCCGAGTGCGGCAAGATCGCCGTGCCCGTGGACTACGCCAAGCCGGACGGCCCGGCGGCGACGCTGGCTCTGATCCGCTTCCCGGCAACCGGCCAGAAGATCGGCTCGCTCATCATCAACCCGGGCGGCCCGGGCGAGTCCGGCATCGAGGCCGCATCCAGCATCGTGGAGAACCTGCCCAGTTCGGTACGGCAGGGCTTCGACATGGTCGGCTTCGACCCGCGCGGCGTGGGCTCGTCGACCCCGGCGCTGTGGTGCAACTCCGACGCCGACAACGATCGCCTCCGGGCCGATCCCCAGGTCGACTACAGCCCCAAGGGCGTTGAACACATCGAGAACGAGACCAAGGCCTTTGTCCAGCGCTGCGTCGACAAGATGGGCAAGGACTTCCTGGAGAACGTCGGCACCGCCAATGTCGCCAAGGATCTCGATGCGTTGCGTGCCGCCGTCGGCGACGACAAGCTCACCTATCTCGGCTACTCCTATGGCACCCGGATCGGCTCGGCGTACGCCGAGGCGTACCCGGACAAGGTGCGCGCGATGATCCTCGACGGCGCCGTCGATCCCAACGCCGACCCGATCCAGGCCGACATCGATCAGGCCGCGGCATTCCAGCAGGCTTTCAACGACTATGCCGCCGACTGCGTGAAGGATCCGAGTTGCCCGTTGGGCAACGACGCCGACAAGGCCGTCGACGTCTACCGCAGCCTGGTCGACCCGTTGGTGGACAGGCCACTGCCGACCTCCGACCCGCGCGGGCTGGGCTACAGCGACGCGATCATCGGCACGATCATGGCGCTCTATTCGCCGAATCTGTGGCGGCACCTGACCCAGGGCCTGACCGAGATGACGAGGGGCCGCGGTGACACCATGCTGGCGCTGGCCGACATGTACATGCGCCGGGATGCCAGGGGCCACTACACCAACGCCACCGACGCGCGTATCGCGGTGAACTGCGTGGACCAGCCGCCGATCACCGACCGGCAGAAGGTGATCGCGGAAGACAAGAAGATGCGCGAGGTCGCGCCGTTCATGAGCTACGGCGACTTCACCGGGCACGCCCCGCTGAGCACCTGCGCCTTCTGGCCGGTGCCGCCGACCAGCACGCCGCATGCGGTCAAAGCGCCAGGGCTGCCCCCGGTGCTGGTGGTTTCGACGACCAACGATCCGGCGACGCCGTATCAGGCGGGAGTCGACCTGGCCAAGCAGCTCGGCGGAGCGCTGCTGACCTTCAAAGGAACTCAGCACACGGTGGTCTTCCAGGGCAACACCTGCGTCGACAACTACGCCGCCGCCTACCTCGTCGACCTGAAGCTGCCCCCGCCCGGCGCCACGTGCTGACGCGAATCACCGGCTGTTCGACCGCATCTGAGATCGGAGTGTGACCGGCTCGCGGTCATACCGACCGCGCGGCCGTGGGACGATGATCGCCATGCGACGCACGAGCCGGCTCGGCTCGGCTGCGTTCTTGGGTTCACTCTGTGTTTCACTGGCGGCCGGTGTCATGGCCCCGCCGGTTGTTGCCGCCCCGAACCCCGGAGCCGGTCAGACGACAGCGCCACAAGTTACGTGGGGAAGCTGCCAGCGCTTCCTGGGCGACAACGCCCAGGACCTCCCGAGTGCGCAGTGCACCGCCGTACCCGTGCCGATCACCGCCGCCGATCCCACTGGGCCACAAGCACAGTTGGCGGTCATCAAGGTCCCGGCCAGCGGCCAGCGCATCGGCGCGCTGTTCGTCAACCCGGGTGGACCCGGCGCCTCGGCGGTCGACTCGGCCGCCGGGATGGCGTTCGCGTTGGCCGGTAGCCCGATCGCCGAGCACTTCGACATCGTTGGATTCGACCCGCGCGGGGTGGGCTACTCGACGCCGTCCGTGCGCTGCCGCACAGACGCCCAGTTCGACGCCTGGCGCAGGAACCCGATGGTCGACTACAGCCCCGCCGGGGTTGCCGCGATCGAACAGATCAACCGCGACTACGTCAAGGAATGCGCGGACAAGATGGGCACCGCATTCCTGGCCGGCGTCGGAACCGATTCGGCCGCAAAGGATATGGACACAGTTCGCCAGGTCCTCGGCGACGACCGGATCAACTACCTCGGGTTCAGCTACGGCACCGAGCTGGGTACCGCGTACCTGGAGAAGTTCCCTGACCGGGTTCGCACGATGGTTCTCGACGGGGCGATCGATCCCGCGCAGAACACGGTCGACTCGATCATCGAGCAGATGACCGGCTTTCAGGTGGCGTTCAACGACTACGCCGCCGACTGCGCCAAATCGGCGGGCTGCCCGCTCGGCACCGATCCGGCGCACTGGGTGGACCGGTATCACCAGCTGATCGATCCGCTGGTGACCAAGCCGGCCAAGACATCCGATCCGCGAGGCCTGAGCTATCAGGACGCCATCACCGGTACCTTCAACGCGCTGTACACCCCGCAGTACTGGAAATTCCTCACCAGCGGTCTGTTGGGACTGCAACGCAAGACCGACGCCGGTGATCTGCTGATGCTGGCCGACGAATACGACGGCCGCGATCCGTACGGCCACTACAGCAACGGGCAGGACGCGTTCAACGCCGTGCGCTGCGTCGATAGCCCCACTCCGACCGATCCGGCGACATGGGCCGACATCGACCGCCGCACTCGCGAGCTGGCGCCGTTCCAGGCCTACGGTCAGTTCACCGGTCTGGCGCCCCGCGACATCTGCGCGTTCTGGCCGGTGCCGCCCACCTCGGCACCGCATCCCGCCACTCCCGCGCCGCCCGGCAGCGTCGTCGTCGTCTCCACGACGCACGACCCCGCCACGCCGTACGAGGCCGGGGTCAACCTGGCCCGAGAACTCAACGCACCGTTGATCACCTTCGACGGCACTCAGCACACCGCCGTGTTCAACGGCAACCTGTGCGTCGACTCGGCGATCGTGAACTACTTCGTCGACCAGACGGTGCCGGGCAATCTGCGCTGTTGATGACGACTGCAGCAGCGCCGTAACACGGAATTAACACCCGCTGCATACGCTCGCATTCATGGACCGCCAGAAGGAATTTGTGCTGCGCACGCTGGAGGAACGCGATATCCGGTTCGTCCGGCTGTGGTTCACCGACGTGCTCGGTTTCCTCAAGTCGGTCGCGATCGCGCCCGCCGAGCTGGAAGGCGCGTTCGAAGAGGGGATCGGGTTCGACGGATCGTCGATCGAGGGCTTCGCCCGGGTCTTCGAATCCGACACCGTCGCGCGCCCGGATCCGTCGACCTTCCAGGTGCTGCCGTGGACGACGAGCGCGGGCCAGCATCACTCGGCGCGGATGTTCTGCGACATCACGATGCCCGACGGCTCGCCGTCCTGGGCCGACAGCCGCCATGTGCTGCGCCGTCAGCTCGCCAAGGCCAGCGACCTCGGCTTCTCCTGCTATGTGCACCCCGAGATCGAGTTCTTCCTGCTCGAGCCCGGCCCCTACGACGGCTCGGTGCCCGTCCCCGCCGACAACGGCGGCTACTTCGACCAGGCCGTGCACGATTCGGCGCCGAACTTCCGCCGCCACGCCATCGACGCGCTGGAGCAGATGGGCATCTCGGTGGAATTCAGCCACCACGAGGGCGCGCCCGGCCAGCAGGAGATCGACCTGCGCTACGCCGACGCGCTGTCGATGGCCGACAACGTGATGACGTTCCGCTACCTCGTCAAAGAGGTGGCACTCGGCGAGGGCGTGCGGGCGTCGTTCATGCCCAAGCCGTTCGCCGAATATCCGGGCTCGGCGATGCACACCCATATGAGCCTGTTCGAGGGTGAGACAAACGCCTTCCACAGTCCCGACGATCCGCTGCAGCTCTCCGACGTCGCGAAGTCGTTCATCGCCGGGATCCTCGAGCACGCCAGCGAGATCAGCGCGATCACCAACCAGTGGGTCAACTCCTACAAACGGCTGGTGCACGGTGGCGAGGCGCCGACCGCGGCGTCGTGGGGCGCGTCCAACCGTTCCGCGCTGGTGCGGGTGCCGATGTACACCCCGAGCAAGGCGTCCTCGCGGCGCATCGAGGTACGCAGCCCCGACTCCGCCTGCAACCCGTATCTGGCGTTCGCGGTGCTGCTGGCGGCCGGGCTGCGCGGTATCGAGAAGAACTACGTCCTGGGGCCACAGGCCGAGGACAACGTGTGGACGCTGACCCCTGAGGAGCGCCGCGCGATGGGTTATCGCGAGCTGCCGTCCAGCCTTGGCATTGCCCTGCAGGAGATGGAGAGCTCCGAGCTGGTCGCCGAGGCGTTGGGCGAGCACGTCTTCGACTACTTCCTGCGCAACAAGCGCGCGGAGTGGGAGGAGTACCGCAGCAACGTCACACCGTACGAGCTGAAGGCGTACCTGTCGCTGTAGGCCGTTCCGGAGGGTAGGAGCGTCGCGACGCCGGCAATCGCTGTTGCGATACCGTCGTGCACGTGGCCAAACCAGCGACGACGCGCCCGCGCGTACCCAGTGTGGGCCGGCTCGGTCTGGTCGAGCCATCCGCCGCTGCCGACCTGGCCAGGTTGGGCTGGGACACCGATGACCATGTCGAGCTGTTGTGGTCGCTGTCGCGTGCACCCGACTCCGACTCCGCCTTGCAGACGATGGTCCGGCTGGCCGATTCGCTGGATGACGACTGGCCACAGCTCAATTCCGCGCTGCTGAAGGATCGCGGTCTGCGCGGCCGGTTGTTCGCGGCGATCGGCTCGTCGCTGGCCCTGGGTGATCACCTGGTGGCCAACCCCCAGTCGTGGCATCTGCTCTCCGGTGACGTCACGCTGCCCGATCCCGCCGAGCTGCGGCGGCTGTTCGACGACTGCATCGCCGAATTCGGCACGGAACCAATGACGGTCATGCCGGCGCTGCGTGTCCTGTACCGGGATCGGGTGCTGGTCCTGGCCGCCCTCGACACGGCCTCCACGGTGGAGAACGAGCCGGTGCCGGCGTTCTCCACGATCGGTGAACATCTCGCCGACATCGCCGACGCCGCCATGGGTGCGGCGTTGAAGGTGGCCAGCGCGACGGTATGCAAGGAAGGTGCTGAGCCACTGCGGCTCGCGGTCATCGCGATGGGCAAATGCGGTGCGCGCGAACTGAACTACGTCAGCGACGTCGACGTCATCTTCGTCGGTGAGGTCGCCGATTCGGTGAGCACTCGGGTCGCGGGGGAGATGGTCCGGCTGGCGTCGGACACCTTCTTCGAGGTCGACGCCGGCCTGCGTCCGGAAGGCAAGCAGGGTGCCCTGGTGCGGACCCTGGAGTCGCACCTCGCCTACTACCAGCGATGGGCCAAGACCTGGGAGTTCCAGGCACTGCTCAAAGCCCGCCCGGCGGTCGGGGACGCCGAGCTGGGGGAGCAGTACATGGCGGCGATCATGCCGATGGTGTGGAGCGCCTGCGAGCGTGAGGATTTCGTGCCCGAGGTGCAGGCCATGCGCCGGCGGGTGGAGGCGCTGGTGCCTGCCGACCTCCGCGACCGCGAGATCAAGCTCGGGACGGGCGGGCTGCGCGACGTCGAATTCGCGGTCCAGCTCTTGCAATTGGTGCACGGACGCACCGACGAGTCGCTGCACGTCTCCTCGACCGTCCCCGCCCTGGCGGCGCTGGCGGCCGGTGGCTATGTCGGGCGCGATGATGCCGCCAACCTGACCGCATCCTACGAATTCCTGCGGCTGCTCGAACATCGACTGCAATTGCAGCGCCTCAAGCGAACTCACACGCTGCCGCCGCCCGACGACGAGGAGTCGCTGCGGTGGCTGGCGCGGGCGGCCCATATCCGGCCCGACGGCACCCACGACTCGCTGGGCGTGCTGCGCGAGGAGCTCAAACGCCAGAACGTTCGGGTGTCGCGGTTGCACGCCAAGCTGTTCTATCAGCCGCTGCTCGAATCGGTCGGTCCGTCGGTGGAAGGCCTTGCGGCAGGGTTGAGCCCGGAGGCCGCCGAACGGCAGCTGGCCGCCCTGGGATACGAGGGCCCGCAGACCGCGTTGACCCACCTCAGTGCGCTGGTCAACCAGAGCGGCCGACGCGGCCGGGTGCAGTCGGTGCTGTTGCCGCGGCTGCTGGACTGGCTGTCGGACACCCCCGATCCGGACCGTGGGCTGCTGGCCTATCGGCGGATCAGCGAAGCGATGGCCGAACAGCGTTGGTATCTGGCCACTCTGCGTGACGAGAGCGCGGTGGCCAAACGCTTGATGCGGGTGCTGGGCACGTCGGCCTACGTGCCGGAACTGCTGATGCGGGCACCGGAGGTCATCCAGCAGTACGCCGACGGTCCCTCCGGTCCCAAGCTGCTCGACGTCGACCCGGAGGTTGTCGGCCGGGCGTTGGTTGCCTCGAGTGGCCGCCATGTCGATCCGATGCGGGCGATCGCGGCGGCGCGCACCCTTCGGCGCCGAGAGCTGGCGCGGGTGGCCTCCGCCGATCTGCTCGGCATGCTCGAAGTCCGCGACGTCTGTGCGGCGTTGACCTCGGTGTGGGTGGCGGTGCTGCAGTCGGCGCTCGAAGCGGTGATCCGGGCGAACACCCGCGACGGCGGTGAGGTGCCGGCCAAGATCGCGGTGATCGGGATGGGCCGGCTCGGCGGCAGGGAGCTGGGTTACGGCTCCGACGCCGACGTGATGTTCGTCTGCGAGCCCAGTCCCGGCGTCGAGGAGTCCCGTGCCCTCAAATGGTCGGTGCTGATCGCCGAGCAGGTGCGCGCGTTGCTCGGAACCCCCAGCGCCGACCCGCCTTTGGAGGTCGACACCAACCTCCGGCCGGAAGGGCGTCAGGGTCCGCTGGTGCGCACCCTGTCCTCGTATGAGGCTTACTACGAGCAGTGGGCGCAGCCGTGGGAGGTCCAGGCGCTGCTGCGCGCGCATCCGGTCGCCGGTGATCAGGATCTGGGACTGCGCTTTGTGTTGATGTCAGACAAGACGCGTTACCCGGCCGGCGGGGTGTCGGCCGAAGCGGTGCAGGAGATTCGGCGGGTCAAGGCGCGGGTGGACGCCGAACGGCTGCCGCGGGGCGCCGACCCCAACACTCACACCAAGCTCGGCCGCGGTGGCCTTGCCGATGTCGAATGGACCGTGCAGCTTCTCCAGTTGCGCCACGCCCACGAGGTGCCGTCGCTGCACAACACCTCGACGCTGGAGACGCTGGACGCGATCGGCGCCGCCGAACTGCTTGGCGAGGACGACGTCGACCTGTTACGGCAGGCCTGGCTGACGGCGACCGCTGCCCGCAACGCGCTGGTTCTGGTCCGCGGCAAGCCGACCGACCAGCTGCCCGGGCCCGGGCGGCAGCTCAACGCGGTCGCGGTGGCCGCGGGCTGGCACAACGATGACGGCGGCGAGTTTCTGGACAACTACCTGCGGGTGACACGGCGCGCAAAAGCCGTGGTGCTCAGGGTCTTCGGAAGTTAAGGGTCTGGGACATTAAGGGTCTGGGGATGGATTTTGAGTTTGGCGTGATCAGCGCCGACGAGTACGAGCGGGTGAAGGCGGTGCACGAACCGCTGGCGGAGGCGTTGCGCAGGCTCATCGATGCCAGCCTGCACAGCGGCGCCGACGCCGAGACCATCGCGCAGGCGCGCCAGACCATCGACGAGGTGAGCGAGACCCTCGAACGCACCCCGACCGACCGGCCGCGGATACTGCGCCACGAGGAGTCCGGTCTTCCGGTGGTGTGGCGCAATCCGGCTGTGGGGCGGCACAATCCGCTCGCCCCGCCGATGATCACCCATCACGAGGACGGCCGGTGCTGGACCGAGTTCACCCTCGGACCGGTATACGAGGGGCCGCCCGGATTGGTGCACGGCGGAATTTCTGCGTTGCTGCTCGACCAGCTCCTGGGCGAGGCGGCCACCAGTCAGCTCAGCAAGCCGAAGTTCACCGGCACGATCACGCTGAAGTACCTGCGGGGAACACCGCTGGGTCCGTTGCGCGGTGAGGCGTGGCTCGAGCGAACCGAAGGCTACAAGACCTACGCGCGCGGATTCCTCAGCGACGCGCAAGGACCGACCGTAGAAGCAGAAGGAGTCTTCATCATGCCGGCGTGGGCGAGGGATGCACAGTGAAATTCTATGTGAGCGTTGCGTTTCTGGAGACCCGCGAGGTCGTCGAGATCGCGAAGGCCGCCGATGACCTTGGCTATGAGGGCCTCGGCATCCCCGACCATGTGGTGAATCTGGAAACGCTGTCCACGCCGTACCCGTACACGAAGAACGGCGAGCGGCGCTGGCAGCCGTTCACCGACTGGCCCGACCCGTGGGTGCTGGTGGGTGCGCTGGCACAGGCCACGCAACAGATCAAATTCGTGACGACGGTGTACATCCCCGGGATGCGCGATCCATATTCGGCGGCGAAATCCATTGGGACTGCCGCGTATCTGGCTGACGGCAGGGTGGAACTCGGCATCGGCGTCGGCTGGTGCGAAGAAGAGTTCACCCTGATGGGTCAGCAGTTCGCCAAGCGCGGCAAGCGAACCGACGAGATGATCGAGCTGATGCGCGCGCTGTGGCAGCCGGGCTGGACCGAGTTCGACGGCGAGTTCTACAAGACTCCGAGACTGGAGATGATGCCGACGCCGCCGCACATCCCGATCTACAGCGGGGGATTGTCCGACATCGCGCTGCGCCGAGCTGCCCGGCTCGACGGCTGGATCGGTGACCTGATCAGCCTGGACCAGGCGATTCTGCGCGTCGACAAGCTGCGCGAGCTGCGTGCCGAAAAGGGGCTCGGCATGGACGGTTACGAGATCCTGACGCCGCTGACCGATGCGTTCACGATCCCGCATTACGAGCGCGCCGCGGCGGCGGGCATCACCGGCATCGTGACGATGCCGTGGATGTTCTACTCCGGGCCCGACGCCTCGACCGCCGACAAGATCGACGGGATGCGCCGGTTCCGTAAGGATTTGGCGCTGGACGCCTGATATCGGCGTGAGCGTTGGTGCTGCTGTTCAGCTCGACCCGTCGGGGTCCTTCGGCTCATGCAGCACCGCCAGGATCTCGCCGACGCGATAGCCGCGCTCGACCGGATGTCTCAGCGGCCGATCCGCGCGGATGCGGTAGTAGTTCCGCCGACCTTCGCGCAGCCTGTCCAGGTACCCGGCCTCGACCAGGTCGCTGACGATGCGCTGTGCGGCGCGTTCGGTCACGCCGACGCGTTCGGCGACGTCCCGTAGACGGATCCCGGGGTCGCGGGCGATGCACAGCAGAGTGTGAGCGTGGTTGGTCAAGAACGTCCACTCCGCCATGCGCGAATTCTAGTTCGGCATTAACAAGACCCGAAATCTCCCGCGCCTGTTCAGGCGGCCCAAATGCGACTCGATCTAACGACACATGTTTCACGAAGCTTGACAGACGTATTGCAATACACGTAATTTGTGTCGCATGTTGGTCGACATGAGCGCGCTTCTTCTCGCAGTGACAGTGACACCGGGGCTGTTCGCACTGGTCGCAGCCCTGCTGGCCGGGCGGCGGTACCGCTGGCTCGAGTACGCCGGGGCGCTCATCGCCGGAGCCGGCTTCCTCATCGCCGGCGTGCTGGCCGTGGTCGCCGGTCGCGGGATGGGCGTCGACCGGGTGTCCGCGGTTCTGCTGCTCCTCGTCTTCGGCGTGAGCACGGTCGTCCAGGCGTTCGCGATCCGCTACCTCGCCGGCGATCCGCGGGCAGGCAGGTTCACCGCGGGGGCGTCCCTGCTGACATCCGCCTCTGCCGGGATGGTCACCGCGACGACGCTGCCCGGGCTCGCGGTGGGCTGGACCCTGGCAGGTGTCGCACTCTGCCTGCTGCTGGGGATGTACTGGCATCTGCCCGCCGCCCGGGACGGGGTTCGGCGGACCGCCATCGCGTTCCTCATCGGTGACCTGGCCCTGTGGGGTGCGGTCGTGATCGTCACCGCGCGATGGGGTGTCTCAGACCTGCGTGCGCTTGCCGATGAGTCGTTATCCGGACCGCTGGTTCCTGTCGTCGGCTGCCTCGCGGTGGTCGCCGCCCTTTCCCGCTCGGCTCAGGTGCCCTTCCACAGGTGGCTGCCGGCCACCTTGGCGGCGCCGACGCCGGTCTCTGCCTTGCTGCATGCGGGTGTCGTCAACGCCGGCGGCATCCTCCTGCTTCGCCTCGCCCCGCTGGTTTCCGGCGATGCGGCGCGCGCACTGACGATCGTGGCGGGTGCCACCACCCTGGTGTACGGGGCGGTCATCATGCTGGTGAAACCCGATATCAAAGGGGCGCTTGCGAATTCGACGATGGCACAGATGGGCTTCATGATCCTCACCTGCGGCCTGGGATTGTGGGCCGCGACGATCTTCCACCTGCTCGCCCACGGGTTCTACAAGGCGACCCTGTTCCTGTCCTCCGGATCCGCCGTCGCCCAACGTCGGCGCGCGGCCGCCCATCCGCGCCCATCAGAGATGACCGCTCGCCGGCGCCTACTCAATGCGGTGCTCGCGACCGTTCTGCCCGGCGCCGCGCTCTATGCGGCGACGATGGTCATCCCCATATCGGCCGGCGGGCAGCACGCCGAGCAGGCGCTGCTGGTCTTCGCCTGGGTTACCGGCGCCGCCGTCACGTGGGGTTGGCTGAGATACCGCAGTGGCCCGGCCGGCCCCGTCACGGTCATGGTGGTGCTGCCTCCCATGGCGATCACCTACCTCGGACTGATTTCAGCCGCAACGCATTACCTCGCTCCCGCCCTGCCCGCCGCGACGCCGTCGGCGGCCCTGTCCTGGCCCGTCCTGGCCGCCCTGGCCACCACCCTCGCCGCGGTGGCGGCGGTGCGCTGGTCGCCGGGAACGTCGCTGCACCGTGCCATATACGCCAGAGCGCTCAGCGCCGGATACATCACCTCGCCACTGCCCGCCCAGCCGAGAGGAGCACGTTCGTGACCGCCACGGAATCGACCACCATCGAGGCCCGTCGGGCCCGCCTCCGCAGTGATGTCGCACTCGCTGCCCGGGTGTTGCCCACTCACTACCCGCTGGAGACGTTCATCGCGGTGAACCCGCTCTCAGGGCTGGAGAACATGCCCTTCGAGCAGGCGATCCGGCGCGCCGGCGACGTGTATGGCACGCCAGGAACATTGCGCATCAAGGACTTCCGGCAGATGCACAGCGCTGGTCGGGTCACTGACGCCGACCTCGATGCCGCGCTGAGTCGCCGCTATCCCAATCTCGCGGGCGCCGAGCCGCTGCGGTTCGGGGGGCGCGACCTGAGCCCACTCGAATTGATGAGAGCCGATCTGCTGCACGGCGTGGGCTGCCTCGAGCCGGTGCGCCGCTACCGGACTCGCTCTGAGGAACTCGCCCCACAGCTCACCGATACCGTCGACGCGCAGACGGCCAAGTGGTGCACGGCTTTCTTCGGTGCGGGTGCGTGGCCGATGCCGGGCCGGGAGAACGGTTTCTACTCGGCATGGCGGGCGTTGGCTCCCGGTGATCCTTCCTTGAAGCGTGCGGTGCGAGCGCGACTTCGCCGGACATCTGAGCGTGCGGAAGACGCCGCGCTGACGGCACTGGAGGTGCTCGGGATAGGTGACGACAAGCGCATTGCCTACCTGCAGGCGCATCTCTCCCGGCTGCCCGGATGGGCCGCGCACATTCACTGGGGCAGCGGCAAGTCGGTGGGAATCGATCTCACCGCCTACGTCGCCATGCGACTGGCATACGAGAGCGCACTGCTCGCCGTCGATCGCCCGGACCGCCCGGCGGATCGCCCGGTCGCGACACCGCCGTCGGCGCGGGAACGGGCCGACCACATCGCCTCGGTCCTGGGACTCGTCGGAGTCAGTGACGACGAACTATCGGTGGCCGCACGGGTACTCGCGGCGATGCCGGTGACGGCGCGAGAGCCCCTCTGGCAGAGTGCCTTTGAGTCCCACTATCGCGACAGGCTGCTGCGCGCGCTGGACTGTGCCGCGCGGGATCCGCACCGTGAGCACATCCACACCCAGGTGGTGACCTGCATCGACACCCGCTCTGAGGGGTTGCGCCGTCACCTGGAGTCGCTGGGCGGATATCAGACGCTGGGGTTCGCGGGGTTCTTCGCTGCCGCTATCCGTTTCACCGATCTGATGGGCGGAGCCGCCAGCGATCTGTGCCCCGTCCTCATCGCGCCCAGCCACGAAATCTCCGAGCTCGCAGCTGCCGACGGTGCGCACCAAGCGGAGCGCCGGATATCAGGTGCGCGGCGCCTGGCGGGGGCCGAAGCAGCGTTCCACGCCGCCAAAGAGGCTGTGGCAGCGCCCTTTACTCTCGCCGAAGCCGCCGGTTGGGCGGCAGCCCCACTGGCCGCGGCGAAGACGCTGACGCCTGCGGTCAGCGGTACCATCCGCCGGCATCTACATACCCTGGCGGTGCCGGAAGCGGCGACGGTGCTCAGCGTGGACGCGATACCGCCGGCCGAGCGCGTCCTGTTCGCCAACGTCGCGCTCACCACGATGGGTTTGGTCGACGACTTCGGCAGGCTGGTGGTGTTCTGTGCACACGGGAGCTCATCGGAGAACAACCCATACCAAGCAGCCCTGGACTGTGGGGCGTGCGGGGGACAGGCGGGCGGACCCAACGCCCGGACCGCGGTGGCGCTACTCAACGAACCCGAGGTGCGCCGGGAACTGCGTGGCATGGGAATCGACATCCCGGACCAAACCTGGTTCGTCGCAGCCCAACACGATACGACCACGGACCGGATCCAGATCCTGGACCGCCACCTGATTCCGGCGACGCACCACGAGGACGTCGCGCGATTGGACGTCGACCTCGCCCGGGCCGGAGCCGCATTGGCAGCCGAACGCTGCGCGACGCTTCCCGGTGCGCGCCGCACCCGCACCCGGGCGCGGGCGGTCCGTCACGTCAGCACCAGATCGGTTGACTGGGCTCAGGTTTACCCCGAATGGGGGCTGGCCGACAATGCCGCGTTCATCGTCGGTCCCCGGGATATCTCGGCCGGCCTCGACCTCCAACGGCGGACGTTCCTGCACTCCTACGACGCCGAGGTCGACGCGGACGGCAGTGCTCTGGAAACCATCATGACCGCCCCGCTCGTCGTCGCCCAATGGATCAACTGCCAGTACTACTTCTCGGCCGTCGCACCCGATGTCTTCGGGGCCGGCACCAAGACCGTCCACAACGTGGTCGGTGGGGCCGGCGTGATCAGTGGGCACAACGGTGATCTACGACTGGGACTGCCCTGGCAATCCATTGCCGACGGCAGCCGGCTGAGGCACGAGCCGATGCGGCTGCTCGCGGTGATCCAGGCCCCGCTGTCGAGGATCGACACCATCATCGACCGCAACCCAATCCTGCAGCGGTTGTTCGGAAATGAGTGGGTCAGCCTTGCCGCCAGGCCGAGCGCGGAAGCTCCGTGGCAGCAGTGGACCCGCACCGGATGGCGGTCCTGGTTCGAATCAGATTCCCTACCAATGGTTCTCGATGAAGAGAGGGTCTCATGACTACATCAGCACTCACCAAGATGATCAAGGTCGAGGTGGTGGTTCCCGGCAGCGACGCCGCTGCTGTTCGGGAACTGATCCAAAGCGTCGGCGCCACCGGGTACACCAGCGTGTCCGGTGTCTCGGGACTCGGGCACCACGGCTACCGGCAGGGCAAGCTGCTGTTCAACCAGCAGGCGGCGCTGGAACTTCTGATCACCGTGGTCCCGGACGGGAAGGCGGACGCGTTGCTGGCCGGGCTGCGCTCTCTGCTCGACGCCTCGCCTGGAGTCATGTTCGTGACAGAGACCTATGTCAGCCGACCCGAGTACTTCTGCTGAATCCGTATCACCCCAAGAAAGGATCACACCATGTCCAACCCACTGAACACCTGGCAGCGTCTGCGGGCCGGCAACGAGAAGTTCTTCGTCCCGGTTCGAGGCGGCCAGCGCGAGCCTGCCCTTCAGGCCCCGATCGCTGCGGTATTCCGTTGCGCGGATGCAGCTGTCGGCAGCGAGATGATTCTCGGTCAGAGTTGGGGCTCGCTGGTCGATGTGAGTACCTGGGGGCACGTCATCGACGACGGGGTCTTGGCCACCATGGAGTGCGCCGTGGAAACGCTGGAAGTACCGCTGATCGTGGTGCTTGGGCACGCGGACTGCCGCGCCATGCATGCCGCGATGAGGGCCTGGGACGATGCGGTGATTCCCGAGGGCGCAACCCGTATTGCCGTGCAGCAGGCACTGTCGTCCATCGTCCGCCGGGGTGCCAGCGCGGAGTCCGTGGATGGGGTCACCGCCGCGCACATCGTCGAAACCGGCGTGGCGCTGATGGAACGATCTCCCATCATCTCCCAGCGGATCGACGCGGGGAAGTGCGGGATAATCTGCGCGACAACCGATCCGGTGAGCGGTCAGCTGCGCACCTACGCAACAATCGGACCGGTGGGTGAGGTGCCGGACACGCTACTGGAATGCGTGTGACGGGCTACGCCGAACGTCGGCCGCGGATCGCGTCCACTGCGTAGGCGCCGCCGCCGGTGAAGACGAGCAGCAAGAATCCGAAGCACAGTGCGACAGCCAATTCGCCGCCGTTGACGACGGGCCAGAAGCCACCGCCGGGTGCATTCTTCGGGTTCTGGCCGAGATGCTGGGTGAAGTAGGCAACGGCCATCTGCCCGCATGCGATGAACGCGGCGACCCGGGTGAACAGACCGATCGTGATCAAGGTGCCCAGAATCAGTTCCAGGATTCCGGCGTACCAGACCGGCCACGAGCCCGTCGGCACCGAATATTGTGCGGGCCAGTCGAAGACCTTCGACAGGCCTTCGAACAGGAAGAGTAGTCCGAAGAAGATCCGGAACACGCTGAGGGCGGTGGGCTGGTAGCGGTCGATGCGAGCGTCGAGTCTCTGCGTCATGGCCCAACCATACTATTCGGACTACGGTCCGGATGGGCGTCCCCTGTGAACTCTGAACGAGGGAGCCCACCCACCCCGTGAAGGGGTGAGTGGGCTCCGTCGGCCTTTAACGCGGCGTCGATTTAGACGTCGTAGTACAGCGCGAACTCGTACGGGTGAGGCCGGATCTGAACGGGCATGATCTCGTTCTCACGCTTGTAGGAGATCCACGTCTCGATCAGGTCGGTCGTGAAAACGCCTCCCTCGGTGAGGTATTCGTGATCAGCTTCGAGACGGTCGATGACCGCAGACAGGGACGTCGGCGCCTGCGGGATGTTGGCGGCCTCTTCCGGCGGGAGCTCGTAGAGGTCCTTGTCGACCGGAGTCTGCGGCTCGATCTTCTTCTTGATGCCGTCCAGGCCGGCCATCATCATCGCCGCGAACGCCAGGTACGGGTTGCCCGAGCTGTCCGGTGCGCGGAACTCGAGGCGCTTGGCCTTCGGGTTGTTGCCGGTGATCGGGATACGCACCGCGGCCGACCGGTTGCGCTGGCTGTACACCAGGTTGATCGGGGCCTCGTAGCCCGGCACCAGGCGCTTGTAGGAGTTCACCGTGGGGTTGGTGAACGCCAGCAACGACGGCGCGTGGTGCAGGATGCCGCCGATGTAGTGACGTGCGATGTCCGACAGGCCGGCGTAGCCCGACTCGTCGTGGAACAACGGCTTGCCGTCCTTCCACAGCGACTGGTGGACGTGCATGCCCGAACCGTTGTCGCCGAACAGCGGCTTCGGCATGAACGTGACGGTCTTGCCGGCCGCCCACGCCGTGTTCTTGACGATGTACTTGAACAGCAGCACGTCGTCGGCCGCATGCAGCAGCGTGTTGAACTTGTAGTTGATCTCGGCCTGGCCGGCGGTGCCCACCTCGTGGTGGCCGCGCTCGATCGTGAAGCCGGCGTTCTGCAGGTTGGTGGTGATGTCGTCGCGCAGGTCGACGTAGTGGTCGTACGGGGCCACCGGGAAGTAGCCGCCCTTCTGACGCACCTTGTAGCCGCGGTTCGCCGAGCCGTCGGCCTCGAAGGGCTCACCGGTGTTCCACCAGCCGGACTCGGAGTCGACCTCGTAGAAAGTGCCGTTGATCTTCGAGTCGAAGCTCACCGAGTCGAAGATGTAGAACTCGGCCTCGGCACCGAAGTAGGCGGTGTCGGCGATGCCGGTGCTGATCAGGTAGTTCTCCGCCTTGCGGGCCACGTTGCGCGGGTCGCGCGAGTAGGCCTCACGGGTGAAGGGATCATGCACGAAGAAGTTGAGGTTGAGCGTCTTGGCGGCACGGAACGGGTCGATGCGTGCGGTGACGGGGTCCGGGAGCAGCAGCATGTCGGACTCGTGGATCGACTGGAAACCGCGCACCGACGAACCGTCGAACGCCAGGCCGTCCTCGAAAACGCTCTCGTCGAACGCTGAGGCGGGGATCGAGAAGTGCTGGACCACGCCAGGCAGATCGCAGAACCGGATGTCGACGTACTCGACTTTTTGGTCCTTGATCAGCTTGAACAGGTCGTCAGCTGTCTTTTCTGCCACTTACTAACTCCTTCGGTGCAGCCGGTTTGACGCAGATATCGGCACGTGGGTTTGTTAACCCGCGGCTGACGCTATGGATCTGATGTTGCACGGTCGTCAAGCTCATGTTGCGCCGACGTTACGCAATGGACCTGCGGCGCTGGACAGGGGGATGCCGGAGGTCCGCATATCCTGGGGCCATGGCACGCGAACTCGGATCCTGGCTGTCCGGACCGGAACCGGTGAAGCCGGGTGACGACGCCGGGTGGCCGGGCCAAGAGTTGGGTCTGCCGGAATCCGGGCCTCGTTCGCTGGCACGGATGGGCCGGCGTTTCCTGGCACTGCTGATCGACTGGCTGATCGGTTACGGCCTGGCGGCGCTCGGGATGTCGTTGGGGCTGATCAGTATCTCGGTGCTGTCCACTGCCGTCCTGGCGATCTGGTTCGTGCTGGGCGTGCTGTCGGTCCGACTGTTCGGATTCACTCCGGGGCAGTACGCGCTCGGGTTGATGGTGATCCCGGTCGACAACCGCCAGCATGTCGGCAGTGGCCGGGCGATCGCCCGAGGCCTGCTGCTCGCCCTGGTGATCCCGGGACTGTTCACCGACGCCGACGGGCGCGGACTGCAGGACCGGCTGACGATGACGGCCGTCGTTCGGCGCTGACTCTTCTGTCGGGGTCGAGTGGCATACTCGAACATATGTTCGATGAATTGTTGGATGTCGACCTGACTGCCGCGGAGTCGGAGCTGGTCGAACGCATTGCGGCGATAGAGCGGCTGAAGTCCGCCGCCGCTGCGGCGCAGGCGCGGTTGACGGCCGCACTCGACAGCGGGCGGCGTGCCGCGGAGGCGGCGGCCGGGGTTCCTGCCGCCCGGCGGGGTCGCGGGGTGGCGGCCGAGGTGGCGCTGGCCCGGCGGGATTCGCCCACTCGGGGAAACCGGCATCTGGGATTCGCCAAGGCGCTGGTGTACGAGATGCCGCACACGCTGGCCGCTTTGGAGAGCGGGGCGCTCTCCGAGTGGCGGGCCACGATTGTCGTGCGTGAGTCGGCCTGCCTCGATGTCGACGATCGACGTCGGCTCGATGCCGAATTGTGTTCGGATCCGGCCGCTTTGGAGGGCGTGGGGGATAGCGCGTTGGCCGCCGATGCCAAGGCGATCGCCTACCGGCTCGACCCGCACGCAGTGGTGGAAAGGGCGGCGAAGGCGGAGACCGAGCGCAACGTCACCATCCGCCCGGCGCCGGACACGATGACCTACGTGACTGCGCTACTGCCGGTGGCTCACGGAGTGTCGGTGTACGCCGCGCTCAAGCGAGAAGCCGACGCCTGCTGCGATGCTCGCTCGCGCGGCCAGGTGATGGCCGACACGCTGGTCGAGCGGGTGACCGGCCGGCCGGCCGATCAGCCGGTCCCCGTGGCGGTCAACATGGTGATCTCCGATCAGGCGCTGCTCGGCGCGGACCAGGGCGCGGCGGTGATCGCCGGTTACGGTCCGGTGCCCTCGGCGGTGGCGCAGAAGATGATCCTGGACACGGTGGCCGATGCGCGCTCGCGAGCCACGCTGCGCCGGCTGTACGCCAGTCCGGCCAGCGGCGCGCTGGTTGCTCTGGAATCGCGGTCGCGGCTGTTCCCCAAGGGGCTGGCCGCCTTCATCGAGCTGCGGGATCAGCGCTGCCGCACCCCGTATTGCGATGCGCCGGTACGGCATCGCGATCATGCCAGGCCGCACCGGGGTGGCGGCGCGACGTGCGCGGAGAACGGGTTGGGCACATGCGAGGCGTGCAACTACACCAAGGAAGCCCCCGGTTGGCGGGTGATCGCCGGGACCGCGGAAACTGGCAGGCACGCAGCAGAATTCATCACACCGACCGGAGCGCACTATCACTCGGCGGCGCCGCCGATGCCCGGCACGCCGAAGGTGCCGCTGAGTCAGGCCGAGCTCTACCTCAACGGTGAGCTGGTGCGGGTGATCGCCGCCTGACTAGACCTGGTGGCGGACCTGTCCGTTCATCATCGTCATCGTCACGGTCGCACGGTGGATGTCGTGCGGGTCGATCTCGAAGATGTTGGAATCCAACACGATCAGATCGGCGCGCTTGCCCACCTCGACCGACCCGACTTTGTCGTCGAGCCGGATCTGGTAAGCGGCGCCCATCGTGTTGGCGTGCACGGCCTCGGCGACGGTGAGCTTCTGATCTGCCGGCGCCAGCACGGGCGCATCGGGCTGGCCGATCAGCTGGCGGGTCACCCCGATCTGGATGGAATCGAGCGGCTTGTAGGTGGAGAAGTAGCCGGCCGCGGGCCAATCAGTGCCCAGCGAAACCCGTCCGCCGGACCGCAGGATGTCCTGCACGCGATAGAACAGCTCCTGACGGGGTTGGCCGTATCGTGCTGCCATGTTCTGCATGGTGTCCGGATCGGCCGACATCCAGTTGGCCGAAAACTGGCCGGTCACACCGAGTTTGCCGAACCGCTGGCTGTCGGGATCCTGGACGTAGACCAGATGGGCGATGGTGTGCCTGCGGTCGCGCGGCGGGTTGACCGCGATCGCCGCCTCGATCGAATCCAACGCCGTGCGCGCGGTGTGCTCACCGCAGGCGTGCACATGGACATCGAAGCCGGCCGCGTCGACCTCGCGTATCAGCTGGCGCCATTGTTCCTCGGTGAACGGCGACCCGCCGATCGAATCCGGTTTGTCCGCATACGGCTCGATCAGCCACGCGGTGTATCCGCCCTGGGTGCCGTCGCCGATGATCTTCACCGCGCCGACGGTCACAAGTTCGGTCGAGACCCGGTTGCGGATATCGGTCAGCTTCGCCACCGCGTCGTCGACCGGCGGGGCCTTCACGCTGTAAGAGGCCACGACCCGGAACGGCAACCCACCACGCCGCTCCAAATCGGTGTACAGGGCGATCACTGCGCCCTGATCTTCGCCGATCGGCGGTACCCCGGCATCGAAGACCGAGGTGATCCCGGCCGCCGAGGCCTTCGGCAGCCACGTCTCCAGCAGCGTCTGCATCGAGTGCGGCGAGATCGGATCGACGGCGTTCACCAGGCTCAGCACCGCGTCGACTTCGAGGAGATACCCGGTCGGGTCGCCGTGCTCGTCGCGGACGTAGTAACTGAACCCGGGAATCGGGTCCGGGGTGTCGCGGCCGACGCCGGCGATCTGCAGCGCCTTGCTGTTGGCCCACATGCTGTGGCCGTCAATGGCGAAGAAGAACCCGGGCCGGTCCGGCAGCACCCGGTCCAGCTCTTGCCGGGTGGGCCCGTCCGGCCCGAACATGTCGACGCGCCAACCGAATCCGCGCACCGGGCCGTCCGGATGCTGCGCCGCATACGCGGCGATCGCGGCGAGGGCGTCCGCACCGGTGGGCACCTGCAGGTCGACGCCACTGGTCAGAAACGAGCCGAGGAACGGATGGATGTGGCCCTCGACGAACCCCGGCAGCATCAGGTTGCCCTTGAGGTCGACGACGCGGGTGTCCGGGCCCTCCAGCGCCGCCGCGCCGGCGTCGTCGCCCACATAGGAGATGGTGTTGCCCGTGACCGCCACCGCCTGCGCCCACGGCTGCGCGGGGGACACGGTGTGGATCCGGCCACCCCGGAACACCACATCGGCGAACGTCGTCGCGCCCGTCGCGGGTTGTTTACCGCCACAGGCGGCCGCGGCCGTCGCGGCCGCTGTCACCGCAGCAGCACGCAGCGCCGTCCGACGCGTCAGAACCCCGGACCCCAAGGCGCTGAAATGCGGCGCCCACTCACAAGCAGTACAGATGACATCCCCCCGAAATTGGTCAGCGCCTGCGGACGGTGCGTTGCACGCCCTTCATCTTGGCCTGTGCGGGCAGCGGGCCCTTGGGCATCGCGGCCGGACCCATCCGGGAACCCAGCGCGACGAGCTTGGACTCCAGCGAGTCCATCTGCTTGACGGTGATGTTGGCAGGCAGCTTGGTCAGATGTCGCTCCAGCTTCGCCAGCGGCACCTCGTCCTCGCCATTGCCGACGATCACGTCGTAGATCGGGATGTCGCCGATCAGTCGCGCGGTGCGCTTCTTCTCCTGAGCCAGCAGCGGCCGCACCCGAGCCGCGGAACCCTCGGCAACGAAGATCACGCCCGGTCGGCCGATCACCCGGTGCACGGCGTCGAAGTGGCCGGTGGCCGCAACCCCCGGCGTCACCCGCCACTTGCCGCGCAGGTTGTCCAGTGCCCAGGCGGCGGCACCCGTCTGCCCCTCGGCCTTGCGGAACACCGACTTCTGCGCGCGCCGCCCGAAGATGATGAACGCCACCAGGGCGCCAAGCACGACACCGAGCACGATCAGCAGGTAGAGGGTGATCCCGCCGGCCAGCACGCCGGCGACCGCCGACGCGGCCACGATCAACACAAACGCGCCGATCATGTAGGGGAGCAGCCGCTTGTCTTCCTTGCGCTGCATCTGGAACGCCTGCCACAACTGGCTGCGGCGCTGCTTGGCTGCGGCCTTGCTGGCGGCTTTCGCCTCGGCCTTGGCTGCCTTGTTCTCGGCAGCGTTACGGGTTTTCGCCATAACTACCAAGAATACGGAACGGCGATCAGCGGTAAGCCGCGGTCACCGGGATAGCTTGTGCGCATCCGCGGCCTGCTGGTACAGCCGGCCGGCCCGATAGGAGGACCGGACCAACGGGCCGGACAGAACCCCGGCGAAACCCAGCCCCTCGGCGTATTCGGCCAGCGCGACGAACTCCTCCGGCTTGACCCAGCGCTCCACCGGATGATGACGCACCGACGGCCGCAGGTACTGGGTGATCGTCACGATGTCGCAGCCCGCGCCGTGCAGGTCGGCCAGCGCGGTGTGCACCTCGTCGATGGTTTCGCCCATACCGAGGATGAGGTTGCTCTTGGTGACCAGACCCGCCGCGCGGGCAGCAGTCAGGACATTGAGGCTGCGCTGGTAGCGGAACGCCGGGCGGATCCTCTTGAAGATCCGTGGCACCGTTTCCACGTTGTGCGCGAACACTTCTGGGCGCGAATCGAATACCTCACGCAGCAAGGCGGGCTCGCCGTTGAAGTCCGGGGCCAGTAGTTCGACGCCGGTGGCCGGGTTGAGTTCCTTGATGGCGCGCACCGTCTCCGCGTACAGCCATGCCCCGCCGTCGGGCAGGTCGTCGCGGGCCACGCCCGTCACCGTCGCGTAGCGCAGCCCCATCGCGGCCACACTCTCGGCCACCCGGCGTGGCTCGTCGCGATCCAGTTCAGCGGGCTTGCCAGTGTCGATCTGGCAGAAATCGCAGCGGCGTGTGCACTGCTCGCCACCGATCAGGAACGTCGCTTCCCGGTCTTCCCAGCACTCGAAGATGTTGGGACAGCCCGCTTCCTCACACACGGTGTGCAGTCCCTCTCGGCGCACCAGGCTCTTCAGCGCGGTGTACTCCGGACCCATGCGCGCACGGGTCTTGATCCACGGCGGCTTGCGCTCGATCGGGGTCTCGGCATTGCGGACCTCCAGGCGCAGCAGCTTGCGGCCTTCTGGAGTGACTGTCACGTTCTCAAGCTTACGGGCAGGCGGCCGTCGAGGGCGTCACACACCGCGTCGGCCACCCGGGTGCGGACGTCGTCGACGCCGACGTGGCGGCCCAGTTCAGCCGTCAGCGAAGTCACCCCGGCATCGGTGATTCCGCACGGCACGATCGCGGAGTACGCGCCCAGATCGCAGTCGCAGTTCAGCGCGAAGCCGTGCAGTGTGGTGCCGCGGGCCACCCGGATTCCGATCGCGGCGATCTTGCGGTTTCCTTCCACCCAGACGCCGGAGCGACCTTCGACCCGGCCGGTCTCCAGGCCCAGTCCGGCGCATACCGAGATCAACGATTCCTCAAGCCGCCGAACATAATTCACCACATCCAGCGGCTCGGCCAGCCCGATGACCGGATAGCCGACCAGCTGGCCTGGGCCGTGCCAGGTGATCTTGCCGCCACGATCGGTGTCGACCACGGGTGTGCCATCCATCGGCCGTTCGTGGGCTTCGGTGCGCTTACCGGCGGTGTACACCGCCGGGTGTTCCAGCAGCAGCATCGTGTCGGGGCCGCCGGCCACTCGGGCATCGGCCAGCTCGCGCTGCAACTGCCAGGCGTCCTGGTAGTCGACGGTGCCCAGCTGGCGGACCTGCATGCCCGCTGAGCTCGATCGAATGGATTCCCGCACCCAATCGACGCTACTACCCCTGAGCGGACGTCGTGGCGTAGGCCAGCGCCTCGCCGATGGTGTTGTGGTGGAAGACGAACCCGGCCCGTTCCAGGGCGGCGGGGATCGCCCGCTGGCCGTCGATCAGGCCCTCGTCGGCGAACTCGCCCAGCAGGGTGCGCAGGGCGAACCCGGGCACCATCAACGGCGTCGGCCGGTTCAACGCCCGGCCCAGTGCGGCGGTGAACTCCGAATTGGTCACCGGAGCGGGTCCGGTGAAGTTCACCGGACCCGACAGGTCGCTGTTGTTGATCGCGAACAGCAGCGCGCGGACCTCGTCCTCCAGGCTGATCCACGGCATGTACTGCCTGCCGTTGCCGATCCGGGCGCCGAGCCCCAGGCTGAACAGCGGCCGCAGCCGGGCGAGCACACCGCCGCCGGGGGAGAGCACCAGGCCGGAACGGGCCAGCACCACCCGGGCGCCGGCATCCTCGGCGGCCAGCGCCGCAGCCTCCCAGTCCAGGCAGAGCCGGGACAGGAATCCGCCTCCGGCAGTGGCGGTTTCGTCGACGACCCGGCTTCCGGTGTTGCCGTAGTACCCCACCGCGCTGGCGTTGATCAGCGTCGGTACCCCGGCGTCGGCGACCGCCGCGGCGATCACCTCGGTGGGGCCGATGCGGCTGTCGCGCAGGCTCTGTTTGAACGAACCCGACCACCGTTTGTCGCCGACGCCGACACCGCAGAGGTTGATCACCGCGTCGACGCCCGCCAGCCCGGCCGGGTCGAACTCGCCGCTGTCGGGATTCCAGTGCAGTTCGTCGCCGTTGGCCGGCGCCCGGCGCACGATGCGCAGCACGCGGTGGTCGGCGGCGCGCAGCGCCGACACCAGTGCCGAGCCGATCAGGCCGGACGAACCGGCGATCGCGACGACGAGCCCGCCCGTTGGTTGGCTCATGGCGTCACAACCCCAGGTCGGCCTCGAATGCCCCTTCTTCGAGACGCCGCTTGACGGTGGTCAGGAATCGGCCGGCATCCGCGCCGTCGATCAGCCGGTGATCGTAGGTCAGCGGTAGGTAGCAGATGGAGCGCACGCCGATCGACTCGTTGCCGAGCTCGTCGACGATCACCCGGGGCCGCTTGACGATCGCACCGGTGCCCAGCATCGCCGCCTGTGGCGGCACCAGAATCGGGGTGTCGAACAGGGCGCCCTGGCTGCCGATGTTGGTGATCGTGAACGTGCCGCCGGACAGCTCGTCGGGCTTGAGGTTGCCGCTGCGGGCCCGGTCGGCGATGTCGTGGATGGCGCGCGCCAGCCCGGCCAGCGAGAGATCGCCCGCGTTGTGCACGACCGGCGAGAGCAGGCCCTGCTCGGTGTCCACCGCGAAGCCGAGGTTCTCGGCGTCGTAGTAGGTGATCTCCTTGGTGTCCTCGTTGTAGCTGGCGTTGATGTTCGGGTGCGCCTTCAGCGAGTCGATCACCGCGCGGGCGATGAACGGCAGGTAGGTCAGGTTGACCCCTTCGCGCTCGGCGAAGCTCGTCTTCGCCTTGGCTCGCAGCGCCACGATCTTGGTCATGTCGACCTCGTGGGTCTGCGTCAGCTGTGCGGTGGTCTGCAGCGATTCGCGGGTCTTCTTGGCGGTGATCTGCCGGATCCGGTTCGCCTTCTGTGTCGTGCCGCGCAGATGTGCCAGCGGTGACGGTGCCGCCGCGGCGGCGGCCGCGGCCGGTGCCTTGGCGGGAGCCGCGGCGGGCTGCTCGGGCTTCGACGTCTTGGCCTCAGCGGCAGCCAGCACATCCTGCTTGCGGATGCGGCCGCCGACACCGGTGCCCTTGACGCTGGCGAGGTCGATCCCGTTCTCGGCAGCCAGCTTTCGCACCAGGGGAGTGACGTAGGGGCTGCCGTCGGACGCGTCGCCATCCTCGGCGGCGGCCGGTGCGGGGGCCTGCTTGGGCTCGGGCTTCGGCTCCGGTTTCGGCTCGGGCTTGGGTTCGGCCTTCGGCTCGGGCTTGGGGTCGGCCTTCGGCTCCGGCTTGGGTTCGGGCTTCGACTCGGCCTGCGGCGCGGCGCCGGCATCCCCGATCTTGCCCAGTTCGCCACCGACGGCGACGGTGTCGTCCTCCTCGGCCGTGATGGACAGCAGCGTCCCGGCCACCGGTGACGGGATCTCGGTGTCGACCTTGTCGGTGGACACCTCGACCAGCGGCTCATCGACCTCGACCGAGTCGCCGACCTTCTTCAGCCACCGGGTCACGGTTCCCTCGGTGACGGACTCGCCGAGTTCGGGCATCAGCACCGGCGTCGCCGACCCTGACGACTCCGAGGATCCCGACGACTGCGCGGGTTCGGGTTCCGGCTCAGGTTCTGGTTCTGGTTCTGGTTCTGGTTCTGGTTCTGGCTCCGCCTGGGTCTCCTCGGCCGGGGCCTGGGTCTCCTCGGCCGGGGCCTCAGACGACTCGGCCGGGGCCGCCGACGACTCGGACTCCTCACCGGCGTCACCGATCACCGCGAGCTCGCCGCCGACCTCGACGGTGTCGTCCTCCTGCGCAACGATCTTCGTCAGCACACCGGATGCGGGAGCGGGAATCTCCGTGTCGACCTTGTCGGTCGACACCTCAAGCAGAGGCTCGTCGACCTCGACGGTGTCGCCCTCTTGCTTCAGCCACCGGGTGACGGTCCCCTCGGTGACGCTCTCACCGAGTGCCGGCATCTGGACGGAGACGGCCATTGTGTTGACTCCCTCGAACGGTCAGTCGTGCGGGTCGGACTTCTGGCATACCACAGCGTCGTGTACCCATCCTGTCATTGCCGGGCCACCCGCACGCACTCAGGGCGACGTGTGATTTCTCTGGCACCATCGAAGGGAAGGACCGCCGGAAGGAGTGCATCGGAGTTGGGGCTGTTCGACAGGTTCCGGTCTACCCGCCGGGCTGATTCCGCGCTCGCCGCCGATCGGCGGCACCTGCACGAATGGGCTGCGCAGCGCACCGGGGTGGAGGCCTACGTCGAGCCCGAGACCAGCGTGACCCCGATGACCGTCGTGCTCGTGGCCGCCGACGGTGAATGGACCCGTCGCCCTGCCGACGGTCCGGCCGGTGCCCGCCGACTCGGTGAAGAGCTCGGAATTCCTGTCTATGACGTGCAGAAAGTCGGGTATCCGCAGCGGATGCGCGACTATGACGCTCGGCGGCGGATCGAACGCCGCCGCCAACGAGACCTGGAGTTGTGATGACCATGCGCTATGTCGACAGCACCGACGGGACCCGCCTGGCGGTCTACGAGGAGGGCAATCCCGACGGCCCGACCGTCGTGCTCGTGCACGGCTACCCCGATTCGCACGTGGTGTGGGACGCGGTCGTGCCGCTACTGGCCGACACGTTCCGGGTGGTCCGCTACGACAGCCGCGCCGCCGGAGCGTCCACGGGGCCGAAATCGTTCTCGAAGTACACGATGCCCAACTTCGCCGACGACTTCGACGCCGTCGTTGCCGAATTCAGTCCCGGCCAACCCGTGCACGTGCTCGGCCACGACTGGGGCTCGGTCGGCATGTGGGAGTACCTCGGTCGGGCCGGTGCCGGTGACCGGGTGGCGTCGTTCACCTCCGTGTCGGGACCGAGTCTGCACCACCTCATCCGCTACGTGCGCGACGGGCTGAAGAAGCCGTACCGGCCAAAGTTGTTCGTGCGCGCGCTCTCTCAGCTGCTACATGTCACCTACACGGCCGCGCTGTCGGTTCCGGTGCTGGCGCCCGCGGCCATGCGGCTGGGCTCCGGGGTCATGCGCGCCGGACTCACCCGCGGCATTCCGAAGGATCTCGTGCATTACGGCGGGACGTTCGCCGACGACGCCGCCAGGGGCACAAAGATCTACCGGGCCAACGCTCTGCCCGCGCTGATCCACCGTCCGCTGGACTTCCACGTCGACGTTCCCGTGCAGCTGATCGTCAACCTCGACGATCCGTTCGTGCTGCCCCACGTCTACGACGACACCGCTCGGTGGGTGCCTCGGCTGTGGCGCCGCGACCTGCGCGCCAAGCACTGGTCGCCATTCACCCATCCACAGGTGCTGGCCGCCGCGGTCACCGAACTGGCCGAGCACCTGGACGGCAAACCGGCCGCCCGTGCACTGTTGCGGGCCCAGGTCGGCCGGCCGCAGAAGGACTTCGGCGACACCCTGGTCTCGGTCACCGGAGCCGGCAGCGGCATCGGCCGTGAAACCGCGCTGGCCTTCGCCCGGGACGGCGCTGAGTTGGTGATCAGCGATATCGACGAGGCCGGCCTCAAGGACACCGCGGCCAAGATCGGCGCACTCGGCGCGATCGCGCATCCCTATGTGCTCGACGTGTCCGACGCCGAGGCCGTCGAGCGATTCGCCGACGAGGTGTGCGCCGCCCATGGCGTGCCCGACATCGTCGTCAACAACGCCGGCATCGGGGTGGCCGGAGCCTTCCTGGACACTCCCGCAGAGCAATTCGACCGCGTGCTGGACGTCAACCTCGGCGGCGTCGTCAACGGCTGCCGCGCGTTCGCCCGCAGGCTCGTCGAGCGCGGCACCGGCGGCCACATCGTCAACGTGGCGTCCATGGCGGCCTACTCACCGCTGAAGGGGCTGAACGCCTACTGCACGTCCAAGGCGGCGGTGTACATGTTCTCCGACTGCCTGCGTGCCGAATTGTCCTCCGCAGGAATCGGATTGACCACGATCTGCCCCGGCATCATCAACACCAACATCGTGTCGGCCACCGAGATGATCGCACCATCGGGCAAGCGGGCCGCCGTCGCGACCCGGCGCGCGCAGCTGGAGAACATGTTCGACCGGCGGGGTTACGGGCCGGACAAGGTGGCCAAGGCCATCGTCTCCGCGGTGAAGAAGGACAAGCCGATCCGGCCGGTCACCCCCGAGGCATACCTGCTCTACGGCACGTCGAAGGTGCTGCCGCAGGGGATGCGCAGCATCGCCCGCGCCGGCGTGGTCTAGCCGTTCGCGGCGATGTCCTCCAGGACGGCGAACATCGTCCGGGTCGGCACCCCGGTGCCGCCCTTGGGCGTGTAGCCCCACGGGCCGGACGTGTTGTACGCCGGCCCGGCGATGTCGATATGAGCCCACTGCACGCCGTCGGCGACGAACTCCCGCAGGTACACCCCGGCGACCAGCATGCCGGCGAAGCGCTGCGAGCTGACGTTCGCCAGATCGGCGACAGTCGACTTCAGATCGTCCTTCAACTCGTCGGGCAGCGGCATCGGCCAGGCGTTCTCGCCCTCGGCCTGTGAGATCCGGGCCACCCGGTCGCGGAAGTCCTCGCTGCCCATCACGCCCGGGGTGCGGCCACCCAGCGCGACGGTCTGCGCGCCCGTCAGCGTCGAGGTCTCGATCAGGTAGTCGGGCTGGTCCTCGCAGGCCCGCACGATCGCGTCGGCCAGGATCAGCCGGCCCTCGGCGTCGGTGTTGAGCACCTCGACGGTGATGCCGCCGTACTGGGTCAGCACGTCACCGGGGCGTTGCGCGGTCGACGACGGCATGTTCTCGGCCATCGGCACTGTCGCGATCACATCGATCGGCAACCCCTGCTTGGCGGCCAGCACCACCGTGGCGATCACCGCTGCGGCGCCACCCATGTCGGAGGTCATGTGGTGCATCGACGCGGCCGGCTTGATCGAGATGCCGCCAGTGTCGAAGGTGACACCCTTGCCCACCAGGGCGACGGTCTTAGCGCCCTTGCCCTTGGCGCCGCGATAGGCCAGCCGCACCAGCCGCGGCGGGCGCGACGACCCCTTGCCCACCCCGATGATGCCGCCGTAACCGGCCTTGGCGAGCGCCTTCTCGTCGAGCACCTCGACCTTCAATCCGGCGGCTTCACCCAAAGCCTCTGCCCGCTTGGCGAATTCGCCGGGGAACAGGTGGCTGGGCGGGGTGTTCACGAAATCGCGTGCGGTGGCCACCGCGGTGGCGATCGCGGTGGCCCGGGCGGCGTCCTTCTTGGCGCCCGCCGCAGTGCTCAGCGCGATGATCTTGCTCAGCGCGGCTTCCTTCGGCGCCGTCTTCGCGCTGCGGAACTCGGTGAACCGGTAGCTACCCAGGATCAGGCCCTCGATCGCGGCCTCCAGGTCCAGCTCGGTCAGCGTGGTGATGACGGTGTCGACCCCGGACAGCGAGCGGGCGGCCACCCCGGCCGCACGACGGATGACATCGGCCGGCCACTCGTCGCGCGGGGCGCCGAGCCCGACGGCCAGCACACTGCCGACCGCGAGCGACGGCACGTGCAGGCGGGTGACCTGCTCGGCGCCGCCCTTGGCGCCCAGCGCACGCAAGGCCACACCGATCTCACCGATTGCCTCGGCGTCCAGAAACGGGCCGCCGACGACGGTGGGGGAGCCGTCACCGGCTTCCCCTCCCAGGCCGGTGACGACCGGGACGATCAGCACCGACGACTGCGCGCGCTTGGGCAGCGAGGTCGCGACGGTGACAGTGGGGGCGGCGTATCCAGGTTCGGTGCTCACGAGGATTCACAGTAGACGCGGGGCACTAGTGTTGTTGGCCGTGACCGACACATCGGAACTCCTGTACGGCCCGCTCGACAGCCAGCACCGCGAACTGGGCGCCACCTTCGCGCCGTTCGGCGGCTGGCTGATGCCGGTGTCCTACGCCGGCACGGTCGGTGAGCACACCGCCACCCGCGAGGCGGTCGGGCTCTTCGACGTCAGCCATCTGGGCAAAGCTCTGGTGGCCGGCCCGGGCGCGGCGGAGTTCATCAACTCCACGCTGACCAACGACCTCCGCCGGATCGGTCCGGGCAAGGCGCAGTACACCCTGTGCTGCACCCCCGAGGGCGGGGTGATCGACGACCTGATCGCCTACTACGTCAGCGACGACGAGATCTTCCTGGTGCCCAACGCCGCCAACACCGCTGCTGTCGTCGCAGCACTGCAAGCGGCTGCGCCAGAAGGTATTTCGATCACCGATCAGCACCGCTCGTATGCCGTGCTGGCCGTTCAGGGCCCGCGGTCCGCCGACGTGCTCGCCGCGCTGGGGCTGCCCACCGACATGGACTACATGGGCTACGCCGACGCCACGTACTCCGGTGTGCCGGTACGGGTATGCCGCACCGGATACACCGGTGAGCACGGGTATGAGCTGTTGCCGCCGTGGGACTCCGCACCCGTGGTGTTCGACGCGCTCGTCGCCGAGGTGCAGTCCGCAGGCGGACAACTCGCCGGCCTGGGTGCCCGCGACACCCTGCGCACCGAGATGGGTTACCCGCTGCACGGACACGAGCTGTCACTGGACATTTCGCCGCTGCAGGCCCGCTGCGGCTGGGCGATCGGCTGGAAGAAGGACGCGTTCTTCGGCCGCGACGCACTGCTGGCCGAGAAGGCGGCCGGCCCGCGCCGGCTGCTTCGCGGCCTCCGGGCCACCGGCCGCGGCGTGCTGCGTCCGGACCTGACCGTGTTGAACGGCGCACTGCCGGTGGGGGTCACGACGTCGGGCACGTTCTCGCCGTCGCTGAAAGTCGGTATCGCCCTTGCCCTCATCGACACCGACGCCGGGATCGAGGACGGCGCGCTGGTCACCGTCGACGTGCGCGGGCGTCCCCTGGAGTGCGAAGTGGTCAAACCGCCGTTCGTTGAGGTCAAAACTCGCTAGCGGCCCCGGTCTACAATCGCCGTATGACCAACGGCCCCCTCGAGTTCACGGTTGAGCACAACGCGAATCCGGCGACCGACGAGGTACGGGCTCAGATTCTGGCCGACCCCGGCTTCGGGCGATTCCACACCGACCACATGGTGTCGGTGCTCTACACCGACGAACTGGGTTGGCACGACGCCCGCGTCGTGCCGTACGGCCCGATCGAACTCGACCCGTCGGCCATCGTCCTGCACTACGCGCAGGAGATCTTCGAAGGGCTCAAGGCTTACCGGTGGGCGGACGGCTCGATCGTGTCGTTCCGTCCCGAGGCCAACGCCGCGCGGTTGCGCGCGTCCGCTCGCCGGCTCGCCATCCCCGAGCTGCCCGAGGAGCTGTTCGTCGAATCGCTGCGCCAGCTGATCGCCGTCGACAACCAGTGGGTGCCGCCCGCCGGTGGCGAGGCGTCGCTCTATCTGCGGCCGTTCGTGATCGCGACCGAACCCGGCTTGGGCGTGCGGCCGGCCTCCGAATATCGCTACCTGGTGATCGCCTCGCCGGCCGGCGCCTACTTCAAGGGCGGGATCAAACCGGTCAGCGTCTGGCTGTCCACCGAATACGTGCGGGCCAGCCCGGGCGGCACCGGCGCGGCGAAGTTCGGCGGCAACTACGCCGCCTCGCTGCTGGCGCAGGCCGAGGCCGCCGAGCACGGGTGCGATCAGGTGGTCTGGCTCGACGCGATCGAACGCCGCTACATCGAGGAGATGGGCGGGATGAACCTGTTCTTCGTCTTCGGCAGCGGCGGGTCGGCGCGGCTGGTCACCCCGGAACTGTCCGGCTCACTGCTGCCGGGCATCACGCGCGATTCGCTGCTGCAACTGGCCGGCGACGCCGGGTTCGCCGTCGAGGAACGCAAGATCGACGTCGAGGAGTGGCGCAAGGGCGTGGCCGCCGGCGAGATCACCGAGGTGTTCGCCTGCGGCACGGCCGCGGTGATCACCCCGGTCTCGCACGTCAAGTTCGGTGACGGCGAGTTCACCATCGCCGACGGACAGCCGGGCGAGGTGACGATGGCGTTGCGGGACACCCTGACCGGCATCCAGCGCGGCACCTTCGCCGACACGCACGGCTGGATGGCCCGGCTCAGCTAGGCCGATGTGCCTGCCGAGTCAGCTGCTCGGCAGCCTCCAGTTCCGCCTCGGTGACCTCAGCATTCGGTTCCAGCGGGTCGATCGGGTCGTTGATCGTCAGCGCACCGGTCTGCTCGTGCACCTCGCAGGTGTCGATTGGGATTGCGCGCACCGCGACCAACCCGGCCAACGTCGCGGAGACGTCGCGGCGGCGGTCTCCGTCGGCGGTCAGCTCATCGGCCAATTGATCGGGTGCGGACACGTGCAGCAATCGCGGCGTGGTCGCCAGGTCGTAGCGGAAAGCACGGATCATCGCCACGCACGCCGCCACCATCACCAGGGAGAAGGGCAGCGCGGTGGCGATCGACGCGGTCTGCAGCGCCGTCAGCGAGCCGGCTCCGCCGACCAGCAGCAGCACCGCGGCCGCCACGCCTTCGAGAGTGGCCCAGTACACCCGGGTCGGCTTCGGCGGATCCAGGTCCCCACCCGAGGACAGAATGTCGATGACCAGTGATCCCGAATCGGAGGAGGTGACGAAGAAGAACACGATCACTGCCACCGCGACCAGGCTGGTCACCACGCCCAGGGGCAGACCGTCCAGCAGCCGGAACAGTGACGTGTTGGTGTCCACCGAGCCGTCGACGAGCATGTCGCCGTGGTTGCGCTGACGCAGGATCCCCGATTCACCGAAAATCGTGAACCACAGCGATCCGATCACAGTCGGGACCAGCAACACCGCCGCCACGAACTCCCGGATGGTGCGACCCCGGGATATCCGTGCGATGAACATGCCGACGAAGGGCGCCCAGCTGATCCACCAGCCCCAGTAGAAAATGGTCCAGTTCGACAACCACTTGCCGTCGGTGAACGGGCCCGTGCGCAACGCCAATTGCGGCAGTGACTGCACGTAGATGCCCATGTTCTGCACCCAGGCCTGCAGCAGGAACAGGGTGGGGCCGAGCAGCAACACGAACCCGGCCAGTGCTGCGGCCAGCGCCATGTTGATGTTGGACAACCATTTCAGGCCCTTGCTGACACCGCTGACCACCGATGCCGTCGCGATGGCGGTGATAGCGGCGATCATGGCCACGATCCACCAGTTGTTCACCGTGATCCAGCCCAAATACTCCAAGCCGGCGGCGATCTGGGTGATTCCGAAGCCCAACGAGGTTGCCACCCCGAACAGCGTGCCGACGACGGCGATGACGTCGACAGTGTGGCCGATCACCCCTTCGACACGGCGCCGTCCGATCAGCGGCTCCAACAGCCACCGCACCGACAGCGGGCGCCCGCGCCGATACGTCATGTACGCCATGCCCAGCCCGACGACCACGTAGATGGCCCAGGCGTGCAGCCCCCAGTGGAACAGCGTCAGCGCCATCGCCTGGTTGGCGGCGGCGTCGGTCGAGCCGTCAACACCGAGCGACGGCGGGGGGTCGACGTAGTGGGTGAGCGGCTCGGCTACCCCGTAGAACACCAGCCCGATTCCCATGCCGGCGCTGAACAACATCGCCAGCCACGCCCAGAAGCTGAACTCCGGCTTTTCGATGTCGCGGCCGAGCCGAATCGTCCCGACTCGGGACAACCCACAGTAGAGCGCGAATAGCACGAAGCCGGTGGTCACCAGGATGTACCACCAGCCGACGCTGCTGGTTATCGCGTCGTTGAGCTGGCCGAAGGCGTTGCTCGCCGTGGAGGCGTAGACGACGGCGAAGACGATCAGCCCGATGATCACCACCGACGCCGGGATGAACACCGGCAGGTGCATACTTCGCCACGCGGATCTCAGTGGCCCCGGAGTCTCGGCTTCGGTGGTCTCGGGCATGGGCGAACTCACAGTGCCTCCCCAATGTTGTCGTCGTTTCGTGTGCCAGGAAGATCTGGTCGGATGGAGGGTCGTGTGCTGGTGACCCTACCTCGGCGCTAACTCAGGGCCGCCAGCAGAACCGCGGTCACGGTCGTCGTCAGCGCGACGACCGCGCCGAGAACATCGCCGGTGATCCCACCGAATCGGCGTACACAGTGCGCGACGAGCACTGCCGACGACGTCAACCCGGCCAACACGGCCACCGGGCCCGGCCACATCGCCGGAGTGATCAGGACCGCGGCGGCGAGAACCACCAGCGTCCAGACCACCACCACCGACAGTGGCTGAGTGCCGGCCACCAGGCGGCCGAGAGTGCTGCCCTGCGCCGCCGGAATTCCGGTCCGGCAAGCCAGCACCACGGCGACTCGTCCAGCGGTGACCGCGACGGCCACCGCCAGCGCACCCCGCCAACCACCCGGACTGGCCAGCACGGTGGTGAACGCGAATGCAGACAGGCCGATCGCCATCACCACGGCGGCGACGCCGAGAGGGCCCGCAGTCCCGTCCCGCATCACCTGAAGTGCCCGCTCAGGCGGTCCGTAGCAGCCGAGCGCGTCCACCGTGTCCGACAGCCCGTCGGCGTGCAGTCCGCGAGTCAGCAACAGCAGCGCCGCCACTGCCAGTAGGCCGGCCAACCCGTTGCCGGCACCGAACACCGCCGTCGATGCCCAGCACACCCCGGCCGCCGTCACGCCCAGCGCCACGCCCACGACCGGCAACGCCGTCAACACACCACGGCCCGGTGCTGCCGTCAAGCCGGGCGACGGTGCCACGGTGGCGAAGGCGAAAGCGCCTGCCAGCGAACGGAACACGGTTCAGTCCGCGGCGCGATCGGAGACGCCGGCGTCGGAGAAGGTGGCCATCGAGGCCAGTGTCGCGACGGCCGCCCGCAGCAGCGGCAGGGCCACCGCCGCGCCGGTGCCCTCACCGAGGCGCAAACCGAGGTCGATGATCGGAATCAACTCCAGGTGGGCCAGCGCCAGCGTGTGCGCGGGCTCCGTCGACCGGTGTCCGGCCTGCCACCAGGCCCGCGCGCCGGGGGCCATCCGGTCGGCGACCAGAGCTGCCGCCGTCACCACGACGCCGTCGAGGAGCAGCGGTGTGCGTCGCACCGCGGCCTGCGCGCAGAAGCCGGCCATCGCCGCCAGATCCGCACCGCCACAGGTGCGCAGCAGCCCGACCGGGTCGGGCCGGAACTGGCGACCGCGGAACATGGCATCGCGCACCGCCGCGACTTTGCGAGCCCACGCGTCGTCGTCGATGCCGGTGCCGCGCCCCACCACCGCCACCGGCTCGGTGTCGGTCAGCGTGGCGATCAATGCTGTTGCGGCCGTGGTGTTTCCGATGCCCATGTCGCCCGCTATCAGCAGGTCGGCGCCGGCGTCCACCTCGTCGTCAGCGAGTCGGCGTCCCGCCTCAACGGCGGCCACCACCTCGTCGGCGCTCAGCGCATCCTCGACCGCGATGTTGCCGCTGGAGCGGCGGACCTTGTGCGCGCCGATCTCGCCGGTCAGCGGCTGCTCGCAGTCCACCGCGATATCGACGACCCGCACCGACGCGCCCGCCACCCCGGACAGTACGTTGATCGCCGCGCCGCCGGCATCGATGTTGGCCACCATCTGCGCGGTGACTTCCGGCGGATATGCCGACACCCCGGTCCGGGCGACGCCGTGGTCGCCGGCGAACACCACCACCCGGGCTCGCTCGAATTGCCTAGGCGGACAAGCTCCTTGGCACGCGGACACCCAGACCGACAGATCCTCCAGGCGGCCCAGCGCGCCCGTGGGTTTGGTGAGAATGTCCTGGCGACGCTTGGCCGCCGCGGCGGCACGGGAATCTGGCGGGGAGACCGCGGGGAAATCCATCAGCTCAACGCTTTCGTCGGTTTGACCCAGACCGGGAATCCCGCAACCACCAGGACCACCTGGTCACAGCACAGGGCGAGTCGTTGATTGAGTGTGCCGAGTTCGTCTGTGAAGCGCCTGCCAGAAGCAGTCGCCGCCACCACGGTCAACCCGACCTCGGGGCTGACCAATGCCAGCCGCCCGGTGAACGTCTCGACCGCGCCGACGAGCTCGTCGACGTCGGGTCTCACCGATCCGCCGTCCCAGCCGCGGCGATCGAACGTGGCGGTCAGCCAGCCGCCCAGATCGTCGACCAGGGTGGCCGTGGCCGGGCCGTCGCGCAAAACGGCTGCCACATCGGCGGTTTCGACGGTGCGCCAGGAAGCCGGCCGACGCTCGCGGTGCGCAGCCACCCGGCGCGCCCAGGACGGGTCGGAATCGGCGGCCGCACCGGTGGCGACGTAGCGGACCTCGGATTCATCGGCCAGCGCCGTCTCGGCCCAGCGTGACTTGCCCGACCGGATTCCGCCGAGCACCAGAGTGCGCACCGCCTGGCGGGACTCAGACAACCTTGGCGCCGCGCTCGACCTGCGGTCGCGGCGCGCGCATACGGCGGATCTGGGAAGCCCGGCCCGCGGCGTACATCCCGAGCTTGAAGGCGCCTTCGTCGTTGTCCGGGAACTTCGCGTCGACGGCCTTCTTCACCTTGCGGCCCAACAGGATTCCGTCGATCGCCATGACCGCCATCAAGACCAGCATCGCGGGGGAGATGAACAGCTGGACCTGCGGCACCGCCAGCATCACGAAGATCAAGCCCAGCGCGGACGGCATGAACAGCCCCAGCACATTGCGACGGGCGTCGACGATGTCGCGCGCATACCGGCGCACCGGTCCCTGGTCGCGGGCCAGCAGGTAAGCCTCGTCGCCGGCCATCATCCGCTCACGGCGATCGTTCATCGCCGTGCGGCGCTGATCCTTCTCGGCGCGACGCTCCTCTTTGGTGAGGGTGGCGCGCATCTCCTTGCGGCGCTTGCGCGCCTCGGCGGAGGTCATCGGTGCGGGGGCGACCGGCCCGCGGCGCTTGGCCGTGGCACTGCGCTTCGGGGTCGGCTTGCCCTTGGGCGCGGTGGTGCCGGCCACCGCGGCAGACTCATCGACCTCCACCGGTTCGGCCTTGGCGGCACCTTCGTCGTTCTTGCGGCCCAGCAGCTTCACGCCTGCCAGGTTACCCTGCACGAATGCGGGTGCTGATCGCGCCGGACTGCTACGGCGACAGCCTGACCGCCGTCGAAGCCGCCCAGTCCATCGCGGCCGGCTGGCGTGACGCCAGGCCCTCCGACGAACTCGTCCTGGCGCCGCAATCCGACGGCGGCCCCGGCTTCGTCGGCGTGCTGGCCGGGAGGCTCGGCGAGGTTCGTCACACCCGGGTGTCCGGGCCGCTCGATGAGGACGTCGACGCCGAATGGGTCGACGATCGCGCCGCGTCGGCCGCCTACATCGAATGCGCCCAGGCCTGCGGCCTGACGCTGCTTCCCGGTCCGCCCACGCCGGACAGTGCGGTCGCCGCCCACAGCCGCGGAGTCGGCCAGCTGATCGACGCCGCGCTGCAGGCCGGCGCCCGCACGATCATCGTCGGCCTGGGCGGCAGCTCCTGCACCGATGGCGGCCGCGGGATGATCGAGGCGCTCGGCGGCCCGGAACAGGCCAGGGTCAAGCTGGCACAGGTCGATCTGATCGCTGCCACGGACGTGGAACACCCGCTGCTGGGTCCGATGGGGGCGGCGCGGGTCTTCGGCCCCCAGAAGGGCGCCGATCCGGACACCGTGGCGAGGCTCGAGCAGCGGATGACGGCGTGGGCTGTCACGCTCGATGCGCTGGCAGGGATGACGATCAGCCCACTGCCCGGCGCGGGCGCGGCCGGGGGACTGGGGGCCGCGCTGCTGGCCCTGGGCGCACGCCGCGAATCCGGAGCGGCCGTCATCGCCGAGCACACCGGGCTGGCCGCCGACGTCGCGGCCGCCGACGTGATCGTCACCGGGGAAGGCCGCTTCGACGACCAATCGCTGCACGGCAAGGTGGTCAGCGCACTCGCCGGCGGCGCGCGGGCCCGCGGTGTTCCGGTGATCGTGCTGGCCGGCCAGGTCACCCTGCCGCCAGCGGAGTTGACCGCGGCGGGAATCACCGCGGCGCACGCGATCGCCGACTACGCCGGGTCGGTGCAGGTCGCCATCGACGACGCCGCCGCTCAGCTCACCGGCCTGGCCCGCCGGACCGCCGCCGACCTGGTCGGCTGAGGACGGGCCCATCGACTCGGGAATAGCGCCCGGACAAGGTACCGTTGACGAAGTGGGTAAAGCCCGCAAAGACATCTGCTTGTAGGGAGACGCAATGACTGTTTCCGATCAGTCGACCGAGACCACGACCGAGACCCACGGCGCGATTCTGACCGAGGCCGCGGCCGCTAAGGCCAAGTCGCTGCTGGACCAGGAAGGCCGCGACGACCTGGCGCTGCGGATCGCCGTTCAGCCGGGTGGCTGCGCCGGCCTGCGCTACAACCTGTTCTTCGACGATCGCACCCTCGACGGTGACCTGGTCAGCGAGTTCGGCGGGGTCAATCTGACCGTCGACCGGATGAGCGCGCCGTACATCCAGGGCGCGACCATCGACTTCGTCGACACCATCGAGAAGCAGGGCTTCACGATCGACAACCCGAACGCCACCGGCTCGTGCGCCTGCGGCGATTCGTTCAACTAACCAAGCTTCAACCGCAACGGCCGTCCAGTCTCAGTACTGGGCGGCCGTTCGCAATAGATACGAGCACACCAGCAGCTGGTTGCCCTGGCGGAGCAGCTGAGCCACGCCTTGTTCCTCGCCGCGGTTGCCGCGGCTACCGGAGGACGCCACCTTCATGGTGAACAACACCTGCGCCTGATAGTTCGACCACGGGACGATCGAATCGATCGAGGTCACCTCGGCGCCGGCGAACTGCCTGCGAAACGCGTCGCTGGCCAGCTTGGCCAGCGCCAGGTCGGATTTGCGGTCCTTCACCCCGTCGTACATGCCGCACAGGTTGTTGCGCGCGATGGTCTCGGTGTCGCCCTTGGACAGCGCGGTCAGGTAGCTCGATATCGACGACTTGGCTGCGGCCTCGCTGAACCCGCCCGCGGCCGTGGTGGACTCCCCGGTGCGGATCGTCAGGACCGCGGCCACCACGGCGGCCACGACGACCACGGTCAGCAAGCCCAGCCACAGCGCCGTACGGCGCTTACGCGGCGCCGGCGGGTAGGCCACCGGCGGCGGAAGGGCGCCGGGGTAGACGCCGGGATAGGGCACCGGCGGGATCCCGCCCGGCGGGCCGAACGGCTGCTCCGGGTACGGCTCGCCCTCGGCCCCGGCCTGCTGATGCGGCGGAATCGGGCCAGCCATCGATAAGTCTCCTGCGGTCGGTGGAGGCCAAAACTTCAAGCACCCGCCGCGGCGGGGCCGATGCCGGGCCATATAGTCGGCTCTTGTACGCAGGCTAGCGCACGGCCTCGGTGCTAGTCCCATTAGCGAATGAAGGGCGGACACAACGTGGCGATCGCGGTGACCGGATCCATTGCCACCGACCACCTGATGCGGTTTCCCGGGCGGTTCTCCGAACAACTCCTCGCCGAGCACCTGCAGAAGGTGTCGCTGAGCTTCCTGGTCGACGATCTGGTCGTCCACCGCGGCGGCGTCGCGGGAAACATGGCCTACGCGATGGGCCTGCTGGGCGGCAACCCGCTGCTGGTGGGTGCCGTCGGCTCGGACTTCGACGAGTACCGGCAGTGGCTGGAAGCCCACGGTGTGGACACCAGTGGCGTGCTGGTCTCGAAGACCGCCTACACCGCCCGGTTCGTCTGCACCACCGACGAGGACATGGCCCAGATCGCGTCGTTCTACCCGGGCGCAATGTCGGAAGCCCGTGACATCAAGCTCGCTGACCTCGTAGAGCGAAGCGGCGCACCGGAATTGGTGATCATCGGCGCCAACGATCCGGAGGCGATGTTCCTGCACACCGAAGAGTGCCGCACGCTCGGTCTGGCGTTCGCGGCCGACCCCAGCCAGCAGTTGGCCCGGCTCTCCGGTGACGAGATCCGCCGACTCATCGACGGCGCCACCTACCTGTTCACCAACGACTACGAGTGGGATCTGCTGCTGCAGAAGTCCGGCTGGTCCGAAGCCGAGGTGATGAACCAGATCCAGCTGCGCGTCACCACGCTCGGCCCCAACGGCGTCGACCTCGTCGGCCGCGACGGCACCTTCATCCACGTCGACGTCGTTCCCGAGACCCAGAAGGACGACCCGACCGGTATCGGCGACGCCTTCCGCGCCGGATTCCTGACCGGCCGTGGCGCCGGCTTGAGCCTGGAACGTGCCGCGCAACTCGCCTCGATGGTCGCCACACTGGTGCTGGAAGCGCCGGGCCCGCAGGAATGGACGTGGGATCGCGACGCCGCGATCGCGCGCATCAAGGGCGCCTATGGCCCGGAAGCCGCCGACGAGATCGCGCAGGCGCTGGGCTAGAGCTGCACCGGGTAGTGCGGTTCGCCGATCACCGGCACCACGCTCTGCTCGACAAAGATCGCGTGCCACAGCATGAAGATCAGCACCGTCCACAGCCGCCGGCTGTGATCGCCCTCGCCGGCGCGGTGCGCGTCGAGCATGGCGCGGACGGCCGTGCGGTCCACCAGATGATCGGCCTGCGAGGCCTCGATCATCCCGTACGCCCAGTCCATCAACTCACCGGAGCGCAACCAGTGCCGGATCGGTACCGGGAAGCCGAGTTTGGCGCGGTTGAGCACATGCGCGGGCACGATCGGCTCCAGCGCGCGGCGCAGCGCGTACTTGGTGGTGGTGCGGGTGATCTTCTGATCGAACGGCAGCCGGGAGGCGACCGCGAACACCTCGGGATCCAGGAACGGCACCCGCAGCTCCAGTGAGTTGGCCATCGTCATCTTGTCGGCCTTCACCAGAATGTCGCCGCGTAGCCAGGTGAACAGATCGATGTGCTGCATCCGGGCGACCGGATCCCAGGCGTGCGACTCGGCGTAGATGGGCGCGGTGACGTCGGTGTGCGTCCAGTCCGGGCGGAAGCCGGGCAGCACCGCGCGCAGCTGCTCGTCGGAGAAGCTGCGGGCGTTGCCGTAATACCGCTGTTCCAGCGTCAGCGAGCCCCGATGCAGCAGGCTCTTGCCGCGCATACCGTCCGGAAGCGGCTTCGACGCCCGGCCCAGTGACTTGCGGACCGGCCGGGGAAGGTAGTCGAAAGGCTTGAGCGACAACGGTTCCCGGTAAATCGTGTAGCCGCCGAACAGTTCGTCGGCGCCCTCGCCGCTCAGCACCACCTTGACGTGCTTGCGCGCCTCGCGGGCGATGAAGAACAACGGCACCAGGGCCGGATCGGCCACAGGTTCGTCGAGATACCAGACGATTTCGGGCAGCGCGGCCACGAACTCGGCCTGGCTGACCACCTTGGCCACGTGCCGCGCGCCGATCGCCTCGGCCGAGGCGACCGCGACGTCGACCTCGGAGAAGCCTTCCCGCTCGAAGCCAGTGGTGAAGGTGATCAGGCGTGGGTTGTGCCGGATGGCCAGCGCGGCGATCGCGGTCGAGTCGATACCGCCGGACAGGAACGCCCCGACTGTCACGTCGGCGCGCATGTGCTTGGCCACCGAGTCCTCCAGGACCGCGGTGATCTCGTCGTAGCGGGCCTGCTCACCGCCTGCCGTGAACGCGGCCGAGCTGAACCGCGGCACGAAGTAGCGGCTCACCCGCGGCTGCCCGCCGGGGCGGATGACCGCGTAACAGCCCGACTCGAGCCGGCGCACCCCGCGGTGCAGCGTCTCGGGCTCCGGGACGTACTGCAACACCGTGTAGTGCTGCAGCGCGCGGACGTCCAGCCCGTCGTCGAACCCGATCTCCGCGGCCAGGCCGAGTAGACACTTCTTCTCGCTGGCGACCGCGGTGCCCGCCGACCCGGTCGCCATGAACAGCGGCTTGATCCCGAAGGGGTCGCGCGCGCAGAACAGCTCACGGCTCTTGGTGTCCCACAGCGCGAACGCGAACATGCCGCGAAGCCGACCGAGCGCCTCGGTGCCCCAGTGGTGGTACGCGGCCACGATCGCCTCGCCGTCACCGTCGGTGGCGAAGACGGCGCCGAATTCGGCGCTCAGCGCCTCACGCAGCTCGAGGTAGTTGTAGATCTCGCCGTTGAACACCAACACGTAGCGGTCGGGTTCTCCCGGCGGACCCCAGCGCAACGGCTGGTGGGAGTGGGCGATGTCGATGATCGAGAGCCGGTTGAAGCCCAGCACCACCTGATCATCGGACCACGTGCCCGGTTCGTCGGGCCCCCGGTGGCGCATCAGGTGCGACGCGCCCGCCACCGCCTCGACGCTTGCTTCGGTGACAGGGCTTGCAGGGTCCGTAACCAGGGCAAGCAGTCCACACACCGGCCCCAGTATGCCGTAACTCGCGGATGTGTCGGGCTGGGTGTTCGGGCGTGGTCTACGCTGCGTAGTATTCGATGCGCGGAAAGTTCCCGCGACGACGAAAATGCGGTGTGGGCCCCAGTCCCCAGTATCAGGAGGCGCCAACGTGAAGACCCGCGGTTCCCGGTTCCGGGTGCTGGCGCTAGCCGTCACCTTTGGTGCGCTGGCGCTGACCCTCAGCGGGTGCAGCTGGCAAGAAGTGTTCGGTCTGGGCTGGCCCAAGGGCATCACCCCGGAGGCGCACACCAACCGCGACCTCTGGGTCTGGTCGGTCATCAGCGCCTTCGTCGTCGGCATCATCGTGTGGGGCCTGACCTTCTGGGCGATGGCATTCCATCGCAAGAAGAAGAACACCCCCGACGATGCGCCGCTGCCGCGCCAGTTCGGCTACAACATGCCGCTGGAGCTCGTGCTCACGGTCGTCCCGTTCCTGATCATCTCGGTGCTCTTCTACTTCACCGTCGTGGTGCAGGAGAAGATGATGCACCGCGACCCCAACCCTGAGGTCGTCATCGACGTCACCGCCTTCCAGTGGAACTGGAAGTTCGGCTACCAGAAGGTCGACTTCAAGGACGGCACGCTCAACTACGAGGGTGCCGACCCGGCGCGCAAGGCCGCGATGGTCTCCAAGCCCGAGGGCGTCGACGAACACGGCGAGGAGAAGGTCGGCGCGGTGCGCGGCCTCAACCCGCAGGACCGCACCTACCTGAACTTCGACAAGGTCGAGACCGAGGGCACCAGCAACGAGATCCCGGTGCTCGTGCTGCCGGCCGGCAAGCGGATCGAGTTCCAGGTCGCCTCGGCCGACGTCATCCACTCGTTCTGGGTGCCGGAGTTCCTGTTCAAGCGTGACGTCTTCCCGAACCCGGAAGCCAACCACACCGAGAACAAGTTCCAGATCTCCGAGATCACCGAGACCGGAGCGTTCGTCGGGCGCTGCGCCGAGATGTGCGGCACGTACCACTCGATGATGAACTTCGAGGTCAGGGTGGTCTCGCCCAATGACTTCAAGGCCTACCTGCAGCAACGCATCGCGGGCAAGACCAACGCCGAGGCGCTGCAGTCGATCAACCAGCCACCGTTGGCGACCACCACGCACCCGTTCGACACCCGTCGGGGGCAGCAAGTGATCCCGCAGGCGAGCAAGTAGGGGACCGCAGATGCATATTGAAGCCAGGCTCTTCGAAATCCTGACCGCGTTCTTCGTCCTCGCCGCTGTCGTCTACGGCACGCTGACCGCGATCTTCCAGTACGGCGGCATCGAGTGGGCCGGCACCACCGCACTGGTGCTCACCGCGGGTCTGTCGCTGATCACCGGAACGTTCTTCCGGTTCGTCGCGCGCCGCCTCGACACTCGCCCCGAGGACTACGAGGACGCTGAAATCAGCGATGGCGCAGGGGAGTTGGGCTTCTACGCGCCGCACAGCTGGTGGCCGATCCTGATCGCGCTGGCCTTCTCGACCGCTGCCGTCGGCGCCGCGCTGTGGTTGCCGTGGCTGATCGCGGCCGGCGTCGTCTTCGTGATGGCCGCCGTGTGCGGTCTGGTGTTCGAGTACTACATCGGCCCCGAGAAGCACTGAGCCGACGCGAAGGTCACAATCGAGACATCACGTGGCTCTTCAGGCGCGCTACGTCGTATCCGGCCCGGCGGTTGGGTAGGGTTTTGCCAGGGCAACGGGAGCCGTCGGCGCGCTGTGTGTCAATCCTTGGCCCGCGTGCCGCGGTGATGTAGTCGAAAGAGGACAGGCGAGCATGAGCGGGCCGAATCCGCCGGATGAGGAGTCGGGCGAGGTGGGTGAAACACCCACCGGTACAGGCTTTGAGGCCTATTCTGCGCCCGAGTCCGAGCAGTACACGGCAGGGCCATTCATCGCCCCGGATCCCGCACTGTACGACTACGACAGCTACGAGGCGGCTACCGAATACGTCGAGGATCCGCAGCCGCCGCGGTGGCCATGGGTCGTCGGCATCACCGCCATCGTCGCCGCCATCGCGTTGGTGGTGTCGGTCTCGCTGTTGGTGACCAGCACCGACACCAACAAGCTGGCGACCCCGGCGACGACGACGACCGTCAAGCCGCCCCCGGTCCAGGACGAGATCACCACCACCACGCCGCCGCCCCCGCCGCCGCCCCCGCCGACCACCACGGAGCCGCCGCCCCCGCCGCCCCCCGAGACGGTGACGGTGACATCGGAACCGCCGCCGCCACCCCCGCCACCACCACCCCCGCCAGCGACGACGGAGGCACCACCGCCCGTGACCACAACGACAGCGCCGCCGGCACCGGCCACCACGTCGACACCGCCGCCCGGTCCGCGTCAGGTCACCTACTCGGTGACCGGCACCAAGGCGCCCGGTGACATCATCTCGGTGACCTACGTGGACGCCTCCGGCCGCCAGCGCACCCAGCGCAACGTCTACATTCCGTGGTCGCTGACCGTGACACCGATCTCGCAGTCCGACGTCGGCTCGGTACAGGCCTCCAGCCTGTTCCTGGTGAGCCGGCTGAACTGTTCGATCACCACCAGCGACGGCGTGGTGCTGTCGTCGAACCAAAACAACGCCGCGCAGACGAGTTGCTGATGACTACAGACACAGACACAGAAGACCGCCGCTCACCGGAGACCGTGGACCGGCTGCTGGTCGGGGTGTGCGGCGCGATCTGGCTGGTGCTGCTTGCGGTCACGGTGATCGCGATCGTGGCGCTGGTCGACATGAGTCGCGGCCATTCCGCGAACGCGGGCGGCTCCGACACCCCCTGGCTGCTCTACAGCATCATCATCGTGTCGGCGGTGATCATCGTCGGTGCGATCCCGCTGCTGATCCGGGCCCGTCGTACCGCGCTGAATGATTCGCGCCCGACGCCGGAGCCGGCCAAGGCCGCACCACCACGGCCCGCGTCCGCGCCGGCGGCCCCGGCACGCGGCACCGAGGCGCCCACCGAGAAGCTGAAGGTGTTCGGCTCGACCGTGGACCCCTACGAGCGGTACCAGCCGGACTTCGCCCAGTCGTCGGCGTCGCGACGGGCCGATCCGCTGATTCCAGCCACCGAATTGGACCGGCTGTGGCTGCGCTGCACGGTCATGCTGGCCGGCGCGATCGGCCTTGCGCTGGTCGGGGTGTCGACCGCGACGTACCTGATGGCGGTGGACAACGACACCGCGGCGTGGGTGGCACTCGGCCTTGCCGGGGTCATCACCATCGCGATGCCGGCGATCCCCGTGACGTATCTGCGGCAGCTGCACGGCGCGGTGGAAGAGGCTGTGCCGGCCTAGTTTTGCCGCGTTCGCTGGGATGAGGCGTGTGCACGCCCTCGTTGGCACGCCCTCCTTGAGTGAGCGTTGAGCTCTCATCCAGACGCGCCAGGTGAGACGTGAGCGCTCACTGAACCGAGAGAACCCCGGGCCCTGTGGACCCGGGGTTCTCTCGGTTGGAGCCTAGTGGTGGTGGCCGTTGCCACTTCCGTTGCCATTGCCATTCCCGTTGCCGCCGTACTCGCTGTCCTGCCATTCGCGCAGGGCGGTGAGTGTGCGGTGCTCGGCGGCGTGTGCGGCCTCGTTGAGCGCCGCATCCTCGGACGCCGGATCGGCGGTGAGGAAGCTGCCGTGGCCAGTTCGGCCGCCGGAGCCCAACTTGTTCATCCGCTTGGGCAGAGCCGCTCCCTGGTACTCCAGGGGGAGCGGGTGACCGTGCTCGTCGACCGGGCCGAGCGGCTGGTGCAGCTCGACGTAGGCACCGTGCGGCAGGCGCTTGAGGATGCCCGTCTCGATGCCGTGCTCCAGCACATCACGGTCGCTGCGCTGCAGGCCGACCGCCCAGCGGTAGGCGATGAAGAACACCAGCGGAGGCAGCACCAACGAACCGATGCGACCGATCCACGTCGTCGCGTTCAGCGAGATGTGGAACTTCAGCGCGATGATGTCGTTCATCGCGGCCAGCGTCCAGACCATGTACAGCGCGATGGCCATCGCACCGATCGCAGTCCGCGTCGGAGCGTCACGCGGGCGCTGCAGCAGGTTGTGGTGCGCGGTGTCCCCGGTGAACTTCTTCTCCAGGAACGGGTAAGCGATCAGCAGCCCGAACACCAGACCCATGACCAGCGCGACCCAGAACGCCGCCGGGATGGTGTGATGGCCGAGGTAGAGCTCCCACGGCGGGAAGATACGGGCCAGGCCTTCGGTCCACATCATGTAGAAGTCGGGCTGGCTGCCTGCCGACACCTGAGACGGCTTGTAGGGGCCGAGCTGCCAGATCGGGTTGATCTGCAGCAGGCCACCCATCAGGCCCAGGATGCCGACGGTCACCGCGAAGAACGCACCCGACTTCACCGCGAAGACCGGCATGACGCGCACGCCGACGACGTTCTTCTCGGTGCGGCCGGGGCCGGGGAACTGGGTGTGCTTCTGGAACCACACCAGCGCCAGGTGAACACCGATGAGCGCCAAGATGATTCCGGGGATCAGCAGGATGTGCAGTGCGTACATCCGGGGGAGCAGGGTGCCCACCGCGCTGCACTGGTAGCCCAGCCCACCGCAGGGGAAGTCACCGCCGAAGAGCGCCCAGTGCAACCAGGTTCCGACGATCGGCACGCTCATGGTGATCGACGACAGCGCCGCACGAAGGCCGATGCCGGACAGCAGGTCGTCGGGCAGCGAGTAGCCGAAGTACCCCTCGAACATGGCCAGGATCAGCAGCAGCGAACCGATGACCCAGTTGGCCTCACGTGGCCTGCGGAAGGCGCCGGTGAAGAAGATGCGCGCCAGGTGCACCATGATCGCCGCGGCGAACAGCAGCGCGGCCCAGTGGTGGATCTGGCGGACGAACAGGCCACCGCGCACCTCGAAGCTGATGTCGAGCGCCGAGGCGAACGCCTTCGACATCTCGACGCCCCGAAGCGGTTGGTACACACCCTGATACGTCACCTCGGCCATCGACGGGTCGAAGAACAGCGTCAGGTACACGCCGGTGAGCAGCAGCACGATGAAGCTGTACATCGCGATCTCACCCAGCAGGAACGACCAATGCGTGGGGAAGACCTTGTTCAGCTGTCGTCGAACCGCGGCCGACGGGTGGTAACGGGAGTCGATGGCGTCGCCCTGCTTGGCCAGGGCATCGTTGAGTTTCGGACTCATGATGTGCGCTCCCAGAATGCGGGTCCGACGGGCTCGGCGAAGTCGCCGTTGGCGACCAGATACCCGTCCTTGTCAATGGTGATCGGCAACTGCGCCAACGCGCGCGCAGCCGGACCGAAGATCGGCCGTGCGAAATGCAGTGCGTCGAACTGCGATTGGTGGCACGGACACAGGATGCGATAGGTCTGCTGTTCGTACAGCGAGGCCGGGCAGCCCAGGTGCGAACAGACCTTGGTGTAGGCGAACAGGTCACCGAAGTTGAAGCTCTCCTGGCCTGCACGCTTGACGACCTTGGACATGTCGGCCGGCTTGATGCGGATCAGCATCACCGGATTGCGCACGCCCATCGCGATTTCGCTCAGTCGCTCGTGGCTTTCGACGGTGGTGCCGTCGCCGTCGCTCTCACGCCACGGGAACACCGTCTCCATGCCGCCGGCGTCGATGTCCTCGGGTCGCAACTTCACGAACGGCGACTCGCCCGGCAGGCCGGTGGCGCGCGCCAGGAAGATGGTCTCGCCGGTGAACCGCGGGGTCCATCCCGAGGTCCACAGCACCGCCTTCTTGCCTTCGGCGGTGGGAACCACCGGCTTCCACGGGTTCTTGATCAGACCGCCGATGAACGCCACCAGCGTGCCTGCGCCGAACGCGCCCATCCCGATCCCGAGCGACAGCCCAACCAGCTTGCGCCGCTTGATCGTCGATTCCTCGAGAGCGTCGGTGAGGTTGGCGACGACGGTCTTGCGCTGGATCAGCGGCGAGGCGCCGTCGTGGCGCTCCTGGACCGAGATCTCCTCGGGGATGAACTTCTTCTGGTAGAGCACCGCGCCGATGCCGATCGCCAGGATCGACATGCCGAAGGTCAACCCGTAGAGCGGGGTGGCCAGCTCGGACAGGGAGCGCTCGTTCGAGCCGTCCCACTGCCACGGCCAGAACAGGAAGACCAGCAGCAGCGCCAAACCGAACAGGCCGCCGAGCAGCAGCCAGATCGACACCAGACGCGCTGCGCGCTTCTCGGCCTTGGTGCCCTCGACCGGCCAGCGCGGGTCCTTGACGATGGTCTCGACGCCGTCCATCCGGCCGCCGAGTTCGACCAACTCCTCGCGCGACATCCCAGCGAGTTGCTCGTCGGTGGGCTGATTTACGTCACTCATGAAGATCTCGCTCCGATCCACAGCGCCGCCGCGATGACGGCGACCATGCCGATGATCCAGGCCGCCATGCCCTCAGATGAGGGTCCGAACCCGCCGAGGCCGTAGCCGCCGGGGTCCGGCGCGCGAGTCGCCATGCGCACGTAGGCGATGATGTCCTTCTTCTCCTCAGGAGAAAGCTGGCGGTCGCCGAACTTGGGCATGTTCTGCGGGCCGGTCAGCATCGCGGTGTAGATCTGGGCCGGGGTGGCCGGCTCGAGGTCGGGTGCGTACTTACCCGACGACAGGGCGCCGCCCTTGCCGGTGAAGTTGTGGCATGAGGCGCAGTTGAGCCGGAACAGGTCGCCGCCGCGGGCGAGGTCGTTGCCGAGCAGCGAGTGGTCGGCGATCTGGCCGTTGGCGTCGCGGGGGACCAGCGGTCCGCCGCCGTTGGCCTGAACGTAGGCGCCGAGCGCGTCGATCTGGGCCTCGTCGAAGATCGGGTCCTTGCGCGGAGCCTGGGCTTCGCCGCGCATCGCCGGCATGCGGCCGGTCGACACCTGGAAGTACACCGCCGCCTCGCCGACGCCGATCAGGCTGGGGCCGCGGCCCTCGACGCCCTGGAGGTTGGCGCCGTGGCAGGTGACACACGAGGTGTCGAACAGCTGCTTGCCGGTGCGCAGCAGTGCGGACTGCGATTCGTCGGCCACCGCTACCTGCGGTGTGGGTGTCAGCGTGGCGGCCAGGCCACCCGCGACACCGAGCCCGACCAGCAGCAGTACTGCACCGGTCAGACGGCGACGAAGCCGGCGACGCGACTTGTCACGCGTCGCCGAAGACTCCACCCGCGCCGATCTCTTGAGCATCGAACCCCTTCTCATCGGATGAAGTAGATCGTCGCGAACAGGGCGATCCACACGATGTCGACGAAGTGCCAGTAGTAGGACACGACGATCGCGGCCGTCGCCTGCGCAGGCGTGAACTTGCTCATCGTGGTCCGCAGCAGAAGCAGGACGAATGCGACGAGCCCGCCGATCACGTGCAGGCCGTGGAAACCGGTCGCGAGGTAGAACACGCTGCCGTAGGAGCTGCCCGCGATGGTCGTGCCGTGAGTGACCAGGTGGTAGTACTCGTAGCCCTGTCCGAGGACGAAGAACAGTCCCATCAGGAAGGTGATCACGTACCAACGGCGGAGCCCGTAGACGTCACCGCGCTCGGCCGCGAACACACCCATCTGGCAGGTGAACGACGATGCGATCAGCACCAGCGTCACCGGAACCGCCTGATACAGGTTCAGTTCGGTGGGCGGTGGCGGCCATACCCCGCCGGCCTGAGCACGGGCAGTGAAGTACATCGCGAACAGTCCAGCAAAGAACATCAGCTCACTGGAAAGCCATACGATGGTGCCAACACTGACCATATTCGGCCGGTTCAGCGAATGTACGCGCGATGTGATCGCAGTTCCCGAAGTGCCAACAGCGCTCGTCACAACAAGAAGTATGACGCTTTGTAGTTGTCGAGGTACAGCCAGGGGGCCAATTGGTCACATCTGTCTGAAAACTGACGTGTGGACATGCCCTGCGGCATGGGAACATCGGCCCGTGACTCACCCCCATTCCCCGCCCGGCGCAGGCTCGCCGGATACGTCATGGCCGCAGGTCCTGGACCGGTTGACGGCCAGCCTGGAACTCGAGCCGGGGCAGGCGAGTTGGGCGATGGACCAGATCATGAGCGGCGTCGCGACGCCGGCTCAGATCGCCGCCTTCGGCGTGTCGATGAAGATGAAGCGCCCGACCGCCGCCGAAGTACGTGAATTGGCCGACACCATGCTCGGCTACGCGCGCATGGTGCCCACCGACAAGATCGGCACCGACACCGTCGACATCGTTGGCACCGGTGGCGACCGCGCCAACACCGTGAACCTGTCGACGATGGCGGCGATCGTGGTTGCCGCCGCCGGGATCCCCGTCGTCAAACACGGCAACCGGGCGGCGTCGTCCAAGAGTGGCGGCGCCGACATGCTCGAGGCCCTCGGGGTGCGCATCGACCTCGGTCCCGACGAGGTGGCCCGCTGCGTGGCCGAAGTCGGCATCGGGTTCTGCTTCGCGCCGGTCTTCCACCCGTCGTACAAATTCGCCGGGCCGCCGCGCCGCGAGATAGGGACCCCGACGGTCTTCAATCTGCTTGGGCCGCTGACCAATCCGGCCAGCCCGCGGGCCGGCCTGATCGGGTGCGCGTTCGGCGATCTGGCCGAGGTGATGGCCGGGGTGTTCGCCGCCCGCCGCAGCAGTGTGCTCGTGGTGCACGGCGACGACGGCCTGGACGAACTGACCACCACGACCACCAGCACGATCTGGCGGGTACAGGCCGGCACCATCGACAAGCTCACCTTCGACCCGATGGGATTCGGTTTCGCCCGGGCCCGCATCGAGGAGCTGGTCGGCGGCGAGGCCGAGGAGAACGCCCAGGAAGCGCGCGAGGTGCTCGGAGGCGCCAAGGGAGCCGTGCGCGATGCGGTGATCCTCAACGCGGCCGGGGCGATGGTCGCCCACGGCGGGCTATCCAGCCACGCCGAATGGCTGCCGTGCTGGGAGGACGGGCTGGCCCGCGCCGCGGAAGCGATCGACTCCGGGGCGGCCGAACAGCTCTTGGCGCGTTGGGTGCGGTTCAGCCAGCAGCTCTGAGTCCGGCCGCTGCGCCTGTTCGGCGGCCAACCGTGCCGAGCGTGCCGCCGCGGCCCACTGCGCCCACGGTCCGGCAGAGGCCAGCGGTGACGTCAAACCCGTTGTGGCACTGACGATTCGGACGCCCGCGCTGTTCATCCAGCGGGCGATCAGGGCGGTCTCTTCGACCAGCGCGCCGCCCAGTGGCGCCGGCCGCGGGAGCACCACCTGCGCGCCTGCCCGGAGGGCATCGACCACGGGCATCGGGGGAACCCGACGCGGCGCGATGCCTGCCGCGGCGAGTTGCCCATGCCGGATCACCGCCAGCTGCCAGCCGCCCGCACCGTCCGGCGCGGCGGCGACGAGTTCTTCGACGGCACTGAGCGACCGCAGGCGCTGCCCCCGCCACAGCACGTCGACGGCCACGGCGATGTGGTCACGCAGTCGCGCCGCGCTTTCGTAGCGGGACTTCTGCGCCAGTGCGCCGACCTGGTCGACGGCCGCACCGAGCGCGGCGTTGTCCAGACCTTCGATCAGTGCGGCCGCCAGCTGCGGAGCCGCCGCATACTGCTCGGCGGTGATGCCGCGCGGCGCGGGACAGGGGGAGACCTCGCGCTCGGGACAGGATGGTCCGTGCTCGGCCGCGCGGCCGATACGGCTGGTACAGGTGCGCACACCGGTGAACCGGGCGATCAGGGCCGCGGTGTCGAGGGCGTCGGCCCGCGACCGGAACGGGCCGATCGCGCGGTCGTGTCGCGGCTCGCGGACCACCGAGAGACGCGGGAACGCCTCGTCGGTGAGCGTCACCCACCACCAGCGATGCGGAAAGCGGGACCGGCGGTTGTACGGCGGCGCATGCGCGGCCAGCAGCCGAAGCTCACGCACCCCGGCTTCCAGCGCGTGGGCGCATTCGACATGGTCGACCGCTGTCGCCAGCGCCACCATCTCCTTCATCCGGCCGCGCGGGTCGGCGCCGTTGAAGTACTGGCCAACCCGGCGGCGCAGATCGGTGGCGGTGCCGACGTAGAGCACTTCGCGAGCCGGCCCGCGGAACAGGTACACCCCGGGACGGTGCGGCAGGGTGCGGGCCAAAACTCGTTTGCTCCGTTGGGCGTTCGAGATGTTGGGCAGATACCCGCGCAGATCGGTGTAGGTGTGCACGCCCTGATTGCCGACCCGCTCGATCAGCGCGTGCAGCACGTCGACGGTGGCGCGGGCGTCATCGAGCGCCCGGTGGGTCGGCTTGGTGGCCGAGCCGACCAGCGCGGCCAGTGTGGACAGCCGCACGCTGGGCGCCTCCTCGCGGGTCAGCACGCGCCGGGCCAGCCGCACCGTGCACAGCACCGGCGGCCGGGGCCAGGGGATGCCGCACTGTTCGGCGGCGGACTTCAGGAAGCCGATGTCGAAGCCGGCGTTGTGGGCGACCAGCACGGCGCCACGGGCGAACTCGAGGAACATCGGCAGTACGGCGGCGATGGTCGGCGCGTCGTGGACCATCGCGGTGGTGATCCCGGTGAGCTGAACGATCTGCGGCGGGATGGACCGCTGCGGGTCCACCAGGGTGGCGAATTCGCCGAGCACCTCACCGCCGCGGACCCGGACCGCACCGATCTCGGTGATCGCGTCGCGGGAGCCGTCGGCCGATGCGGTGGCCCGGCCGCCGGTGGTCTCCAGGTCGACCACCACGAATGTGGTCTCCCGCAGCGAGACGTCGGCCGCGGGGTCGACGTCGGCGAAGCTCAGCTGCGCATCGATCGGTGTGGCCGGCACAGCACTTGACGGTAGGCAGACCCACCGACAACGGCGGTGTGCCACTCCGCGACCGATCGGCTTTCCGGTGGCGGGACGGGCGGACTTGTCGGTACCCGGCGATAGCGTGCGGGCCAACTCGATAGAAGGAGTCCCGAGATGGGAATGGAGCCAGCCGAACCGGTCGTCATCGACTGCGACGACTGTGCGGTGCGCGGCCCTGGTTGTCGCGACTGTGTGGTGAGCGTATTGCTCGGTGTCCCGGAAACTTTGCTGGAAGACGAACGGGCGGCCCTCGAAGTGCTTGCTGAGGCGGGCTTGGCGCCGAAGTTGCGGCTGGTGCCGATCCACCGCACCGGGGGGCGGGGGCTCGCAAGCTAGCGCCGAGGCCGCGTCCTGCTAGGTTGGTTGGCAGGTTGTGACTGGTGTGGCTTGGGTGGCTGAGAGTCTGCTGAATTTCCGTCCCACGTTTGGACAACGCCGATGCCATTTCGTAACCTGTTCGAGACCTAAGGCACTCGATGCATCAACGTCGACGGCACTTAAAGGAACGCAATTTTGAGCTCTGACCGCAGATACCTGACTAAACGCGTTCTCAAACGCCATCTAGTTGGTGGAATTGCGGGCTTCATGGTCCTGTCCGCCGTTATCTCCGGCGCCTCGCACGCCGACCCCGCCGAAGACGGTGTGGCCAAGCTGAACGAACTGTCACGACAGGCAGAACAGCTCACCGAGTCGATGCATTCCGCTCAGCTCGATCTTGACAAGAAGCTGCAGGCGGAGAGCGTTGCGGAGAAGAAGCACACCGACGACCTCGCCGCAGCTGACAGCGCAAAGGCCCAGTTGGCGACCTACCAGGGTGCGGTCGATAAATTTGCTGCCGCGGTTTACATGGGTGGCCGCACCGACGGCCTCAATGCCATCCTGACCGCCGAGTCGCCGCAGGGCCTGATCGACAAGATGGCCGTGCAGCGAGTGATGGCCACCGAGATGGCCGCCCAGATGCAGAGCTACCGCCAGGTGAACGAGCAGCTGCGCCAGGCCGAGGCCGAGTCCGCCAAGTCGGCGGACGCGGCCAAGACGGCCGCCGAGCAGGCCGCCGCTGTCCGCGCCGACCTGCAGCGCAAGCAGTCTCAGCTGCAGGTGCAGATCTCGGTTGTGAAGTCGCGGTACCAGACGCTCACCCCGGAGCAGCGCACCGCGCTGGCCGCCCCCGGACCGGTGCCGCCGGCCGACATCCTGGCCGCTCCCGCGCCTGCGGGCCTGCCGCCGCTCAACGATGTGCCGCCGCCCGACGCCCTCCCGCCGGCACCGGACGCCCCGCCGCCGCCGGACGCCGCCCAGGTCACCCCGATGGCCGCCGTACCGTCACCCGGCGCCGGTGGCGAACAGGGCGCAGTCGCCGTGCAGGCGGCGCTGACCCGGATCGGTGACCCGTACGTCTGGGGTGGATCTGGTCCCAACCAGTTCGACTGCTCCGGTCTGGTGATGTGGGCCTTCCAGCAGGCCGGCATCTTCCTGCCGCACTCCAGCCAGGCGCTGGCCGCAGGTGGTCAGCCCGTCTCGATGGACCAGATGCAGCCCGGCGACGTCGTGAACTACTACTCCGACGCCTCGCACTCGGCGATCTACATCGGCGACGGAATGATGGTTCACGCCTCGACGTTCGGCCGGCCGGTGATGATCGCTCCGGTCAACAACGCCCCGATCTATAACGTCCGTCGCTACTGACGCACCCCGGCGGCGCGCGCTCGCGGCCGTCCTGGCCGTTGTTCTCATCACCGAATTGCTCGGTGGCTCGGCACTGGTAGCAGTGCCGTCGGCGACTCCGCCGTCGCCGCGCTCCGCAGTCCCCGCACCGTCGCCCCTGGTCGTCGGCGACGGTCGCACCGTGCGACTGATCAGCCTCGGTGGAGACCGCACCGACGGCCTGCTCACCCGCATCGCCGGGGACATCGGTGCCGCCGTCGCCGCCGTCGAGAACTTCTGGGGCACCGACTGGGATCGCGAGATCGTCATCATCGCCACCGGCTCGCAGCAGGAATTCCTCACCCAAGCCGGCCTGGATCCGCGCGGCCAGTGGCAGGACATCGCCGCGGTCTCGGTCGCCGACCAGGTCGATTTCGCGCACCATCGGGCCAGTGGGCAGCGCATGGTGTTCGCCCCGGGTGCCGTCGCGATGAACGATCAGTCGCTGCGAATCGTGTTGACCCACGAGCTGTTTCACCTCGCCGCTCGCGCCGACACCGCCCTGGACGCGCCGCGCTGGCTGGTCGAAGGGGTGGCCGACTTCGTCGCCCGGCCGCCCACGCCGCTACCGCCGGGTGCTGCCGCTGATACCGCGCTGCCCGCCGACGCCGACCTGGACGCCGCCGGTCCGCAGCGTGTGCACGGCTACGACCGGGCCTGGTGGTTCGCCCGGTTCGTGGCCGACACCTACGGCGTCGATGCCTTGCGAAGGCTCTACACCGAGGCGTGCGGGCCCGGCCACGGGGACTTCGCGACGGCCGTGCGTCGCGCGCTGAACACCGACACCACCGGGCTACGCGCCCGCTGGGCCCAGTGGTTGACCGGCTAGCGTGTACCGCGATGACGCGAGTCCTGCTGGTCACCAATGACTTTCCACCCCGTCGGGGCGGTATCCAGTCCTACTTGGAGCAGTTCGTCGGACGGCTCGCGGACAGCGGCGAACACCAGATCACCGTCTACGCCCCAGCGTGGAAAGACGCCCAGGCCTACGACCAGGCGGCCGGTTACCGCATCGTGCGCCACCCCGGCACGTTGATGCTGCCCGAGCCCGGGGTGGACCGCCGGATGCGCGAGCTGATCCGTGAGCACGACATCGACACGGTGTGGTTCGGGGCCGCCGCCCCCCTGGCGCTGCTCGCCGGCCGGGCCCGCGGCGCAGGCGCGCGCCGGGTGGTGGCCAGCACCCACGGCCACGAGGTGGGCTGGTCGATGCTGCCGGTCGCGCGTTCCGCGCTGCGCCGCATCGGCGACACCACCGACGTCGTGACGTTCGTCAGTCACTACACCCGCGGCCGGTTCGCCTCGGCGTTCGGGCCGAACGCCGCACTGGAACACCTGCCGCCCGGCGTCGATGCCGACCGCTTCCGTACAGACCCCGCGGCCCGGGCCAACCTGCGTTGCCGCTACGGCCTTGGCGAGCGGCCCACCGTGGTCTGCCTGTCGCGGCTGGTGCCGCGCAAAGGCCAGGACATGCTGATCAAGGCGCTGCCCCGTATCCGCCGCCGGGTGCCCGACGCCGTGCTGGTGATCGTCGGCAACGGCCCCTACGCCGACGACCTGCACAAGCTCGCCGCGCAGGTGGGCGTCACCGACGATGTGGTGTTCACCGGGTCGGTGCCCAGCGCCGAGCTGGCGGCCCACTACGCGATGGCTGACGTCTTTGCAATGCCCTGTCGCACAAGGGGTTCCGGGCTGGATGTGGAGGGTCTCGGCATCGTCTTCCTGGAGGCGTCGGCCGCGGGCGTGCCGGTGGTGGCCGGGAACTCCGGAGGTGCGCCCGAGACCGTGAAAGACGGCGAAACCGGACGGGTGGTGGACGGGCGTTCGGTCGAGGAGATCGCCGAGGCCGTCTCCGGCATCCTCGACGACCCCGCCCTCGGTGCGCGGATGGGGGAGGCCGGCAGGCGATGGGTCGAGAAGGACTGGAACTGGGCGGCGCACACCGCGCGGCTTTCCGAACTCCTGCGCGTGGCCGACCACGCCGTGTGACGATGCTCAAGATGAGCAGAACCCGGGTCGCCGCGTTCGGTGCCGTTCTGGCCGCAGGTGCAACCCTGGTCGGCTCGGTCGGCGCCGCGACGGCCGACGACTGCCCCGACGTCGAGGTGATCTTCGCCCGCGGCACCGGTGAGCCGCCCGGCCTCGGGCGGGTGGGGCAGGCCTTCGCCGACGCGCTCGCGCCCCGCCTGGGCGGGCGCAGCATGGGCACCTACGCGGTGAACTACCCGGCGAGCTTCAACTTCCTCGCCGCGGCGTCCGGCGCTGACGACGCGGCCGCCCGCATCGCGGACATGGGGGCGCGCTGCCCGCAGACCACCCTGGTGCTCGGTGGGTTCTCCCAAGGGGCGGCGGCGGTGTCCATGCTGGCCGGTGTCCCGCCGGTGGGGCAGCGGATCGGCAGTATCGGCTCGGCCCCACCGCTGCCGCCGGCCGCCGCCGGTCAGATCGCGGCCGTTGCGGTGTTCGGCAACCCGGGGGCCCGGTTCGGCTCCCCGCTGTCGAGCACCGGCCAGTTCGCCGGCCGCGCCATCGACATCTGCAGCGGCGGCGACCCGATCTGCTCGCCCGGCCTCGACCGTGCCGCCCACAGCAACTACGAGCTGCCGCCGTACCCCGGCCAGGCGGCAGGCTTCGTGGCCGGCCTGCTCTGACGGGTACCCTCGCCGGTTTCCTGCTGTTTCGCCCGTGGGTGACCGCGGTGGCCGCCGGCACGCCTGCACCGTCGACGCGGGCCTACGCGCAGCGGCGGCTGCGCCGGCTCACCGGGGTCGCTACGTGCCGGTGCCCGGGCAGCCGTCGAACGCGTTGCCTGTCCACGTGGGATGGGCCTTCATGTTCTCGGCGCACCATGCGGCGCCGTCCTCGGTCGTGCTCTTCCACTCATAGGCCTGCTCGTCCTTGAGCGCCTGCTGCCCCTCTGGACTGGCTGCCGAGTTGCCGGGCTTGCCTGCTGTCGCGACGGCGGCGTTGCAGTTCAGGAACAGCAGCACCGTGTTGTTGGTCTGCTGGAAGTTGTCGCCCTTGACCCAGGGTGCCTTCTGCGAACGTGTCACGATGCACTGATCCGTCGGCAACTCCGAGCCGACCCGCCCGGCCACGACGGCCGTCAAGCCTGACCCGCTCAGTGCGCTGGCGGCATCGCCGTAGGTCTCGCCTGCGTAGCTGTCGGCCGACGCGACCGGGGACCCGACCATCGCCGTTGACACCATGATCGCGCCGGCGACAGCGGTCACGCCGGCAGGAAGTTTGCTCACCATGTTCGTACCTTTACCTGCATCGGGCGCGCTGCGGGGCTACTTCGCATAGATCGCTCCGATCTCGTCGGCGAACTTTTCCGCAACCACATTGCGCTTGACCTTCAGCGTCGGGGTCAGTTCACCGGTCTGCACCGTGAAGTCCTCGGGCAGTATTCGGAACTTGCGGATCGATTCGGCATGGGAGACATGCTGATTCGCGTCCTTGACGGCCAACTCGATCTCGGCGACCAGATCCGGATCCGTCCGCAGATCACCCACCGAGGCGCCGGCGGCCTTGCTGTGCTGGGTCTTCCACCCCTCGAACGACTCAGGGTCGATGGCGATCAGGGCACCGATGAACGGCTGGTTGTCGCCGACGGCCATCGCCTGGCTGATCAGGGGATGGGCCCGCAGGGCGTCTTCGAGCACGGCAGGGGCGACGTTCTTGCCGCCCGCGGTGACGATGATCTCCTTCTTGCGGCCGGTGATCGACACGAAACCGTCGGCGTCGATGCTGGCCAGATCCCCGGTATGGAACCAGCCGTCGACGATCGCCTCGCCGGTCGCCTTCTCGTTGTGCCAGTAGCCGTCGAACACGACGCCACCCTTGACCAGCAGCTCGCCGTCTTCGGCGAGCGCCATGCTGTTGCCCGGCACCAACTTTCCGACCGTGCCCACCTTGAGCTCACCGATGCGGTTCACCGTGATCGCCGCGCTGGTCTCGGTCAGTCCGTAGCCCTCGTAGATCGACAGGCCGGCGCCGCGGTAGAAGTGACCGAGCCGCTTGCCCAACGGCGCGCCGCCCGAGATCGCGGCGTGGCAGTCACCGCCAAGGGCGGCCCGCAGCTTGCTGTACACCAGCCGGTCGAAGACGGCGTGGCCGAGCTTCAGCAGCAGGTTGGGGCCATTGTCGGCCAGTGCCTCGCTGTAGGCGATCGCGGTCTTGGCGGCCAGCTCGAAAACGGCGCCCCGGCCGCTGTTGCGGGCATTCAATTCGGCTGTGTTGTAAACCTTTTCGAACACTCGGGGCACTGACACCACAATCGTCGGCTTGAAGGACTGCAGCATCGGCACGAGGTTCTTGATGTCGCTGGTGTAGCCGAGCGTCACCTTGTTGGCGAACGCGGTCATCGACAAGGCGCGCGCCAGCACATGCGCCAACGGCAAAAAGACCAGCAACCGCTCGTGCTGGCGCAGCAGAGTCGGGAAACATGTTGTGGTGCCGCGGGTTTCGAACAGCAGGTTGGCGTGCGTGAGCTGCACGCCCTTGGGTCGGCCGGTGGTGCCCGAGGTGTAGATCAATGTCGCCGGGTCGGCCGAACGCAGCGCCGCCAGCCGGCGCTCCAGCTCTGCGGGGTCCGCGCCGGCGGCGGCCTTGGCCAGCTCGTCGAGCGCGGTGGGGCCCGAGGACTCGATCCGCAGGGCCTTGCGAAGGTCCGGCAGCTCGTCCTGGAGTTCCTTGACCATCTGAGCGTGGGACTCGGTCTCGGTGAACACCAGCACCGCCCCCGAGTCCTGGAGCACCCAGCGGACCTGGTCGGTCGAGGACGTCTCGTAGATGGGCACCGTCACCCCGCCGACCGAGAGGATCGCGTAATCGAGGATCACCCACTCGTAGCGGGTCGCCGACAGGATCGCCACCCGGTCGCCGGCCTGCACGCCCTCGGCGATCAATCCCAGCGCCGCCGAGCGGATCTGGGCGGCGACCTCGGCGCACGTCACGTCGGTCCAACCGCCCTCGACCTGCCGCTGCACAATCACGTAGCTCGGATCGGTGCGCTCGTGGTCGTACACCGAGCTGACGACATTGTCATGCTCTCCGACGGTGAACGACGCCGGAACGTTGTACTCACGCATGTCAACAGCGTAGTCACCGGCAGCCGGGCGCCCTGCCCGTGGACCCGATATGTGAAGCTGTTGGCATGAACAGCATCCAGGTCGCCGACGAGACGTTTGTCGCGGCAGATCCGGCGGCGGTCGGGCGCGCGGTCGCGGACCGGGCGAGCTGGCGGCGGTGGTGGCCGGACCTGCGGCTCGAGGTCGTCGAGGACCGTGCCGACAAGGGCGTGCGATGGACGGTGACCGGCCCGCTGACCGGGACCATGGAGATCTGGCTGGAGCCGGTACTCGACGGGGTGCTGCTGCATTACTTTCTGCACGCCGAACCCTCGGGGGTCGCGGCCTGGCAGCTGGCCAAGATGAACCTCGCGAAGCTCACCCATCAGCGCCGGGTGGCCGGTAAACGGATGGCGTTCGAGGTGAAATCGACGCTGGAGGCGTCCCGCCCGGTGGGCGTCGCACCCGCCACCTGATATCAGGTCAGACCCTCGGGCGGGAGGGTACCTTTGTGGCCGAGGGAGCGGACCCTGTCGGGTCACGCAGCGCAAGCGATGGGAATTGGCAACAGTGGCTGACAAGACGGCGCAGACCATCTACATCGACGCGGACCCCCGCACCGTGATGGATGTCATCGCCGATATCGGGTCGTACCCGCAGTGGGTTTCCGAATACAAGGAGACCGAGGTCATCGAGTCCGACGACGCCGGTTACCCGCTGGTCGCGCGCCTGGTTCTGGACGCCGCCGTTCTGAAAGACACCATGGTGCTGGCTTACGAGTGGCCGGCCGACCGCAAGTCGGTGCGCTGGTCATTGGTTTCAAGCTCGCTCTTGCGCGCACTCGACGGCGCATACACGTTGCAACCCAAAGGTTCTGGAACCGATGTCACCTACGAGTTGTCGGTGGATCTGATGATCCCGATGATCGGCCTGCTCAAGCGCAAGGCCGAGCGCAGGCTGACCGACACCGCGCTCAAGGACCTGAAGAAATGGGTCGAGGGCTGAGTGACTGATCGGGTCCGGATCAGTTTCTTCGTCGGCAAAGGCGGCGTCGGCAAGTCGACGCTGGCCTCGGCGACGGCGGTCCGGGCGGCGCTGGCCGGGCAGCGGGTGCTGGCCGTGTCCACCGATCAGGCCCACTCGCTCGGCGATGTTCTCGGGGTGGTGGTCGCGCCGACTGGGGCCCGCGAGCCGGTGCGGATCCTCACCGAGGAGGACACCGACGACACCGCCGGCGGTCACCTCGACGCGCTGGCGCTGGACACCCTGGCCCTGCTCGCGGACAGATGGCGGGCCGTCGCGCCGGTGCTGGCCGCCAGATTTCCGGAGTCTGACATCAAAGACGTTGCCCCGGAGGAGCTTTCCGCTCTGCCTGGCATTCAGGAGGTATTAGGGCTGGCCGAGGTCGCCGCGCTGGCCGACTCCGGCCGGTGGGACTACGTCGTGGTCGACTGCGCCTCGACGGCCGATGCGATGCGGATGCTGACGCTGCCTGCCGCCTTCGCGATGTACATCGAGCGGGCGTGGCCACGGCATCGCCGGCTCAGCGCAGCCGTCGACGGCATGCACGCTGCGGCCACCGTCGCCGTGGTCGAGGGCATCAGTGGGGCCGTCGAAGGGTTGTCCGCCCTGCTCACCGATGCCGAGCGGGTCAGTGCCCACCTGGTGCTCACCGCTGAGCGGGTGGTGGCCGCCGAGGCGGTCCGCACCCTGGGCTCGCTGGTGCTGATGGGTGTGCAGGTCGCCGAATTGATCGTCAATCAGGTTCTTGTCCAAGATGATTCGTACGAGTACCGCAATCTTCCGGACCATCCGGCGTTCGGCTGGTACGCCGAGCGGATCTCCGAACAGCAATCGGTGCTCGACGAGCTCGCCGCCACCATCGGCGACGTTCAACTGGTGCTGGCGCCCCACCTGGCTGGTGAGCCGATCGGCCCCAAGGCGCTCGGACAATTACTCGACAGCGTCCGGCGACGGGACGGGTCCGCGCCGCCAGGGCCACTGAAGCCGGTGGTGGACCGCGAATCGGGCTCAGGGATCGATGCCGTCTACCGGATGCGGCTAGAGTTGCCGCAAATCGATCCGGGCACGCTGACGCTGGGCCGGGTCGACGACGACCTGATCATCGGCGCCGCGGGGATGCGGCGCCGGGTACGACTGGCGTCGGTGCTGCGGCGGTGCATCGTGATGGATGCGGCCCTGCGCGGTACCGAGCTGACCGTGCGCTTTCGACCCAATCCGGAGGTGTGGCCCGCGTGAACGGCCAGCACCCCGACCTGGGGCCCGAACTGCGCGCCCTGGCCCAGGCGATCCTCGACCGGCTCGACCCGGCCGTGCGGGCCGGTGCCGCAATGGCATCCGGTGGCGGGCAGGGCAAGTGCCAGCAGGTGTGGTGCCCGGTGTGCGCGCTGGCAGCGCTGGTCAACGGCGAACAACATCCGCTGCTGACCGTGGTCGCCGAGCACAGCGTGGCGCTGGTGACGGTGATCCGGACGATCATCGCCGAGGACGGCACGAGCCCGCCCGATCCGGACCGCACACCCCCGGATCGGCCGAGCCCGGATTCGCCGGAGCGCCCCGGCAGCCGCTACCAACACATTCCGGTCAGCGTCGAGGACTGACGCTGGCCGCGCCCTGATGATCCGGTGAGAACCGGGTGCGACCTGTGGTCGGTGTCCGCGGACCTGGGTAGAGTTGCACGAAAGCGTGCGGTGATCGGGAGGCTCCATGTGGTACTGGCTGTTCAAGTACATCTTCATGGGCCCGTTGCTGGCTCTGTTAGGTAGGCCGAAAGTCGAAGGGCTGGAACATCTTCCAGACAACGGCCCGGCAATCCTGGCCAGCAACCACCTGGCGGTGGCGGACAGTTTCTACCTCCCGCTGGTGGTCCGGCGACGGATCACGTTCCTGGCCAAGTCCGAATACTTCACCGGCACCGGCATCAAGGGCTGGTTGACCCGGTGGTTCTACACCGTGGCCGGCCAGGTCCCGATCGATCGCACCGACGCCGACGCCGCGCAGGCGGCGCTGACCACCGCCGAGCGACTGCTGTCGCAGGGCAAGCTGATGGGGATGTATCCGGAGGGCACCCGCTCCCCGGACGGCCGGCTGTACAAGGGCAAGACCGGACTGGCGCGCCTCGCGCTCGAGACGCAGGTCCCGGTGATTCCGGTCGCGATGATCGGAACCGACGTCGTGAACCCGCCCGGATCCAAGATGTGGCGCTTCGGCCGGGTGACGGTGCGCTTCGGCAAGCCGATGGACTTCTCCCGGTTCGACGGTCTGGCGGGCAACCGCTTCATCGAGCGGGCCGTCATCGACGAGGTCATGTACGAGCTGATGGAGCTGTCCGGTCAGGAGTACGTCGACATCTACGCCGCGACGTTGAAGAACAGCGAGGAACCCGGGGGCCCTAAGCAGGGTGGACCAGATCAGCCACCGGCGCGGATCCCGGAGTCCGCCGCAGGTTAGCGATCGGCGTGGTCACCGTCAGCCTCGCGACGACGATCACTGCCAAGGCCCACCAGACATAGGACATCCCGAGCAGCTGTCGCCACCACGACGCCGACTCCTCGTGATGCTGGGGCAGCAACTCCAGCGGAATCCACACCATCAACGCCACCCCGGCACCGGTCACCACGCCGAGCGCTATGTTGCGCCGTCGGTAGGCGGCCACCGTCGCCGTGATCACCGTCGGCAACGCCCAGACCCAGTGGTGTGACCACGACACCGGCGAGACCATCAGCCCGAACAGGGCGACACACATCAGCGCCAGCGTCGGTTCGCCAGCGGCCAGCACCCGGCGCACCGCCCAGATGGTCAGGCCCAGGACGGCGAAGCAGGCCAGCGTCCAGAGGATGAAGTGGGTGCTCTTGTCCAGGCCCAGGCGGGCCAGTGCGCCCGCGATGTTCTGGTTGGTGTTGAGCGCCGCACTGCCGATCCGGTCGGTGTGGCGGATCGTGGTGGTCCAGTACTCCAGCGAATCGCGCCAGGCCAACGCACAGCCCAGCAGGCTGGCCGCGACGAACGTGCCGGCCGCGGTCATCGCGGCGCGACCATCGCGGCGCAGCAGGAGATACAGCAGGAAGACCGCCGGGGTCAGCTTCAGCGCGATCGCCACCCCGAGCAGCATCCCGCGCGGCCAGGGAGTGCGGCGCGGCACGCAATCGGCGATCACCAACGTCATCAGCACAACGTTGATCTGGCCGAACGCGAAGTTGGCGTCGATGGGTTCCAGATACATCACCGCCAGCGCCACGAGGCCCGCCGACAACCAAGCCCGGCGCAGCCACGCCGGCTCCCGGGTCAGCGCCGAGGCCGGCCACACCGCCAGGCGGGTCAGCACGATCCAGGTGGACACCAGCAGCAGGACCAGCGTGATCACGGTGATGATCACGCTCGCCACCGACAGCGACACCCAGGCGAACGGACTGAACACGATGGCCGCCAGCGGGGGATAGGTGAACGGCAGACCGAGCCCGATCGTGGTGCGGAACGTCGCATCACCGGCGTAGAGGGACTGGCCGTGCAGCCACGCCTGGCCGCCCATCCGGTAGACCTCGATGTCGATCCGGTAGGGGATATGCCCGAACAGCAGCCAGCCGGCGTAGACCAGGAGCGCGACGATCGCGACCTGCGTCACCCGCCACCCGGCGACCAACCAGGGCCGCGCCGAACTGCCCACGTCGCTACTCATCTCGCAAACCAGACTATCTCCGGCGCCGCGACGCGCCGGGGGGTATCCCGGCCGTGCCGGGCCCATGGGCGCCCGTCGGCGCGTATCTTCACGTCCCGTGTCCTACCACCTGCACTTCGACGTCGTCGCTCCCGGGCGCGTGCCGTTGATGTGGTGTTTGATCGCGTTCATCCTCACGTTCTTCGTGACGCGCACGATCGTCCGCTACATCCGGCACAACGCCGACAGCGACGCTCCCCGCAAATGGTGGCAGCCGCGCAACATCTCCGGCCACGGCGGCCTGCACATCCACCACGCGGTGTTCGGCATCATCCTGGTGATGATCTCCGGAGTCGCCATGGTGACGATGGCCACCGAGGGCGGGACCAGCGAGTTCACCGCTGCTGCAATCGTTTTCGGCATCGGCGCGGCACTGGTTCTCGACGAGTTCGCGCTCATCCTGCACCTGGAGGACGTCTACTGGGCCGAGGACGGCCGCGCCTCGGTGGACGCGGTGTTCGCCGCGATCGCCGTCGCCGGGCTGCTGATCATGGGTTTCAACCCGCTGTCGTTCTTCGACATCGGGATCTGGCGGGCCGACGATTCCGTCGGCGCGCGCACCCTGGTCGTCGTGCTCGCCGTGCTGACGCTCGCGCTGGCCGTCGTGGTGCTGCTCAAGGGCAAGGTGTGGACCGGCCTGATCGGGATGTTCATCACGCCGCTGCTGATCATCGGTGCGATCCGGCTGTCCCGACCGCATGCGCCGTGGGCGCGCTGGCACTACCAGGACAAGCCCAGGAAGATGCACAAAGCCCTGGAGCGGGAACGCTACATGCGCCGCCCCGTCGTGCAGGCCAAGTTGTGGTTGCAGCACATCATCGCCGGTGAGCCGAGCTTCCCGGCCGACGCCGAGGTCGACGCCGAGCTCGACAAGGAGATTCACGCCGCGCCCGCGCCGCCGAACCGGGCCGAGGCGACGGGATAGGGTGCGGCCGGTGCGGTACTTCTACGACACGGAGTTCATCGACAACGGTCGGATCATCGACCTGATCTCGATCGGCGTGGTGGCCGACGACGGACGCGAGTTCTACGCGATCTCCACCGAGTTCGACCCGGACTCCGCAGGCCGGTGGGTGCGCACCAACGTCTTGCCGAAGCTCCCGAGCCCGTCGTCGCAGCTGTGGCGCTCGCGCCGTCAGATCCGGGAGGGTCTGGAGGAGTTCCTGGGTATCGACGGCGACGAGCCGATCGAGCTGTGGGCCTGGGTGGCCGCCTACGACCACGTCGCGCTCTGTCAGCTGTGGGGGCCGATGACCAGCCTGCCGCCGCAGATCCCGCGGTTCACCCGCGAGCTGCGCCAGTTCTGGGAGGACCGCGGCAGCCCCCGGATGCCGCCGCGACCGCAGGACACCCACGACGCCCTGGTCGACGCCCGCCACAACCGGCGCCGGTATGTGCTGATGACCACCGGCGTCGACCTGGGTGCGACGCCGGTCAGCCGGTAAAAGGGGATGCGCGGCCCGGTTACCATGGACGGGTGAACTGGACCGTTGACGTACCGATCGAGCAGCTGCCGTCGCTCCCGCCGCTCCCGGCTGACCTGCGCGGACGGCTCGATGCGGCGCTGACGAAGCCGGCGCTGCAGCAGCCCAGCTGGGATCCCGAGCAGGCCGCCGCGATGCGTACCGTCCTCGAGAGCGTGCCGCCGGTCACCGTGCCGTCGGAGATCGAGAAGCTCAAGGCGCAGCTGGCCGACGTGGCCCTCGGCAAGGCGTTTCTGCTGCAGGGCGGCGACTGCGCCGAGACCTTCGTCGACAACACCGAGCCGCACATCCGCGCCAACATCCGCACCTTGCTGCAGATGGCCGTCGTGCTCACCTACGGCGCGAGCATGCCGGTGGTCAAGGTGGCCCGCATCGCCGGCCAGTACGCCAAGCCGCGCTCCTCGGACACCGACGCGCTGGGGCTGAAGTCCTACCGCGGTGACATGGTCAACGGTTTCGCCCCCGACGCCGCGGTGCGCCAACACGATCCGTCGCGGCTGGTCCGCGCCTACGCCAACGCCAGCGCCGCGATGAATCTGGTGCGGGCGCTGACGTCGTCGGGCTTGGCGTCGCTGCACGCGGTGCATGACTGGAACCGGGAGTTCGTCCGGACCTCGCCGGCGGGTGCCCGCTACGAGACGCTGGCCAGCGAGATCGATCGCGGCCTGCGCTTCATGACGGCCTGCGGCGTCAATGACCGCAACCTGGACACCGCCGAGATCTACGCCAGCCATGAGGCGCTCGTGCTGGACTACGAGCGCGCGATGCTGCGAATGGATGCCGACGCCGTCGGTGGGCCCAAGCTGTATGACCTGTCGGCGCACTACGTCTGGATCGGGGAGCGCACCCGCCAGCTCGACGGCGCCCACGTGGCGTTCGCCGAGGTGATCGCGAACCCGATCGGCGTCAAGATCGGCCCGACCACCTCACCGGAACTGGCGGTGGAGTACGTCGAGCGGCTCGACCCGAACAACGAGCCCGGCCGGCTCACGCTGGTCAGCCGGATGGGTAACGGCAAGGTGCGCGATGTGCTGCCGCAGATCATCGAGAAGGTGCAGGCGTCGGGCCATCACGTCATCTGGCAGTGCGACCCCATGCACGGCAACACCCACGAGTCCTCAACGGGCTACAAGACCCGCCACTTCGACCGCATCGTCGACGAGGTGCAGGGCTTCTTCGAGGTGCATCGCGCGCTGGGCACCCATCCCGGCGGCATGCACGTCGAGATCACCGGCGAGAACGTCACCGAATGTCTTGGTGGCGCGCAGGACATCTCGGATTCGGATCTGGCCGGGCGCTACGAGACGGCGTGCGATCCACGACTGAACACCCAGCAGTCACTGGAGCTCGCGTTCCTGGTCGCGGAGATGCTGCGCGACTAGCCGATCAGGCCTTGCAGGTTGGTGCCGAGCGTCCAGCCGGCTGCGGCCATCCCGCCGGTCAGCAGCAGCACGATCAGAGTCCAGAACATCAGCGCCCGCCGGGCGCGCTGCCGTTCCCAGATGAATTCACCGATGTCGATACCGGCGAATTGGCTTGCGAGTTCCGGAGTCTCGTCGTCTGCGGCGTCCGGCTGCCAGTCCTGCGGGTCGCGAATGAGCTGCCGGGTGGGATTCTTGACGGCCGGTGGCGGCGCCAGCGGCGGCGGGGTCTGCGCAGGCACCGGTCGCGGGACCGGGTGGAAGTCGACGGTCGGTCGGCTGTGTAACGCGGTGGCCGCGGCGTGCTGAGCGGAGTTCTTGGGTGCAGGCACCCGGAACTTCGGCAGCGCCAACTCCACGGCGATCGCGTCCAGATCCTCGGCCATCTCCGCCGCGTCGGCGAACCGGGCCTCGGGGTCGCGAGCCGTTGCGCGCGCGATGAACTCGTCGAACTGGGGCGGCACCCCGCTGATCGCCGCACTCGGCGGCGGGACATCGTGGTCCATCCGCTGGTATGCCACAGTCAGCGGATTGTCACCGTTGAACGGCGTTGCGCCGGTGATCAATTCGTAAGCCAGCACACCGACGGCATAGACGTCGCTGCGGGCGTCGGCGGCTCCGGTGCTGACCTGCTCGGGGGACAGGTAGGCCGCCGTGCCCAGAATCACGCTGGTCGAGGTGATCCCGGCTTCGGCAACCGCACGAACCAAACCGAAGTCGACCAGCTTGACCTCGCCATCGTCGGAGATCAGTACGTTCTCGGGTTTGACGTCGCGGTGCACCAGTCCGGCGCGATGTGCGGTGGCCAGTCCGCCCAGCAGCGGGCGCAGCACCGCCGCCGCCGCGTGCGGGGGCATCGGTCCGCGCTCGCGCAGTAACTCGCGCAGTGTGCCGCCCTCGATCAGCTCCATGACGAGGAAGGGGTGGCTGCCGTCCAGACCCTGGTCGTAGACCGCGACCAGCCCGGGGTCCTTCAACCGGGCCACCGCGCGGGCTTCCCGCTGGAAGCGGGTGAGGAATTGGCTGTCTCCCGCGTACCGCGCGTCCATCACCTTCAACGCGACCGGACGGTCCAGGCGTACATCCAGACCGCGGTACACCGTGGACATGCCGCCGGTGGCGATCTTGGCGTCGACGCGGTACCGGTCTTCCAGCAACACGCCGTTGAGGGGGTCCGACGTCACCGACACATGGTATGCCGAGGCCGAACAGTTCTAGACTGGGCCGGTGAGCAGCATTCCCGCCGGCGAAGACGTGCTGGATCCCGACGAGCCGGTCTACGAGCTGTCGGCGGTCGCCGAGTTATTGCACGTCCCGGTGACCAAGGTGCACCAGCAGTTGCGTGAAGGCCATCTGGTAGCGGTGAAACGCGGCGGGGTCCCGATGATCCCGAAGGCCTTCCTCAACGCCGAGGGCGAGGTGGTGAAGAGCCTGCCCGGCCTGCTGGCGGTGCTGCGCGACGGCGGCTACCGCGACACCGAGATCCTGCGCTGGCTGTTCACCGCCGACCCGTCACTGACCGTCACCCGCGATGGGTCGCGTGAAACGGTCAGCAACGCTCGCCCGGTGGATGCGCTGCATGCTCATCAGGCTCGTGAGGTGGTTCGGCGCGCTCAGGCGATGGCGTACTGACTCTCAGCGAGTACCAGGCCGCCAGAGCGCACGCGGTGGCCAGCAGCACATGGATCCACGAGTACATCCCGTGTGAGCCGTCCGGTTTGAAGATCACCATGATCCAGGTGGAGAACCCGGCGATCAGTGCGATCGCGGTGCGGGACTGTGCCAATGCCGACAGCACCGCCAGCGGCCAGGTGTAATACCACGGCAGCGCCGCGGGGACGAAGAGCACGACCACCAGCATCGCCCACGCGATGCCGGTCAGTGCTTCGCGATCGTCGTGCCGAAACCGCCACCACAGCAGGGGAAGTGACACGGCGATGATCGCGATGCCGACAATCCGGGTGACGTCGAGCACCGCGTAGAAGTTGACCGGCATGAACAGTCCGCCGATGGCGTTGGTGAGGTTCGCGACGGCCGTCGGGATGGTCAGCCAGTTGATGATTTTCACCGATCCGGCCAGCGCGGTCAGCCAGCCCAGGCCGACCCCGGCCACCCAGGACAGCACCGCGAACACCGCGACGAAGATCGCCACCGACGCCGCCGATGCGGTCACGAAAGCCGTTATGGCTCTTTGCTTTTTCCGGTCCCGCAGGTGCCGCATCCACACCCACACCATGAACGGCAGGGCCAGTACCGCGGTTGCCTTCACCGCGACGGCGATCGCGATCAGCGCCGTCCCGGCGGCGTGGTGGCGGGCGAACGTCAGCGCGATGCCGGCCATCATCAGGCCGACCATCAGCATCTCGTTGTGCACCCCACCCATCAGGTGAATGATCACCAGCGGGTTGAGCGCGCAAATCCACAGTGCCACCGCGCCGTTCGCGCCGATGTGACGAGCCACCCGGGGCGCCGCCCAGATCAGCATCGCCAACCCGGGGAGCATGCACAGCCGTAGCAGCATGGTGCCGGCCACCACGTGGTCACCGACCAGGGTGGTGACGAACCGCGCAACCAGGATGAACGCCGGGCCGTAGGGCGCGGTGGTGGTGGTCCAGATCGGACTCACGTTGTCCAGCAACGAGTTCTGGTTCTCCACCGGTCCGACGGCGTACGGGTCGAGACCATCGCGCAGCAGCGCGCCTTGCGCCAGATACGAATAGGTGTCGCGGCTGAACAGCGGAACGCTCAGCAGCAGCGGAGCCAGCCAGAACCCGGCGGTCGCGATCATCGCGAATTCGCTGATCTCGTTGTCCCGCCGAACGACGCGGCGGCCCACCCACAGCCATGCCACCAGCATCAGCACGACGCCGCCCCACAGCAGCACCGACGACACCACCAGGCCGTGGCCGAATCGCAACCAGGACAGGTGCATCGACTCGAGCAGTGGATCGTGCTGGCGGGTGCTGCCCGCGCCGAGCCCGCCGAGGGTGAGCAGGATCGCGCCGAGGAAACCGAGCAGGGCCGGGCGGCCCTCCTCGGCGGCGGTGAACGCCGCCAGGCGCGCGAGGCCGGCCCGGCTGGTCGGTGTGGTGGGTGTGGTGGCGGACATGGGCCTAGGCGGACCGGTTGGCGGCCAATCTGGCGAGTTCGGTCAGACCGGCTTTGGCCGGTGCGTTGATGGGCGCGCTCTCCAGCAGGCTCAATGCCCGGTTGGTCAGCAGTTCGATGCGGCCCTCCACCGCGGCCAGCGCGCCCACCGACTCGATCACGTCGCAGAGTTTGCGTACGTCGGCGTCGGACAGTTCGGTGCCGATTCCGGCGCGCAGCCGGTCCGCGGCGGCCGAATCCGAGGCGGTGGCCCGCTGCACGGCCTCGGCGAGCAGCACGGTGCGCTTGCCGGACCGCAGATCATCCCCGGACGGTTTGCCGGTCACGGCGGGATCGCCGAACACGCCGAGAACGTCGTCGCGCAGCTGGAATGCCACCCCGAGGTCGGTGCCGAGTTCGTAGAAGATGCGTTGGACGTCGGGCCGGTCGGCGGCGGCCGCGGCGCCGAACTGCAGCGGCCGCGAGATCGTGTACGAGGCGGTCTTGTAGGTGTTCACGTTCATCGCCGACTCGATGGACTCCGCACCGCTGGATTCGGCGACGATGTCGAGGTATTGACCGCCGAGCACTTCGGTGCGGATGTCCGACCACACCCGCCGGACGCGACGGCGGCCGTCGTCGTCGAGATTCGCCGCGGCGATGATGTCGTCGGCCCACACCAGGGAGAGGTCACCCAGCAGGATCGCGGCCGAACGCCCGAACTGCTCGGACGACCCGCGCCAACTGCTGCTGCGGTGCAAGTCGGTGAAGTGGACGTGGACCGTCGGCCAGCCGCGCCGTGTCGCCGAATCGTCGATGACGTCGTCGTGCACCAGTGCGCAGGCGTGCAGCAGCTCCAGCGCCGAGAACAGCCGCAGAGCGTCGTCTTCCACCGGCAGATCAGGGTCGGCGGTGACGGCGCGGTAGCCCCAGTAGGCGAACGCGGGACGTACCCGTTTGCCGCCCCGGAGCACGAAATCTTCGAGGGCGCCGATCAGCGCGTCGTAGTCGGTGCCGATGTAGGCGGCGTCGGCGCGGCGGCCGGCCAGGTACTTCCGAAGTTGGTCGGTGACGGCGCCGGCCAGCTGGACGGCAGACGGAGCTGCTTCGACGCTCAGCGCAGCGCCCCTTTCTGTGTACGAGCCGACGGGAGATCCGGGTGGAACCAGACTAGAACGTCGGCTAGCTGTCGGCCTGATCGGAGTTGGCGAATCGCGGCGAACGGTCCCTGCTGACCCAGGCCAGGCTGCCGATGACGCCGCACACCGCGAGCGCACCCAGCCCGAGCCAGAGCGCCGCCCCGGTGAACGACCTGGTGCTGGGGTCGGTGGCGCGGGCCTGGGCGCTCATCGTCGACACCACGCCTGGCTTGAGCTTCCACTCGACGACGTCGGTGTCGAGGCGGTCGCCGTTCGTGGACGTCACCTCCCCGGGGAAGGAAACCGTCAGCGAAACGTCAGCGTCGGTGTCGGTGACGCTGGTCAGGTCGACCCGGCCTTCGAGGATCACCAGATTGCCTGCCCGCCGCAGCGAGATGTCCACCCCGGCGGCCTCGCGGTTGAGGTTGGCCAGCTGCGGCACCTCGGCGAAGCTCAGGTTCGAGAACACCGCCTCGGAGCCGACGAAGTCGTCGGATTTGTACTTCGACACCGAGATCTTCTGGCTGAACGGCACGTTGAGGTCGAACTGCGGCCCCTGGTCGTCTGAGTCGCGGGCTTTGGCGGCGGCGATGATCTGACCGGAGACCTGGTCGTCCGGCGACACCGTGATCGAGGCGTGCACTCGCACGCAGCCGACCGCCAACGGCGCGATGATGAGCAGCAACAACGCCAGGGCGCGTAAGCGCAGGCGGCGGGATGGGTCGCGCACGTGGGTATCGTGCCAGATCCGCGCTACAGCGGGAGGCTACGACCCAGAATCGCGAACGCCCGCGGATCGCCGGCGAAGTGGTAGCCGCGGATCACGTCGGTGAAGCCGAGCCGCCGGTACAGCCGCCAGGCCCGGTTGGCCTCGCCGATGATTTCGGGGGTCGACAGCAGTACGTGGGACTCACCGCGGTCGGCCAGCAGACGTCGGGCCAGCGCTTCGCCCAGCCCGCGGCCCTGGGCGCTCGGGTGGATGTGGAGCTCGGTCAGCTCGAAGTAGCTGCTGGTCAACCTGCCGATCTCCTCGGCGGGCACGCCGATGCGGTGCAGCCCGGCGACCACCTGCTGCTGCCACCACTGGTCGGGGGCGCCGCAGTAGCCGTAGGCGATACCGAGCAGGGGAGCCGCCGACAGCTGCGCGGTCCCGGGCTCGGCGGCGGGTGCCACGTCGGCTTCCACGGCGGCGACGCCTTTCCACCCGTGCCGGCGGGTGTGCTCGAGCCACATCGCCGCCCGCTGGCCTTCGGTGCCGCGCGGGTAGCGCATGGCGTCGACGTACACGCTCAGTGCGTCGTGAAGACGCTGCGCCATGTCGGTGGGCGACAGATCGATGAGGAAAGTCGCCAACGCCACGATGCCTTTCTGTCTGCCGATCGATCCGGGGGTGCATGGCCATTATCAGTGCACTCGCGACCCGGCTCTGCCGCTGCTGTGGTGACCAGGCCCTTACGTGGCGATGGCGGGGACAGAACAACGCCTGGACACAGCTACAATCGGGTGGACCAACTAGGTGGTACGCCGCACATCTAGCTCGTATCATTTGGTTAGTCGCCCCGTACATTGCTGGGCAGCCAAGTTCTATCGGAATCGTGACCGGCCGTGTCGGCAAGGAGGGACGAATGCCACTCTCCGATCATGAGCAGCGCATGCTCGATCAGATCGAGAGCGCTCTCTATGCCGAGGACCCCAAGTTCGCCTCGAGTGTGCGGGGCGGAACTCTGCGGGCCCCCTCCACGCGCAGACGATTGCAGGGTGCCGGCCTGTTCGTGATCGGTCTGGCGATGCTGGTTGCCGGGGTTGCGTTCAAGGCCACGATGATCGGAAGCTTCCCGATTCTGTCGGTGATCGGCTTCGTGGTGATGTTCGGCGGCGTGGTCTTCGCGATCACCGGCCCGCGTGTCGCCGGCGGCCGGGACCGGTCGGGCCCGTCGTCACCGTCGTCCGGTTCGCGTCAGCGCCGGCCCAAGGGCGGCGGCGGATCGTTCACCAGCCGCATGGAGGATCGCTTCCGGCGTCGTTTCGACGAGTGACCGTCAGCGTCTCGAATACGGGGTAGCCGCTTCGGCTGCCCCGTTTTTGTTTGCCTGAACACCGCTCGGGCTGTTCGCCCTGCGCGATATCGACACGAGGGCTGTTGATCCGCCGTCGGAGTGACCGTGGTGTCGATCTCGCCGCGCGCCGATTACCCCCACTTCGCCCCACCGGCCGTTGAGCTGCGCTTTTGTGGGTCGATCCGACGGCCGGAGTGCCCGGGCCGGGGTAGAGGTGGCAGAGAGTGGCGGATGCAGATCGAAAACAGACCATTATGTGGAGCAAAGTGGGGGATTGTGGGGTATTGTGGCGGTCAACGGAGCGACGGCTCCGGGGCGTGAGGGCAAGGAGATGTGCACAGCATGTTTCTCGGCACGTACACGCCCAAGCTCGACGACAAAGGGCGGCTGACATTGCCCGCCAAGTTCCGCGACGCACTGGCAGGAGGGTTGATGGTCACCAAAAGCCAAGATCACAGCCTTGCCGTCTACCCGCGTTCGGAATTCGAACAGCTGGCCCGGCGGGCTTCGCAGACCTCGCGCAGCAATCCGGAGGCGCGTGCGTTCCTGCGCAACCTGGCGGCCGGCACCGACGAACAGCACCCCGACTCCCAGGGCCGGATCACGCTGTCGGCGGACCACCGCCGCTACGCCAACCTGTCCAAGGAATGCGTGGTGATCGGCGCCGTCGACTTCCTCGAGATCTGGGACGCCCAAGCCTGGCAGGAATACCAGGAGACCCACGAAGAGAACTTCTCCGCGGCCAGCGATGAAGCACTCAGCGACATCATCTGAGCCGGCTGCCCAGCCGGAGGTAGCCCGTGCATCGTGGTCTCTGCCCGAACCGACCCTGACGTACTTCCCCAACGCCAGGTTCACCTGTTCGGACAGGGACCTCGATGCAAGGGCACACGGTGCCCACCCAGAACCCGGAGGTCCCGTCGTGGTTGACGAATCCGACCCCCAATCAGGACACGGGCACATCCCTGTCCTGCTGGATCGGTGCGTCGAGATCCTCGGCCCGGCGCTGACCCGCCCGGATGCGATCCTCGTCGACGCGACCCTGGGTGCCGGTGGCCACTCCGAGCGCTTCCTGACCGAATTCCCCACGCTGCGCCTGATCGGGCTGGACCGTGACCCAGGTGCCCTGGCCGGTGCGCGAGAGCGGCTGGCCCCGTTCGCCGACCGGATCACCCTGGTCCACACCCGCTACGACGGCATCGCCGACGCTCTTGCCGAAGCCGGTTGGGAGGCAACCGAATCCATCGACGGTGTCCTGTTCGACCTGGGTGTCTCCTCGATGCAGCTCGACCAGGCCGAGCGCGGATTCGCCTACTCCAAGGACGCGCCGCTGGACATGCGGATGGACACCGACGCCCCGCTGACCGCCGCGGAGATCCTCAACACCTACGGCCGCGCCGAACTGACCGACATCCTGCGCCGCTTCGGTGAGGAGAAGTTCGCCCACCGCATCGCGGGGCTGATCGTCGAACGACGCCAGCACGCGCCGCTGACCACCACCGGCGAACTCGTCGAGATCATCTACCAGGGCATCCCGGCGCCGGCGCGCCGTACCGGGGGTCACCCTGCCAAGCGCACCTTCCAGGCCCTGCGGATCGCGGTCAACGCCGAGCTGGACTCGCTGACGGCGGCACTGCCCGCGGCGCTGGCCGCGCTGCGTCCCGGCGGCCGGATCGCGGTGATGTCCTATCAGTCTCTGGAGGACCGGATCGTCAAGACGACATTCGCCGCGGCAACCGCCTCCCGGTCACCGGCCGGCCTGCCCGTCGAATTGCCCGGCTATGAGCCGGAATTCAGCGCGATCACCCGCGGTGCCGAACGCGCCGACGCCGCGGAAATCGAACGGAATCCACGCAGTGCACCGGTTCGGCTACGGGCACTGCAACGCGTGAAGTCGGTCAACCGGGGACGGGGAGGAGACAGCTGATGAAGGTGGGGCGCAAGCCGGTTGATTCGATGGATCGCGCAGGGGCCAAACGGGACGGGGCCAAGCGGGACAAGAGCGAACCGACCAAGTCGGCCAGGAAGAAGGCAGGCGCAGGCACGGCCACCGCCCGTCGCCGCGGCACCGAGGCGCCGGCACGGGGCGGGCGCGCATCGGCCCGCCGCCCGCACGAGCCGCGAGCGCTGCGGCAGGGACCGCAGACCGCGCCGGTCGCACGGCCCGCCGAACGCCCCACCCGGGCCAAGAACGTCAGTCAGGCCAAGGCGCGGGCGAAAGCGCGTAAGGCGAAGGCCCCCAAAGCCATTCGGCCGCCACTTCGCGATCGGCTGATCGCCCGGCTGGCCGGTATCGAGCTGCGTCCGCACACGCTGGTCGCGAAGGTCCCGTTCGTGGTGCTGGTGATCGGGGCCTTGGGTCTCGGGCTGGCCGTGACGCTGTGGCTGTCCACCGACGCCGCTCAGCGGTCCTACCAGTTGGGCACCGCCCGGTCCACCAATGAGGCGCTGTCCCAGCAGAAGGAGGCGCTCGAACGCGACGTCCTCGAGGCGGAATCCGCGCCCGCGCTGGCCGAGTCCGCGCGCAATCTGGGCATGATCCCGTCGAAGGACACCGCGCATCTGGTTCAGGATCCGACCGGCAACTGGACCGTGGTGGGCAAGCCGAAGCCGGCCGAAGGGGTGCCGCCCCCGCCGTTGAACAGCAAACTGCCCGACGACAAGCCGCTGCCGCCTGCCGCACCCGTGCCGCCGCCGGTGGCAGCGCCGAAGCCGGGAAGTTCACCCGAGGTTCCGGTGCGTGTCGCACCCACTCCGCTCGGTGGTCTGCCGTTGAATGGTGCGATGCCCTTCGGCGTTCCCTTGGCAACCTTGCCCGGCACGGTTCTGGCCCCCGGCGCTGTCCCGGCTCCCGGCACTGTCGCACTTCCCCCCGCCGCGGCGCAGGCGCCGTTGCCCGGCACGCTGGCGGTTCCGGCTCAGGCGCCGGCGCCTGCGGCCGCACCGGCGCCGGGCCTCGTGCTCGCACCGGTGCCCGCGCCTGCTGACGCCGCACCGCCGGCAGTCGCACCGCCGGTGGCCGCACCGCCCGCCGTGGCACCGCTCGCAGTCGCACCGCCGGCGGCCGCACCGCCCGCGGCCGCACCCGATGCCCCGGCCGCGCCCCCGGTCGATCCGCCCGTTGCGCCCGCCGGAGCCGGTCAGTGAGTCGCCGGGATTCCAAACGGCAGCGCACCTCCGCGGGCAAGGCTCAACCGGATCCCGGTCCCGGCCGTTCGGCAAAGGCTCGTCGGACCCGTGAGATCATCGAAAGCGGCTCCCGCACAGCGTCATTCGTCTTCCGGCACCGAGCGGGCAACATCGTCATCTTCCTGGCCATCGGCGTGGCCGCCATCCAGCTGTTCAACCTGCAGGTGCCACAGGCCGCCGGTCTGCGTGCCGAGGCCGCCAGCCAGCTCAAGGTGACCGATGTCGAGAAGGCGGTGCGCGGCAGCATCGTCGACCGCAATTTCGACAAGCTGGCCTTCACCATCGAAGCCAGGGCGCTGACCTTCCAGCCCGCCAAGATCCGCAAGCAGCTGACCGAGGCGAAGGAGAAGTCGCCTTCCGCGCCGGATCCCGACAAACGGCTCACCCAGATCGCCACCGAGGTCGCAGGCAAGCTCAACAACAAGCCCGATGCGGCCACCCTGCTCAAGAAGCTGCGCAGCAACGAGACCTTCGTCTATCTGGCCCGCGCGGTCGATCCGGCGATCGCCGATGCCATCACCAAGAAGTTCCCCGAGATCGGCGCCGAACGCCAAGACCTGCGCCAGTATCCCGGCGGCGCCCTGGCGGCCAACATCGTCGGCGGGATCGACTGGGACGGCCACGGTCTGCTCGGCCTCGAGGACTCGATGGACTCGAAGTTGTCCGGCACCGACGGCTCCATCACCTACGACCGTGGCTCCGACGGTGTCGTCATCCCCGGCAGCTACCGCAACAAGCACGACGCCGTCAACGGCTCCACCGTGCAGCTGACCCTCGACGACGACATCCAGTTCTACGTCCAGCAGCAGGTCCAGATGGCCAAGGACGCTTCCGGCGCCAAGGACGTCTCCGCGGTGGTGCTGGACGCGAAAACCGGTGAAGTGCTGGCGATGTCGAATGACAACACCTTCGACCCCAGCCAGGACATCGGTCGGCAGCAGGACAAGCAGCTGGGCAATCTGCCGGTCACCTCGCCATACGAGCCGGGATCGGTGAACAAGATCGTCACCGCCTCCTCGGTGATCGAGTACGGGCTGTCGAACCCCGACGAGGTGCTGCAGGTGCCCGGTTCGATCAACATGGGCGGCGTCACCGTCAACGACGCGTGGAGCCACGGCGTGATGCCGTACACCACCACCGGCGTGTTCGGGAAGTCGTCGAACGTCGGCACCTTGATGCTTGCGCAGCGGATCGGGCCGGAGCGCTACTACGACATGCTCGGCAAGTTCGGCCTCGGGCAGCGCACCAATGTGGGTCTGCCCGGTGAGAGTTCGGGCCTGGTGCCGCCGATCGACCAGTGGTCGGGCAGCACGTTCTCGAATCTGCCCATCGGGCAGGGTCTTTCGATGACCTTGCTGCAGATGACCGGGATGTACCAGGCCATCGCCAATGACGGAATGCGGATCCCGCCGCGGATCGTCAAGGCCACCGTCGCCCCGGATGGCACCCGTACTGAAGAGCCGCAGCCAGCCGGCATCCGGGTCGTGTCGCCCGAGACCGCCCGTACGGTGCGCAACATGTTCCGTGCGATTGTCCAGCGCGACCCGATGGGCTACCAGCAGGGCACCGGGGCGCCGGCCGCCGTCGACGGCTATCAGATCGCAGGCAAGACGGGAACGGCCCAGCAGATCAACCCGGCGTGCGGCTGCTACTACAGCGACGTCTACTGGATCACCTTCGCCGGCATGGCGCCCGCCGACGATCCCCGCTACGTCATCGGCATCATGATGAACAACCCGCAGCGCAACCCGGACGGAACGCCAGGTCACTCGGCGGCGCCGCTGTTCCACAACATCGCGGCCTGGCTGCTGCAGCGGCAGAACGTCCCGCTCTCGCCGGATCCCGGCGCGCCGTTGATCCTTCAGGCCACATAACCGGTTCACGGTGTCGGCTCGGTAGGGTGACAACCCAATGACCAACGCCCTGCGGCCCCGCGCCACGCCGGCGCTGACCTTGCCGACGCTGGCCGCCCGGGTCGGCGCAGTTCCGGCTTCCGGCGGCACGACGCCCGACGTGCGAATCACCGGTGTCACCCTGCGCGGCCAGGACACGGTGGGCGGGGACCTGTTCGCCGCGTTGCCCGGCTCTTCGGCTCACGGCGCGCAATTCGCCAAGGCCGCCGTCGAGGGCGGGGCCGTCGCCGTGCTCACCGACGCCGAAGGGGTGGCCGTCATCCACCGCCTGCTCGGCGAACCGGCACCCATCCCGGTCCTGCTGCATCCGCAGCCCCGCGCCGTGCTCGGTGAACTGGCCGCCGCGGTCTACGGGCACCCGTCAGACCGCGTTGTGGTCGTCGGCGTCACCGGAACCTCCGGCAAGACCACCACCACCCACCTGATCGAGGCGGGCCTGCGATCGGCCGACCGTGTTCCCGGGCTCATCGGCACCGTCGGTGTCCGGATCGCCGGGGAGGACGTGCCCAGCGCACTGACCACCCCGGAGGCCCCGGCGCTGCAGGCGCTGTTGGCGGTGATGGCCGAGAAGGGCGTCGACACCGCCGTGATGGAGGTTTCCAGCCACGCCCTCGAACTCGGTCGCACCGACGGCATCCGGTTCGCCGTCGGCGGTTTCACCAACCTGTCCCGCGACCACCTCGACTTCCATCCCACGATGGCCGCCTACTTCGAAGCCAAGGCGCGGTTGTTCGATCCGGCCTCACCGGCGCACGCCGCGGTGTCGGTGATCTGCGTCGACGACGATGCGGGCCGCGACATGGCCCGCCGGGCCGACGATTCGGTGACGGTGTCCGCCGACGGCCACCCGGCGGATTGGCGGGCCGAGGACATCATGGTGCTCGACGGCGGTGCCCAGGAGTTCACCGCGGTGGACCCCGCCGGGGTGCATCACCGGCTGCGGATCCGCCTGCCCGGGCGCTACAACGTCGCCAACGCGCTCCTGGCGCTGGCGATGCTCGACGCCATCGGGGTGTCACCCGAACAGGCCGCACCCGGGTTGCGCGCGGCGGCTGTGCCCGGCCGCCTGGAACCGATCGACCGGGGGCAGGACTTCCTGGCGGTCGTCGACTACGCCCACAAACCCGGTGCGCTGCAGGCGGTGCTGGCGACCCTCAAGCCCGCGCAGGGCCGGCTGGCGGTGGTCTTCGGCGCCGGCGGCGACCGCGATCCTGGAAAGCGGGAACCCATGGGCCGCATCGCTTCCGAGCTCGCCGACCTGGTGATCGTCACCGACGACAACCCCCGCAACGAGGATCCCGCGACGATTCGGGCCGCGATCATGGCCGGCGCCGGAGGCGCCGACGGCGCTGAGGTCATCGAGATCGGGGACCGGCGCGCGGCGATCCGGCACGCGGTGGGCTGGGCCCGCAGCGGCGACGTCGTGGTGATCGCGGGGAAGGGGCACGAGAAGGGCCAGACCGCGGCCGGACAGACCCGTCCCTTCGACGACCGTGCCGAGCTCGCGGCCGCCCTCGACGCGCGGGGAGCGGGCGCATGATCGCGCTGTCCGTCGCCCGGATCGCCGAGATCGTCGGCGGCGAACTCGCCGACATCAGCGCGGACGCGGCGGCCGAGCGGATCGTCACCGGGACCGTCGAATTCGATTCGCGCGCCGTGGGTCCGGGTGGTTTGTTCCTCGCGCTGCCGGGTGCCCGCAGCGACGGACACGACTTCGCCGAGGCCGCCGCCGCGGCGGGTGCGGCCGCGGTGCTCGCGGCCCGGCCGGTGGGGGTGCCCGCGATCGTGGTGCCGCCGGCGGTGGCCGCCGACGCGGGAGCCGGGGTGCTCGAACACGACGTCGACGGCTCCGGTGCCGCCGTGCTGGCGGCACTGTCGAAGCTGGCCGCGGCGGTCGCGGCCGAACTCGTGGCGGGCGGTCTGACGATCGTCGGGGTCACCGGATCGTCGGGCAAGACGTCGACGAAAGATCTGATCGCCGCGGTGCTGCGCCCGTTGGGCGAGGTCATCGCCCCGCCCGGCTCGTTCAACAACGAGCTCGGGCTGCCCTGGACCGTGCTGCGGGCGACCGAGGACACCGACTACCTGGTCCTGGAGATGTCGGCCCGCCACCTCGGGAACATCGCCGCGCTCGCCGCGATCGCGCCGCCGTCGATCGCGGTGGTGCTCAACGTGGGCACCGCGCACCTCGGTGAGTTCGGCTCGCGTGAGGTGATCGCCGCCACCAAAGGCGAACTGGTAGAAGCAGTTCCGGCCTCCGGGGTGGCAATCCTGAACGCCGATGATCCGCTGGTGTCGGCGATGTCGGACCGGACCGCCGCCCGGGTGGTGCGGGTCGGGCAGTCCGAGGCGGCCGACATCCGCGCCGAGAACGTTCGGCTCGACGAGCTGGCGCAGCCGCGCTTCACCTTGCTGACCCCGGCCGGCTCCGCCGAGGTGCAGCTGGCCGTGCACGGCGAGCATCAGGTCGGCAACGCCCTGTCCGCGGCGGCGGTGGCCCTGGAATGCGGGGCGACGCCGGAGCAGGTGGCCGCCGCACTGGCGACCGCGGGGCCGGCGTCGCGGCACCGGATGGAGGTGCACACCCGCGCCGACGGCGTCACCATCGTCAATGACGCCTACAACGCCAACCCCGACTCGATGAAGGCCGGGCTGCGGGCGCTGGCCGTGATGGCCCGCTCGGGTGAAACGCGCCGCAGTTGGGCGGTGCTCGGTGAGATGGCCGAGCTGGGGGACGAGTCGATAACCGAGCATGATCGTGTCGGCCGGCTGGCCGTGCGCTTAGATATCAGTCGACTCGTCGTCGTCGGAACCGGGAGGCCCATGAGCGCCATGCACCACGGGGCGGTCATGGAGGGATCCTGGGGTTCGGAATCCACCATGGTCGCCGACGCCGACGCTGCCCTGGCGGTGTTGCGTGCCGAACTGCAGCCCGGTGACGTCGTCCTGGTGAAGGCCTCCAATTCGGCGGGCCTCGGCTCGCTGGCCGAAGCCCTGCTCGACGAGGGCGCCTCATGAGACTGATCCTCGTCGCCGTCGCGATCGCGCTGGCGGTCTCGATCCTGCTGACGCCGGCGCTGATCAAGCTGTTCACCCGCCAGGGTTTCGGCCACGAGATCCGCGAGGACGGGCCGCCGAGCCACAAGACCAAACGCGGCACACCGTCGATGGGCGGCGTGGCGATCATCGTCGGGATCTGGGCCGGCTATTTCGGCACCCACCTGGTCGGTCTCGCGCTCGACGGCGACGGCCCGTCGGCCTCCGGTCTGCTGGTGCTGGGCCTGGCCACCGCGCTCGGCGCGGTCGGATTCATCGACGACCTGATCAAGATCCGCCGCTCCCGCAACCTCGGCCTGAACAAGACCGCCAAGACGGTCGGGCAGATCACCGCCGCTGTGCTGTTCGGCATCCTCGTGCTGCAGTTCCGCAACTCCGACGGGCTCACGCCGGGCAGTCCAGAGCTGTCCTATGTGCGCGAGATCGCCACGGTCACGCTGAGCCCGCTGCTGTTCGTGCTGTTCGCCGTCGTTGTGGTCAGCGCCTGGTCCAACGCGGTGAACTTCACCGACGGCCTGGACGGGCTGGCCGGCGGCAGCATGGCCATGGTCAGTGCCGCGTACGTGCTGATCACGTTCTGGCAGTACCGCAACGCCTGCGCGACCGCCCCCGGACTGGGCTGCTACAACGTGCGTGACCCGCTGGATCTGGCGCTGCTCGCGGCGGCCACCGCCGGGGCGTGCATCGGCTTCCTGTGGTGGAACGCCGCACCGGCCAAGATCTTCATGGGCGACACCGGGTCGCTGGCCCTGGGCGGGATGATCGCCGGCCTGTCGGTGACCAGTCGCACCGAGGTACTCGCGGTGGTGCTGGGCGCGCTGTTCGTCGCCGAGGTGACGTCGGTGGTGGTGCAGATCCTGGCGTTCCGCACCACCGGGCGACGGGTGTTCCGGATGGCGCCGTTCCACCATCATTTCGAGCTGGTCGGCTGGGCGGAGACGACGGTGATCATCCGGTTCTGGTTGCTCACCGCGATCGCCTGCGGCCTCGGCGTGGCGCTGTTCTACGGCGAGTGGCTGTCGGCCATCGGGGCCTGACATGCCCGGGCTGGAGCCGCTGACCCCAGGGGCGCAGGTGCTGGTGGCCGGCGCCCGGGTGACCGGGCGTGCGGTGGTGTCGGCACTGGCGTCGCTCGACGTGCACATCTGGGTCTGCGACGACAACGCCGAATCGTTGAAAGCGTTGGCCGACAACGGAATCCATGCGATCACCCCGGCCGAGGCGGTCGTGTCCATCAGGGACTTCGCCCTGGTGGTGACCAGCCCGGGCTTTCCGCCGACCGCACCGGTGCTGGCCGCGGCCGCCGGGGCCGGACTGCCGATCTGGGGTGACGTCGAGCTGGCCTGGCGCCTTGATGCCGCAGGCCACTACGGTCCGCCGCGGCGCTGGCTGGTGGTCACCGGCACCAACGGCAAGACCACCACGACGTCGATGCTGCACGCCATGCTGGTCGCCGACGGCCGTCGCGCGGTGTTGTGCGGCAACATCGGCGACCCGGTACTGGACGTGTTGGATCAGCCGGCGGACATCCTGGCGGTGGAGCTGTCGAGCTTCCAGCTGTTCTGGGCGCCGTCGCTGCGCCCGGCGGCCGGGGCGGTGCTCAACGTCGCCGAAGACCACCTGGACTGGCACGGGTCGATGGAGGCCTACGCCGCCGCGAAGGCCCGGGTGCTCGACGGCCGGGTCGCGGTCGTCGGTCTCGACGACCCGGTTGCGAGCGGTCTGCTGCCGGGCGCGGCCGCAGCCGTGAAGGTCGGTTTCCGGCTGGGGGAGCCGGACACCGGGGAACTCGGCGTGCGCGACGGCATGCTCGTCGACCGCGCGTTCGCCGACGATCTCGAACTGGCCCCGGTCGAGGCGATCTCGGTGGCGGGTCCGGTCGGTGTCCTCGACGCGCTGGGCGCGGCGGCGCTGGCCCGCGCCGTCGGCGTCGCGCCCGCCTCGATCACCGACGCGCTGAGCACGTTCCGGGTCGGGCGGCACCGTGCGGAGGAGGTGGGCGTCGTCGACGGGGTGGTGTACGTCGACGACTCCAAGGCCACCAACCCGCACGCCGCGCAGGCATCGATCACCGCGTATCCGCGGGTCGTGTGGGTGGCCGGCGGCATGCTCAAGGGCGCATCGGTCGACGACCTGGTCGCCCGGGTGGCGGACCGGCTGGCCGGTGCGGTGCTGATCGGCCATGACCGTGCGGTGGTTGCCGAGGCGTTATCGCGACACGCGCCCGATGTCCCCGTCATCCAGGTGGTGACGCGGGAGGATGCTGTGGTGCATGAGACCAATGAGTCAGGTGTTACTCATGAGACTCGAGTGGTCGACGCCTCTGCTCCGGGCCTGGGCGCCCGGGTGATGACCGAGGTCGTCGCCGCCGCCGCGAGCCTGGCCCACACCGGCGACACGGTGCTGCTGGCCCCCGCCGGCGCGTCGTTCGACCAGTTCGCCGGCTACGCCGACCGGGGCGACGCGTTCGCCGCCGCCGTGCGCGCCACGGCGCGGTAAAGGCCGTGCCCACGATGCTGTCCCGGCTGCGCCGTCGCGGCTCGGCCGACACGACCGACTCCACCGTCGAGGCCGACACCGACGCCGTCGACGCACCGGACACCGAGGCCACCACCGCGCCGGTCGCCGCCACCGAGGCGCCTGCCAACCACCGCTTCGAGGTGCACCGCAGGTTCGGCGCCTGGCTGGGCCGGCCGATGACGTCGTTCCACCTGATCATCTCGGTGGCCGCGCTGTTGGTCACGCTCGGCCTGACGATGGTGCTGTCGGCGTCGGGCGTGCACTCCTACGACGAGGACGGCTCGCCCTGGGCGATCTTCGGCCGCCAGGTGATGTGGACGGTGCTGGGTCTGTTCGCCTGCTGGATCGCACTGCGGTTGCCGGTGAACTTCTTGCGCCGCACCGCGTTCGCGTCGTTCGCCATCACGATCGTGATGCTGGTGCTGGTTCTGATCCCGGGTATCGGTCACGAATCCAACGGTTCCCGCGGCTGGTTCGTCGTCGCCGGGCTGTCGATGCAGCCCTCGGAGCTGACCAAGATCGCGTTCGCCATCTGGGGCGCGCACCTGCTGGCGACCCGGCGCCTGGAACACGCGTCGCTGCGCGAACTGCTGATCCCGCTGATCCCCGCCGCCGTGGTCGCGCTGGTGCTCATCGTCGCCCAGCCCGACCTCGGGCAGACCGTGTCGCTGGGCATCATCCTGCTGGCGCTGCTCTGGTATGCCGGCCTGCCGCTGAAGGTGTTCGTCACCTCGCTCGGCGCCGCGGTCGCGGCCGCCGCCGTACTGGCGGTCTCCGAGGGCTACCGCTCCGACCGGGTGCGGTCGTGGCTGGATCCCGGCGCCGACGCGCAGGGCTCGGGATACCAGGCCCGGCAGGCCAAGTTCGCGCTGGCCAACGGCGGTGTCTTCGGCGACGGGCTGGGGCAGGGCACCGCGAAGTGGAACTACCTGCCCAACGCCCACAACGACTTCATCTTCGCGATCATCGGTGAGGAACTCGGCTTCGTCGGCGCCTTCGGGCTGCTGGCCCTGTTCGGGCTGTTCGCGTACACCGGCATGCGGATTGCCCGCCGCTCGGCTGACCCGTTCCTGCGGCTGCTCACCGCCTCGGCCACCATGTGGGTGGTCGGCCAGGTGTTCATCAACGTCGGCTACGTCATCGGCCTGCTGCCCGTCACCGGAATCCAGCTGCCCCTCATCTCCGCCGGTGGAACATCAACGGCGACAACGCTGTTCATGATCGGCCTGATGGCCAACGCGGCCCGTCACGAACCGGAGGCGGTCGCGGCGCTGCGCGCGGGCCGCGAAGACCGGATGAACCGCATCCTGCGACTCCCGCTGCCCGAGCCCTATGCGCCCTCCCGGGTGGAGGCGGTGCGCGACCGGCTGCGCAGCAGGCCGAACGCCGCCAAGGCCACCAAAGCCGCCAAACCCGCGCGGCCGGCCCGCCCGGCCAGGCCGGAGAAGAAACCGGCCAAGAAACCGGCCCGCGCAACCCAGTCCACCCGCGACCGTGCCGCTCTACCTGCCAAAACCAGGACGGCTCAGCGACCCACCCGACGCTCAGGGCATCATGGTGACGCTCCGCGTAACAGCGCGCAGCAGCCGAAAGAGGGAAGCAGTCGCGCACGGCGGTCCCGCACATTGGAAGGTCAGCGTTACGGGTGAGTGACTCGGTGTCGGTTGTGCTTGCCGGTGGAGGCACCGCCGGGCATGTCGAACCGGCCATGGCGGTGGCTGACGCGCTCAGAGCGCTGGACGCGGATATCCGGATCACCGCATTGGGCACCCCGCGCGGTCTGGAGACCCGGCTGGTGCCCGACCGCGGCTACGACCTGGAACTCATCACCGCTGTGCCGCTGCCGCGCACGTTCAACGGCGACCTGATGAGCCTGCCGCTGCGGGTCCGCCGCGCGGTGCGGGAAACCCGTGCCGTGCTCGACGACGTCGCCGCCGACGTGGTGATCGGGTTCGGTGGGTATGTCGCCGTTCCCGCCTACCTGGCGGCGCGGCGCCGTCGCATTCCCGTCGTCGTGCACGAAGCCAACGCGCGCGCCGGGATCGCCAACAAACTCGGCGCCCGCGGCGCCCGCAGAGTGCTGGCCGCCGTACCCGATTCGGGGCTGCGGCACGCCGAGGTGGTGGGCATGCCCGTGCGGGCGTCGATCACCTCGCTGGATCGGGTCGGGTTGCGCGCGCAGGCCCGCGAGTATTTCGGATTCGCCGACGACGCCACCGTGCTGCTGGTGTTCGGCGGTTCGCAGGGCGCGGCGTCGATCAACCGTGCGGTGGCCGCTGCGGCCGCCGATCTGGCCGCGGCGGGCATCGCGGTCCTGCACGCCCACGGCCCGAAGAACACCCTCGACCTGCGCAGCACCCAGCCGGCCGACCCGCCGTACGTCGCGGTGCCCTACCTGGACCGGATGGACCTGGCCTACGCCGCCGCCGACCTGGCGATCTGCCGCTCCGGCGCGATGACGGTGGCCGAGGTGTCGGCGGTCGGATTGCCCGCGGTCTACGTACCGCTACCGATCGGCAACGGCGAGCAGCGCCTCAACGCGCTGCCGGTGGTCAACCCCGGCGGCGGGCTGCTGGTCGAGGACGCCCAGCTCACCCCCGAGTTCATCGCCCGCGAGGTGGTCGGCCTGCTGACCGACCCGCCGCGACTGCAGGCGATGACGGCGGCCGCCGCGCGGGTCGGCCACCGGGACGCCGCGCAGCGGGTCGCCGCGGTGGCCCTCGACGTCGCGCACGCCGGAAAGGTCCGCCGATGACCGCGCCGACGGGTCCCCGGGCGCTGCCACCGGAACTGCAGCGCGTGCACATGGTGGGCATCGGCGGCGCGGGGATGTCGGGTATCGCCCGGATCCTGCTGGACCGCGGGGGCCTGGTGTCGGGTTCCGACGCCAAGGACTCCCGCGGTGTGGTGGCGTTGCGGGCGCGCGGAGCGCTGATCAGCATCGGTCACGATGCGGCCAACCTCGACCTGCTGCCGGGCGGCCCGACCGCGGTGATCACCACCCACGCGGCGATCCCGAAGACCAATCCCGAACTGGTGGAGGCACGCAAGCGGGCGATCCCGGTGATTCTGCGCCCGGTGGTCCTGGCCAAACTGATGGCCGGTTTCCGCACGCTGATGGTGACCGGCACCCACGGCAAGACCACGACGACCTCGATGCTGATCGTCGCGCTGCAGCATGCCGGGCTGGATCCGTCGTTCGCCGTCGGCGGTGATCTCGGCGAGGCGGGGACCAACGCGCACAACGGAAGTGGCGACTGTTTCGTCGCCGAGGCCGACGAAAGCGACGGCTCGCTGCTCGAGTACACCCCGGATGTGGCGGTGGTGACCAACATCGAGGCCGACCACCTCGACTTCTTCGGTAGCGCAGACGCCTACACCGCGGTGTTCGACGCGTTCGTCGAACGCCTGGCGCCCGGCGGCGCCCTGGTGGCGTGCGCGGACGATCCCGGTTCGGCCGCACTGGCCGAACGCAGTGCGGCCCTTGGGGTTCGGGTCTTGCGCTACGGGGAAGGCCCGGCAGACGGACTGGCCGGTGCGCTGATCGGCTGGGAGCAGCACGGCACCGGTGCGGTCGCCCACATCCAATTGGCCGGCGAGGCTCATCAGCGGGTGTTGCGGCTGGCGGTGCCGGGCCGGCACATGGCACTCAATGCCCTGGGCGCGCTGTTGGCCGCGGTCGAGGCCGGTGCGCCGATCGACGAGGTGCTCGACGGGTTGGCCGGGTTCGAGGGGGTGCGGCGGCGCTTCGAGTTGGTCGGCACGGCCGACGGGGTGCGGGTCTTCGACGACTATGCCCATCATCCGACCGAGGTCAGGGCCGCGCTGACCGCGCTGCGGGCGGTCGCCCAGCAGGACCGGACCGGGCATCCCACGATCGTCGGCGCGCGCAGCATCGTGGTGTTCCAACCGCATTTGTATTCGCGCACAAAGACTTTCGCGCGTGACTTCGGCAGCGCGCTCGATACCGCCGACGAGGTGTTCGTCCTCGACGTCTACGCGGCGCGTGAGCAGCCGATCGCCGGGATCAGCGGCGCGACGGTGGCCCAGCACGTCAGCGTGCCGGTGCATTATGTCGCCGACTTCTCGGCGGTGGCCGCGCAGGTCGCCGCGTCGGCGCGCCCGGGTGACGTCGTGGTCACGATGGGCGCCGGTGACGTCACGATGCTGGGGCAGGAGATCCTGACGGCGTTGCAGGACAAGGGGAATCGATGAGCGATCCCGAGGCGGGCGAAGACGCCCCCATTCTGCCCAAACCGACAGATGGCAGCGAAAGTGCGAGTGAAGACGAGCAAAACGTCGATCTCGGCGACGCAAAAGAAGGCCCCCGCATGCGGGAACGTCGCGAGCGTGCCGAGCGCCGCGCCGCGCAGATCCGGGCCACCGCGATCGAAGAGGCTCGCCGGGAGGCCAAGCGCCGGGTTCGCGGCGAGGCCACCGAAGTGCCGAAAGCTGTGGGCAAGGGGACCGTTCGCGGTCTGCGGCTGTTCATCTGGCTGATCGTTCTGGCGATCATCAGTGTCGGGCTGGGATTGATCCTCTATTTCACTCCGGTCATGTCGGCCCGCTCGCTGGTGATCACCGGGATCGGTGCGGTGACCCGCGAGGAGGTCGTCGACGCGGCGAAGGTCCAGCTGGGAACGCCGCTGCTGCAGATCAACACCGACCAGGTGGCCGATCGGGTGGCCGGCATCCGGCGGGTGGCCAGCGCACGGGTCCAGCGCGAGTATCCGTCGACGTTGCGCATCACGATCGTCGAGCGAATCCCGATCGTGGTGAAGGACTATCCCGACGGTCCGCACCTGTTCGACAAGGACGGCGTGGATTTCGCGACGGCGCCGCCGCCGCCCGGCCTGCCCTACATCGACGTCGACAAGCCCGGCCCGAGCGATCCGCCGACGCGGGCCGCGCTGGAGGTGATGACGGCGCTGCGCCCGGAGGTGGTGGGTCAGGTCAGCCGGGTCGCCGCGCCGTCGGTGGCGTCGGTGACGCTGACGCTGACCGACGGGCGCACGGTGGTGTGGGGGACGACGGACCGCACCGAGGAGAAGGCGGAGAAGCTGGCCGCGCTGCTGACCCAGCCGGGCAAGGTGTACGACGTGTCGAGCCCGGATCTGCCGACGGTCAAGTAGCCGGTCGGCGCAGGCCGGTGAGGAAATTCGCCGGCGACACCCCGGCGCGCCTCCCACATCCGGGCACCACCGGCCATACCGTTCTGGTTGCACGGCACTACTTGACATAACTCTAAGCCTCTGGTTGAGGTTGAGGGTTTGCCGGAAGGGCCGAAGACCCGATCCCCACCTGGGAGGAAGACAGACGATGACCCCCCCGCATAACTACCTCGCCGTCATCAAGGTCGTTGGCATTGGCGGCGGCGGCGTCAACGCCGTCAACCGCATGATCGAGCAGGGACTCAAGGGCGTGGAGTTCATCGCGATCAACACCGACGCCCAGGCGCTGTTGATGAGCGACGCCGACGTCAAGCTCGACGTCGGCCGCGACTCCACCCGCGGTCTCGGCGCCGGCGCCGACCCCGAGGTCGGCCGCAAGGCCGCCGAGGACGCCAAGGACGAGATCGAGGAGCTGCTGCGCGGCGCCGACATGGTCTTCGTCACCGCCGGCGAGGGGGGTGGCACCGGCACCGGTGGCGCACCCGTGGTGGCCAACATCGCCCGCAAGCTCGGCGCGCTGACCGTCGGTGTGGTGACGCGGCCGTTCTCCTTCGAGGGCAAGCGCCGCTCCAACCAGGCCGAGAACGGCATCCAGGCGCTGCGCGAGAGCTGCGACACCCTGATCGTCATCCCCAACGACCGGCTGCTGCAGATGGGCGACGCCCAGGTCTCGCTGATGGATGCCTTCCGCAGCGCCGACGAAGTGCTCCTCAACGGCGTGCAGGGCATCACCGACCTGATCACCACCCCGGGTCTGATCAACGTCGACTTCGCCGACGTCAAGGGCGTCATGAGCGGTGCGGGCACCGCCCTGATGGGTATCGGCTCGGCCCGCGGTGACGGCCGCGCGCTCAAGGCCGCCGAGATCGCGATCAACTCGCCGCTGCTGGAAGCCTCGATGGAAGGTGCGCAGGGCGTGCTGCTGTCGGTGGCCGGCGGCAGCGACCTCGGCCTCTTCGAGATCAACGAGGCCGCCTCACTGGTGCAGGACGCCGCGCACCAGGATGCCAACATCATCTTCGGCACCGTGATCGACGACTCGCTCGGCGACGAGGTCCGGGTCACGGTCATCGCCGCCGGGTTCGACTCCGCCGGCCCGAGCCGCAAGCCGGTCGTCGGGGCGGCCGGGGCCGCCACCGGAGCGCAGCCCATCGCGCCCGGTGCGGCAGGCAAGCTCAGCTCGTCGCTGTTCGACCCGATCGACGCCGCGAGCGTGCCGGTGCACACCAACGGTGCGACGGTGAGCATCGGTGGCGGCGACGACGGCGGAATCTCCGACGACGACGTCGACGTGCCGCCGTTCATGCGGCACTGACGCTTTCCGCACTGCCGCAATACTGGGTTTGTGACAGTCATCCGTCGCGTGACCACCACCCGTGCCGGTGGTGTCTCGGTCCGACCGTTCGACACCTTCAATCTCGGTGACCACGTCGGCGACGACCCGAAAGCGGTTGCGGCCAACCGGACACGGCTGGCCGCCGCGATCGGGCTGCCCGAGGACCACATCGTGTGGATGAACCAGACCCACAGTGATCACGTCGCCGTGGTCGACGGTCCGCGTGCCGACGCCGTCGACGACACCGACGCGCTGGTGACGACGACGCCCGGGCTCGCCCTGGCCGTGGTGACCGCGGACTGCGTGCCCGTGCTGATGTCCGACGCCCGCGCCGGGGTGGTCGCCGCCGTCCACGCCGGGCGGGTCGGCGCCGCCGACGGTGTGGTGCTGCGAACCCTGGACACCATGCTGGCCAACGGTGCGCACGCGCACGACATCTCGGTGCTGCTCGGCCCGGCCGTCAGCGGCGCCAACTATGAGGTGCCCGAACAGATGGCCGCCGATGTCGAAGCGCGGCTGCCGGGCAGCCGGACCCGGACCGCGAAAGGCACCCCGGGACTGGATCTGCGGGCCGGAATCGCCCGGCAATTGCGGAACGCCGGGGTGAAGGCCATCGACGCGGACCCGCGCTGCACGGTGGCCGACACCAGATTGTTCAGCCACCGCCGCGACGCCCCGACCGGTCGCCTGGCGTGTTTGGTGTGGATGGAATGACGAGCCCCACCGACCGGGAGGCCGAACTGGCCACCGCCCTGGCCGCACTGACCGACCGGCTCGCGGCGGCCGCGCGCGACGCCGGCCGCGACGTCGCCGAGATCGACCTGCTGCCGATCACCAAGTTCTTCCCGGCGACCGACGTCGCCATCCTGTGGCGGCTGGGTTGCCGGGTGTTCGGTGAATCCCGCGAACAGGAGGCCTCGGCGAAGATCGCCGAGGTGGCCGATCTCACCGGTGCCGGTGACCTGCGCTGGCACATGGTCGGTCAGATCCAACGCAACAAGGCCAAAGCGATTGCGGCGTGGGCGGATACGGTCCACTCGCTGAGTACGGGCAAGGTGGCCGCGGCGCTGGACCGCGGTGCCGCGCTGGCTATCGAGCAGGGCGTGCGGAGTGCACCGATCAACGTGTTCGTCCAGATCAGCCTCGACGGTGACACCTCACGCGGCGGTGTGGACATCGGCGATCCGGGCGCCGTCGACGAGCTGTGCGCCCTGGTCGCCGAGGCGGGCGCGCTGCGGCTGGCCGGGCTGATGGCCGTCCCGCCGCTGGGTGCCGATCCCGACGCGGCATTCGCGGCGCTGGCCGACGAACACCGCCGGATATTGCGCAATCACCCTGGTGCGACAGCGTTGTCGGCGGGGATGTCGGGCGACCTGGAGGCGGCGGTGCGACACGGATCTACGTGTGTGCGTGTCGGAACCGCGCTTATGGGACAACGTCCTCTAACGTCTCCCTGAGTAGTCACTCCAGTCACATCTTCATCACAGACACCGCACTTCACGCTTTCAGAAGGGTCCAGCGATGAGCACTCTCCACAAGGTCAAGGCTTACTTCGGTATGGCCCCGATGGACGACTATGACGACGAGTACTACGACGACGACGACCGCGGCGCTCACCGCGGTTACGCCCGCCGTGAGCGCTTCGCGGACGACGAGTACGAGCGCCCCGGCCGCTTCGACGACCGCGACCCGCGGATGGGTCGCGAGTATGACGATCTCCGGGACCCGCGCGAGGCCGACTACGCGCCGACCGGTGGCTTCCGCGCCCAGTACGGCGACGAGCCGCGCTTCCGTCCGCGCGAGTTCGAGCCCCACCCCCACGACATGCCGCGCTCGTCGCGGTTCGGCTCGCTGCGCGGTTCGACCCGCGGCGCACTGGCGATGGACCCGCGCCGGATGGCCGAACTGTTCGAAGCCGGCAGCCCGCTGTCGAAGATCACCACCCTGCGCCCCAAGGACTACAGCGAGGCCCGCACCATCGGCGAGCGTTTCCGCGACGGCCAGCCGGTGATCATGGACCTGGTCTCGATGGACAACGCCGACGCCAAGCGGCTGGTCGACTTCGCCGCCGGTCTGGCCTTCGCCCTGCGCGGGTCGTTCGACAAGGTGGCAACCAAGGTGTTCCTGCTGTCGCCGGCCGACGTCGACGTCAGCGCCGAGGAGCGCCGGCGGATCGCCGAGGCGGGTTTCTACAGCTACCAGTGATCGACGGCGGTGGTCCGACGTCTCGGAGCACCGTAGGTCTTAGGTAGGCTGACTGCGTCGCGCTGGCCTCAAACCAGCGATGTCGGCAATGTCACATCCGCTGTTGATTAAGGACCGGCTCTAGTTGTCGCTGTTCTTCGAAATCCTTGGCTTCGCGCTGTTCGTGTTCTGGCTGCTGTTGATCGCCCGGGTCGTCGTCGAGTTCATCCGGTCGTTCAGCCGGGATTGGCATCCGCGAGGGCTCACCGTGGTGATCCTCGAAGTGATCATGACGGTCACCGACCCACCGGTGAAGCTATTACGTCGGCTTATCCCGCAGCTGACCATCGGCGCGGTCCGGTTCGACCTGTCCATCATGGTGCTGCTGCTGCTCGCGTTCATCGGAATGCAGCTGGCATTCGGGGCAGCCGCCTGAGGGCGGCAAGCTACCCCATCGGGCCGCGAAATGCGATTAGCCACGCCGTGGAAGCGGTATGCAGAAAATTGAAATTAGCTCTTAATTAGGCAACCGGCGGTTCTGGTGTGACAGGATGGACGCCAGTTACAGTACGGACCGACGAACGTTCGACACGTTCTAGACTTTGCACCCGTTCAACCGTTCAGACCCGAGGGGGCAGATGATGCCACTTACACCGGCCGACGTGCACAATGTGGCGTTCAGCAAGCCGCCCATCGGCAAGCGAGGCTACAACGAGGACGAGGTCGACGCCTTCCTCGACCTGGTAGAGAACGAGCTGACCAGGCTCATCGAGGAGAACTCGGATCTGCGCCAGCGGGTCGCCGAGCTCGACCAGGAGTTGTCCGCCACCCGCTCCGGCGGAGCGGTTCCGCAGCCGACGCAGGCCATCCCGATGTATCAGCCCGAGCCGGAGCCCGAGCCCGCCCCGGCCCCCGCGCCGCAGGCGGCTCCCGCCCCTGCGCCGGCGCCGAGCCCGGCCGCCAGCGAGGAGCAGGCCATCAAGGCCGCTCGGGTGCTGGCACTGGCCCAGGACACCGCCGACCGGCTCACCGGCACGGCCAAGGCCGAGGCCGACAAGCTGCTCGCCGATGCGCGCAGCAATGCCGACCAGATCCTGTCGGAGGCCCGCCACACCGCGGAGACCACGGTCGCCGACGCCAAGCAGCGCGCCGAAGCACTGCTCAGCGATGCGCAGAACCGGTCGGAGACCCAGCTGCGGCAGGCGCAGGAGAAGGCCGACGCCTTGCAGGCCGACGCCGAGCGCAAGCACACCGAGATCATGGGCACGATCAACCAGCAGCGGACTGTCCTCGAGGGACGGCTGGAGCAGCTGCGGACGTTCGAGCGCGAATACCGCACCCGGCTCAAGACCTATCTGGAGTCCCAGCTCGAGGAGCTCGGACAGCGTGGCTCGGCCGCACCGGTGGATTCCGGTGCTGCCAGCGACGGCGGTGGGTTCAACCAGTTCAACCGGGGCAACAACTGAGCGCTGCGCGCGCTGGAGGTTGATCGATGCTGATCGTTGCGCTGGTGCTGGCGGTGATCGGCCTCGCGGCCCTGGTCACCGCGGTTGTCACCAGCAATGAGCTGGTCGCATGGGTGTGTATCGCGGCCAGCGTCGTCGGAGTGATCCTGCTGATCGTCGACGCGATCCGGGAGCGCCAGCAGCGTCGCATCGATGAGGTGGAGCCGGCGACCGTGACGACCTCCGACGAGTCGGTGGAGTCCTCGGCGACCGCCGAGACCACCGCCTACTCGGAAACGGACGAGACGGTCGACACGACCTATTCGACGTTCGACGCCGACTACCCCGACGACGAGACGCCGGCGGCGACGGAGCCGGAAACTGTCGAGGACGCCCCCGACGAGCCAGACGAAGCCGCCGATGAAGCCGCATCCGAGGGCGAGACCGAACCGGTCGCGGACGAGCCCGACGAGCAGAAGTCCGGCGAGTCCGGGTCACGCTGACCTTTTCGTGACCCCTGCGGGGCGCCCGGTCAATCGGGTGTCCACACGGGTAAAAGGGAGCCATGGGCATCCACTACTCGAGCATCGTCGACCACCCTGTTGACGAGGTCTTCGCCTGGCACACCCGGCCCGGCGCGATGCGGCGGCTGGTTCCGCCCTGGCAGCCGATGCAGGTCATCGCCGAAACCGAATCGCTGGCCGACGGCCGGGCGGTCCTGGGTCTGCCCGGCGGTCTGCGCTGGGTGGCCCGGCACGACCCCTCCGGCTACGACCCGCCACATCAGTTCGTCGACGTGCTGTCCTCGGACGGGCTGATGACACTGCCGCCGCGGATCATCGGATGGTGGCGGCACACGCACACGTTCGCCGACGCCGGTGCGGGCCGTACCGAGATGCGCGACGAGGTGGACACCACGGTGCCCGGTGCCGCGCTGCGCTCGACGTTCGTCTACCGGCACCGGCAGCTGGCAGATGACCTCGCCGCCCACCGGGATGCCCGGCAGGCCGGCGCCGGCCAGTTGTCCGTCGCCGTCACCGGGTCCACCGGTCTGGTCGGCACCGCGCTCACCGCCCTGTTGTCCACCGGCGGGCACCGGGTGATCCGGCTGGTCCGCCGTGACCCGGTCCGACCCGACGAAAGGCGTTGGGAGCCAAGTGATCCCGCGCCAGATCTGCTCGCGGGGGTGGACGCCGTCATACATTTGGCAGGCGAGTCGATCGCCGGGCGCTTCACCGAGGAGCATCGCCGCGCGATCCGCGACTCCCGCATCGAGCCGACCCGCAGGCTGGCCGAGTTGGCCGCCGGCGCGAGGGTGAGCGCCTTCGTCAGTGCTTCGGCGATCGGGATCTACGGGTATGACCGCGGCGACGCCGAGCTGTCCGAGGACAGTGCGCGCGGTGACGGTTTCCTGGCCGACGTGGTCGCCGACTGGGAGGCCGCCACTGAGCCCGCCGCGACCGCGGGGGTTCGGACGGTCTGCGTGCGCACCGGCATCGTGCAGGCTGCCCGGGGCGGCACGCTGCGGTTGATGCGCCCGCTGTTCGCCGCCGGCCTCGGCGGCCGGTTGGGCAGCGGCGAGCAGTGGCTGTCGTGGATCGGCCTGGACGATCTGCTGGACATCTACTATCGCGCCGTCTACGACGAGGCGATGGTGGGTCCGGTCAACGCGGTCGCGCCGAATCCGTTGCGCAACAAGGCATATACGAGGGCACTCGCGGCGACGCTGCATCGCCCGGCGGTCTTGCCGGTGCCGTCGCTCGGCCCACGGCTGCTGCTGGGTAAGCAGGGCGCCCAGGAACTGGCCGAGGCGAATCAGCGGGTGCTGCCGGCCAAGCTGGCGGAGCTGGGCCACCGGTTCCGGCAGCCGGAGGTCGAGGGCGCGCTGGCCCACGAACTCGGACACGACCCCGGATAGCTCAGTCGGTGGCCCGCCACGAGTGCAGACTGCGCAGCAACGAACTCTTCTTGTGCTCGTGGCCGGCCATCCGCCCCAGCACATCGTCGAGGGTGACGACCGCGTCGGTGATGTAGGGACCCTTGTTGAGCATCACGCACTCGGCGCGTTCCGCCATTGCCGCATCGGTGATTTCGGCCCGGGACGGAAGGCCGGTGGTGGCGAGCTGCTCGAGCACCTGGGTCGCCCAGATCACCGGCAGGTGCGCGGCTTCACAGAGACACAGCGTCTCCTCCTGCAGCTCCGCCATCCGTTCGTAGCCCACCTCGACGGCCAGATCGCCGCGGGCGATCATCACCCCGACCCGGCGTCGGCGCATCGCGGTGAGCAGCAGCCGCGGCAGATGCTCGAACGCCAGCCGGGTTTCGATCTTGAGCACCACTCCGAGGTCACGGTCACCCAGACGGTCCAGTTCGTCGAAGAGGCGGATGACGTCGGCGGGTTCGCGGACGAACGACAGCTCGACGAAGTCGGCCAGCTCGACCACCGTCGCCAGGTCCGCGATGTCCTTGTCGGTCAGTGCCGAGATCGGAAGGTCGGTGTCGGGAACGTTGATTCCCTTGCCGGCCCGCAACTTCGCCGTCCCGTGTGCGGGGCGCTCGATGCGCACGTCGAGGGCGTCGGCGGTCACCGCGACCACCACGCCGCCGAGCTTCCCGTCGTCGAAGAACACGCGTTCACCCACCTCGGCGGTGTCGAACACCTCGGGCAGCGTGCACCCGATCTGCGGTGGGCGCCCCTCGTCGACCGGTGCGGGTGTGCAGTCGCGGGTCACCCGGACGACGTCGCCCGCGGCCAGCCGCAGGCTCTGCTCGACGGCGGGTAACTCACCGACCTTGGTGGAGTCTTTCCTTCCGGCCTTGAGTACCGTCCCGGTGCCCACATATGTGGTCTTCTCCGTGGTGACGATGAAGCCGCCGGGCGCCGCGGCGGCCAGCAGCAGCCGTCGCTTCGATCCGCGCGTGTCGCGCAGCACCAGCTCATCGCCCTCGGCGCGGTTGGCCAGCCAGTCCGCTTTGACCGGCAGGGTGGCCAGATCCGGCTCCGGCGGGCGGGCCGGCCGTCGCGCCGAGGTCAGCCAGCCGCGCCCGGCGGCGACCACTTGACCCTGGTCGTTGCGGGTCGGCCGAAGGCGCAAAACCCGGGGTCCCGGCTGCAGCGGGCCGGTGCGCAGTTTGGGCCCGCCCAGGTCCATCGCCACCAGGCAGGTCCGGCCGGCCGCCTCGGCGGCGGCGCGGACGTTGGCCGCCATCGCTCTCCATGCGGCGGCGTCGTCGTGGGCGCAGTTGATCCGGGCGATCCGCATACCGGAGTCGATCAGTGTGCGGGACAGGGTGGGGTCGGTGGCCGCCTCCGAGGGCAGGGTGACCATGATCCGGGCCGCGCGGTCCTCGGCCGCGGGCCCCAGCAGCTCGGTGGCGTTGCGCTCGAGCAGGCGGCTGCCCTCGGCGACCTCCACGCAGACCTGGTCGTTCGGTGTCCAGCCCTGTCCGCGCATCGCGGCGAGCGCGGCCGACACCAGGCGCAGCGTCGCCTGGACGTGTGCTTCGCTGCGGCCGAGCGAGGAGAGCCCCACGGCGGTCAGCTGCTGCTGGATATCACGGAGGTCGACCTGCCGCATCGCCCAGTAGTGCACCAGGTTTGTTGCACTGCACCGGTTCTCGTCGGCAACCGGGTCGGTCCACGGTTGCCATCGCAGCTCGGCATCGGCCAGCTGAGCGAGCAGCGCGTCGACGTCACTCTGCAACCTGGCCAGCTGCTGCGCGTCTGCGGACATGGTCTGGGACGCTAGTCACTCCAGGTTGCGGTTGGGTGAACGGTTGCCTGTTGGCAGTCGGCCCACACCGGGCTGACCATGTAATCGCCGGCGCGGACCTATTTCGCAGGCGGCAGGGGTGGGGCGTCGTCGGGAGCCATTTCCGCACCGATCTTGCGGAACAGCGTGTCGGCGGCGTTGGTGTAGTCGCCCGACGCATCGAACGCATCCTGGTCGTAGGTCACCGCCACGGCGATCGCTATGTTCCGGCTCGGCAGGTAGCCCTCCGCAGCGGCGTAACCCGAGAACAGCGGGTTCTGCAACAACCAGCTCCCGGAGACGACGATTCCCAGCCCGTAGGTGTACACGTCATTTTGGACCGCGCACGTGGCGCAGCCCGATAACGCAGTGGTCTTCCCGCGCAGCTGTGGCGAGATCATTCGTTGGTACGACTCATGCGAGAGCAGGCGTCCCGAACCGATGCCCTCGGCGGTGGCGGCCAAGTCGTAGATATCGGTGGTCTGGATTGCGCCATGGGTGATCGTCCAGGACGGATTCCAGAACGTGGATTCCTCGTAGAACGGCGTGCCGGCCGGGATGCCAAGGGCAGCGCGTCGCTCCGAGGAGAACGCATGAAGCACCGGATCGGGGATGTTCGGTGTGAACGAATTCGACGTATTCTTCAGCCCGAGAGGGCCGAGCACCTTCTGGCTCAACAGCGTCGGCATGGCCTGGCCGGTCGCTTTTTCCAGAGCGAGTCCGAGCAGCACATAGTTGGTATGGGCATAGTTCCAGTTCGTGCCCGGTTCGTAGAGCAACGGCTTGTCTACGGCGTAGCTCAGCAGCTCATGGGTCGTCCACTGCCGGAACGGGTTGCGGTACAGCTCGGCGTTCATCGGCCCGTTGCCGATGACGTAGTCGACGTAGCCGGAGGTCATCTGGGCGAGTTGACCCAGGGTCACCTGATCGGAGTGGGGTACTTCTGGCAGCCATCGGGAGAGCTTGTCGGAGAGGGCGACCTTCTTTTCGTCAACGAGCCGCAGCAGCAGGGTTGCCACATACGAGATCGCCACAGCACCGTTGCGGAAGTGCATTGCGGTCGTGGCGGGCACACCGGTCATCGATTCACCGTCTGCCCGGGTCAGCACCTCCTTGCCGTCCACGGTGACCCGCACCAACGCCGCCCTCAGATGCGCCTGCGCCATCGTGTCGCGCACGATTGTTGTGATTGCCGCGGCGTGAGGCGACGGGTGTGGCGCACTCGGGGTGGCCGGCGACCCGCAGGCGGTCGGCACCAGCAATGCTGCCAACGCGGCCGCGAGGGTGGACCGGACTGCCGTCATGGCAGTCAGCGAGCCACCTTCGCGACGAATCCGCGCACCAGCTGCCTGAGCCGTCGCGCGGCATCGTCGACATGGGTGGTGGTGTCGGCGCGCAGGTCCTCGGCGCGCAGCCCGAGCCGGGTCAGATCCCCGCCGCCGCGGGTGCGGTCATCGTCGATCCACAACTCCAGCAGCTTGTGGTCGAGTTCGGGGTGGAACTGCAGACCGAGAGCCGGTCCGTGTACGAAAGCCTGTGTGGCGCGGCTATTCTGGGCGACCACGGTGGACCCTGGCGGGGCGGTGAAGCGGTCGAAATGCCACTGGAACCACGGCCCGGCGTCGGGCACCAGTTCGGGGTCGCTGCTGCGCACCTGATGCCAGCCGATCTCGGGATCGGGGGAGCGCTGCACCGAACCGCCCAGCGCGGTCGCCACCAGCTGACCGCCGAAGCACACTCCGAGCACCCCGACACCGGAGTCGACAGCCCGTCGCACGACGTCGATCTCACCGGCCACCCACGGCAGCCGTTCGTCATATACCGCCCACCGTGAGCCCAACGGAACGATCACGTCGTAGCCGGTGGGGTCGGGGAAGGTCACGTCTACGGTGGGGTCGCCGGCTCGCTCCGCCGGGACGACCTCGAATGTGTCGACGTCGAAACCGAGTTCGGTGAACGTCTCGCCGAGCAGCGCTTCGGGCGCGATCGGATCGTTGTAGATGAACAGGACCTGACGGGGCACCCGCATACGGTACGGCAGGGGTGCGGCTACACGCAGTCCGAGGCGCCGTCGACGACCAGCACCGCGCCGTTGATGTAGCTGCTCTGCGCCGTGCACAGGAACGCAATGGCCGGTGCGACCTCGTCGACCCGGCCCATCCGCCCGGCCGGGATGTGGGCGATCTCGGTCGCCATGATCTCCGGGACGGCATGCATCGGCTCGGTCATGGCGGTCTCGATGGTGCCCGGCGCGATCGCGTTGACGCGGATGCCGTACTTGGCCCACTTGACCGCCAGGTTGCGGGTGATGTTGACGATCCCCGACTTGGCCGCACCATAACCGGGGACCATCGTGACCGCACGCAACGCCGACATCGAGGCGAGGTTGACCACGCTCGCGCCTCCCGCCGCGGTCGACGCCGTGAGCGCGCGGCGCAGCCCGACGGTGAGCCGGTAGGGCCCGGTGAGGTTGAGTGCGACGGAGGCGGCGAACCCGTCGGGGGTGGATTCGTCCAGGCCGCCCGGGAAGTTGGCGCCGGCGTTGTTCACCAGCACATCGAGCGACGAGATGCTCTCGGCCAGGCTGTCAATGGATGCATTGTCGGTGAGCACAAGTTGCCGATAGGTCATCCCGGACAGGTCGGTGTCGTAGTCGCCGGCACCGGGCCTGGTGCCCGTCACGGTGACTGTCGCGCCGGCGTCGCGCAGCAGCACGGCCACAGCGTGACCGATGCCGCTGGTCGCCCCGGTGACCAGTGCCCGGGTCCCGGTGAAGTCGAAGCTCAGCTGGGCGGTCATGTGTACCTTTCGATCTGCTTGGTCAGCCAGGCGCTTTCCCAGAAGTTGACGCTGTCGGCCAGCAGCCGCTCATGGGCGTCCTTGAGCACCGCCCGCGCCGCGGCGTCATCGGGCGCGGTGGTGGTGACGACTTCGGCGAGGTGGATGGCTTCCAGTGGGCGGCCATCGGCGAGGTGGCGCCGGGCCCGGGCGGTCAGGGCCTCGGCGCCGGCGAGTTCCACCAGGTCCGCGCTGACGGCCTCGGTTCCGATCGGGTACAGCTCGGTGGTCGACCGGTGATGGAACCACCCGGAGTAGTTCTCCCAGATCGCCCGCACATCCCAGGCCACCTTGCCGTAGCCCTGGCCGACCTCCAGGTGGTCGGGCAGCGTGATCTCGCGCATCAGCGTCCGGACGTCTTTACCGGCGTTCATCCCGGCCACCGTCTCGTCGTGCAGGTACTGCACGGCATCGCGCAGCCGGGTCAGCTCGGCGTCGATCAGGTCGGCCCCGCGGATGGGGTCGAAGTGTCCGGTGAGCAGCACCTCGGGGCGCAGTGACCGAACCCGTTCGATGGTGTCGATCACGGTCAGCGCATCCCGATAGCGGTCGCCGCGGATGGTGACCAGATTGGGGATGTGGCCGAAGATGGGTCCGAAGGTGTTGCTGCACAGGCAGACCCGCTCATCGGGTAGCCAGATCACCAACGAGTCGGTGGTTTCCCCACCGGGAGTGGCGATCAGTTCGAGGCGGCGGTCTCCGACGGTCAGCGACAACCGGTCGTCGACCACGATGTCGGCGCACCCGGCGCTCTGCGGCGGCAGCTTTGTGCCGAAGCGCTGCTGGATCTTGGCGATACCGCCGGCCAGTCGGTCGGAGAACGCGAACGCGCTGCGATTGGCCCGGTAGGGCAGCAGCCGCTCATTGTCGTCGCGCCATTGCTCCCAATTCGCCTGTGCCACAACCGTGGTATCCGGGTCACGCAGGGTGTCCAGCCCGCCGACGTGGTCGTAGTGGCCCTGGGTGATCAGGATGTAGCGCACCGGCGACGAGTCGACGGCGTCGAAGACCGCGCGGTGCACCGGGGCTTCGAATCCCATCCCGGTGTTGACGACCACCCGGCCCTCGGAGGTGGTGAGCAGGTAGGCGTTGGTCAGTCCGGGCGAGCACCAGATCCCGGGGGCGACTTCCTCGGCGTGTTCGGCGGCGGCAGGAGCCATGGCGTCGGCGCCGGGCCGGCTGCGGTACAGGGGTTCCACTGAGTTCCTTCAGATCTCGGGGCGGACGTCGAAGCGGTCGAAGTAGAACGCGAACCGTGACCGCATGTCATCGGGCTCGACACCGAAGTGTCGTCGCAGGTCGTAGGGGATGCGCCCCTTGGCGCCGCGACGGTTGTCGTCGATGTAGGCCAGGAATCGGGTGGCCACTTTGGGCGGGATGTCGATCCCGGCTTGCTCGTAGAACGAGGTGAGTACCGGCATCTCGTTGCCGTTGAGGTGATGGAAGCTGATGTCGACGCTGCGGTCGGCAGCCACCAGATCCCGGTCCCGCACGCAGGCGGTCAGCAGGCGGTGGATCCGGTCAGTCCAGTAGTCGACCAGCCAGTCCGGGTCGATGCTGGTGCGGCGCAACCGATCCGAGTACGCCATCATCGTGATCGCCGACTGGATCACCGCGACGGGGTCGCGATGGGTGAAGGCGACGGTGGCATCGGGAAAAGTGGTCATCAGCGGACCGAGCTGCTCGGCATGTTGCGGCGACTTCAGCACCCACGTGCGCGGGCCGCGCAGGAACGTCAGCGCCTGCAGGATCTTCTTCAGGTAACCGTAGTGACGGACGTGGTCCAGGCCGAGGTAGAAGTCGCGCCAGCCCGGCACGCGAGCGTGCCACTCGAGGACGTAGCCGGCCATGTCGAGGTCGAGCAGTTCCACCTCCTCCTCGATGGCCTCGGGGAACCTGTCGTGCATCGCCGCGACGTACGGCGTGCTGGCCATCAGCGCCTCGTGCTCGGCCTTGACCCGGGTGTAGCGGGGATCGACACCGAACACGTCGGGTCCCTGCCCGAGCGTCGGAATCGGGTCCTCGGCCTCCCAGTACGGCAGGGCCCGCCGGCGCCGGTCTTGGGCGATCAGGTTGACCAGGTGGGTGGTGCCCGAGCGGGGCATGCCGACCACGATCAGTGGCCGCTCGATCGGGATGGATTCGATCTCCGGGTAGCGCTTGAGCAGGTCGGTCAGCGACAGCCGATTGCGAAGCTTGCGAATCACTCTGGCGCGCAGACTGCTTCGGATCAGCTGGCGTAGCCCGGTGTCGGACTCGATGGCCGCCACGTGGGCGGCCAACCGGTCGGCGAAACCGTCGCCGTCGGCCAGATCATCACTGCCGGCCTGCTGCACCGCTTCGGCGAGCATCTCGTCGATATCGAAGGTGATGTGCTGCGACTCGGTGTAGTCGAGGATTTGGCGCTGGGTTTCGGTCAGCACGGGGTCGGTGAGGTCGTCGAGGTTCAGGGTCTCCAGTGCTGACCGCGTCGCCATGTCCAGGCACTTTAATGCTCGGCGGCGGTCCCGGACGGCAATTCTCGCTGGGCGGGATCAGGCCTAGAACTCAGCTCCAGCCGTCGTCGCGCCAGCACACCCAGTCGATCTCGACGCGGGCACCCACGGCCAGACCGGTCGTGCCGACGCAGGTTCGGCTCGGCAGCCGGTCGGGGAACCACGGTGCGTAGGCGGCGTTGAAATCGGCGTAGTCGTCCCAGTCGAGCAGAAACGCCCGCACCGAGACCACGTCGGCCAGGCCGCCGCCACACAGCTCGGTGACGCGCAGCAGATTGGTCAGCACCTGATCGGTCTGCGACGCGACATCCGCACCGACCACCGTGCCGCTGGTGTCGGTCGGCATCTGGCCGGTGACGTAGAGGGTCTGGCCTGCGGTCGTCGCGTGGGCGAATGGCGCCACCGCGGGCGGGACACCGTCGGCCGGGGTGAACGTGAACGCCCGAATACCGGTCATGCAGCGGGATTCTGCCACCGCGGGAAGCATCGCTTGTCGATTCGGCCGTGCACGCCCTGACGCTGGTCGACCACCTGAGTCACGGTGAAGTCCACCGCCACCGACATGAACGAGTACGCGTCGGCCCGCGACAACCCGAAGTGACAACGCAGCAGCTGCAGAGTGCGCAGCGTCGCGCATTTCATCGCCGCGTCCAGGCTGTCTCCGAAGCCGTGCACCAGCAGCTCGGTGGCGGTTTCCAGAACCGGCACGGTGAACGGCAGATCACGGCGAATCGTCAAGCGCAGCAACCCGTTCAGCGATGACTCCAGCGCGGTACCGCTGACTTCACCGTCGCCCTGCGAGACATGCGGGTCGCCGACCGAGAGCAGCGCGCCGGGCACCTGGACGGGGTAGTACATCCGGCCGCCTGCGCCGATGCGCCAGTTGTCCACGTTGCCGCCGTGGTCGCCCGGCGGCACCGAGGAGACACGCACCGGATCCGCCGGTGCCACACCCATGGTGCCGAAGTGCGGTCGCAGCGGAACCACGACTCCCGGCAGCGCAGGCTCGCGGCTCGCGGGGTCGGGCGCCACGATCGTGCCCGGCTCGTTGGCCAGCGGGGTCGCCGTCCAGTCGTAGCCGAACAGCGCCCGTCCCTGCAGCGCGTTGACACCGAGTTCATAGATGGTGACCCGCTCGACGGGGATCTCGTCGTAGAGGTAGCCCCAGTGGCCGGCCAGGTTGGATCCGTACGGCAGGCGCGGGGTGGCCTCCAGGATGTCGACCTGCAGCACATCACCTGGTCGGGCGCCGCTGACCGCGATCGGCCCGGTGAGGATGTGCGGTCCCGGCCCGCGGTCGTCGACCTCGGCGAACACCCGCGAAATGCGCTCGTCCATCAGCAGATCGGGTGCGTCGCCGGCGTGATGGGTCAGCGTCTCGATCGTCACCAGGTCGCCGGATTCGACGGTCAGTGCCGGAGCCTGCCGTGGGTCGAAGAAGCCCCACTGCACCGACTGCGCGGTCGCCGGGAGGTGGTGCACTGCCATAAGCGACAGATCATGCCAGCAGCCCGGCCCGGGCGCGCGCTGAAGAATTACACCGCGTGATAGCGACGCTCAGGGCGCCCGGCCCCGTACTGCAATCGCAGTCCGACCGCACCGGTGGTCAGGAAGTGTTCGAGGTGGCGGCGCGCGCTGACCCTGGAGATGCCCACCAGGTCAGCGCATTCGGCTGCCGACAGCTCGCCGGCCCCGCGGACCGCGCGAGGACCAGTCGCGCGGTCTCGGCTCCCAGCTCTTTGGGCATCGGTGCTGAGTCGCCGGATGCGGGGGAATGTCCGACCAGAGTGTCGACGAAACTCTGGTCGATGCCACGGTCTGCGCCCAGCGCATCGGCGCGGGCGGCGAATGCCGCCAATTTGGTTCTCAGCTGGTCGAACTCGAACGGCTTGATCAGATAGTCGGCGGCACCGCCGTCGAGAGCTCCGCTGACGGTGTCCAATTCGCGTGCGGCAGTGATCATGATGACGCGCACCGGGTCACCTTCGGCGCGCAACGTCTGCAGCACCTGCAGGCCCGTCATGTCGGGGAGGTAGACGTCGAGCAGGATCAGATCCGGGCGCTCGGTTCGGGCGGCGTCGAGCTGCCCACGTTCCTGAGCTACATCACCGAGAAGAGGCTGTCCAAGCATCCGGAGGAGTTCCGACGCACTGCTGCAGGCGATGGAGCACCCCGATGCCGAGCTACTGGTAATCGGCCTGCGGCACCGCAACCCTGTTGGCAAACTGCTGCTCGGCAGCGTCGCGCAACAAGTGCTGATGGAATGCCCGAAACCTGTGCTCGCGGTCAAGGCTGGCTAATAACGAATAATGGATGTCATGGACATCACCGGATCGGTCTGGTTCATCACGTGCGCAGTCATCCTCGGGCTGTTCGTGTTTGACTTCTACGCCCACGTGCGGGTGCCGCACGAACCGACGTTCAAAGAGTCGGCGATCTGGTCGTCGGTGTACATCGGCCTGGCGGTGGCATTCGGGTTCGTCGTGTGGTGGCTGTGGGGTGGGACATTCGCCGGCGAGTACTTCGCCGGGTACGTCACCGAGAAAGCCCTATCCGTCGACAACCTGTTCGTGTTCACGGTCATCATGGGCACGTTCGCGGTGCCGCGGGAATTCCAGCAGAAGCTGCTGCTGATCGGGATCGTGCTGGCGCTGGTGATGCGCGCCGGGTTCATCGCCGTCGGCGCCGCGGCCATCAGCACGTTCAGTTGGGTGTTCTACCTCTTCGGACTCTTCTTGGTGCTCACCGCGATCAAGCTCGCGAAGGAGGCCGGTCACGAGAAGGAGGTCGAGGAGAAGCGCGACAGCCGCATCATCGCCCTGGTGCGCCGCCTCGTCCCGACGACCGACACCTACGACGGCGATAAGTTCCTCACCACGGTCGACGGTAGCCGCGCCGTCACACCGATGTTTTTGGCGCTGATCGCAATCGGCTTCACCGACGTACTGTTCGCCCTCGACTCGATCCCGGCGATCTACGGGCTGACCGAGCAGCCCTACATCGTGTTCACCGCCAACGCGTTCGCCTTGATGGGGCTGCGGCAGCTGTACTTCCTGATCGGTGGTCTGCTGGACCGCCTGGTGTACCTGTCTTACGGGCTGGCGCTGATCCTGGCGTTCATCGGTGTCAAGCTCGTGCTGCACGCCTTGCACGAGAACAGCCTTCCGTTCATCAACGGCGGCGAACATGTCGCGGTCCCCGAGATTTCCACGGGCATGTCGATCGGCGTGATCGGGGTGGTGCTGCTGGTGACGACGGTGGCGAGTCTGGTCAAGACGCGGGGGCGCGCGAGCACGCCTGACTCGGTCTAGGACTGGCTCGCCGGGCGGATGCTCACAGTCGGTTTCATCGCCGCGCGTGCCACCCGGACCCCGTAGGCAACCGCGCTCGCCCCGAACAGCGCTGCCGTCAGCAGAAGCCAGCGTCCCAGATAGGGGGCCTGGGTCAAGCCGGTGGCCGCATGAAAGTTCACGGCGCCCTGCTCGACGATGCCGGGCAGGAAGATGACAAACGTCAACGCCGCACCCATCAGCGGGACCCGCACATAGTTGATCAGCGGGACGGTCGCCGTGGTGGTGATGGGGACTGGTCGGTGATGGAGCGCGGCCACCAGAACGCGGTCGACAAGCGAATAGAGCGGAAACAAGACCAGATCATGAGCGACGATGGTGGCCGCGAACCACACCGCGATCGACTGCCACCACGTGGTGGGGTTCCATAGCTGGTCAGGACCCAGCGTGACGAGAACATAAGTGAACAGGGCGAATCCGGCTGTCAACGTGAGCAGGTGGAGCGGATGCGAGCCATAGACGTCGCGGAACACCGACCTGAACGACGACATCTCACACCGTCCTGAAGTCGATCGACGTGACCCACTTGGTGCTGTGCACGCCGGGCAGGGCGGGGACGATGATGCGCGCCGGGTACCCATGATCGGGGGACAGGTCGGCACCGTTGACTTTCAACGCCAACAACGAATCCGGGGCTGACACCTGATTTCCTTGGAGCGTCGCCTGGTTGAAGCCGTACCGCTCGAGCGAGCGGACGTACGCCGAGACCGGATTGGGCACCCCGGCCAACACGGCCAGACTGCGCAGCGGTACCCCTGTCCAGTCCTGAGTGCTGGACCACCCCTCGACACAGGCGATCGGCAAGGTGGCGGTGTGCTGCGTCATCGCCAGCAACGCCGCACGATCGAGCACCACAGGCCGCGGTCCACCGGTCACGGTGAGCCGCCAGGCGTCGGTCGTGGCACGGGGATCGATCAGCGATGCGGCGAAGGTCTTGTTCACCTCGAAGTCGTTCGGTCCGTTGCCGAGGTCCCGGCCACGCGGCAGGAGGAGCGCGAGATGCCGCGTGACCCCGCCGATCGTCTGCCCGGCGGTGATCGCGGCGATGAACGCCGAGCCCGCGCCGACGAGAAGCAGTGCACCCCGACGGCTCACGGTGGCCGGTGCGGGGTCAGCGGCGACCAGCCCGTCGGGGTCCGCTGGTTCCGCACGGGTTTCGGCCACCGGGGTGGTCAGCACCTGCCGAAAAGGTAGTGACCGCAACCCGGCTCGCATCTTCGGGATTTTGATGGCGATGTGAACGAGGAATCCCGCGATGAACACCCACGCGCCGAAGTAGTGCGCGGTATAGAAGCTGAACCCGAAGATGTAGTCGTACTGGATGTTCAGGACGCCGGTCACAATTTCGAAGAGGATCCCGCCGACCAGCATGATCAGCGACAGACGTTCGATCAGCTGGGCCGGCGAGCGCGAGGGCGGCCAGGAGAAGAAGCGCGGGATCACCGACCACAACTTCGCCAGGACCACCGGGATCAGGATCAGGCCCAGCCCCACATGCAGACCCTGGGTGAGCCGATACAACCAGGACGGGTTGGTCGGCCAGTCGAATGTCGGCAGTTTCAGAAACCCGACATCGACGGGTATCGCCTGTCCGAACTGGGGGCCGTACGCGATGTACGAGAGTAGGCCGGTGATGATGACAACGGGCAGGGTGATCAGCAGCACCAAGCCGAATACCGAGGTCAACCACGGGCCGCGCAACGGGCTGCGCCATCGGCGGAGATGTCCCGCCCCGGGTGGCGGATGTTTGTCCACAGTGCGCCACAACACCTTTGGGAACCCATAACCACCCGGGTCGACGGGTGGCTCGTCGCGGTCGTCGCCGTTCATGTGGACTAGTTGCCGATCGGGCAGGAGAGGTCTACGTAGGCCACGCCGGGGTTGGCTGGATCCATGCGCATCGTCAGAGAGCCGTCGGCCATCATCATGACTGTCAGGCCGTGCACGCCGTTGACGGTGCACCGGGACAGCGGCATGGTCGTCGATGGTCCGTTGAATTGCACGCTGTAGCCCTGGTCTTGCAGAGCTTTGACAACGTCTGCCGCCGATCCGCTGGTGATCGGGACGGCCATCGCAATGCCTGCAGTGCATAAACCGACGCCAACGGCGAGGCCGAGCGCGGCAGCGGGAAGGGCGATCTTCACGGGGAACTCCTGCGGGTCGTGCGCCGCGTCAGGTGAGGCGCCGGATGGTACGACCCAGAGTGTTCAGCGGATGCGGATGCGTTACACCGATCGGCAGAAGCGGTCAGTGCCAGTCGCGGAAAGCGTTGAGCAGCTTGGCCCGGAAGTCGGGGTCGACGTGTTCATGATCGATTCGGCCCACTGTTTCTATGGTGATCCGGAACTGCTGCAAGTAGTTCTCGCACCCGTCGCAGTCGAGCAGGTGCGTGTCGAACCGTGACCTGGTCGTCGGGTCCAGCGATCCGTCGAGATACGCGGTGACGAGCTCGACCAATTCGTTGCAGTTCATGCCTTTGGCGTTCATCGCGCCTCCCGCACGTAGTCCTCGAGCGACTGTCTGATCGCGGCGCGGCCGCGATGCAGCAGAACGCGCTGGTTGGCGACGCTGAGTTCGAGCAGTTCGCACACCTCTGCAGAGTCGAACCCCAGAAGGTCGCGCAAGGTGACGACCATACGTTGGCGTTCGGGGAGCTTGTCCAATTCGCGACGTGCGAGCTCGAGAAATTCCGCTCCCAACACGGAGCCTTCGGGAGTGTCGGGGAACGGGACCGGCGCCCGGTCGTCCTTCCAATGTCCGGGCCAGTCCGGGTCGCTTACGGGACGGAATCTGCTCGAGTCGACAGTGCCCCCCGCCGCCGCCATCTCGGCATCGGAGTGCCGCTGATCTCGGACGCCGCGGGTCTTGGCGATGTTGATCATCACCGTGAAAAGCCAAGTGCGAAGCGATGATCGGCCTTCAAACTTCTCGATGCCTTTGATCAGGGCGATCCAGGTCTCTTGGACCACCTCTTCGGCCGATTCGTGGGTGCGCACATAGCCGCGGGCCACCCGCAGCATAGCGGGAGTGTAGCGGTCGACGAGCCGGGCGAAGGACATCTCGTCGCCGGCCCGCAGTGCTGCGACGAGTGCTGTCTCGTCGTCTTCCGTCCCGGGCATCGAGACGGAATGTTATCCGCTCAGCGGTATTCCGGATTGGCGAAATCAAAGCGGCAGCCCGCGTCCCAGCCCGACCGCACATTCCCGTAGGCGGGTAGGCCACCGGCGCTGCGCAGCAACTGCGCCATATGCATCAGATTCCATGTCATGAAGGTGGTGTTGCGGTTGGTGAAGTCGTTCTCCGGGCCGCCCGAACCCGGGTCGAGGTAAGACGGTCCGGGACCTGCTTCGCCGATCCATCCGGCGTCGGCCTGCGGGGCGATGGTGTAGCCGATGTGCTGCAGGGTGTAGAGGACGTTCTGTGCGCAGTGCTTCACCCCGTCCTCGTTGCCGGTGATCAGGCACCCGCCGACGCGGCCGTAGTACAGGTATTGCCCAGCGTCGTTGAGGAGGTGTGAACCGCCGTAGAGTCGCTCGTGCACCCGCTTCATCACCGAGCTGTTGTCGCCGAGCCAGATCGGCCCGGCGAGCACCAAAATGTCTGCGGCAAGGACTTTTTCGAACACCTGCGGCCAGTCGTCGGTGGCCCATCCATGGTCACGCATGTCAGGCCATACACCGGTGGCGATGTCGTAGTCGACAGCTCGCACCACGTCGACGGCCACTCCGTGCCGAGCCATGATCGAGGTGCTGATGTCGATCAACCCCTGGGTATTGCTCGGCTCGGGTGAACGTTTCAGGGTGCAGTTGATGAACAATGCGCGCAGACCCGCGAAATCGTAGCTCGGACCAGTCATCGGGGCGTTCTCCCTTCGTCACCGTCCCCACGTAGTGGGCCGGGCGATCGACACCGTTACGCCGCTGCTCACAGTGCCTCCCGCACGCACTGCCGGAGCCAGCGATGTGCGCCGTCGGCATCGTGGCGGGGATGCCACGCCATGCTGATCGTCAGCGGGGGCAGCTCCAGCGGGATCGGGAAGCTTTTGAGGTTCAGCGCTTCGATCGCGGACTGTCCCAGTCCGGCCGGCATCATGGCGACCAGGTCGCTTCCGCGAACGAGGAACAGCCCGCCCGCGGGAGTGGGTGCACACACCGCGACGCGTCGGTGCAGGCCGTGCTCGGCGAGAAGTTCGTCGACCGGCCCGCGCAGCCGCCCGCGGCGGGAGAACACGACGTGTTCGGCATCGGCGAACCGTCTGACCGTGACACGCCGCTTCAGGAGTGGATGGCCGGCCCGGACGACGCCGACCATCCGGTCCGTGACGAGATCCTCGACCCGGATCTCCGGGTCGAGATGACTCGTCTGTCCGATCTCGAGGTCCACGCTGCCGTCCCGCAGGGAGTGGGTGTCTTCGTGGCTTTCGCCGACGAAGCGCACGACCACGTCCGGAGCTTCAGTACGCACTCGCGTGAGGAGCCTTTCGGCGAGGGTGCTCAGCATCCCGATGTCGCCGACCTGCAACGAGAACGTGCGCGACAACCAGCGAGGTTCAACGGCTTCGGGTGGTGCGAAAAGTGTTCGGGCGCGGTCGATCACATCGCGAACGTCGGCTTGCATGGCCAGCGCCCGAGGCGTCGGCGTCATCTGTCTGCCGGCTCGCACCAGCACCGGGTCGTCCAGTCGGCGCCGTAGCCGGCCGAGTGTGCGACTCATCGCCGGCGCCGAGGTGTGCAGTCGCTCGGCCGCCACACCGACGCTGCGGAACTCGAGCAGAGCGTCGAGCGCCAGCAGCAGGTTCATATCGAGGTCGTGTGTGGATTCCATTTCTGATAATCCCTACTTATCAATGATGCACTGGAGGTAATCCAGCATCGAGCATACGTTGAGCTCATGACAAACAACTCCCTGACAAGCCCCGCGGTTTCGGTTGTCCTGCAACGCCTTCTGTCGAGTGAAGAGACCGGTGACGAGGCCGTCATGGCGACGGTGCTCGACGCACCGCGCTCGCCGTGGGACCTTGACGCCGCCCAGCGCGCTGACATGTTCAAGGACGTCTACATGTCCGTCTCCGGCGCCGGCGGGCAGCTGCTGTATCTGCTGGCCAGGGCGATCGGCGCCCGCAACGTCATCGAATACGGCACGTCGTTCGGGGTGTCGACGATCCATCTGGCGAGCGCCGTCCGCGACAACGGCGGCGGCCGGGTGATCACCACCGAACTGCAGCAGGACAAGGCCGACGCCGCGCTGGCCAACTTCGCCGAAGCCGGTGTCGCCGACCTCATCGAGCTGCGCCGCGGCGACGCCCGCGAGACGCTCGCGGACATCCCGTGGGCCCCGGACCTGGTGCTGCTGGACGGCTGGCCGGATTTGGCGCTCGATGTCCTGCGGGTGCTGGAGCCGAACCTGCGGGCCGGCACCCCGATCCTGATCGACGACGTCACCGCCGACTTCGGCCGGGACGTGCACGGACCGCTGCTGGCTTACCTGGGTGATCACGCCAACGGCTACGCGACGATGACGTTGCCGATCGCCGACGGCATTCAGATCGCCGTCCGGCTCTAGAGAAAGTGTCCGAGGGGGGACTTGGCCATCTGCGACACGGGTTGTGACTTGGCAATTGAGGCGGTGACCGCATCGCCCCCTGGCGCCGAATACCCGCGCCGAGTGCCCCCGCGTCAGCGGCCATGACGCCGTCGACCTTATGCGCGCGATCATCGTCACCCCTGATAAGCGGGCCCGCACTGCACAAAACGTCGCACCCGTTGCCGCCGACCGCGACCAACTACCGGACCGCGTGCGTGCATCAACACGGCATTCACACAACCTGACAATGCCGCCCAGACGACCAGTGATCACCCCGATCAGGCAGGGTCCCCCAGCATGCTTAAACCGGTGCGGGACCGATGAATTCGACGCCCGCACGAATCGCGGGGCGGTGCCTCAGGATTCGGAAATGCGCCAGCCGGCCGAGCCCCCGTGTCGTCATCAAACGCGCGCCTGGCCAGGACGCGACAACTTTTTCGCTTGTCGAATATGGAGTCTCGGGGTCATCGGGGTCGTGGATGAGCAGCAGCGGCGGATAGTTGGTCCGGGCGGCCACCCGGACCATGTTGGTGTCCTCTAAAGGCATGCCGATACGGCGTTCGAGACGGCGATGCAGGCCGGCGCGTATCCGTCGGCCGAAGCCGTGTCGCGCGGCGAAGAGATCCAGATAGATCGGGAACTCTCCCATTGGCGCGAGGAACACCAAACGCCCGACCGTCGTGCCCCACGCCGCCGCGAATACGGTCGCGTTGGCCCCGAGGGAGTGGGCGACGACAGCACGGGCCGGCCCATGCTCCCGGATGATCGCTGCAACCGCTTCGGCGCACTCGATAGCGGTGGTGCGGCCCGGTGCCAATGAGCCCGGATCGGAGTCGTTATGGCTGGGCAGGTCGAATGCGATGACGCGATACCCGCACTCGACGAGAGGTTTGATGAACATGCCAAGGTGCGGGCGGCGCCCGCCCCAGCCGTGCACGAGATAGACCGGCGGCCCCTCGCCCCAGGCCTCCCCGACGATGCGATGCCCGTTCCAGAGCGCTTCCAGTGGGCGGCCGGGCGGAACGCCGGGCGGCATGCGCAGACTTGACTCCATGACCGGTGGGGTGCACCACAGCTCGATTGCCCACCGCGACCCCAATGCGGGCACGAAGCGCTCCAGCAGCCAGAACGCCCGACGGACCCGAGTGGCCACCGGCGGTTGGACACCGGAACCCTGGACATCGAGAACGGTCGGGCTCGAAAAACCGCCGCCGCCCTCATCCGTGCTCTCCCGATTGATCATGTACCGCCTGCCTTTCAGATCGCCGACTCACGGCTGCAAAGCAGCTGAGCCGCCGCTGGTGGTGCAAGGTACCAAGGGCGTCCTGGCCCGGTAACGTGCCGGTATTGTCGGAGGGGAAGTACGTGTCCGTGTGGAAAGCCGAGTTCCTCGGACAGTCCGGAGATAGACGGCGCATTCGGCACATGAGAAGCCTGTGCTGTACGCGCTGGTGCGGTGTTAGGCGGGCAGCAATTGACGACCTGCCAGTAAGCACAATCGGGGCGGCCGTGGAGGCAGATCTAGACGACGACAGCCCAACTGTGATGCACGTAAGAGTCGTAGGACAGAGCTGGACATCAACGCGATCCCAATCGACGTTAGCAAATATAAAAACCCCGACCTAGTCGAGCTCAGACCGATTCTGCTGCCCTAATGGCTAACAAATTGTGTCCGAGGGGCTTGGCCATCTGCGACACGGGTTGAGACCTGACGAATCGGTACCTGATCGTCCGCGCTGCTGTTGACTCACTCTAAACGTCGGGCGGTCGGGCTAGTTGTCGAGCTGGGCGGGAGCGACTCGGCACCCGGCGGCTTGGGCTCCGGTGTGCAGGCTCCGGTCCCAAACGGCGACGATCAGGCTGCGGTCGCCGACTGCCAAAGCGCTGGCCAGATGGGCAGCGTGGGCTCCGCGTAAGGCATGGGCTCGGGCGAGGTGGCCGGCGTGCTGTTCAACTGTCGCGGTGAATTCAACTGGGCGCGTGGCGGCCCAGAAGTCCTCTCAGTCACGCTCGGCTTCCGCGTGTTCTGTTCGGCAATGGCGTAAATTTGGTATCTGTGAATTCGAGGCTGTGGATCGGCTGGGTCGCGGTAGCCATCGGCGTCTGCGCTGCGGTGTTGGCGTTCGCGGTCAGTTCGACTCAGTTTGGCCAGGGATCCGCATTCGGCTTCGGCGCATTCATTGCCCTATTCGGGGCACTGTCCATCCTCGCCCACAACCGGACTCCCGATCACTGGGGCTTGGTAGTGGTCGGCCTGGCCATGTTCGTCGCTCCGTTCGCTGGCAACGCCTACAACTACGACCCGGGGGCCTCCTGGACGTGCTGGGTGGCTGGGGGCCTAACGGCAATCCTCGGTGGCATCGGCTGGACGCATGACAGGACGCCGACCGAGTACGGCATCAGTGAGCCGGGAGACAGCCAACGACTGCGGAACCCTTGGAGTTACTGGATTGGGCGGCTGGCGTTGATCGTGGGACTCACCAGCGTCCTTCTGGGTATCGCGTTCCACTCGACGGCAGCCGGGACCGCAGTCACCGTCGGTCTGGGCGGGTTGATCGCCGTGGTCGCCGTCTGGTCGTTGCTCTCCTCCGAGCCAACCCACGATTTCCTGACGCTCGCCTTGATCGGCTTCGCGCTCTTCTTGTCGCCCTGGGTGGCCGGGTTCGCGGGGTCCAATATTGCTTGGACGGCCTGGGTGGCTGGGGCACTCGCTACGGCCCTTGGCATTGTGGGCTACCTGCGAGATGAGCGTCTGGACTTCGCAACCGCCGTCCGCGACGATTCGGCTGAGCGGTATCGCGGACGGTACCGCTGACGCTCCGCCGGCACGTCGATGCTTGCCTTAGCCTGAGAAGTTGTCGGCGGAGTCCCCGCCCCGTCGCAACCATCGTTGACCGGCGTCACCTTCAACGCCCACATCATCGCGACCGGCACCCAGTCCGATCGCCGGGTGGGTGGCAATGGATCGAGTTGGTGACGAACAGTCCGGGCTTCTCCTTTCCAGCTCGTTTGTAACAGCGGTCAAGGATGCGGCCGGTTCCCTCGTAGAAGAGTTCCTGCTGCTCCATGCATGCCCGGCGCAGCGCCTCGCCAGCCCACATACTGGGCCACGACTCCGAAAAATGTGGTCAGTCTGTTCGGAGGGCCAGGGCTAATAGGGGCCGTGGCCGGCCATTTGGTGATGGTGAACGAGGTGCCGGGAACACATCACGGTTGTCCGACTGGCACGACACCGTGTCTCGTTTGTAGAGAAACGAGATGTATTTGGTTCCTGTCTCGAAGTCGGCGCGATTGGGGGTTATGCCAGTATCGCGATGGCCCAGAGCAGCAAGAGCCCGGTGGCGAAGCTGAGGGTGTGCGTGATCTTTTTTCGGGGGATCGGTGAGGTGGTGATTTCGGGTAGGAGATCGGTGAGTGCGATGTAGATGAAGTTGCCGGCGGCAAATGGTACGAGGACCGCGACATTGACCTGCCCGGCGAGGCCGTATGCCAGCAATCCGCCAAGCGGGAAGGTCAGTGCCGAGGCGACGTTGTAGAGCAAGGCATGTCGCACACTCCAGCCGCTGTGTACAAGAATCCCGAAATCGCCGAGCTCTTGGGGGATTTCGTGGGCCGCTGCCACCAACCAGGTCACGATGCCCAGGCGGATATCGACAATGAATGCACTACCGACCGCCAGTCCGCCGATGAGGTTGTGTAGCCCATCGGCGGCAAGGATCATATAGCCCAGGGGGCGGTGCTCGGTGATCGGGCGATGACAATGGTGCCAGTGCAGGAACTGTTCGAGCACGTGAAAGGAGACGATTCCTGCGGCGACCCACGCATATACCGAGAGGTGGTTGCCGATCAGCGCAATCGATTCGGGCAGCATGTGAAACAGCGCCCCACCCAGTAGTGCCCCGGCCGCCAGCGCCACCAACGGCATCACGATCGGCGAGAACAGCCGTTCCGGCATCAGCAGGGCCGCGCCACCAATGAGCGCCACGGCGCTCATGGCCAGCCCCGCCACCACGATCCAGCCCAACACCGACATGGACAAACACTATCGGCCCGGACCTCTCGCCGATGCTCGGTCATGAAGGGTCGCTTGGCCCTACCAGCTCGGTTCACGAGGCACTAATGTCCATGGGATAGGGACTAACGGCGTCCTGCCCCGATTTCTGCGGCTGCTAAGCCGATGGACTCCGGGAGCGGCTGGTCTGTCATTGACTTTCTGCGGGCGGCGTTCGAAGAGGAGGCTCGAATGTCAGTTCAACATCGCCGCCTGGGCATCGTGGTCGGTGTCGATGGTTCACCGCCCTCTACCGCGGCACTCGGATGGGTCGCGCGCGATGCACAGATGCGCAACGTTGCACTGAAGTTGGTGCACCGGTGATCATCGCCCGAGTACCGCACGACAATGGCGCGATGCCCGGGCCGAAATAGAAAACAAGAAGGGAGACGCTCATGAGTTGTTGGTGTGGACACGGCCCGTGGCACCACCAGGGGTATGCCTATCCGCCCCCGGCGGGGTATGCACCCCCGCCGCCGGTGTACTACCCGCCCGCCGAACCGTACGGCCACCGCCGGCGCCGCCGAGCTAATGCCGAGGAACTGGCCGACCACCTGCACGAGCTCGAAGCAGAAATCACAAGCATCCGCCGTGAACTCGGCGAACTCCGCGAAACGGACACCAGCGAAAGCTGAACCCGACAGCCCCTCCGGGTGCTGCGCGGCAACGCCGACCAAGCAACACAAGGTGGGAAGACGGCCCGGGCAGAGCCCGAGCCACGGTGCGCGAGCTGATTGCGGCCCAGCCCACAGCCCCGAGCCTAGGACGCCTGGTTCGACAAGCCCCCCAGCGTCGCTGGGGACCACGGGGAGGTTGAGTGGATGCGCACACCGATACTCGTCGCCTCGGTTTTGCCGGCGGACTTTTCAGAGCTCGGCCAGCAAGTCAAGCAGCTGGAGAAGGCGGGCGTCGACCGCATCCAGTGGGACGTGATGGACGGCCGATTCGTGCCGAACCTGACGTTCGGGCCCGACGTTATCGCCGCTAATCGCAGACATGTGAGCGTGGGCTTTGAAGCGCACCTGATGGTCGACGATCCCGACCCGATGCTGCCCAGATGGGTCGAAGCAGGGTGCGAGATCGTCATCGTGCACGCCGAGGCAACTCGGAAGCTGCAACACACACTTTCTGCCATTCGTAATCTGGGCGCGCGGGCCGGGGTAGCGCTGAATCCCGCCACACCCCTGCAGGCGGTGACCAACGTGCTGCACTTGACCGACCTGCTGCTGGTGATGACCGTCGACCCGGGCTTCGGCGGCCAACAGTATCTGGCGGCGATGGAACCCAAGATCGCCGCGGCTCACGCCGAAATCGAGCGCCGCGGTTTGCAAGTCGAACTCGAAGTGGACGGCGGAATCAACAGCGCAACGATCGGGGCGGCTGCCCGCGCCGGTGCGACGGCTTTCTGCGCGGGCTCGGCGTTGTTCAACGGTCCCGGCACGACGATCGACCGGGTTGCGGCACTGCGAGCGGCAGCCGTCGCCGGGATGAAGCAAAGTTGAGCAGCGCCCTACGGCTACTACTGTCAGACACTCACTGGCCAAAACGTGCGGTGGGCGCGCCGCGCAACCCGTTCGTGGATGGGTCCCGACAGTTCTTTTGACTACTACGTCACGTGCTTCATCTGCTTCTCGCAGCAAATTTCGGCGTGTCCCTTCCCCGGCGGGCAGGGGCACGCCTTCTCATAGACGAGCAGCGCTCCACATTCTTCGCACTCATATCGTTCACCGACGCTTCTAGGCATTTGAGGCTCCTTGCTGACGAGTTAGGGACTAATCGAGGCCCAGCCAGGTTATGGCTCCGGACGACAGATCGGTTGAGTTTGCGGCTTAACGCGCGCCGGGTTCCGTGGTCATACCACTGAGTCGACGTCGAACCACCCATTGACGCGGGCGCCCTAGCCAACCCGGATCGTCGACTCGACCTCGTCGGCGGAGAGCTGTTTGGTGCAGAAGAACCAATCTTCGCATTCGACACCATCTTCGGCGCCGGCCATCCTGTCGGTGGCCACACCGCAAGATCCGGCGGGCGGGACGATCACCGGGTCGCCCGGGCGCCAGTCGGCCGGTGTCGCGACCCCGAAGGCGTCCGCGGTCTGCAGGGCCTTGATCAATCGCAGCAGCTCATCGAAATTGCGGCCTGTGCTCAGGGGGTAGTAGATGATCGTGCGGATCGTGCCGGCCGGGTCGACGACGAACACCGCCCGAACGGCCTTGGTAGAAGCCTCGCCCGGCATGATCATGCCGTATTTCTTCGCGACCTCCATGGTGATGTCCTCGATCAGCGGGAATGTCACCTCCACACCGCTCAAACCGTTGAAGGTGATCTTCTCCTTGATGGTGCGCAGCCAGGCGATGTGACTGTAGAGACCGTCCACCGACAGTCCGACCAGTTCGGTGTTGTAGGCACGGAACTCCTGCTGCATCGAGGCGAAAGTGATGAATTCGCTGGTGCACACGGGGGTGAAGTCGGCCGGGTGTGAGAAGAGAATGGCCCACTTCCCCTTGTAGTCGGCGGGGAAGTTGATCGGACCTTGGGTGGTCTCCGCGGTGAACTCAGGGGCTGGGTCGCCGATCCTGGGCATGCTGGTTGCGGGTGCCGGATTCTCGGTGGTTGTCATGGCAGTTCCTTCCGTATGGCTACTCACCCACAATATACCCGTAGGGGTATTATTCATGTCGCTCGGCCTCGGTGTTCCAGCCCTGAAGGCCGCTGGATTCGTGCATGACCCACTGACCCGTCCCGGCAATTCTGGTCCGCTGATCCCGCAGTTCGGTGTGGCCGTCACCGAAGCAGCGAACGCTCCGCAGCGGCAATTAGACACACCAGCGGTGGGCGGTTCGATACCGTCCGCGCCCACCAGCGTTATTGCAGCTCAGAGCCTTAGCGGCAATTGATCAACCGTGGCGACTCAGATGGTGCTTACGGTGTTGTCGCCCGCATGTTTGGCCTGATACATGGCTGTGTCGGCGCGTGCGGTGGTATCGGTGACGGATTCGCCGGGGACGGCGAGGGTGACCCCGATGCTCAGTGTCCAGGAGGTGGTAGCCGCTGCGACGCGGCATCATCAGCCGCATGGCGAGACGACCGGATTGGGTGAAGCCCGTAGAGACGAAGACCGACGCCGGTACGACGTGCGGGTGCACGCCGAGCGCCCGGACGGTTCCCGGTTCCAGCACCGGCGATGTTTCCGGGCTCTTCCGACTTGGTGGGGGTCTGGTGTGACCGATCGGATTCGTGTCGGTGACTGATTGAGGGCTCGCGCCCTTGTCAACTGGGTGTTCTCTACGCATCCAGAAGCAAAGGCGCGAGCATGCCCCAGACTAGTGGTTCCCTGCTGTTCGGACTCGACGGTGTCGTCGTGCAGTCCGTGTATGTCGGTGCCGATCAGATCCGCACCGTGCACGTTGTGACCGCCGCCCAGTGGGTCGGAGTGTGCCCTGGTTGCGCGGTCCGGTCGTTGCGATCAAAGGGCTGGGTGAGCACCCGGCCCCGGGACATCAGGATCGGCCACGATGCTCCCCGGATCGTGTGGCGCAAGCGGAAATGGTTATGCACCAACGCATCCTGCAATCGGAGATCGTTTACAGAGTCGACTCCATCGATCCCGCCGCGGGCCCGAGTGACGGTGCGAGCCAAGGGTGAAATGGCTTCAGTGGTCCTCGACGACCACCGTTCGGTCAAGGCGGTGGGTGCCGCCTACGGCTGTAGCTGGAACACCTGCCATGACGCGGTCGTCGCTACCGCGGATCCGGTTCTGGCCGGTGAACCGACTGTTGCCCGTCGCTATGGATGAGGATGTCGGCGTCATTGGCGGTGATGATGGGTG
>NZ_PDHO01000029.1 GCF_002887815.1 Mycobacterium sp. ENV421 | reverse complement strand
CACACCCTCCTAGAACTGGTCGCGAACTGACTCACAACCAGCCTGGCAAAGAGGGTGTGCGCACGAAACCGCGCCCAAGTTTCTGGTTACTCGGATTCGCCAAGGATCTGGTAGATCTCGCGACGCGCGGTGTTGACGATGTCGATGATGCGCTGCTGCTGCTCCGGGTTGGCAGCGAAAGCCGCCTGTCGCACGGCGCCGAACAACTGGCCCACGGCGGCACGGATGTTGACCTGGCCGGGGTCGGCACCTTCGGTGATCTCGTCCCAGGGGGCGGTCTCGATCTTGTCGGCGGCGGCGCGACCGTCGTCGGTCAGCTCGAAGAGCTTCTTGCTGCCTTCGGATTCGCTTGCCACCAGCAGACCTTCGTCGACCAGCAGCTGCAGGGTCGGATAGACCGAGCCGGGGCTGGGCTTCCACAGATCCTGGGTGCGCTCGGCGATCTCCTGGATCATCTCGTAGCCGTGCATCGGCCGCTCGGCGAGCAGTTTGAGGATGGCGGCACGCACGTCACCGCGACGACCTCGGCCGCGGCCATGTCCGCGGCGACCGCCGCGTCCGCCGCCACCGGGACCGAAGCCGCCCGGGCCGAAGCCGGGACCAAAGCCGGGACCGAAGCCGCCGCGCGGGCCGAACGGCGGACCGTCGTGGTGACCGCCGTGCTCGCGGAACTGCTCACGCAGTTGATCGCGGAATTCGCGGCGGCCGTGCCGGCGGCCACGGCCGGCGGGGGCGAAACCGAAACCCGGACCGAAGCCGGGACCAAACCCGGGCCGGCCCATATCAGGGCCTCCGAACTGGGGAAATGGGGTGTTCATAGAGATTCTCGTTTCTGGTCTGGAAACGCCGAATGCGTTTCCGATACGTTGACGATATATCGGAAACTATCGCGATGCAACGGTTAGTTGGATCGCCGGTCGATTTCCTCGACCACCCAGCGCGCCCAGTCGGCCTCCATGGCCTCTACTCGCAGTCCGAATTCCAAGGCCGCGCGTCCGTAGAACCCGACGTCGGTGTCGCCCCACTCCATGCAGTCGCGCACCTGTTCGTAGCGGGTGAGCTCGGCTTCGGCATGCTCGGCGACCGAGACCATGTAGGCCCGGGCCTGCTCGGGAGTCATTTCGCTGAGCAGGAACACCCGCAGCAACTCGGCGCTGCGGTAGGGCGGGTCATCCTGGGGGTTGGTCATCCAGCGCAGAAGATCCTGACGTCCGGCATCGGTGACGCGGTACTCCTTGCGTCCGCGCGGGCCGACGTCGGTGACCTCGATCAGGCCGGCATCGGCGAGTTTGTTGAGCTCGCCGTAGAGCTGGCTCTGGGTCGCCGGCCACACGTTGGCCATCGACACATCGAAGCGTTTGAGCAGGTCGTACCCGCTGCCGGGCTCCTGGGCGAGCAGGCCCAGTGCCGCGTACCGAAGACTCACGCGACCATCGTAAAGCTCGACATGTCAGTTCTGGAATATCTCACGTACCACCATTGACAGGTCATCAGTGGACTGTCACAGTTAGCGGCATGACGGACACCACGACCGACTCAACCAACTTGCCCGCCGAGGGGCAGTTCTTCCAGCGTGGTAACTACGCGCCGGTGCCGGACGAACTCACCGAATACACCCTGCCCGTCGAGGGCACGATTCCGACCGAGCTCGACGGCTGGTATCTGCGCAACGGGCCGAACCCCCGGGAGGCCAACAGCCATTGGTTCACCGGCGACGGGATGATCCACGGCGTCCGCATCGAAGACGGCGCGGCCAAGTGGTACCGCAATCGGTGGGTGCGCACCGACAGCTTCGTCGACCCGTTCCCGCTCTACCGCGAGGACGGGACGCGTGACCTGCGGGCCGCGGTCGCCAACACCCACGTCGTCAACCACGCCGGCAAGACGCTCGCGCTGGTGGAGTCCTCGTTCCCGTACGAGATCACCAACGAACTGGACACGGTGGGCTGCTACGACTTCGACGGCAAGCTGCAGAACTCGATGACCGCGCACCCGAAGATCTGCCCGACCACCGGGGAACTGCATTTCTTCGGATACGGCAGCATCTTCGAGCCGTACGTCACCTATCACCGCGCCGACGCCAACGGCGAGCTGACCGTCAACCGTCCACTGGACGTCAAGGCGCACACCATGATGCACGACTTCGCGATGACCGCCGAGCACGTGATCTTCATGGACCTGCCGATCGTGTTCAACCTCGACATCGCGATGCGCGGCGAAGGTGACATGCCCTACCGATGGGACGACGACTACGGCGCCCGGCTCGGTGTGCTGCGGCGCGATGATCCGTTCGGTGAGGTTCGCTGGTTCGAGATCGACCCCTGTTACGTCTTCCACGTAACGAATGCGCACGAGTCCGCTGACGGTAAATCGATTGTGCTGCAGGCGGTTCGCTACGCCGAACTGTGGCGGGACAACGGCGGTTTCGACGCCAATGCGGTGATGTGGAGCTGGACGATCGACCTGCAGAACGGCACGGTCAGCGAGCGTCAGCTCGACGACCGCGCGGTGGAATTCCCGCGGATCGACGACCGGCTGGCCGGCCTGCCCGCCCGCTACTCGGTCTCCGTCGGCGACGCGAGCCTGGTGCGTCACGACCTGACCGACGGCAGCGCCGTCGAGCACCGCTTCAGCACCGGACTGGTGCCGGGTGGGCCGGGGGAGGCGGTCTTCGTCCCGTCGACGTCGGGACCGGCCGACGAAAGCAACGGCTGGTATATCGCCTACGTCTACGACGGCGCACGGGACGGAAGCGATCTGGTGATCCTGGATGCGTCGGACTTCGCGGGTAAGCCGGTGGCCCGAATCCAGCTGCCGCGCCGGGTGCCATACGGCTTCCACGGCAACTGGATTCCCGCGTAGCGGTACTCCGTCACCTGCGACTTGCGCCCGCAAGAGATCAGACACGAGTAGAGGCACAAACCCTGTGTGTCGTGCGTTTATGCAATTATGAGCAACATGGCAGCGGTGGGGGATAGGCAGTACGGACGTCCGCCAGTGCGGTTGACCGTCTTCACCGTGTACTTTAAGCCGTTCGATCTCGACTTGGGAGTCATCACCCAGCTTCGCAACGAGTGGGCGGATGCATATCCGGGGTTCAAGCAGGCGGCGCCGAAAACGCGTCGAACCGACATGGTGCCTCACGCCGATTTGTTTGCGCTGACTTGGCCTATGCCAGCCGCACAGTTAGCTGATAGCTCGCTTTCCCGCACGCTGGGGTTTCAGTTCGATCAGTTCTCCTTGACCTGGAAGTTTGACGCCGACGTCGAGAACAGTGGATATCCGGGTTACGCAACCCTTGCGGACGAGCTCATTGAGCGATTTTCCGAGTTTGTGCGGGTGGTGGACTCATCGTCCGACAGCACAGTGGTGGTCGAAGGATGTCAGTGTTACTACACCAACACCCTCGACGGAATCGGCGGACAGCGTTGGCTGAGCACCTTTCTGTCAGGGCAAGCGAACACAACAACGATGCTCGATGATGCCGTGCACTTCGGCTTCCGTGTGTACCGAGAAGACGAGGTGGACGGGACGAAGCGCGCAGTGAATGTTCAAATGGACGCCGGTAAGGAACAACCCCCTGAAGTCGATATCTTTGCAGTGGCGGCGCCCGCTGACGATGCGGCCAGGTTGCCAGTTGGCGCAACGGAGTTGGCGAGGAAGTTGCTGGATGCCGCTCACAACCTGGAGAATCAGACGTTCGAGTCCAGCTTCAGTGAGACCATGAAGAGCGATTGGGAGGCAAGATCATGACGGTCGCCGATACAGATTGGTCTACATTTTCCGGTCAATCTGCGCATCGTCACGCGGCCTTCCGTGGGGCATGGGAGGCGAAAGTCGACGCCCACGATTGGGACGATGCTGACACCGCCCCTTCGCCTACTGGTGAGGCAGCTAAGCGTGGATATGCGGCAATCGACAGGCTGGTCATCGAGGGTTATGTGAGTTCAGCTATCGCTACGCGGGGGAAGGAACTGATCAAGTTCCTGTTCAAGCTCAATACTGTGGATGCAGCGATCTCACCCGACGACGACGCTCTGTCCTTCTACTGGGTGGCAGAAGAGATGTCACTGACCATCATCGTCTACCAGTCCTGGTATTGGTGGTCGGCGAGGAACATCGCGTGTGAGTCGTATTCGGACGAGGGTACCGAGTTGCCGCTGATCGGCTTGGAACACTCGCTGAACCAGTTTTCGAAGGAAGTGGAACGCCGTAATCCCGAGTGGCGCAGTCTAATTCGTTGACCGGATGTGATTAAACGGGGGTCGGCTGGGGACTACGACGATGACCAGTTCGCGGATGATGAGCAGCTCTATCGGCGTGTTCCGGATAAGCCAAGCCATCTCAAGGTCGTGGATCCGGTCACCGGAAAGAAGCGGCCGACCACGGCCGCATTCAGGATTGCGGATGAGCCTGATGGCTTATCCATCTCGATTCGAGGTTTGCTGGTTCGTCACGGACTGAAAACCTTTGATTTGTGCAAAGATTGGAGCACTCACGGCGTTGCACGCTTCGCGGCGCGTCATGTTCGTTCCGAGACGGGTGTAATCGAGAATCCGACAGATGATCCTCTCGTCGGTAGGGCGCACGGGCTGATTCGTGGTCCTGACGGGATACCTACGCCGAGCGTGTGGAATAAGGTCCGGGATCGCATCCTTGGGAACCTTGACTATTTCGAGTCCGACCCCGAGCCGGCCTCTGACTCCCCTGCCGAGGAAGTGCCGGTCGAGAATAATTGAGCGTCTGACGATGCTCTGAAGGTAATTGGGCGGCGCCGTTTACGGGCGTGCTTTAGGTTCGACCACTTAGCGCCTAGTGGTATGTAGAGGATGTCGATGTCTCGGGTGGTTGACGTCAACTTCGACTGACAAGAACGGCCGGTCGACATTCGGTTTGTAGCTCCACGGCAACTGGATTCCCGCGTAGCGGTACTCCGTCACCTGCCCGGCGTCGACCCTGCAACGATATGAGCTCATGGGCGACTTCAGCGCGCTGCCGGGCACGGCCATCGTCGTCGGCGGCACCGGCGGGATCGGCGCCGAGATCGTCCAGATGCTCGTCGCGCGTGGGTCGGGGGTGGTCTTCACCTACCTCGGCAACGCAGGCAAGGCAGCGGAAATCGCGGGGGATGGCGTGACCGCCGAGCAGCTCGACATCACCGACGCCGCAGCGGTACGCAGCGTCGTCGACTCGTTCGCCGGCGAGGGCGGCGTACACACCGTCGTCCACGCCGCAGGCGCGCATGTGCCGATGCGGCACCTCAGCACCGTCGATCCCGACCAGTTCGATCGACAGCTGAACACCGACACCGCAGGCTTCTTCAACGTCGTCACCGCCGCACTGCCACACCTGCGCGCGTCGCAGGGCAGTCTCGTGGCCGTCACCACCGCCGCCACCCGGCGCTTCGCGGTCCGCGACGGGCTCTCGGTCGCGCCGAAGGCCGCCATCGAAGCGCTGATTCGCGGGATTGCCTCCGAGGAGGGCAGATTCGGGGTGCGTGCCAACTGTGTCGGACCGGGGATGCTCGTCGACGGCAACGCGCAGCGACTGATCGCCAACGGTGACCTCGACGAGAAGGCGCTCGACGCCGCCCGGCGCAACACCCCGCTGGGCCGCTTCGGCGATGCCACCGACATCGCGGAGGCGGTGTGCTTCCTGGCCTCGCCGCGAGCCCGGTTCATCACCGGCCAGAAGCTGGACGTCGACGGCGGCTACGGTGTCTGACCGGATGGCCGACGTCCAGGCGATCCGAGATGTGGTCACCCGGTATTGCCGTGGCATCGATCGGCTCGACGTCGAGCTGGTGCGGCAGGCCTACCACGACGACGGCATCGACCACCACACCGGTTTCGACGGAACCGTCGACGAATACGTCTCGTGGGTGCGCAAGGGCCTCGAATACCTCGCCGGAACAATGCATTTCATCGGCAACCACCACGTCGACTTCGTCGATCACGACACCGCCATCAGCGAGACCTACGTGATGGCAACGCATTGGGGCCCGCCGGACTCGGGTCAGCGCGCGAATTTCACCACCGGCGCACGCTACGTCGACCTCATGGAGCGCCGTGACGGTCGGTGGGCGATCGCTGAGCGCTGGGCGGTGCGGGAGTGGACCCGTCCGGATGTGTTCGTCGCCCCGGAACAGCCCGGACCTCGCGGTACCCGCGACACTGACGATCCGCTGTCTGTCCTCATGAAACGCTTTGGCCTGTAGGGGTTGCGAGTACCCTCAGCACACCATGGTGGTGAAATGGCTGGACGGCCCGGAAGAGCACGACTATGACGCGGCAGACTATGTGAGCACTCTCACCGACGAGAACACCGCGATCCCGTGCCGGCTCGTGTCGTGGGTGCACGCGGCGTGAGCTTCGGCTTCTCCACCCTGGCGCTGGTCGCGGTCGTCGGCTTGGCAGGCCCGCTTCTGGCGTCGGTTCCGCGGCTGCGGATCCCGGTCGTCATCGGCGAGTTGGCGGTGGGATTACTCATCGGCAGAACGGGTTTCGGCCTCGTCGACCCTGGTGACAAGACGTTCAGCCTGCTGGCCGACATCGGCTTCGCGTTGGTGATGTTCGTGGTGGGCACGCATGTGCCGATCCGCGATGCCACCCTCCGCTCCTCGATTCCCATGGCGGTCGTGCGGGCGGTGCTGGTGGGCGCTGTCGCGACCGGCGTGGCGGTCGGGTTGGCGGCAGCGTTCCACACCGGCCACGCCGCGGTGTATGCGGTGTTGATGGCGTCGTCGTCGGCGGCACTGGCCCTGCCGGTCATCCAGCAACTCGGCCTCGGCGGGGCCGCGGTGCAGGCGGTCACCACACAGATCGCGATCGCAGACGCGACGTCGATCGTGTTGCTGCCGTTGGTGATCGACCCGGACCGTGCGCTGGCCGCGGCCTCCGGCGCGCTGCTCATCGCATTCTGTGCCGGCCTGGTGTTCCTCGGACTCTGGGTGTCCGACCGGAGAGGTTGGCGCAGGCGGCTACATCACTTCTCCGAGCGCAACAACTTCGCCCTCGAGTTGCGCATCAGTTTGCTCGTGCTCTTCGCGCTTGCCACCCTCGCGATTACCACCCACGTGTCGATCATGTTGGCCGGGTTCGCCCTGGGCCTGGCAGTCAAGGCGGCGGGCGAACCGAGGCGGCTGGCCCGCCAGCTGTTCGGCATCACCGAAGGTCTGTTCAGCCCGCTGTTCTTCGTCTGGCTAGGCGCCTCGCTGCAGGTACGTGAACTCGGCGACCATCCGGCCTACATCCTGCTGGGAATCGGGCTGGGCATCGGCGCGGTGTTGGCGCATTGCGCCGCGCGGCTGACCGGGCAGCCCCTGACGCTGGCCGCGCTGGCCGCCGCTCAACTCGGAGTGCCGGTCGCCGCGGCCACTCTCGGCACCCAGAACGGTCTGCTGACCGCGGGCGAACCCTCCGCGTTGATGCTCGGCGCGTTGCTGACCATCGGCGTCACCTCGATTGCCAGCGTGATCGCAGCTCGACGGCACCGGGAACTGCCACCGACGCCGGCTGCGTAGCGTCACGACGTGTGCCGGTTGTCCGGTTGGGGTAGCCGACGTCCATGACCGCATCGAACGCCACCGAAACCAACCCCGAGAAGGCGCCGCGCGCGCGGCTCTGGACCAACTGGCTGTTGGCGCTGTCCACCCTGGTGGGCGCGGGGGTTGTTCAATTGTTCGCCATGGGCGCGGTGATGGGGACCGCTGCGTGCAGCAATCCCAATTGCCCGAAGCCGAGCGGCTTCGTCTACGGGCTGCTCACCTACGGCGCGCCGGTGATCGCGGTCCTGGCTGTCGTCATCACCATCTTCACGGCGAAACATCCACGCGGCTGGGTGGTTCCCGTCGCCGCGTGGGTGCTGCTGATCGTCGACATCGCCATCCTGTTCGCTACGTTCTCCTAACCCGGAAGGCCGTGGGGCTCACACCATGGGCCCGTTTGAACGCGGTGCTGAGCGCGAACGGTGTGCCGTAGCCGACGTGGCGTGCGACGGCGCCGACGGTGAGCTCGGAGGAGCTCAACAGATCTGCGGCCAGGGCCAGCCGCCATCCGGTCAGGAACGCGATGGGGGATTCTCCGACCAGCGCGGTGAATCGCTTGGCGAATGACGCGCGTGAACTCCCCACCGCGGCAGCAAGATTCGCAACCGTCCATGGATGAGCCGGGTCGTTGTACATGAGTCGGATCGCCGGACCGACGAGCGTATCGGCCTCGGCGGCCCACCACGTCGGGGCGTTGCCCGGTCGGTTGAACCAGGTTCGCAGGAAGTCGAGCAGGAGTAGATCGAGCAGGCGGTCGAGGAAGGCTTCCTGACCGGGGCCGTCGCGAACGGCCTCGGCGGCCAATGCCTGCGGCAGCGGACTGACCCAGTCGGCCGCCCGCAACACGGCGACGTCCGGCAGCGCGCCGAGTAGTCGGGCGCTCACCGCGCTGTGGCCTTCGTACGCCCCGACGACGGCGCGGGTGGCGCCGGCTGCGCTGTTGCCCCATGTGCGGAGCCCCAGCGCCATCGTGAACGTCAGGTCAGCACCGGTCAGCGTCGTGCACCGCTGACCCGGGTGGATGACGATCTGGGCGGGTGTGGTGATGTCGTCGGCGAGCACGTAGTGCTTGGTGCCGCGGGTCAAGGCGACGTCACCGGAATGCAGGCCGATCGCCTCGCCGCCGTCGGGGGAGAGCACCGCGTCCCCGTCGGTCAGGCAGATGACCGTCAGCGGGGCCTCATCCTGGAGACGCATGGACCACGGCGGGTCGAGCACCATCCGCAGAACGAACGCGCCGTGAGCGCGCACCCCATCCAGCAGGCCCACTAACGCATCCACATCGCCCAGACTAGAGACTTACGCGTATGGATTATGCATTCTGAACCATTCTCAGTCTCACCGTCACCTGGTCTGCTGGCACCATGCCGAATTCTCCCGTCGTCGTGCTCGCCACCGTCGCCGCGATCGCCGCTGCCGCAGTTGGCGGTGTGTTCTACGCCTTCTCCACGTTCGTGATGCGCGGCCTGGACCAGACCGGTCCCGACGACGCCGCCACTGCGATGCGCGGTATCAACGCCGAGGCCGGGACGAATGCCCCGTTCTTGACCCTCTTTGTGGGGTCGGCGTTGGTTGCCGTCCTCGTGGGCGTCTCCGCGTTGATGCAGTGGCGGCTTCCGGGCAGCGGCTGGCTGGTCGCCGGGGCCGTGCTGGCGTTGGTGCCGTTCATCGTGACCATCGTGGTGAACGTGCCGCTGAACGACCGGCTGGCCGCGTCGTTGACATGGCAGGACTACTACCGGACCTGGACGACGTGGAACCACGTGCGGACCGTCGCGGCACTGGCGGGTTCGGCGCTGATACTGACCGGTGTGCGCCTGCGCTAGCTGGGCGGTACGAATCCGTCGGGCGGCGGGGGCGCCGACGGCACGGGCCCCGGCGGCGGGGGGAGCGGATACGACGGCGGCGGCCCGGGTGGATACGGCGGCGGCCCGGGTGGATACTGCGGGACAAATTCCGGCGGGCGGAGCCGGGCCAACTCGCGGCGGTGCCGCTCGGCGAGCACAGCGGCCAACACATAGTGCGGCGGCGTGCCCGGTGGCGGCGGAGGCGAGATGCGGCCGACCACGTCGACCGCGATGCGGAACGCCATGTCGTCACGCACGTAGGGATCCAATTCAGGTGCGCGAGCGAGGAATTGACGCGCCAGCTCCGCCTGCTCGGGGCCCAGCGCGGACAGTTCCAACGAGGCGGCCCACCACGCCAGCGACGGCGGCATCGCAGGCGGGGGCGGCATCTTCGGGCCCCGTTCACTGATCACGACGGTGCCGGCGAAGACGTCACCGATGCGTTTGCCCCGCGGTGAGACCAGGCTGCAGATCACCGCGGGTCCGCCCATGAACATCCAGATCTCCACGAAACCCGCCAATGCCCGAAACAGGGCCTGGCGAAAGCGTTCCGGGCCGCCGTCGTCGGACACTACTCGAAGGCCCATCGCGATCTTGCCGAGTGTCCTTCCCCGCGTGGCGGTCTCGAAGACGACCGGATAGCCGACCATCACCAGCACCGTGAAGATGATCAGAATCGCGGCGGACAGTGCCTCGTCGAACTGGGTGATCGTGGCGGCCCACAGCAGCACACCGATGATGTAGCCGACCAGGATGATCGCGATGTCGATGAGTGCGCTGACGGCCCGCACCGGCAATTGGGCGATCTGGACGTCGAGGACGACGGCGTCCCCGGTCACCACCGTCTCGGGCACCATAACGGTCAACGGTACTAGTGTCGGCCGGGTGGACGTCGACGCATTCGTGCTGGCCCACCAGGACACCTGGACTCGGCTCGAGCAGCTGGTCAAGCGGCGCCGTCGCCTGTCCGGGCCGGAAGTGGACGAACTCGTCGAGCTCTACCAGCGGGTCTCGACGCATCTGTCGATGGTGCGTTCGGCCTCGTCGGACTCGGTTCTGGTGGGGCGGCTCTCCAGCCTGGTGGCGCGGGCCCGCGCGGCCGTCACCGGTGCGCACGCCCCGATGTGGCACGAGTTCGCCCGGTTCTGGACGGTGTCGTTCCCGGTGGTGGCCTACCGAGCCTGGCGCTGGTGGCTGGCGACTGCCGTCGCGTTCTTCGCCGTGGCGACGGTCATCGGGATCTGGGTCGGTGGCAGTCCGGAGGTGCAGTCGGCGCTGAGCACGCCGCAGGAGATCGAACATCTGATCAACCACGACTTCGCCTCGTACTACAGCGAGAATCCGGCCGGCTCGTTCGCGTTGCGAGTGTGGGTGAACAACTCCTGGGTGGCCGCGCAGTGCATCGGGTTCGCGATCCTGCTGGGCATCCCGATCCCGTGGGTGATCTTCCAGAACGCGGCCAATCTCGGTGTGATGGGCGGCTTGATGATCCACGCGGGCAAGGCTGATGTGTTGTTCGGGCTGCTCATACCGCACGGGCTGCTCGAACTGACGGCGGTGTTCCTGGCCGGCGCGGTCGGCATGCGGCTGGGGTGGACGGTCATCTCGCCGGGTGACCGGCCACGCGGCCAGGCGCTCGCCGAGCAGGGCCGCGCCGTGGTCGCGGCGGCGGTCGGGCTCGCCGGGGTGTTGCTGGTGTCGGGTCTGATCGAGGCGCTGGTGACGCCGTCGCCGCTGCCGACGTTCGTCCGAATCGGCATCGGGGTGGCCGCCGAGGCCGGATTCCTGGCGTATGTCGTCTACTTCGGCCGCAAAGCCAGCCGCGCCGGAGAAACCGGCGACGTCGAGAACGCCCCCGACGTGGTGCCGACCGGCTGACCTACAGGCGGCCGGTGGCTTTCATCGACAGGTAGCGGTCGGCCAGGGCCGGTGCGAGGTCCTCCGGCGACGCGTCGACCACCTCGACACCGCTGTGCCGCAGCCGGCTTGCGATGCTGCGCCGGTCGTTGCGGGCCCGTTCGGCGGCTGCCGCGTCGTAGACCTGGGCGGCGTCGGCGCGGCCGGCAGCCAGCTCGTCGACCCGCGGATCCGACACCGCGGCAACGATCACCTGATGTTTGGCCGACAACCGCGGGAGCACCGGCAGCAGCCCCTCGTCGAGTGCAGAGGAGTTCAGGTCGGTCAGTAGCACCACCAGCGCCCGACGGCGCACCCGGCGCTGGACGGCGGCCACCATCGCGGTCGCATCCGATTCGATCAGCGCCGGCTCCAGCGGCGCCATCGCCTCCACCAGGTGAGCCAGCAGCTCGGTGCGGGAGGCGCCGAAAACCGCTGCGCGGGTGAGCCGGTCGTGGGCCAGGAAGTCGACATGGTCGCCGGCGCGCGATGCCAGCGCACCCAGCAGCAGCGCGGCGTCCATCGACCAGTCCAGCCGAGGCCAGCCGCCGGGGTCCCGGGCGGTGGGATCGACACCGACACGACCCGCCGACGTGCGACCGGTGTCGAGCACGATCACCACACGCCGGTCACGTTCGGGGCGCCAGGTGCGCACTACCACGTCGGCTCGGCGCGCGGTGGCGCGCCAGTCGATCGAGCGGACGTCGTCGCCGACGACATATTCGCGGAGTGAATCGAATTCGGTTCCCTGGCCGCGGATCAGCACCGGCAGCAGCCCGTCGATCTCCCGCAGCCGGGCCAGCCGCGACGGCAGATGCTTGCGCGACAGGAACGGCGGCAGAATCCGCATCTGCCCCGCGACCGGATGGGACCGCTGCCGCCCGGCGACACCCAAGGGACCGATCGAGCGGACGGTGACCACCTCCGACCGGAGATCGCCGCGGCGGACGGGACGTAAAACAGTTGTGACAGTGGCAGTTTCGGATGCGCGCAGGAACAGGTCATGCGCGCGAGGTTCGGCACACGCGCTGGGCGGCCAGGCATCCCGCACCGCACCGCGGAACCGGCGACGCCCGGTGTTGTGAATGTGAACCACAGCATCCACCGACTGCCCCAACCGCGCTGAGGTGTCTGGCTCGCGGGTCAGGCGCAGAGCCTGCGGACTTCCGGCCAGCGCCAGGTCGAGGGCCACGATGAGCAGCAGCACCAGCAGCGCGACGACGAATGTCGTTGCCGGCCAGGGCGACAGCGTGATCGGGAGGGCGCCCAGCAGCGCGATCAGGCCGGCGCGTCCGGTGAGGATCACTAGCGCGGCACCGGCACCGCGGCCAGGATGCCGTCCAGCACGCCGTCGGGGGTGGCGCCTTCGAGTTCGGCCTCGGGGCGCAGCGCGATGCGATGGCGCAGCGTCGGCCGGGCCATGGCCTTGACGTCGTCCGGGGTCACGTAACCGCGGCCGGACAACCACGCCCAGGACCGGGCCGTGCCCAACAGTGCGGTCGCTCCGCGCGGTGACACACCCAGCTGCAGCGACGGGGAATTCCGGGTAGCGCCGACGATGTCGACGATGTAGGCCAACACCTCGTCGGCGATCAGCACCCGCTTCACCGCTTCGCGGCCCGCGGCAAGTTCGGCGGTGCCGGCCACCGGGCGGATGGCGCTCAGGTCGCGGGGATCGAATCCGTTCGCATGCCGGGACAGGATCGCGATCTCCTGATCGCGCGGCGGCAGCGGGACGTTCAGCTTCAGCAGGAACCGGTCGAGCTGCGCCTCGGGCAGCTGATAGGTGCCCTCGTACTCGATCGGGTTCTGGGTGGCGGCCACGATGAACGGGTCCGGCAGTGGACGCGGCTCACCGTCGACGCTGACCTGACGCTCCTCCATGGCCTCCAGCAGCGCCGCTTGCGTTTTCGGCGGGGTCCGGTTGATCTCGTCAGCCAGCATGAGGTTGGTGAACACCGGCCCTTCGTGGAACACGAACGCCGCGGTCTTGGCGTCATAGACCAGCGACCCGGTGACGTCGCCCGGCATCAGGTCCGGCGTGAACTGCACGCGCTTGAAGTCCAGTTGCAGCGCGGCCGACATCGCCCGCACCAGCAGTGTCTTCGCCACCCCCGGAACGCCCTCCAGGAGAACGTGTCCGCGGCACAACAGGGCGATCACCAGCCCGCTCACCACGGCGTCCTGCCCGACAACGGCTTTGGCGATCTCACCGCGCAGGGCGAGCAGGGCGCTGCGCGCCGCGTCATGCTCGGCGATGGGTGCGGGAGGCTGGGCAAAATTCGTCACGACGTCGTGACCTGCCTTTCGATGTCGTCGAGTGCATGGGCTAGGTGGAGCAAATCGGTATCGGTCGACGGGGGCGGTCCGAACAGCAGGTGCTGCAGGGTGTTCGGGTCCCCGGCGTAGCGCTGCGCAACCGCGGATGTCACCGCCGCGGGAGAGGCATTGGGGCCCAGGCCGAGTCGCGGCGCCAGTCGCTGCAGCGTTGCGGTACGCAGGGCCTCGGCGGCCTGTCCGCGGGCTCGGCGCGACCGATAGAGCCGGGCGCGACCCTCGACCGTCTCGGAGGCCCGCACCACCACCGGCAGTTTCTCGGCGACCAGCGGCCCCAACCGGCGGCCCTGCCAGACGGCCAGCAGCACCACCACCAGGCACAGCTGCCAGACCAGCCAGTTGACCGCGTCGGGCATCAGATCCGTCAGCGACGATCCTGCTGTCCCTTCACCTTCCGGCTTCTGCGGGGCGTACCAGATGAGCCGGGGCCGGTCACCCGCCAGATTCATCGCCAGCGCGGCGTTGCCCTCGCTGAGTAGGCCGCCGTTGGTCATGAAGTCCGCGCTGCCGACGACGGTGACGGTGCGGCCGCCGTCCTGATAGCGCACCACTGCGCCGCCGTAACAGCGGGTCACGTCGACGTCGCCGGCCTTTTCATAGGTGTCGGTGGCGCCCAATTGCACGGTTCCGGCGCGGTTCGCCTCGCGCAGATCGCAATCGGGCTCGGAGGTCAGCATGCTGGCACCGCCGAGCCGGACGTCGGCGGCCAATGCCTGCCGCGCTCGCGAGGTGGGTTCCAGCAGCAGGCGGTCGCCGGGGACGTCCGCGAGCCGGGTCAGCAGATCCTGGCCGCGGGTGTTGTATGTTTCGGCCGCAAGCAGCAGGGAGTCCGGGCGGGCGGCTTTCTCGACATCCGCCACGCTCTCGGCGACGACGACGTCGACACCGCGGTCGCGCAGCAGGGCGACCAGGGCGTGTGCGCCGTCCGGGCTGGTCGAGTCCGGATCCATCCGGCCGCCCGGTCGCGGTGCGGTGAGGAACGCGCTGACCGCCGCGATCGCCGAGATCACGATCAGCGCCAAGGCAATCCAGCGTCCGGTGCGCCACCGCTGGCTGAGGGTGGTGCTCACCGCAGCGGAGCCCAGGTGTCGGCGACGACTGGAGCTCCGCCGTCGGAACCGGTCGGGTCGGCATGCCGGTGCAGGGCGTCGTCGAGGGCGGCCACCATCCGGTAGTCCGGTTCGGTTCCGGGCTGTTCCCCGTAGGTGACATCGTTGAACACCGTTGCCGCCCGGCGTAAGTCACCGCCGAAAGCGGGCAGCAGCTCGCCGGCATCCGCGGCGAGTTCGTTGGCGGTACGGCCCGGGACAGCGTTGAGCAGACCGGTCTCCTCCAGGTGGCGGGCCACCGCGCGAAGCCGGTGACGGATGGCCGCAGCCCAGTTACCTTGCGCCGCATACGTCTCAGCAGTTTCGCGGTGTTCGGCCGAGCTGAGTTCGCGCGCGCCGAACAGTCCCGCGTCGCCACCGCGGTTGGTGCGCATTGTCTGCTTGGCGATCCGCACCGCGAGAATGAACGCCACCAGCACCACGATCGCCAGCACCGCGATGGTCAACCACCCGCCCGGAATGGAAGACCCCTTTGCGATCACCCGGTACAGCAGTTCCTGGAACCACTCGTTGAGCCTGTCGGTCAACGATTCCGTCGGGTAGATCGGTTTGGCCAGCTCACGCTGGGCCGCGTCGTGCGCGGTCTCCCGGTCGATGTCGATGACAGGCATGGTGATCCGGAGCGTCAGCGCGGCGGCGTGAGCCATAAATCGTCGGCAGCCGCGGGTTCCGCCGGCGCCGCGGTGGCACCGGTCTGCAGCACCAGATCGAAGGCCTCCGCGCGAATGCGCGTGTCGGTGTACAGCAGCACCGTGACACCTGCGGTGAACGGCGCGACGATGATCTGCGCGATCGCACCCCCGATGGCGGTCAATGTGGTGGCGAGGACGATCGGTCCCGAGGAGTCCGCGCCGAGAAGGAACACCTGCCCGGCGATGCTGAACGGAACGGCGACCGCTCCGGCGATGACACCGGCCACCACCGACGCGAGCAACCGAATACCGAATATGCGCCAGAAGTGGTTGCGTACCAAGCCAAACGAGCGCCGGACGGATGCCATGATCGGCTTGCGCTCGAGTACGACGGCCGCCGGCGCGAACGACAGCGCGGTGTACAGGTAGACCAGCGCAGCGATCAAACCGAGCACCAGCGGAATGCCGACGATCACCGCAGCGGTGCCGTTACCGGCCACCGCAACACCGGCGATGACCGCCACGACCACGCCGGCCAACAGCAGGACAGCGAGGACTTCAAGGGCGCTGAAGCCGATCAATGCCCACAGCCTGCCGCGGAGGCGCTGCCACGCCTGGCCGACAGTGATCTTGGTGCCGAAGACCGCTCGGCCCACGACGACGGTGAGCATGCCCGACAGCAGAATTCCGGCGAGCGCGGTGGTCAGCCCGCTGGTCGCACTGGACGCCACGGAGCCCAGCATCGCCGGCGTAGACAGCTCCTCGCCGCGCTGGGCGCCCACCTTGCCCATCGAGAGCAGCGGCCCCAGCTGCAGAATCAGCGCGAGCGCCTGAGTGATCACCACGACGACCGTTGTCAGGCCGAGCGTGGCCTTCGGGTTGGCCCGGATGTAGCCGACTGCGCCGTTGAAGATGTCGCTGAGTGACAGCGGCCGCAGCGGAATGATGCCCGGTTTGGGCGCCATGGGTAGCTGCGGACCGTAGCCGGGCGGCGGGAACCCTGGGGGGCCGTAGCCCGGGGGTGGGTAGCCCGGTGGTGGATATCCCGGCGGTGGATAGCCCGGCGGCCCGTAGCCCGGCGGCGGGAACCCTGGCGGGCCGTAGCCCGGCGGCGGGTAAGCCGGCGGGGGATATCCGGACGGCGGGAAGGGCGGTTGACCAGGCCATCCCGGCGGCGGTCCTGGGGGTACCGTCACCGGCGAACCTTCCCGACGTCGTAGCTCATCAGTCCATCCTGTCGAGCGGCGAAGTATTTCTCAACGTCCTCGCCATCCCGGGCGCGTAGCGTTTGCGCCATGGCGGAGCTCAAGGACCGGCTCAGATCGGACCTCACAGAAGCGATGAAGAACCAGGACAAGTTGCGTACCGCGACGCTGCGGTTGCTGCTTGCGGCGATCCAGACCGAGGAGGTCTCGGGCAAGCAAGCCCGGGATCTGTCCGACGAGGAGGTGCTGAAGGTCCTGGCGAGGGAGTCCAAGAAGCGCAGCGAGTCCGCCGAGATCTACACCCAGAACGGACGAGGCGAGCTGGCCGCCGAGGAACACGCCGAGGCCCGGATCATCGACGAGTACCTGCCGACGCCGCTGACCGACGCCGAGGTCGCCGATGTGGCCGACACCGCGATCGCGCAGGTGGCCGAGGAGATCGGTGAGCGACCGTCGACCAAGCAGATGGGCTTGGTGATGAAGGCGGCCAACGCGATCGCCGCGGGTAAGGCCGACGGTTCGCGGCTGTCCGCGGCGGTCAAAGCGCGCCTGTAGTCGTTTCGCTCGCGTGCGTCGGGGTACTCGTCGCGCATGACGCGCTTCGGATACACCCTGATGACCGAGCAGAGCGGGCCCAAAGACCTTGTGCGCTACGCTGTTTCGGCTGAGCAAGCAGGCTTCGACTTCGAAGTCTCCAGTGACCACTTCTCACCGTGGCTCACGTCCCAAGGGCATGCCCCCAATGCCTGGACGACGTTGGGCGCGGTCGCACACGCGACCGAGCGGGTGGCGCTCTACACCTACGTGACGTGCCCGACGATGCGCTATCACCCCGCGGTCGTCGCGCAGCAGGCCGCCACCCTGCAGATCCTCGCCGACGGCCGATTCACCCTGGGTCTGGGGTCCGGCGAGAACCTCAACGAACACGTCGTCGGCAAGGGATGGCCGACGATCCAGCGGCGCCAGGACATGCTCAAAGAAGCGATCGTTGTCATTCGCGAGCTGTTGAGCGGCGACCTCGTCGACCACAAGGGCGAATACTTCGAAGTCGATTCGGCACGGATATGGGATGTCCCCGACGAGCCGGTCTCCATCGGCGTCGCGATGTCGGGCGAGCGTTCCGTGGAGGCCTTCGCGACCCTGAGCGACCACCTGATCGCCGTGGAACCCGACGACAAACTCGTCGACGCCTGGCACGGCGCGCGCCGTGCCACCGGCCTGGCCGGCGGCGGCCGGGTCATCGGGCAGATCCCGGTGTGCTGGGACCCTGACCGTGACGCCGCGATCCAGCGGGCACACGACCAGTTCCGCTGGTTCGGCGGCGGCTGGGACGTCAACGCAGACCTGCCCACCCCGGCCGGCTTCGCAGGCGCCACTCAGTTCGTCAGGCCGGAGGACGTCGCCGACAGCATTCCGTGCGGACCCGACCTGGACGCCATCGTCGAATCGGTGAGGGCCTACTGGGAAGCCGGATTCACCGACATCGCACTCGTGCAGATCGGTGACGAGGGGCAGGACGAATTCCTGGCGAAGGCAGCCGAACCGTTGTTGGCGAAGCTCCGAGACGCTGCCAACTGATCGCACTTCCCTTACCTCTCGCGGCGTTTGGCACCGAATAGGCGGGTGCCGAGCCAGGGTTGCGCGCGTGATACCCCCCACCAATGGGTTGAAACGAAAGGCGCGGGGTAATCCCGGTGGTCATGACCGACCCCACCTCCGATGAGGAAGACCACGCCGACTACACCGACGATCACCAGGACGAGCCGCGCGGCGGCAGGCCCGGCCCCGCGGACAAGGGTGGCCAGGGCGGGATGGCCACCCGAGAAGTGGCCCCCGATGTCGCCGCGTTACCCGACCAAGAGCCGCCGGACTAGGACTCGGCGTCGCGTCCTTCGCGGCTGCTGCGGTACGCCTTGGCCCGGACGTTTCGCAACCACTCCGGCCATACCTGCACATCCGGTGCGCTGTGCCGGACCGGGTCGAAGGAAACGTCGTGCTCGGCGTGGTCGGCGAGCGGCACAACCTCGGTGAGCCGCAGCGTCGCCATCGGCTCGAATTCGCCGCTACCGGATGCCTGCTCGATGTCGAATTCGAGACCGCCGTCGTCGATGCGTTGGTGCACCGTCTGTAGCGACAAGCCGGGGCCGTCCACGGGTGTGGCCAGACGAGCCCGGATCCACCACAGTTCATCCTCGTATCGCAGCGGCAGCAGGCTCGAGTACATCGCCTCGGACCACGAGGTCACCGCGCGCAACGCGACCCGGTTGGGCACGAAGGCGCTCGACCCAAAGCCCGCCGACACCAGCAAGACGTCCCACGGGGTGGCCGCGAACGGGGCAGGGGGCACCCGCCAGGCCAGCCCCGCGGCGTCTGGGAGAGCTCCGGGGGTGCCCACCGCTTTGGAGACGCGGCCGACGATGTCGCCGGATTCGACCGGCAGGCCTTCGCTGGGAGGCGACAACCGCTCGATCGTGCCGTTGGCCAACACTCCGCTCGGATGGAAGAACCGGCGGTGCCGGAGGGCCGCGCCCGCGGCGATGGGTAGGGCAGCAAGATCGGAAGCTATCACACCGAACACCTTCCCGGTCGGTGGGGTGGGCAAACCAACCAGCGGGTTTAACGCCCCCGTAATGGGGCATGTATCTCGCAGCGCGGTGAGAAAACACGGGCGCGATCGACTGTCGAAAGGCCAATGTTGACCATTCTCTACCCCGACCTTCAAAGTTCGGTTGCTGCTGTTCCTGGTGTGTATGCACCGCAACATGATTCACAATTGCTCATCGAAGCCATGACGCTCACCGGCGCCGTTACCGGCCGCCGTGTCGTCGATCTCTGCACGGGCAGCGGCGTGATCGCGATCGCGGCCGCACAATTGGGAGCTCGCAGTGTCACCGCTTTCGACATCTGCCCCAAGGCAGTTCGATGTGCGGCCGACAACGCCGACGACGCCGGCGTTGGTGTTGACGCGCAGCTGGGAACCTGGTGCGACGCCGTCGCGGCCGGTCCCTTCGATCTGGTGGTCTCCAATCCGCCTTATGTGCCAACGAGTCCCGACGCGCACCTCGAGCAGATCCCTGCCGAAGTGGGCCCGTCGACGGCCTGGAATGCCGGCGTCGACGGCCGCCAGGTGCTGAATCCACTGTGCGATTCGGCTGCCGAGCTGCTCAGCGACAACGGAACGATGCTGATCGTGCAGTCGGAGTTCTCGGACACCGAGCAGTCGCTGAGCCGCCTGCGCGGCGCCGGGCTGGACGCGGACGTCCTTCTCCGACAGGTCATTCCGTTCGGCCCGGTGCTCAGCGCCCGGGCGTCGTGGATGGAGAAGATCGGTATGCTCCCGGCCGGCAGACGGGAGGAGGAAATCGTGGTGATCCGCGCGGAAAAGCGGTGAGCGACGACGAACCCCGGGTGGTCCGGATCGTCAGCGGCGGCCCCATGATGGTGCAGGGTCCGGTGCGGATCGAGCTCCCCGACAACTCCGTCGTCGAGTGCGACCGCTTCATGGTCGCGATCTGTATGTGCAAGCGCAGCAAGACTTATCCGCTGTGCGATACCAGTCATCGTCGTCGCCGGCGTACCGGCGACGACGATGCGTCAGCTGGTCAGCGGCCGACGTAGCGAGCTGCGCCCGCGGGTCCAGCACCGCATCAGGTGATCGGCGAGCCGATCTTCCACCATCAGGTGGGCCCGGATCCCGAAGATGACGTCCCGGTCCAGCGCCGGCTCGCGACTCACCAGGTCGCCGACCACATCGGTGCGGACCACCTGCTCGTGCACGGCGTCGGCCTCCACATGCTCCCGGTAAAACTGCGCGCACGTCTCGGGCGCACCCATGCGCTCCATGGCATCGACCAGGCGCCGTGATCCCGGCGACGAGGTGATCTCGGTGGAGGCGAAGTGCCCGATCGCGGCTCCCCGATATGCGCGGTGCAGGCCGAACATCGACATCAGGTTCACCACGGCCAGCGACTCGGCGGGCACCGCGTCGATGTACCCGAGGTAGCTCGCGTCCAGCCCGGCGGCGACCATCAGGTCGGCGAAGAGCTGCTGATGCGCGTGATCGCTTCTGCCACCGCCGAATTCGTCGAACTCGATGGCGACGAAGGCTGCCTTGGCCAGCCCGGTTAACCGGGGGATGGCCCACGCGTGCGGGTCGCCCTCCTTGAGGTGATAGAGCGAGCGATGCACGAAGTACTCCTGCATCTGCTCCCAGGTGCCCGTGCTGCGCAGATAGTAGGACGGGCCTGCCCCGTCGGCCGGTTCGATCGTCAGCTTCGCCATTTCGGCGTCGGCCGTGTCCTCGGGACTGATGTCACCGACATCACGCTGCACAGCGGTCAGGAACATCTCTTCGAGTTGGGCGCGCAAGTGCAGCAGTCCCGGGTTCCACTCCCAACCCGGATCGACGCCGGCAAACCCGCGGTAGTGGAGCTCGTAGCAGACGTAGAGCGCAAGCTGGATGTCGATGCCGTAAGGATCGGAGTCATGCAGCGATGCTTCGATCCGCTGCAGATGGTTGCGCGGCGCACGTTCGGTGAGAAGCTCGAGGACTGCCATCGATACCGGCCCACGAGCTTCGGGGAGGCGCGGTTCTACAACTATGGGAGCAAGCGTCACTGAAAGCTTGTCCCCCTAGAGGCGAGGAGCTAAACCCCGTCTGTCACTTCAGTTGCGGCTTTATTTGTGTGAGCAAGCGGAGACCAGTGCATCGGGGTCGGTGACGCTGACGAGTAGAGATCGCAGAGTCGTCGGAACTCCGACCACCTTGGCCTGCACCGGGGGATCGATGCCCAGCTCGACGACCCCTTTCGACGAGCCGTTCACCAGCCATCGGCCGCGCCAACCGTGCACCCCCCACCCGAGAAAAGGCCCCTTCGCCGGCTTGGCCTCGGTGATCGACGCCAGTGGAATGTCGGCCGAGAAACCCCAGCCCATCGACACGTGCAAGATGCCGCCGACGACCGATACGTCGCAGCGGCCGGGGCCGAGGCCCAGCGGAGCAGCCAGTGGCCGGTACCACCGATCGAAACTGATTTCCGTCATAGGGGGACGATAATTCTCTCTCGACACCGAAGGGCTCAGATCAAATGGACGCAGACGTCATCGTGATCGGCGCCGGCCTGGCCGGTCTGGTCGCCACCCACGAACTGGCCAGCCGCGGTAAGAAGGTGCTGCTGCTCGACCAGGAGAACCAGGCCAACCTCGGCGGCCAGGCGTTCTGGTCGTTCGGCGGCCTGTTTTTGGTCGACACCCCCGAGCAGCGTCGGCTGGGCGTCAAGGACAGTCTCGAGCTCGCCTGGGGTGACTGGTCCGGCAGTGCGCAGTTCGACCGGGTCGACGACGAGGACAGCTGGGCGGTGCGGTGGGCCCGCGCCTACGTCGAGTTCGCCGCCGGCGAGAAACGCTCCTGGCTGCTCGGGCACGGCATCAAGTTCCTGCCGACCGTCGGCTGGGCCGAGCGTGGTGACCTCCGGGCCGACGGGCACGGCAATTCGGTGCCGCGCTTCCACGTCGCCTGGGGCACCGGCACCGGCGTGGTCGAGCCGTTCGTCAACTCCGCGCTCGCTGCCGCCGAGCGCGGCCTGGTGACCTTCCGGCACCGGCACCGGGTCGACGAACTGGTCATCGCGGACGGTGTCGCAACCGGCGTACGAGGCACGGTTCTGGCACCCGACGACGCCCCTCGCGGCGCACCGTCGAACCGGGATCGCTTGGGCGACTTCGAATTTCAGGCCCAAGCCGTGATCGTCACCACCGGCGGTATCGGTGGGAACCACGACATCGTCCGGCGCTACTGGCCGCAGCGGATGGGCACGCCACCGGCGTCAATGATCACCGGTGTGCCGGCCTACGTCGACGGGCGGATGCTCGACATCGCCGCCGGCTCCGGCGTGCGACTGGTCAACCGAGACCGGATGTGGCACTACACCGAAGGTGTGCAGAACTGGGATCCGATCTGGCCGAAGCATGCCATCCGGATTCTGCCGGGACCGTCATCGATGTGGTTCGACGCACTGGGCCGGCGGCTGCCCCAGCCGTACCTGCCCGGCTATGACACCCTGGGCACGCTGCGCTATCTACGCACCACCCCGGAAATTGCCGGATATGACCACAGCTGGTTCATCCTCACTCAGAAGATGATCGAGCGGGAGTTCGCCCTGTCGGGTTCCGAGCAGAACCCCGACATCACCGGCAAGGACCGCGCCGGGTTCCTCAAGGAGCGGTTGTTCAGCAAGGGTGCGCCGGCGCCGGTGGAAGCCTTCAAGCGCAACGGAGCGGACTTCGCGGTGGCCGACGGCCTCGACGAACTGGTGGCGAAGATGAACGCACTGACCGACGAACCGCTGCTGGATGCCGGGCTGATTCGCCGACAGATCGAGGCGCGCGATCTGCAGATGGCGAATCCGTACTCCAAAGACGCTCAGGTACAAGGCATTCGCAACTCTCGCCGCTACATCGGGGACCGCATCGGCCGGACCGCGGCGCCGCATCGGATCCTCGACCCGGCCGCGGGACCGCTGATCGGGGTGAAGCTGCACATCCTCACGCGTAAAACTCTCGGCGGTATCCAGACCGATCTGTCATCGCGAGCCATCGGAGCGAACGGCAAGCCGATCGACGGTCTGTACGCGGCAGGGGAGGTCGCCGGGTTCGGCGGGGGTGGCGTCCACGGCTACAACGCGCTGGAGGGAACGTTCCTCGGCGGGTGCCTGTTCTCCGGTCGCACCGCGGGCAGGGCGGCCGCAGCAGCACTGTAAGCCGCGACGTTGATGTCGTCCAGCCGCCTGAACTGAGGGTTTGCCACGTTGCTGGGCGGATTCGCATTAGCTTAGAAAATCGTAAGTGTCGGTTTGTCGCCCGGCCCGATAGTATGGCGCCATCAGGAAGGGGGCCGTTATGAGCCTTCGTCATACATCGCTTCGGGCGGTGGCTGCGACTTCGTTGTCGCTGGGGGCGTTGTTTGCGGCGGCTGGCACGGGTGCAGCCGCCCCCAATGCGACGGCCGATCAGGGGTCGGATCTTCAGACGTACCTCGACAGCTTGACGAACACGTACAACAACACCATCGGTCGTTCGGTGGATGAGGCTCGCCAGACGGCCCAGGACCAGGCCGCGCAAAACGTCGGGCTCGCCATCGGGGTACCGATCGCCAATGGTGCGATCGGTGGTACCACCGCGGTGGCCGGCAGTGTGGGCTCTGCGCTGGTGTTCTCCGCATTCCAGAATGGGAACCCGCTCGCGGCCTTGACGGGCGCGGCGGTTCCCGCGGCAGCCTCGGTTCCGGTGGCAGCAGCGGTTCCGGCCGCAGCATCGGTTCCGGCGGCTGCGGTGCCGGCGGCTGCGGTGTTGCCTCCGGCACCGGCAGCCCCCGCGTTGCCACCACCGCCCGCGGCAGCTGCGTTGCCGGCAGCTCCGGTGTTGCCTCCGCCACCGGCATTGGGCCCCATGCCTCCGCCACCGGCGCTCGGCCCGCTGCCTCCGCCGCCCGCGATCGGACCGCCGCCGCTGCCGCCGCCACCCGCGCTGCCGCCGCCGCCGTGGATTCCATTCCTGCCGGGCTCGCCGCCGCTACCCGGCCCGCCCCCGCTGCCGCCGCCGCCGGGGTTACCGCCGCCGCCGTTCTGACGCGGAGCCATTGAGGCTGGACCGTTCGCCGCATGAGCCGGCGAACGGTCTCTGTCTATGTTCACCTCGCTGGCCACGCCGCAAATCGCGTTGCGACCCGGGCGGTCCTGCTAGTTTCGGCCTAACCACAGCGTCGTCGGGAGGTCGGGCCATGGCAGCAGGCGTGTTCGTCGGGCGAGTCGGTGGGCTTGCCGCCGCCCTCGGGGTGGGTGCGGGCATAGCGCTGGCCGCCCAAGGTGTCGCATGGGCGGACACCGGATCCGCGTCGGACGGCCCCTCCTCGTCGGCGGCGTCGACCAAGAACACATCCGCGTCCAGCGCTCGACAAAAGCCTCGTTCAGCGACGAAATCGCAAGCAATGTCGGTGGTTTCGAATCCGGTGCGGATCACGTCCACAGTCCCCGCGCCGAAGACGCCCAACGTCGTGGCGGTGGCACTCTCAGTTCTCGGTGCCACCCGGCGCGACAACCAGGACGCGGTCTCACCGGCGGCGGCGACGGCAAAGCCCTCGGCTACAACGTCTTTGGTGGTCAATCCCACCACCGATGTCGTCGCACACGCATCGTCGGCCAGGGTGACACCCAAGGCGGAGGCGGTGTCCGCCGAGGCGGCACCGCCGGTTGAGATGAGTTTGTACAGTGGTCCGCCGCCCACTATTTTTCAGCGCGCGGTGGTGGCCGGCCTGCGCGCCATCAACTTCGTGACCAAGGCTCTCAACCTGCCCTTCAGTTTGAGTGGAACCAGCGCGCAGATCCCATTCTTCACTGACGGGAAGCCGGACTTCTTCCTGCTGTCCGGGATCGCAGCGCAGAAGACGGAATACGAAGGCATGGCCGTGTGGACGCTGACACCGCGTGACCCCAGCGGCCAGTACGTGGTGGCCATTCACGGTGGCTCGTTCATCGGCCAGATCAGCATCTTCCACTGGTGGACCTACACAGACATGGCCCGCGATACGCACGCGACGATCGTGGTCCCGCTGTATACCCTTGCGCCCGTTGGCACTGCGGCAACCGACATCCCGGTGATGGCCGACTTCATCGGCGCGCAGATCGCCGCCCACGGCTCGGACAACGTGAGCGTGATGGGCGACTCGGCCGGTGGCACCATCGCCTTGGCCGCATTGCAGGAAATCGTCAAGCGCGACGGCACCCAGCCGCATCGACTCCTTCTGCTGGCCCCCGCCCTCGATCTCAGCGACACGTTCCCCAACCCGGTGGACGACCCGCTGCTGGGCAATCCCCACGACGGGCACGACAACAACCTGCTGTCGTGGGCGGGCGATCTCGCCGCGAACGATCCCGTCGTCAGCCCGATCTTCGGCTCGCTGGGCGGACTGCCGCCGACGACGGTGTACTCGAGCTCTCGGGATCTGCTGACCCAGCAGGCGCTGCGGTTGCGTGACAAGGCGACCGCGGCCGGTGCGGACTTCACGTTCGTGCTCAGGAAGGGCCAGTTCCACGACTGGACGATCTTCGCGCCCCTGCCTGACGCCTACCGGGAGCGGGCCGGGATCTATCAGTCGCTGGGCCTGTAGAGCAACGAAAGAAGCCTCAACCGAATAATCGATCGAGGCCCTCTACTTTTCGCAGTCGGGGTGGCGGGATTCGAACCCACGACCTCTTCGTCCCGAACGAAGCGCGCTACCAAGCTGCGCCACACCCCGCGTGAAGCCTCGACAGCGTATCGCACGCGACCGGTGAGAAGCCAAACGGCTTGTCGGGCCCTCGGCGAAGTTCACGGCGTGTCGCGGGATGGATCTGACCTGTCGGTGGCGTTATGGAAACTGACGGCGACACAAATGCGCCGAGCAGCGAAAGGTGGGGCGGATGATGACCGCTTTGGGGGCCGTGGTGTACGGGGGTTTCTTCCTGCTCGCAGCGCTGTGGCTGGTGGTGACCGGCGACTACGACGTCGTCGACGAGCCGGACCAGACCCAGCCGCAGGATCGTTCGAACTCGGCCAGCGCGTCCGCGTGCTCGCCGGGGTTGAGGTTGTGACCCGCTAACCAGTCGGCGTTGTAGTACGTGTCGGCGTAGCGGTCGCCGCTGTCAGCGATCAGGGTGACCACCGAGCCGCCGACACCGGCCGCGACCATCTCGGCCAACAGGCCGAACGCGCCCCAGACGTTGGTTCCCGTCGAGGGCCCGACACGACGGCCCAATACCCGCGAGACGTGATGTGCCGCCGCGATCGACGCGGCATCGGGAACGCTCACCATGCGGTCGACGATCTCCGGCAGGAACGACGGCTCGACGCGCGGACGGCCGATGCCCTCGATGCGCGACGGCGCCCCGGTGACGACGTCGCGGCCGTGTGCGTAGGACGGGAAGAACGCCGAGTTCTCCGGGTCCACCACGCACAACTTCGTTTCATGGCGTCGGTACCGGACATAGCGCCCGATCGTGGCGCTGGTGCCCCCGGTGCCGGCGCCGACCACGATCCACGTCGGGATCGGATGGCGTTCGGCACTCATCTGGTCGTAGATCGACTCGGCGATGTTGTTGTTGCCCCGCCAGTCGGTGGCCCGCTCGGCGTTGGTGAACTGGTCCAGGTAGTGGCCGCCGGTCTCCTCGGCGATCCGCTGAGCCGCCGTGTACACCTGGCCGGGCTCGTCGACGAAATGACACCGCCCGCCCTGCGCCTCGATCAGCTTCACCTTGGACGCGCTCGTCGAGGCGGTCATCACGGCGACGAACGGCAATCCCAACAACGCGGCGAAATACGCCTCGGAGACCGCTGTCGATCCTGAGGACGCCTCGACGACCGTGGTGTGCTCGCCGATCCAGCCATTGCACAACCCGTACAGAAACAGCGAGCGGGCCAGCCGGTGTTTGAGACTGCCGGTGATATGCGTTGACTCGTCCTTGAGATATAGCGCGATGTCGACGCCACCGCTCCACGACGCCGGCAGTGGATAACGCAGCAGATGGGTGTCCGCACTGCGCCTGCTGTCGGCCTCGATCAGCCGGATGGCGTTGTCCACCCAGCCGCGCGGGCGGGTGTGAGCGGCGATCGACGTCATGGCCGGCTGGAATGGCAGGCGGCGGTCACCGCATCGAGGCGGTGGGGCTGGACCGCACCACGCTTCGCGTCTCGTCGTGGCCGCCGGTCGGTGCGGCCACCAAGGTCAGCAGCGTGGCTTCGGGACGACAGCAGAACCTGTACGGCGCGAACGGCGATGTGCCGATGCCCGCCGAGACGTGCAGGGCGGTATCAGCGCCCCACCGCGAGGCGCCCTTGACGCGGGACCGGTCCAGATCGCAATTGGTGACCAGGGCACCGTAGAACGGCAGGCACAACTGTCCGCCGTGGGTGTGGCCGGCCATGATCAGCTGATAGCCGTCGGCGGCGAAGCGGTCCAGCACCCGGGTGTAGGGCGCGTGCGCGACACCGAGGGACAGGTTGGCCGCAGGCGACGGCGGCCCGGCGATGGTGTCGTAGCGGTCCCGGCCCAGATGCGGGTCGTCGACGCCGGCGGCGGCGATTGTCAGCCCGGCCACCTCGAAGTCGCGGCGGTTGTGGGTCAGATCCAGCCAGCCGCGCTCGGTGAACGCGGCGCGCAGGTCCTGCCACGGCAGCGGCTTGCCGTGGATACGACCGTTGCTGTCGTACAGGTACCGCGCGGGGTTCTTGAACTTCGGGGCGAAGTAGTCGTTGCTGCCGAACACGAAAACACCCGGCACCGACAACAGGTCCCCGACCGCCTGCACCACCGCGGGCACGGCCTTCGGGTGCGACAGGTTGTCGCCGGTGTTGACCACCAGATCGGGCTCCCAGCGGGCCAGTTCACGCAGCCAGGCCTGCTTGTGCCGCTGCGACGGGCGCATATGGATGTCGCTGAGGTGCAGCACCCGCAACGGGGTGGAGCCGGGCGACAGCACCGGCATGGTCACTTCGCGAACGACGAACGCGTTGCGTTCGATCACCGTGGCATAGCCGACCGCAAGCGCGGCCGAGCCGGCGGCCACGAGGGCGGACGACTTCACAGCGGACGGCACAGCCATAACGGCAAGAATACTGCCCCCGTCCGCCGTTCACCCGATCATGGTGGCGGCGGAGGCGGCGCCAGCAGCGGAACGGTGATCGGCGGGAGTCCGGGGATCTCGACGACGGTCTGCCCGAACGGCGCACCGTCGAGCCCCGGTATCGGCGGAGCCCCAGGCGGAGGCGGCGGCGGGGCAGGCGGTATGCCGTTGCTGATCTGGATCGTGATGATCGAGCCGGGAATCGTCTGCCCGCCCGGCGACGTGCCGACCACCGTGCCGGCCGGCGATGTGCTGTTGACCGGGCTGGCCTGGTCGGCCACCTGGAAGCCGGATTCCTTCAGGCGGGTCCGCGCCGCGTCCTGGGTCAGGCCCGACACGGTCGGCACCCGGGAGCCCGGGCCGCCGTCGACGTAGCGCGGATCGGTGGGCGGGAGCGCGACGTCGCCGAAGTTCGTCGCGATCGGCTTCATCGCCGTGAACCAGGTCTTGGCCGGTTCATTACCGCCGTAGAGGTTGCCGTCGCCGCACTGCCGCAGCGGGAAGGAACACAGATCGGACGGGGACGTGGAGTCGTCGTAGATGTAGGCGGCCGCCGCGTAGCGGTTGGTGTAGCCGAGGAAACCCGAGGACCGATGTGCCTCGGTGGTGCCGGTCTTGCCCGACGTCGGCAGGTCCCAGCCCACCGAGCGGGCCGACGCTGCCGCGGTACCGCTGACATCGTCCTTGCTCAGCGCGTTGGACAGCGTGTTGGCCAAGCCTTCCGGCACCACCTGATCGCAGGTCTCGGTGGTGACGGAGACCTCGTTGCCGTTGCGGTCGTAGAGCTTGTCGACGGGGTTGGGCGGGCACCAGGTGCCACCGGAGGCCAGCGTGGCCGCGACGTTGGACAACTCGAGCGCGTTGACCTGGATGGGGCCCAGCGTGAACGATCCGAGATTCTGCCGCTTGATGAAGTCGGCGAGGCTCTCGTTGGTGTCGGGATCGTACGGACGCGCGGTACCGGGCTCGGCGTAGGAACGCAGGCCCAGTTTGACGGCCATATCGACCGTGCGCTGCACGCCCACCTGGGAAATCAGCTTTGCGAACGCGGTGTTGGGCGACTGGGCCAGCGCGTCGGTGACGCTCATCGATCCGCGGTAGTTGCCGTCGTTCTGCACACACCAGGTGTCCCGTGGGCAGCCTTTGGCGCCGCCACTGCCGAGCCCTTTCGCCTCGAAGCGCGAGGGGGCGTCGAGATTGGCGTTGATACCCATGCCCATGTCCAGCGCGGCGGCCGTGGTGAAGATCTTGAAGATCGAGCCCGCACCGTCACCGGCGAGCGAAAAGGGTTGCGGCTGCATGGTTTCCCCGACCGCGGAGTTCAGACCGTAGGTCCGGTTACTGACCATCGCGACCACCGGGTGGGAGTCCTTGCCCGGCAGCACGACGCTCATCACGCTGGCGATGCCGTTGATATCCGGCGGGGCAAGCGAGTCGACGGCGCTCTTCACCGAATTCTGCACATCGGGATCCAGCGTGGTCTTGATCAGATAGCCGCCGCGGGCGAGCTGGTCCTTGCTGATGCCGGCCCGCGCGAGGTACTCCTGCACGTAATCGCAGAAGAACGCGCGGTCGCCGGCGGCGATGCAGCCGCGCGGCAGTTCATTCGGCTGCGGCAGGATGCCCAGCGGTTCCTGCTTGGCGGCCCGCAGCTCATCGGCCTTGCCCGGGACGTTGTCGATCATCGTGTCGAGCACGAGGTTGCGGCGCGCCAGCGCGCCGTCGGGGTTGGTGTACGGGTTCAGCGCGCTGGTCGACTGCACCATCCCGGCCAGCAGTGCGGCCTGCTGCCAGTTCAGCTGGGAGGCGTCAATGCCGAAGTACGTCTGGGCGGCGTCCTGGATGCCGAAGGCGCCGTTGCCGAAGCTGACCAGGTTCAGATAGCGGGTCAAGATCTCAGCTTTGGTGAACGTCTTGTCCAGCGTGAGCGCCATCCGGATCTCCCGCAGCTTGCGGGCCGGCGTGGTCTCCACGGCCGCACGCTTCTCGGCGTCCGTCTGGGCGATCACCAGCAGCTGATAGTTCTTGACGTACTGCTGCTCGATCGTGGAGCCGCCGCGGGTGTCGACGTCGCCGGAGGCGTAACCGGCCAAGCCGGTGAGCGTGCCTTTCCAGTCGACACCGTTATGTTCGGCAAATCTCTTGTCCTCGATGGACACGATTGCCAGCTTCATGGTGTCGGCGATTTTGTCGCTCGGAACCTCGAAGCGACGTTGCGAGTACAGCCAGGCGATGGGGTTGCCCTTGGCATCCACCATGGTGGTCACCGCGGGCACTTCGCCCTCGACCAGCTGAGCCGAGCCGTTGGCCACCACATCGGAGGCGCGGTTGGAAATCAGTCCCACCCCGCCGACCACGGGAAATAGGAGCGCCGCCAGTATCACGCTGGCCAACAGGCAGCACCAGGCCAGCTTGATGATCGTGGCCCCGGCTGGCGGGCGTTCCGACATGAGCTACAGAGTAACGAGAGACCGGGACGGGTCTTGCGCAGCGTCCCTCGGCCTACGAGGATATCGACGGTATTTACGCGATAGTCAGAAAATGCCAGTTCATGATCGGTCTGGACGGTCGTCCCAAAAAACCTGTGATTCAACTGTTGCGCAAAAGATACCTGACCACCTAACTTAAACAGACAGTGCGATACAGGTAACACTCCAAGTCGCAATGTGGCGTAGATCGCATACGCGGCCTACACCAGAAGATTGTCAGCCGCAGACAGCGGCCGGACGAAGGGGACCGTCGGTGTCAGGTATTCGGACCGCTGTTCGCAAGCCAAGCGCAGCGCTTTTGCACGGATCCATCCCAGGTGCGGACGGGGAAGCCCGGATCGCGTGGGTTTCGCGAGCTTTGTGCCGGTCAACCGACCCCGATGAGCTATTCGTCCGCGGCGCCGCCCAGCGCAAGGCCGCGGTCATCTGCCGTCACTGTCCGGTCATGGCCGAGTGTGGCGCGGACGCGCTCGACAATCGGGTGGAATTCGGTGTGTGGGGCGGCATGACGGAACGTCAGCGTCGCGCACTGCTCAAGCAGCACCCCGAAGTGGTGTCCTGGTCGGAATTCTTCGCCGCGCAGCGCAAGCACCGCAGCGTCAGCTAATTTTCGCGAGGAGTCCCGGCCGATCGGCCGGGACTCTCTTTACGCGGTTTCTCCCGTGATCTGATCGGCGATCGCCTGCAAGGCGTCGAGATCCGACACATCGAACGGCAACGAGGGCACGCCCACCACCGGAACATGCGGATTGGCGCCCGTGAACCGCGACAACAACCGCACCTCCCGCTTGGCGGTCTGCGCCCGGTCGGCGTGGATCTGCAGCACCGCCGCCGCAAGTTGATTCCCGTTGTCGGGGCCCGCTGCTTCCAACTCCTCGATGCCGTCGATGGCGCGCTCCACGGTGAGCGAGGACAGCGTCGGGTGGGTGCGGTTGAGGATCAGCCCCGCCAACGGCATGCCCTCCGTCGAGAGCCGGTCGACGAAGAATGACGCCTCGCGAAGCGCATCCGGCTCGGCCGCCGACACCACCACGAACTGAGTGCCGCGGCGCTTGAGCAACTCGTAGGTGCGGTCCGCCTTCTCGCGGAAACCGCCGAACGTCGAATCCAGCGATTGCACGAATGCCGAAGCGTCCGAGAGCATCTGCGAACCGAGGATGGTCGACATGGCCTTCATCGCCAGGCCGACGACACCGGTCACCAGCTTGCCGAAGCCGCGACCGGGCGCCAGGAGCAACCGCCAGAGGCGGCCGTCCATGAAGCTGCCGAGCCGCTTCGGTGCGTCGAGGAAGTCCAGGGCGTTGCGCGACGGCGGCGTGTCCACCACCACCAGATCCCAGCGGTCCTGACCGAGCAGCTGGCCGAGCTTCTCCATGGCCATGTATTCCTGCGTGCCGGCCAGTGATGTGGCGACGGTCTGATAGAACTGATTGTCCAGAATCGACTGTGCGCGTTCGGATCCCGAGTATTCGACCACCATCTCGTCGAACGTCCGGCGCATGTCGAGCATCATCGCGTACAGCTCGCCGGTCACCTCCGGAGCCAGCGGTACCCGCTGCGGCGTGTTGCCGAGCTCCTCGATTCCCAAGGCCTGCGCCAGTCGCTTGGCGGGGTCGATGGTCAACACCACAACGTGACGGCCGTATTCGGCGGCGCGCAATGCCATCGACGCCGCGGTGGTGGTCTTGCCGACGCCGCCGGCGCCACAACACACCACGACCCGGTTGGACTTGTCGGCCAGGATCGACTTCATGTCGAGTACTGGGGGCGCGGTGCTCATCGCTTCACTCCGATTGTCGTCGTCACGTCCGCCTGACGTGCCCTCTTCGCATCACTCATCGGACACCTTGCTGCGCAAGCGTTTCCGCCAACTCGTACAGACTTCCCAAATCCACCCCGTCGGCGATCGTCGGGAGCTCCAGGCGTGGAACCTCCAGACGGTCGAGTTGCTCAGCGCTCTCGGAGCGGGCCTTGATCCGGCTGGCGTGCTCGATGGTCTCCGTCAGCAGCCCGGCGAAGTCGTCGTCGGCCAGATTGATGCCCACCATGTCGAGGCCGGCGCGCACCGCGTCGGCATCGATGTCGCCCTCGGCGGCCTTCGCGAGGTCGGCGGCGGGCAGGAACGGCGGGATGTTGCGGTTCACGATCACGCTGCCGATGGGCAGGCCGAGTTCTTTGAGTTCCTCTATGGCCTCGATGGTCTCCTGGATCGGCAGCGCCTCGAGCAGGGTCACCAGATGGATCGCGGTCTGCTCGGAGTGCAGCAGCTTGACCACGCCGTCGGCCTGCGAGTGCACCGGGCCGCCCTTGGCCAGGTCCGAGACGGCCTTGGTGACGTCGAGGAACCGGGCGATCCGGCCGGTCGGAGGAGAGTCGACGACGATCGCGTCGTACGCCGGGCGCTTGTTGCGGTCCAGTCGCACCACCGACTCCTTGATCTTGCCGGTGAGCAAGACGTCACGCAGGCCCGGCGCGATCGTCGTCGCGAACTCGATGGCACCGATCCGGCGCATCGCCCGGCCGGCCAGGCCGAGGTTGTAGAACATGTCGAGGTATTCCAGGAACGCCGCCTCGATGTCGACAGCCAGCGCGTTGACGTGGCCGCCGCCCTCGGCGGTGGCGATCTTCAGCTCCTCGTAGGGCAGCGGCGGAACGTCGAACAGCTGCGCAATGCCTTGCCGCCCTTCAACTTCCACGAGCAGCACCCTGCGACCGCCCGCGGCCAGGGTCAGTGCGAGCGCCGCTGCGACCGTGGTCTTGCCGGTACCGCCCTTGCCGGTCACGAAGTGCAGCCGCGCCTTGGTCAGACGGGAGGGCCAGGCCAGAGAGCTGCCGTCGCTCGATGTGGTCGCCATCAGTGCATGCTAGCCAAGCCCCTGTGGGCCCCGGCGGCAAAGGGAGCGAGCGATAGGCTTCGGTCATGAGTCAACCCACGACATGGGAATACGCCACGGTTCCGCTGCTGACCCACGCCACCAAGCAGATCCTCGACCAGTGGGGCGCCGACGGCTGGGAACTGGTCGCGGTCCTCCCCGGCCCTACCGGTGAACAGCATGTCGCGTACCTGAAGCGCCCCAAGTGACCCCATCCCAGCGGTTGGCCGAGCTCGGGCTGACCCTGCCGACGCCCGCCAAGCCGCTGGCGGCGTACGTGCCCGCGGTGCGGACCGGCAACCTCGTCTATACCTCCGGCCAGCTTCCGACCGAATCGGGCAGCCTGGTCCACACCGGCAAGGTCGGCGCCGAGGTGACCGCCGAGCAGGCCAAGCAGGCCGCGCAGGTGTGTGCGCTGAACGCCCTGGCCGCGATCGACGCGCTGGTGGGCCTCGACAAGGTGACGCGGGTGGTCAAGGTGGTCGGGTTCGTCGCGTCGGCGCCCGGCTTCACCGGTCAACCCGGTGTCATCAACGGGGCCTCGGAGTTCCTGGGTGAGGTGTTCGGCGAGGCCGGCACGCACGCTCGCTCCGCGGTCGGAGTATCCGAGCTGCCGCTGAACGCGCCGGTGGAGGTCGAGCTCATCGCCGAGGTGGAATGACCCATCCGGCGTACGGGATTCTGCGGCCGGTGACCGACACGGCCTCGGTACTCCTGTGCAACAACCCGGGGATCATGACGCTGGACGGCACCAACACGTGGGTGCTGCGCGGGCCCGGCAGCGACGAGATGGTGATCGTCGACCCGGGTCCCGACGACGACGAGCACATCGACAGGCTCGCCGAGCTCGGCACCATCTCGCTGGTGCTGATCAGTCACAAGCACGAGGACCACACCGGTGGCATCGACAAGATCGTCGACCGGACCGGAGCCGTGGTGCGCTCGGTGGGCAGCGGGTTCCTGCGCGGGCTCGGCGGACCGTTGAGCGATGGTGAGGTCATTGACGCCGCCGGCCTGCGGATCACGGTGATGGCCACCCCCGGACACACCGCGGACTCACTGTCGTTCCTGGTCGACGATGCCAGGGGCAAGCGCAGCGCCGGGAAAGGTCCGGTGCTGACCGCCGACACGGTGCTCGGCCGTGGCACCACCGTCATCGACGACGAGGACGGCAGCCTGACCCAATACCTGGATTCGTTGCGCCGGCTGCAGGGGCTCGGGCCTCGCACGGTGCTGCCGGGGCATGGCCCCGACCTCGACGACCTCGAAGCCGTCACCACCTTGTATCTATCGCACCGCGAAGAACGGCTCGAGCAGGTTCGCCAGGCCCTGCGGGCGCTCGGTGCGGACGCCACCGCGCGGCAGGTCGTCGAACACGTCTACACCGACGTCGACCAGAAACTGTGGGACGCCGCCGAGAAATCGGTGCGCGCCCAGCTGGACTATCTGCGCGCGTGATCAGCGGGCTCTAGCGTGCTCGCCGCGCCAGCCGCTCGCTGTCGCTGATCAGCACACTCTTGCCCTCCAGGCGGATCCAGCCGCGGTGGGCGAAATCGGCCAGGGCCTTGTTGACCGTCTCGCGCGAGGCGCCCACCAGCTGGGCGATCTCCTCTTGGGTGAGGTCATGGGTGACCCGCAGTGCGCCGCCCTCCTGGGTGCCGAATCGCTGGGCCAGCTGCAGCAGCTGCTTGGCGACCCGCCCCGGGACGTCGGTGAAGATGAGGTCGGCGAGGTTGTTGTTGGTGCGGCGCAGGCGGCGGGCCAACACCCGCAGCAACTGCTCGGCGATCTCCGGCCGGTCGGCGATCCACGCCCGCAGCGCATCACGGTCCATGGAGACCGCGCGCACCTCGGTGATCGTGGTGGCGCTGGACGTCCGCGGCCCCGGGTCGAAGATGGACAGTTCACCGAACATGTCCGACGGACCCATGATTGTCAGCAGGTTTTCCCGGCCGTCCGGGGAACGGCGGCCGATCTTCACCTTCCCGGAGATGATGATGTACAGCCGGTCGCCGGGCTCGCCCTCGGCGAAGACCGTATGCCCCCGCGGGAAGTCAACCGGCTGAAGCTGTTTCGTCAGCGCGGAAACAGCGCTGGGTTCAACTCCCTGGAAGATTCCGGCCCTCGCCAGGATCTCGTCCACGTCGCCCCTCTTAAACTCTTCGGTGATATGAAATGCGCAGGCCAGCTGTGTGGCTGGGCAAGGTCAGTCTAGTGGTTGCCGGTCTTTCGACGTGCCAACGCTACACACGATTGGCGTATTGAGTCCGGTGAAATTGCGGATTGGGACGTGGGTAGGCATGTGAGCGCGTGGGCAAACCGGGCTCGTCATCGCTGCGCCGGACCGGTGTTTCGGCCCGTCCGGACGCGGGTTCGGCGTGCGGCGCAACCTGTGCGGCCGGCGTCGTGGCAGCCCGTTCCAGATATTCGGTGACCTCGTCGGCGGCGGTCCGATCGACACGCAAGGCCTCTTCAAGTCTTTGCAACCCGAAGGTTGAAAGCATCAAAAGCCCGGGGACGCATACCGCGAGCAACCAGGTCACGGGGGAAAGTAAACACGGGCAAGGTCTCAGCGGGATCACGAATTGTCACCGGTCGGTCCGCAGCTCGGCGTACCCCAGTCAGTACCCTTGCATCGTGACCACGAACAGCCCGTCAACCAGGCGCAAGACCGGTGGCGGCGCTGCGACCCCGCCGGCCGCGAGCACGGCGGAAACAAAAAAGTGGGACTCCGAAACCCATCTGGGTCTGGTGCGGCGCGCCAGGCGGATGAACCGCACCTTGGCCACGGCGTTTCCGCATGTGTATTGCGAGCTCGATTTCACCAACCCGCTCGAACTGACCGTCGCCACCATCCTGTCGGCGCAGTCCACCGATAAGGGCGTCAACCGCACCACGCCGGCGTTGTTCAAGAAGTACCGCACCGCCCGCGATTACGCGCAGGCCGACCGCGCCGAACTCGAGGAGCTGGTCCGTCCCACCGGCTTCTACCGAAACAAGGCCAATTCGCTGATCCGGCTGGGCCAAGAACTCGTCGAGCGGTTCGATGGTGAAGTGCCGCGCACCCTCGACGAATTGGTGACGCTGCCCGGCGTGGGCCGCAAGACCGCCAACGTGATCCTCGGCAATGCCTTCGACATCCCCGGCATCACCGTCGACACCCACTTCGGGCGGCTCGTTCGCCGTTGGCGGTGGACCGCCGAGGAAGACCCGGTCAAGGTGGAACACATCGTGGGCGAACTGATCGAGCGCCGCGAGTGGACGCTGTTGAGCCATCGCGTGATTTTTCACGGCCGCCGGGTCTGCCACGCCCGCAAGCCGGCCTGCGGTGTGTGCGTCCTGGCCAAGGATTGCCCGTCGTTCGGGCTCGGGCCCACCGATCCGCTGATCGCCGCGCCACTGGTCAAGGGTCCCGAAACCGAGCATCTGCTGGCCCTGGCCGGCCTCTGACGTTGCGGCCCGAACTGCACTGATGACGACGTCGACCCGCTGGACACTGGTGGTGCTCGCTGTGGCGGCAGCCCTGATCGTCGCGTTTGCCCTCGAGCTCGGTGACACCCCGCCGGGGTCGGGCGGGTCGCCGGGCGCCCCGGTGTCGCGGACCCACCGCGACGCCGACACGCCCGAGGCGCTGGCCGAGCCGCGCCGGCGCGCCGACCTGCCGCCGTGTCCGGCCGCAGCCGACAACCCCGGCCCGAAGGAGTTGCGCGGCATCGTCGTCGAGTGTGCCGCCGACGGCGCACAGGTAGATGTGGCGCGCGCGCTGGCCGGCCGCACGGTGGTGCTCAACCTCTGGGCCTATTGGTGCGGGCCGTGCGCGGACGAACTGCCTGCGATGGCGGACTACCAGCGTCGAGTCGGGCCGGACGTTGCCGTGGTGACCGTGCATCAGGACGAGAACGAGGCGGCCGGCCTGCTGCGACTGGCTGAGCTCGGCGTGCGGCTACCCACCCTGCAGGACGGCCAGCGCCGGATCGCCGCGGCATTGGGAGTGCCCAACGTGATGCCTGCGACCGTCATACTGCGCGCGGACGGTAGCGTTGCCAAAATCCTGCCGCAGGCGTTCACCAATGCCGACGAGATCGCTGCTGCGGTGAAGAATGCAGTGCAGTGACGACAGACGAGAGAGACGCGCCGGTGACCCAGGGTTTCCCCCGCTCGGCAGGCTCGGGCGCGCTCACCCCGGAGTATCGGCCGCCGTGGCTGGCGCCGCTGGTCGACAACGTCGACCTCGTTCCGCATGCCTATCGCCGCAAGGTTCCGCCTGAGCTGTTGGCAGCGGTTGTCGAAGCTCGCGAGGCCGGTACCAATGCCCGCGACGCCGCCGTGCTCGTGCTGTTCTCCGGGCCGAGCGCCGGTCACACCGACGGGCAGTTGCCTGATGACGCCGATCTGTTGCTCACGGTGCGGGCCGGCTCGCTGCGCCACCACGCCGGCCAGGCCGCGTTCCCCGGTGGTGCTGCCGACCCGGGAGACGACGGGCCGGTGGGCACCGCGCTTCGAGAAGCGCAGGAGGAGACCGGCATTGACCCGGATCGCCTCCATCCGCTCGCCGTGCTGGAGCGAATGTTCATCCCGCCCTCGGGTTTTCACGTCGTACCGGTGCTGGCGTACTCGCCGGATCCGGGGCCGGTTGCCGTCGTCGACAGCGGTGAAACCGCACTCGTCGCGCGAGTTCCGTTGCGGGCGTTCATCAATCCTGAGAACCGGCTGATGGTTTACCGGACGGGAGCTGGACGCGGGCTGGCGGGGCCGGCGTTTCTGCTCAACCAGATGTTGGTGTGGGGGTTCACCGGACACGTAATCTCAGCGATGCTCGATGTGGCCGGTTGGTCGCAACCGTGGAACAGCGAAGACGTCCGGGAGTTGGACGAGGCCATGGCGCTCGTCAGAAGCAGTGAGGAGCCCCTGTGACGAGTTCGCAATGGCTGGACATCGCCGTACTGGCGGTGGCCTTGGTGGCCGCCGTCTCCGGCTGGCGGTCCGGCGCCCTGGGCTCGCTGATGTCGTTCGTCGGCGTGATCCTCGGCGCCATCGCCGGAGTGATGCTCGCTCCCCACATCGTCAGCCACATCAGTTCGCCGCGGGCCAAGCTGTTTGCCGCACTGTTCCTGATTCTGGCGCTGGTGGTCGTCGGTGAAGTGGCCGGCGTGGTCCTCGGCCGGGCGGTACGCGGCGCGATCCGCAACCGCGCCGTCCGCTCCGTCGACTCGGTGATCGGCGTTGCGGTGCAACTGCTGGTGGTGATGGTCGCGGCGTGGCTGCTCGCCAGCCCGCTGACGTCGTCGGATCAACCGAACCTGGCAGCCGCCACACGCGGCTCGAAAGTGCTTGCCGAAGTGGACAAATACGCACCCGAGTGGCTCAAGGCGGTGCCCAAGCGAATGTCGGCACTGCTGCGCACCTCCGGTCTGCCGGATGTTCTGCAGCCCTTCGGCCGCACTCCCATTCAGGCCGTGGACGCCCCCGACGCATCGCTGGCCGACAGCCTGGTCGTCGGCAATGCGCGTGCCAGCGTGGTGAAGATCCGCGGTGTCGCCCCCGGCTGCCAAAAGGTGCTCGAGGGCACCGGTTTCGTGATCGCCCCGAACCGGGTGATGTCCAACGCGCACGTGGTGGCCGGATCGGACAGTGTCACCGTGGAAGCCGAAGGGCAGACCTACGACGCGACCGTGGTGTCCTATGACCCGAACGAGGACATCTCGATCCTGGACGTCCCGAACCTGCCGGAGCGCCCGCTGGTGTTCGCCGACCAGCCGGCCAAATCCGGCACCGACGCGGTGGTCCTGGGTTACCCCGGTGGCGGCGAGTTCGCGGCGACTCCGGCGCGGGTACGCGAGACGATCGAGCTCAACGGCCCGGACATCTACCGCACGACGACGGTCAACCGCGAGGTCTACACGATCAGAGGGACTGTGCGCCAGGGCAACTCGGGCGGACCGATGATCAACCGGGCGGGCCAGGTGCTCGGTGTGGTGTTCGGCGCCGCGGTGGACGACAACGACACCGGGTTCGTGCTGACGGCCAACGAGGTGTCGCGGCAGCTGGCCAAGATCGGCAACACCGCCAAGGTGCCCACCGGGGCCTGCGTCACCTAGCGGTGTCGTAGACCTGCCCGAGGAACCGCCGCAGGTGTTCGTTGACCTCGTCCGGGGCCTCTTCATGGGCGAAGTGCCCGACACCGGAGACCGACACGAACCTGCCGCGCGGCGCGTACCGCTGGGTGCGGTCCACCGGGTCGGCCAGCACATAGGGGTCTGCGTCGCCGCGCAGGTGTAGCAGCGGGACGACAAGCGGACGGTTCATCAGCTTCATGAATCGCCAGCCCTCGCTGCGCAATTGGCTGCGGACCGCCCAGCGCTGGTACTCCAGCGCGGAGTGCGCCGCTGACGGGATCTGGATGGCCCGGCGCATGTGCGCGATGGTTTCGGAAAAGTCCTCGGAAGCAAGCCATTTGCCCGATGCTCGACTGCGCACCAGATGTTCGAGAAGGTCGGCGTTGTGACGGGTGAGGGCGCGCTCCGGCCAGATCGGAATCTGATAGCGCAGCAGCGTGGGCAGCAGGGCGCGGCCCTGGTCGCGCCGGCCGAGCGCTGACGCCCGCAACGCGGCGGGATGCGGCGAGCTCACCAGTGCGATCGCCCGCACCGCGCGCGGATGCAACACGGCCGTCGCCCAGCACACCAACCCGCCGTCGGCATGCCCCACCAGCGTGGCCGAGCTGTGGCCGAGCGCGCGAATCAAGCCGGCGGTGTCGCCGGCGAGTGTCCAGCCGTCGTAGCCGCGCGGCGGCTTGTCGCTGCCGCCGTACCCGCGCAGATCGACGGCGACCACCCGGGCGCCGGACAGCCCGTGCAGCTGATGACGCCACGACCACCAGAATGAGCCGAAACCGTGCAGCAGGATCACCAGCGGCCGCGACGCCTCAGTACGCGGATCACCGCCATCGGTCGATTCGACACAGTGGAACCGGATTCCGTTGGCGTGAACGTCGAAATGCCGCCATGGCCCCGCGATACGGGTGACCGAGGGATCGAAAATCACCAGCCGGAGGGGTCAGTGGGCGGCGGGGTGCCGGTCGTGGCGACCTTGGCCGGTGACCTGTCGTGGCCGGGCGTGAATGCCTCGCGTGCTTCCTTGACCGATTCGATGGTCTTCTGCGGCCCGCGAATCCGGCGCACCTTGAGGTAGCCGAACAGCGCGAACACCGCGGTGGTGACCACCATCAGCAGGAAGACGATCAGGAAGGCCACCCAGCGCCACAGCCACGTGTCCAGCAGCTCGGCGAGGAAGAAGAACAGGAAGAACGTCGAGTAGAACAGCACGACCAGCGCGAGGATGAAGAAGACGCTGCCGGTGAGACCCTTCTTCACATCGCGGGTGATCTCCGCCTTGGCGAGTTCGACCTCGGCGCGCACGAGGGTGGACATCTGTGCTGTGGCGTCCTTGACCAGGTCGCCGACGGAGGGATTGGCCGGTAGCGCGTTCGGATCCACCAGCGGGATCGAGGTGACGGTGGTGGGTACACCGGTCTTGCGATCGCCATTGCTCACGGCTGTCCTCCAACTTTCTGTCGTCGCGGTTCATGTTGCCATGCCGTGCCCGCAGCGGGGATACCCACTGAGCTGTTACGCAAGGTACGGGTGTGATCAAGCTAGACTCGCCCTGTCGGGGCGGACGGTGAATGGAGGTTGCCAGTGACGACCGCGCAGCGTGTACGCCTGATCGCGGGGTCCGTTGTGGTGGCCCTTGTCGCCCTGATCTCCGGCGTGGCACCGGTCGCGACGGCCGACGGCAAGGTGCCGATGGGCGGTGGGGCGGGCATCGTCGTGAACGGCGACACCTATTGCACTCTGACGTCCATCGGCAACGACAACACCGGCGCGCTCATCGGCTTCACCTCCGCGCACTGCGGTGGCCCCGGCGCCCAGGTCGCCTCCGAGGACCGTCCCGCCGACGGCGTGATCGGCACCATGGTCGCCGGCAACGACGGCCTCGACTACGCGGTGATCCGGTTCGACCCTGCCAAGGTGCAGCCGATCTCGAACTACAAGGGCTTCGTCATCGACGGCATAGGTCCAGACCCGACGTTCGGTGAGGTCGCCTGCAAGCTCGGCCGCACCACCGGCTACTCGTGCGGCGTCACCTGGGGCCCCGGCCAGGATCCGGGCACGATCATCAATCAGGTGTGCGGCCAACCGGGCGACTCCGGTGCGCCGGTCACGGTGAACAACAAACTGGTCGGAATGATTCACGGCGCGTTCAGCGAAGACCTGCCCACCTGCGTGGTCAAGTTCATCCCGTTGCACACACCCGCGGTGACGATGTCGATCAACGCGATCCTGGGCGACGTCGCAGGCAAGAACCGGCCCGGCACCGGGTTCGTACCGACGGCCGACGTCGGCTGACTCAGGTCTTGCTCGCCCGGATCGCTTCGAACACCGTGGGATCGACCAGGGTCGACGTGTCGCCGAGTTCCCGGCCTTCGGCGACATCGCGCAGCAACCGTCGCATGATCTTGCCGCTGCGGGTTTTGGGAAGCTCTGGGACGACATGGATTTCGCGCGGCTTCGCGATGGGGGAGATCTCCTTGGCCACCTCGGCGCGCAACTCTTCGACCATCTGATCGCTCGGCATCTCGGCGTGGTGCGCCTTGAGGATGACGAACGCGCAGATCGCCTGCCCGGTGTGGTCGTCGGTGGCGCCGACGACGGCGGCCTCGGCGACTCCGGCATGCCCGACGAGTGCGGACTCCACCTCAGCGGTCGAAATCCGGTGCCCTGACACGTTCATCACGTCGTCGATGCGGCCGAGCACCCACACTTCGCCGTCGCTCCCGTACCGGGCGCCGTCACCGGCGAAGTACCAGCCCTGCTCGCCGAAGCGCGACCAGTACGTCTCCTTGAAGCGCTCCGGGTCACCCCAGATGCCGCGCAACATCGACGGCCACGGCTTGTCCAGCACGAGATAGCCGGTGACGTGTTCACCACCGTCGACGCTGGGGGCCAGCTCATTTCCGTCGTCGTCGACGATCTTGGCCGAGATGCCCGGAAGCGCCCGCATCGCCGAACCCGGCTTGCAGTCCGTCACACCGGGCAGCGGCGAGATCATGATCGCGCCGGTCTCGGTCTGCCACCAGGTGTCGACGATGGGAGTCTTGTCGGCGCCGAAAACCAGGCGGTACCAACGCCAGGCCTCCGGGTTGATCGGTTCGCCGACCGATCCGAGCAGCCGCAGGCTGGACAGGTCATGTTCGAATGCGAGCTCCCGGCCCCACTTCATGAACGTGCGGATCAATGTGGGCGCCGTGTAATAGATTGTCACACCGTACTTTTCGATCACCTGGAAGTGGCGGTGCTCATCGGGGGAGGCCGGGGTGCCTTCGTACACGACCTGAGTCGCGCCGTTGGACAGCGGCCCGTAGACGATGTAGGTGTGGCCGGTGACCCAGCCGATATCGGCTGTGCACCAATACACGTCGGTCTCCGGCTTGATGTCGAACACGTTGTAGTGGGTGTAGGACGCCTGCGTCAGATAGCCGCCCGAGGTGTGCATGATCCCCTTCGGCTTACCGGTGGTGCCGGAGGTGTACAGCAGGAACAGCGGATGCTCGGAGTCGAACGCCTCGGGGGTGTGCTCAGTCGACGCCGAGTCCACGACCTCGTGCCACCACTGGTCGCGGTTCTCGGTCCAGCCGATGTCGATGCCGGTGCGGCGCACCACCAGAACGTGCTGGACGCACTCCTGGCCTTGCACTGCCTCGTCGACAGCCTCTTTGAGCGACACCGCTTTGCCCCGCCGATACTGGCCGTCGGTGGTGATGACCACCTTGGCCTCGGCGTCCTCCACGCGGGCCCGCAGCGCCGCTGCCGAGAACCCTGCGAAGACCACGCTGTGCATCACGCCCAGACGCGCACAGGCCAGCATCGCCACAATGGCCTCCGGGACCATCGGCATGTAGATGGCCACCCGGTCGCCCGCCGCCAGTCCGAGGTCTGTCAGTGCGTTGGCGGCTTTACACACCTCGTCCTTGAGTTGGGCATAGGTCAGCACCCGCGAGTCGCCGACCGGTTCGCCCTCCCAGTGGATGGCCACGCGGTCCCCGTTGCCTGCCTCGACGTGCCGGTCGACACAGTTGTAGGCGACGTTGAGCTTGCCGCCGACGAACCATTTCGCGAACGGCGCGCCCGACCAGTCCAGTACCTCGGTGAAGGGCGTCTCCCACGACAGCCGGTTGGCCTGCTCTGCCCAGAACGCCAACCGGTCCGCCTCGGCCTCGTCGTAGAGGGCGGCGGTGGCGTTGGCGGTGGCGGCGAAATCGTCCGACGCCGGGAAACTTGACTGAACTTCGGTGTGCGCCTCGGTCATGTCTGTGAGCGTAGTCACCGAAGGTTGCATAGGAGTTGGCACGTCACAATCGTCGGCGGGCGGTTACTGCCGCGCGCCGAACGGCAACTGGGAATCGGATAGCGTGACCGAACGTGAGTGATGTCCTGGCCCCGCTGATGACTCTGCCCGGGGTGGCTGATGCCGCCGAGGCCGCCCGGGAAGCGTTGGCCAAGGCGCACCGGCATCGCACCAATCTGCGGAATTGGCCGGTGACCGCCGCAGAGTCAGCCGTCCGCGGAGCGCGCTCGTCATCAGCCCTCGACGGCGGCGCTGTGCAACTGGATGCCTCCGGTGCCGAGCCCAACGATCCGGTGCTGGCCGGTGCGCTGCGCGTCGGCCAAGCGCTGGAGGGCGGAACCACCAACCTGGTCGGAGTGTGGCAGCGCGCCCCTCTGCAGGCGCTGGCGCGGCTGCACGCGCTGGCCGCCGCCGACCTGATCGACGGGGACCTTCTTGGCCGGCCGCGCCAGAATCCGGAGGTGGCCGCTCGGCTGGATCTGGTCACCCGGCTGACCACCGGCGGCAGCTCGACGCCGGCGCCGGTGCTGGCGGCCGTCGCGCACGGCGAGCTTCTCGCCCTGGCGCCGTTCGGTCCAGGGGACGGGGTCGTGGCCCGCGCGGTGTCGCGGCTTGTCACGATGGCCACGGGTCTGGACCCGCACGGGCTGGGGGTGCCGGAGGTGTACTGGATGCGCCGCGCCGATGAGTATCAGGACCGCGCGCGGGCGTTCGCGACGGGCGACCCCTCGGCCGTCGGAGCCTGGCTGCTGATGTCGTGCCGAGCGTTGGAAGACGGTGCGCGAGAGGCGATATCGATCGCGGACGCGGCCGCCAAATAGACCCGGACAGCGAAGCGGGCGACGATCCGAAGGTCTTCGGCTCGCCGCCCGCTAGCACGGTTTCTCGGTTACCAAGCGTGCCAGGTGGGCTGCGTGGGTTGGCCTCGGCGGTCTTGCGACGCGTTTCGTTTACAACCCCACCCAAGGAGTCGTTCTGTCCGTCCGCTCTTCGCAATTACGCAGGCCCGCAACACTTCTGCCTTTATCGCGGCGTGCTCCGCGTGGGTGCCGGGAACCGTGCTGGGCCGCTTGGCTTGGGAGATAGTGCCTTCTCTTCCGGCGCTATCTTGGCCTTGCCAGGCGTCCGTGCCTTCCTTTGTACTCCGTGACCACGGTCACAGCAAGGGGCTAATCGGCAACGAATTGGATGCGTTTAGAACGACAGCCGGCGTAGCACGGAGTACGTCAGTGCGCCGGCGGCCAGCGCGCTGATTCCCAACGCGGCCGTCGTCGCCACCGCCGCGCCCGACGGCGCCGGGATCCTGTCGCGCAACGGCACCGGGCGCAGGAACGTCAGCACCGGCCAGCCCTGTGCGGTGGCTTCCTTGCGCAATGCGCGGTCGGGGTTGACGACCGTCGGGTGGCCGACCGATTTGAGCATCGGCATGTCGGTGATCGAATCGGAATACGCGTAGCAGTGCTCGAGGGTGTACCCCTCCAGCGCGGCCAGCTCGCGGACGGCTGCGGCTTTTCCCTCGCCATAACAGTAGAAGGCAACCTCGCCGGTGTATTTGCCGTCCTCGATGACCATCCGGGTGCCCATGGCGTGGGTGGCACCCAGCGCACGCGCGATCGGGGCGACGATCTCCTCGCCGGAGGCCGAGACGATCACGACGTCGCGCCCACACAATCGGTGGTCCGCGATCAGTTCGGCAGCTTCCGCAAAGACCAGGGGGTCGACGATGTCATGGAGCGTCTCGGTGACGATGGCTCTCACCTGTTCGACATCCCAGCCTGCGCACATCGCGGTGACGTAGGAGCGCATCCGGTCCATCTGGTCGTGATCAGCGCCGGACATCAGGAAGAGGAACTGCGCATAACTCGACTTTAAGACCGCGCGCCGGTTGAGGAGGCCCTGATCAAAGAAGGGTTTGCTGAAAGCCAGCGTGCTCGACTTGGCGATCACCGTTTTGTCGAGGTCGAAGAACGCCGCCGTCCGCGAACTGAGCCCAGTCGCGGGCTCTGGATGAACGTGGATTAGCTGGTCGGCGGCCGAGGCAGGGTCGGTCACGCTGCCCAGGATAGGCGTGGTGAACTCCCCGGTTCGGACGCGAGGGCAAAGTGGCAGGCCAAGCCACGTGTCGCACCCTGCATTTTCACAGCGAATACACGGTTTCTAACTGGTAGCAACACTTGCGCGACTCCGCAATGTCGTGTGTATAGTGAGAATCACTCGGCTTATGCCGGGTGTGCATCAGCCCGACCCCCCGGGGCTGATACACGACGACCTCCGCCTCCTCCCCCCCTGGCGGGGGTCGTCTTTTTTTCTGACAAAGAAATCTCCGGCGATCCCGGGCAAACGTGCGAAACGTTGCCGGGATCACTTCTGTGTTGTCTGGGTGTCGATGGCCACTCCCCAGATCGGCGCTCATCCACAGGATCCTTCCGTGGCGACTGGCGTTGACGCGTCGCGCCGGCGACTCTTACGTGGTGAGCAGCAGTCCGGGTGTCGTCCTCGTCCTCTCGGGCGACACCGAATTACGCGAACAAGCTGAGCGGGTCGCCGCAGCGGTGGGCTTGCGCCCGATGGCGGTTTCTGCGCCGCTCAGTCGCAAAGCGTGGTCGGCCGCCGTCGCCGTCATCCTCGATCAGGACGCCGCCAGAAGCTGCGAGCGAGACGGCCTACCCAGGCGCGACGGGGTGATTCTGGTCTGCCCGACCGACCCGCATGGACCAGTTTGGGCAGCGGCGATGGCCGTTGGCGCTCAGCAAGTTTGCACACTTCCAGCGCAAGACGCTGAGCTTGTGCGGCATCTCGCAGACGCTGCCGAGGCGGTTCGGGACGGCCCTCGCACCGGGCGGGTGATCGCCGTGACCGGCGGCCGGGGCGGCGCAGGCGCATCGACATTCGCGACGGCGCTGGCGCAGGTAGCGTCGTCATCGCTGCTGGTCGACCTCGATCCGTGGGGCGGCGGGATCGACCTCGTGATCGGAAGTGAGGCCGTGCCCGGGCTGCGGTGGCCCGATCTGAGCCTGCAGGGCGGTCGATTGGCGTGGACGGCGGTGCGGGATGCACTCCCGAGGCACCACGGTGTCAGCGTGTTGTCCGGCGATCGGCACGGCCACCAGATCGAACCAGGGGCCGTAGAGGCTGTTGTCGATGCCGGGCGACGCGGCGGAATTCTGGTGATTTGCGATCTGCCGCGGCGAATGACTGCGGCGGTCACTTCCGCACTGGACAGTGCCGACCTGGTGGTGATGATCACCAGCTGCGACGTCCGGGGCGTCGCGGCCGCTGCGGCCCTGGCGCCGGTGTTGCGCGGGACCAACCCGAACGTCGGCCTCGTGGTGCGCGGTCCGGCCCCCGGTGGATTGCGCGCCGCCGAGGCGGCCGAGTTCGCGGACCTGCCGCTTCTGGCGGCCATGCGCCCCGAGCCGATGCTTGCGGAACGTCTGGAGCGCGGTGGGCTGCGGCTGCGGCGGCGTTCTCCGCTCGGTGCGGCGGCCCGAACGGTGCTCGAGGTCCTGGCCGTCGGCGGACAGGTGCGCGTGGCATGAACGGGTCGTTCGTCGAACGGGTCCGCGAGCGACTGGCTGCCGAGTCATCGTCGTTACGGCCGGCGGCTGTCGCGGCCGCCATCCGTGCCGAATCTGGGGGAGTGCTTGGCGACACCGAGGTCCTGAACAACTTGCGGGTCCTGCAGACCGAACTCACGGGCGCCGGGCCGCTCGAGCCGTTGCTGCGTGCACCGGGAACGACCGACGTTCTGGTGACCGCCCCCGACGCGGTGTGGGTCGACGACGGCACCGGCCTGCGTTCCGCCTCGGTCCGCTTCGTCGATGAAGCCGCCGTGCGCCGGCTGGCACAGCGGCTCGCCGTGGCCGCGGGGCGACGACTGGACGACGCGCAGCCCTGGGTCGACGGACAGCTCACCGGGGTCGGAACCGGCGAGTTCTCGGTGCGTCTGCACGCCGTGCTGCCGCCGGTCGCCGTCGCGGGCACCTGCGTGTCGCTGCGGGTGTTGCGGCCCGCGACCCAGGATCTTGCCGCCCTGATCGCGGCGGGGGCGATCGCGCCGGACGCCGCCGAGCTGCTCACCGGCATCATCGACGCCCGGCTGGCGTTACTCATCTCGGGCGGTACGGGCGCAGGCAAGACGACTCTGTTGGCCGCTGTGCTCGGGGCGGTGGACGGGGGAGAGCGGATCGTGTGCGTCGAAGATGCCCCCGAACTGGCGCCGCGCCACCCCCACCTGGTGCGGCTGGTGGCGCGGGCCGCCAATGTGGAGGGCGCCGGCGAGGTCACGATGCGGCAGCTGGTCCGGCAGGCCCTGCGGATGCGGCCGGACCGGATCGTCGTCGGGGAGGTGCGCGGCGCCGAGGTCGTCGACCTGCTGACGGCTCTGAACACCGGCCACGACGGCGGGGCGGGGACCGTGCACGCCAACAGCCCGGCCGAGGTGCCGGCCCGGCTGGAAGCTCTCGCGGCCCTCGGCGGTCTGGACCGCGCGGCGTTGCACAGTCAACTGGCCGCGGCGGTGTTATCTGTAACGGGTTGTGGGGTGTGTAGGACTGTCACCCACGTGGGTTTTAGATGGGGTTTTCTCGTAGGGGACACTGTTATCTGTAACGGTGTCACCGACGTTGGCTCGCGGTGGGTGTTGCTGTGTTGCGGAGGCGGTGCAGTTCGCCGTGTGCGGTGGCGAGGGCTTGTTCGAGGGTTTTGTTCTCGGCTTTGAGTTCGGCGATCTCTGTCTGGTAGCGCTGCTTTTGGGTGCGGAGTTGTTCGCGCAAGGCGGTGACGATGCTGGATTCGGTGTCGGGCTGGGGTGTCGTGGGTGCCGGGTTGAGGGTGGGTTTGGCTGATTCGGCGTGGATCTGGTCGAGCAGGTTGCTGTGGTTGTAGACGCTTTTGCGGGAAACCCGTGCGTGTTTGGCGACGGTTTGCGGGTTGATCGTGAGCCCTTTTCGGCGCATGTCCTTGATCGCTTTGGCGATCTTGTTTTCGGTGGCGGCGTAGCGCTTCTTGGCGTGGGCGACGATCGCGTCGGTGGAGCGCGGTGTGGTCATTGCTCACCGGTGCGGGGTCGGCTGGCCTTGTCGAGGGCGGATTGGTGGGCTCCGCGGGTTTGGATCTGCAGCAGCGGCAGTCGTTTGCCTGTGCCTGGGCCGGCGACGGAGTTGTCGGCGGTGGCGGCGAGGCGGTCGATGATGGCATGCAGCGAGTCGATTTCGCGGTGTCGTTCGATGATCCAGATGTTGTCGTCACCAAGTTCGCGGCCGGCGCGTTGCCGGTATTGGTCGCGCCGTGTCGCGATGAGCGCCTCGGTCGCGGCGAGCTGGGCGCGCAGTTCGTCCAGGTGTGTGGTGTCGGTGGCGAAGTGCCCGCAGCCCAGGCAGGCGTTGCCTTTGTCGCATTGTTTGAGCGGGGGCAACAGACAGACCCCGTTGGGCAGGACGCGGTCGGTGCGGGCGGCCAGCTGGGTCATCTCGTAGATGTCGTGCGGGGTGATGTCGATGTCGGCACCGTGTGCCCCGATCTTCTTGTGTTTGAGGAATTCCGCTTCGGCGGTCGCGGCCAGCGTGGCGGCGTAGCGGGCGGTCATTTCGGGGCTTTTGTGGCCGAGGTAGCGCTGCACGACGTGGAACGGAACGCCATCGTTGAGCAGTTCGGTGGCCCGGGTGTGACGCAGCCTGTGAGTTTGGGTGAATCGCAGTGCCCGCCCGGCGCTGTCGGTGAGGGTGTGGCACTTGTCGAGTTTGTCGAGCATGGCCCGGTAGGTGGTGTAGGAGCGGGGCCGTTGCCCGCGGTGCTGATTCTTCAGCCCGAGAAACAGGTATTTGGATTGCAGCTGAGGGTATTTGGTGGTGAGCCATCGTTGTTGCTCACCGATGATGTCGACGATGGCTTGCTCGACCAGGATGGTGGGGACGATCCCGTCGACTTTGGTCTGTTGATAGCGCAGCCGCGCCACGAACGCCCCGTTGTCGGGTTCGGTGCCGACGGGCCGGTCCTGGCCCGGGATCGCCTCGAGCGGGTCGTAATCGAGCATCAAGATCTCCGAGGCCCGCCTGCCGGTGAGTGCTTGCAGCAGCCAGATCCGGGCGGCTTGGGGGTCACCGAGGCCTGCGAGGACCGAGAGGTCCCCGTCGGGGCCGGTGAGCACCACTTTCTGTTTGGGTTCTGCGGCCAAAACGTCGAGGTAGGCGAGCATGCGTTGCAGGTCGGCGGTGGAATGCCAGGTGAGTTCGCGTGCGCGGCGGCGGTGTTTGGGGGCGTTGATGGGCGACCATAACGCCGTGTGGGTCAGGGTGATGTCGCGCCAGCGTGCCGTGGCGGTGGCCGTCGCTGCCTCGGCGGCGTGGTCGTGCATGAACGTGTAGAACGACTGGGTTTGGGCTTGCAGGCTAGCGACCGTGTCGGAGGTGAGCCGCTCGGAATGGGTGGCGGCCTGCGGTGAGCGCAGGTAGTCGAGGTAGTCGAGGAACACCGTGCGCAGCTGGTCGGGGTCGGTGCTGATCAAGGGGTCTTGCAGATGACCTGCGGTGGTGGCGAAGTGGCCCAGCTGCGAGCCGAGGTTGCGGGCCCGGTCAACGACCGAGGACCAGGTGAGCAGGTCGTAGGTCAGGGCGCTGCGCAGCCAGAACCGCAGGCCTTCGCGCAGCCAGTCTGGGGTGATCCCGCGCAGCCGCACCGTCTGGTCGTGGCAGGGTTCGTGCGGGCGTTGCGGGATGCGGGGATCGGCGCGCAGATCCCAGATGTCGTGGGCCCACCACGGGGTGTCGGTGCACGATACCGACACGTTCAAGTGCAGGTGTTCGATGAGGTGGCTGATGTTGCGCCGCGATCCGGGTGAGGGCAGCCGGTTGTTGCGGCGCTGAAAGCTCAACGCGGCCTGGCGGATCAGCTCGGTGGGATCGAGCTCGGCGATACTAGTGGGCGCAGCGCCGGTGCGGGTGGTGTGCTCGGAGATGGCCGCGGGCAGGGTGCGCACCAGCCACGCCAGCAGCGACGGCTCGATCTTGCGCAGCTGCTGATCCCAGCACCACCACACCCACCAAGCGATTTCCTCGGCGAATCGCGGTGGTGCGGCGGGGGTGAAGTCGTGGGCGGCCCCGGCGCGGTTGCCCCGCAGGTAGAACTGGTTGCGCAGGAACACCTCCTGGAAGGGTGCGGTGTCGATCGGATAGACGGGCTTACGCCACTGCCCGGGCACTCGGGCCCATTGGGACTGCCAGGAACTGACCGCGACCGGGGATGAGGCCGCGCCCCGGGGCGGCGGTGGGTCCATCGGTGTGGTCACGGTGTGAGTCCTTTCCAGCCGGCCACGTAGTTGCGCCATTGGGCCAGGGTGCGCATCTCGGCGTCCTCGGTGACCCACCCGTAGGTGGAGAGGGTGGTTTGGATGTCGGCGTGGCCCAGGCGGCGCATCACCACGTGTGGGGCCGCGCCGGAGAGCAGCAGCGCGGTGGCGTGGGTGTGGCGCAGCCAGTGCGGAGACCACCCCTGTGGCAGCGCCCCGGCGGCGCGGCTGGTGACCGAATCGACTTTGGCGTAGACGGTTTCAGGACGCGTCGGCGCGAACGGTGTCCCCGCGGTCAGGTTGACGAACACGAAATGAGTGGTCAGGTCCGGCACTGCCAGATCCGCGCCGTGATCGATCAGATGCCACACGTAGGAGGAATACAGCGCCTCCAGGTCGTCACCGATATAGACCCGCCGCGGGGAGAGCGTCTTGCCGCGCGCTCCGCGGGGGTGGTCTTGGCGCGCGGCGATATCGATCCACGGGGTGCCGCCAGCGCCGATGTGGAAATCGTGGTGCCGCAACGATAATGCCTCCCCCAACCGCATCCCCGTTTCGGCCAGCACCGCGAACAACAAACGGTCGCGCAGCCCCGATGCCGGCCCGGACCACTCATGGCCGGTTTGGGTGGCGCAGCCATCGAGAATGAGCCCGACCTGGGCGGGCAGCAGCACCGGGGTGGCGGCGCGATTGCCGCGGCGCACCGTGTAAATGGGGCGGTCCTTGGCCGGCCGCGCCGCACCGACCCCGGCCAGCATCGGGATGTAACGTGACCGGCCACGTTTGCCGCGGCTGGTGTGCAGCCGCTGATACGGGCCGACGAGCCCGTGGGCGTCGGCGTGGTAGCGGTAGCAGGCCAGCACCGCCGCGGCCCGCAACGCGGTGCTGGCCGCGCCGAGCCAGCCCTCGGGGGCGCCGATGCGGGCGGTGCCCGGCAGGTCCCCGGTGCGCAGATAGGCCAGAAACTGCCCGAACAGGCTGGTGCTGATCTCACGCCAGTCGGTACCGGTGTGCTCCAGCACCGTCCACCAGGCCGCCAGCCCCGCGGCGTAGGCCTTCACCGTGTTAGGGGAGGCCTCGTCGTCGCGCAGAAACTGCAGGAACTCCTCGGCCGGGTCGATCGGCAGAAAATCCGGACCCACCACGGTGAACGTATCGGTGTCCTCGGCCAGGGCGATGCGTTGCGTGCGTGCCATCGCCGATGTCCCACGAATCCGTTCAGGCTTGCCGGCGCGACCGGAACCGCTCCGAGGCCGCCACCACCACCGTGTCACCACGGTCGGTGCCGCCCACCGGGGCCAGCGCAACATCGACCCGCGCCGGCCGCGGCGCGCTCGCCCCGCGCTGTCCGGCTAGGATGTCGGCCAGCAGATCGGCCGGGAAGATCAAATCCAATGCAGCCAGCATCTCCACCGACGTCGCGCCGTAGCAGGCCTCGACCCACTTGATCAGCAGCCGCGGCTGCTCGGGCAGGCGGGCGTCCCACCCAGGTTCGGTCTTTCCCCAGGTGCGCCCGGTCTCGGAGTTGATCCGGGTGTAGAGCTGGCGCTGCAGCATCGCCGCGCGGTGCTCATCGATCAGCTTGGATTCGCGCAGATGCATGATCAACGCGCCCAACGAAATTCCCCACTTCAACTTCACCGGCATCAGATGATTCAGGGTCGGGGCATCGGTGATCTCGGCCGCGATCGCCGCCGCCGGCGCCAAGAACTCCGACGCGAACCGCGACGCCTCGTTCTCCTGGTCATCGCTGACCTCGCCATGGCGGTGCAACACCAGATGGCCGATCTCGTGGGCGACCGTCCAGCGGCTGCGTTCCCAGGAGTCGATACTGCGCATCAACACCAGTGGGCGTTGCCGGAACTCCCCGGTCCGCGCCGAGCAGCCCAGATGCTTCTCGGTCAACCCACCGGCGGGTTCCTCGTCTTGGGTGTCCCAGTCGATGCGACCCGTGGAGCGAGAATGCTTGGTGCGCAACACCACCGGAACCCCGGCCGCTTCCAAGTCATAGGTCAGATAGCGGATCGGCTCGCACGCCTCGCGGCCCAGCCACGCCCTGGCCTTGGCCGCCGCGGTGACCACATCGGTGCCCACCGGCAACGGCTCCAGCGCCACCACGGGCCCCTTCTCCACGCCGTTGAGCTGATCGACCAGATCACCGACCACGTTGGCGAACACCGCCAAATACTCCTTCTCGGTGACCGTCGTAGCCTTGGGCGCCCGGAACAGCAGATCCCGCGCTGCGACCCGTGACACCGGTGCAGTGGTGAAAAACCGTGCCGGGAAACGCAACAACGCGACCAGCGCCTCGAACTCGAGGGCGTCCAAGGTGGCGGTCTCGGCCTGCTCCAGACGCGTCTGGCGCGGGGAACGCCACCCCATGTGCTCCATCACCGCCGTGGCGGTCATCTGCCGCAGCACCCGGGCCTGGCGGACCCGTGCGCCGAACACCTCGACCGTCATCACCGACCACCTCGTCCCCGGTAAACCCCGGCCGGTACCCCGCACTCATTTACGCGCCCGGATCCCCAGTGTCGGTGGACTTCTTGCCGAAAATCTCGTTGAAGTCCCCGTCGGGCTGGTAATCGGTGACTGCCTGCTGCTCCTCGGCCGCCGTCTTGGGCCGGATCGCCGGCGGCAACGCGGTGAACACCAGGATCCGCTCGTCGTTGGTGTTCAAGTCGGCCACCGCGGCCAGGATCGCACCCGCCACCGACGCCTTGTCCGGTGTCGGCCACCAGTAGACGATCAACTCGTATTCCTGCTCCAAGCCCGGCGGCCCCATCACCGGTTCGGCGGCACCGTCGTCGAGGAACAACTGCACCCCCGGCTTCGCCGCAGGTGTGGCCTGCGGCAGAAACAGCGCCAGACCGTCCACCACGTCGGGTGCCAGCTTGCGCACCCTGGCCATGGCCATATTCGAATCGCCAAGCCGTACCGACGTATTGGACCCCGAGGTCATCCGCAACGTGGAATCCGGGCCGCAGGACGCGCTCGTGGGCACCTCTCGCGTCGACTCGCCGGTACGGGTCAGCGCATCCATACCGTTCATCGCCAGCACGGTCGCCCGCACGTCCCCGCAGAGCATGCCCCCGGGGATCTGACGCGGGTCGGGAAACCGCCGCGCGTGCAGGGCCACCACTTCGTCGTAGGCCGCTTCGATCTCCCCGAGCAGCCGGGCGAAGGCGGAGCGATGCTGCTTCATCAGCCGCTCGACCAACTCCTGTAGGTCCATGGCTGAAATATTGCACGTCTATTCCTACATCGTCACGGAGGCGCGCCGTGTGTCGCGTGGACGATTTCTGCTGGTCAGGCACCTTCGTAGTATACATGTGTAAGAGGTGAAATGCTGTGCAAACACGGCCATTTCGACTGGTTTTAGGTGGTGCGGCGGTGTCGAATCCGCTGCAGTGAGCCGCCCCGAGCGAACCGACCCTGCGACGCTGCCGGGCGCCGAAGTCAGGGCCGCGCAGGCATCGAACACGTGTGTGAGTGTGACAGGTGAGACAGGTGTGATTGGTCAACCGGTGAGTGCGTGTCGCTCGACGCCGTCCGCATTCTCGCCGGATTCCTCGCGCCGACCGCGGATGCGCCTGGGCTTGACGTCACCGAACTCTCGGCGATCACAGCGGCTTCGGTGGTGCGACGGCAGCGCTGTTAGTAATCCCACGGCCCGGGGCCCATCATGCCCGGTCCGTACTGTCCAGGACCCCACTGTCCCGGGCCCATCATGCCTGGCCCCCACTGTCCCGGGTCCATCGTGCCCGGTCCGTATCCGCCGGGACCCATCATGCCCGGTCCGCCGTATCCGCCGGGGCCCGTCATGCCCGGTCCGTATCCGCCGGGACCCCATGGTCCGGGTCCCCAGCAATTGGGGTCCCAGCCGTTGGGTCCCCAGCACTGGTCCCATGGGCCCTGGACCGGCAGTGCGGGCCCGCTGGTCGATGAAACCCCGCCTGGGGGTTGTGCGAGGGTGGTCGTCTCGCCGCCGCTGAGCCCGATTGCGACCGATCCGGCTAGCGCGAGGATGGTCGCGGTGGTGATCGTTGCACGTCTGGTGAACATGGTTCGTCTCGCTTATTTGGGTGGGCTGGTGACGTCGAGTTCGGCATACATCCCGGCCCAGTAGTGGCCGGCGATGTTGCAGATCAGCTCGTAGCGTCCCGGGGTCAGGGTGATGGTGGTCCAGCCGGTGCCGCCAGGGCCGATGCCGTATTGGGGTGACTGTTCGTCACCTTTGTCGGCGCCGCAGGTGCGGGAGGCCTCACCTAGGCTGCCGGCCTCGTCGACCTTGCCGTCGGGACCGGTGACACGCCATCCGGGGTACTGGCCCTGTGCCAGGGGCAGCACGACGAGCTCGTGGCTCAACCCGCCGGTGTTGAGTACCCGAAACGACACCGGTCCCGCCGGAACGGAGGCCGGGGTGACGACGATGCGCATCATCCCCATGCCCGGCCATCGGTAGCCGGTTTGCCCCGGGCCATTCGGGCCGTTCCAGCCCGGCCCCATCATGCCGGGGCCCATCATGCCGCCGCGGCTCATCATGCCCGGGCCCATCATGCCGCCGGGGCCCATCATCGCTCCCATGTCGGCGAGGGTGACGTCGACCACCGCACCGGGTAGGGCGGGCGCGGAACAGGACGGCGGCGGGGCGGCCGGGTACCGCCAGGGGCCCATCATGCCCGGGCCCATCGAGCCCGGACCCCAGGCGCCTGGGGCGTTCGGGTAGGGGGCGTTGGCGACCGGTGTTTGGCGGCCGAACGGCCCGCCGGGGTGCCAGATCGCGGTGGTGGTGACCCCGAGGATCACCGATGCGATCGCGATGGCCAAGATCAGCCAGAGACGGTGGGAGCGCATCGCGGTCAACGGTGTTCACGCAGCAGGGTCATACGCCGCTGATATTCGTCTTCGTCGATCTCGCCGCGGGCGAAGCGTTCGGCGAGCAGCCCTTCCGCGCGTGCCGGCCCCGGTCCGGGCGGGTGCGCGCCGGTGTGCCGCGGACCGGTCAGGTAGCGGATGGCCAGGACCACGGCGGTGATCACCGCCGCCCAGAACAGCACCATCAGCACGGTCATCAGGATCCAGCCACCGGAGCCCATGCCGCCCCAGCCCCAGCCGTCATACATCATGGTCGTGTCCCTTTCGCCTGAAATACCAAGCCCCGCACCGGGGGCTGCTCAGGCCAGCCTGCTCGCGCAGTGCCGATGCCAGGTAGGGCCGATGGTCCTCAATGATCGGTGTCTTTCGGTATTACCAGCTAAAACACAGTATTATCGTCCAATGACGATGGATAGTGCGGGTTGTCTGGCCGGACCGGCGTCGGGTGTGGATGCGGCGGTGGCGTTGTTCCGTGGCCTCTCTGATGGCACCCGGTTGGCGATCGTGGGCCGGTTGGCTCACAGGGAGGCCCGGGTGGCCGACCTGGTTGCGGAGTTGGGGTTGGCCCAGTCGACGGTGTCGGCGCATGTGGGGTGTCTGCGCGAGTGCGGTCTGGTGGCGGGCCGTCCGCAGGGACGGCAGGTGTTCTATTCGTTGACCCGCCCGGAACTGCTCGATCTGTTGGCGGCGGCCGAAACACTGCTGGCGGCCACCGGCAACGCGGTCGCGTTGTGCCCCAATTACGGCACAGGCAGCGCATCGGGGTCTGCCTGTGAGTGACACCTGCTGCGGCCACGACGACCCCGGTGCCGAGCGCGATGAGCGCGAGCGGGGCCCGGAGAAACTGTGGCAGGTCAGCGAGATCCGGGCTGCCGCGCTGGCCGGGGTGCTGCTGCTGGCGGGTCTGATCGTGGGCTGGGCTGGCGGACCCGGGCCGGTGACGCTGGTGGCGGAGGCCGCGGCACTGGTGATCGCCGGTGTGACCTTCGTCCCGTCCACGTTGAAGCGGTTGGTGGCGGGCAAGATCGGTGTCGGCACGCTGATGACGATCGCCGCTGTCGGTGCGGTGTCCCTCGGTGAGGTCGGCGAGGCCGCGATGCTGGCGTTCTTGTTCGCGATCAGCGAAGGCCTCGAGGAGTACTCGATCACCCGCACCCGCCGGGGCTTGCGGGCGCTGCTGTCGCTGGTCCCTGCCGTCGCCACGGTGCGCCGCGGTGGGCGCGAATACCGGGTCGCCCCCACCGAACTCGCCGTGGGCGAGGTGATGGTGGTCAAACCCGGGGAGCGCATCGCCACCGACGGGGTCATCACCGCGGGCCGCAGCGCGCTGGACACCTCGGCGATCACTGGGGAGTCGGTGCCGATCGAAGCCGGCCCCGGTGATGCGGTGTTCGCCGGCTCGATCAACGGCACCGGGGTGCTCGACGTGCAGATCACCGCCACCGCCACCGACAACTCGCTGGCCCGGATCGTGGCGATTGTGGAGGCCGAGCAGGCTCGCAAGGGTTCCAGCCAACGCCTGGCCGACCGGGTCGCCAGCCCGCTGGTGCCGGCCGTCATGGTCGCCGCGGCGATCATCGCCGTGGCGGGCAGCGTGGTCGGGGATCCGCGGGTGTGGATCGAACGGGCGCTGGTGGTGCTGGTCGCGGCCTCACCGTGCGCGCTGGCGATCGCGGTGCCGGTCACCGTGGTCGCCGCGATCGGCGCCGCGAGCAAGATGGGTGTCCTCATCAAAGGCGGTGCCGCGCTGGAGGCATTGGGCCGCATCCGTGGGATCGCCCTGGACAAGACCGGCACGCTGACCCGCAACCAGCCCACCGTCATCACCGTGGTACCCGCCGACGGGGTTTCGGGCGGCGAGGTGATGGCGGTGGCCGCCGCGCTGGAGGCCCGCAGTGAACACCCGCTGGCCGCGGCCATCCTCGCCGCCACCGATCAGCTCACTCCGGCCCGCGATGTTGAATCGGTACCCGGTGCCGGGCTGTCCGGGTGGCTGGACGGGAGTCTGGTCCGGCTCGGGCGTCCCGGCTGGATCCAACCTGGCCCGCTGGCCGAGGTCATCGACCGGATGCAGCGCGCCGGGGCGACCGCGGTGCTCGTCGAACGCGACGGCGCCGTGTTGGGTGCGGTGGCGGTGCGCGACGAACTGCGACCCGAAGCCCCCGAGGTGATCGGTGGGCTGCGCGCCCACGGCTACCAGGTGGCGATGCTGACCGGGGACAACGAGCGCACCGCCCGGGCGCTGGCCGCCGACGCCGGCATCGACGACGTGCACGCTGACCTGCGGCCCGAGGACAAGGCCCGCATCATCGAGGAACTGCGCTCCCGGCGGCCCACCGCGATGGTCGGTGACGGCGTCAACGACGCCCCCGCCCTGGCCACCGCCGACCTGGGCATCGCGATGGGCGCCATGGGCACCGACGTCGCCATCGAAACCGCCGACGTCGCCCTGATGGGCCAAGACCTGCGCCACCTGCCCCAAGTGCTGTCCCACGCCCGCCGATCCCGGCGCATCATGCTGCAAAACATCGGCCTATCGTTGGCGATCATCACCATCCTGCTGCCCCTGGCCCTACTCGGTGTCCTCGGCCTGGCCGCCGTGGTGCTCGTGCACGAACTCGCCGAAATCGTCGTCATCGCCAACGGCGTCCGCGCCGGGCGCACCCAACCCCTAGCCGGGATCCCGCAACCACACGGCCGGCGGGTGAGCACCCGCCGCGCGACAGCACAGATCGGAAACGCCGCACACCGCTGAGCAGGAAAGAGACAACGATGACCAAACTGGCACTATCAACCACACTGCACACCTCCTTCGACGACGCGGTCACGCGAACCCGAAAAGCCCTGGCCGACCACGGGTTCGGGGTGCTCACCGAGATCGACGTGAAAGCCACCATGAAGGCCAAACTCGACGTCGACATGGCCGACTATCTGATCCTGGGAGCCTGCAACCCGCCCCTGGCGCATCAAGCCGTGCTCAGCGACCCCGAGATCGGGCTGCTGCTGCCCTGCAACGTCGTCGTGCGCGCCGACACCACCCACGGCAACGACACCGTCATCGTCGATGCCATCAATCCCGCGCTGATGGCCGACCTCAGCGACGCACCCGGAGTAGCACAGGTCGCCGAACAGGTCACCACCAAACTGCAAGCCGTCATCGACGCACTCGACCACACCTAACCCTCCCCCGGCCGCGTTCGCCGCGCGAACGATGACAAGTGCGTGCTGCTGGGGCGGTAGGCCACCGGCCACGCTGTTGGAGAACACCCGCAATCAAAGGCCGACCTGCACTCGTCAGGCCGGCTAATCCGATTGTCGTCGACGGCAACCCCGATCCGGAGGCGTGTTTATGCCGCTTGGATATCGCCGATGCCGTCGAATTGACCGAGCTGCTGCAGTTCGTCAACGACTGGCTCGCCTCCGACACCGGGCGCCTCGACGCATCACTGACCCACTACGTCGGTCATCCCGGCTGCACCGCCGATGAACTGCGCGCCGACCTGGACCGGTTCATCTTCCTACTCTGGCAACGACGGCGAACCACTCTTCGGACGCGCATAGCAAGAAGCACGCCGCCGATGCCCTAACGAGGTGGCTCCACCACCCTGTCGCAGCACAGCGGTAGGGGCTTGGTGCAGCCCAACCCGCGGGGTGAAAGGGCTACCGCTGAGGCGTGGTTGGGACGGCCGGAGTTGTGGTCGGCGATGGCTGCTGACCGGGGCCCATCATCCCGGGTCCCCACGATCCAGGCCCCATCATCCCGCCCGGTCCCCACGATCCAGGGCCCATCATCCCGCCGGGTCCTCCGGGGCCCATCATCCCGCCGGGTCCTCCGGGGCCCATCATCCCGCCGGGCCCCATCATCCCGCCGGGCCCCATCATCCCGCCGGGCCCCATCATCCCGCCGGGGTAAGACATTCCGCGCCCGTCGCGGTAACCGCCGCCGTACTGCTTTCCGACGAAGAACCCGGAGAAGAAGATCACCGCGACGATGAACACGACACCAGCAACGATGCCCACCCATGCCGCGCTCTGGGTGAGCCTGTTGGGACGGTCCGATCCAGGCGACAGCTCCCCGCGCCCCTGCTCGGTGGCCACCGCGGTCGGTTCAGTCCGGGATTCGGGCGTTTCGGTCATGACTCGATCATGCCGATGCCACCCAGGCGATGAATCGAAACGCCGCGTTCTTCATCGAATCTTCACTGAACCACTAGCTCACCAATACCGATCGACGATGCCCCGGATCGATCTGGAGATCATGGGCGGTCGCCATGAGCGCTACGCAGGAGCGTTCACTTCAGTGGCGCCTGACTTCTGTCGACCGCCCATTGGACAACAGATCTGTCACGCGGGGATCCAAGTCAGACCCCTGACACACGTCCTACACATGCGTACGGATTAGCAGACCTACCCGGTCGGTAGTACACATGTAACTTACGTGCCTACCAGCGGCAGCGAACGGTTTCACAGTTCCCGTTACAGATAAGGCGTTCAGGCGGTGGTGCATGTGGGTCGCCGCCGCGACGGCACACGCCGGCTCACCGAGATCGCGGTGCTGTCCCGCGCGGACGCCGGCGGCGTGCATGCGATCACGGCGTGGCATGCCGATCGGGGTTGGCAGGACGGTCGGCAACTACTCCAGACGCTGATCGACCAGCGGCGGCGTCCATGACCGGAATACCCTTTGCTGCTCTGCTTTTGGGGCTGGCGGTGCTGGCGGCACCGCCACCCCCGCGGTCGCGGTTGGGGCTGGGGCCGCGGCGGGCCGGTGCGCGGGTGCCCGCGCTGGTGGCGTCGCTTGCGGTCGTCGCCGTGGCGCTGCCGCCTGCGGTGCTGCTGGCCTCGGTGACGCTGGGTGTCACGCTGATCCACCGGCGGCGGCGCCGACTGCGGCGACAGGACCGCAGCGAGGCCGGCTCCACATTGGCCGGGGCGCTGGAGACGCTGGCCGGCGAGCTGCGAGTGGGTGCGCATCCGGTGCGCGCCTTCGCCGTCGCCGCCGGGGAGTCCGGCGGCGCCATCGGCACCGCGCTGCGGTCGGTCGCGGCCCGCGCCGGATTGGGCGCTGACGTCGGAACCGGACTGCGGGCGCTCGCTCAGTCGACATCGGTTCCCGCGCAATGGGAGCGGCTTGCGGTGTGCTGGCAACTGGCGGCCGATCACGGGCTGGCGATGGCGGCGCTGATTCGAACCGCTCACCGCGACATCGTCGAGCGGCAACGGTTCACCGCGCGGGTCGAGGCCGGCCTGGCCGGGGCGCGCGCGACCGCGGCGATCCTGGCCGGACTACCGCTGCTCGGGATCCTGCTCGGTGAGCTGATCGGTGCGCATCCGGTCGGATTTCTCCTCGGCGGCGGTGCGGGCGGCTGGCTGTTGACCGTGGGTGTGGCGCTGGTCTGCGCGGGACTGGCGTGGGCTGATCGCATCACCGATCGGCTGCTGACGTGACCACGGCCGCAGTGTTGTTGGCCGCCGCAGTGCTGCTCGCACCGGGACCGCTCGTGGTCCGTCGCCGAATAGGGTTGTCCACCAGTGCCTCTGCACCCGTCCGCCGCGCAGACGCAAGTACCGACCCGCTGGCGATCTCGTCAGCGCTCGACGTGTTCGCGGTATGCCTGGCGGGCGGAATGTCGGTGTCCGCTGCGGCCGCGGCGACGGCGCCCTCGGCACCGGATCGGCTCGGTGCGGTCTTGCGACGTGCAGCAGACCTGTTGGCGCTGGGCGCCGACGCCGACACTGCCTGGTGCCCGCAACCCGGCGAGGACAGCGATGCCCTGGCCAGGTTGGCGCGTCGGTCGGCGTCGTCGGGAAGCGCACTGGCACAGGGTGTGGCCGAACTCGCCGAGCAGTCGCGGCAAGACGCCGGCCACACCGCGGCGGCGGCGGCAGAGCGAGCCTCGGTGCTGATCGCCGGACCGCTGGGCCTGTGCTTTCTGCCGGCATTCGTCTGCCTGGGCATCGTGCCGGTGGTGGCCGGCTTGGCCGGTGACGTCTTCGCATCGGGAATTTTGTAAAGGTATCAAGGGAGGAAAATAATTGAGCAACAATATGTTTCGAAGATTGAAGGCGCGAGTGGTGCTGGCGGCGGTCGACGATGCCGGGATGTCGACGGTCGAATACGCGATCGGCACGATCGTTATCTGCACTTGAATGTCTCGTCCAGGTGTGTGCGTTCAATTCTGCAAAGGCGA
>NZ_PDHO01000028.1 GCF_002887815.1 Mycobacterium sp. ENV421 | reverse complement strand
AAAAACAACAACAAACAAAAACCACCAAACACACTATTGAGTTCTCAAACAACACACCCCGGTCACCCACTCGACCGCGCAGTAATCCCGCGACCCGAAGGCCGCGTACATATAGTGCGGACAAGAGGAACAACCCTGTTGCCAGGTTTGATTCCCGGGAGGTCTTCGCGCTCTCCGGCTTGGCCGGGCCGCTCTGACTTGGAATAAGTTACAGACGAGCTAACGGCGAGTCAAATCGCCTGCTAGATCGGCGTTTCGCGCTCGCACCGAAGGTTCAAACCCGCTGTACCCCAGCGATATTCCGCTTCCCTCGGCGCAGCACCAACCAGCGCCCGTGCAGGAAGTGGGACGGTTGTGCCACCCAGTCCTCGCTGTCGATCTTCTCGTTGTTGACCGATACTCCCCCCTCGGCGATCGTGCGCTTGGCAGCACCCTTACTCGCCGACAGGCCGGTGGCCACCAACAGATCCACGATGCCGTCCGCACCGCCTGGGCCGAGCTCGGCCACCGTCGTCTCCCGCAACGCGGCGGACAGGGTCGGTTCATCAAGCCGGGATAGCTCGCCGCGGCCGAACAACGCCCGGGACGCGTGCTCGACGGCGTCAGTCGCAGCTTGGCCGTGCACCAACGTGGTCAGTTCTTGGGCCAGCCGCCGCTGTGCGGCGCGCTCATGGGGGCGTTCCGCGGTGGCCTGCGCGAGCTCGGCGAGGTCATCGGCAGACAGGAAGGTGAACCAGCGCAGGTACCGGATCACGTCGGCGTCGGCGGTATTGACGAAGTACTGATACCAGGCATAAGGGCTGGTCATCTCGGGATCCAGCCACAGGCTGCCGCCGCCGGTGGACTTACCGAACTTGGTTCCGTCCGCCGCGGTGACCAGCGGCACCGTCAACGCATGGACGCTCGCGCCCAGCGTCTGACGGGCCAGCCGCACCCCGGCGATGATGTTGCCCCACTGATCGGACCCACCGATCTGCAGTGAGCAGCCGTAGCGCCGGTGCAGTTCCACGTAGTCGTTGGCCTGCAGCAGCATGTAGCTGAATTCGGTGTACGAGATGCCGTCGCCGTCGAGCCGGCGACGGATCGTGTCGCGGTCGAGCATCACGTTCACCGAGAAGTGCTTGCCGACGTCGCGCAGGAAATCGATGGCGCTCAGCTGCGCGGTCCAATTCAGGTTGTTCTCCACGACCGCCCCGCTGGGTGACTCGTCGAAGTCGACGAAACGCTCCAGCTGGCCGCGGATACGCTCGGCCCACTGCGCGACGGTGTCGGTGGTGTTCATGGTCCGCTCGCCGGTGTCACGAGGATCACCGATCATCCCGGTGGCGCCGCCGGCCAGCACGATCGGCCGGTGTCCGGCCCGCTGGAATCGGCGAAGTGTGAGCAACGGCACCAGATTTCCCGCATGCAGGCTCGGCGCGGTCGGATCGAATCCGCAATACACCGTCATCGGGGGCTGCGTGGCTGCCGCGGCGAGCGCGTCGATGTCGGTCGACTGCGCAATCAGCTCCCGCCAGCCCAACTCGTCGAGAATCGTCGTGCTCATGCGTTGATCTTCCCGCATGGGATGCGGTCAGTCGCTCGCGCCCGGGATTGGCGCGCGCGGACTGCGACGGTAGGCCGACACCTCCGGACGTCCGGTGAGCCACAATCGCCACGGCCGATCGGCGGCCTGCGAGACCCCGACCCGCGGGCCGGCACTCTCCGGACCATCCCCGTCACCGAGCCGGACGATCACCGGCGACGCCGGATCGAAGACGTCGACCCCGTTGTCCGCCATCACGATGCCCAGCGCTGAACAGAGGTTGCCCGGACCGCGGGCCAGCGCAGCCGGGCGCACCGACGGGCCGCGACGGATCTGCGCCACGTCCAGACCCGACTCGATCGCCGCGGCCCGCACCAGCACCGCCGCCGCCGTGCCGTCGGGGCCGCACGACACGTTGGCGCAGACGTGGATGCCATGGCTTCGATACGTATAGAGGTGGCCTGGCGGGCCGAACATCACGTTGTTGCGGATACTCGGACCCCGGTATGAGTGGGCCGAGGCGTCCGGCCACGGGCCATCCGGCGGGCCGCCGTATGCCTCGACCTCAACGATCAGCGCGCTGACACCCCGGCAGCTGATCATCCCGCCGAGCAGCAGTCGCGCCGCCGAGACCGGATCCGTGTCCAGCTGATCGCCACCCATCGGACGAAATTCTGCCCCAGACCTTGACCGCCCCTGCGCCGGGGAGCATTATTCATCGTGTGATGAGTTCATCGGGTGATGAATTAATAGTCGACCGGGCCGAACCCGCCATTCGGGTCGAACATCTTCGCGTGGTGCGCGGTAAACGGGTCGCCCTGCACGACATCTCGGTGACGATCCCCCGCGGTTCGATCACCGGACTGCTCGGCCCGTCGGGCTGCGGCAAGACCACTCTGATGCGCAGCATCGTCGGCACCCAGATCGTCACGTCGGGAGCCGTGACCGTGCTCGGACTCCCGGCCGGCTCCCCCGCACTACGGCACCGGGTCGGCTACGTCACCCAGGATCCGACGATCTACAACGACCTCCGGGTCATCGACAACGTCCGCTACTTCGCCGCGCTGTACGGCGCCGCCCCCGCGGTGGCCGATCGCGCGGTCGACGACGTCGGACTGCGCGACCACGCCGCGGCCTACTGCGCGAACCTGTCCGGCGGACAGCGCGCCAGGGTGTCGCTGGCCTGCGCGCTGGTCTGTCAGCCCGACCTGCTGGTACTCGACGAGCCGACGGTCGGCCTTGATCCGGTGCTGCGCGTGGACCTGTGGGCCCAGTTCGATGAGCTGGCCCGGCGGGGCACCACCTTGCTGGTGTCCAGTCACGTGATGGACGAGGCCGACCACTGCGCGGGCCTGCTCCTCATGCGCGAAGGCCGACTGTTGGCCCAGACCACCCCCACCCGACTGCGAGAGGACACCGGATGCACGTCACTGGAGGAAGCGTTCCTGTCCATCATCAGGCACAGCACCGCAGCGTCAGCAAGCTGAGGCTCCGCGCTTATCTGGGCCCCTATCTGGCCACCACAGGCCGCATCCTGCGCCAACTGCGAGCCGATCATCGAAGTGTCGCAATGATTCTCGTGGTGCCCAGCGCGGTGATCGCGTTGATGTACTTCATGTTCGACGACGTGCCGAAGTTCCCTGGCGCGGTCTCGCCGTTCCAGACCGCATGCCTGATTCTGCTCGGACTGTTCCCGTTGTTCGTGATGTTCCTGATCACCTCGATCACCATGCAGCGCGAACGATCCTCGGGAACGTTGGAACGAATCCTGACCACCCCGCTGCGTCGGCTGGACCTGCTGGCCGCCTACGGCACGGCATTCTCGGTCGCGGCCGCCGCGCAGGCGATCCTGGCGTGCGTCGTCGCGTTCTGGCTGTTGGGGTTCGACACCTTGGGCAGCCCGGTCTGGGTGTTCGTCATCGCCGTCATCAACGCGGTGCTCGGTGTCGGCCTCGGTCTGCTGGCAAGCGCATTCGCGCGCACCGAATTTCAAGCCGTGCAGTTCATGCCGGTGGTCATCGTGCCCCAACTGCTGCTCGCCGGGATCATCGTGCCGCGCAATCAGATGCCGACCTGGCTGGAATGGATCAGCAACGCGATGCCCGCCAGCTACGCGTTGGAGGCCTTACAACAGGTCAACACCCACACCGACCTGACCGCAACCGCGGTCCGGGACATCATCGTGGTACTGGCTTTCGCGACGACGGCCATGGCTTTGGCCGCGGCCACCCTGCGGCGGCGCACCCCGTGACCGCCGAACCCCGGCGGAGCAAGCGGCCCGGACGCCCACCGGGCACGTCCGATACCCGCGAACGGATCCTGGCCAACGCGCGAGAACTGTTCGCCCGCAACGGTATCGACAAGACCTCGATCCGGTCGATCGCCGCGGCCGCCGGTGTCGACTCGGCCCTGGTGCACCACTACTTCGGCACCAAGGAACAACTGTTCGCGGCGGCGGTCAACATCCCGATCGACCCCATGGCGGTGCTGGTACCGCTGCGCGACACCCCGGTCGACGACCTCGGCCGCGTCCTGCCGTCGATCCTTCTGCCGCTGTGGGATTCGGAGATGGGCAACGGGCTGATCGCGACGATGCGGTCACTGCTGGCGGGCGCCGATGTGTCTCTCGTCCGCTCGTTCCTCCAGGAGATCGTCACAGCCGAAGTCGGGCGCCGAGTCGACAACCCACCGGGCACGGGACGATTGCGCGTCCAGTTCGTGGCCTCGCAGCTGGTCGGTGTGGTGATGGCGCGCTACATCATCGGGCTCGAGCCGTTCGCGTCACTGACACCGGAACAGATCAGCGACACCATCGCCCCCACATTGCAGCGCTACCTCACCGGCGAATTGCCTTCGCTGTACTGACCCTCAACCCAGGATGGGTAACCGCCGTTCGCGTGACAGCCGGTTCAGCGCCCGCTGCATCACCCGGCGCACATGGGTGTCGACCTCGTCGACATCCGGATGCCTCCCGAACGCCGCGGGATCCACCGGTTCGAGGACCTCCATCACGATTTTGGAGGGCAACGGCAGGTTCGGCGGGAAGGTGACAGTCAGCCCGAACGGGAGCCCGACCGTCGCCGGCAGCATGTCCATGCGAATCTTGTTGAGCCCCAATAGCTTCGCAAAGCGTGTCCCACGGCCGAGGAAGAACTGGGTCTCCTGGGCGCCGATCGAGACCATCGGCACGATCGGCACACCCGTTTCTATCGCGGTGCGCGCATAGCCGGTGCGGCCGTCGAAGTCGATCGCGTTCTGCCGTGTTGTGGGCCGGTAGGCGTCGTAGTCACCGCCAGGGAAGACCAGCACGACGGCCCCGGCGTCCAGTGCGGCCCTGGCCGCCTTCGGGCTGGCGTGCACAACACCCAGACGTGGCAGCAGCGGACCCCACGGCGCGATGAAGATTCCGTAGTGCGCCAGCGTGTACAGGGGCCGCTCATAACCGAACTCGGCATAGAACGCCGGCCCGAAGATCGGCACATCGGGTGTCAACATGCCCCCGGAGTGGTTGCACACCACCAGCGCGCCGCCCGACCGCGGCATCAACTCGAGTCCACGGACCTCGGCGCGAAAGTACAACCGCAACAACGGCCACATCCGGCCAAGCACGTGTCGCGTGAAGGAAGGATCCCAGTTGGCGAGTTCGCCATCCAACTGCTCGACGACGACGGCGTCCCCCATGGCGCAACGGTACGCCCGATTGCCCTGACGGGTTAGGACTCCGAGCGCGCCATCAGACGCTGATGCTCCTCGGGGCTGACGTCGACGGCCTCGTCGACCAGCAACACCGGGATGTCGTCATCGATGCGGTAGGCCTTGTGCAGCCGAGGGTTGTACAGAAGTTCGTCCACCAGCAGCAGCGGCCCGCGGTCGGCCGGGCACACCAGGATGTTCAACAGTTTCTGGTCGAGCATGTGGGCTACGGGCTCACAGCCGGAGGCGCCGCCGCCGGGGCCTGATTGCCGCCGATGGTCGGTGCGCCATCGCTGGGCATCTGGCCGGCACCCATCACGGCATTGTTCTGCTGTCGCTGCTGCGCCTGCTGCAGGAGCTGCATCTGGGCGAAGATCTTCTGCTGGTAACCCAACGTGTTCTGGAGCGCCTGGATCAGCGGTTTCTGATTGGGGCGGTACTGAAGCGCGTTCTGGATCTCAGCGATGTTCGTCCTCGACGGCTTGATGCCCTGTGCCCGCAGCTTCATCACCGATTTGATCAGATTGGACAACTGGCCGCCGCTGGCGCCCTGGTCGTAGTTCTGGTCGATGAACATCAGCAACTGGTCGGCACTCTGGAACTGCGGGACACCGTTGGCATCAGCTGTCGCCGGGGCCGTCGGGGTGGCCGGTGCGGTGCTCGGGTCAGCCAGCGCCTGCTGCGTGCCGACGCCGACCAGCAGCCCAGCGGCCAGGGCACCGATCGCCGTGCCGCGGACGGCGCGACGCCAGTGACGTGAAACGGTCTGGGTTGTCATGCATTCCTCCGACGCGTGGCGATCTGCGATTATCGGCGAGCCTAACAGCGCCGCGCGACCTGGGCAGAGGCTCAGTTCTCGGTGCCGCTCGAGTCAGCGGTACCGCAAAGCTGAGCGCGTGCCGCAGCCGTCAAACGCTTGTACTTCCCCGTATCGGGCTCCACATGCCAGGCGTTACGAGAAGCCTTCGGTATCCCGTCGGCGCGCAACGCCGACACCGTCGGACGGCACGTGGCGCTGAGCGGCATCTCCGGCACCACATGAACCACGTCGGGCGCCAGGCCGACGGGCATCGACGCGAACGCGTCGGTCAGGTCCGCGGTGGTCACGGCCATGCCGTCGCGCAGCGTGATCGCGGTGACAGCGATGACGCCGTCGGCCCCCTCGACGCTGTAGGTGGCGGCCAGGTCGACGGCGTTGATCCGGCCGACGGCGTCGGTGACCGATTCCGGAAACACGACGCCGCGTTCGGTTCGGATCAGCAGCGGGCGGTTGCCCAGCAGCCAGAAGTCGCCGTCGGCGTCGCGCCGGAACACGTACTCGGTGGAAATCCAGGTGTCCCCCGGGGCGAACACGCCGCGCTTGACAGAGGCGGTCGGGTCGATCGGTCCCCACGGCCGGGCCAGCAGCACACCGACCTCGTTGGGCTCAGCGACCGCGACGAATCCGCGGTCGTCCTCCAGGATCAGGTCGTCGTCGGCGTCGTAGGCAGCCAACTCGACCTGGCCGCCGCCGGGCAACGGGCGGCCCTTGCTGCCGATCTTGGCTCCGGCCACATTCGCCAGCACGGCCTGACCGTCGGTGGTGGCGAAGAACTCGACCACGTTGGCGGGGCTGAAGGCCTCGACGGTCCGCTGCCAGAGTCCCGGCGGCATACCCGAGCCGATGAACAGCCGCACCGGATGATTGCCGCGCAACCGGAAATCCGGGTCGTCGACAACGCTGCGCAGCATCGTCCAGGTGTAGGAGACGACGGTGACGCCGTACTGCCGGATCTCGGTGAGGAAGCGGTCCGGGTGCAGCCCGCGCGACAGCGCGATGCGGGTGCCGCCGACCACGGCGCCGCCGAGGCTGACCAACAACCCGGACTGGTGGTGCAGCGGAGTCAGGCAGTACACGGTGTCACCGCGGCCCAGCGCGGCGGCCGAGGCGGTGCCGAACGCGGACAACGCCCAGCGGTAGTTGGTGATCTGCTTGGGCACCAGCGCCCCGCCGACGGTGTTGAACGCGACGAACGCCAGGTCCCGCGCAAACCCCGGGTTGGGCCGGTACCACCCCGGCAGCGCCACGGCGTCCGGATCGATCTTCTCCATGTCGACGACGTTGCTGTCGTCGGGCAGATTCAGGTCGCGGGTCTCGCCGCCGCCGAGAACCAGCACCTGCACCGGGAGCTTGCAGGCCGCGTCGAGGTTGCCCGGGTCGGTGATGACCTCGCTGACGCCACCGATGCGGACCGCTTCGTCGAGGTCGGCGTCCGGCGGCATCAGCACCGCGACCGCACCGAGGCGGGACAACGCGGCGATCGCCACCAGCGCCGACGGCCGGGTGTCCATCAGGACACCGACCCGTACGCCCTGACGCACGCCGACCGAGATCAGGCCGCGGACAACGTTGTTGATCCGTCGGTTCACCGCCTCGTAGGTGTGCACCCGCCCGTCGTACAACAGGAACTCACCGTTGGGCGCGCCGTCGGCCTGCTCGTCGATGATGCGGCCGAGCGAGATTCTGGTGTGGTCGTTGATCTGGCCCAGCCGGGTCAGGCGCGGCAGCGTGCGGGCGGTCTCGACCGCGAGCGTGCGCATCGACTTCCTGGTGTTCACCACCGCCCCGGCCGCACCGCGCGCCAACGACCAGGCGACTTCCGACGCCTCGGCAACGCCGTGCATCAGCCGCGCGGACAGCGCCACCCCGGACTCGTCCGGCTCGGCGTCGCTGTCCTGCATGGGCGCGATCGCGGCGGGCCGGGAATCCTGCCCGGACAGCCAGCGCACCCAGTCCGCCACCGTCGGCCACGTCGCCGTCGCCGCCTTGGATCCGACCACCAGACCGAAGTGGCCGGCCCGGATCATCACCTCGTAGACGTCGGCGCCGGGGGCGGCGCGCTTGATGCCGCGCACCGAGGCGGGCTGACCGATGTCGTCGACCTCACCGACGAACGCCAGCACCGGGCAGGTGATATCGGACAACGTCACCAGCTGACCGTTGATGTTGAACCCGCCCGACATCATCCGGTTGTGCGAGATGAACTGCTTGAGCAGCTCGGAAACCGCGGGGCCCGACCAGGCGATCCAGCCTTCGGAATCCAGGAAGCGCCGCTGCTGCTCGCGCGGCAGCAGCGCGTCGCGGTCATGCAGCTGGCGCAGGAAGTCGATGCGGGCCTTCGCCGTCTTGAGCGGGTCGAGCATCTGAAAACCGGTGCGGGCCAACCATCCCGGAACGTCGATGCGGTTGAACACGTGGTCGGCCATGAAGTCCGCGGCCACCGCACCGATGTTGGGCGGGATCCCCATCGGCAGCGCAGCCAGGGTGTCGACCGGGGAGCCGAATGCAACGATGCTGGCGATGTCCTTGGTCCGCCGGTAGGCGGCGGTCTGGTAGCAGAACATGCCGCCCTGCGAATAGCCCGCCAGATGGACGCTCTGACCGGTGGATTCCTTGACAGTGTCGATGGCCTCGCTGAGCGCGACGATGTGGTCGGTGAGGTTGCGTTCCATGCCACCCTCGACCTCGTCGGGTGAGCCGAAGTCGATCACCCACGGGTCGAGGCCCGCCTCGTGCAGGATGCCGACAGCGCCGTCCTCCCGGGTGACGTCCCACATGTTCGCCGACATCATCATCGGGTGGACCATGAGCACCGGCGGGCCCGCGGGCCGCTGGCCGGGCCTGCTGTCCGGCGGAAAGTAGCGCCGGAGCTTGTACATCGGCTTGCTCTCGACGATCTGGAACGGTGACGGCACCGCCCCGGTTTCCAGACCCCCCAGCCGCAGTACCTCGAAACCGTTCTGCGCCGTCGCCATCAGGCGCTCCACAGGCCTGGTGACCGCCGACAAGTTCAGATCCACGGGTGTTCCCCTGTCCCACGTCGCTGCTGCATGAGGCCCCGACAGCCAGCACATCATGGCATAACGCCGATCCGCGTCCCGTCGCTTTCAGTGCTCCCCAGTAGCCTCATGCCAGTGGCACACCTGCTCGGAGCTGAAGCCCTGCACCTGCAATTCCCGACCCAGGTGGTCTTCGACTCCGTGACCGTCGGAGTCAACGAAGGCGACCGCATCGGCATCGTGGGCCGCAACGGCGACGGCAAATCGAGCCTGCTGAGCATGCTGACCGGGCAACTGACACCGAATTCGGGGCGGGTGACCCGTCGCACCGGCGTCCACGTGGGCGCACTCGACCAATCCGACACCCTCGACGACGCCAGCACGGTCGGGCACGTCCTGGTGGGCGACCTGGCTGATCACGAGTGGGCCGGTGACCCCAAGGTCCGTGACGTCGTTGGTGGACTGGTCGCGGATATCGCGTGGGATGCGCTGGTGTCGACGCTGTCCGGCGGTCAGCGCCGCCGCGTTCAGCTGGCCCGGCTGTTGATGGGCGACTGGGATGTGATCGCACTCGACGAGCCCACCAACCACCTCGATGTCGAGGGCATCACCTGGCTGGCCGGGCACCTCAAGACGCGGTGGGCCCGCACCGGCGGCGGGCTGCTCGTCGTGACCCACGATCGGTGGTTCCTCGACGAGGTGGCCCTCACCACCTGGGAGGTTCACGATGGCATCGTCGAACCGTTCGACGGCGGCTACGCCGCCTACATTCTGCAGCGGGTCGAACGGGACCGGCAGGCCGCGACAGTGGAAGCCAAGCGCCAGAACCTGATGAAGAAGGAGCTGGCCTGGTTGCGGCGCGGTGCGCCCGCGCGGACGTCCAAACCGAAGTTCCGCATCGAAGCCGCCAACCAGCTGATCGAAGACGTGCCGCCACTGCGCAACCCGATCGAACTCGCCAAACTGGCGACCGCCCGGCTGGGTAAAGAAGTCGTCGACCTCCTCGACGTCGGCGTGACCTACGACGGACGACAGGTGCTGCGCGACATCGAGTGGCGGATCGCGCCCGGCGAGCGCACCGGGATCCTCGGCGCTAACGGTGCAGGCAAGTCGACGCTGCTGGGCCTGATCGCGGGCACGGTGACACCCGACAGCGGCAGGGTCAAGCGCGGCAAGACCGTCAAGCTCGCGATGCTCGACCAGCAGGCAGGCATTCTCGCCGGGTTCGAGGGCGATATGGTCCGCGAGGTTCTCGCCCAGCTGCAGACCGATTTCTCTGTCGACGGCAAGGACGTCACACCGGCTCAGCTGCTGGAACGGCTCGGCTTCCGCCGCGAACACCTGTCCGCGCGAGTCGGGGAACTGTCCGGCGGCCAACGACGTCGGCTCCAGCTGTTGCTCACGATTTTGTCGGAGCCGAACGTGCTGATCCTCGACGAGCCCACCAACGATGTCGACACCGATATGTTGGCGGCCACCGAGGATCTGCTGGACTCCTGGCCGGGCACCCTGATCGTCGTATCCCACGACCGCTACCTGCTCGAGCGCGTCACCGATCAGCAGTACGCGATCCTCGGCGGGCGGCTACGCCACCTTCCGGGCGGCGTGGACGAGTACCTGCGGCTGGCGAAGGCGCAACCCGCCGCCGCGACGCCTGGCTCCCCCACCCGATCCGGCTCTGCACCGTCGTCCGAAGCGCTGTCGGGCGCCGAATTACGCAGTGTGCAGAAAGAGATCACGTCGATCGAGCGGTCGTTGGCCAAACTCGACGGCCGCATCACCGCGATGCATGCCGAGCTGGCCGCGCACGATCAGTCCGACCACGTCGAAATCGGCCGTTTGACAACGGAATTGCGCGCACTAGAAAACGAAGTCGCCGCGGCCGAGGCGCGCTGGCTGGATCTTTCGGAACAACTCGAGTGATTCAGCGCCGCAGACGCAACCGCAGCTTCTCGACACTGTCCCGCACCACGCCCAGCTGAGCGGCCACCTGGGTCGGCGCGGTGCCGCCGCGGGCGTCGCGGGAGGACACCGACCCGTCGACGGTCAGCACACTGCGCACATCCGGGGTCAGCTCGCCGCTGATCTCGGCCAGTTCCGCATCGGTGAGCTCATCGAGGCCGACCCCGCGGCCCTCGGCGGTCCGCACCGCGGCACCTGCCGCTTCGTGGGCCACCCGGAACGGCACCCCGCGGCGCACCAGCCACTCGGCGACGTCGGTGGCAAGGGTGTAGCCGGCCGGCGCGAGTGCGGCCATCCGGTCGGTGTCGAATCGCAGGGTCGCGACCAGTCCGGCCATCGCGGGCAGCACGAGCTCGAGTTGAGCCACCGAGTCGAACACCGGCTCCTTGTCTTCCTGCAGGTCCCGGTTGTAGGCCAGCGGCTGAGCCTTCAGGGTCGCCAGCAGGCCGGTGAGGTTACCGATCAACCGGCCCGACTTGCCGCGGGCGAGTTCGGCGATGTCCGGGTTCTTCTTCTGCGGCATGATGGAGCTGCCCGTCGACCAGGCGTCGTGCAGCGTCGCATAGCCGAATTCGGTTGTGCTCCAGAGGATGATGTCCTCGGCCAGCCGGGACAGGTCGACTCCGATCATCGCCAGCACGAAGGCAGCCTCGGCGGCGAAGTCGCGAGAAGCAGTAGCGTCGATCGAATTGTCGGCTGCGGCAGCGAATCCCAGCTCCTCGGCGATGGCGTCCGGATCCAACCCCAGCGACGAGCCGGCGAGAGCGCCCGAACCATAGGGCGATACCGCGGTGCGGTCGTCGAAGTCGGCGATACGGTCGACGTCACGCAGCAGCGGGTGGGCGTGTGCCAGGAGGTGGTGGGCCAGCAGCACCGGTTGCGCGGCCTGCAGGTGGGTCTTGCCCGGCATGATCGCCGTCGGGTGAGCGGCGGCCTGCATCGACAATGCGGCGACCACTTCGAGGGCGCCGTCGGCGACGCGTCGCATCGCGTCCCGCAGCCACATCCGGAACAAGGTGGCCACCTGGTCATTTCGTGACCGTCCTGCCCGCAGCCGGCCACCGAGATCCGGACCGACCCGGTCGATGAGGCCGCGCTCCAGCGCCCCGTGCACGTCCTCGTCGGTGACCAACGGCGTGAAGCTGCCGTCGGCGACGTCCTGTCCCAGGCTGTCCAGGCCGGCGAGCAATCCGTCGCGCTGCTCGTCGGTCAGCAGGCCCGCGGTGTGCAGCACCTTGGCGTGCGCCTTGGAGGCGGCCACGTCGTAGGGCGCCAACACCCAGTCGAAATGGGTGGACTTGCTCAGCGCCGCCAGGGCGGGCGCCGGGCCGTCGGCGAAGCGGCCGCCCCACAGCGAGCCCTCGTTGGTGCTCACGTCTGATTGCCTGCCAAGTCCCGGCGGGCGGCGATCTTCGACGACAACCCGTGCACATGGACGAATCCCTTGGCCGACGACTGGTCGAAGGTGTCGCCCTCGTCGTAGGTGGCGAGGTTGAAGTCGTACAGCGACGTCGGGCTGCGCCGGCCGTTGACCGCGATGTGCCCGCCGTGCAACACCATCCGGATCTCGCCGGTCACATGCTGTTGGGTGTCGGCGACGAAAGCCTCCAGGGACCGCTTGAGCGGCGAGAACCACAGTCCGTCGTACACCAACTCGCTCCACTTGCGATCGGTGGTGCGCTTGAACCGCCCGAGTTCACGCTCCAGCGTGACGTGCTCGAGTTCGGTGTGGGCGGTGATCAGCACCATCGCGCCCGGGGCTTCGTAGATCTCCCGGCTCTTGATGCCGACCAGCCGGTCTTCGACGACGTCGAGGCGACCCACCCCCTGGGCACCGGCGCGGCGGTTGAGCTCCTCGATGGCCTGCAAAACGGAAACGCCGCGTCCATCGATGGAGACAGGCACCCCCTTCTCGAAGCCGACGATCACCTCGTCAGGGGTGCTCCAGTTCAGCGTCGGGTCTTCGGTGTAGTCGTACACGTCCTTGGTCGGCGCGTTCCAGAGATGTTCCAGGAAGCCGGTTTCCACCGCGCGCCCCCACACGTTCTGGTCAATGGAGAACGGCGAGCGCTTGGTGACGTTGATCGGGATGGCGTTCTCCTCGGCGAACGCGATCGCCTTCTCCCGGGTCCAGGCGTAGTCGCGGACCGGGGCCAGCACCTCGAGATCTGGTGCCAGCGAGGCGAATCCGACCTCGAAGCGAACCTGGTCGTTGCCCTTGCCGGTGCAGCCGTGCGCGACGATGCCACCACGATGTTCGCGGGCCGCGGTCACCAGATGCTTGACGATCAGCGGCCGGCTCAGCGCCGACACCAACGGGTAGCGATCCATGTACAGGGCGTTGGACTTGATAGCCGGCAGGCAGTACTGCTCGGCGAACTCGTCGCGGGCATCGACCACGACCGCTTCGACGGCACCGCAATCGAGGGCACGCTGGCGGACGACCTCCATGTCCTCGCCGCCCTGGCCGAGGTCGATGGCGACGGCCACCACCTCCTTGCCGGTCTCCTTGCCGATCCAGCTGATGGCCACCGAGGTGTCCAGGCCGCCGGAATACGCCAAGATGACGCGTTCGGACATGAAGTGCTCCTTTGCCTTTGGGTTCTAGTGAATGGTCTCGAACATGGTGGCCAGTTGCGCGCCGGTCATCGGCTCGCGGGCCACCACCAGGATGGTGTCATCGCCGGCGACGGTGCCGACGACGTCGGGCAGCGCCGCCCGGTCGATCGCACTGGCCAGGTAGTGCGCCGCACCGGGCGGGGTGCGCAGCACGGCCAGGTTGCCACTGGCGTCGGTGGACACCAGCAGATCGCCGAGCAGGCGGGACACCCGCTCGGTGCCGCCGGATATCCCCCGCACCGGGCTGCCGTCCTCGGGCACGACGTAGACGCCGCTGCCGCCGTCGGCACCGCGCAGCTTGACCGCGCCCAGTTCCTCGAGGTCACGCGACAACGTCGCCTGGGTGACGTCGATGCCCTCGTCGGCCAAGAGCGCGGCGAGCTCACTCTGGCTGTGGACCGACTGGGAGGACAGCAGCGCCACGATCCGGGCCTGCCGCCCGGCCCGTGTGGTGCTGACCTCGCTGGTCACCTGTTCTCCAGCAACCACACCAGCAGCGCCTTCTGAGCGTGCAGCCGGTTCTCGGCTTCGTCCCACACCGCACTGTGCGGGCCGTCGATCACCTCGTCGGTGATCTCGTGTCCACGGTGGGCCGGCAGGCAGTGCAGCACAACGGCATCGGAGTCGGCGTGGTCGAGAAGGCCGGCGTTGAGCTGGAAGGGCCGGAACGGCACCACCCGGTCGAGGCCGTCGTTCTCCTGCCCCATCGACGTCCAGGTGTCGGTGACCAGGACGTCGGCGCCTTTCGCGCCGGCGACCGCATCGGTGGTGAGTGTGACGGTGGCGCCGGTCTGCGCGCCACGGTGTTCGGCGGCGGCCACGAACATCGGGTGCGGCTCGAATCCGGCCGGCGCGGCGATTGTCACGTGGATGCCCGCGGTCACGCCGCCGAGCATCAGCGAGTGCGCCATGTTGTTGGCGCCGTCGCCGAAGTAGGTCATCCGTAGGCCGTTCAGCGAGCCCTTGCGCTCGGCCAGGGTCTGCAGATCCGCCAGCACCTGGCACGGGTGGAACTCGTCCGACAGCGCGTTGACCACGGGAACCGTTGCCGCGGAGGCCATTGCGTTCAGCCGCTGCTGCGCGAAGGTTCGCCAGACGATCGCGTCGACGTAGCGGGACAGCACCCGGCCGGTGTCCTCGAGGGTCTCTTCTCGACCCAACTGGGTGGCACGGCCGTCGACCACGACGGCGTGCCCGCCGAGTTGGGCGATGCCCACCTCGAACGAGAACCGGGTGCGGGTGGAGTTCTTGTCGAAGATCACCGCCACGCCGCGCGGGCCCTCCAGCGGGCGCCGGCTCATCGGCTCCTTCTTGAGAACGGCCGCCAGTTCCAGGATCTCGGCCTGCTCCTGCTGGTTCAGGTCGTCGTCACGCAGGAAATGTCTCAGGGTGCTCATCGGGCCGCCTCGTCCAGGATCGCGGGTAGTGCGTGCAGGAAACTGTCGATCTGCGCTTCGGTGATGATCAGCGGCGGGGCCAGTCGCACCACGTCGGGTGCGGCGGCGTTGACCAGGAAACCGGCGTCACGGGCGGCGGTTTCGACGATCTTGCCCTGCGGCGCGGTCAGCACCACACCGCGCAACAGACCCCGTCCCCGGACATGGTCGACCAGCGGGTGGCCCAGCGCCTCGATGCCGTGGCTCAGCGTCTTGCCGAGGACGTCGGCGCGGGTGACCAGGTCGTCGTGGTCAAGCACCGTGAGCACCGCCAGGGCGGCCGCGGTGCACACCGGGTTGCCACCGAAGGTGCTGCCATGTAGGCCGGGGGTCAACAGGTCGGCGGTCGGGCCGATGGCCAGGCAGGCCCCGATCGGCAGTCCGCCGCCGAGTCCCTTTGCCAGCGTGACGATGTCGGGTGTGATGCCGTCGTGCTGGTGAGCGAAGAACGCACCGGTGCGCCCGACACCGGTCTGCACCTCGTCGAGCACCAGCAGTGCGCCGTGGCGGCTGGTGATCTCGCGTGCGGCGACAAGATAGCCCTCGGGCGGCACCACCACGCCGCCTTCGCCCATGATGGGCTCCAGGAAGACCGCCGCGGTGTCATCGCCGACAGCTGCTGCGAGCGCATCGACATCGCCGTAGGGCACGTGAGTGACGAAGCCGGGCAGCGGTTCGAACGGCGCCTGCTTGGCGGGCTGGCCGGTCAACGCGAGCGAGCCCATCGTGCGGCCGTGGAAGGCGTTCTGGGCGGCAACGAGTTTCGTGCGGCCGGTCAGCCGGGTGATCTTGAAGGCGACCTCGTTGGCCTCGGTGCCGGAGTTGCAGAAGAACGCCCGCGCCGGCGCGCCGAGCTGGTCGACCAGCGCCTCGGCCAGCGCGATACCCGGCTCGGTCGCATACAGGTTCGAGGTGTGCCCCAGCGTGTTGAGCTGGGTGGTGACCGCGTCGATGATCGCCGGGTGGCGGTGGCCGAGGATGTTGACCGCGATACCGCCGAGCAGATCGAGGTAGCTCTTGCCGTTCTCGTCGGTGACGACGGCGCCGTCGCCGCTGGCCAATGCCAACGGCGGGGTGCCGTAGTTGTCCATCATGACGGACTTCCAACGCTCGGTCAGCGTCACGGGTTCATCACCTTCGTTCCGGTGCCTTCATCGGTGAAAAGTTCGACCAGCACGCAGTGTTCGACCCGTCCGTCGATCACGTGCGCGCTGGGCACCCCACCCTCGACGGCCCGCAGGCAGGCCTCGATCTTCGGGATCATCCCGGTCTCCAAGTTGGGCAGCATCTCGGCAAGGGTGACGGTGTCGATCTGGCTGACCAGCGAATCCCGGTCGGGCCAGCGGGTGTAGAGGCCTTCGACGTCGGTGAGCATCAGCAACTTCTCGGCGCCAAGGGCTTTGGCCACCGCAGCTGCGGCGGTGTCGGCGTTGATGTTGTGCACCACACCGTCGGCGTCGGGCGCGATGGTCGAGATCACCGGAATGCGCCCGGCCGCAATGAGATCCAGGACGGCGGCGGAGTTGACGTGATCGATGTCGCCCACCAGGCCGATGTCGGTGAGAACACCGTCGACGGTGACGCCGCGTCGTACCGCGGTGAGCAAATGTGCGTCCTCCCCGGTGATGCCGACCGCATACGGGCCGTGGGCGTTGATGAGGTTCACCAGCTCGCGGCCGACCTGACCGAACAGCACCATCCGGGCGATGTCGAGCACCTCGGGGGTGGTGACCCGGAACCCGCCTTTGAATTCTCCTTCGATGCCCAGCCTTTTGAGCATGGCGCTGATCTGCGGACCGCCGCCGTGCACCACGACCGGGTGAATACCGGCGTTGCGCAGGAACACCATGTCATCGGCGAATGCGGCCTTGAGCCGGGCGTCGGTCATGGCGTTGCCGCCGTATTTGATGACGACGATCTTGTCGTTCAGCTGCTTGAGCCACGGCAGCGCCTCGGCGAGGACCGCCGCCTTGGTGTTCACGGTCGCGGTCATGAGCTGTAAGCCGAGTTCTCCTCGACGTACGCGTGGGACAGGTCGGTGGTGCGGATGGTCGCGCGCCCGCCGCCGAGCTTGAGATCGACCGTCACCTCGATGTCCGGGCCCGACAGGTCCACATCGCGGGCCCCCTGGGCGCCGGCCCCGTCGATGCACACCGGGAAACCGTTGAAGGACACGGTGATCCGCTCGGCGTCGATCTTGAACGGCACCATTCCGACGGCGGCGAGCACCCGTCCCCAGTTCGGGTCGGAGCCGAACAGCGCCGTCTTGACCAGGCTGTCGCGCGCGATGATCCGGCCTGCGGTCACCGCGTCGTCGTCACTGGGTGCCCCGGTGACGGTGATCGCGACGCGCTTGGTGACGCCTTCGGCATCGGCCTGCAGCTGCGCGCAGAGGTCGTCGCACACCCGCAGCACGGCCGCATCCAGATCGTCCTGGCTGGGCGCGATCTCACTGGCGCCGGAGGCCAGCAGCAGCACCGTGTCATTGGTCGAGCAGCTGCCGTCGACGTCGAGGCGGTCGAAGGTCTTGGCGGTGGCCCTGCGCAATGCGGTGTCCAGCGCGGCGGAGTCGGCCACCGCATCAGTGGTCAGCACCACCAGCATCGTCGCCAGCGACGGGGCCAGCATGCCCGCACCCTTGGCCATCCCGCCGACGGTCCAGTTCTCCCCCGTTTCCGGGGCGTGATGCAGGGCAACCTGTTTCGGCACAGTATCGGTGGTCATGATGGCCCGCGCAGCCTCATCACCGCCGGTCAGCCCACCGCCGAGTTCGTGGACGATCTCCGTGACGCCGGCCAGCACCTTGGCAAGAGGCAGCCGATCGCCGATCAGGCCCGTCGAACAGACTGCGACCTCGACCGGGCCGGTCTCGGTGCCCCACTGCGACAGCGCCGCGGCGACCGCCTCGGCGGTGGCGTGGGTGTCCTGAAAGCCTCCCGCACCGGTACAGGCGTTGGCGCCACCGGAGTTCAACAACACCGCGCGCAGCCGGCCGGTGGTCAGGACCTGCTGGCTCCACAACACCGGGGCCGCCTTGACCTGATTGCGGGTGAACACCCCGGCGGCCGCATAGTCGGGACCTTCGTTCAACACCAGCGCCAGGTCGAGCGCGCCGGATTTCTTGATACCGGCCGCGATTCCGGTTGCGCGGAACCCCGCAGGCGCGGTAACCCCCTGGGTACGAACCAGTTTGGCCTGATCCGCGGTGCCCGTTCCCAGGTCGCTCCGCTCCTGCCCTCCGATTGTCATGGCGCCACTCCCACGATCGACAGTCCTTCGGTCTCGCCCCAGCCGAGCGCCAGGTTCATCGACTGCACCGCCGCACCGGCGGTGCCCTTCACCAAGTTGTCGATGGCGCACACCGCGACCAGCACGCCTGCGTCGGCGTCGACGGCGACCGCCAGCTGGGCGGCATTGCTGCCGATGACGGCACCGGTGCGGGGCAATTGGCCTTCGGGCAGCAGGTGGATGAACGGTTCGGCGTCATAGGCCTTTTCGTACGCCGTGCGGATCTCGGACACCGACGCCTGGGTGCGGGCGGTGCAGGTGGCCAGAATGCCGCGGGACGTCGGGATCAACACCGGAGTGAACGAGACCGTGACGTCGCGATCGGTGACCGCCCGCAGGCCCTGCGCGATCTCCGGGGTGTGCCGGTGCGCACCGGCGATGTTGTACGCGCGCGCCGACCCGATGACCTCCGAGCCCAGCAGGTCGACCTTGGCGGCGCGGCCCGCGCCGGAAGTGCCGCTGACCGCCACCACCGTGACCGCAGGCTCGACCAGGTCGGCGGCGACCGCGGGCAGCAATGCGAGCAGCGCTGCGGTCGGATAGCAGCCGGGTACAGCGATTCGGGTGGCGTCCCGCAGCCGGTCCCGCCCGCCGGGCAGTTCGGGCAGCCCGTAGGGCCAGCTGCCCGCATGCTCCGTACCGTAGAACCGCTGCCAGTCGCCGGCGTCGGTGAGCCGGAAATCGGCGCCGCAGTCGATGATCACGGTGTCAAAGCCGAGCTGCTCGGCCAGCGCCGCCGAGTGGCCGTGCGGAAGGGCCAGGAACACCACGTCGTGACCCGCCAGGATCTCGGTCTCGGTGGGCTCGACTACCCGGCCGGCCAGCGGCAGCAGGTGCGGGTGATGTTCGGACAGCTGAGTGCCCGCACTGGCGGCGGCGGTCAGCGCGCCGATGGTCAGACGGCCGTCGGCATACGCCGGGTGTCCGAGCAACAAGCGCAGGATCTCACCGCCGGCGTAGCCACTAGCACCGGCAATCGCCACCGAAGTCATCCCGTAATTTTGCATGGTTATGCAACCGTATGCAAATTCATTCTGAACCCCTTGTCGAGATCGACGAAATGCTGCGATCTCCTCGCACAACGTCGGCCAAACGTCGGTTTGGGCGCGGCGAGGGATCAGCCCCGCAGCTCGGCGCCGACCCGCTCGGTAGCCGCGGCCACCGCCGCATCGCGGGCCGCGCTGGCCTCGTCCTCGGTCAGCGTCCGGTCCGGTGCCCGGAAGCGCAGCGCCAGCGTCAGCGACTTTCGGTCCGCGCCGATCTGCGGCCCGGTGTAGACGTCGAACAGCGCAACATCCTCCAGCAGCTCACCGGCGCCGTCACGGACGGCGTCGATCACCGCCGCAGCGGGGACATCACCGGCGACGACGAGGCTGACGTCCTGGAACACCGCCGGGAACGGCGACACCCGCGGGGCGGGCAGCGTCGCGACGATCGGCACGGCATCCAGGTCCAGTTCGAATGCGCAGGTGCCCTTCGGCAACCCGGAGCGCTCGATGACCGACGGATGCAGCTGCCCGGCATGGCCGACCACCTGCCCGTCGACGAGAACCTCAGCGCAGCGGCCGGGATGCCACGGCAGGTACTGCGCTGCGCGCAGCGTCACGTCGACACCGCAGGCGCGGGCGATGGTCCGCACCGCCTCGAAAGCGTCGGCGGCCTCCACCGCACGCCCGGGACCCCAGGGTCCGCGGGGCTCGCGCAGCCCCGTCAGCACCGCACCGACGTGCACCGGCTGACTGGGCAGCGAGGCGTCCAGTGCCGCGATCTCCTCGTCGCTCGGCCTGCGGTGCGTCGGGATCAACTCGACACCCGTGGTCTGGTCGGTGGGGTACACCACCTGCGCGATGGAGAACAGCGCGACGTCGCCGAAGCCTCGGGACACGTTGCGGGACAGCGCTTCCAGCAGAGCCGGCAGTAGCGTGGTGGCAAGGCTGGGCCGGTCGGCCTCCAGCGGATTGAGCACCGTGGTGGTGACCCGGCGCGGGTCGCGGTCCGGCAGGCCCCAGGCGTCGAAGACGCCGGCGGCCAGGAACGGAGTGGGCAGCACCTCGACAAAGCCGGACAGGCCCAGCGCCCTGCCGACCGCCCGTCGCCGCTTCTGCGCCGCGGTCAGGCCGCGGCCGGCGGGTGCGGTGGGCAACACCGACGGGATCTTGTCCAGGCCTTCCAGCCGCAGCACCTCTTCGACCAGGTCGGCGGGCTGCGCCAGATCCGGGCGCCAGCTGGGCGGCGTGACGACGAGGATGGCCGGGTCGGCCTCGTCCTCGGTCACCTCGGCGCCGATCTGGGTCAACCGCCTGACCGTGGTGCCACCGTCGTATTCCACCCCGGCGAGCTGATCGGGCAGATCGAAGCGGATCCGCACCGGTGGCGGGGACCAGTTGTCGCGTGGCGGGTCCCCGCGCCAGTCGGTGAGCGTGGGTTCGATGGTGCCACCGGCGATCGAGGCGAGCAGTCGCGCGCAGCGATCGACCGCGGCAACGGAGATGGCAGGGTCGACGGAGCGTTCGTAGCGCCGGCCCGCCTCGCTGACCAGGTGCAGACGGCGGATGGTTCGCGATACCGCGGCCGGATCCCAGACCGCCGCTTCCAGCAGGATGTCGGTGGAGTCGTCGTCGATCTCGGTGGTGCCCGCGCCCATCACCCCGCCGATGGCGGCCGTCGCGACATCGTCGACGATCAGCACGTCGGCCGGGTCGAGTTTGCGCTCGATGTCGTCGAGCGTGACGACGGTCTCCCCCGGCTTGGCGAACCGGACCACGAATGCGCCGTTGATGCGGCTGCGGTCGTGGGCGTGCATCGGGTGGCCGAGCTCGAGCATCACGTAGTTGGTGACGTCGACGGCAGGTGAGATGGGCCGGATACCGCAGAGCATCAGTCTCCGGCGTAACCACCACGGCGACAATGCATTCGGATTGATTCCGGTGACCGGCCGCAACGCGAAACGGCTGACACCGGTCTCCGGTTCGACGGTGACCGGCAGCGCCACACCCTCAGCGGGCAGCGGCGGGATATCGGCCGGGTCGTTGTAGTCCAGGTCGTAGGCACAGGCGATTTCGCGGGCGATGCCGCGCACCGACATGCCGTATCCGCGGTCCGGCGTCACCGCCAGGTCGAAGATCACGTCGTCGAGTCCGAGCACGGCGATACCGTCCGCGCCGGGTTCGGCGGTGTCCGGCGGCAGCACGAGAATGCCGGAATGATCGGAACCCAAACCCAATTCGGCCGTCGAGCAGATCATGCCGTCGGAGAGCCGGCCATAGGTCTTGCGGCTGGCGATATGGAAGTCACCCGGAAGCGTGGTACCCGGGAGCGCGACGACGACGAGATCCCCGACGGCGAAGTTCGTTGCACCGCAGACGATATCGCGGTCCTCGGCTTCGCCCACATCGACCTTGCAGGCCCGGATGGGCTTCTTGAACTCGGTGAGCTCTTCGATCGCGGTGACCCGCCCGACGGTCAGCGGACCGCTCACCGGGCCGAGGGCGATGATGTCCTCGACCTCGTGGCCGACGCGGATGAGGGCGTGTTCGAGGTCGTGCGGTTCGACATCCCAGTCGGGTGCGCCGCGCTGCACGACTTCACGCAGCCAGCTGTAGGGAAGACGCATCAGATACCGACCCCGAACGGCAACGAGAACCGCACGTCGCCTTCGACCATGTCGCGCATGTCGGGGATGCCGTTGCGGAACTGCAGCGTGCGTTCGAGGCCCATCCCGAATGCGAAGCCCGAGTAGACCTCCGGATCAATACCCGCGGCGCGCAACACGTTCGGATTGACCATGCCGCAACCACCCCACTCGACCCAGCCGGGGCCGCCCTTCTTGTTCGGGAACCAGATGTCCACCTCGGCCGAGGGCTCGGTGAACGGGAAGAAGTGCGGCCGCATCCGGGTGCGGGCGCCCTCGCCGAATTCGGAACGGGCGAACGCGTCCAGCGTGCCCCGCAGGTGGGCCATCGTCAGCCCGCGATCGACGGCGAGCCCCTCGACCTGATGGAAGACCGGGGTGTGGGTGGAGTCCAGTTCGTCGGTGCGGAACGTCCGCCCGATCGACACGATGTAGACCGGCAGCTCACGGTCGAGCAGCGTGCGCACCTGGACCGGCGAGGTGTGGGTGCGCAGCAACTGGCGCGACCCCTCCGGAGCGATGTGGAAAGTGTCGGACTCGCTGCGGGCCGGATGGTCGGGCGGAAAGTTCAACGCGTCGAAGTTGAATTGCTCGGTCTCGACCTCGGGGCCTTCGGCCAGCTCCCAGCCCATCGCGACGAAGGTGTCGGCGACGTGCTCGGCCAGGATGGTGATCGGGTGCCGCGCCCCGACGGGCTGCCGCGCCGAGGGCAGCGTGACGTCGATGGCCTCGGCAACCAGGACCGCCGCGTCGCGTTCGGCGCGCAGCACTGCCAGGCGCTCGTCGTAGCTCCGCTGGGCATCGCCGCGGGCGACGTTCACCAGCTTGCCCGCCTCGGCGCGGTCGGCCTTCGGCAGAGTCGCCAGCGCCTGACGGGCCAATGCGAGCGGAGCGCGGTCGCCCAGGTGATCGGTCTTGGCGCGGGCCAGCGCGTCCAGGTCAGCCGCCTCTTCGAAGGCGTGCCGGGCCGCGCTGACGGCCTCGGTCAGCGATTCCTGCGACAAGTCGACGGGTTGGGAACCCACGCGGCAAGACACTCCTTTTTCGCAGCTGGGCTTATTTCCGCCACGGATGTGACGCAAGTGCCGATCATAGGTGATGCCAGAATGACGCCCCGCAGGCATTTCACCCTCAAGGGAGCCCGATGCTCAGAGCCCTCGCCGTCACGTCCCTGTGGGTGGTGGCACTGGCCGCCGCGGGGCTCGCACTGGCATTCAGCCCCTGGTGGTGGCTGATCGCCGCGCCGATGGGGGCGATCGCGGCATTGGGCACCTGGGACCTGCTGCAGACCCGGCACACCCTCCTGCGGTCTTACCCGGTGCTCGCGCACGCCCGCTGGCTCGCCGAGGCGCTGCGCCCCGAGATCAGGCAGTACTTCATCGAGTCGAACACCGAGGCCAGTCCGTTCGATCGAGAGACCCGTGACATGGTCTACGAACGGGCGAAGGGCACCAAGAGCGATGAGCCGTTCGGCACCGAACGGGACGTCAACGCACTGGGTTACGAATTCCTCCGCCACTCCCTGCGGGCCCACATCGCGTCCGAACTGCCACCCCGGGTGCGGCTGGGCGGTCCGGACTGCGCGCAGCCCTACGACATCGCGCTGCTGAACGTCTCGGCGATGAGCTTCGGTGCGCTGTCGGGAAATGCGATCGAGGCTCTCAACGGCGGCGCCGCCCGCGGCGGATTCGCCCACGACACCGGCGAGGGCGGCATCAGCCCCTATCACCTCAAGCACGGCGGCGATCTGATCTGGGAGATCGGCTCCGGCTATTTCGGTTGCCGCGACGCCGGCGGCCACTTCGACGCCGGACTGTTCGAGGAGAAGGCATCCTTGCCGACGGTGAAAGCGATCTCGATCAAGCTGTCCCAGGGCGCCAAGCCCGGCCTCGGCGGGGTGCTGCCCGGCGCCAAGGTGAGTGCGGAGATCGCCGCCACCCGTGGTGTGCCGATCGGGCAGACGGTGGTGTCCCCGCCCGCACACACCGCATTCAGCACACCGCTGGAGATGCTGCATTTCATCGCGACGCTGCGAAGCCTGTCCGGCGGTAAGCCGGTCGGGTTCAAACTGTGCATCGGCGCGCGCACCGAATTCCTGTCGATCTGCAAGGCGATGCTGCACACCGGGATCACGCCGGACTTCATCATCGTCGACGGCTCTGAGGGCGGAACCGGTGCGGCGCCACAGGAATTCGAGGATCACGTCGGCATGCCACTGACGGAGGGACTGATGCTGGTGCACAACTGCCTGGTCGGGACCGGGTTGCGCCGCCACATCAGGGTCGGGGCCTCGGGCAAGGTCGCCAGCGGGGTCGACATCGTCAGCCGCATCTGCCAGGGTGCGGATTTCACGATGTCCGCCCGAGCGATGATGTTCGCGATCGGGTGCATTCAGGCGATGAAGTGCAACACCAACAGATGCCCGACCGGTGTCACCACCCAGGACAAGGCCAGGGCCCGGGCGCTCTATGTTCCCGACAAGACCGAGCGGGTGGTCAACTTCCAACGCGCGACGGTGGCCAGCGCCGCCCAGATCGTCGCCTCCATGGGACTCAACGGATTCGACGAGCTGGAGCCCTCGATGCTCAACCGCCGCATCGAGGGTCAGCGCACCCGCACCTACGCTGAGATATACGACTGGTTGATGCCCGGGGAGCTGCTCGAGGATCCACCGGAGTCGTGGCGATCGGACTGGATCGAGGCCTGCGCCGAGGAATTCCGCTAACTAGGCGGGCTGCGGCGAGGGCGCGACGATCAACGCCCGGCGCACCGCGCGCCGACGCGAAACGTGCGCCGCGGTCAATGCGCCCAGCACGCCCAGCGTCGATGTCGTGAGGATCGACAACCCGGTGTTGGCCATGATCAGGTAGCCGAACGCCGCCGCCACAGCGAGCAGCGCATAGCGCGCGGTGGTCCACTGCGCGGGATGGCCGAATCGGGTGCCGACCACCATGCCGAGAACCAGTGCCACGCCGTGGCCGACGTTGGTGAAGTCACCGAAAGTTCCGACGGCCGAACCGACCGCGACCGCCAGCCACCATCCGGTCCAGGCCGCGCGCCACTGGCGCGGGATCGCCGCGGTCAACGCGCCGAGGACACCGACGGCCCCGTAGCTCATGCCGACGTCAGTGGCGTTGACGATCGACCACGATGCCAACCCGGCGGCCAGCGCGCCTGCCAGGCCCGCTGCTACCAGCAGCGTCGCACCGACATGGCCGACGACGAACGCCACCACCATCCGGCGGCTGTGCCACAACAGCTCGGCCAGGCCGAGGATCGCGAACAAGCCGGGCAGCCAGACGTAGATGGGTCCGGTCTCGGTGACGAACGCGCTGCCGATCAGCGTGCCGAGACGGCCGTGCGCGAGATTGTGCAGGTTGGTGCTCGCATGCCAGATGACCTGTTCACGGAAGTGCGGCCCGAGCGCCAGCAGCATGGCCGCCACCGCCACGAGCGCGGCGGTGTAACCAAGGGTGACTCGGAGGCGGACCAGCCTCCTCAGCAGTGAAACGACCATCTCCATCCACTATGCCTGGGCTTCGAGATCGTCTCCATCGTCCTCGACTGGCAGATCCCTGCGGGTTTTGAGCCGGTACATCGCCAGATCGGTCGGCACTCCGGTGGCGCGCGGGGCGAACACCTGACGCCTGATCCGCTTGACCGTGACGCCCAGCGCGTCGAGTTCGTCGGGGCTGATGCTTTCCAGCGTCTCCCCCGATACGACCAATCCGCCCCGGGTCGCGCGGTCCATCACCCGGGCGGCGATGTTGACGTCGACGCCGAGCCAGTCCGAGCCGATGCGCTGCGGCCTGCCGGTGTGGATCCCGGCGCGCATACGCGGCGTATAGCCGTCCACCTCGACTGTTCGGACCGCCTCGCGGGCCGCCATGGTGGCGCGCACGGCGGTCGCGGGGTCGGCGAAGACGGCCATGATGCCGTCGCCCATCCGCTTGACGATGTGGCCGCCGGCGTCGAGCAGCGGCGGTTCGACGACCTGAGCGACGCGGCGCAGCAGCCGCAAGGTGGCGTCGTCACCGGCCTGCAGCGACCAACTGGAGAAGCCCACCAGGTCGGTGAAGACCAGCGTGACCTCAGGGTTGGCGGGGCGCCCGGACACGCGTTCGGTGAGCGCCTGCCAGATCTGCAGTGTGGCCAAGCTCACCTCGCGGGTGGCTGCCTCACGGTCACGCAACAGCCGGTCGGCGGCCCGCGCGGCGGCACGAGCCCCGCCATCGCCCGCCGCGGACAGCGGGTCGCCGAAGTCGGGATCGCCGGGCAGCATCCGCCGGGCACGACGAACGAGGGCGATGACACCGGGGTTGTGATTGGTGTTGTGCCACCACGCCGCGGGCCCACGCCCGGGCCGCACAAGTTGGTTGACGTCAACGAGGGAATCGGGTTGATCGTCGAACGGCTCGACGTCCACAAGATCAAGCCTAGGCAACGCTTTTCGGGCGGCCAACCAGGTGTGACGCGGTCGACGTCTCGCTATGCCAAACGACTGGTCACAGCTTCATCGCCGTCGTAGACAACACTCGTTGTCAGTTCTATCGTTAGGCGATGAGGTCAACGTCGACCGGAAATAGCGCCGAGCCGCTCGGGCCGGACTCCCTGACGTGGAAGTACTTCGGCGATCTGCGCACCGGGATGCTCGGGGTGTGGATCGGCTCGCTACAGAACATGTACCCGCAGCTGGGCGCCGGAGTGGAAGAACACTCGATCCTGCACCGCGAGCCGCTTCAGCGGGTCGCCCGGTCGGTGTATCCGATCATGGGCGTGGTGTATGACGGGGACCGAGCCCGTCTGACCGGCGAGCAGATCAAGGGGTTCCACCGCGGTATCAAGGGCGTCGACGCCGCGGGCCGGCGCTATCACGCGCTGGACCCCGAAACGTTCTACTGGGCGCACGCCACCTTCTTCATGTTGATCCTGAAGGTGGCCGAATACTTCTGCGGCGGCCTGACCGAGGCCGAAAAGCGCCAGCTGTTCGACGAACACGTGCAGTGGTACGCGATGTACGGCATGAGCATGAAGCCGGTTCCGGAAACCTGGGAGGACTTCTGCGAGTACTGGGACCGGGTGTGCCGCGACGAATTGGAGATCAACCGGGCGACGCTCGACATCTTCGATATCCGCATCCCGAAGCCGAAGTTCGTCTTGATGCCGACTCCGGTGTGGGATCAGTTGTTCAAGCCGATGGTGGCCGGCCAGCGGTGGATCGCCGCCGGATTGTTCGACCCGGTGGTCCGCGAGAAGGCCGGAATGCGCTGGACGCCCGGCGACGAGGTGGTGCTGCGGTTACTCGGCAAGGCGGTCGAGGTCGCGTTCTGGGCGGTGCCCGACGAGATCCGGCTGCACCCCCGCGCGCTGTCGGCCTACCGGCGCGCCTCGGGACACATTCCCGCGGACGCGCCGCTGGTCGAAGCGCCCGGTTTCATGGCACCCCCTAAAGATCGCCGGGGGCTGTCCATGCACTATGTCCCTCGGACCAAGAGCCTCGTCGCGCGTGCGGGGTCGCTGGTTCACACGACGTTCTCACTCGCCGGTTTGCGGCCCGCCCGAGGACGTTCCGCCGCCGCCTGAACCGGAGAACCCATGATCGAATGGTCCGACGTCGATATCGCTGTGCGCGACGCCGTCCGTGAGTTCGTCGACAAAGAGGTGCGCCCGCACCTCGACGAGCTGGAGAGCGGCGATATGGAGCCGTACCCCATCATCCGCAAACTGTTCGCCACCTTCGGTATTGCCGAGATGGCGCGCGAGTCGCTGGACAAGCGCCTGGACCGGCTGCGGGCCGGCTCCGAGTCGAAGTCCGGCGGCGGCGGTGGCATGTTCGGCGACGGTGGCTCGGCCGGAATGGGTTTCGTCCTGATCAGTGAGCTGTGCCGGGTCAGCATGGGCCTGGTCACCGGGATGGGTGTCAGCCTGGGACTCACGGTCCCGACGATCCAGAGCCGCGGAACGCTGGCCCAGCAGGAGCGCTGGCTGCCGGAGCTGGTGACCTACGACAAGATCGGTGCATGGGCGATCACCGAGCCGGATTCGGGTTCGGATGCGTTCGGCGGCATGAGATCTAATGTTGTGCGTGCCGCCGATGGGTCAGGCGATTACATCCTCAACGGACAGAAGACGTTCATCACCAACGGACCCGACGCCGACGTCGTCGTGGTGTACGCCAAGCTGGACGAGGGCGACGGCGCCGACAAGCGGGATCGCAAGGTGCTGACCTTCGTGTTGGACCGCGGAATGGAAGGCTTTGTTCAGGCGAAGCCGTTCCGCAAGATGGGGATCCACAGCTCGCGCACCGGTGAGCTGTTCTTCAACAACGTGCGGCTCGGTCGCGACCGGCTGCTGGGCGAGACCGAGGAGAACAAGTCCGGCGACGGCCGTGACAGTGCCCGATCGAGTTTCGCCGCGGAGCGGATCGGTGTGGTGTCGATGGCGCTCGGGGTGATCGAGGAATGCCTGCGGTTGTGCACCGATTACGCCAAGACACGCACGTTGTGGGGCAAGGAGATCGGTCAATTCCAGTTGATCCAGCTCAAGCTGGCCAACATGGAGGTGGCGCGAATGAACGTGCGCAACATGTTGTTCCGGGTGATCGAATGCGGGCAGACCGGCACGCCGATCTCGCTGTCCGAGGCGTCGGCGATGAAGTACTACTGCTCGCAGGCTGCCACGGATGTGGCGATGGAAGCGATCCAGCTGTTCGGCGGTAACGGGTACATGACCGAATACCGGGTGGAACAGCTTGCCCGCGACGCGAAGTCGCTGATGATCTATGCCGGCAGCAACGAGGTGCAGATCACCCACGTGGCCAAGGGACTGCTCGGGGCCTGAGCTCCCACGGGGCAGCTCTGGCATGAGCATCAGGGTTGGTGCCCGCCTCCGAGCGACAGGTGTCGGGCTTGCGACCGCAGCGCCGCGACCCGCTGATGTATGCGGTGCTCCGTCCCGCGCGGGATCCCCCACTTGGCCGCATATCGTCCGCGGCCGAGGGGACGGACTCGGTCGTGGACCCTTTCCCATCGCAGCGCGTCCGAGATCGCCTTGGACGGCCTGCCGGCGACGGCAAAGCCCCAGTCGTCGAGCGCCACGACCAAGTCGGCAACAGTCCGTGGGACCGTTGAGCTGCAGATATCGGGTCAGCACGTAGCGAAGATTTGTCCCTCGCAGCAGTAGCGAGTCGGCCATGCCGCCACCGTGGCACAGCACACTGACACGGACTGGATTGTCGCTCGGAGGCGGGCACCAACCCTAGTGGGCCGGCCCCCCGCCCGCACCGAGTGCCCGGACCAGCGCTCGATGCACCGCGCTGCGCCCGAGCGCGACCTTGAACGCATTCTGGCTCAGCGGCCGGGCGCCTGCCATCGCCTGCTCGCCGGCCCTGCGCAGCGCCGCATCCTCGGGCCGCAGGCCGACCAACGCCGCTTCGGCCGCGGGCACCCGCCACGGCCGCGGGGCGACCCCACCCAACGCGATCGCTGCGGATGCGATCACCCCGTCGACCAGCTCGACTCCTACCGCCGCCGACACCAGCGCAAAGGCGTAGCTGTGTCGATCACGCAGCTTGAGGTACCAGGAGTGCGCCGCAAATGCGGACGGTGGCAGCTCGAGAGCGGTGATGAGTTCCGCTGTCCGCAAACAATTTTCGCGATCCGGGGTATCTTCGGGCAGCGTGAAGAAGTCCGCGATCGGGATACTGCGGGCGCCGTCTGGGCCCTGCACATGGACGACGGCGTCGAGGATCGCCAGCGCCACGGCCATGTCGGAGGGATTGGTCGCCACGCACTGCTCGCTGCCCCCGAACAGCGCGTGTTCGCGGTTGAACCCCTCGAGTGCGGAGCATCCCGATCCGGCCACCCGTTTGTTGCAGCGGTCGAATTCGGTTTGCATGAAGTAGGGGCAGCGGGTCCGTTGCAGCAGGTTGCCACCCACGGTCGCCATGTTGCGCAACTGCGTGGTGGCGCCGCTGAGAATCGCGTGCGACAACACCGGGTACTGGCGCCGAATCAACGGATGGTTGGCCAACGCGCTGTTCGTGACCCCGGAACCGATGCGCACACCGCCGGCGTCGGTACTCACCACCGAGGTCAACCCGAGGCGTCGAACGTCGACGAGCGCCGATGGCTGCAGCACACCGTTTTTCATCAGGTCGACCAGGTTCGTGCCACCGGCGAGGTACGCGCCGCCGGTCTCGACGACGGAACGGATCGCGTCGTCGACCGACACCGCATGCCGGAAGTCGAAGGTTTTCACTGCGACGTCACCTTCGCGGCTGCTGCGACGGCATCGACGATGTTCGAGTAGGCGCCGCATCGGCAGATGTTGCCCGCCATCCGCTCCCGGATCTCGTGCTCGGTCAGCTCCGGGTGACCCGCGAGCGCGGCGTCGCGGTCACCGTCGAACGATGCCGCGGACAGATCGCCGCGGGCGTGCTCACGCAGCATGGCATGCGCCGACGAGATCTGGCCCGGAGTGCAATAGCCGCACTGAAACCCGTCGTGGTCGAGGAAGGCCTCTTGCACCGGATCGAGTGCATCGCCGCTCCCGATCCCTTCGATCGTCGTCACCGCCGACCCGTCCACCGACACGGCCAGCGCCAGGCAGCTGACGATCCGCTCGCCGTCGACGGCCACCGTACAGGCGCCGCACAAGCCGTGGTCGCACCCCTTCTTGGTGCCGGTCATCCCAAACCGCTCACGCAGCAGGTCCAACAGTGTGGTCCGGACGTCGACGGTGATCTCGTGCAGCGTCCCGTTGATGCGAAGGGCGATCCCGTGTTCGGATACCATCAGCTCCCCTGACTCGCGACGTCGTGAATCATCAACTGTTCCACTGTGATCGGCAGGTCGCGGATCCTGCGGCCGGTGGCGTGGAAGGTCGCGTTGGCCACCGCGGCGGCGACGCCGCAGGCGCCGATCTCACCGATCCCACGGACGCCGATCGGGTCCAGGCCGAGGTCGGGCTCGTCGATGAACGTGATGTCGAAGTCAGGCCGGTCGGCGTGCGTCGGGACGTAGTACTCACCGATGAGTTGCGAGGTCCTGGAGTCGTACGGCACCTGTTCCAGCAGCGCCATCCCGACGCCGAACGTGATGCCGCCCATCACCTGATTGCGGGCCAGTGCGGGGTTGAGGACGCGGCCGCAGTCCATCACCGCAACCCAGCGGGTCACCGTCGCCCGTCCGATGTCCTCGTCGACCTCGACTTCGCAGAAGTGCGCGCCGAACGACTGCGAGACGCTGTCGCGCTGCTGACCGCCGTCGACCGAGGCGGTGAAACTCAGCTCGTCCAGGTAATGCTGTCCACCGTTCGCGATCACGTCGGCGACCGCCATCCGGTGGCCCGCAGAGACCACATCGCCGTCGACCAACCGGATGTCGCCTGCCCGGTGGAACGGTGTGCTCTCATCGGCAGCCAGCAATGCGCGCAACCGATCTCCCCATCGGGTGGCCGCGGCATGGACGGCCGACCCGACCGTGGCCGTGGTCTGCGACGCTCCGCTGTACGGGGCATCCGGAAACACCGAGTCGCCGGAATCGAATGTGACGGACGACAACGACAGACCCGTGGCGTCGGCGGCGACCTGACACATCACGGTGCGCACCCCGGTGCCGATCTCGTGGGTGGCCGAAGCGAACCGCACCGAACCGTCAGCGGCCGTGGTCACGCTGCACGAGGCCGGCATCCGACGACCTGGATACGTCGCGGTGGCCATGCCCCAGCCGAGTTGAATTCCGTTGTCGGACAACGATCGCGGTTGCAGAGGGCGTTTATCCCAGCCGAACCGCCGCGCCCCGAGGTCGTAACAGTCCAGGAGATGCTTACCCGACCATGGTTTGCCGCTGGCCTGGTCGGCATCGGCGTGGTTGCGGATGCGGAGTTCCAACGGGTCCATACCGAGGTCGACGGCGAGTTCGTCCATCGCGGATTCCAGCGCGAAAAGTCCGGGCGCCTCCCCCGGTCCGCGCATGAAACATGGTGTGGGAGCGTTGATTCGAGCGGTCCGGTGGGAGACCACCAGTCGCGGTGTCTGGTAGAGGATGCGGCTGGACAGCCCGGCAGGCTCGCAGAAGTGGGCCACCGTGGACGTCTCGGTGACCGTGTGATGCTCGACGCTGCGAAGCGCGCCGTCTTCGCTTGCGACCAGACGGATCTGCTGGCGGGTCCGAGGCCGATGCCCGGTCGAGGAGAACATCTGGTCGCGGGTGAGGACGAGTTTGACCGGACGCCCGATCTCCCGCGCGGCGACCGCGCACAACACCACATGCATCCACAGAAAGCTTTTCGACCCGAACGCGCCGCCGACCAGGGGTGCGATCACCCGGACGTGAGGTTCCGGGATGCCCAGGTAGGCGGCCAGCGCCGCACGTTCACCCGTGATCCACCGAGTCGTGTCATGCACGGTGAGCTGATCGCCGTCCCACGCCGCAATGGTGGCCGAGAGTTCGATCGGATAGTGCGCATTGAGCGGTGTCGTGTAACTGACATCGACGCGTGCCGCGCCGGTCGGTTCGTCACCGGGTCCGCGATGGTCTTGCAGTTTTTCCTCGGCCAGCTTCACGAAGTGATCCGGAAGGTAACTGCCGTAACGGATCTGGCCGTCCTTCTCATCCGGCGCCGGGGTGGCGCCGAGCACCTCGTCGATGGCCAACGCAGCCGGTTGCACCTCGTAACGCAGGTTGAACAACGATGCCGCATGGGTGGCGTTTTCCGGCGAATCGGCCACCACCACGGCCATGTGCTGGCCGACGTGCTGGACCGTCAGATCCGACAGCGGCGGCCGGCGCTCCATCGGCAGGTCGAACGTGACGTCATCCGGCAGTCGATGCAGCACGGGACAGTTCAACGGAGTCACCACATGCAGCACGCCCGGTGCCGCGGCCGCGCGTGCTGCGCTCTCCCGCAGCGATTCGACGGTCACGGCGCCATGGGCGATCCGGGACTGCACCACCGTGGCATAGGCCACCCCCTTCACGACGGTGTCGGCCGTGTAGCGGGCACGCCCGGTCACCTTGTCCCGACCCTCGATCCGGGTGACTGGTAATCCGATGTGCCGAGCCGAACTCATTCCGCCATTGTGCATGAGCTGTCGCCGGCGCGCTGGACACGCGCGCTCTGATACAGGCAAATAGCCGCAGCGGCAGCAACATTCAGGCTTTCAGCGCCGCCGGTCATCGGGATCGTCACCCGCCGGTCGGCCAGCGCGGCAACCTCAGCCGACAGGCCTTGCGCTTCTGGCCCGAACACCCAGGCGGTCGGCGCGGCCAGGACCGGATCGGCGTCGTCCAGGCTCGTCTCGCCGTCCAGCGTCGTCGCCAGCACCTGCAGGCCCGCGTCGCGCAGCCGGGCGAAAACGTCCTCGACATCGTCGGCGACCACCACCGGTACCGCGAAGATGCTGCCCGCCGAGGACCGCAAGACCTTGCCGTTGTAGGGATCCACGCTGTGCCCGGTGAACACCACCGCCGCGGCTCCCATCGCGTCGGCCAACCGGATCAGGGTTCCGGCGTTACCCGGCTCCGACAGTTCGACCGCCACCACCACCAACGGCGGCTGGTCAGCCAGCACCGCATCTATATCGCCGTCGGGCGTCGTACACACCGCGACCAGCCCCGAGGGCGTCACCGTCTCCGAGAGCGCTTTGGCCGCGCGCTCGGTCACCCGGTGGACAGTCAACCCGGTGAGCAACTGGGCATGGCGCTGCACGGCGGCATCGGTGGCGAACACCTCGATCACCAGTCCACGCCGGCCCGCAGCCTCGACCAGGTTGGGCCCCTCGGCCAAAAAGCGCCCAGCACGACGACGCCCGGTGTGGCGCTGCAGTTTTACTGCAGCCGCCACCCGGGCGGATCGTTCAGTGAGTGCCTCTGACTCCGAAATGTCAGGCGGCTTCACCGGAGGGAGCGTTGACGTCCTCCGGCAGCGCAGCCTTGGCGACCTCGACCAGCGCGGTGAACGCAGCGGGATCACTGACGGCGATCTCGGCGAGGTTCTTGCGGTCGACCTCGACACCGGCGGCCTTCAGGCCCTGGATCAACCGGTTGTAGGTGATGTCATTGGCGCGGGCAGCCGCGTTGATGCGGGAGATCCACAGCTTGCGGAACTCACCCTTGCGGGCGCGACGGTCCCGGTAGGCGTAGGTCAGCGAATGCAGCTGCTGCTCTTTGGCTTTGCGGTAGAGCCGCGAGCGCTGGCCGCGGTAGCCCTTCGACGCCTTGAGTACTGTGCGCCGCTTCTTCTGGGCATTGAGTGCGCGCTTCACGCGTGCCATTGGGGTGTTCCTATTCTCGTTCGGTCAGAAAGTTGAGGGTTACGGCGCTTAGCCGTTCAGCATCGCGTTGACGCGCTTGGCGTCGTTCGCCGCCACGACAGTGCGACCGTCCAGGCGACGGGTGCGCTTGGTGGCCTTGTGCTCGAGCAGGTGGCGACGGTTCGCCTTCTGCCGCACGATCTTCCCGGTGCCGGTCTTGCGGAAGCGCTTCGATGCTCCGCTATGAGTCTTGGCCTTGGGCATTGGTCCTCAGTTCTACGTAGTCTCGGGGCCTAATTGGTGGTGTCTTGGTCGGTGGGTTGCGCCTCGGCCGGGCGCCCCGCGGGGGCGTCGGCGTCGTGCGCCGCCTTGGCGCGAGTCTTCGCGCCGCGGTGGGGTGCCAGCACCATCGTCATGTTGCGGCCGTCCTGCTTGGCGGAGGTCTCGATGAAGCCGTAATCGGCGACATCGGCACCCAGCCGCTGCAGGAGTCGGAACCCCAGTTCCGGTCGCGACTGCTCGCGGCCGCGGAACATGATCGTGACCTTGACCTTGGACCCGGCTTCGAGGAAGCGGATCACGTGACCCTTTTTGGTCTCGTAGTCGTGCGGGTCGATCTTGGGCCGGAGCTTCTGCTCCTTGACGACGGTCTGCTGCTGGTTCTTGCGGGACTCGCGCGCCTTCTGGGCTGTCTCGTACTTGAACTTGCCGTAGTCCATGATCTTGCAAACCGGCGGCTTGGCGTCGGGGGCTACTTCGACGAGGTCAAGATCGGCATCCGCGGCGACGCGAAGAGCGTCTTCGATGCGCACGATGCCTACCTGCTCCCCGCCGGGTCCGATCAGTCGGACTTCAGGTACGCGGATGCGCTCGTTGACACGGGTCTCAGTGCTGATGGGGCCTCCCTGGTTCGGTTTCCTTTTCGGACCACCGCGATGTCACAAGGAAACAGCCGGGAGAAACCACGCCATCAGCGAGAAGGCCCTGCATAAAGCAGGGCCCGATGCCGACCGATCGCGGCTGACGCCGCCTGCGAAACCGCAGAACGGATACCATTGCGGTATCCGCGACCGGAACCGTTGTACCTGCGGAAACATCCGTGGCCGACGGTGGGAGCGGGACTCCACTTGCTGTCCTGGCGTACGCCGGGACGGTCGTGCATGCCAGTCTAGCAGGCATGACGGATCCAACTAGCATCCGCGAGCTGGGCGACATCCCGGCCGTGGAAGTGATCACCCGTGCCGCCGTGATGCTGATGAGCGCGGCGGCGGAGAAAATCGGGCTCTCCTCCCCTGATCCCGACACCAGCGAACACCGCGACCTCGACGAGGCCCGCCGGCTGATCACCGCGCTGGCCGGCTTGGTGACCGCCTCCGCGGAGTATCTCGGCCCGCACGCCGGCCCGGTGCGCGATGGACTCAAGAGTCTGCAGCTGGCGTTCCGGGAAGCCAGCGTTGCCCCGGATGAACCTGGCCACGGTCCGGGCGAGAAATACACCGGGCCTGTCTGGTAGCACACCACAGACAATCCGAATGTCGAAGTAATATCCTCGGCGGCACTATGACCGTCACCACGAGTCGGCCAACTTCACGGTTCCGCTGGGTGCCCGCGGCGGCCGGCTGGATCATCGGCGTGATCGCAACGCTGTCGCTGCTGTCGAGCGTCTCGACGATCTTGCGGCATGTTATAGCGATACCGCGGGAGTTCATCAACAGCTATCTGTTCAACTTTCCCGACACCAGCTTCGCGTGGGCTTTCGTCCTGATACTGCTGGCCGCCGCGCTCGCGGCGCGCAAACGCATCGCCTGGTGGATTCTCGTGTTCTACATGCTGGCCGCGTCGGTGTGGAACATCACCGATCTGCTGACCGGCGACGAGACCGCGGCCGTGGACGCCGGCGAGGTCATCGGCCTGGTGTTCCACGTCGCCGCGGCGATCGCACTGGTGCTGGCCTACAAGGAATTCTGGGCGCGCGTCCGCCGTGGGGCTCTCGTCAAGGCCGCCGCGGCGCTGGTGGCCGGCTTGGCCGTCGGCACCGCGATCGGCTGGGCCGTTCTCGAATTCTTCCCCGGCACCCTGGCCCGCGAAGACCGATTCCTGTACGCACTCAACCGCGTCAGCGCGTTCGCCGGTGCCGGCTCCGAATCCTTCACCGGCCATCCGCACACCTTCGTCAACGCACTGCTCGGCCTGTTCGGCGCCATGGCGCTGATGGTGGCCGCGATCGTGCTGTTCCAATCCCAGCGCGCCGAGAACGCGCTGACCGGAGAGGACGAGTCCGCCATCCGCGGACTGCTGCAGGTGTACGGCAAGAACGACTCCCTCGGCTATTTCGCCACCCGTCGGGACAAGTCCGTGGTGTTCGCCGCCACCGGGCGCGCCGCGATCACCTACCGCGTCGAGGTCGGGGTCTGCCTGGCCAGCGGGGACCCGATCGGCGACCCGCGCGCCTGGCCGCAGGCCATCGCCGCATGGCTGTCGCTATGCCAGGAGTACGGCTGGGCACCCGGGGTGATGGGCGCGAGTTCCACAGGCGCCCAAGCTTTCCGCGAAGCCGGGCTCAACGCGCTCCAACTCGGTGACGAGGCGATCCTCTACCCCGACCAGTTCCATCTGTCCGGGTCCGACATGCGCGCGGTGCGCCAGGCCGTCACCCGTGCCCGCCGCGCAGGCCTGACGGTGCGGTTCCGGCGGCATCGCGACTTCTCTCCGGAGGAGATGGCCGCCGTGATCAGCCGGGCCGACGGCTGGCGCGACACCGAAACCGAACGCGGCTTCTCGATGGCGCTCGGCCGGCTCGGTGACCGCGCCGACGGCGACTGCCTGTTGGTCGAGGCCGTACAGGGTGAAAAAGACGTGGTCGCCATGCTCTCTCTGGTGCCGTGGGGTAACAACGGGCTGTCGCTGGATCTGATGCGCCGCTCGCCGCAGTCCCCCAACGGAACCATCGAGCTCATGGTCACCGAACTGCTGCAGAACGCCGAAGAGCTTGGCGTCAGCCGCGTTTCGCTGAACTTCGCGATGTTCCGCGCCGCGTTCGAGCATGGCGCCCAGCTGGGCGCCGGCCCGGTGGCTCGGCTGTGGCGCGCCGTGCTGGTGTTCTTCTCGAGGTGGTGGCAGCTGGAGACGCTGTACCGCTCCAACATGAAGTACCAACCGCAGTGGGTACCCCGCTACGCCTGCTACGAGGACGCGCGGCTGGTACCGCGGGTCGGCGTCGCGTCGGTCATCGCCGAAGGCTTCCTGGTGCTGCCGTTCTCCCGGCGCACCAAGCAGCACACCGGCCACTATTCGGCAGTCCCCGAGGACCTGGCCGCGTCGGGACGGCTGCACGCCGACGGCACGGCGCCCGATGCGGTCGACGAACCCGCCCACGACCCCGAGACCCGGCATCGCAACCGCCTCCCGGACCAGGTCCGCGTTCGGATGGCGAAACTGGAAGCGTTGCAGCGCAACGGAATCGACGCATACCCGGTGGGTAGCCCGCCGACCCATACCGTCGCCCAGGCACTTGCCGCCGCCGACGACGTCACCCTCAGCGTCGCGGGACGAATCCTGCGTGCCCGCGACTACGGCGGCGTGGTGTTCGCCCAGCTGCGCGACTGGTCCGGCGACGTACAACTGCTGTTGGACAAGGCGACGCTCGACGGCGGCGCCGACGACTTCGCCGCCGTCGACCTCGGTGATCTCGTCGAGGTGACCGGGCACATGGGCTACAGCAAGAACGGCACCCGATCGGTGCTGGTCCAGCAGTGGCGCATGCTCGGAAAGTGCCTGCGCCCCTTGCCCGACAAGTGGAAAGGCCTGCAGGATCCCGAAGCCCGGGTCCGGGCGCGCTACGTCGACCTCGCCATCAACGCCGAAGCCCGCGACCTCATCCGGGCACGCAGCAACGTCCTGCACTCGATCCGGGACACCTTGTTCAACAAGGGTTTTCTCGAAGTCGAGACACCGATCCTGCAGCAGATCCACGGCGGAGCCAACGCCCGGCCGTTCAAAACCCACATCAACGCCTACGACCTCGACCTTTATCTGCGCATCGCCCCTGAGCTGTATCTCAAGCGGTTGTGCGTCGGTGGCGTCGAGCGGGTCTTCGAGTTGGGCCGGGCGTTCCGCAACGAGGGCGTCGACTTCAGCCACAACCCGGAGTTCACCCTGCTCGAGGCCTACCAGGCGCACGCCGACTACCGGGTGTGGATCGACGGCTGCCGCGAACTGATCCAGAACGCCGCGATCGCCGCCAACGGCTCCGCGGTGGTGATGCGGCCCAGCCAGGACTCCCCCGACGTGCTCGAGCCGATCGACATCTCCGGCACGTGGACGGTCAAGACCGTGCACGACGCCGTCTCCGAAGCCCTCGGCGAACAGATCGACGCCCACACCGATCTGGAGGTTCTGCGCCGGTTGTGCCATGCGGCGCGGATTCCGTATCTGACCCACTGGGACTGCGGGGCGGTGGTGCTCGAGCTCTACGAGCGGCTGGTGGAGGAACACACCGAGGCACCGACGTTCTACACCGACTTCCCGACCTCGGTGTCGCCGCTGACCCGCCCGCATCGCAGCAAGCCAGGGGTCGCCGAGCGGTGGGACCTGGTGGCGTGGGGCGTCGAACTGGGCACCGCCTACAGCGAGCTGACCGATCCGGTCGAACAGCGACGCCGGCTGCAGGAGCAGTCCCTGCTGGCCGCCGGCGGCGACGCCGAGGCGATGGAACTCGACGAGGACTTCCTGCAGGCAATGGAATACGCCATGCCACCGACCGGCGGCCTCGGCGTCGGTGTCGACCGCGTGGTCATGCTGATCACCGGCCGCAGCATCCGCGAGACCCTCCCGTTCCCGCTGGCCAAACCCAGGTAGCCCGCCGAAGGAACTTCACAGCCACCAGCCAGGAAGTGTCGTCACCATGAGAACGTGACCGCGACTGATCACCAACACATTTCGTTGATGCACGGATGGTTGCCTCTCACGGTGCAGATCGTGGCCGGCCTGGTCCTGGTGTTCGCTGTGGGCTGGCGCACCCGGCGCTGGCGGCTGCTGTGGCTGCCGCTGGCCGCCATCGTCGGTATCGCCGTCGCGTGGTTCGCCCAATGGAGCATCGCCGATGACGGCCTGGCAGGCGACCCCGCCCCGCAGCAGCTGTGGGTGTGGATCGCCGCCACGGGCTTGGCCGCGGTGGTCGCGGTCGTAGGCTGGCGCGGCACCCGCTGGTGGCGTCGGGGCATGTCGGTGCTGGCGATACCGCTGTGCGGGCTTGCTACGGCATTGATGCTCAACCTGTGGGTCGGCTATCTCCCTACCGTGGAGACTGCCTGGAATCAGGTCAGCGCGGGCCCATTGCCCGATCAGACCGACCGCGCCACGGTGACCGCGATGGTGCAACAACACGCCATCCCCGCCAAGGGAAGTGTCGTGAAGGTGACGATCCCTTCGGACGCCTCGCATTTCGCGCATCGCGACGAGCTCGTCTATCTGCCACCGGCGTACTACGCCACCAACCCACCGCCGAAGCTGCCGACGGTGATGATGATCGGCGGTGAGTTCAACACCCCCGCTGACTGGCTACGGGCAGGCAATGCGATCAAGACGATCGACGACTTCGCGGCCGCTCATCACGGTAACGCCCCGGTGTTCGTGTTCGTCGACTCCGGCGGGGCATTCAACAACGACACCGAATGCGTCAATGGCCCGCGCGGCAATGCTGCCGACCACCTGACCAAAGACGTTGTCCCGTTCATGCTTTCCAACTTCGGTGTCAGCGCCGACCGCGCGAACTGGGGCCTGGTCGGCTGGTCGATGGGCGGGACCTGCGCGGTCGACCTCACCACCATGCATCCGGACATGTTCAGCACCTTCGAGGACATCGCAGGCGATCTGACCCCCAACTCCGGCACCAGGACCCAGACGATCTCCCGGCTGTTCGGGGGTGACGCCGCCGCCTACGCGAACTTCGACCCCGCCACCGTCATCACCAGACATGGCTCCTATCAGGGTGTCTCGGGGTGGTTTGCGATCTCGGGCGCACCGTCCGCGCAGCGAACGAGCCCCAGCACCGTCGAGATAGGCGCGAGCGGCCTCGGTGGCCGCGACAGCAACCCCAATCCCAACGACCAGACCGGCGCGGCGAAGACCCTGTGCGGATTGGGCGCCGCCAACGGCATCAACTGCTCGGTGGTGGCTCAGCCCGGCAAGCACGATTGGCCGTTCGCCGCACGCGCCTTCGCCGACGCGCTGCCCTGGCTGGCCGGGCAGATCGGGACGCCCGGTATCCCGACGGTCGCCCTGCCGGGCCCGCCGGTGCCGCCACCGGGGCCGGTCACGATCGCTGCCGCCGGGAGGCCGCCGGGAGTACGGTGATCGTCATGCCCGACGAATCCGTTGCCGAACCACCGCTGGACACCGGCTACAACGCGTCCGGGGTGCCCACCTTCGAATCGGTGCAGGAGAAGATCGAGACGCGGTATGGAACTGCGCTCGGCTCAGCGGAATTGGACGCCGAGACACCGGAGTGCCGCACCGTCGAGGAGCAGTACGACGCCCGTCAGCGGGCGGCGGCCGAGCGGCTGAAAGAGATCCGCGCGTCGATGCACAGGCCGGACCAATCCTGACCGGCAAGATCGTCGCGATCACCGGCGCCAGCAGCGGGATCGGTGCGGCGACGGCGCGGCTACTGGCGCAGCAGGGAGCGTCCGTTGTGCTCGGCGCGCGCCGCGAGGACCGGCTGCGCGGCCTGGCCGACGAGATCCGCGAATCCGGCGGGACGGCGCTGACCGTACCGACCGATGTGACCCGACAGGTCGATGCCGACCGGTTGGTGGCAGCGGCGGTGCAGGAGTTCGGTCGGCTCGACGTGTTCGTCGGCAACGCCGGCATCAGCAGGATCGGGCCGACAGCCGATCTCGATGTCGACGGCTGGTCGGAGATGATCGACGTGAACCTACGTGGGGTCCTGAACGGGATCGCGGCCGCATTGCCGGTGTTCCGGCGGCAGGGCCACGGCGATTTCGTCACGGTCGTGTCGACCGCCGGGCTGAAGATCCTGCCGGGTATGGGCGTGTACGCAGCAACCAAAAACGCCGTGCGCACCCTGCTGGAGGCGTTGCGTCAGGAATCCACCGACGGGGTCATCCGCACCACCTCGATCTCTCCGGGATATGTCAACACCGAACTGGACTCCTCGATCGAGGATCCCGAGGCGCGGCGACAGGCCCGTGCGGCGATGGAGAGTTTCGGCCTGCCGCCCGAGGCGGTCGCCCGGGCGATCGCGTTCGCGATCGACCAGCCGCGTGATGTCGAAATCGGTGACATCACGATCCGCCCGACAGTCCAGGGCTAGCTGACCTTGCGCCGCCGGGTTGTCCGCTTGGGTGCCGGCGCCGCAGGCAACACGTCGGCGAGGAACTTTCCGGTGTAGCTGTTCGGCACCGCCGCCACTTCTTCCGGAGTGCCCTGCGCGACGACGGTGCCGCCACCGGAGCCGCCCTCGGGCCCCATATCGATGATCCAGTCCGAGGTCTTGATGACATCCAGGTTGTGTTCGATGACGATCACCGAATTACCTTTGTCGACAAGGCCGTTGATGACTTTGAGCAGCTTGCGGATGTCCTCGAAGTGCAGGCCGGTGGTCGGCTCGTCCAAGATGTAGACGGTGCGGCCGGTCGAGCGTTTCTGCAGTTCGGCGGCGAGCTTGACGCGCTGCGCCTCGCCGCCGGACAAGGTCGGCGCCGGCTGACCCAACCGGACATAGCCCAGCCCCACGTCGACCAGTGTGCGCAGGTAGCGGTGGATGCTGCTGATCGGTTCGAAGAACTCCGCGGCGTCCTCGATGGACATGTCGAGCACCTCGGAGATGGTCTTGCCCTTGTAGTGCACCTCGAGCGTCTCGCGGTTGTAGCGGGCGCCGTGGCACACCTCGCACGGGACGTAGACATCGGGCAGGAAGTTCATCTCGATCTTGATGGTGCCGTCGCCCGAACAGGCTTCGCAGCGGCCACCTTTGACGTTGAACGAGAACCGGCCCGGCTGATAGCCGCGAACTTTCGCCTCGGTGGTGGCCGCGAACAGAGTGCGGATCTTGTCGAACACGCCGGTGTAGGTGGCCGGATTGGAGCGCGGTGTGCGCCCGATCGGCGACTGGTCGACCCGGACCAGCTTGTCGAGGTGTTCCAGACCGTTGATCCGGGTGTGACGGCCCGGGACCTGGCGGGCCCCGTTGAGCTTGTTGGCCAGCACCGTGGCCAGGATGTCGTTGACCAGGGTCGACTTTCCGGAGCCGGACACTCCCGTCACCGACGTGAGCACCCCGAGCGGGAACGCGACGTCGATTTCGTGCAGGTTGTGCTCCCGCGCACCGATGACGGTGACCTGTTTGCGGCGATCCACCGGGCGCCGGATGGCCGGCACGTCGATGCTCAGCTTGCCCGACAGGTAGGCGCCCGTGATCGAGTCAGGGTTACGCAGCAGGTCGGCATACGGACCGCTGTGCACCACCTGGCCGCCGTGCTCGCCGGCCGCAGGCCCGATGTCGACCACCCAGTCGGAGTGCGCGATGGTGTCTTCGTCGTGTTCGACGACGATGAGGGTGTTGCCCAGATCCCGTAGCCGCGTGAGGGTTTCGATGAGACGACGGTTGTCGCGCTGATGCAGCCCGATCGACGGTTCGTCGAGCACGTAGAGCACACCGACCAGGCCCGATCCGATCTGGGTGGCCAGCCGGATGCGCTGCGCCTCACCGCCGGACAGTGTGCCCGCCGCGCGGGACAACGACAGATAATCCAGCCCGACGTCGAGCAGGAAGCCCAGCCGCGACTGCACCTCCTTGAGCACCTGGCCTGCGATGGCCGACTCGCGGGCGCCCAGGGTGAGCGCGTTGAGGAACTCCGAGCAATCGGAGATGGACAGCTCGGACACTTCGGCGATCGACTTCGCGCCGTACTCCCCCGCCGCCAGCGTGACCGCGAGAATCTCCGGCTTGAGCCGGGTGCCCTGGCACTCCGGGCACGGCACGTCGCGCATGAATCCGTCGTAGCGCTCCTTCATCTGCTCGGATTCGGTCTGCTCCATCCGCCGGTGCAGAAACGCCATCACACCTTCGAACTCGGCGTAATAGGACCGGGTCCGTCCGTACCGGTTCTTGTAGCGGACGTGGACCTGCTCGTCGCAGCCTTCCAGAATTGCCTTGCGCGCCTTGGCCGGAAGCTTGCGCCAGGGGGTGTTGACGTCGAACCCCATCGACTCACCCAGACCCGCCATCATCCGGGTGAAGTACTCGGCGGTGTGACCCATCGCCCACGGCGCCACCGCACCCTCGGCGAGGGTGAGGTCCGGGTCGGGAACCACCAGCTCGGGGTCGACTTCCTTGCGGATGCCCAGGCCGCTGCATTCCGGGCAGGCGCCGTAGGGCGAGTTGAACGAGAACGACCGCGGCTCCAGGTCGTCCACGGCCAGCGGATGTCCGTTGGGGCAGGCCAGCTTCTCGGAGAACCGCTGCTCGCGGTGTGGGTGGTCGTCTTCGCGGTCGACGAACTCCAGCACGACGATGCCGTCGGCCAGGTTCAACGCCGTCTCAACCGAGTCGGTGAGGCGCTGCTTGGCGCTGGTCTTGACCGTCAGGCGGTCGATGACCACCTCGATGTCGTGCTTTTCCTGCTTCTTCAGCTTCGGCGGTTCGGTCAGCGAATGCACGACGCCGTCCACCCGGACCCGGCTGTAGCCCTGGCTGTTGAGCTTGTCGAAGAGGTCTACGAATTCACCCTTGCGGGTGCGCACCACCGGCGCCAGCACCTGGAACCGCAGACCTTCGTCCATGGCGAGAACCTGGTCGACGATCTGCTGCGGGGTCTGCCGTGCGATGCGCTCCCCGCATACCGGGCAGTGCGGGGTGCCGGCGCGGGCGTAGAGCAGGCGCAGGTAGTCATAAACCTCGGTGATGGTGCCGACCGTGGACCGCGGGTTGCGGTTGGTGGACTTCTGGTCGATCGACACCGCCGGGGAGAGCCCCTCGATGAAGTCGACGTCCGGCTTGTCCATCTGACCGAGGAACTGGCGCGCGTAGGCCGACAGCGACTCGACGTAGCGGCGCTGCCCCTCGGCGAAAATGGTGTCAAACGCCAACGAGGACTTGCCCGATCCGGACAGCCCCGTGAAGACGATCAGACTGTCGCGGGGCAGGTCCAGGTCGATGCCGCGCAGGTTGTGCTCACGCGCGCCTTTGACGATCAGCCGGTCAGCCACCGGCCCCCCTTCCTGCGGGTTTGTTGGCGAGAGGACGCCGCTCCCCATGCTATGTCGACCCACCGACAAGTAACGTGGCGACCATGACAGTCGTCGCCGACACCTACACCGGACACGTCGAACCGCAGACCGCAGCTCGCAGGACGGTGCCCGGCGCCACCATCGTGAAAATGTCCGTGGGCCCGATGGACAACAACACCTACGTGGTGACCTGTTCCCACTCCGGGGAAAGTTTATTGATCGACGCCGCCAACGATGCGGAGCTGCTGGTCGACCTGGTACGCGAGCACGCACCGAAGCTGGCCCTCATCGTGACCAGCCACCAGCACTTCGATCACTGGCGGGCGCTCGAAGCGCTGGCCGAGGCCACCGGCGTTCCGACCGCCGCCCACCCGCTCGACGCCGAGCCGCTGCCGGTGACGCCGCAGCGCTACCTGGCCGACGGTGACACGATCACCGTCGGCGACCTGGTCTTCGACGTCATCCACCTGCGCGGGCACACCCCCGGCTCGGTCGCGTTGGCGCTGCGCCCGGCCGGCGAACGGAGCGCCACCCACCTGTTCACCGGCGACTGCCTGTTCCCGGGGGGTCCTGGACGGACAACACGCCCAGAAGAGTTCGACTCACTCATGGGAGATCTCGAAACCAAGGTGTTCGCCCCGTACGGCGACGACACGATCGTCTATCCCGGGCACGGCGACGACACGAACCTCGGCACCGAGCGCCCGCACGTCGCCGAATGGCGTGAGCGCGGCTGGTAGCAGCAGACTACGTTCGCACGATCCTGGCCTGAAGGGCGCGCTACTCGCTGATTGGCTGGACCGAGGCCCTTCCTGCGACATCCGGGTGGATGTAGTTCGGGCCGGGTACACCTTCACGGCGCATCGCGAAGCCGCTGATGCACTCAAAGATCGCCCGGCGAGCGTTCATCGTGGTGGTGTACCCGGGATCAAGATGGGGAGCCACCTCCACCACTTCCATTCCGACGACCGGAGTTTCGTGACAGATCCGCCGCAGGGCAGGCAGTAACTCGCGGTTCGTCAAACCCGGCGGTTCTGGCGTGCCGGTGCCTGGGGCGAAGGCCGGATCGAGGACGTCGATGTCCAGCGACAAAAACAGGTACTCCGGTCCATCCAGCGCTTCGGCGATGGCGTCGTCCAGTACCGCGTTGAATCCACGCTCGTCAATCTCAGCCATATAGTGCGTCCGCAATCCGTTGTCGCGCATCCATTCGAACAGCTCATCGTCGGGCGCAACGGCACTACGTAGGCCGATCTGGATGAAGTTCCGCGCTGGAATGTGTTCGTCCTCGATCAATCGGCGAACCGGAGTCCCGTGCGACACCAGGTGACCGAGCGTGGTGTGGCCACAGTCCGGGTGGGCGTCGAAGTGGATCACCCCCACCTTGCCGGCTCCGTACACGTCGGCGATCGCCGCGGCATCCGGCCAGAGAATCGAGTGATCCCCGCCGAGCACGACCGGGATGGCACCCACCTCGGCGATCTCGCGGACCAGCTTCCGGATCGGCTCCATCGATCGTTCGATGCTCATCCCGTCAACCGCGGCATCGCCGTAGTCCACCACCGTCAACGTCTCGAACGGCTTCGTCCGGGTCGAGGCATTGATCAACATCTCCGGCATGTTCGGCAGAAGTCTCTCGTCCGCCCGTAGCGCTCGGGGCCCATACGCGGCGCCCCGGTGTCCAAGCGACATGTCCACAGGCGCACCGACGATGGCCACGTCGACCTTGCCCGCACGCAGGTCTTCCTGGTTGAGACACAACGGAACCCCGAGAAAGGTCGCGATACCCGCAAACGCTGGCGTGTACTGGTAGCGCCGCAGATTAATCGGCCCAGGCTCCCGGTGCGGATCACCCGACCGATCGATCGGCACATCGAAATCACCGAAAACGTCCATGCCTGACCTCACCTCTCACGCCGCCGGGATGCGGGTCGAACTCTAATGTCGCGGTCGTCAAATTGTTGAGAATCAAATTCTTCAGGTGGCGCGGCTTGGCCCACCGAGCCCAGCGCACTCAGCTCTGCGCTCTGGCCCGTAGACAGCTCTCACAATTCACATTCATGCTTTAGACCCCTTCGGTATTCCCGGGGGGCGTCGGCAAGACGTGGGAGCCCGGCGCGTTCGAGCAATTACTCGGTGACGTGGACAGCAAGGTGTTCGGGCGGTACGGCGACGACACGGTGGTCTACCCCGGACACGGTGACGACACCACGCTGGGCGCCGAGCGCCCACACCTGGCCGAGTGGCGTGAGCGCGGATGGTGATCGGTCCCGTCCCTCGGTGCGCAGCTGCCGACGAACGCGCGTGCAGATTGTCGATTCCGGGAACGCGGTCTACAACGGCGACTAAGAACATCTGAATGACGCCTGCTGTGGCGATAAGGGTGGCGACCCGGCACGACATTCCCGCAATGATGGCGCTGGAAGCCAAGTACTACATCGGCAACCTCGATCCGTCCGAGCGCGCCAAGGGCTTCATCTCCAATCTCCAATCGAAGGATTGGTTCACCTGGGCGGTGGATTCCGCCGGAATACACGTCGCGGTCACCGATGACGACAGTGTCGTCGGATTCATCGGCGTAACCGATCCGCCCAGCCGCTCACAGGTAGGGTCGTCGCCGATCCTCCAGGCGGTGCTTGATCTCGCCGAGTCACTGACATTCAACGGCACACCAATTGCGCAGCAGCGCTTCGCGCTGCGCGGACCGGTCTGCCTAGACGAGTCCGTCCGAGGCCGCGGCGTCTATTCGGCATTCAATGCGGCCACCCGGGCGGCCTATCGAGACCGCTTCGACCTGGGAGTGCTCTTTGTCGCCGCGGACAACCCCCGGTCGCTGCACACCACTACTACGAAACTCGGAGCCACCTCCCTGGCCGTGTTCGAGGTCGACTCCCGGCAGTACAACTTCCTGGCGTTCAGTTTCTAACGCGCCCCGGCGGGCGAGGACTCTGCTTCAGCGTTCGACTCTACGATCGTGGCACGCGACAGTCGCTTCTTGAGCCGCGCGCTCTTGCGCATCTGGATGATCAGGTTGGTGGCGGTGAACATGGGGATCACCCCGAGGAACGTCCGCTCCGACGGGGTGTGGCCGTGCAGGTACTCCAGGCTGCCGAATACATAGAACAGGCCCATCGTCATGAACGACAGTGGCACCGTGTACGCCAACGGCGAGCGGCGGACGTCGATGATCCGCTCGGCCAGATTCCACTCGTCGCGCGACATGGGTTCGTTCTTGCGCACACTGCGCAGCGCCTTCTGATAGCCGTTGAGCTCGTCGCCGAGCGGCAAGGTCTTCAGCCGCAGCAGGCGTCGGGTGTAGACGAACGCGCAACTGGCAAAGATCAATTCGAATCCCAGGGCGACGAACATCAACAGGCCCCACAGCCCGAGTCCCGCGGTGTGTGTACTGAGACTCATCGAGTCACCGCCAGAAATCGCGCCGGCGACGGGCGCGCGCGAACCAGCGTCGGCCACCAGAACCACGGACCGAGAACGCGGATCAGCGCCGGCACGATGAACGACCGCACGATCAATGTGTCCAGCAGCAAGCCTATACACACCGTAGTGCCCACCTGCGCAATGGTTTTCAGGTCGCTGGCGAGCATCGCCAGCATGGTGAACGCGAACACCAGACCGGCTGATGTCACCACGCCGCCGGTACTGCCAAGCGCCCGGATCAGCGCGGTGTGCAAGCCGGTGGTCTGATATCCGATCCCGATTTCCTCCTTGACCCTGGCGATCAGCAACAGGTTGTAGTCAGATCCGACCGCGACCAGGATGACGAAGGTGATCGGCAGCACCAGCCAGTGCAGATGCAGGCCGATGAGGTGCTGCCACACCAGCGTTGACAGACCGAACGCTCCGGCGAACGAGAATGCCACGGTGCCGGGTATCACCATCGCGGCGATCAGACTGCGGGTGAGCACCAGCATGATCAGGAAGATCAGTACGAACGCTGCGATGGCCACGATCTTCAGATCCGACGCGGCGTACTCCTTGATGTCCTTGTTGTTCGACGCCGCGCCGCCGATGTAGATCTTCGCTCCGGCCAGCGACGTCTCCTTCAGCGCCGCCTTCACCGCGTCCGGGAACGCGTTGACGTTGTCGATACCCTCGGGCGCCATCGCGTTGCCCTCGTGGGTGATGACAAACCGTGCGGCCTTGCCGTCCGGCGACATCATCAGTTGCATACCAGTTTTCACGTCTTCGTTGTCGAACGCTTCTCGAGGCATGTAGAAGTAGTCGTCGCTGCGCGACTTGTCGAAGTCGTTGCCGACATTGATCTGATCCTCGAAGGTCTGATCAGTCTGGGCTGATTGCAGATGCGCCGGACCGTAACTGTTGACAATGACCGCCTGCAACGCCCGCGTCTCATCGCGCGTGACCTTCAACTGGGCGACCATCTGAGGCATGAGGGCATCGACAGCCTGAAAGTCGGTGACGGCGTTGTGGATCTGCGCGTCCAGGGCGTCGATACCGTCGAGCCCGTCGAACAACGACCGGAACGAGTAGCAGATCGGGATGTCGTAACAGTGAGGCTCCCAATAGAAATAACTCTTCAGCGGTCTGATGAAATCGTCGAGATTCGAGATGTCCTGGTTGATCTCATCGGTGACCTGCTGCAGGTTCTCGAACGTGAGCACCGTGGTGTGCAGATCATCGGCCAACTTCTGGGTCAGGTCGATGGTCTTACCCAGCGTCGCCACGGTGTCCGCCTGGATCTGCGCCTGTTGATCGGTGTTGTTGTTGGCTTGTTCGTTGAACGGCAGTTGTTGACCGGCGGCACCACCCTGCACCGTGAACAGGTACGGGATATTCGCATGGTCCAGTGGCCGGCCCAGCGGTCTGGTGATGCTCTGCACCATGGCGACGCCGGGTAGCCGAATCAACTCCTTGGCCACCCGATCCAGCGAGATGAAGTCCGCCGAATTGCGCATGTCGTGATCGGACTCGATCATCATCATCTCGGTGAACAGCTTGCTGGGCGGGAAGTGCCGATCCGATGCCGTGAAGCCCTGGTTGGCTGCGCCGCTCGCCGGCTGGTACGCGCGGTCGTCGTAGCTCACCCGGTAGCTCGGCACGAAAATCGCCCCGAGCGCCACCACCGCGGTGCTGGCCACCAGTATCGGCACCGGCCAGCGCACCACGCTGGCACCGATTCGCCGGTACAACCGTCCCCGCCTGGACTGCCTGGGATCAAAGAGTCCGAACAAGGATCCCAGCGTAAGCAGAGCCGGCGCGAGTGTCAGCGCCGCGGCGATCGTGAACAGCATGCTGATGGCGACGGCCGGGCCCATGGTGTGGAAGTAGTCAAGACGCGCGAACGTCAGACAGAAACACGAACCCGCGATCGTCAGCCCCGATCCGATGATGATCGGGGCGACGCCACGATAGGCGGTGTAGTAGGCCTCTTCCCGGCTTTCCCCCAGCTGCCTGGCCTCGTGGTAGCGCCCCAGCAGGAAGATGCCGTAATCGGTTCCTGCACCAAGGGTCAGGGAGACAACGATGTTCACCGCGAATGATGACATCGGGATGATGCCCCAATGACCGAGGGTGGAAACGACGCCCTTGGCGATGAGGATCTCGAACAGCACGCTGTACATCGGGACGGCCACGTTGGTCAGCGAGCGGTAAACCAGCAGCAGCATCACGAAGATCAGAATGATCGTGACAATGGTGATGTTGTTCAGGCTCGAGTTCGCGATGGACAGGGTGTCCGACGCCATGGGCGCCGAACCGCTGACATAGACCTTCAAACCTGTTGGCGGACTGTCGTTGTCGACAATGTCGCGGACAGCTTGCACCGATTCGTTGGCTTGTATCTGGCCGACGTTGCCGGCCAGCCGCAGCAACACATACGTGGCCTTGCCGTCGATGCTCTGCGCGCCGGCCGCGGTGATCGGCTTGCCCCACAGATCCATCACATACTGCACGTGCCGGGTGTCGTGTTTCAGTCGCTGGACGAGGCCGTCGTAGTACTGGTGATCCTGGTCGTCGAGAGGATGGTCGGCTTCCAGTACGACCATGGTCAGGCTGGTGGAGTTGGACTCGTGAAATTTGTCGCCGATGTGTAGCAGAGCCACTTGAGATGGCGCGTAGGTGGGGATCTCGGGCCCCGCGAGTTCGGTGGCGACGTCTTCGACCTTCGGCACGAACGTATTGGTCGTGATGGCGAGCAGTGCCCAGAAGACGATGATGGGAATTGCGAACAGCCGCACCATCCTGGGGAAGAACGGGCGCTTCGCCTGATGGGCACTCACGCGGACTTCACTCTGCAGGTGACGTCCGCGTCTTCACGGTCGGCCGACTGCTGATCGCGCACAACGTCATTCACCAGCATCCGGCAGGCAATGTGCGAACCGTGCACGTGAGCCGAGATGCTGCCCGACACCACTGTGAGTGTGGTGGTCTCGGTGTGCGTCCACGGCAGTTCGGTGAGATCGACTTCGTGCGGATGCCCGTCGATGTCGATGTAGTCCAGCATCCCGCTACTGCCGAGATCACCGGACAACTCGTAGGTCAGCCGCTTGGGCGTGAACTCCTCGGGGGCTTGCGGTGGGCTGACCGCCAGGATCGGTCCCGGCGCCGACGACTCGCGCACCTTCCACATGCACAACGCGCCGACGGCGAGCGCGATGACAACCACCAGAGGTAGCCAGGTCCTGGCCAAGACCGCCCGACCGTTACGACGTTGCCCCACATTTGCATCCTATGCAGAATGCAGTTGGGGAACGCAAGTCCTACCCGCATATTCCACCTTTGGGGTTGCTGTGAAGCACACTACTTGGCTATTTAGTCGAGGGCGCGACAACGCCCGGCCGCGCCAATTTATTCCCAGCACATCACTTAAGTGATATAACTGGGCTATGGAATCAGCGGCCGGCGACGGCGTCGAGTCGGTTTCCGAGATGATTGCGCTGGCGACGGACACCCTGTGGCGGTATCTGATCAACCGCGACGATCTCAGTGCCAGCGCGGCGTTGGTGCTCAATCGACTGTCCCACGAGGGTCCGATGCGGGTGACGGCACTGGCCGCGGCCGAGGGAGCCAGTCAGTCAGGGATGACTCAGTTGGTCCAACGCTTGGAGCGGCAAGGGCTTCTCGAGCGGTCGAGCGATCCAGAGGACGGCCGTGCCTCGCGCGTCATGCTCAGCGAGAAGGGCAAGCAGAACTGGGATGCCCGCGCCGAGATCCGCAAGCAGCGCATCGCCGACTGGATGACGAGGGTGCCCGAGGACGACCGGGTGGCACTGTGGTTGGCCGCGAAAGTCGTTGTCCGCGTACTGGGCGACATGCGTGAGGCCGGACCCTAGGGGCAGGTCGGGCCCTAGGGCCTCGAAGGGCTTGCCGACCTGCCCACTGCGCCAACGAAACTCAGCAATCGGACCGTCATGATTGCCTCCTCCGCACCCCGGGCGGCGTTCTACCCGTGTGCCCGACGAAAGCCCTTCTGGGCGTTGACTGTCCGGGCTGCGGCACCCTACGCATGATCTATTCGCTGCTGCACGGCGACCTGCTGGCGGCGATCCGGTTCAACGCACTGGCGTTGGTGGGGCTCGGCTTTCTCGCTGTCGCCTACGGAACCTGGACCTACGGTCGGGTCACCGGCCGCCAGCTAGTCGGATGGCAACACCATCGATGGGCCCCGTTCATCGCGCTCGGCTTGGTGTCGGCATGGTTCATCGTGCGCAACTTGCCTTTCGCGCCGTTCACCGCACTGCGCGTCTGACGTCTCAAAGCCAGCCGCGTCGTTTGAAGGTGACGTAGAGGAGCCCCGACACCAAGACGATGATCACCGCGCTGGACACCAAGCCGACCACACTTTGAAAGCCCGGGTAGGGGACGTTCTGTCCGTACCACCCGGTGACCGCGGTGGGCACCGCGATGATCGCCGCCCAGCCGGTGAGCTTCTTCATGATCGTGTTGAGTCGCGCGTCCTGCAGCGACAGATTCGTCTCGAACACCGTCGTGATCATGTCGCGCAACGACTCCGTCCACTCTGCCGCGCGAATCACGTGGTCGTAGAGATCGGAATACCAGCTGTCGAGTGCGACGGTGTCGGCATGCTCGGCACGACGGCGCATGATCGTGTTGATGACCTCGCGCATGGGCAGCACGACCCGGCGCAACTCCACGAGTTCCTTACGGAGCCGGTAGGTGGAACGTTGGATCGTGCGGGTCACCGCCCGGTCGTCGAACAAGCCGTCCTCGAGCGCCTCGATGGCGTCATCGAGTTGCTGGATGGTGTCGAACTGTCCGTCGACGATTACGTCGAGCAAGCCGTGCAGCAACGCCGGTGGACCCATCTTCAGCAGATCGGCGTTCTCATCCCACCGCCGGACCACCTCGTCGATGTCGAAAACCGGTTTCTGCGGGTCCAATTCGTGGCGCACGGTGACAATCCCGGCCGGCAGCACGAAGATGGACACCCTCGTCAGCAGCAGACGCGACTCCAGATCATTGGCCAGCGGCGGGGCCAGCGCGGTGGCGTACACCGTCAGGAACGTATGCGTCGCATACCGAGTCGCCTTCGTGCGTTCGGCGTGCGCGACGGTGTCCTCGATCGCGTGCTGATCGAAGCCCAGTTCCTGGGCAAGCTCGCACAACACCTCGTGATCCGGATTGCACATGTCCACCCACACCAGCGCGTTGCGCTCGGCAAGGTGGTCTGAGGTTTCCTGGAGCGGAAAGTCTTCCGTCTTCAGTTCGCCATCGACCCACAGGCGGGTTCGGCAGTAGGTCATCAGACCAGTCTGCGCCTACCCCCGACCGGGTTGGCTAACCAGTGGTGTGAACGATCAGCACGTCGCACTTGGACCGGCGTGCCACATTGGCAGGCACCGAACCCAGCAGACGGCCGGCGATCGTGCTCAAGCCGACGTTGCCGACAATGAGGAGATCGGCGCTGACCTCTTCAGCCAATTCCACCAGCGCGTCAACCGGAGCCCCGACAACTGCGCGCTCTTCGACTTCGGCCGCACCTGCGGCCTTCGCGCGGTCACGCGCCTCGCGCAGGATCGCGTAGATGGGGGCATTGCCCGCCATCTTGTAGCCCTCGTCCTTCAGCAGGTCTGCCGCGCGGGTGTCCTCGTTGGCCGGGAAATAGGCGGTCGCCACGATGACTTTGGAGCCAGGTTCGGAGGCGAGGTAACCCGCCCGGTCGACTGCACGCAGCGATGAATCCGAGCCGTCCGTGCCGACGACCACGGTCTTGTAACCGCCCATTCGTACCCTCCAGTCTCCAATTTCAACGCCACCCGGAACACTATCGCTTTGGCACCTCACAAGGGTGCGATTCACGTCACGCGGCAATTCCGGCGCGCCGCGCGATGCCACTCTACCGGGGAAAATAGCGCCCTCGACAGTTGCGTGAGCGGTACGACAGCACCCGAAATTGCAAATCCACATCGCATCCGATTCGCGATTGTCGGCGCTGCCACACCAATGATGACCAATAAGCGCAATTCAAACCTCACGAATTTTGCCAGGCACAACCCTTAGTTCGCCGAACAGGATGGGTGGGCTGCGGGTTAACGTTTGGCGCACCATCGACCGCGGTACAGGACGACCCACGTGAGTATCACCCTTCGGCCCGAACGGGTCCTCGGCGACGAGCAGCGGCGCACCGCGCCCGCTCGGCCGCTGGACGCCGTGTGGGTGGCGGTGTTCGCCGCTGCGCTCAGCGCCGCCGGGGCGGCGCGGCCATCACTGTGGTTCGACGAAGCCGCGACGATCTCGGCGTCCACCAGGCCGATGCCCGACTTGTGGCGGATGCTCGGCAACATCGACGCCGTTCACGGCCTGTACTACGTGCTCATGCACGGCTGGTTCGCGGTGTTCCCCGCGACGGAGTTCTGGTCGCGGTTGTCCAGTTCGGTCGCCGTGGGCCTGGCGGCCGCTGGTGTCGTGGTGCTGGGCCGCCTTCTGTCGACCCGCACGGTGGCGGTCACGGCAGGCGTCGTTTTCGCGATGCTCCCCCGCGTGACGTGGGCAGGTATGGAAGCCCGCTCCTATGCACTGACCATGGTCGCCGCCGTCTGGCTCACGGTGCTGTGTGTGGTGGCGCTGCGCCGCGACCGGCCGAGGTGGTGGTTCGGATACGCGGTTCTCGCGATCGCCGCGACGCTGTTGAATGTCTTCTCGATTTTGCTGCTGCCGGTGCACGCCGTGATGGTCGCGACCATGGCTGAATCCAGGAAGGCGCGGTGGCACTGGGTGCTGGCAGCGGCGGCAGTCGGCGCCGCGACATGCCCTTTCCTGTTCTTCAGCCAGAGCCAGCTGTTCCAGGTCGGGTGGATTTCGCCGCTGAGTGCCGGAACCGTCGGAATGATCTTGGTAGACCAGTACTTTGACGGTTCACGAGCGGTCGCGGTGCTGTGCGGACTGCTGGTTCTCGCCGGCCTGATCTCGTGGCGTCGGTCCGGGTGGCGCCCGCGACGACTGGCCGTGGTCGCTCTCGCGTGGATCGTTGTGCCCACTATGGTCGTGCTCGGCTATTCGCTGCTGCACGAGCCGCTCTACTACCCGCGCTACCTGTCGTTCACCACTCCCGCCATGGCGCTCATCCTCGGCCTGTGCATCGTGGCGCTCGGGCGCTCGTCCCGTGCGTGGATCACCGCCCTACTCGTGGTGTTCGCGATCGCGGCGACGCCGAACTACCTGGCCCAGCGCGGGCCGTATGCCAAGGAGGGCATGGACTACAGCCAGGTCGCCGACGTCATCACCCGGCATGCGGCACCGGGCGACTGCCTGGTGATGGACAACTCGACGGCGTGGAAACCCGGCCCGATCCGCCCGCTGATCGCCGCGCGACCCGCGGCGTTCGCCAAGCTGCGCGACTACGGCCGCGGCCCAACAGGCATCCAACGAAACATGTTGTGGGACGCCCACATTGCCGTCTGGGCGTGGGCGGACAAGATGCCCTACTGCCCGGCGATCTGGACAGTGTCCGAGCACGACAAGTCCTTGCCGCGGCACGAGCAGGGCCCCGCACTGCACGCGGGTCCGCGACTCGGGCGGGCGCTGGCCTACCAGGTGCCCTACCGATTCGGCTTCCACATCGTCGAACGCTGGCAGTTCAATTTCGCACAGGTCACCAAGTCAGTTCGTTGATGCGCCGCCGAACACCGAGAAGAACAGCACAAGTATTGCCGGGCAGTGACTTTGGGCCCGCGGGGCCGGTATCCGGCTGACGAGAAAGCGAGCGCCGATGTCCGCACCCGCCGACAGCCTCACCATGCGACTGCGTGACGGGCGCGCGGTGTGTTACACGCAGTACGGCGCACCCGACGGCGAGGTCGTCGTCAACGCCCACGGCGGGCTGGCCTGCCGACTGGATGTGGCCGCCGCCGATGCCGCCGCGCGTACGGCCGGCGTCCGGTTGATCTCTCCGGACCGGCCCGGAATCGGTGGATCCGACCCGCAGCCCGGCCGCACCATCCTGGACTGGGCCGACGACGTGGCCGACCTGATGGACCAGCTCGGCGTCGGACACTTCGCCGCGATGGGCTGGTCGATGGGGGGCCAGTACGCGGCCGCGCTGGCCTGGGCGCTGCCCGAACGGGTGCGGCGGGTGGCGATCGTCGCCGGGGTGCTGCCGCTGACCGAGCCGGGAGTGTTCGCGCGCCTGCCGGCGTTCGACCGGATCTACACCCGGCTGTCGCACCGCGCGCCACTGCTGGTCAGACCGTGCTTCGCCGCGATGGCGCTGACGGCGCGGCGGGCGCCCGCGCTATATGGGCGCCTCGCCGCCGGTCAGCTGGGGGCCGCGGACGCCGCCGTGTTGCGCGACGAGGGCTACGCCGAGTTCGCCCGGATGTCGGCCGAGGCACTGCGCCGACCCGACGGCGTCGCCGAGGACTACCGGGCCTGGCTGCGACCGTGGGGTTTCGCCCCCGAGCAGATCACCGTCCCGACCGACGTCTGGGGCGGTCAGCAGGATGAACTGGTCGACCACGCCTGGCCGCCCGAGCTGGCCCGCCGCATTCCCGGCGCGACCCTGCACGAGCGACCCGGCGGGCACTTCCTGGCTCACCTCTACTACCCGGACATCTTCGCTCACTTGCTCGAGGGTTGACCCCCGAGCTCGCTTCCGACGTCAGTTACCGAACCAGCGGTTCGCCGGCGGCAGTTCGGTGCCCAGCAGAGCCCCGGCCGGAGCACCGGACTCGGTTCCCGCCTTCGCCGACCAGCCGGTGCCCACGCACAGCAGGTCGCGCGGCGTCGAGATGGTCGACGGCAACGGAATCCCGAAGCCCGGGATGCCGGGGATCGTGATCTGCGGCGGCGAGAGCAGCGTCGCGACACCTTGCGCCATCGTCGGCAGCAGCTGCGCCGGCGGAGTGGGCAGGGTGCCCGCGGCGTCGGAGATCGGCGCCGACGGGATCAGGGTTCCGAGGCCACCCGGTGTGGGTCCGATGTAGCTGCCCGGACCACCCGGCAGCACTGTCGGCGGGGTCGGTGGGGTCGGCACCCGATTGCCGCCCGGCGTTCCCGGCACCGCTGCGGGCGGAGTCGGGAGTCCGGCTCCTCCGCCGCCGCCGGGACCGCCCGGCACCGCTGCGGGCGGCGTGCCCGGCGTCACGATGTTGTTGGTGAACGGAGTGCCCGGCACCGCGGCAGGCGGAGTGGGCAGCCCTGCACCGCCACCACCTCCCGGACCACCCGGAACGGCACCCGGAGGCGTCGGAACTCCACCACCGCCGCCACCACCCGGACCACCCGGAACGGCACCCGGAGGCGTCGGAACTCCACCACCGCCGCCACCACCCGGACCACCCGGAACGGCACCCGGAGGCGTCGGAACTCCACCACCGCCACCACCTCCCGGACCACCCGGAACGGCACCCGGAGGCGTCGGAACTCCACCACCGCCGCCACCACCCGGACCACCCGGAACGGCACCCGGAGGCGTCGGAACTCCACCACCGCCGCCACCACCCGGACCACCGGGAACAGCAGCCGGCGGAGTCGGGATGCCGGCGCCACCGCCGGCGTCCGCGGCCGCGGGCAGCGCCCCGGGCGGGGCCGGCACACCGGCTGCGGCAGCAGCGATGTCCGCCGCGGGCACACCGGCCGACGGTGCGACGACACCCGAAGCGTCGGCGACCGGCGCGCCTACCGCGCCACCAGCTCCGGCAGCGCCTGCGCCACCACCGCCACCGGCTCCAGCTCCAGCGGCAGCGAGCCCGGAGTTGTCGGAGACCGCGGCAGCCGGCGCACCGGCTGCACCGGCGTTGTCCGTGATCGGTGCCGCCGGCACAGCGGCGCCTGCGTTGTCGGTGATCGGCGCGGCCGGGACGCCGGCGGGGCCGGGGATGCCGCCGCCTTCGCCGACCGGCGCGCCGGGCACGGCAGCCGGTGGGGTCGGCACACCGCCACCGGTGCCACCACCGGGACCACCTGGGACGGCAGCCGGAGGCGTCGGCAATCCACCACCGGTGCCTTCGCCGGGTCCACCGGGAACCGCCGCGGGCGGGGTCGGCAGACCACCACCGGTGCCCTCGCCGGGTCCACCGGGAACCGCCGCGGGCGGGGTCGGCAGACCACCACCGGTGCCCTCGCCGGGTCCACCGGGAACCGCCGCGGGCGGGGTCGGCAGACCACCACCGGTGCCCTCGCCGGGTCCACCGGGAACCGCCGCGGGCGGGGTCGGCAGACCACCACCGGTGCCCTCGCCGGGTCCACCGGGAACCGCCGCGGGCGGGGTCGGCAGACCACCACCGGTGCCCTCACCGGGCGTACCCGGAACGGCGGCCGGCGGGGTCGAACCGGTCTCGACAATGTTTCCTCCGGGAGTACCGGGGACCGCGGCCGGCGGGGTCGGCAGACCACCACCGGTGCCCTCACCGGGGGCACCGGGAACGGCGGCCGGCGGGGTCGGAAGCGATTCGTCGCCAGGAGTTCCCGGCGTGCCGGGGATCACCTGCGGCGGCGTCGGCGGGATTTCCATGCCGGGGGTTCCCGGGGTGCCGGGCACCGCCACGGGTGTTCCCGGCACATTCACGTTGACCGGGACGCCGGGGCCACCCGGGACCGCGGCGGGTGGGGTGACGAGGCCCGGGGTCGACGCCGCGCTGGGCACACCCGGCAGGGTGACCGGCGGAGTTCCGGGAACGTTGAGCATGCCGCCGCCAAGCGGGACGCCCGGCACCGAAGCTCCTGGCGGCGGAAGCGTGCCGGACGCATCGTTGATCACGTTGCCGGGCACCGCGGCCGGCGGAACCCCTGGTGTGTTGACGGTGACCTGGTTCGAGCCGCCGGGGGCGCCGGGAACCTCGGCCGGAGGCGTTGACACCGAGCCGTTGACGTCGCCACCGGGGACCGCTGCCGGCGGTGCCGGCGGGGTTCCACCGGAGCCCGGGATCGAGCCACCGGGGACCTCGGCCGGCGGAACCGGCGGAGTCACAACGGATTCGGGCACAACATCGCCCGGGACCGCGGCCGGCGGAACCGGCGGGGTTCCACCGCCTCCGCCACCGGGGACGCCCGGCACACCGGCAGGCGGAGTACCCGGGACGTCGCCACCGCCACCACCGGGAACACCCGGAACACCGGCAGGCGGAGTACCCGGGACGTCGCCACCGCCACCACCGGGAACACCCGGAACACCGGCAGGCGGAGTACCCGGGACGTCGCCTCCACCGCCGCCGGGGATGCCCGGCACGCCGGCGGGCGGCCCGGGCGGGACTGCCCCGCCACCGGGGACGGCGGCGGGCGGAGCTGCGGCCGGCGGCGCAGGCGCCAGACCGGAGGCGTCGGCGAGCGGGGCGGCCGGAACACCGGCCGGAGCGAGTCCGTTGGCATCGGAGATCGGAGCACCGGCATCGCCGGCACCGGCAGGCAGAGCGCCGGGCGCGCCGGGGCCACCGGCACCCGAGCCACCGCCGGCACCGCCGCCCGGGCCGCCCGCCCCGCCACCGGGTCCACCACCACCGGGCAGACCGGCAGCCGCATCACTCACCGGTGCGCCGGCCGCGCCGGCACCGCCGTTGGGAACGCCCGCAGCATCACTGACCGGAGCGCTGGGCACACCTCCGGGCGGGGTGGGAATGCCGCCACCGCCAGCACCGGGAGGAGTACCGGGAACACCACCGGGCACACCCGGGATACCGCCACCCCCGCCACCGGGAGGAGTACCGGGAACACCACCGGGCACACCCGGGATACCGCCACCGCCACCACCGGGAGGAGTGCCAGGAACGCCGAGCGGCGTACCGGGGACGCCCCCACCACCGGGAACGCCGGGAGCGCCGGGAACGGCGGCGGGCGGCGTCGGGATTCCGCGTGTCGTGCTGGTCCCGGGCGCGCCGGGGACGGACGCCGGCGGGACGGTCACGCCGCCGGTGCCGGGCATCCCGGGCGAGCCGGGAGCGCTGGCCGGGGGGACGCGAATGGTGCCGGGCACGGTCGCGGGCGGGATAGGACCGCCCGCGGTCGGCGGATTGTTCGTGAACAGCGTGTTCGACGTGCCGGGGATGCCTTGGGAGAGGTCAGGGGGCGTCGTCAGACCTTGGTGAAGGATGCCCATGCACGGAACACCGGGGCTGCCGAAGTCGGCAACCGCACGGGGGCTGAACAGCGGAGCCGTCCAGAAAAACCCCGCCGTCGCCATGGCAGTGACCGCCGCCACGCGAGAGGTGGTCCGAGACATCATTTCCCCGTTTCTGTGAGAGGCCTGACAGGGAAACTACAGACGTGTAAGTACCTAACCGGGACCAGCCATTCAGGGGGTTACCGAACTGTTGCTAAGCGGTGTTGTCGCGGTTACCCCGGCGACAATTTGATCGCGCAAACACTCGCCGAACTGCAGGTCGACGCGGCCAACCAGATCAGGACTTGCGGGCGCGCCGGAACACCTTGTCGAGGTCCTTGCCGCTGACGCCTCTCCGTTCGGCCTGTCGGACCTTGTGCAGCACCAGCGGGCAGCGCTTGCAGCGTGGCGTGCTTCGACAGCACTTGTTCTTCGACTTCGCCACGGCAGGCAACGGTACCGAGAGCACGATCAGAGCGAGTGACGGGATTCAAACCCGTGTAAACGGCTTTGCAGGCCGGTGCCTAGCCACTCAGCCACACCCGCGTGTCAGGCGGAACTTTTCCAGCGCTGCCGCGACTCGCCCATCTTTTGGCTCAGCGTGATTGCTGCCCGAGCCGCCACAGGGCTAATACGGTGTCGACATGCAGATCTGGTTGGCCGATCCGCCGTTGCTCGGCGGTCCCGGACAGGGCACGCGGCAGATGGTCGAACTCCTGATCGCGTTCGGGCTGACCGCGTTGATCGGCCTGGAGCGTGAGATTCACGGCAAGAGCGCCGGCCTGCGTACCCAGGCGATCGTCGGCACCGCGTCAGCCCTGATCCTGATCGTCAGCAAGTACGGCTTCTCCGACGTGCTGAGCACAGGCCTGGTCGAGGTCGACCCGTCGCGGGTGGCCGCCCAGATCGTCTCCGGTATCGGCTTCCTCGGCGCCGGGTTGATCATCACCCGGCAGGGCGCCGTGCACGGGCTGACCACGGCGGCCGCGATCTGGGAGTGCGCGGCCATCGGCATGGCCGCCGCCGCGGGGCTGGTGAAGCTCGCGATAGTCGTCACGATCCTGCACTTCGTCATCGTCCTGGGCTTCAACCCGCTCAGCAGGCGTCTGACCGCGCGGCTGGCCGGCTCGGTGCGGCTGCGGGTCACCTACGACGTCGACCGCGGCGTGCTGACCCGCATCCTCGCCACCTGCGAGAAGCACCAGTGGAGCCTCACCGAGCTGAGTACCGACAGCGACGGCGGTGTCATGTTGACGTTGTCGGGCAGCCAAATCCTGCGCGCCCCAACCACAGTCGCCGCGATAGCCGGCGTCACCACGGTGCACCGGCTCGACGAGAAGGACGAGTAGACCTCAGTCCGCCCGTTCACGCCCGGAACGGTAGGAGGCCACGCAGCCCACCGCCGCCAGAACGGCGAACGCACCGAACATCAGCCGGCTCGCGCTCGCATCGGGCGCAACACGCAGATTCACCACGACACCGGCCAACCCGGCACCGAACGCTCCGCACATCAGTTGCACGGTGCTGATCGCGGCCGCGGCCACCGCCTGCTGAGGAGCGTCGTCGACCACCGAACCCATCGCCCACGCCGAGAGATGCGGCCACGCCATCCCGATACCGGAGCCCGTGATCACCAGCGCCGCAGCCCATAGCGCTACGACTGTTGTTGGCGCACCGTCGGTTTGGGTCGCTGCCGCCAACGCCAGACCCGCGGCCATCACCAGTGGGGCGATCGCCACCACGCGCACCGTGATCCGCACATTGGTGATCGACGCGCTGGCGATCTCCCCCACCGTCCAGCCCACCGACAGAGCCGCACCCAGGAAGCCCGCGACGACCGGCGCCAGACCGCCCAGCCGCTGACCGAACAGCGGCACATACATGTCCACCATCGTGGCCGCCATCAACAGACCCAGGGTCAGGTAGATCCACTTCAACGGCCCCGGCTCAAATGCTTTGCGCGGCAATACCGCCGCCGAAGCCCGGCGGTCGACGACAATGAACACCCCCACCAGCACAGCGCCCGCGATCAGCAGTCCCACGATGACGCCCACGCTGTGCGGAATCACCGCCGCGCTCACTGTCAGCGCTGCCACGCCGAGAAGCAGCAACGACCACATCGGGATTCGCGTCCGAGGCGGCTGCTGGTCGGTGTCGGCCCGTGCCGGCAACGCCAGCGGCACCAGCACACTCATCGCCACCGCGAAAACCGCAAGTAAGCCGAATCCGCCTCGCCACAAACCGAATTGGGCGAACAAGCCACCGGTGGCCGGCCCCACCAGGGTGCCCACTCCCCACATCGCCGAGACCACCGCCGATGCGCGGGTCCACAACCGGTCGGGAAGCGCCGCGCTGATCACCGCATAGCCGAGGCCGGCCAGCACACCCCCGGCCAGGCCCTGTACGACCCGACCGCCGAGGAGCAGCGGCATCGACGGCGCCAGCGTGCACAGCGCACTGCCCGCGGCGAAGGACAATAACGCGCCCAGATACGCGGTGCGCGGGCCGAATCGGGTCAGAACCGGGCCCACCGTCGTCGCGGCGGTCACCGACGCAACCAGATACACCGTCGTCACCCAGGCGTAGAGCCGCTCACCACCGATGTCGGCGACGGCGCTCGGGAGCAGGCTGATGGTGATGAACTCGTTGATGGCGTAGATCGCCACGCCACCGGCCAGCACGATGACAGCACCGAGATAGTCGCGGCCCAGCAGCTCGCGCCAGCTGCCTGCGGCCGATGCGGTTGTCTCGGTCATGGCATCACCGTAAAGGCTCAACCGAGGTTGAGCTCAAGCACGCCCGGCTATTTCAGCCCCGCCGCATCCATGCCGCGCAATTCCTTCTTCAGATCCGCGATCTCGTCGCGGATCCGGGCGGCCAGCTCGAACTGCAGGTCGCGAGCCGCCGTCATCATCTGCGCGGTCAAATCCTTTATCAGGTCCGCGAGTTCGGCCCGCGGCATGTTCGCGGTGTCGCGTCCCTCGACGATGCCCGCACTGACCGCACGACCCGGCTCGCCCTGCGCCCGCCGGCCCCGGGAGGCGTTGCGCCCCGAGCCGCCGACCTCGATCGCTTCGGTGTCGTCGGCCTCCCGGTACACCTGGTCGAGGATGTCGGCGATCTTCTTGCGCAGCGGCTGCGGATCGATCCCGTGCGCCTCGTTGTAGGCGATCTGCTTGGCCCGGCGCCGCTCGGTCTCCTCGATCGCCTGCTTCATCGAGTCGGTGATCTTGTCGGCGTACATGTGCACCTCACCGGACACGTTGCGCGCCGCGCGACCGATGGTCTGGATGAGGCTGCGCGGGGACCGCAGGAAGCCCTCCTTGTCGGCGTCGAGAATCGCCACCAGGGACACCTCGGGCAGGTCGAGCCCCTCACGCAGCAGGTTGATGCCGACGAGCACGTCGTATTCGCCGAGCCGCAACTGGCGCAGCAGTTCGACCCGGCGCAACGTGTCCACCTCGGAGTGCAGGTACCGCACCCGGATGCCCATCTCCAGCAGATAGTCGGTGAGATCCTCTGCCATCTTCTTGGTCAGCGTGGTGACCAGCACCCGCTCGTCGCGTTCGGTGCGCAGCCGGATCTCGCCGATCAGGTCGTCGATCTGGCCCTTGGTGGGCTTGACGTGCACCTGCGGATCGACCAGACCGGTCGGGCGGATCACCTGCTCGACGAACTCACCACCGGCCTGCGCCATCTCGTAGTTGCCCGGTGTCGCCGACAGATAGACCGTCTGGCCGATGCGTTCGGCGAACTCCTCCCACGTCAGCGGGCGGTTGTCGACGGCCGAGGGCAGCCGGAACCCGAAGTCCACCAGATTGCGTTTACGCGACATATCGCCCTCGTACATGCCGCCGATCTGCGGCACCGTGACGTGCGATTCGTCGATGACCAGCAGGAAGTCCTCCGGGAAGTAGTCGATCAGCGTCGCCGGCGCCGTTCCCGCGCCGCGGCCGTCGATGTGGCGGGAGTAGTTCTCGATGCCGGAGCAGAACCCGACCTGCTTCATCATCTCCAGGTCGTAGTTGGTGCGCATGCGCAGCCGCTGGGCCTCCAGCAGCTTGCCCTGGCCCTCCAGTTCGGCCAGTCGGTCCTCGAGTTCGGCCTCGATGCTGGAGATCGCCGTGGCCATCCGCTCCGGGCCCGCCACATAGTGGGTGGCCGGGAAGATACGCACCGAGTCGACCTGGCGCACCACGTCACCGGTCAGCGGGTGCAGGTAGTACAGCGCTTCGACCTCGTCGCCGAAGAACTCGATGCGGATCGCGAGTTCCTCGTAAGCCGGGATGATCTCGACGGTGTCACCGCGGACCCGGAAGGAGCCGCGGGTGAACGCGATGTCGTTGCGGTCGTACTGGACGTCGACCAGCAGCCGCAGCAACCCGTCGCGGGGGACCTCGTCACCGACCTTCAGTTCCACCGACCTGTCCAGATAGGACTGCGGGGTGCCGAGGCCGTAGATGCAGGACACCGAGGCCACCACCACCACGTCGCGCCGGGACAGCAGGCTCGAGGTCGCCGAGTGCCGCAGCCGCTCGACGTCGTCGTTGATCGAGCTGTCCTTCTCGATGTAGGTGTCGGTCTGCGCGATGTACGCCTCCGGCTGGTAGTAGTCGTAATACGACACGAAGTACTCGACGGCGTTGTGCGGCAACATCTCCCGCAGTTCGTTGGCCAGCTGGGCGGCCAGCGTCTTGTTCGGCGCCATCACCAGGGTGGGCCGCTGCAGTCGTTCGATGAGCCAGGCGGTGGTCGCCGATTTACCGGTGCCGGTGGCGCCCAGCAGGACGATGTCGCGCTCCCCCGCCCGGACCCGGCGTTCCAGTTCCTCGATGGCCGCCGGCTGATCGCCCGCGGGCTCGTACTCGCTGACCACCTCGAACCGGCCGCCGGCACGCACGATGCCGTCGACGGCGTCGGCGGCAGGTCGGTACTCCGAATGCGCCAGCACGGGATGTTCGGTAGCGAAAGCCATGGTCACCAGGTTAAGCGTCCCCACCGACATTTAGCCTTGGTGTGGGTCCGCGGGCGGGCCGAACGTCCGACCGGGACA
>NZ_PDHO01000154.1 GCF_002887815.1 Mycobacterium sp. ENV421 | reverse complement strand
CAGCTACCGGGTGCTCCGCTCACATAGCCCGGAGATGGTCCGCCAGGAAATCTGGGCGCTCCTGCTGACCCATTACGCAATCCGTGCCCTGATGTACGAGGCCGCCGATCCCGAAGGGTTCGACCCGCTGCGCCTGTCGTTCATCCGCACCCTGCGCATCGTCCGCCGCCACGTCACCGGGCAGGCGGGTTTTTCCCCCTGATCGACTGGTCACCAGCATCGGCCACGCTATCGCTGAAATCCTCGAGCGTCCCAACCCGGTCCGACGCCACCGCACCTACCCGCGCGCCACCAAACGGGCCGGCCGACACAAATTCCCTCGAAAAACCCTCAACCACAACAACATCAACCACCGAGGACCACCTGAAATCCGACTCGCCCACCGGCAAAGTTAACGGCATTG
>NZ_PDHO01000027.1 GCF_002887815.1 Mycobacterium sp. ENV421 | reverse complement strand
CCGGCCAGTCAGGCCGCGTGACCGAAACTGTCACCTGATCGTGCAGCAGACCCGATCGGTAATCGGGGTGGACCGCTTGGGTTCGCCATCCTTCGTCACGTCTGCACCTAACTCATATCCATTGCGGCACGGCACCGACCCCCAGGCCGTTACCTGGACTCAGCATCAGCTTTCGCCGCTGCCCGTGATCGGGCAGCGGCTACGAGTTCGGCTGCGGACTCGTGACTGGGCTGTAACACGTAGCTGGGGGGTAGTCCGACATTCAAGATCCCGACCTGCGCCGCCGAATCACTAAGGCCCACTCCGAGATAGCCCATCAGGTAATCGTGACCCCACCCCCGGGCCAAATCGATCAGTTCGTCATCGGTAGGAGGCTCCCTGTCGATTGACACCCGGATCTCGGCGTCAACGAGGGCGAGCAAGTGCTCATCGTCGATCTTCACCGCTCCCCGCATCCCGACTTGATGCTTGCCGTCGACTGTGGCGACATCCAATTCAATCGCCAGCGCAGAGTTGACCCCGTCTGGGCCTACCGAGTTTCCCGAAATCGCAATTTCGAATGCGGCTTTCCCCGCGTCAGGCCAACGGCGCACCACGGCGCGCTGGTGCCATCGCACCCCGAAGTTCGCTACCCGCGCAGAGAGTGTCACCACCGAACCAACTGCGGTGACGGCACATGGACCACTTCCGCGTCATCCGGCGGGAGAACAGCATCAATGCGGAACGCCTTGACGACCATCCGATGGTGGCGTTCGCGATGCTCGGCTTCCAGCTCCCGACGTGCCACGACCTGGACATCGAGCGCGGCTTCGCACTGCGTCAGGTACTCGCGCAGTGTGGACAACTTGGGGTCGCTGTCCAGCCGCTCGATGCGCGAGACCGTCGAGTGGTCGACACCCATGAGGGTGGCGAGGTCGCGCTGGGATAGCCCCGCGACCTCGCGCGCGGCGACGAGATCCCGCTTGAACGCAACCTCAGCGCGGGCCGAGCGCCGCGCCGCGAGCCGCTTAATGGATATGGGCATCGTCGATACCTCCTCTGACACGTCACCCGAAGTGTTGCACATGCTGCAAACCCAGGGCTATGACGTGCGATAACTCACTTTTCTTTGCTTGCACCAGCCAACCGTTACATCCATCGCGTAACCGATGTGTTTGGTCTGCTTGGCCGATGATTTCGGGTGACTAGTGTCGCCCACCACGTCAGTCATCTCACGCATTGTTTTATGGCCCAGAAACGCCTTGAGTAGTAGTCGTTCGATGTCTGGCTCAGAGAAGTAAAGGCGGTACTGCCGCCGACCGCCCTCTTCAGGCCGTGAAATCCCACGCGTTTTGAACTCGCCGATCCATGGCTTGTTGATTCGGTGCTGCAGGTCGCGGCCCATCGGAGCGTCGTAGTCCCCGGGACCAAGGCCCCCCGGTTCGGACGCGGCTTCGATCAGGGCGTCGAAAAACTCGAGCGCTGTGACCTCCCACGGTGTGGGGTCATCTGCAGTCGCTGGGTTGCGTTCGTTTTCCAATGCGGCCCGCTGCTCCGCATATGTTTCAGCCTTCTCCCACGTGCACGAACCGGCCTCCGCGCGCGATGTCTCTCGGTCAAGTGGCGGCATACGCCGACCCTGCTAGCGCACACGTCAACATAATCGACAACGATAGGGCCAACGCGAGGTATTACCGCCCAAACACCATCAAGCAGAACAATCCTCCGTCCCTGGGTGTGACAGGTATGTCAGTGCCCTATTTTGGGGGATGTGCGTATCGCGGTACTGAGCGGGGCGGGGATCTCCGCCGAGAGCGGCGTGCCGACGTTCCGCGACGACAAGACCGGTTTGTGGGCCAAGTACGACCCCTACGAACTGTCGAGCACAGACGGTTGGCAGAACCACCCCGAACGGGTGTGGGCCTGGTACCTGTGGCGGCATCACCTCGTGCAACAGGTCGAGCCCAACGACGGGCACCGCGCGGTGGCGGCCTGGCAGGACTACGCCGAGGTTTCGGTGATCACCCAGAATGTCGACAATCTGCATGAGCGGGCGGGCAGCAACCCGGTGCACCACCTGCACGGCAGCCTGTTCGAGTTCTGGTGCGACACCTGCGGTTCGCGCTACCACGGTCCGCTGCCGGACATGCCCGAGCCCGAGCTGGAGAAGATGCCGCCGCACTGCGAATGCGGCGGACTGGTCCGACCCGGGATCGTCTGGTTCGGCGAACAGCTGCCCGACGAGCCGTGGCAGGCCGCCGTCGAAGCGGTGGCGACCTCCGACGTCCTGGTGGTGGTCGGCACGTCTGGGATCGTCTACCCGGCGGCGGGCCTGCCGGATCTGGCGTTGGCCCGCGGAGCCGTCGTCGTGGAGGTCAATCCCGAGCCGACTCCGCTGTCGACGAATGCGACGCTCACGATCCGCGAGTCGGCCAGCACCGCGCTGCCGACCCTGCTGCAGCAGTTGCCCGAATTGTTGAAGAACTAGTTCTTCGTCGCCCGGCCCAGTGCGACCTCGTGCACGGGCAGGGGCACCCAGGCCGGGAACTGCGCCTCACGACGCGCGGTCTCGATGACGAATCCGGCCCCGGAGATCGCGCGCTCGGTGTCGCGGTGGGTGTGACAGTTGCCGGCGAACCGCGGCCAGATCGTCGCGTCGGCCACCCGCTGCACTTGACCGCGCCATCCGCCTTCGGCGATGTGCTCGAAGTAGCGCAGTTCGCCGCCCGGCTTCAGCACGGAGTTGAGCTGCCGCAGCACCCCGTCGGGGTCGGCGACCGAGCACAGCACCAGCGAGCACACCACCGCGTCGAAGGGTTCGGTGGCCGGCATGGTCTCGACGGTCGATTCGATGACGGTGACCGGAATCGGGGCGGCCGCCGCGGCGTGTTTGGCCAGTGGCGCGAGGCGGGTTTCGGGCTCGAGCGCGACGACTTCGGTCACCGTGTCGGGGTAGAACTCGAAGTTGCTTCCGGTGCCCGCACCGACCTCCAGGACACGCCCGTGCAGGTCCGCGAGATTCTCTCGGCGGAGCCTGCGCATGGCGTGTGACTCATGGGCGGACAGCACTGTCCAGAAGCGGGCGAAAAACGGGTGGTCGACGGTCTGCTGTGACATATCTGTGATGTCCTCCCTGCTCAGAGCCACCCTAGTCGTAGGCGGTTTTTGGCTCCACGTGTGACCAACCTGACTTTTGAGTAAGGCACGACCTGACTCGTGAGTAACAATTGCCAGGAAACTCCGAATCGGGGCTCAACGATTCCTTAATGGCGGCTCATAGAGTCCTGGGTATGTGGATCGACGACACCAGTGCCGATGTCATCAAAATCGATTTCGATGCGCTGTATCACGGCGACTTCCTCGTGGAGGGTGACACCTCCGAGCAGTTCGAGGACAAGCCCCCGCTCGCCAACGCGAGCTAGCGCGCAGCGCCAAACGGCGCCCCACCGCTGATGCGGTGACGCGCCGTCCGGAGCTTTGATGTGGGTGGTGCCCGCCTGGGATCAGGCGGGCACTTTTGCGTCTTGGCTCTCGATCATTCCGGCCAGCCGACCACTGATGATCTCTTCGGCTTCGGAGACGATCCGGGAGATCAGCTCGCCACAGGTCGGGATGTCGTTGATCAAGCCCATCGCGGTGCCGACGGTCCAGATGCCGGCATCGATGTCACCGTCGTCGAACACCTTGCGGCCGCGCACGCCGGCCACCAGATCCTTGACGTCTTCGAACTGCCCGCCGCCCTTGAGGATCTCCACGACCTCGCGGGAGACGACGTTGGAGGCCACCCGGGCGGTGTTGTGCAGGCTGCGGAAGATCAGCTCGGTGCCGCGCTCGTCGCCGGCCACGATCGCTTCCTTGACGTTCTGGTGGATGCAGGACTCGACCGTGCACATGAACCGTGAACCCATGTTGATGCCGTCGGCACCCAGCGCCAGCGCGGCCACCAGGCCGCGGGAATCGGCGAAACCGCCCGAGGCGATCATCGGGATCTCGATCTTCTCGGCGGCGGCCGGGATCAGCACCAGGCCCGGGACGTCGTCTTCACCGGGGTGTCCGGCACACTCGAACCCGTCGATGCTGATGCCGTCGACCCCCAGGCTCTGAGCCTTCACCGCATGCCGCACCGACGTGCACTTGTGCAGCACCTTGATGCCGTTGTCGTGGAACATCGGCAGGTGCGGCGCCGGGTTGGATCCGGCGGTCTCGACGATCTTGATGCCCGCGTCGACGATCACCTGGCGGTACTCGTCGTAGGGCGGCGGGTTGATGGCCGGCAGGATCGTCAGGTTCACCCCGAACGGCTTGTCGGTCATGTCCCGGGTGCGGGCGATCTCCTTGGCCAGATCAGCCGGCGTCGGCTGCGTGAGCGCGGTGATGAATCCGAGCCCGCCCGCATTGGCAACGGCGGCAACGAGTTCCGCGCGACCGACCCACTGCATACCGCCCTGGGCGATCGGGTGCTCGACACCGAAGGTCTCGGTGAACTTGGTCTTCAGGCTCATCGCGGGGCCATCCGGATGGCGCCGTCCAGACGGATCACCTCACCGTTGAGCATCGGGTTCTCGACGATGTGCACGGCCAGCGCGCCGTACTCGTCGGGATCGCCGAGGCGGGCCGGGTGCGGCACCTGCTGGCCGAGCGAGCGCTGCGCCTCTTCGGGCAGCGAACCCAGCAGCGGGGTCTTGAACAGGCCCGGGGCGATGGTGCACACCCGGATCAGGCTGCGCGACAGGTCGCGTGCGATCGGCAGGGTCATACCGACCACACCGCCCTTGGACGCCGAGTAGGCGGCCTGCCCGATCTGGCCGTCGAAGGCCGCGACCGAGGCGGTGTTGATGATGACGCCGCGCTCTTCACCCTTGAGCGGTTCGGTCTTGGCGATCCGCTCGGCGGCCAGGCGCAGCACGTTGAACGTGCCGATCAGGTTGACCTCGACGACCTTCTTGAAGCCGTCCAGCGGAAAGGGCCCGTCCTTGCCCAGGGTCTTGATGGCGTTGCCGATGCCGGCGCAGTTGACGTTGATACGCACCGGGCCGAGGGACTCGGCGATGTCGAGCGCCTTGGTGACGGCCTCTTCGTCGGTGACGTTGGCCGCCACGAACTTGGCGCGCTCCCCCAGCTCGGCGACGACGTCTTCACCCTTGAGGTCGATGACGACCACTGAGGCGCCCGCGTCGAGCAGCCGCTTTGTGGTGGCCAGGCCCAGTCCTGAGGCACCGCCGGTGACGACGGCTACGGCGTCCTTGATCTCCACGAATGGTTTCCTTTCAGATACTCAGTTAGCTCGACCTACTGGTTGGTTGGGGACTATACCCAGTCGCGTAGGACGGCCTCGTTGTCGGCTCCCGGTATGCCGGGTGCGGCCGGGGTGTCGAGCCCGGTCCGGGAGAACCGGGGGGCGGGGGCCGGGAACGTCGAGCCCGCTTCGGTGTAGAAGGTGTTGCGCTCGGTGTTGTGCGGTTCGGTGTCGACCTCGGCGAATGACAGCACCGGCGTGCAGCAGGCGTCGCTTCCGGCGAACACCGTGGCCCAGTGGTCCCGGTCGTGCTTGCCGAAGGTGTCGGTGAGCACCGCACGCAGTTCCGGCCAACGGGTGATGTCGTTCTGGTCGGGCAGGTCGGCGTCTTTGAGACCGAGCTTCTCGATCAGTTCGGCGTAGAACTGCGGCTCGATCGCGCCGACCGCGACGTACCGTCCGTCGGAACACTCGTAGGTGTCGTAGTAGGGCGCACCGGTGTCGAGCATGTTGGTGCCGCGCTCGTCGCTCCACATGCCCATGTGGCGGAACGCCCACATCATCTGGGCCAGCACGCTGGAGCCGTCGACCATCGCCGCGTCGATGACCTGCCCCTTGCCGGAACGCTCCCGCTCCCACAGCGCGGACAGGATGCCGACCAGCAGGAACATCGAGCCGCCGCCGAAGTCACCGGCCAGGTTCAGCGGCGGGACGGGACGTTCGTTGACCCGGCCGACGGCGTGCAGCAAGCCGTTGAGCGAGATGTAGTTGATGTCGTGGCCGGCCTGCTGACTGCGCGGCCCGTCCTGGCCCCACCCGGTCATACGGCCGTAGATCAGGCGCTCGTTGACCTTGGCGCAGTCCTCCGGTCCGAGCCCGAGTCGTTCGGTGACACCGGGACGGAATCCCTCGATGAGGACGTCGGCCTTCGCGATCAGACCCAGGACCATGTCGCGGTCGTTCGGATCCTTGAGGTTGGCGCCGACCGAGCGACGGTTGCGCAGCAGGTAGTCGTTGCTGGGGGTGCCGGTGCCCTTGCCGAGCCGGTCGATGCGGACGACGTCGGCGCCCAGGTCACCGAGGATCATCGCGGCATGCGGACCGGGGCCGATGCCCGCCAATTCGATGACTCGCAAGCCGTGCAGTGGTCCGGCCATAGGTTGTCTACCCTCCAGTTGATTGATCGCCGCTTTAACTATTTACACCTGGCCCGACCCGTCGTGGGCTGCGCCCCCGCCGGGGCTAAGGTGCAGCCATGACGACCATCGACGCCTACACCGGTGTGCCGGAACTGACCGTGTCGCTCGACAGCGGAGTGTTGTCGGTGACGCTGAACCGGCCGGACAGCCTGAACTCGCTGAACGCGATCATGCTCCGCACGCTGGCCGACGTTCTCGAGCATGCGGCCGACGACGCGGCGGTCCGGGCCGTGCGACTCGGTGGGGCGGGACGCGGGTTCAGCTCCGGTGCGGGCATCAGCGCCGAGGATCAGTCGAACCGCCGCCCGGACACCCCGGACGAGGTTCTGCAGGAGGCGAATCGCGCGGTGCGCGCGATCGTGAACCTGCCCAAGCCGGTGGTGTCGGTGGTGCACGGGCCAGCGGCCGGGGTCGGGGTGTCGCTCGCGCTGGCCTGCGACATCGTATTGGCTTCGGAGAAGGCGTTTTTCCTGCTGGCGTTCACCAAGATCGGCCTGATGCCCGACGGCGGCGCGTCGGCGCTGGTGGCCGCCTCGATCGGGCGGGCCCGCGCCATGAAGATGGCGCTTCTGGCCGAACGAATTTCGGCAGCCGACGCGTTCGGCTTCGGTCTGGTCAGTGAGGTGTATCCGGCCGACGAGCTGGAGGCCGGCGTGGCGGCGGTGCTCGACAAGCTGGTATCCGGTCCCGCGATCGCGCTGCGCAAGACCAAGCAGGCGATCAACGCCGCGACGCTCACCGAACTCGAACCGGCGATCGGCCGCGAAAGCGAAGGCCAGCTGGTTCTGTTGGGCTCCAAGGACTTCCGCGAGGGCACCCGGGCATTCCAGGAACACCGCTCGCCGACGTTCACCGACGACTAGCCGAGCCGGCGGGGCAATACCACTCTGGGAAAGCCACTCACCACGCGGCGCCCAGCCGCCACCGGCCCCGGAATTGTCGGAGCGCCTGGCCATCATGGGGCGATGCCGAACTACACCTACCGCGCCGAATGGTCTGACGACTACTGCCAGTACCTCGGACTCTGTCTGGAGTTCAAAGGCCGGTACGCGACGGCCCTCACACCCCATGAAGCGATCGAGCGTGTCGAGAAGCTGATCGCCCAGGAACTCCACGAACTGGCCGAGATCGGGATGGACCCGCCGGAGTCGTTGACCGACCACCGCTACAGCGGCAAGTTCGCGGTGCGCCCCTCGCCCGTGCTGCACGAACGACTGGTGGTCGAGGCCGCCGAGCAGGGAATCTCGTTGAACCAGTGGGTGAGTTACAAACTCGCCGGCCGCCCCGCACCCTCGATCGACGACCTGTTCGGCTGACCCGAAAATCGGTGGACGTGGCCTGCGCCGGTCAGCGACCATCGACGGCATGAGTACGCACTACGACATCGAGCCGGTGAAACCCACCGGGCGCTGGCGCGTGCTCGCACCGTTCCGGTACCGCGAATTCCGGCTGCTCATCGCGGCAATGTCGATTTCGCTGTTCGCCGAAGGTATGTGGACCGTCGTGATGGCGCTTCAAGTCATCGCCCTCGCCGACGACCCGGCCGCGTTGTCTCTGGTCGCGGCCTGCCTTGCTGCCGGCATGCTGGCCTTCATCCTCGTCGGCGGCATCGTCGCCGACCGGGTACCGCAGCGCGCCATCATCATCGCGGTCGAAGTCACCAACCTCGCCGCCACCGGCGCCGTCGCCGTCCTCGGCATGCTCGGCGAGCTGCATCTGTGGCACATGGCAACTGCGGCAGCGGTTCTCGGTATCGGCGCCGCCTTCTTCTTCCCGGCCTACAGCGCCTACCTGCCGCGCATCCTGCCGGCAGAGCAGCTGCTGGCCGCCAACGGTGTCGAAGGCGCGATCCGGCCCACCCTGCAACAGGCCATCGGCCCGGCAGCGGCCGGTGTGCTGATCGGGATCACCTTCCCCGCCCTGGGTTCGGTCACGGTGGCTGCGCTGTTCGCGGTCGCGCTGACCCTGCTGGTGTCCATGCGGCCAGGGCATGGCTCACACATCGTGATGACCGTCGAGCGCGAGAAGCCGCACGTCCTCACCGATCTCAGGGAGGGTCTGCGGTTCGTCCTGCACACCCGATGGTTGCGCTGGACGCTGCTGTTCGCCTGCACCTGGGTGTTCTTGGCGATGGGTCCGATCGAGGTGCTGCTGCCGTTCATCGCCCACAACCGGTTCGCCCACGGCGAGCAGGTATACGGCCTGATGCTCGCCTCGTTCGGGCTGGGCAGTGCCCTGGGCGCGCTGGCGGTGTCCTCGCGTCGGCTGCCGCGGCGCTACCTCACGGTGATGATGACGATGTGGGGCGCGGGCTCACTGCCGCTGGTGCTCGTCGGCGCGACGTCGTCGCTGCCGGTGATGGTGATCGCGCTGTTCGTCGTCGGCCTCACCGACGGCGCGGGCATGGTCATCTGGGGCACGCTGCTGCAGAGGCGGGTACCGCCGGAGATGCTGGGCCGGGTGTCGAGTCTGGACTTCTTCGTCTCGCTGGCGTTCATGCCGGTGTCGATGGCGGTCGCGGGCCCGCTGTCGAAAGTGGTTCCGGTGGAGCTCATCTTCGCGGTGACCGGTATCGCGCCGGTGCTGCTGGCCGCGGTCGCGCTCGTCGCGGCGCGCATGCCGCGCGACGAGATCGCCCACCCGCTGGCCTAGTGCCAGATGCCGAACATCGGCGGCAGTGCCAGCACCATGATCAGACCCCAGACCACGTGGGTCAGCACCGGTGCCAGCACTCCGCCGGTGGCTCGGCGTTCCAGGGCGCACACGGTGCCGAGGATGATCGCGGCGAAGCCGAGCATCCAGTTGCCGCTGGCACACGTCGCGATGGTGTAGAGCACCGTCGAGATCACCACCGGGTGGAAGGCGCCCAGCGCGGTGTACAGCGCGCCGCGGAAGAACATTTCCTCGGCCAGACCGTTCACCAGGGTGATCACCACGATCAGCAGCAGGCTGCCGTGGTTGGCGTACTCCAGCACACGGGTGATGGCCTCGGCCACCGGCGGTATCTCACGGGTCACCAGACCGCCGAGCACAAAAATGCCGCCGAGCAGCAATCCGATCGCGAGCCCGGTGATGACCGGGCGCTGGTTTCGCCCGCGCCAGCGGATGCACCCCAGGTGCACCGGGCCGGACGCCCGCGCACCGAAGGCCCACGTCGCCGCCAGCGCCATCGTCAGCCAGTAGAACGCCGCATCGCCGGGCCTGCGGGTCAGCGACAAGCCGAGCAGCAGCGCACCGAGAACCAGCACCACGCACACCGCGATGCGCCGCCGGCGGATCGCGGACGGCCACTCCTGATGTGGTACAGCAACATTGGACGCCACCGACCGAAGTTCAGCCAACATCGTCATAACAGGCGAACTTTCGCCAGCACTAGGTCCAGGCCGGTCCGCAGCGCGCCGGCCAGCGGGCCGGGCACCGAGTCCAGCAGTCTCAGCGCGGGGCGCGCCACCCCGGGCGTCACCGTGGCAGCCATCCGCCGCAGTCGCAGCGCATCCCCGCCTGCCCAGATCGGATCGCTGTCAGCCAGGTGATGCGGGTCGGCCAGTCGGTCGACCGGACAGGGCGGCGGGCTGGCCACCGCGGCGGCGACGGCGTCTTCGATGGTGGTGAGTCCACCGGGCGGGTCCGGGACATGATCACGTAAGACAGTGTCCGAGGCCGTCATCGGATGGTCCAGCGATTCGATGAGATCGGCGGCCAATCCGCTGGGCACCGGTACTGCCGCGCCGGCCACTCGGCCGACGATCGCCTGCGGCACGATATCGCGCACCGGCAGCCCGGCCCGCAGTTCACCGGCGGCCTCGATGTAGGTCTGCAACAGCTCGCCGTAGGTCACGACGTCGGGCCCGACGATGTCGTACGACCCCGCCGGCACCACTGCGGGGTCGGCCGCGGCCAGCAGGTAGTACAGCACGTCGCTGATCGAAATGGGTTCGATGTCGTGGTCGGCCCACGGCGGTAGCGGAATCACCCAGAACCGGTCGCCGACATAGCGGACCATCTCGAACGACGTCGAGCCCGCGCCGATGATGACCGCCGCTCCGAGCCAGACCAGTTCGGCGCCGCCGTCGACGTCCAGCGCCGCGGCGACCTCGGCCCGGCCGGCCAGATGCTCGGACAACGTGTCGTCGTCGGGCACGAACCCGCCGAGGTACACGATGCGCCCCACGCCGGCAGCAGCCGCCGCTCTGCCCACGTTCGCCGCGCCTGCATTGTCGCGCTCGCGGAAGCCGGGCTGGCCGATGGCGTGCACCAGGTAGTAGAGGACGTCGATGTGTCCGGAGACGGCGAGCGCTGTCTCGACCGAGGTCGGGTCGTCGGCATCGAAGACGACGGCCGTCACCCGGTCACACCAGCCGAACCGGCCGAGTTTCTCCGGGTTGCGGGTCGCGGCGACGACCTCGTGACCGTCGTCGAGCAGCCGCGCCACCAGCCGGGAACCGACGTATCCGGTGGCACCGGTGACCAGGATCCGCTTCGAGTCCACGCTAGGACTTATCGGCAGTCTTGCCGCGGCGCAAACCTGACCACGGTGTGAGATCGATCCCGCCGGCCGCTACGCGGAGTCGTGGTGCAGGTCGATGAGGTGCTCGTAGACCGCGGCGTTCATCCGATTGCCGTCCAGTTCGGCGTCGGACAGGTCGCGGCGCACCTTGGCGGGAACACCGGCCACCAGGGATCGCGGCGGCACCATCATGCCCTGCGGAACCACCGCGCCGGCGGCCACGATCGACCCCGCACCGATCACGGCGCCGTTGAGCACGATCGAGCCCATCCCGACCAGCGAACCGTCCTCGACCGTGCAGCCGTGCAGCACGGCGTTGTGCCCGACCGTCACGCCCGCACCGATCTTCACCGGGAAGCCCGGGTCGACGTGCACGGTGGAGCCGTCCTGGATGTTGCTGCCCTCGCCGACGTCGATCCATTCGGCCTCGGCCCGCAAGGTCGCCGAGTACCAGACGCTGGCCCGCGCGGCGAGCCGCACCTGGCCGATCACCGCCGCGTTGGGTGCGACCCAGGATTCGGCGTGCAGTTCGGGGCTGTGCCCGCCAACGGACATGATCAGTGGTTCGGCCATGGCCGACATCGTAGGCAGACGCGTTCAGGAGCCCGGAAAGACCTTGGTAGCCCCATCAGGTCGGCGGGCTGTGGCGGCCGCCGGGGCGGGCCGGCTTCGCGACGTGCAGGGCAGCTACGACCTGGCCTTCTACCTCGCGGCGGGACTGTGCGTGCTCGCCGCGCTGCTGTGCTGGCGGGTGCGCCGGGCAGCGCTCTGAACTGCAGCTTCATCAGCCGTTTTGAGACTGAAGCTTTGCTGCCAGTACGATTCGTCGGGGCGCAGCGGTAACGGGGACCCGCGTTTCGCCGACTCCACTAGAGACTCAAAAGGAGCCGAAGTGAGCATTCGTACCAAGTCCCTTGGCGTCGCCGCAGGGTTGGCCGCCATCGCCATCGCGATCCCGACGGCCGTTCAGGCCTACGCAGATCCGACGCCGACCACCACCACCCCGGCGGCCCCGACCACGTCGGAGATCCCGGTGCCGAGCATGAGCCAGCTGCCCGATCCACAGGGCTCCGGCTGCGACGCGTACAAGAACCGCATCCCGAGCGGCTCCGGTTCGTTCACCAGCATGGGCAACCAGCCCGCGACCGCGGCCATCGCCGCGAACCCGGACCTGAGCACGTTCAGCGCGGCGATCTCCGGTGGCCTCAACCCGGCCGTCAACATCGACAGCGTCATCGACGGCGGCCCGTACGTGGTGTTCGCGCCGACCAACGACGCTTTCGCCAAGCTCGACGAGGCGACGCTGGAGCAGCTGAAGAGCGACCCGGCCGCACTGACGTCCACGCTGTACTACCACCTGGTGCTGGGCTACCTGGGCCCCGATGATCTGCACGGCAAGATGCCGACGCAGCAGGGCAGCCCGGTGAACGTGACCGGCAAGGGCGGCGACATCAAGGTCAACGACACCGCGAAGCTGGTGTGCGGCTACACCGCTCGCGGCGCGTACATCTACATGATCGACACCGTGCTCAGCCCGGCCGATGCGCCCGAACCCAATACGGCGACCAGCACCACCAGCACGACGCCGACCACCACGACGACGTCGTCGCCGGCCGAGTCGACGTCGGCCACGCCGACGACGACCAAGCCCGCGACGGCCTAACTAGGTCAGCGCGCCTTCCAGACCGGCTGGCGCTTTTCGGCGAAGGCCAGCGGGCCTTCCTTGGCGTCCTCGGACTTCATCAGCGGGCCGATCTCGCGCATGGTGCGAGTCCAGCCGGCTTCGTCCGCGGTGACGGTCCCGTCGTCGACACCGACCGCGACGCGCTTACTGGCCTGCACGGCCAGCGGCGCGTTGACGGTGATGCGTTGCGCCAGAGCCAAAGCCGCGTCGACGACGGTGCCGTCGGGCACGACGTCGTTGATCAGGCCCCACTTGAGCGCCTCGGCAGAGGTGATCGGTTCACCGGTGAACAGCAACTGCATGGCCACCTTGCGGGGCAACTGCTCGACGATGCGGAACACACCACCCGCCGCGGCGACCAGGCCGCGCTTGACTTCCGGCAACCCGAACTTGGCGCTCTCCTCGGCGATCACCAGGTCGCTGGCCAAGGCCAGTTCGGTTCCGCCGCCCAGGGCGGTGCCGTTCACCGCGGCGATCGTGGGCTTGTCGATGAAGTGCCGGACGTAACCGGCGAAACCCCACTCCGGGTGTTGCGGGTGAAAGAGGTTCTCCCGCTTGTAGATCGCTTTCAGGTCGGCCCCGGCGCAGAACGATTTGCCGCCGGCACCGGTGATCACCACCGCCCAGACGTCGGCGTCGTCCTGCGCCTGCGCAAGCAGGTCACCTACGGCGGTGCTGACCGCACCGTTGACGGCGTTGCGCGCCTCCGGCCGGTTGATCGTGATGAGCAGGACGTTGCCCCGCCGCTCTCCGAGAGCGGCGGGGGCTTGCACGTCGGTCACTACAGCAGCTCGAGAATGGTGGCGTTGGCCTGGCCGCCGCCTTCGCACATGGTCTGCAGACCGTAGCGAATTCCGTTGTCGCGCATGTGGTAGAGCAGCGTGGTCATCAGCCGTGCACCGGAGCCGCCGAGCGGGTGGCCCAGGGCGATCGCGCCGCCGTTGGGGTTGAGCTTCTTCTCGTCGGCGCCGATCTCCTTGAGCCAGGCCATCGGAACCGGCGCGAACGCCTCGTTGACCTCGAAGGCACCGATCTCGTCGACGCTGAGGCCGGACTTGGCGAGGGCCTTCTGGGTGGCCGGGATCGGGCCACTCAGCATCATCACCGGGTCAGAGCCGGCCAGCGTCGCGGTGTGCACGCGGGCGATCGGCTTGAGGCCCAACGACTTTGCCTTCTCGGCGGACATGAACAGCAGCGCGGCCGAGCCGTCGGAGATCTGCGAGGAGTTACCCGCGTGGATCACGCCGTCCTCGGAGAACGCCGGCTTGAGCTGGCCCATCTTCTCCAGGGTGGTGCCGCGGCGGATGCCCTCGTCCTTGAGGACGACGTTCCCTTCGGCATCCTTGATGCCGACGATCTGATCCTCGAAGGCGCCGGAGTCCTGTGCGGCAGCGGCCTTTTCGTGCGAGTCCAGGGAGAACTGGTCGAGATCGGTGCGGCTCAGGCCCCACTTGGTGGCCATCATCTCAGCGCCGATGCCCTGGTTGGGGGTGCGGTCGTAGCGGCCCTTGAATCCGGCCGAGTAGGGGTTTCCGCCGTTGGCCAGCGAGGCGCCCATCGGGGTGCGCGACATCGACTCGACACCACCGGCGACGACGACGTCGTAGTGGCCGGCCACCACGCCGGCGGCGGCGAAGTGCACCGACTGCTGGCTGGAGCCGCACTGGCGGTCGACGGTGACACCGGGAACCGACTCGGGCCAACCTGCGGTCAGCACCGCGGTCCGCGCGATGTCGAGGGCCTGCTCACCGGCCTGCATGACACAGCCCCAGATGACGTCGTCGACGATCTCGGGGTCGATGCCGGCGCGCTGGGCCAGACCGTTGAGCACCTGGGCCGAAAGCTCGGCGGGGTGCACACCGGACAGACCGCCGTTGCGCTTCCCGACTGGTGAACGTACCGCTTCGACAATTACCGCTTCAGCCATCGGCCTACTCCTTTACGACGGGGTGATCTTTGGATCAAAACACACGCCGTTTGACGACCGTCAAGCGGGTCAACCAACCGTTCGGTCAGTCGTACCCGACGTCACGTGCACCGGCAACGTGTCGTCCCACGGCTGCCGGTTCACCATGTCGGCGACGTTGACGTAACCGGTCTCGAATTCGCCGGTCGCGGCATCCACCAGCCGGTACTCCTGCCGCTGCCGGTGCAGCGGCTGGCCGTCGAGCAGCACCACACGCACCTCGCCGGGTTCGAAGTGACAGCGCTTCTGCATCGCCGCGATCAACTGTTCGTTGTGCATGTGCCCGTCGCCGAAGTTCCAGCCGATCGCCATGCTGCAGATGCGCTCGCCGTCGGTGATCGAGTAGTCCTCTTCATTCGCACCGGCCATGGCGCGGTGGGCCAGGGTGAACAACGCCTTGCCGTGAGTGTTGAAGGCGCGGAACGCGTACCCCATGAACAGCGGGATCTGCGCGGCTTCCTTACTGCCGTAGAACTTTTCGAGCTGCGCGGCCGGCATGTTGGCGATCGTCACCAGGTTCTGCTCGATCTTCGCCTCCGCGGAGGGCTTCACACACCACAGCGTGGTGTCCCAGTTGCCTGCGTAGTAGCGCATACCGGGCAGGAAGGACACCTTGCGCGGCACCGTGTTTCCGAGGACGACGGTGGTCGCCAATGCCAGGAACAGCAAGATCGGCCACGGGCTGGTGATGTCGGTGATCCCGATCTGAGCGTGCGCGACGAACAGGGACAGCACCGAGAAGATCATGAAGACGTTCCACTCCAGCGGAACACCCATCGGAATGGCCGACAGGATGCCGAGGTGGAAGCACACCATCACGATGGCCGCGATCGTGGTCGGCCACCCGCCGTGGGAGAAGAACAGCGCCAACGGAATACCCATCTCGATGGCGGTGCTGATGTGGGCCAGCGTGTGCGACATCGGGCCGGGTCGAAGGTCTTCGGGGAACTTCTTGAAGAACATCCGCTTGAGGAAGCGTGGCCGCACCACCGGACTGTTGGACATCATCGTGGAGATGACGAACGGGAAGTGCCGGGTCAGTTTGGAGGTCGCGGCGCCGATCCAGATCGCCATGCACACCAGCTTGGCGGCGATGATGATGTCGACGCCGCTGAACAGGAAGGCCACCGCGAACGCGCCGTACACCTCGCCGCGGGCGGCCAGGAAGATCACCTTGTCGCGCAGACCGGCCAGCGCCAGCAGCGCCACGACTGTCGCGATCTGCCAGGTCGGCAGCAGACCCACCTCGGTGCCCAGTTCCGGGACCGGCCCGGTGCCGTCGGAGAACAGCGCCACCAGGATCATCACGATCAGCGCCCCGTAGAGCACGATGTCGACGGGGCCACGGTTGTCGCCCTTGGTCAGCGGCACCAGTTTGGGCCACGGTGGCAGCCGGATCGTGTTGGGGCGCAACCAATAGATGATCGATCCCATCGGCGGCCAGAACCGGTTGTTCAGCGGGCCGAAGCCGCAGCCGAGGCCGACGACCTCGAAGAGCATCGTGTACAGCACGGCCTTCTCGTAGACGATCGGCTCCGACCACCACGATCCGATGTCGGTCAGTCCACCGATGCCCGCGGTCGCCAGACCGAACAGTGCTCCGACGAAGACGTAGAGCAGGATCTTGACGACGTAGAACAGATGCAGGGCGACCGGCGTGCCGAAGCCCACCTCGGCCCAGTGCCGTGCCATCGGTTTGATCTTCTCCGCGCGGGTGCCCTTGCTCCACGTCTCGAAGTCGATGACGGGCACTTCCTGCTTCAGAAATCCCATGGCAAAAAGACTAGAACGTGTTCTAGTCGGACGGGTGCGAATTCCCGCGCGGCGAGACTTCTCCGCGAGCAGACACAAACTCGGGCGGATTCGGGCAAAAATGCCCGAGTTTGTGTCTGCTCGTGACGGGAACTGTCAGGCCTTGGCGGGCGGGCGGTAGAAGATGGCCAGCTGGCCGATGCCGCCGGCCAGGCCGAGCACCAGTGCGATCAGCAATCCGCACCACCCGTGCAGCCACGGGTAGACGCTGGTGCCCTTGAACAGCAGATAGTCCAGGCTGTACTTGCCCGCGCCGGTCGCGGCGATCGCGACGGCCGCGGCCGCCAGCACCAGGTTGTACTCCCAGCCCTCTTTGACGATGAAGAAGCCGTTGTGCCGGTGCACCGTCCACGCCGCAACGAGCATGAGCGCGACGAATCCCGCGGCCGGGATCGGTGTCAGCAAGCCCAGCGCCAGGCCGATGCCGGCAGCCATCTCGGTGCTGGCCGCCACCCGGGCGTGAAAGGTGCCGGGCTTCATGCCGATGCTCTCGAACCAGCCGGCGGTCCCTTTGATCCGGCCGCCGCCGAAGAACTTGTTGTAACCGTGGGCGGCCATCGTCACGCCGAGCACCACACGCAGGATGAGCAGTCCGACACTGTAGGCAGTCACGCAGGTAAACCTAGAGCATCGGCACCGATCGGCGTTACACCTCAGCGGCCAAACGCAACGCGCAACCGGTCAAGGTAGTCGTCGACGTCCACGTTGTCCGGGTCGGCGTGCACGCTCAGCGCGATGGTGTCGCCGAGGCCGTGCACTCCGTGGGTCAGGCTCATCATCGGCGAGAGCCCCGACCACCCGGCGGCCAGCAGGACCGGACAGCCGCCGAAGGACAGATCCGCGGGCCCACGATTCACGCTGGACACCACGGTGTTGCCGGTGACCGTCGCCGACCGCGCGTCCGGGTCGAATTGCCGCACACCCCAGCGCAACAGCACCGCGGGAACGGCGGCCGACGCGGCGGCCGAGGCTCGCAGCGCCGGATGCTCGCCGCGCAGGCGCTGGGCGGCCAGCTCGGCGGCGATCAGCTCCGCCCGCCGGGCGCGGCCGGCCTCGGTGTGCAATCGGATCCCGACATTGCGAAAGTTGTTGTGCCCGAACGGAACCTGTTGTCCGGCCATCGTCACTTCGGCCGTCAGCGCCGAGGTGTCCTCACCACGCGCGGCGAGGTACCCACCGAGCGCCTCGGCGATCACCGCCAATGCCCCGATGGTGACGGTGGGTTTGGTCAGCTGGTCGCGGTCGAGCACCAGCGTCCGCAGTACCGGTGTGGCGCGGGGCCGCTGATTGATGCTGAGCAGCGGAGCGCCCGGAGCGGCAGGCGGCACCAGCCCGGCCTCGGTGTCGCGGACGAGTTGGCGATGGGTGCGCGCGGCGGCCACACCGCGGGCAGGCAGGAACCCAGGCCGCGCGGACGACGGCACCGGCACCGGCTGTCGCCGGCCGAGCAGCGCCCCGCCGAGCAGGGTCCCCCGGGTGCCGTCGGCGAAGGCGTGGCCGGTCTGCATGACGACCACCGATCCCCCGCCTCGGCATCCCGGCACACCCACAACTTGCGGGAAAATGTGTGCGCGCCAAGTCATTCGATGAAGATCCAGCGGGTCACCACGGAACCGCGCAGCAGTGTCCAGGCACTCTTGCCAGTCCACTCCCCCGGTGTCGTGCAGCACGAACTGATCGGCGCCGACATCTCCGCGGCACCATCGCGGGTATCGCCACCGGCCGCTGTCCACCACCCGCATCCGCAGTTCGTCGCACGCCTGGGCGCGCCGGCGTAGTTCGTCGACGGCGATCTGCGGCGACTCTGGCGATCCGTCGAAGGCGTACAGCACCAGCTGATCACTGGGTACGACGGCCGACATCCAGAACATCTGCGCGTCAACCGCGGTCATCGGTCTGCTGGCAGCCATGGCGGCCATTGTCCTAGGCTGGCCAGGTGCTGCCGACTCCCGGTCCCCACCGCGCCGCGCTGATCACCGGAGCCTCCTCCGGCATCGGTGCCGAAATCGCTCGCGTGCTGTCCTCGCGCGGTCACCACGTCGTGCTGGTAGCCCGCCGCACCGACCAGCTCACCGCACGCGCCGAGTCGCTGCCTGGCCCGAGTTCCGTTGTCGGCGCTGATCTTTCGCAGCCCAAGGAGCGGGCAGCGCTTCCCGGGCGGGTCGCCGAACTCGGGCTGGACGTCGACATCCTGGTCAACAACGCCGGGCTGTCCACCACCGGCCCGGTGGCCTCAGCCGATCCCGCCGCCGAGCTCAACGTGGTCGAGGTGGACGTGGCCGCCGTCGTGGACCTGTGCACCCGCTTCGTCGGCGCAATGGCGGCCCGCCGGCGCGGGGCGGTGCTCAACGTCGCCTCACTGGGCGCCTTCGGACCGCTGCCGGGGCAAGCCGTCTACGGGGCGGCCAAGGCCTTCGTGCTCTCCTACACCTATGCGCTGCGCGAGGAACTCAAACCCAGCGGCGTCACGGCAACCACCCTGTGCCCGGGTCCGGTGAAAACCGGATTCGGCGCGGCCGCCGGCATCTCCGACGAAGACGCCGAGGCGGCGCTGCCCAAGCCGCTGTGGGTATCGGCCGAAGATGTCGCCAAGGCCGCGGTGGACGGCTTGGCCGCCGGCAAGGCAGTCGTCGTGCCGGGCCGACTCAACTACGCGGCGACCGCGGTCTATCAGCTCACACCGAAGCGGCTACTGCTGCCACTGCTGGCCCGCAGCCACCCGAGCCTCAAGAAGAAGTAGTGCGCAGGAAGTCGACGATCTGCCCGCCCACCACGTCGGGCTGTTCGAGCTGAAGGAAGTGCCCGGCGTGCTCGACGATCGCCACTTCGCTGCCCGGCGGTAGCACCCCCGCCACCCAGGGGGTGAATTCCGCTGTCATGCAACCGTCGTCGGCTCCGTGCAGGTACAGCGTCGGCAGCCGCGGCACCTCCAGCCACAGCCGGTTCAGCTCGGCGTAGCGGCTCGGCGGGCGGGTGTTGCGGATGGTGGCGCGGTAAGTGCCCAGTGCGGCGCGCCAGCGATCCGGGCTGCCGATCGCGGCGTCGACGTGCCGCAGATCCTCGGCGGCGTTGTAGCCGGGCGACCAGCGGCGCCACAGCAGCGGGACGATCCACGACGACGAGCGCTCCGGGGCGAACGGCAGCTGAAAGTAGGTGATGTACCAGCTGCGCAGGAGTTGCACCGGAAGCAGGCGCAGCAGCCGGCCCCGGTTGGCCAGCTTCCTGCCCGCCCCGGGCCGCAGCGCCGCCGACGGCGGCACCGACATCACGACGGCCTTGGTGAACGGGCTGTCCGGCATCGCGGCCAAACCGGTCGCGGCGATCGCGCCCCAGTCGTGGCCGATCACCACGTCGGCTCCGGTGGGATTGCACGCCGCAAGCACCCGCAGCGCGTCGTCCATCACGGCCCCGATGTGCTGGCTGCCGTCGGCGGGCAGCGACGAGGGCACATAGCCGCGCATGAACGGCGCGATCACCCGGTAGCCGGCCGCCACCAGATGCGGTGCCAGTTTCCGGAAACCGTAGGCGGTATCGGGAAAGCCGTGCAGGCACAACGCGATCGGGCCGTCGTCCGGGCCCCAGCTCAGCGCACGCAGCTGCACAGCCGGTGCGGAGACGTCAATCCAGCGCGGCTCGGTCATCGAACCCCCTCTTCGCTAGATCGGGTCGAATCCCGAGATGAGCCAGCGGTCTTTGACCTTCTCCAGGGTCACCCGCACGCTGGAGGCGGTGTTGGTCGGCGCGTCGGTGCCGACCACGACGGTCTGGTCGACGAACAGCAGCACCACCGCGTGATCGGGCTTGGCCGAGACCGATGCCGCCGCGGGCACGGCCGCCAGGGCGGAGATCTTCTTCTCCTTGGCACCCGGGATGACGACGGTGTTGATCAGCTGCGTGTAGGCGTCCAGGAAGCTCCCGGTCAGGCGGTCGCGCGCCGCGCCGAGGTCCTTCTCGACCGACTCGGGCTTGTAGCTCAGGAGGGCGACGGTGGAGTCCTTGGCCGCCTGCACCGATTCGGTGCGGGCGGTGTCGGCGTCCCGGCGCGACGAATCCTCATAGCGTAGGTAACCGGCCGCCGCCGCGAGCAGCAGCGCCACGATCGGCAGCACGCCGAAGGCCACCGCCCCGGCGAGGCTGAACCGCTTCTTCGGTGCGGCCTCGGTAGCAGCCGGCGCCTCGGCGGCGCCGTTGGTGTCGGTGAGTTCGGCCGCGGTGGCCTCGTCCTCGATGGCCTCGTCTGGTTTGGCGTCTTCTGGTTTGGCGTCGTCAGTCGTCACGGTACGAACTCCACTTTCGCGACCTTCGCTTCGTCGTTCCCGGTTTTCTTGACCGTCAGGCGCATCCGCCAGGCGCGCTTCGGCTGGTTGGGTGCGCCTCGGTTGGAGGTGGTGACGGTGACGGCCACCAGCACCTGGCCTTCGTTGCCCGACACCGACTCCAGCCCCGCCTCGGTCACCTCACCCACCGATTTGGACTGGGCCTGCTTGACCACCTCGATGAACGGCTGGGACCGCTTCGCGAAGTCGTCGTAGAACGCATCGGTGGCCGAGTCGAGGATGCGCTGGACATCCTTGTCGGCCTCGGCGGCGTCGATGGTCGTCAGGTTGAGCGCGCCCTGCCGGCCGACGCCGACCAACAGGTCCTGCAGCTGCGCGGCCTGCCTGGACTCGTAGGCCCGGTAGCCGAGCCATCCCGTCAACGCGGCCAGGGCGACCACGACGGCCGTCCCCACGATCAGCGCCAGCTGCACATGCGAGCGCGCCGGTTTCGCGGGTGTGGGCGTGTCCCCGTCAACCCCGAGCTCGACGGCCGTGGTGGGCTCGTCTCCGGGCTCGGCAGGCTCGTCGGCCATGTTTCTCCCTCTGCGGCGTTACCGGGCTCCGATCACCCGCACTTGGGGCGAAAGGCTACCGGTAGGCGCTGTGAGGGCCGTCACGGGTTCGCGACAGCGGCTTCCAGGTCGGCGATGACGATTCTGCGCATCCCGAGCATGGCCTTGGTCGCGGCGGCCGCTCGGGTCTGGTCGGGGTCGGACAGCAGCTCGTAGAGCCGGGTGGGCACCACCTGCCAGCTCAGCCCGAATCGGTCCTTGAGCCAGCCGCACTGTGATTCCTGACCGCCGGCGACCAGCGCATCCCAGTAATAGTCCACTTCGGCCTGGTCAGCGCACTCGATCAGGAACGACACCGCTTCGGTGAACGAGAACACCGGCCCGCCGTTGATGCCGACGAACCGGGTGCCGTCGAGGGTGAACCCGGCCGATACGACCCGGCCGGCGGTGCCAGGCCCCGCGTCGGTGTAGCGGTTGACGTACTCGATGGACGAATTCGGGAAGACGCCGGTGTAGAACCGCATCGCCTCCTCGATGTCGTCGTCGAACCACAGCGACGGGGTGATGGTGGGCACGGGTGGTCTCCTCTCCAGGACAGTCGAAGGGATTGACCGCCCGGGGTACCGAAACTCATCGATAGCACCGCTATGTAACGTGCTGTTCAGGTTCGGTCGAGAGGATGCCGGTGAGCAGCACGAACAGCGGTCAGACAGTGGAGTTCCGCGGCACCAACGAGCTCGCCCTCGTGGCCGACGAGTGGAACCGGGGCGCCGAGTCGGCGGCTGAGCGCCCAACAATCCTCATGCTGCACGGCGGCGGGCAGAACCGGTTCTCCTGGAAGAACACCGGCCAGGTGCTGGCCGACCACGGTTTTCACGTGATCGCGCTGGACGCCCGCGGGCATGGTGACAGCGACCGCGCCCCGGATGCCGACTACAGCGTCGACTCGCTGTCCGCCGACGTGCTGCGGGTGCTCGAGCAGATCGGCCGCCCGGTCGTGCTGATCGGGGCCAGCATGGGCGGGTTGACCAGCATCCTGGTGGCCGAGGAGGCCGGGCCTGCCGTGGTGACCAAGCTGGTTCTGGTCGACGTGGTGCCCCGCTTCGAGAAGGACGGCAGCGCCCGGATCCGGGACTTCATGTTCAGCAATGTGGACGGCTTCGACAACCTCGAACAGGCGGCCGATGCCATCGCCGGATACCTGCCGCACCGCAAGCGGCCGAAGAATCTCGACGGTCTCAAGAAGAACCTGCGCTTCCGGGACGGCCGGTGGTTCTGGCACTGGGATCCCGCGTTCCTGACCGCCCCGAAAGACGATCCGTTCGGCCGGGTGGAGCGGCTCGAACAGGCCGCCATCGACCTGACCATCCCGATCCTGCTGATCCGCGGCAAACTGTCCGATGTGGTCAGCGCCGAAGGGGTGCAAGACTTCCTGGCAAAGGTGCCTGCCGAGTTCGTCGAACTCTCCGACGCGGGCCACACCGCCGCCGGTGACGACAACGACGCCTTCAGCGAGGCCGTCGTCTCGTTCGTCACCCGCTAGACCGGTGTGACCAGCTGACCGCTGGCCAGGAACTCCTCCAGGTTGCGCATCGCCAACGTGGCCATCGCTGTTCGGGTTCGCATCGTTGCGCTGCCCATGTGCGGCAACAGCACGACGTTGTCGAGCTCCCACAACCGAACGGGTACGTCGGGCTCCGCCGCGTAGACGTCCAGACCGGCGCCGGCCAGGCGGCCCGCTTCCAGGAACTCGATGAGCGCGTCCTGGTCGACGACGCTGCCGCGGGCGACGTTGACCAGGAAACCGTCCGGGCCGAGCGCCTCCAGCACCTCGCGATCCACCAGCTGCGTGGTGTCGGGTCCGCCGGCGGTGACGACCACCAGGACGTCCACGGACGCCGCCAGCTCCACCGGTGAAGCGGCGTAGCGGTGGGGACTGTCGGGTAGCTCGTGGCGGTTGTGATAGGCGATGGCACAGTCGAATCCGCGTAGCCGGGTGGCGATAGCCGAGCCGATCCGGCCCAGCCCGAGGATGCCGACGCGGCTGCCGCTGAGGTCGCGGGTGTAGGGGAACGGCCCCTCGGTTGCCCAGCGGCCGGCCCGCACGTATCGGTCGGCGGCGCTGAACCGGCGCATGGTGTCGAGGATCAGGCCGAGCGCGGTGTCGGCGACGGTGTCGTTGAGGACGTCGGGAGTGTTGCTCACCCCGATCCCCCGCTCGCGCGCCGCGTCGACGTCGATGGCGTCGTACCCGGCGCCGAAGTTCACGATGGCCCCCAGCGCGGGCAACGAATCCATCAGCGCGGCATCGACACCCGGCCTGCCACCGCACACGATCACCGTCACCTCGGCGGCACGCTGCGTGTCGACGGGGTGTCGCAGCGGTGTGTGCTTGGCCGTCAGTTGCTTCTCCAGAGACGGTTCGAGTCTGCCGACGACGAGGATGGCCATACCGCCAGTCAACCAGGCCCGCCGTCCTCGAGCGCGTGGCGGATGATGTCGCGCAGGTCCTCGCGACTGGTCACGTTGAGTTTGAGGTACATCCGGTACAGGTGCCCCTCGACGGTGCGGGTCGACACCACGAGCCGTTCGGCGATGTCGCGGTTGGACAATCCGCGCACCACCAGCTGGGCGATCTCGCGTTCCCGACGAGACAGTGGCAGCGGCTGCGAGGTGGCCATCAGTGCTGGTGTCTTCAATCCGCCGCATTCCTTACCGAGCCGGTCGGCGGCCGCCGCCGCTTCCAGTGAATGTCTGCGCTGTCCGGCGGCATCGAAGAGTGCCGCCGCCTGTGCTGCGGCGTCGGCCGCCGACAGCAGGGCGCCGATCCGTTCGAACTCCTGCGACGCCGAAAACACCGCTGCACCATCGTCTTTCATCAGGCCGGTGGCGTGCGCCGCGTCGATGGCCGCCAGCGGCCCACCGATCACCGCGGCCACCTCGACGATCCGTGGCAGGCAGGTCTTGTCGCCGAATCGCGCGGCGGCGTGCAGTGCCATCAGCTCGATGGCGCGCTGGCCCGACTCGGCGGCCAGGTCGGCCGCGCGCAGGGCCATCGTGACCGCGCCGCTGACATGGCCCATGGCCGCGGCCAGCCACGCCTCGGCGATCCGGACCGCAGGTTCGAACATCGTCGCCGCGCGGCTCACCAGGTCCCGCAGTTCAGTCACCAGCGGTGCGGCCGCCGAGTCGTACCCGAGTCCGCAATAGCACTGCGCCAGAAGCAATCTGGCCGGCACGTTCCAGGAGGCGGCGGCCTCACCGCTGAGCGCGGCCAGGGTCTCCTCGAGACGGCCCATCGCCACCCGCAGTTGCCCCCGGCCCAGTTCCACGGTGCCCGCCAAGACGTTCGCCATCGCGCGGGCGCGGTACTGGCCGGGCGAGGTGATCCGCACGATGTCACCCGAACGGGCTTGCGCGGCAGCGAAATCACCGGCCAATGTCAGGGCGCGCACCTCACCCAGCGCCAGCAGGAACCGCAGCAACCCGTCGATCTTGTCGTAGACCTCGTGGCCCCGTGCGGCCAGCCGTGCCGCGTCGGCGGTGCAGCCTTTGAGTGCGGCCGCCATGCCACCGCCGAAGACCGCCCACCCGACGGCAATCGGTGGCGCGGCCGGATCGGCCAGCACCTTGTCGGCCAGCTCGGCGGCCTCGTCGAGTCGATTGTCGAGAACGGCCAGCGCGGCAGCGAGGCTATCGACACCCACTCGCACACGCGGGTGGGTGATTCTCTGCTGCAGCATTTTCAGGATCTCTGCGGCGGCCGCGGCGTCTCCCATCGACCACTGGAGATTCGCAATCCGCGCCATGCCCCACCGGGCCAGCTCGAACTCGGTGAGGGTGTCGGGGTCGAACGACGCCAGGATCACTTCGGACTCGGGAGCCCGGCCTTGCCACAGCAGTGTCCGCGCGAGTAGTTCGGAGGCCACCAGGCCGCCACCGGCGTCGACGGCGGCCCGGGCCAGCCGCTCGGCGAGCGTGATGTTCATCAGGGCGATCGCGTCTTCTGCTGCGCGGGAGAAGAATCCGGCGTCCATCGTGGTGTCGGAGTGCAGCGCCAGTTCAGCGCGCCGCACGCGTTGCACCGGCGTCTGCGACGGGTGCAGATCCATCGCGCCCACCAGCTCGGTCCGCAGGCGGCGGCCCGCGACCTGGCCCAGGCTCTGCCGGATGACATCGCCGATCACCGAGTGGGTGAAGTGAATTTCAGCTGAGCCGCCGATATCGACGACGCGGATCAGTCCTCGCCGCTCGGCTCGTTCCAACGTGTCGGTGTCGACGAGCTCGGACAGCACCTCCAATGTCAGCGGCTCCGACACCGCCAGCAGATGCAGAGCCCGCCGTTCGTCGTCGGGCAACCGGTCGAGCCGACTGCTGAGCAACGGCGCCAGTTTCGAGGCCACCGCCGTCTCGCCGCGGAGCTGCCAAACACCGTTGACCTGGCGCAGGGTTCCGGCTTCCAGCGCCCCTTCGACGAGGTGCCGGACGAATAATGCGTTGCCACTGGAGGCTTCCCACATCAAGTCCGCGGAAAGCCGCTCCAGGCGTCCGCCGAGGGCCGTCTCGATCAGCGCCACCGACTCGGCCTTGCTGAACGGCGCGACATCCAGCCGAACCAGGTAGCCGTCTTTCCACAGCGCGGTGATCGTCTCGGGTATCGGCTCGCCGCTGCGGGCGGTCGCCACGATGCGCACCGCCCCTTCGACAGCCAGCCGGTGTAGCAGCGTCGCGGACAGGTGGTCGACCAGGTGCACATCGTCAACGCCGATGAGCGCCAGCTTCTCCCGGCGTACCGCGTGAAAAGCGGCGGCCAGCATGGCGACCGGGTCGGTGGGCATCGGACTGACAAGCAGATGGGCGAACACACCCAGCGGCACATCGCGCGCGGACTCGGTGCCTGCGACCCACACCGCGGCGGTGCGCAACGTGTGCGCGGCCATCCGTGCCAGCGTGGTCTTCCCGACACCGGCGTCGCCGAGAAGCAGAGTCCCGCATTGGCCGGGCCGGCCCTGCAGGGTCGCCTGGATCGCGGCGAGTTCCTTGCCTCGACGCATGACAGGCCAGGTGCGGCTGTCCCCCACGGCCGCAGTTTACGCAGGCGAAAGCCCTGAACTGGGCGGATTGCGCACGTTCGGAGCCCACACGAAGACCGGTCCGCGGCCGGCGCTAGGCCAACAACGGGACGTCGCCGTGCCTCTGGTCGGTCAGGATCTCGAACATCGCGCGCCGCGAGGCAGCCAGTTCGGTGTCAAGACCGTTGCCGGACAGAGTTATTCGACAATCCGCCAGAGCGGAGTTGTAGCAGTACTTGGTCGCACTGTTGGTGTCGGTGTAGGTCAGCCCGATGACGTCGCCGGGCTCGGCCCGAATCTCGCCGTGCAGTTCGAATCCGTCGGTACGGCCGCCGAACGACCATTCGAACGGTGCGTATGAACCGTGGGTGTGCCGGGCGCCCAGTATGGACCGCACGGCCACCTGCCAGCCCGCGTGGCGCAGGACGAACAGGGTGGTGGCGGGCAACCGCAGCGGTCCGAGTGCGGCGTGCGCGGTGACCACCTCCAGGCTGGACTTGGGGTGCTCGTCGAATCCGCACACCTGGCCGAAGGCGTAGGCCGGGGTGTGCTTGCTGCCCCAGTTGTGGTTGACACTGCCCGTCCACGATTCGACGGCGACTCGGGCGTCACCGAGGGTCACCGTGCCGTCGAAGCGGGCCAGCGGGTGGCGCACCTGGGTCTTGGCGGTGGGGAACTTCGCCGTATAGGAGCGGTCGGTGAGGAGCTTGACCGGCGGTTCGTCACCGGGCGTGATGGCCAGGTCGCACGACGCGCCGTCCAGCGTCGCACTGGCGTGTACGTCGTCGATCTCGGTATCGGCGATCCTGGCCGACCAGGGATCGGACAGGTAGTCGGCGTCGGCCAGCGGGTGCGGCACCTTGAGCGCACGGTTTCCGGCACCGTCGGGGTCGAACAGCATCACCCAGACGTCGGCCACCGCGTCGCCGGGCTTGGGCAGCAGTCGTGTCCAGCGCAGCCAGATGGCCTGCGCGCGCCGAGGGTGATTCGCGCGGATGAATCTGCTCTCGTAGTAAGGAGGCATCATCTGTTCAGGATCGCGGACAGAAGGGCGACGCACAGTGGGTTGGACGATCGTGGCTGCGGTGTTGGCGGTGCTGGTCGTGGGCGAAGCGATCGCGCTGCTGGTGATGCGCTCACGTCTGGCCGCCACCCAGCGGGAAGCCGACGAGCTCCGCGGGCGGCTGGACACCCGCACCATGCTGTGGACGGGCGGCCGGGAGGCGGTCAAGCAGGTGTGGCAGACCGCCAACCTGGTCCGCACCCAGGGCTTCGGCGGTGCGGTGCGGTCATCGATCGAGGAGCTCGCCGACTGGGCCGACGTCGAGCGGCCGGACCTCGCTCGGCTGGCGCCCGACGGCAAGGTGGTGGTGATGTTCTCCGACATCGAGGGGTCCACCGCGCTCAACGAACGCATCGGAGACCGGGCCTGGGTCAAGCTGATCGGCAGCCATGACCGGATGGTCCGGCGGCTGGTGAACAAACACGACGGCCACGTCGTCAAGAGTCAGGGCGACGGGTTCATGGTGGCCTTTGCCGACCCCTCCGCCGCGGTGAATTGCGCGGTGGCAATGCAGCGGGAATTGGCGCGCGATGCGAAACGGTTGCGAAACAACAGCATTCGGGTACGGATCGGCATCCACATGGGCAAGTCGGTGCGCCGCGGCGACGACCTGTTCGGTCGCAACGTCGCGATGGCGGCCCGGGTCGCCGGTCAGGCCGACGGCGGCGAGATCCTGGTGAGCGAGTCGGTGCGGACCGCCGTCGGCGATCAGCAGAACTTCGACGAGGGCCGGGACGCCGAACTCAAGGGGTTCAGCGGCAGCCACCGGCTGTACGCGGTGGCCTAGCCCTTCGGCGCGGCGTCCGCTTCGGCGTGACGCTGGTGCAGCCGGGCGCGGATCTCGTCGGGTGTGTATGCCTTGCGGCGCCGTTGGTCCCGCGCGACGAGTACCCCGCCCGCGACGACGCCGGCCGCACCGGCCAGACCGATCCACTTCCAGATACCGCGCATGCGATCACACTATGCTGCGCTGGTGAGTGAGCACACCGTGTCGTTGACACAGGCGCTGAACGAAACCCGCACCGGTGACGTCTGGTTGTTCCGCGGCGGATCCGGCCCGGACCGGGCGATCCAGACTTTGACCAACGCGCCGGTCAACCACGTCGGCATGACGGTGGCGATCGACGATCTGCCGCCGTTGATCTGGCACGCCGAGCTCGGCCACAAGCTGCTGGATCTGTGGACCGGAACCAATCACCGGGGAGTGCAGCTCAACGACGCGCGAGAGGCCGTCGAGCAATGGCTGCACCACTACGGTCAGCGGTGTTGGCTGCGTCAGCTCACCCCGGATGTCAGTCGCGACCACGAAGATCAGCTGCTGAAGGTGATCGCCCGGATGGACGGCACCCCGTTTCCGTCGACGGCGCGGCTGACCGGCCGCTGGCTGCGCGGGCGGCTACCCACCGTGAGTGACTGGACGCGGGGAATTCCGGTCGTACACAAGAAGGTTCGACAATCCGCGGAGCGGCGCAAGCTGGCCGAGCGCGAAGTCGGGCTGCAGACGGCCTATTGCGCGGAGACGGTGGCCCTCACCTACGAGGAGATGGGCTTGCTGGCCACCGAGAAGAACGAGAACTGGTTCGATCCCGGCCGGTTTTGGAGCGGTGACACGCTACCGCTGGTCGACGGCTATCGACTCGGTGACGAAATACAGGTTCTGGCAGACTGATTCGTCAGAAGCCGATGCCGACGCCGATACCGATCGGTGACTCACGGTGCGGGCACGACAGGTCGACGTAGACGGTGGTCGCGCCGGTCGACTCGCCGGGCGAGCTGTCCGGATTGTGCACGGCCACCACCTGGCAGGAGGACAACGGCGCACCGGTGTTGCCGTCGACCCAGTTGATCGCGACGACGTAGCCCTGGGACTGCAATTCGTCGATGGTCGCCTGTGCCGTGTCGGCCGAGGCCGTCGACGCGAACACGATCGGCGCAGCGGCCGCGCCGAGCAGCGCGGTCACCGATCGCCCGATCCCCCATCGCATGACGCGCCTCCCGAGCTGAACCTACCCGGCGCCCCAGACCGCCAGCACCTTGCCTTTGGGGTCGCGGAACTGGATCGCGGTGATGGTCTGGCCCTGGGGTACGTCGTAGGCGACGTGGCCGGCGACCTGCTGGTCCTGCGCGAGCTGCCCCGAGGTGATGCCGGGGCGGACAGCGCCGACGGCGGGCGCGATGTTCGACCCGTCGGCGGCGCGCGCGACGAGGTAGAAGCCGTTGTAGGCCGGTGTGCCGCTCTTGGCGGCGATCGTCACGTCGACGGCGTACATCGTGCCCTTGGCTGGGACGATCTGAGCGTCGGGCGGCACCGGCTGAAGGTTGTCGACGACGTAGGCCGCGGTTCCGTCGGATGACGCGATGTCGACCTTGGTGCCGAATGCGACCGCTTCCAGCGCGGGTGCCATCGACGTACTGGCAGGTGTGCTCGGCGGCGACTGCTGGGCGGTCTGGGTGGAATTCCCGCATGCCGCACCCATGAGTGCGATGGCCAACAGGCCGAGAGGGACTCTAACCAACCGTGTTCCGCGCATGGGCGGATAGTAGCGCGCGGGCATCTCGCCGGTCTTGCCTGATTGGCAAATCCCCTTGCCGATGTCGCTCGTCCGTCAGCACCATCGGGACGTGACCTCAACTGCGAACCCGTTCGACGATCCACGCCACGTCGAGATGTACGCCGCCCGTGCGGCGCAGATGGTGCCCGCCTACCGCGACATCCACCGGCTGGCCACGGTTCTCATCGATGAACGCGCGCCGTCCGATGCCAGGGTGCTGGTGCTCGGAGCCGGCGGCGGGCTGGAGACCAAGGCCTTCGCCCAAGCCCAGCCAGGGTGGACGTTCGACGCCGTTGACCCGTCGGCGGCGATGCTGGAACTCGCGGCGCGCAACCTCGGACCGTATGCCGAACGGGTGCGCATGCACTGTGGCTACATCGAGGACGCCCCGGACGGCCCGTTCGCCGCCGCGACAAGTCTGCTGACACTGCATTTTCTGCCCTGGGAGGTCCGCCGCGAGACGGCCGCACAGGTCCGGCGCCGGTTGGCACCCGGTGCGCCGTTCGTCGTTGCGCACATGAGTTTTCCCCAAGGCGACGGCGAACGGGACGTGTGGATCAGCAGGCATGTCGCGAACCTCGTCGCGGCGGGCATCGATCCGGCGGACGTCGACAAGGCGCGCAGCGCCATCGCCGACGAGGTTCCTGTTCTGTCGCCAGAACAGGACCGCGCCATTCTGCGGGAAGCAGGCTTCACCGATGTCACCGAGTTCTTCACGGCGTTCACGTTCCGCGGCTGGGTCGGCTATGCCTGAGCTCCCCCACCCTCGCCGCGCCGGTCACGTTTGATGCGGTACATCGCCTCGTCGGCTCGGGAAAGTAGTTGCGCGGCAGTGAGATCAGAGCCGGCTGCGCGCCCGATGCTGGCGCCTACGGTCAGCGCATGGGAATCGACGTCGAAGGACGTCGACAGACTGTGACCGATGTGCTCGGCAAGGTCATCCAGCTGGGCGAGGCCCGGTAGGCGTTCGCGGACGACGACGAACTCGTCACCACCCAGACGGACGACGACGCGTGAGTCTAGGTTTTCACCGCCCGCTTCCGGCGTCATGGCCCAACATCGAATCCTGCTGCCCGACATAGCGCAGATGAACGATGCCGTTGTCGAACGTCTCGTGCCCTTCGAGCCTGAGGTCGAGCTGCACATCGTCGGGCAGTGCCCGCAGGCCACCGCCCACCACCTTCGGGACCACGAAGAACTGGAACTCTTCGACCAGGCCGGCCCGGATCGCGGCGGCCGCGACGGTCGGCCCGAAGATCTCGACCACCCCTGGTGCGTCGTCGACGATTCGCCGCAACTCCGCCAGGCTCAAGTCCGGCACCAAACGGACACGGTCCGATCCGATCTCGTCGTGCGTCAGCGTCGAGGACGCCACCACCTTGTCGATACGCCGCCAGCGGCGAGCGAACTCCTGCTCTGCCGGCGTCCAGACCTGGTCGTCGGGATCGGTCTCCCAGTACTGCATCAACTCGAAGGTCCGGCGGCCCAGCACCTCGGTGGACACCTCGCCCATCCGCTCGACGTGCGTGGCGAACACCGCCCCCTCGGGGGCGGACCATTGGAAGTCGCCGGCAGCGTCGGCGACGTAGCCGTCGATGGACATGGTCGCGGTGAAGATCAGCTTTCCCATGCCATACAGACTGACTCAGCCGGCGGAAGTCATCGCGGAGGCTGATGGGTGTGGTCAGTGCACGGCGGGTTCGATGCCGAGTTCGGCGAGAAGTCGGCGCACCCGCACCTCGACCTCGTCGCGGATTGGCCGGACGGCGTCGATCCCCTGGCCTGCCGGGTCGGGCAGTTCCCAGTTCTCGTAACGCTTTCCGGGAAAGAATGGGCAAGCGTCACCACACCCCATGGTGACCACTACGTCGGCGGCCCGAACGATCTCATCGGTCCATGGCTTCGGGAACTCGCGCGCGATGTCGATGCCGATCTCGGCCATGGCGGCCACGGCGGCGGGGTTGATTTCGTTGCCTGGTTCCGAACCTCCCGACCACGCCACTGCGTGGTGTCCGGCGAGGTGATTGAAGAATCCGAGCGCCATCTGGGATCGGCCCGCATTGTGGGTGCACAGGAATAACACCATGGGCTTCGCGGTGGTGATCTTGCCTTCGACCCGCGCGAGGGCATCAAGGCGCTGGCGCGCCCACCGCTCGGCCAGCAGCGGCAAGAAATTGGGGACCGTGGCCCGCGCGGCGACCTGCTCGTAGGACGAATGCAGAAAACGCTCGATGGTATCGACACCGAAGTGCTCGCCGAACTCGCTGTGCAAACGGGCGGCTGCTGTCGTCAACGCATGCTGCTGGTCGATGGACAGGTCGTGTCGAACGTGTGCGGCCGGGCTGTCGGTCATGGCGTGCTCCTGTCAGGCTTCGGGGTCGGTGGTCGAGCGGCGTCAGTGAAACGGCGCCGGAGTGCGAGGGAGACGTAGACCAACGCGACGAGGACGGGCACTTCGATGAGGGGGCCGACCACTCCGGCGAGCGCCTGCCCGGACGTTGCGCCGTAGGTGGCGATGGCCACCGCGATCGCGAGCTCGAAGTTGTTGCCCGCCGCGGTGAACGCCAGGGTGGTGGTGCGCTGATAGCCCAGCCCGAGTAGCGCGCCGAGCAGGTATCCGCCGCCCCACATGATCGCGAAGTACGCCAGTAGCGGGAGCGCGATGCGGACGACGTCCAGCGGGCGACTGGTGATCTGATCACCTTGCAGCGCAAAAAGAATGACGATGGTGAACAGCAACCCGTAGAGGGCCCACGGTCCGATCCTCGGCAGGAATGCGGATTCGTACCACTCGCGGCCCTTGGCTTTCTCCCCCAGCCGCCGGGATAGGTAGCCGGCGAGCAGCGGGATGCCCAGGAAGATCAGCACTGATTTGGCGATCTGCCACGGCGAGGTGCTGATGGTGGTCTGTTCCAGCCCCAGCCAGCCAGGCAGCACGGACAGGTAGAACCAGCCGAGCACGGCGAACATGACTACCTGGAACACGGAGTTGAGGGCGACGAGAACGGCGGCGGCTTCACGGTCGCCACAGGCGAGGTCATTCCAGATGATGACCATCGCGATGCAGCGGGCGAGGCCGACGATGATGAGTCCGGTGCGGTACTCGGGTAGATCGGGCAGCAGCAGCCAGGCCAGAGTGAACATCAGCGCGGGTCCGAGGACCCAGTTCAACAGCAGCGAGCTGATGAGTAGTTTGCGGTCCCCGGTGACGGTGTCCAAGCGGTCGTAGCGGACCTTGGCCAGGACCGGATACATCATGATCAGCAGGCCCAGCGCAATGGGCAGCGAGATGCCGTCGACTTGTACCTTGTCCAGCGCGGTGTTCAGCCCGGGTACCAGGCGACCCAGCAGAAGGCCGACGGCCATGGCAAGGCCGATCCATACCGGCAGGAATCGGTCCAGTAACGACAGCTTCCCGACGACTGCGGTGTCGATGCCAATTGCGTTGGGCGCGTTCACGATGAGCAGCAAACGCCGCCCTCGGCGGCGCCTCCCTCAGAGTGTTCGGGGCTGTTGCCGAAGGTGTCCGAATCCGCGAGGACGGTGTAGACCTCCCATTTCTCGCCGGCGGGGCCCGTCACCCACACCTTGTCCTGGGTGGCGAAGCAGCAGGTGGTGCCGATCTCCTCGTCCGTGAACAGACCTTCACCGGTGAGGCGGGCGATCTCAGCGTGGACGGTCGCGCTGGATTCGACCTCGACGCCGAGGTGGTTGATGGTCCCGCCCTTGCCAGGGTTCTCCAGCAGGACAAGTTTCAACGGCGGGTCGACGACGGCGAAGTTCGCGTAGCCCGGCTTCACCTTGGCCGGTTCGGTGTTGAACAGCTTCGAATAGAACGTGATGGCCTCGTCCAGGTCATCGACGTTGAGGGCCAGCTGAGCGCGGGACATGACGGGCTCCTACCTATGTGGCATATGTCGAACTACGGGTACACACGATGATGCCACCTCTTCGACGTATGTCAATATCCGTGGCAAGATGTAGCCATGCCGAAGACGCTGCCCACCGTGGACATGTCCGCGCCGGTCCGCTGCGCGCCAGTGGCCGCCGGCCCCGTCAGCGATCAGGCAGCACTCGAGATCGCGTTGCGGCTCAAGGCATTAGCTGACCCGGTTCGGGTCAAACTGGTCTCATTGCTGTTCGGCTCGGACGCGGGCGAGGTATGTAGTTGCGACCTGGCAGCGGCGGTCGAACTGAGCGAATCAACCGTCAGCCACCATCTGTCTCAGTTGCGTCGTGCAGGTCTGGTCGAATCCGAACGCCGCGGAATGAACGTCTACCACCGCCCGCGCCGCGAGGCGCTGGTGGCGCTCTGCACGGTGCTGGACCCGAACTGCTGCCGCTAGATCACCGGCAGGTCGCACACCAGGAGATGGAAGGCACGTGGGCCGGCACCCACACGTCTGTCCTCGATCTGATCGAAACCCGCGGCGCGGATAGCCGACACGAGTTCGTCGATGGGCCGCAACCGAAATCCGTGGCGGGTGAAGGGCATCGTGGTCATCTGTTCGGGATCCCCCACCCCGAGGACCAATCGGCCGCCCGGCCGCAATACCCGAGCCAGCTCATGGAGAGCTGGTGCGAGATCCGGCACGAAATAGACCGTGTTGGTCGAGATGATCGCGTCCAGTGCGGAATCGCCGAGCGGCAGACTCTCCATCCGACCGGAGTACAGATGTAACCGCCCGCGCGCAATGTCGGTGGTGAACCTGCGCTGCGCCTCAGCGAGCATCGTCGCTGACATCTCGACACCGTGAACAACCGTGTCCCCGCGATCGAGCAAGACCTCGAGTCCGACGCCCCCGCCGAATCCGATGTCGGCGATGTCGGCGGCCGGCCCGCACTCGGTGGCGGCAACGGCAGCGACGACGACGGATCGATTGCCACGGTTGAGTACCCGCCCGACGATCCGGCCCGCGAAGCCGGTGGGATCACCGAGCTGGCGAGCCAGACCGGCAAGCGCGCGGTCGACGAGCGGCATACCTCTCATTAGACACCGAACTTGGCACGCGCATCGTCGCTGATCGGAGTGAACAGATTCACCAGGTTGCCGTCGGGGTCGCGGAACAGCACTGCGCGGTTGCCCCACGGCATGGTGGTCGGCTCGGTGACTACCTCGTCCAATTGCCCACGCAGGCGGGCGTATTCGGCGTCCACATCGGCCACGATGAACTCGATGATGGCGCTGCGATTGGCGGCCGGCTCGGCAGATCCCGCGCCGAACAACGGCACGGTCTTCTCGCTGCCGATGGCCAACGCACCCACCGGCGTGGAGATCTCGGCGAACAGTTCGTTGGCCCAGACCGCATGGGCTCCGGTCACGGTCTCGTAGAACGAGACGAGGCGCTTCACGTCGGCGGTGATCAGGCGGATCGACAATAGCTTCATGGCGCCCAAGCTAGACCCGCCCACCGACAGGTCTGCTAGACGTCAAATCGCGACTGTGGGTCTCGTGCACGAAAAACGGGCTGACTGCGTGCACATCCCCCACAGTCGACGCGCGGCCTAGACGTTGAACCTGAACTCCACCACGTCGCCGTCGGCCATGACGTAGTCCTTGCCTTCCATGCGCACCTTGCCCGCGGCCTTGGCCGCGGCCATCGAGCCCGCCTCCACCAAGTCGTCGTAGGACACGACCTCGGCCTTGATGAAGCCTTTCTCGAAGTCGGTGTGGATCACGCCGGCCGCCTTCGGTGCGGTGTCCCCGCGGTGAATCGTCCAGGCGCGCGCCTCTTTTGGCCCCGCGGTCAGATACGTCTGCAGGTTCAACGTGTGAAAACCGGCTCGCGCCAACGCATCCAACCCGCGCTCACTCTGCCCGATTGACTCCAGCAGCTCGGCCGCCGACTCGTCGTCGAGTTCGATCAGCTCCGACTCGATCTTGGCGTCCAGGAACACCGCGTCCGCCGGGGCCACCAGCGCACGCAACTCGGCCTGCTTGGCCGCGTCGGTGAGCACCGACTCGTCGGCGTTGAACACATACAGGAACGGCTTGATCGTCATCAGGTTCAGCTCGCGCAGCAGCGACCAGTCCTTGCCGCTGGCGAACAACGTCGTACCGCCGTTCAGCAACTCCTGCGCAGCGGTCGCGGCCTCGAACACCGGCTTGCGGTCCTTGTTGTTGCGGGCTTCCTTCTCCAGCCGCGGCACCGCCTTCTCCAGGGTTTGCAGGTCGGCCAGGATCAGCTCGGTTTCGATGACCTCGATGTCGGACTTCGGGTCCACCTTGCCGTCGACGTGCACGACGTCGTCGTCAGCGAACACCCGGACCACCTGACAGATCGCGTCGCACTCGCGGATGTTGGCCAGGAACTTGTTGCCCAGCCCCGCGCCTTCGGAGGCGCCTTTGACGATGCCGGCGATGTCGACGAACGTGACCGGCGCCGGCAGGATCCGCTCGGAGCCGAAGATCTCGGCCAGTTTGGTCAGCCGCGGGTCGGGCAGCGGGACGACGCCCTCATTCGGCTCGATCGTCGCGAACGGATAGTTGGCTGCCAGCACGTTGTTGCGGGTCAGCGCATTGAATAGGGTCGATTTTCCCACGTTGGGCAGACCGACAATTCCGAGGCTCAGGCTCACAGAGAAGACAGTCTAGGAGAAAGCCCCGGATGACCCCTCCGCTTGCGGCCCCGCCGACGGTCCACATTCAGCCGGAGCCGGTACGGTCTACGTGTGTCAGCACAGCGAGCGAGGTCCTCCGTGGCGCCCGCGAACCGCTCGGCGCACCCGAACCTGTCCGGCGTGCCATGGTGGGCCGCCGTCCTGATTGCTGTGATCGCCACCACAATTGGCTTCGCCTTCGATGCGGGCTCCGGCAACAAGGAACTCGGCAACGTCTTCGCCGCCATGTACGCGCTCGGTTGTGTGGCGGCCGTTCTCGCGGTGCGCTACTCCAGTATTTTCACCGCCGTCATCCAGCCTCCGCTGATCCTGTTCGTCATGGTGCCGGGCTCCTACTTCCTGTTCCACGGCGCAGCGTTCACCGGCGTCAAGGACACCCTGATCAACTTCGGCTACCCGCTGATCGAGCGCTTCCCGCTGATGCTGTTCACCTCGGCCGGCGTGCTGCTGATCGGGTTGGTGCGCTGGTATTTCGGGATGTCGGCCAAATCGTCGGCGCCGGCCCGCCCTGACGGCGACGACGAAACCGCCGCGGGCCCCAGCCTTTTCGCCGGGCTGGCGGCCAAGTTCTCGTCGATGCTGCAGCGCGGTGACGTCGAGGACGAGGACGATGCCGACGAGACGCCCAAGCGCAAGCACGGCATCGACCGACCCGCGACCGCCGAACGGCGTCCGCGCTCGGAGCGGCCCGCCAAGCGTCCGGCACCGACCCGCTCGCGGCATGCCCGTCCCCCGCTCGAGGACATCACCGAGGCGCCCGAGCGGCCCCGCCGCCAGTCGGCCCGTCGTCGTCCCGTCGACGCCGAGCCTGATGCGCTCGACTACCCCGAGACTCCGCGGCGTCGGCGCCAGCCGCGTGACCCGAACAGCCGCACCTCGTCACGGCGTGAGCCCCGTGAGGCCCGCGACCGCAGGGACCCCTACGGCTCGCCCTCGCGGCGCAGCAGCCGATTCGAGCCGTACGAGCCCTACGAGCCCTACCCGTCCTACGAGCCGTACCCGCCGTACGAACCGCCGACCCGGCAACGTCCGCCCGGGCGGACGAACGGCGACAGCGATACCCATCACCCGGTGTCGAGGGTGCGTTATCGCGGTGAGGTCGACCCGGAGCCGGGTCGCCCGCCCAGGACGCGTCGCCCCAGCGCGAATGACTGGGATGCCGAATCGTGGCGTCCCGACCGCTGAGCGATCCCGATTCAACGGCCCCTTCGATGGGGCGTGCCGACAGTAACGTCACGGCGAGAAAACACCTGGATTCCCGCCACGGCGTTACTCTCGGCGGGCCTTGAGCTCGGTGAGTCGCGGAACTAGGTCCGGGCAGGCCGGATCTCACGCGGCAGCGCGAACACCAGCGTCTCGTTGGCCGTCGTGACCGTCTGCACGGTGCCGTAACCGTATTCGGCCAACCGGTCGAGAACCCCGCGCACCAACACCTCGGGAACCGAGGCACCCGATGTCACGCCGACGGTCGTGACACCCGACAGCCAGGCCGGGTCGATGTCGTCCGCGTAGTCCACCAGCTTGGCGGCCTTCGAGCCGGCGCCCAGCGCCACTTCCACCAGCCGCACCGAGTTCGACGAATTCCGCGAGCCGACGACGATCACCAGATCGCACTCGGGCGCCATCGCTTTGACCGCGCCCTGCCGGTTCTGGGTGGCGTAGCAGATGTCGTCGCTGGGCGGGTCCTGCAGCGTCGGGAACTTCTCCCGCAGCCGTCGCACCGTCTCCATGGTCTCGTCGACGCTCAGCGTGGTCTGGGACAGCCAGATCACCTTGTTCGGGTCACGCACCGTCACCTTGTCCACGGCGTCCGGGTTGTCGACCACCTGAACATGGTCGGGGGCCTCACCGGCGGTGCCGACGACCTCTTCGTGGCCCTCGTGGCCGACGAGCAGGATGTCGTAGTCGTCGCGGGCGAACCGCTTGGCCTCGTTGTGCACCTTGGTGACCAGCGGGCAGGTGGCGTCGATGGTCTGCAGGTTGCGGGCCGCCGCCTCCTCGTGCACGGTCGGCGCCACACCGTGCGCCGAGAAGACCACGATGGCGCCCTCGGGCACCTCGTCGGTCTGCTCGACGAACACCGCACCGGCCTTGGCCAGGGTGTCCACCACGTAGCGGTTGTGCACGATCTCGTGGCGCACGTAGACTGGTGCGCCGTGCTTCTCCAGGGCGCGTTCGACGGTCTCGACGGCACGGTCCACGCCCGCGCAGTAACCGCGCGGTTCGGCCAGCAGCACCCGCTTGCCGGTGACTGGCCCGGCAGCCGTGCTGGCGGCACCGGGAATCCCCATGTTGACGGTAGGCGGCATGCTTTCAGGGTACGTTCCCGCAACCTCGACGGGCCAGCCGTAGGCTAGGGCCCATGGCAACCGCACCGTACGGGGTTCGTCTGCTGGTCGGCGCCGCCGTCACCGCCCTCGAAGAAACCCGCAAGCTGCCGCAAACCATCCTGATGTACCCGATGACGGTGGCGAGCACCGTCGCGCACATCGTGATGAAGATGCAGCAGGACCTGGCTGACCTGGTGATCAAGGGCGACAGCGCCCTGGAGAACATCTTCCCGCCGAAGGACGAGCAGCCCGAGTGGGCGACCTTCGACGAGGACTCCGCCGGCGAGGACGACAACACACCCGCACAGGACGGGGAGCGTCTCACCGAGGGCCGGTTCGCCCTGTACAGCACCACCGACGGCGTCGAAGTGAAGTCGCAGTCTTCGGCCCAGCCCTCCAATGGGGCAACGGCCACCAAGGGTGCACCGCCGATCGCCGAGGAGCTCGACTACGAGTCGCTGACGCTGGCGCAACTGCGGGCCCGGCTGCAATCGCTCAGCGTGGCCGACCTCGAAGCGCTGCTCGCCTACGAGGAGGCCTCCAAGTCGCGGGCGCCGTTCCAGACGCTGCTGGCCAACAGGATCACCCGCGCGTCCGCCAAGTGACCAGCGCTCAGAACAACTCTCCGGAGAACCCGTATCCGGTCCGAGCGGTGGCCATCCGCATCGCCGGCTGGATCGACAAGCTCGGCACGGTGTGGGTCGAAGGTCAGCTGACCCAGATCAACGTGCGCAACTCCACGGCATACATGGTGCTGCGCGATCCGGCGGCCAACATGTCGCTCGATATCAGCTGCTCGCGTGATCTGCTGCTCGCGGCACCGGTGAAGCTCACCGAGGGCACCCAGGTGGTGGTGTGCGGCAAGCCGAGCTTCTACACCGTGCGCGGCTCGTTTTCGTTGCGCGTCAGCGACATTCGCGCGGTCGGCGTCGGTGAGCTGCTGGCCCGCATCGAACGGTTACGTAGGCTGCTGGAGGCCGAGGGACTGTTCGACCCGCGGCTCAAACGCCCGCTGCCATTCCTGCCGTCGACCGTCGGCCTGATCACGGGGCGGGCCAGCGCGGCCGAGCACGACGTGACCACAGTGGCGGCCGCCCGCTGGCCCGCGGTCCGTTTCGCCATCCGCAACACCGCGGTGCAGGGCGTCAACGCAGTGGCGCAAATCGTCGAGGCGTTGCGTGAACTCGACGCCGACCCCGAGGTCGACGTGATCGTGATCGCCCGCGGCGGCGGCAGCGTGGAAGACCTGCTGCCGTTCTCCGATGAGACGCTGTGCCGTGAGATCGCCGCGTGCACCACCCCGGTGGTCAGCGCCGTCGGCCACGAGCCGGACAACCCGCTGTGTGACCTGGTCGCTGATGTGCGGGCGGCCACCCCGACCGATGCCGCCAAGAGGGTGGTTCCCGACACGGCCGCCGAGCTGGCGCTGGTCTCGGAGCTTCGGCACCGCAGTGCGCAGGCACTGCGCAACTGGGTCGGCCGGGAGCAGCGGACCGTCACCCATCTACGCAGCCGGCCGGTGCTGGCCGACCCGTTGGGCGCATTGACCCATCGCATCGAGGAAATCGAGCGGGCCCGGGCCTGCGTTCGACGCGACGTCAAACGGCTGGTCGCCGCCGAAACCGACCGGATCGGTCACCTCGCGGCGCGGCTGGCCACCCTCGGCCCGGCGGCCACCCTGGCGCGGGGTTACGCCGTGGTCCAGGTGCTCAGCCGACAAGGAGAGGCTGAGATCCTTCGCTCTACCGCCGATGCACCGCCCGGAACCGCGCTGCGCATCCGGGTCGGCGACGGCGCAATCGGCGCAAGTAGCACAGGCCCGACGGACGGATCCGCATGAGCAAACCTGACGAGACGACGCCCATTAGTCAGCTTGGCTACGAAGATTGCCGGGATCAGCTGATTGAGGTCGTCCGGGTGCTGGAGCAAGGCGGCCTCGATCTTGATTCGTCGCTGAAACTGTGGGAACGAGGCGAGGAACTGGCACGACGCTGCGAGGAGCACTTAGCCGGAGCGCGCAAACGCATCGAAGATGCGCTGGCCGCCCGCGACGCCGACGAGGAGTGATCCGGCCGGCGCGCTAACCTGCGATATTGGAAAACTGGAACGTGTTTCAGTTATTCTCGCCGCCATGAGTGATGCCACCCTGACAACCGAGCTGGGCCGCGTCCTGGTGACCGGGGGCGCTGGATTCGTCGGCGCCAACCTCGTGACCGAGTTGCTGGACCGCGGACACTTCGTTCGCGCCTTCGATCGGGCACCGTCGGCGCTGCCCTCCCATGAGCGCCTCGAAGTGGTCCAGGGCGACATCTGCGACACCGCCACCGTCGCTGCGGCCGTCGACGGGATCGACACGATTTTCCACACCGCGGCGATCATCGACTTGATGGGCGGGGCGTCGGTCACCGTGGAGTACCGCAAGCGCAGCTTCGACGTGAACGTCGAAGGGACCAAGAACCTGGTGCACGCCGCGCAAGCAGCCGGCGTCAAGCGGTTCGTCTACACCGCATCCAACAGCGTGGTCATGGGCGGCCAGCGGATCGTCAATGGCGACGAAACACTGCCGTACACAGCACGTTTCAACGACCTGTACACCGAGACCAAGGTGGTGGCCGAGAAGTTCGTGCTCAGCCAGAACGGTGTGGACGGTCTGCTGACCTGTTCGATCCGGCCCAGCGGGATCTGGGGCCGGGGCGATCAGACCATGTTCCGCAAGCTGTTCGAGCGGGTGATCGCCGGGCACGTGAAGGTTCTCGTCGGCAATAAGGACGCCAAGCTCGACAACTCCTACGTGCACAACCTCGTGCACGGATTCATATTGGCCGCAGAGCATTTGGTGCCCGGTGGCACCGCACCCGGTCAGGCGTACTTCATCAACGACGGTGAGCCGATCAACATGTTCGACTTCTCCCGGCCGGTGGTGGAGGCCTGCGGCGAGAAGTGGCCGACGGTATGGATTCCCGGCGGCTTCGTCCATGCCGTCCTGACCGGCTGGCAGTGGCTGCACTTCAAGTTCAAGTTCCCCCAGCCGCCGCTGGAACCGCTTGCGGTGGAACGGGTGTCGATCGACAACTACTTCTCCATCGCCAAGGCCCGCCGCGACCTGGGCTACCAGCCGCTGTACACCACCGGTGAGGCGCTCGATCACTGCCTGCCCTACTACACCGACCTCTACGCCGAGATGAAGGGCTAACGCATCGCGTCTTTGACGGCGCGGCCGTAGGCGGCCTTCTGCTCGCTCGTCACGGTGCTCGCGAAGACCAGGACGACGTCTTCGACCTGGAGCATGTCGGGCACCGCGGCGGCGTAGATCTCCGCTCTGCCGGTGCTGGGGAACTTCAGGATCGAGACGGTGTCGGTGTCGGTCGCTTGGACACAGCCTGCCTGCGGGCACCTGGACGCCGTCGAATCGTGGGCGTTCACCGCGGGCAGCCCAGACTTCGTGATGGCGCTCAGTACCGAGCCGACCGACGCATCGTTGAGCATCACCGGTCCAGCCGGCACGCTCGGCCGCGGCGGCGCACCGGCGTCCTGGCCGGCGCAGCCCGCCACCAGCACGGCGAGGCCGGCTACCGCCAGCCTCAGGGGCCGCCGAGGACACCTCATGGCAGCAGCCGTCCGATCGCCTCGAGATAGCCGTCTCGTTCGGCGACGGTCAGCGGCGGCGCGAATTCGACGACGATGTTGGCGAATCGAGGCAGCCCCGCCGCGACCGAATACCACTTGGCCTGCCGGACCGTCGCGAACGACTTGACCCTCAGGGTGTCGGTGACGATCGCTTGCTCGCAGCCGGCAGCGGGGCACTCCTGGGCGGTGGTGTCGATGGCGTTGGGCACCGCGACACCGTCGGCGGTGAGAGCCGCCACCAGGCCCCCGGCGGTCAGCGGTTCGTGGCCGGTTCCGGCGTTGGCCGACGGCTGTTGCAGAGCAGTCAGCCCGACAACGAGCGCGGCAGCCATGAGCAATCGGAATCTCGTCGGCATCCTTCGAGGATAACGAGCGCGGTTACCGCCGATCGAGCCAGCGATACGCGAGTAACTTCACGCGGTCCTCGACGAGGAACCAGATAATCGCGTACACCCAGACCACAGCCGCCCATCGCCAGCCCAGCGGCGTCATGGCGAACCCGCAGACCGCGATCACCGTCGCCACCGCCTGCGTCCCGATGACTGCGACGAGCAGAACACGAGCAGGCGCAGGTGACGACCAGAACGGCCGCCGGGTGCGAGTGACGAAAATGGTCAGATGGCCCGACACCGACAGTTTGAGGTAGATGAGGGTCCGAATCAGGTCGTGGTCGAGGCCGAAATACTTGTCCGCGACCAGAAACAGCAGAAACGTCTCGGCCACCCCCATCAGGCCGAGCGCGGTGGCGATGACCAAGATCCCCTGCATGTCCCAGGACGCGGGTTTTGATGAGCCGCGAACCCGGTCGTAGGCGATCGCCAGGATGGCACCGTCATTGAGCAACGCGAGGAACACGATCATCACCGCGGTGACCGGAAAGAAGTTCATCACGATGATCGAGAGCGTGATGAGCAACAGCACCCGGATCGTCTCGGCGATGCGGTAGATGGCGTAGCTGGTCATCCTCTCGAAGATCTCGCGGGCCTCTCGGATTGCGGCCACGATCACCGAAAGTCCCGGTGCGAGCAGCACCACATCCGCTGCTGCCCGTGCGGCATCGGTGGCGCCCGCAACGGCGATCCCGGCGTCAGCCTGCTTGAGCGCCGGAGCATCGTTGACGCCGTCGCCGGTCATTCCCACGATGTGTCCGCGGGACTGCAGAAGCTCAACGATCCGGTACTTGTGTTCGGGATAGACCTGAGCGAACCCGTCAGCGCCCGCCACCACATCAGCCAGCTCCTGGTCCGCGGATGCGTCGAGCGCGGCGGCGTCGAGGATCCGGTCACCGAGGCCGACCTGGCGGGCGATCTCCTGCCCGATCGCAACCTGATCGCCGGTGACCATCTTGACGTGGACTCCGAGTTCCCTTGCTGCGGCGATGGTTTCAGCCGAGTCGAACCTCGGTGGGTCGGCCAGGCCGAGCACGCCCACCATCCGCCAGACACCGGCCGAGTCGGTCTGAGCCACTGCCAGGGAGCGATAGCCGTGGGTGGCGAATCCGCCGACGACGCCGGCGACCGCGTCGGCGGCGGGGTCGTGTTGGCACAGCGCGGCGATGACCTGCGGTGCGCCCTTGCTCACGTGGAACTGCCCGCCGGAAACATCGCGCACCTGCGCTTCGGTTCGCTTGCTCACCGGGTCGAACGGGACGAACAGCGATACGTCGGCCGCCGGAACCTGAACCCCGCTGGCCAGTACCGCGAGATCGATGGGGTCGTTGTCCTCGGCGCGGGAGGCCAGTGCGGCGGTGGCGAGCAGTGTCTGCTCGGTCACTCCGTCGGCGGTCCAGACCGCGGCGACTGCCAGCTGGTTCTGGGTGAGCGTGCCGGTCTTGTCGGAGCACAGCAGGTCCATGCCGCCCAATTCCTCGATGGCCGGCAGGTGGCTCACCACCGCTTGCTGTCGGGCGAGTTTGCGCGCCCCGACCGCCATCGTGACCGACAGCACCGCGGGCAGGGCGACCGGGATGGATGCGATCGTCACCACCAACGCGAACTCGAGCGTCTCCAGGACGGCGTTGCCGCGGATCAGCGACACCACCGTCGTCAGCGCCACCAACCCCACAGCGAGCACGATCAGGTAGTGGCCGATGCGCAGAACGGCGCGCTGGAAGTGACTGATCGTGCCGGCCGTCTGTACCAGCGCAGCGGTGCGCCCGAAATACGACGAGGCACCGGTGGCGTACACGACCGCATCCGCCTCGCCGCGCACCAGCACCGAGCCGGAGTACAGCGGTTGACCCCGGCCCCTGGTCACTGCCAGTGACTCTCCGGTGAGTGCGGATTGGTCGACCTGCACCGAAACGTCGTCGAGCACCCGCAGATCAGCCGGTATCACATCACCGAGACGTACCCGGACCACGTCGCCGGGCACGAGTTCACTGACCGCGACGGTGACCCACGACCCGTCCCGCCGGACGCGCGCCGAGGTGGCCAACCCCTCTTTGAGCGCGGCGATCGCGCCGGCCGCCTGGTGTTCTTCCACGAATGCGACGAGCCCGTTGAGGATCAGGAGGATGCCGATGATCAGCGCATCCGCCCAGTGCCGCGCGGCCAGCGACAGCAGCAGTGCCACCTCGATCATCCACGGGATCGGGGCCCAGAAATAGCCGAGGAAAGCCAGCACCGGGTTGACGCGCTGTTCTTCGATCTGGTTGAGCCCATAACGGTCACGACGGGTCAGCGCCTGCTCGGATGTCAGTCCATGGGCCGAGGTCTCCAACGTCGACAAGGCCTCGCTCAAGGGGACCGTGGCCAGGGTGTCGTCTGCGCTCACGTCCTCCACACTGCTCCGAAGCCGCGTCGACCGCGAGGGCCAAAAGGCCGGTGCGAGAGCGACTTCAGTACTCCGCACTCACAGCGCGTTGCCAGACTCCACACCCGTACACTCGGTTGCCGTGCCGATCCGCCGTCTATCCGCCGCCCTGGGGGCGTTGATCGCACTCGCCGCGCTGGTGGGGTGCGCTCCCGGCGGCGTGCCAGACCGGCGCGCGGATGCCGACGCGCTCGCCGCCCAGGTGCGGGGTCTGCCCGGCGTGGTCGCGGCCACGAGCGACTTCGCCCGAAGTCAGGCGCAGGGCATGGTCTACTTCCGCCTGTACGTCGACGTTTCCGACCATCTGACCAGCGATCAGGCCGCCGCGATCACCTCCCAGTATCTGCGCGATCTTGCCGGGGGCAAGTACACCGGATACCGGCTCGAGATGGACCTGCGACGCGGCTGGAATCTGTTCGCCGTCGACAGCGGGACGCTGGCGATCACCAACGCGGATCAGATCGTCACGCAGGCGCGGGACTGGGCGCTGCTCCGACACGAATTCCCCGGCGCCACAGTCACTATGCGATCCACCATTACGCATCCGGGCGGACAGCTGACCGCACAGGAAGGCGGCCAGTCGAATCTCGCACGCCTCGACCTCGCCGATCCGAGCGACTACCGCAACGTCAGCGCGGCGATGCGCACGTTGGCCGATCGATTCCCGCACCTTGCGGGGCTGGACTGGTCCGTCGAGGCCGGCAAGGAGCACCCCGCCGAGATCAAGACGTCACGGCGGCTGCCCACGGCGGCCGAGCTGGATGTGTTCAACCGGCTCAACAGTGACCAGGCGATCGCCCATATCGATCGGCTACGGATCAATGCTCCGCTCACCGCACCAGTTTGGTTCTCCGAGAAGACAATCGGGTCCCACGATATCGCGGTCGCATTGAGTTTGGCGCGCACACATCTGCCGGTCGTGGCGACACTGCCGGCACCGGTTCTCTACAGTGCCGGCGATCAGCTGTCCGGGCACATCGGTGGTCGCGGATTCGCCCGCGGCCCCGTCGTGGTCACCGTCGGCGGATGCACCAGGTATGACCCGTTGGTGTACCTACCCACCCAGGCGGAACGACAATTGACCGCCCGATACGAAAACTGTTCGTCCTGAGCCAGGTTTCATGAATAGTTGGTGAGAGCGCACCATCGCCCGACCGACTGGCCTAACGTCGGAATATGCCTGGAGAAAAACCCAACATCTTGGTCATCTGGGGCGATGACATCGGGATCACGAACCTGTCCTGCTACAGCGACGGAATCATGGGCTACCGCACGCCCAACATCGACCGGATCGCCGCCGAGGGTATGCGCTTCACCGACTCCTACGGTGAACAGAGCTGCACGGCCGGACGAGCCGCTTTCATCAGCGGCCAAAGCGTCTACCGCACCGGAATGAGCAAGGTCGGCATCCCCGGTGTCGACATCGGCTGGGCCGCCGAGGATCCGACGATCGCCGAGCTGCTCAAACCGCTCGGATACGCCACCGGCCAGTTCGGCAAGAATCATTTCGGCGACCTCAACAAGTACCTGCCGACCGTGCACGGGTTCGACGAGTTCTACGGCAACCTGTACCACCTCAACGCCGAAGAGGAACCCGAGCAGTACGACTATCCGCACAAGGATCAATTCCCGCGACTCTACGAACAGGCCTTGCCGCGCGGCGTGATGGACTGCAAGGCGCTGGCCGAAGTTTCGACCGAGCCCGACGACGAGAAGTTCGGGCCCGTCGGCAAGCAGACCATCACCGATACCGGGCCGCTGACCGCCAAGCGGATGGAGACCATCGACGACGACATCGCCGATCGCACGGTCGAGTACATCCGTCGCCAGCACGACGCGGGAAACCCGTTCTTCGTCTGGTGCAACTTCACTCACATGCACCTGTACACACACCTCAAACCGGGCAGCAAGGGGCAGGCGGGGCTGTGGCAGTCGGAATACCACGACGCGATGATCGACCACGACAAGAACGTGGGCACGGTGCTCGACGTTCTCGACGAACTCGGTATCGCCGAGGACACCATCGTCATCTACTCAACGGATAACGGCCCGCATCGGAACTCGTGGCCGGACGCCGGTACCACTCCGTTCCGCAGCGAGAAGAACACCAACTGGGAGGGCGCCTACCGGGTGCCGGAGATGATCCGCTGGCCCGGAAAGATCAAGGCGGGCACCGTTTCCAACGACATCATCCAGCACCACGACTGGCTGCCGACGTTGCTGGCCGCAGCGGGAGACCCCGACGTCAGCGAGAAGCTGAAGAAGGGCTATCGGATCGGCGATATGGAATACAAGGTCCATATCGACGGGTTCAACCTGCTGCCCTATCTGATGGGCGAGGTCGAGCACAGTCCCAGACGCGGCTTCTTCTATTTCAACGACGACGCCCAACTGGTGGCGATGCGTTTCGAGAATTGGAAGATCGTGTTCGCCGAGCAGCGCTGCCAGGGCACACTGCGGATCTGGGCCGAGCCGTTCACCGAGCTGCGGGTACCCAAGCTGTTCAACCTGCGCACCGACCCGTTCGAGTACGCCGACATCACGTCGAACACATACTACGAGTGGTTCCTGCGGCGGGATTTCTTCGCGTTCTACGCAACAGCGATGGCGTCGATGTTCCTCGACACCTTCAAGGAATTTCCGCCGCGGCACCCACCGGCGAGCTTCAGCATCGACCAGATCGTGAAGAAGCTCGACGAGTTCCTGGCGGCCGACTAGATGCTGGAGTCGTGGGCCGACGGGGCCGCGAAGTCGGCACTCGTCGAGTTCACAGCGCGTGCCGTCGACTCGGTGGCACCCGAGGAGCGGGTCGCCGTGTTCGACAACGACGGCACGCTGTGGTGCGAGAAGCCGGCATACATCCAGCTGGACTTCCTGGTCCGCCGGATCGCCGAACAGGTCGCGCTCGATCCCGCGCTGGCTACCGAACAGCCCTACACCGCCGCGACATCCGGCGATCTGGGCTGGTTCGGCGACGCAGTCACCAAGCACTACAACGGTGACGACTCCGACCTGAAACTCCTTGCCGGAGCCGTTCTTTCGGCCAACGCCACCATCACCACCGAGGAGCACGCGGCGCGGGTCAACGCATTTTTCGCCGACGCCAAGCATCCGACACTCGGCCGTGCGTACACCGCCTGCGGGTATGCGCCGATGATCGAATTGCTGCGCTACCTCGAGTCGTCGGGCTTCACCAACTACATCGTCTCCGGCGGCGGCCGGGACTTCATGCGGCCCGTCACGACGGCGATGTACGGCGTCCCGCCGGAACGGGTGATCGGCAGTTCGGTCGGATTGATCTACCAGAACGGCGAACTGCTGACCACCGCGCAGCCGGAAATCCTCAACGACGGCCCGGTCAAGCCGGTCGGCATCTGGGAGCGGGTTGGCCGGCGGCCGATCCTGGCCGTGGGCAACTCCAACGGGGACATCGAGATGCTGCAGTACGCGATGGCCGGATCAGGGCCGTCGCTGGCGATGTTGGTCTGCCACGATGACGATATGCGCGAATTCGCTTACACCGCAGGCGCGGAGAAGGCCCTGGAGCACGCCGAGAAGTCCGGCTGGACACGGGCGAGTATGCGCGACGACTGGAAAACCGTCTTCGGTGACTGAGCCCGAACTGGTCCGGATCCCCGCACAGACCGCCATGCTGGGCTCCGACCGGCACTACCCCGAAGAATCTCCCGCTCGACCGGTGACCATCGCCGGCTTTGGCATCCAGGCCCGGCAGGTCACCAATGCAGAGTTCACCGAATTCGTCTCGGCCACCGGTTATCTCACCGTCGCCGAGCGGCCGCTGAACCCGACCGACTATCCGGGTGCGCCGCCGGCCAACCTGCAACCGGGCTCGATGGTGTTCCGCCGGACCAGCGGGCCCGTCGACCTGCGTCACCTCAGCCAGTGGTGGACCTGGACCCCGGGCGCCTCCTGGCTGCACCCGTTGGGACCCGGTTCGTCGATCGCCAAACGCGCCGAGCACCCCGTCGTCCACGTCGCGTACGAGGACGCCGAAGCCTACGCAGCCTGGGTCGGATTGGCATTGCCGACCGAGGCCGAATGGGAGACCGCCGCCCGCGGCGGGCGCGAGCACACCGACTACACGTGGGGCGATCAGCCCGAAGGACCCGGCGAGCGCCTGGCCAACTACTGGCACGGCGACTTCCCCTGGCGCCCGGAACCCGGCTACGGACGCACCACCGACGTCGGCACCTTCGGACCCAACGGATACGGACTGTTCGACATGGCCGGCAATGTCTGGGAGTGGACCACCGATTGGTGGGCGGGCAGCGAGGCGGCCAGCTACGACCCCGCGCAGCCGCAGTTCACCGTGCCACGCAAGGTCGTCAAAGGCGGATCGTTCCTGTGCGCCGACAGCTACTGCAGGCGCTACCGTCCCGCCGCGCGCCGCCCGCAGATGGTCGACACCGGCATGAGCCACATCGGATTCCGCTGCGTGAAGCGCTAGGACCAGTACCTCGCCCGTGCTTCACTAGAACGCGTTCTCCGACGGAAGGGGCTCGATGTCCGACGCTGTGCTGGTAACCGGCGCATTCGGGTTGGTGGGCAGTGCCACGGTCAAGCAGCTGGCGGCCACCGGCCGCCGGGTGGTCGCCACCGACCTCGAAACACCGGCGACCGTGAAGGCCGCCGCGGCTCTCCCCACCGGCGTCGAGGTGCGCTGGGCGGACCTCACCGACCCGGCCGCGGTCGAGAAGCTGCTGGCCGAGGTCTCCCCCGCCGCCGTCATCCACCTGGCCGCCGTGATCCCGCCACTGTGCTACGCCAAACCACAACTGGCCTACGAGGTCAACGTCGGCGCGACCGCCAACCTGGTGAAAGCCCTTGAGGCCCACCCCAATCCGGCGCGCCTGGTGCAGGCATCCAGCATCGCGGTGTACGGACCGCGCAACCCGCACCACATCACTGACGTCCTGACCGCGCAGACGCCGGTCAACCCGTACGACAACTACGGCAAGCACAAGGTCGAAGCCGAGGCTCTGGTGCGGGCGTCGAGCCTGGACTGGGTGATCCTGCGACTCGGTGGGGTGCTGACCACCGAACCCAACCTCGGGATGGACCCCAACCTGATCTTCTTCGAAGGCGTACTGCCCGCCGACGGACGGTTGCAGACCGTCGACGTCCGCGATGTGGCGTTCGCGTTCGCGGCGGCCACTACCGCCGACGTCTCAGGCCAGACCCTGCTGATCGGTGGCGACGACACCCACCGGCTGCGGCAGAGCGATATCGGACAGTCCACCGCCGCTGCGATGGGTCTCGTCGGTGCGCTGCCCGCCGGCCGCAAGGGTGACCCGAACGACGACGCCGGCTGGTTCGCCACCGACTGGATGGACTCGGCGACCGCACAACAGGTGCTCAAACATCAGCACCACTCCTGGCCCGACATGTTGGCCGAGACCGCCGACAAGGTCGGCTGGAAACGCTACATCTTCCGGGTTATCGCACCACTGGCTCGCGAATACCTCAAACGTCAGTCGCCGTACCACGGTCAGCCACCGGGATACGGCAACCCGTGGGAGGCCGTTCGGCGCAAGTGGGGAGCTCCGGACAACGACGGGAAGGTGTCATGACCGAGCAGATAGCCGTGATTGTCGGGGGCGCTTCCGGGATCGGCTGGGCGACGGCCCAGACGCTGGCAGCCCGGGGCATGCGCGTGACGATCGCCGACCGCAACACCGATCTGGCCCGCGAACGCGCGGCGACGCTGGGTGACCCACACACCTGGGCGGAGGTGGAAGTCACTGACGAAGCCTCGGTCGCAACGCTTTTCGACGGCGTCGTGGAGCGTGAAGGTGCCTTGCACGTGGTGGTCAACTGTGCGGGGTTCAGCGGCTTCGGTGTCATCACCGAGCTCGACGCCGAACAGTTCCGCTCGGTCGTCGACGTCTGCCTCAACGGTGCGTTCCTGGTGATGAAGCATGCCGGCCGCCATCTCGGCGAGGGCGGTGCGCTGGTGTCACTGACGTCGCTCAACGCCCGGCAGCCTGCGGTCGGGATGAGCGCGTACTGCGCGGCGAAAGCCGGCTTGTCGATGCTGACTCAGGTGGCGGCGCTGGAATTGGGTCCGCGCGGCATCCGGGTCAATGCCGTCGCGCCCGGCTTCGTGCACACCCCGCTGACCGAAGGCGCGGCCATGGTCCCCGGCGTTGTCGACGAGTACGTGGAGAACACCGCACTGGGCCGGGCCGGAACACCGCAGGACATCGCCGACGCGGTGGCCTTTCTGTGTTCGCCCCAATCGTCCTGGCTCACCGGGGAGATTCTTGACCTCAACGGCGGCGCACACCTCAAGCGCTACCCCAACATTGCGGAGCACCTGACCCGGCTGATGAATCAGTAGTTCGGTGAACACCGAGTTCACCGTCACCCAGAAGCGCGCGCTGGCGATCGTCACGCTGATCGCCGTGCTGCTGGGCGCCTACTTCCTGCGGCACTACTTCATCCTGGTTGTGATCGCGGCGATCGTCGCCTATCTGTTCACCCCGCTGTACTACCGGTGCCGGCGCCGGTTCGGGTCCGGGTTGTCGGCGACGATCACGGTGCTGGCCGCGCTGGCCACGGTCATCATCCCGGTCGGCGCGCTGTTGACGCTTGCGGTGCTTCAGGTTTCGCACATGGTCGTGCATGTGGCGGAGTGGGTGCAGAACGCCGACATGTCGACCGTCGGCAATCAGGCACTGGACTACGCCAATCACGCGCTGGCCAAACTGCCGTTCGGCCACTTCTCGGTCACCTCCGACTCGGTGCGCGAATCGCTGGTGAACGTCTCGCAGAACCTGGGACGCTGGCTGCTGCACGCGTTGCAGGGGGCCGCGGGCGGGACGATCGGCGTGATCACGTCGGCGATCATCTTCTTGTACGTGCTGGTCTCGCTGCTGACCAATCAGGAGCAGCTGCTGACGCTGATCCGTCGGCTCAACCCGCTCGGCGAAGAGGTCACCGACCTCTATCTGGCCAAGATGGGCGCGATGGTGAAGGGAACGGTGAAGGGCCAGTTCATCATTGCGCTGGTTCAGGGCTTACTGGGGGCGGCGTCGATCTACATCGGCGGATTCCACAACGGGTTCTTCATCTTCGCGATCTTCCTGACCGCGCTGTCGGTCATTCCGCTGGGCAGCGGCATCATCACCATCCCGTTCGGCATCGGGATGATGTTCTTCGGCAACATCGGCGGCGGCCTGTTCGTGGTGCTGTTCCACATCATCGGCGTCACAAACGTCGACAACTTCCTGCGCCCCATCCTGGTACCGCGCGAGGCCCGGCTGGATCCCGCGCTGATGCTGTTGGCGGTGTTCTCCGGGATCGCGATGTTCGGCTTCTGGGGCATCGTGCTGGGCCCGGTCCTGATGATCATCATCGTCACGACGATCTCGGTGTACCTGGCCGTGTACAAGGGCGTGGAGATGACGTCACACGAGCCGCCCGAGAAACGCCGCCGGTTGTTCCGGCGGAACGCTAGTCGACCTGTTTGAACCAGGAGATGACGACCATCACCATGGCGGCAACCAGGGCGACGATCACCCACAACACCAGGGCCATGTCGATCCACGCACCCGGCGGCGGTGCGCCGGGCAGGATGTTGCGCAGCGGCACGATCGCGAACAGCATTGCGGCGTACCAGGTTGCGAACGGCATCTGGAACTGCTTGCGCCGGGTGATCACGAGCACCGAGGTGAAGATCGCGATGGTCGGCAGGGTGAGCAGCACGATGACGATGCCGAGGTCGAATGCCAGCGGACCGAGCGCTCGGCTGAACGTCACCTGCGTGGCGTCGCCGTCACCCTTGGCCGCGGGGGAAGGGGCGACCTGCTCGCTGGACAGGTCCCAGCCCTGTAATGCCCCGGCAATCTGAACCTTGGCCGGAATGATCTTGCGATCCTCGCCCTCCCCCACCAGCAGGTCGGCGCTGATGCCTTGGGTCTCGTAGCGATCGAACGGCCAGGTGTTCACATCACCGTCGACGTCGATGGTCGTCGTCACCTCTGCCGGCGCGGCACCGGCCGGGAACTTCAAGTCGCCCAGGGAGTTCCACGGATGCAACCGCACCGCGATGTCTTCCTTGAGGGTGTCCAGCTTCTCATCAATCAGTGAATCCGCCGGGATGACAAGGACTTTGGCATCCGCCTTGTAGTCGACTGTGCGTAGCGACTGCAACGTGATCAGCACGGTGGTCTCTGATCCATTGCCTTCACCCGATGCTTCCAGCTCTTTGGCGGAGCCGGACAGCCACCAGTAGCCGAACAACGTGACGATGTAGGCCAGCACGACGACCAGTACGGTGAGGATGGCGACGGTCTTGCCGCGCGACCCGGGCTTCGCGGCGGGAGCCGGAGTCTGCGGCTCGGCGGGGGCGGTGGTCACGCGGGCATCGTATATTGACGCACGCGAAATAGCAGGCCTTTGCCAGGGTACTTAGAAGGGCGGCGGGTCCGGGTCGTTCACCGGCCGCTTCGGGCCGAGCAGCGCCTCATGGCGGACCCATCGGACCTCTCGGTTTCGGGCGCGTTCGGAGGCCACGAACTTGGCCCGGTTCTGTGCCCTGGTGGTCTTACGCCTGGGCATCAGGACGGTGCGATCACCCTCCGACTCGGCTACCGGCCGACCGGCTGGAGCCGGGGTCGGAACTAACAGACCGGGAAACAACAAGGCACTGCCTGGCGTGGTGACGTAGGTCTGGTTGCCGGGCAGCTCCCAGATGACCGTGCCGTCGGCCAATTGCTTGTCGCGCCAACCCCAGAAGGTTTTTCGAATATGGCAGTGACGGCACAGACATTTCAGGTTGCCTGCATGGGTCGGGCCGTACGGATACGGGACCGTATGGTCCAGATCGCACTGCGTGGCCGGCTTGTCGCAGCCGGGCGCCCGGCAGGTGAGATCCCTGGCGCGCACGAAATCGGCCAGGGCACGCGACGGTCGATAGCCGCGTTCGGGCGATGCGTCGACGGGGTTGGCCAACGGCCGCAGTTTGGCTTGCCCGGCAATCTCGGCCACCCGCTCAGCCAGAATCACCGCATTGGACCCCATCACGAACCCCGGGTTGTCGGAACGTCCTTCGACAGTAGCCTGCTCGGCGACCACGTGGATGACGACCGCACCGGGCCTGGGCCGTGCATCTGCCGGGCATCCCGGTTCACCGCAGCGACAGGCCAACCGATCCGCGTGCGCGGCCACCGCACCTAGGGCATCGGCGCGACGCTGGTCGGCAGTCCGCGGGTCGGCTTCGCACACCGACTGTGCAACCACATCGATGCGCTGCTTCAACGTCTCGGCATCAGTGGCCGCCAACCGCGCCATCACCTCGATGCAGCCGTTTTCCTCATCACTGAACACCACCTCGCGGTCGCGCACCCTGTCCCGAACTCGGCGCACCGCGTCAGGATCATGCTTGAGGACAAGGCGATCGATCTCAGACTTCAACCGCCCGCGAGTCATCGACGGCCACCGCGCGATCCGCGCCGCCAGCCGTCGATCGATCTCGGCCAATGCCCAGTCGTGAATGATGAGGCCCGTACGAAACACGACCGTCTGGAACATTTCGGCGTTGATGTCGCCGGCCAGGAAGAGCGCCGCGACCGCAGGAAGCTGCTTCATGGCCAGCCCGTAGGTCATATAGCCGCCCGCTTTGGCCACACTGACTCGCAGAGCAGCCGCGATCTCTGCGCCTACCGCAGCCCAGGTGTCCACCGCCCAGTTTTCGCGTTCACCCCGTTCACGGCGGCGCAGTTCGAAGAGTTCGGCGATACCGATGAGCCGCCGCGCGGCGGCCTGGTTCTCGGCGCGGTTGTCGGCAACGATGTCGGTCAGCAGCACACGCGACTCGTCCGTGACGGACGGCTCCCAATACTCGTGGAGCTGACTTCCTCCGAACATGTGTTCGAGTATGCCACGAGCCTATGACATTTTCAGTAAGCCCGGTGACAGCATTGACCTCATGACGACGTGGCGGGATGTCCAAGCGGCCGCACCCGAGTTCGCCCAGCGAGTGCAGTCACTGTTCGACGCGCACAAGCACAAGACCATTGCGACGCTGCGCGCCGACGGGTCACCGCGAATCTCCGGGATCGAAACCGCCTTCACCGACGGCGAGCTCACGTTCGGCTCGATGCCCAACGCTCGCAAGGGGTCCGACCTACACCGCGATCCCCGATTCGCGCTGCACACCGCGACAGTCGATCCGGTCGAAGGCAACGAAGCAGAGTGGCCCGGCGAAGCGAAGATCGCCGGGCGGGCCGTTCATTCCGGTTCCATCCCCGACGGCCCGACGGCGACCTCTTCCGCGCCGACATCACCGAGGTCGTGCTCACCCACCTCAACGACGCCGCCACACTGCTCGTCATCCAGTGGTGGACACCCACCCACGGCCTGAAAGCCGTCGAGCGCGAATAGCCCTTACGTCAGCCGGTCCTTGAGGAACTGGACAACCCGCTTGCGCGCCTCGAAGGCCGGGTGCCCCTCCACCTCGCGCACCTCGAGAGCGAGCACCGAATGCGCCATCCGGCTGAAGCCGCCGGGATTGCCCTTCGACGAGTCGATCTCGATGACCTCGAACGAGTCGCCGAGCCGGTCCTTGAGCGTCTTGAACCGCTCGGCCGGCGCCATCTGGTCCTCGCTGAAGCGCAGCCCCATCGCGCACAAACCCTCTTCGGCGGCCCGCTTCTCGATCACCTTCAGCTCGCCCTCGCTCATCCCGGGGTCGCGTTTCTGCTTGGGCGTCAACGCGATCGGCACCGACGGCTGACTGAGCACCGATGCGAGCACGCTGTCGTCGACGGCGGCCGCAAGCGCGAAACCACCGGAGAAGCACTGCCCGATAACCGCGACACCCTTGCCGCCGGCCTTCGCCTTCAGATCCCGCGCCAGCGCACGTAGGTAATGCGAGACCGGCCGATCCTTGTTCGTCGCGAACGCGGCGAACTCCCGGGCCACACACGCGCGTGCCAGCACCGGCACCATCGCCGGCGTCATCGCCGGCGCCTCCGGGGTCCCGAACAACGACGGGATCGCCACAGTGAATCCGTTGTCCACCAGATAATTTCCCAATGCCAGCACACCGGGGTGCACGCCGGGGATCTCCGGGATCAGCACCACGCCGGGGCCTTCACCCTTGCGGTAGACGTCATGGGTGATACCCGCCGCACTGAACGGCTCGCAGACCCATCCGGTGAGGTCGGCTTCAGGACCGGACATTGACGTCTCCTCTTCAGCCAGGTGGCAGGGGCTTCTGCGTCTGCGTGGCAACGGCCAGCGTACGGAAGTCGTCGCTGCTCCCGGCCCCGGTTATGGCGACTTGGGCAGGGCCGGCCTGGCTGTCGAGGCGGGTGGTCCACACCGGTTCGGTGCCCTCACCGCCTTCGTAGACGATCCACTTCACGCCATCGACGTCTTGGGTGCCGGTGGGATACATCGACCGGTGGATCGAGCCCACCAGCGCCTGCTCGTCGGCGTTGCTCTGGGTCAGGCTCACATACATCTTGGACGCGGCGAGGTAGCCGACGGTCGCGGTGACGGCACGCTGGCGCTGCCCGGTGGCGTCGGTGCGGCCGGCGTCGATTCCGCCTCGGCCGCCAGAGTTGGCCCGCCAGCCGGCCGGGACCTGCGGTAACCGGATCGGGATGGCGAGCGTTTCAGCGTCGGCCTTCAGCGCGGCGGCAGCGTCGTACGGCGGTGGCGTCCCATCGCGAGGGCTGCTGGGCCGTACCGAACACATCCCCACCAGCCCGGCCAACGCAATGCACGCCACGATCAAGGGCGCCAGCGACCAGAACATGTCACGACCGTCCTGGAGCAGCCTGGGCTTGGGCTCCCGGGGCGGTATGCCGGTCTCGGACGGGGTACTCACGCCTGCCAGTATCCCAGGTCTGGACGGCTGGCCGGCTTCTGGGACAATCTCAGCCATGCCAGACGCCCGCCGCCGTGAAGCGCCCGATCGCAACCTCGCCCTCGAATTGGTTCGGGTAACCGAAGCAGGCGCCATGGCCGCCGGCCGATGGGTCGGCCGAGGGGACAAAGAAGGTGGTGACGGCGCGGCCGTCGACGCCATGCGTGAACTGGTCAACTCGGTGTCGATGCGCGGCGTCGTGGTCATCGGTGAGGGCGAGAAGGACAACGCCCCGATGCTCTACAACGGCGAAGAGGTCGGCAACGGCGACGGGCCGGACTGCGACTTCGCCGTCGATCCGGTGGACGGCACCACCCTGATGAGCAAGGGCATGCCGAACGCGATCTCGGTGCTCGCGGTCGCCGAGCGCGGCGCGATGTTCGACCCGTCCGCGGTGTTCTACATGAACAAGATCGCCGGCGGTCCCGACGTCGCCGACTTCATCGACATCACCTCGCCGATCGCCGCCAACATCCAGCGCATCGCCAAGGTCCGCAAGGCCTCGGTCTCCGACATCACCGTCTGCATCCTCGACCGGCCCCGGCACGCCAAGCTGATGGCCGAGGTCCGCGACGCCGGCGCCCGTATCCGGCTGATCTCCGACGGCGACGTCGCGGGCGCCATCTCGGCCTGCCGGCCGGAGTCCGGCACCGATCTGCTGGCCGGCATCGGCGGCACGCCCGAGGGCATCATCACCGCCGCCGCGATCCGGTGCATGGGCGGCGAGATCCAGGCCCAGCTGGCGCCCACCGACGACGAGGAACGTCAGAAGGCCCTCGACCGTGGCCACGATCTGGATCGGGTGCTGACGACCCGCGACCTGGTCGCCGGGGAGAACGTCTTCTTCTGCGCCACCGGCGTCACCGACGGCGACCTGCTCAAGGGTGTCCGCTACTTCGGCGGCGGCTGCACCACCCAGTCGATCGTCATGCGGTCGAAGTCCGGGACCGTCCGGATGATCGACGCCTACCACCGGCTCTCCAAGCTCAACGAATACTCCGCGGTGGATTTCACCGGGGACAAGACCGCCGCATATCCACTCCCCTAAGAAAGGCGTTTGATGACCGACAGTGCTGTCGAGGGCGAATACCGCATCGAGCACGACACCATGGGCGAGGTCCGGGTACCGAAAGACGCCCTGTGGCGCGCCCAGACCCAGCGGGCCGTCGAGAACTTCCCGATCTCCTTCCGCGGCCTGGAGCGCACCCAGATCCGCGCGCTGGGCTTGCTGAAAGCCGCATGCGCACAGGTGAACAAGGACCTGGGCAAGCTGTCCGCGGAGAAGGCCGACGCGATCATCGCCGCCGCCGGTGAGATCGCCGACGGGCTGCACGACGACCAGTTCCCCATCGACGTGTTCCAGACCGGGTCGGGCACCAGCTCCAACATGAACGCCAACGAGGTGATCGCCTCGATCTGTGAGCGCAACGGCGTGACGGTGCACCCGAACGACGACGTGAACATGTCGCAGAGCTCCAACGACACCTTCCCCACCGCCACGCACATCGCGGCGACGGAAGCCGCTGTGCGGCACCTGATTCCGGCGCTCGAGGTGCTGCATGAGTCGCTGGCCGGCAAGGCCCGCCAGTGGCGCACCGTGGTGAAGTCCGGGCGCACCCATCTGATGGACGCCGTCCCGGTGACCCTGGGCCAGGAGTTCGGCGGCTATGCCCGCCAGGTCGAGGCCGGCATCGAACGAGTGAAGGCCACCCTCCCCCGCCTCGGCGAGCTGGCCATCGGCGGCACCGCGGTCGGCACCGGACTCAATGCCCCGGACGGCTTCGGCGCCAAGGTCGTCGACGTGCTCGTCGCGCAGACCGGTCTGGCCGAATTGCGCACGGCGAAGGACTCTTTCGAGGCTCAGGCCGCCCGCGATGGGCTGGTGGAGGCGTCCGGCGCACTGAAGACCATCGCAGCGTCGTTCACCAAGATCGCCAACGACATCCGCTGGATGGGCTCGGGCCCGCTGACCGGCCTGGGCGAGCTCCAGCTCCCCGACCTGCAGCCGGGCAGCTCGATCATGCCGGGCAAGGTCAATCCGGTGATCCCCGAAGCGGTCACCCAGGTGGCCGCGCAGGTCATCGGCAACGACGCCGCCATCACGGTCGGCGGCCTGTCGGGTGCGTTCGAGCTGAACGTGTACATCCCGATGATGGCGCGCAACCTGCTGGAGTCGTTCACGCTGCTGTCCAACGTGTCGAAGTTGTTCGCCACCAAGTGCATTGACGGCCTGATCGCCAACGAGGAGCACCTGCGCGAGCTCGCCGAGTCGTCGCCGTCGATCGTGACGCCGCTGAACTCGGCGATCGGTTACGAGGAGGCCGCGAAGGTCGCCAAGCAGGCGCTGAAGGAGAAGAAGACGATCCGGCAGACGGTCATCGACCGCGGCCTGATCGGCGACAAGCTCTCCGAGGAAGAGCTCGACAAGCGCCTCGACGTGCTCGCGATGGCGAAGGTCCGCGACGGCGAGTGAGCGCTTGCGCTAACGAGCAGTAGCTCAAAGTCGAGGGGCCGGGTTCACAACCCGGCCCCTCGATTTGCGTTGGGCCCGAATAGGTCGATGCCGGGGCACGGACTCCCACCCCTGACAAAGTCGTGTCACCATCGGGACAGCTAACCCGAATTTCAGCACTGCTCGCGATGGCAAATACTTTCTGCCGCACCCGCTCACGTGGTTGAGCCGACAGAGCAGGCGCCTGGCCGGTCCGAGCTTGGCCGAATTTTGCTGTGGTGACGTCAATTTCGGCAGATGATCTTGTCTCGCAGCACCCGACTCCACCGGTCTGTGACAATTTTGCCGAAATCCTTGACCGCCGATTCAGCAAACGCCTACATTGAGCCATCCGCTCACAGCAAACACTCAAGTTTGTTCGGTGGCGTTGACTCAAGGGGGTTCGCATGTCCAAACATCGCAAGGTCGGCCGTCCCGCAGGCATGTCAGCTCGGCGATGCATCACCGCCGGGGTCGGCGGAACGGCGATGCTGAGCGTCGGCGTCCTGCTCGCCTCCTCCCCCGACACGCCGGCGCCGGCGACCTTGTCGCCCGCGGTCCAACTGGCGTCGTTCGGATCGCCGTTGGCGCCCTCACCGTTGAGCCCCGGCTCGGACCTGTGGTTCCTCGACAACCACAACTCGTTGATCGGCGGTGCGTTCACGCCCACCGCACTCGCCTCCGCCGTCACTGTCAACGGTTTCGACGTCTTTCGGCCGATCGGCCGTGGTGGCTGGCTGATCGGTGACGGACTCGACGCCCAAGAAGGTTGCACGGGTACCGCGTGCAACGGCGGCAACGCCGGCATCCTGTTCGGCCGCGGCGGTGACGGCCTGAACGGAGGCAACGGCGGCAACGGCGGCCTCTTCTTCGGCACCGGCGGCACCGGCGGCAATGGCCTGGCCGGTGAAGTCGGCGGCCGCGGCGGCAACGGCGGGCTCTTCTTCGGTGCAGGCGGTGCCGGCGGTCAAGGTGGCGCCGGCACCATAGGCACCATCTCGTCGGTCACCGGCGACAAGGGCGGAGCCGGCGGCCAAGGCGGAAACGGCGGATTCTTCGGCGGCGCCGGCGGCTCGGGCGGGACCGGCGGCCTCGGCGGCGCCGGGTACGGCAACCCGGCGGGAGTGGTCCCACCCGGCACCGGCGGTGACGGCGGAGACGCCGGGGCCGGGGGCAACGGCGGCTTCCTCGCCGGCAACGGGACGACCGGAAACGGCGGCGACGGTGGCGTCGGCGGAGACGGCGTCCACAGCAACGATCCCGCTGTCCCCGGCGGCAACGGCGCCGACGGTGGCAACGGCGGCGCGGGTGTGGTCGGCGGGACGGGCGGCCAAGGCGGTCAAGGCGGCACCGGTGGTCCGAACCTCGGCGCGGACGGAGTCGGCGGAACCGGCGGTAATGGCGGCAAGGGCGGTAAGGGCGGCACCGGCAGCACGACCGGCGGAACCGGCGGCCAAGGCGGTCAGGGCGGCACCGGCGGTCAGGGCGGCACCGGCGCGGGTGCTGCGGGAGGCAACGCCGGCACCGCCGGTCAGGGTGGTCAGGGCGGAACGAGTTCTACCGGCGCGGGCGGTAAGGGCGGCAAAGGCGGCACCGGCGGTACCGGCGGCTCGACCGGTGCGGGCGGGACCGGCGCCAACGGCGGAACCGGAGGTGCCGGTGGCGGCGGTGGCGCCGGCAGCAGTGGCGCGACACCCGGCAACGGCGGAAACGGAACGAATCCCGGCAACAACCACAACGGGGCCAACGGTGGCACCGGCGGTGCCGGTGGCAGCGGGGGTGACGGCGCCGGCGCCGCCTAGGCGCGGCGGCGCTGCCGGTAGCGTGAAATCCCAAGGGGCGCAGTGATACTGTGCACCACCAGGCTCAGCGTCACCGCGATCACTCCGGCTTGGGTGAGCACATCGGGATGTTGGATCTCACCGCGCTCGATCACCAGCAGCCCCAGCACCACGGTGCCGATCCCCCTCGGTCCGAACCAGCCGATGAATACCCGGCTGTAGCCGGGTAGGTCGGTGCGGATCAACGCGACCAGCACCGCGATCAGGCGCACCCCGAACACCGCCACGACGCAGAACAGCACCACTCGCCAACTCGTATGCTGCCAGGCGTCGATCACCGCGAACGCGCCGAACATCGCGAACACCAACAGCTCCAGCAGCTGCGCGGTCGCATCGGAAACCTGGTTCGACACTTGGGTGTTGCTGCGCCGCGCCACGACCGCGAATGCCAGACCACCGGTGAAGGCGGCGACGAATCCGCTGGCGTGTACCCGCTCCCCGAACTCGAAACAGATCAGCGCGACGGCCAGGGTGGCCAGTTGAGCCCAGGTGTCGTTCATCCACTCCCGCCGCCGCGACCACGCGATCACCGCCGCGCCCAACAGTCCGACGGCCGCCCCGATCGCCAACGACACCACCTCGGTGCGCACCACGAACCACGTCCAGTCCCGCGGGCGTTCGTCGGTGTGCGCCGAGGCCAACGCGAGTGCGGCCAGCAGCACGGCCAGTGCGAAGCCGTCGTAGAAGCCGCTTTCCACCGACAGAGCGTTGCGCACCCGCTCCGGAATCCGGCCGTCTTCGGTCAGCGCTTCGATGAGCGCCACCTCAGTGGGCGCCACGATCGCCGCCAGGCACACCGCCTCCCACCACGGCAACACCGGGAGCAGCGCCGCCGCGGTCAGTGTGCCCAGCACCAGAGTCAGCGGTATGCCGATCACCAGCAGCCGGAACGTGACGTGCCCACGCCGGAGCACCTTGCCCGGATCCAGCTTGGCGGCCTGGTTGAACAGGATCACGGTCAGCGCGAGCTGCGCCAGGATCGTGAAGCCCTCGGTGCCGGGACCGGCTTGCAGGAGGTTGAAACCGAAGGGGCCGAACAACATTCCCAGCCCGACGAAGATCAACGCCGGCGCGACGTACCACCGGCCGACCAAGCCCGACACCACGGCATAGGCCAGGACCAGCAGGGTCAGGACGAACGAGGTGGCGGTGTGCACCTAGGCGCGCCGACTACGCGCCGTTGTTGGAGCCGCCGGAATTGGCCCCCGGGATGTCGGTGATCGGAATGTTCGGCATCGGTTTGGGCGACGGGGTGGCGGGCAGGGTCGGGATGTCGCTGGCGGGGATGTCCTGGAGTTCGTTGGCCGGCGGTCCGTTGTCACGGCTGCCGTACACGCTGCCCGGCGCGCGCGGGCCCAGCATCTGGGTCACGGTGACCAGGTGATAGCCGTTGGCTTTCAGCACCGGGATGAACTGCTCGACCAGGTCCACTGTGGACGAGTAGACATCGTGCAACAGCACCACCGAGTTGGGCTTGATCTGGGTCATCAGCATGTACCGGGTGGCGGCGGTGTTGGAGTCGTTCATCCAGTCGAACGGGATCACATCCCACAGGATCGCGGCGAGCCCGTACTGGGCGGCAACCTTGTTGACCGCATCGTTGGTGAGCCCGCCGGCCGGCCGCCACAGCACCGGGGTCTGTCCGGTGGCCGCCTTGATCGCGTCGTTGGCCTTGCTGAACTGGGCCGGCACATCCTCCGGGGGGATCGTCGTCATGTTCGGGTGTTCCCAGGTGTGGCTGCCCAGCTCCATGCCGGCGTCGACCACCCGTTTCGCGCCGGCCGGGTTGGCCGCCACCTTGTTGCCGATCTCGAAGAAGGTGGCCTTGGCGTCGTTGTCGTTGAGGATGCCCAGCAGCCGGTCGGTGTACGGCGACGGCCCGTCGTCGAAGGTCAACGCCACACACTTGACCACCGAGCAGTCGACGGAATCAGCCTTGGCCACCTTGACGTGCCCGGTGAAGCCCCCGATGACGACGACGGCCACGCCCGCCACGACACCTACGACAGTTCGCAGATAGGACCAGGACAGGCTGTCGGGACGGCGTGACACGCGACTGATTTTACCGGGCCAAGCTGCCTGGTCCCTGACACCCGCCCGTCAGGGCAGGGCGCCAGGGCTGATCTCCTCGAGCATCTCGGTGACCAGCGCGGCGATCGGGGAACGTTCGCTGCGCATCAGCGTGATGTGGGCGAACAGCGGATGCCCCTTGAGCTTCTCGATGACCGCGGCCACACCGTCGTGACGCCCGACCCGGAGGTTGTCGCGCTGCGCGACGTCGTGGGTCAGCACCACCCGCGAGCCGCTGCCCAGCCGCGACAGCACGGTCAACAGCACGTTGCGCTCCAGCGACTGCGCTTCGTCGACGATCACGAACGAGTCGTGCAGCGAACGGCCGCGGATGTGCGTCAGGGGCAGCACCTCGAGCATCCCGCGGGAGAGGACCTCTTCCAGCACCGCCGGTGACGCCAGGCCCTCGAGGGTGTCGAAGACGGCCTGCGCCCACGGGCCCATCTTGTCGCTCTCGCTGCCCGGCAGGTAGCCCAGGTCCTGGCCGCCGACGGCGTACAGCGGGCGGAACACGACGACCTTGCGCTGGGTACGGCGCTCCAGCACCGCCTCCAGACCTGCGCACAGCGCCAGCGCCGACTTGCCGGTGCCTGCCTTGCCGCCCAGCGACACGATGCCCACCGATTCGTCGAGCAGCAGGTCGAGGGCGACGCGTTGTTCGGCGGACCTTCCGCGGAGGCCGAACACTTCGCGATCACCCCGCACCAGCTGAACCTTCTTGTCAGGGTTCACCCGGCCCAGCGCACTGGAGTTGGCGCCGAGCAGTCGAACACCGGTGTGGCACGGCAGATTACGCGCCTCCTCCAGATCGATCTCGCCCTCGGCGAAGATCGTGTCGACATCCTCGGGGGCCACATCGAGCTCGGTCATCCCGGTCCAGCCCGAGGTGATCACATCCTGGGCGTGGTATTCGTCGGCCAGCAGACCGACCGCGCCTGCCTTGACCCGCAGCGGAATGTCCTTGCTGACCAACGTGACTCGCTTGCCCTCGGCAGCGAGGTTGGCGGCGACCGTCAAGATCCGCGTGTCGTTGTTCTCGGTGCGGAACCCGGACGGCAGCACCGACTGGTCGCTGTGGTTGAGTTCGACGTTGAGCGTTCCGCCTTGTGTGCCAATGGGTATCGGCTGATCCAAGCGACCGTGTTCCAGACGGAGATCGTCGAACAACCGCAGCGCCTGTCGGGCGAACCATCCCAACTCGTGGTGGTGGCGTTTGGCTTCCAGTTCACTGATGACCACGAGCGGTACCACCACTTCGTGTTCGGCGAACCGGGTGCACGCCCACGGGTCGGACAACAGAACTGAGGTGTCGAGCACATACGTCCGAACGGGCGACTGCGAATCGGTCACTGGGCGCTCCTGTAGTTCACGCGGTCCCCGCGAACCCCTCGGCGGACACTGCGGCACCAGGACCGGGACCGGTCCTGTCGTAGTCGAAACGATAGGTACCGCCCGGACAGCAGAGCATGTCGCTAGCCATCGAAAGTGACGCTACTCCGGTCCCAGCGCGCTTGCCGATCAGGCGCGCGGGCGTGTTATGAGCGAACGAATTTCTTCAGCACCGACTCGTCGTTCAGACCCCAGGCGGCGATGCGGTCGGCGACCACCGTGCGCGACGCGTCGAAGTCGAAGATGCCGGCCCGGGCAACGTTGTTCAGCTTGTCCTGGTACTCCCAGATGTCGCCGCCGACCAGACCGAAGCCGACCGCCCGGCGGGCGATCGAGTTGATGGTCGAGTCGCGATGGGTTTGCAGGCAGTGCGCAACCAGGTTGGCGAAGAACTCTTCGTGCCGTTCTTCGTCGGCCGCGATCCGGCCGACGAGTCCTTTGAGTACCGGCTCGTCGATCTTGGCCTCGAGGTTGCGGGTGAAGACGGCGTGCGCGCGCTCGTAGAGCGCCATGAAGACCAGCGTCTCGATCTGGGTGAACTGATCGGCCCGGTACCCGCGCATGACGTGCGCGACCCGGACGTCCTCGTTGGCGGTCGGGTCGAAGTTGCGGGTGACCACGAGGTAGTTCCGCACCGCGATGGCGTGCAGGTTCTCCTCGGCGGTCCACCGGCCCAGCCAGCGGCCCCACTTGTCCTCGAGGATGAAGTGCTCGACCAGCTCGCGGTGATACCCGGCGAGGTTGTCCTTGGTGATCAGCAGGATCTCCAAGGCGTCGACGACGTCCGAGGGCAAGGTGACCTGGGAGGGCTCCCAGTCCTTGCCGCCCAGGAAGGCGAAGTTCTCGCCCTGGTCGAACGGGACGTAGTCATGGCCGTACCACTCATCGGCGGTGGCCAGATAGCGAACCAGATTGTCAGCGACAACCGGCTCGAGTTCGAGCGTCAGCGCATTCGCGACAGGTTTCTGTGCCATGAAGTAACTGTAACTCAAAGACACGGGTGTTTGAAAACCCGGCCACCGGCGTTTCGCCGTCCCACTGCCCCTAGAGAGTCAGACCCGGGTACAGCGGATTGGCCTCGAGCATTTCGGCGGCGGCGGCGTGCACCCGATCGGCGGTGCCGTCGGCCAGCGTGTACTTGGCCTTTGAGGTTCCCTCGGCCTGCGTGTTGGACAGCACCTCGACCACCAGCTCGGCAACCCGGTCGAACTCCTCGGGACCGAACCCGCGGGTGGTCAGCGCCGGCGTACCGAACCGGATACCGCTGGTGTACCAGGCGCCGTTCGGGTCGGACGGGATCGCGTTGCGGTTGGTGACCACACCGGAATCCAGCAGAGCGGACTCGGCCTGGCGGCCGGTCAGCCCGTAGGACTGGACGTCGAGCAGCACCAGATGGTTGTCGGTGCCACCGGTGACCAGGGTGGCGCCGCGCTTGAGCAGACCCTCGGCGAAGGCCTTGGCGTTGTCGGCGATCCGCTGGGCGTAGGCCTGGAACGACGGTTGGCGCGCCTCCGCGAGCGCAACGGCCTTGGCCGCCATGACGTGTGACAGCGGTCCACCCAGCACCATCGGGCAACCCTTGTCGACGGCGGGCGCGAACTCCTCGGTGGCCAGCACCAGGCCACCGCGCGGGCCGCGCAGCGACTTGTGCGTGGTCGTGGTGGTGACGTGGGCGTGCGGCACCGGATCCTCGTCACCGGTGAAGACCTTGCCTGCGACCAACCCAGCGAAGTGCGCCATGTCGACCATCAAGGTCGCGCCGACCTCGTCGGCGATCTCGCGCATCGTGGCGAAGTTGACCCGCCGCGGGTAGGCCGAATAGCCCGCGACCAGGATCAGCGGCTTGAACTCCTTGGCGGCGGCGCGGACGGCGTCGTAGTCGATCAGGCCGGTCTCGTGATCGGTGCCGTAGCTGCGTTGGTGGAACATCTTGCCGGAGATGTTGGGCCGGAAACCGTGGGTGAGGTGACCACCCGCGTCCAGCGACATGCCCAGCAGCCGCTGGCTGCCCAGCCGCGCACGCAGCCGTTCCCACTCGGCCTCGGACAGGTCGTTGATGTGCTTGACCCCCGAATCGGTCAGCGCGGGCGCCTCGATCCGGGTGGCCAGGATGGCCCAGAACGCGACCAGGTTGGCATCGATACCCGAGTGCGGCTGGACGTAGGCGTAGGGGGCGCCGAAAAGTTCGCGCGCATGCTCGGCGGCCAGCGACTCGACGGTGTCGACGTTCTGGCAGGCGGCGTAGAACCGGTGCCCGACGGTGCCCTCGGCGTACTTGTCCGAGAACCAGGTGCCCATGGTCAGCAGCACGGCGGGTGAGGCGTAGTTCTCGCTCGCGATCAGTTTCAGCGAATCCCGTTGATCGGCAAGCTCTTTGCGGGTCGCATCGGCAATCCGCGGCTCGACGGACTCGATGACCTGAAGTGCCGCCCGGTACGCCTCGCTGGCGGTGGCGGCATAGTCGGCGCCCTGAGCGGCGGCCGCAATCGCGTCGGTGGACATACTCCGAGCCTATCCGCAACCAATAGGAGCTCAGACGAGTGCCCGGCAATTCTCGTCGGCCCGCGGCGCCAACCCCGCTGACCCATCACGACGAGCTATTGCGAATCGGCAGTCGTGGGCTTCCACAGGTGCACAGGCAGTGGAAATGCCGAATCGAGTTGCGCAGATTCAGGGCTGTCCGCCAATCCGACCTCGTAGAGCCCTGCAGATTCAATCCAGATTGGTAGATGGTGCACGAAAACCCGGAACTTGACTGGCGACTCGGGCTCGTCGGGCCAATGCCAAGCGAACTCCAAGAGTCCTACTCGCTCACCTTCCGGCGACTTGGCGACGATGTAGCGGCGCGGATCCATGTCAGCACCGTTGTTTGTGTAAACCGCAAGGACGAACGGAACAATTATCTGTCCCGGCAAAGTCTCGAGGTAGCAGTGCGTCATGGGGAATCCTTCTGCCAGGACCCCTCCTGCCGGTTCGAGCTCTGACTTTCGCGACGGCGCGAAGGCGACAACGTGCATGACGTACTCCCTGTTTGAAATTCGCACAACCGGCCCGCGGCCGGTCGCAGCCTATCGCAGTGCGAAACGGTGCGTACCCGCGACGCCATTGTTCGGTGACGTGGCCAAATCGCCCATTCCGGAACCTCACGCCTCACTCAATGCCAGCCCGCAATGTCGATGGAATGAGCGGCTCGTCGAGCAGCCGGCCGAAGCGTTCGGTCAGACCCACCCCGGCCGGCCGGTCGTCGAGCCAGCCCCGCAGCAGACGGTATCCCTCGACGTAGGTGCTGGTGTAGGCCCGCCACAGCGGGGAGGACAGGAACCGCAGCATCTGCCGCGCCCGGGTGTCGTCGACCAGCAGCCAACGCTGCAGAAAGGCGACGACGTCGTCGACGTCGCGGTGCTCATCGTGGAGCATCAGCGCGGCGTCCTGGCGGACGTCAGCCAGGGCCGCCGTCGCTTCCGACAGCGCCTCGGCACGCTCGCCGTCGAATCGCAACCCGAGGTCGGCGTAGATGTCCCCGGCCCAGCTCCCCCAGCCCGGCCCGACCGCGGCATACAGCGCCAGATCGGCCAGCCCCTCGGCCATCAGGCACTGCGGGGTGTTGACCAGGAAGATGGTCTGCTCCTGCTGATCCTGGCCGGCCACCAGTCCGGCCTCCTTGCGGCAGTGCTCGGTGTGGTGGCCGGGGTAGGACTCGTGGGCGACCAGCCGCGGCAGGTTCGCCATCTGCTGCTTGAGGTCGGCATTGACCGCGACGGTCGAGGTGTAGTTGCCGTTGTAGTAGTTGAAGCCCGACCACGGCTTGTCGGTGACCACCTCGTAGACGATGGTCTCGGCATCGGGCAGCGGGTAGGTGGCCCGCACCGTGTCGCGCAGCGCGCTGGAGAACGCGTGAATGCACTCCTCGAGCCGTTCGGGCGGGATCTCGTCGGAGCGGCGGTGCGCTTCCATCCGGTCGGCCAGCGGGCCGCTGCCGCCGAGTACCTCGCCGATGCGGGCGTGGGCGGCGCGATAGCGCTCGGGGTCGCCGCGACTGATCTCGACGTCGAAGTAGTTCCGAACCTCGTCGACGAAGCCCACCTCCTCGCCGGCGAACTTGCGCGCGGAGAACTGCAGGGCCCGCAGGTGCGCACCGATGAAGTCGGCGCGCTGGTCGGTGAAGCCATCTACGCGGGCGACGCCGGGCAGTTCGGTCAGCAACCGATCGGCCTGCCGGGCCAGTTCGGCCGGCTCGGGAGCGGGCTCGCCGGCCACGGCGCGGCGCAATTCGGGATCGCCGGTGAAGGAGTCGACGTAGCCTTCCTCGATACGGTCGAACCGCAAACCGAGGGTTAAGTAATCGCGGATAAGGGTGCCGGGCTGCATGTCAACCAAGCTAACTGCAAGACTGGCACCATGGCGCGGCTGAGCGAACCCAGCCCTTACGTCGAGTTCGACCGGAGTCAATGGCGTTCCCTGCGCATGTCGACTCCGTTGAAGCTCACGGAGGACGAACTGGTTGGGCTGCGCGGCCTGGGCGAGCAGATCGACCTGCTCGAGGTCGAAGAGGTCTACCTTCCGCTGGCCCGTCTCATCCACCTACAGGTGGCCGCGCGTCAGCGACTGTTCGCCGCCACCTCCGAGTTCCTCGGTGAGCCGCAGCAGAACCCGGACCGGCCGGTGCCGTTCATCATCGGTGTGGCGGGCAGCGTGGCCGTCGGCAAGTCGACCACCGCCCGCGTGCTGCAGGCGCTGCTGGCTCGCTGGGAGCACCACCCCCGCGTCGACCTGGTCACCACCGACGGCTTCCTGTATCCGAACGCCGAGCTGAACCGCCGAAACCTGATGCATCGCAAGGGCTTTCCGGAGAGTTACAACCGTCGCGCGCTGATGCGGTTCGTGACGACGGTGAAGTCCGGCGCCGATCAGGTGTGCGCCCCGGTGTACTCACACCTGATCTACGACATCGTCCCGGGCGAGAAGCATGTCGTCACGCACCCCGACATCCTGATCCTCGAGGGACTCAACGTCCTACAGACGGGTCCGACCCTGATGGTGTCGGACCTGTTCGACTTCTCGGTATACGTCGACGCCCGCATCGAGGACATCGAGAAGTGGTACGTCGACCGGTTCTTGGCTATGCGGGCGGGCGCGTTCGCGAACCCGGCCTCGCACTTCCACCACTACGCGGGGCTGACCGACACCCAGGCCGTCGCCGCCGCCCGGGAAATCTGGAGTTCGATCAACCGGCCCAACCTGATCGAGAACATCCTGCCGACCCGCCCGCGGGCAACGCTGGTGCTGCGCA
>NZ_PDHO01000153.1 GCF_002887815.1 Mycobacterium sp. ENV421 | reverse complement strand
TGGCGTTGAACGATTCGGCGAGCGCGTTATCGGCACTTGACCCGATCCCGCCCATTGAATCGCCCTGGAAATGCTGGAGGCTCCTGACCTTGGAAACGAGGATGCAGGTATGCCCACGGAATCGTCGTCGGGGAAGAAACCGACCAGTCGCCGTTACAGCCCGGAGGAGAAGGCCGCAGCCGTGCGGATGGTCCGCGCGTTGCGCGCGGAGCTCGGCACTGAGCAGGGCACCGTTTCTCGGGTCGCTCACCAGCTCGGCTACGGAGTCGAGTCGGTGCGCTCCTGGGTGCGCCAAGCCGACATCGACGACGGGTACGAACCCGGAGTAACAACGGCCGAGTCTCAGAAGGTCAAAGAGCTTGAGCAGGAGATCCGAGAACTTAAGCGTGCCATCGTTATCTTCAGCCGGGTGTCCA